>NZ_KB893191.1:39385-92130 GCF_000374025.1 Spirosoma panaciterrae DSM 21099 | reverse complement strand
TAAATGCACTGTAAATTAAGTTTCTTTATATTTTAGGGCCATGAAAAAGCAACACGTAACCCTGAGCGAGGAGCATCGGAATCACCTGCGCCAACTCCTAAGCAAAGGTAGTTTGCCTGCTAAAACATTCAAACGAGCTACAGCCTTGCTGGAACTCCACGAAGGTAAAACCTTTCAAGCCGTCGCTAAGACCATAGATAGCACCTACAACACGGTTTCGGCTTGGGCTAGCAAGTACCAAACAAACCAACTAGCCTTCCTCAAGGATGCCCCCCGCAGTGGTCGACCTATGGAAATCAGTGGCCAGAGTCGGGCTAAAATAACGGCTCTGGCTTGTAGTGAATCACCGGATGGGCATAGCCAATGGTCGCTACGGCTGTTGGCCAATCGAGTCGTTGAGTTAGGGTATTGTGAGCATCTGTCTCATACCCAGGCTGGAACGATTCTGAAAAAAACGAGTTACAGCCCCATCTAAAACGGCAATGGTGTATTGGCCAGATCAACAGTGAGTACGTGTTCCGACTGGAGACCTTGCTGCTCTTATATGCGCTGGTGTACGATGGGGCCTTTCCAGTAGTCTGCTTCGATGAACGCCCGTGCTTTTTGATTGGCGAAGTGGTCGAGGGGCTTGCTTGTAGCCCGGATCAGGTAGCCAAACAGCACTATGCCTATAGTAAGCATGGGTCCTGTGTGGTGATGGGGGCGATAGAACCCTTGTCGGGTAAGCGACTGATGAAGGTCTATAGGCAGCGGACAAAAAAAGAATACACCGCATTCATGCAGGAAGTAGCAGCGGCTTACCCTGATGCGGTCAAAATCAGGCTGGTGCAGGACAACTTGAACACGCACACGCCCAACGCCTTTTATGAGTGTCTATCGGCTGGGGAAGCAGCCAAACTGGCGACTCGTTTTGAGCTTTATTATACCCCCAAGTGCGGTTCGTGGTTGAACATGATTGAGGTGGAGTTTTCGGCTTTGTCCCGTCAGTGTTTGAATCGACGGATACCCACTCAGGACGAGTTAGAAAAGCACGTGTTGATTTGGTCGGAGGAACGCAATCAGAAGCAGGTTAAGATTACCTGGCAGTTCACTGTCGACAAAGCCAGGGATACCTTGAACCGGCAGTATGTGAAGGTCAACCCAGTAAACCTAAAATATAAAGAAACTTAATTTACAGTGCAATAAATCTCATTCGGTGATATGGTTTTGCAAACGTATTGAACTGCATCAACCGAAGTCAGAAATTCTCTGTAACGAACCCTTCGGGCTTTTTTCTCGAACACATTCACAATAAAAAGCCCTAATGCTATCCGCCAGTTCGCAACGACTATTTCCTTCATGTACGCCAATTCGGCAAATTCAAACTCCTGGCTTTCAATATGCGTTCGCAAGGTTGGCGTACCAGCAAATACAACCCGATACCCCTTCTTACGTAGGCTATCGGCCAGCCCAAAACAAATGTTGTAATGGCTTGGAACCGGAAACATGATAAATAAAGCCGTTTTCATAGACTTAGCTGAGGTTTATGGCTTGCGAGTCAAGTTCATTTACCAACCAACGCAAATCGCTTAACCTATACTGCTCCGGCAACTGGTATCCATCTACAAATAGTGTCGGAGTCACCTGAATATCGGCCAATCGGCACCAATCAGTATATCGCTCAGTCACCGAAAGCCAATCGGTCCCATCAGCATCTACCGGATATTTTTCAACCCACACATCCACATTCTTTTCTGTCTGTCCATACCAGTCTCTTAACGCCAAGGTTGCTTTTCCATGCGGTACTAATGCCATTGATCTTATGGCCACCTGAGTTGCCAGCCCCTCTGCGCCATCGCAGGTAAAAATGATCTTGGCATTAATATTATCGTTGCGGTTAAGCAGAGTCTCCAGTTCCTTATGCGTTCGGGCACAGGGACCGCAGTACGGATTGGTGACCATTGTAATGGTATGCTCGGCATCTGGATTACCTAATACAATTGGGTACAAGTCGTCGGGTATGGGCGGCATCTGTGGCTGTTGCATGAGTAATGCATGGAATAACTCAGGATTTCGTTTCCAGCCCATTAACTCCTGATGCTCATGACGGCTTTTGGCTACTGCGGTTAGTAAGGGTTTTAGGGTAACCCAAACCAGGGTAGGCAATAGAAAAACAGTCAGTATGAGTAAATACGGTGGTAACGAATTAGGTAAGCCCTCTAAAGACAGGACAGCGAGTGTACCTTCTGCCAATAGCACAGCCTGTACGCCCAGGCACAACGTACACCACTGCCGCAGCACACGGGCCTGATAATAAACCGAAAACAATGTATAAGGAACAGCCAGCAACGCCAGTGCCTGTAGAACCGGGCGGATAGACGGATAAATTCCTGTTACGAAAACGGCCAACAAACCACCCGAAAAGTAGAGCAGCCCAACGTCAGTCCAGCTTAGCCAGCCCCAAAGCTTAGCTGCTGGCGAGTTCAGCACGTTATCACAATTCGTTTTGCTATTGATACGACACAAACGGTCGGTTAGTGTGTTTCTGCTACCTAGTTGTTTTAGCACCAGCAACACACTCAGCGTTAAGCCCACCGTTTTGGTCAATAGCCAAAGCCAATCCAAACGACTAAACGTACTGGCTACCCCTAAAACAGCCAACAGAAAAAGAAGTCCTATACTCCCCAACACAAACGTGCCACGCAAGTCGGTCAGCCATTCCTGTTTACGCTTCGGTGCATATTCAGGCTCACCGGATAGTTCGGATACTTCAGCTAGAAGCACAACACCTGACCATTGTTGCTCAAAATCGGCCAATGATTCGGTAAGCTGCCCTTCGGCTGTATCAACATAAGTAATTCGGTCGCCTTTTAGCGCCGTTACCAGCACATACCATCCTCCTTCTTTACGCAGGTGCGCGATAAAAGGAAAGGGTAGCTCACGAAATTGTTCAGTCGTATTGAGTTGCAGGGCTGCACTTTCTACCTGCCAGTCGGTCAGCACATCGCTCAAGCTCAATAGGCTAGGAAAATCGGGGTGCCGCTCCAACGACTCTTGCACGGTTGCCCGAGTTACTTTTACATCCATACGCTTTAGTAAGGCATAGAGCGTTGCGCTGGCATTCGCATCGGTATCGCTTAAAAAGGAGTGGACAAGAGCCATTTCAGAAACAGTTGATGGCCCAAATCTATAGCGGAGCACTACACAGCCTTATTCATATTTATTCAATTTTTATTCACATTTTATTCATTTTTTCTCACAATTTAGTAAGCAAAAGCTTTCTCAATGCCCTCCATCAATACATATATTATTGTCAGTCAATGCGTTACGATCGTACAATAAATAAATAAATAAATAATACACGATCTATTAGTGACTAATCGACAAAACTACTGTCATAGTTCTGCATTTTCTGTCCAACCACATCACTCTGATAACCATGTTTCTGTCTATCAACATCAAACGATTTCGGAAGGACCAAAGAATTACCCAGGAACAGATGGCGGATAAACTCTGTATGAGTCAGCCCACGTATTATCGGCTGGAAAACGATGAGACGGCGTGTGCTAAACGTCTGCCTGAACTAGCCAAAGCCCTCGACACTACCCCCGAGACCCTACAAACCTATCATCTGGCTAAAAACGAAAACGGGGAACCGATTCCAGCTACCTGGGTACTGGAACAACTTGCCCAGCAGAATGACCTCCTAAACGATAAAGAGACCATTATCCAGCAACAGCAGCACACCATTCAGTTTCAGGAGCGGTATATTGCCTACATATACAACACACTACAAAATTCAGGCTTCGATTTTACTCCACCATCCGACAACTCACCCTTATTATCAGCCTAGCCAAAGAGTTTCGAGCATTGAGAGCACAAATTCATCGTAGAATTTGTTATTCTTACAGTCGTACCGATTTGATCGGCTGTTCGCTATGCAATCTGAGTCTGTAAATAAAGTTGAATTAAATACCTTGTCTGCTGTACGTCGTCCGTACGTATCGGCTCCCAGTGCCGTCGATTATTGGGATGCCGCTCTGTCGCTGGGCTTTCCGGCAGCCGTTTGGCGGTTACCTAACCAGCAGGATAAACATTTGATTGTGTCGTTCGATGCTGTTTTACCCCGGGTTTCGACCGATCTGGAAGAATTACCTGCGGGTTTCGTGATCAGCCCTTTCGACAATCTGGCCAGAAGTATACATGTTGAGGCACAGCCGGATGAGCACTTAGACACAACGGATTACATCTCGCAAACGCTCTTTTTGCGGGCCGATATTCAGGCGACTTTTTCGAGCAACTCCCCGGCTCTTTCCAATCAGGCTACTAGTTCTCAACATACATCAGGAAAAGCCGGTCAATTCTGGCAAGCCGTCCGAAAAGCGGCACACACAGGGCCGCAGTCAGTTCCGGGACAACCAGTAGCTATCGACGAACCTCACGCGCAGGAGCAGTATATTCAGAATGTGGCCGAAGCCGTAGAGGCCATGCAACGGGGCGAGTTTCGCAAGGTGGTTTTATCACGCACCAAACAGATCGTATTTGCCGACGCCCCCAATGCTGTTGCGCTTTTCGATACGCTTTGCGCCAAATACCCGAACGCGTTTGTATCGGCGGTTTCGATTCCCGAAAAAGGACAAATCTGGATCAGTGCCACGCCCGAACGTCTGGTAAGCCAAAATGCCGACGGTATTTTCCAGACGGCGGCCTTAGCAGGTACGCAATCGGCCTATAATCCGGATGGAACAGCCAAGCGCCCGGCAGAAGCTATGTGGTCGCAGAAAGAGATTGAAGAACAGGCCATCGTGTGCCGCTACATCATCGAATGTTTTAAGAAGATTCGGCTGAGGGAATACATCGAGGAAGGCCCCAAAAGTGTTATTGCCGGAAATCTGATGCACCTGGGCACTTCGTTTACGGTCGATACCCAAGCCGTGCGCTACCCACAGTTAGGCACCGTCATGCTCCGGTTGCTTCACCCAACGTCGGCCGTTTGCGGTACGCCCCGCGACGTAGCCTTCCGGTTCATCCAGCAACATGAATCTCACGACCGTGAATTTTATAGTGGATTTTTAGGCCCTGTCAACATCGATACGAATCAGGAAGGGCCATCGAGTCATATCTTCGTACATATCCGCTGCATGAAACTCGAAGGCAAACGGGCAACACTCTATGCGGGTGCCGGGATCACCGAAGACTCAGTTCCCGAACGCGAATGGCAGGAAACCGAGATGAAGTGCCAGACGCTGCTTTCTGTAATGATTGAATGAGTGAATTGTTGACTGATTGAATAGGCTGGCGCAAGCTTTTCTATTCAGATCAGTCAACAATTCACTCATTCAATCATTGGATTAAGCTCCTTCGGCCGGGTCGTTGGGTGCGCGGGAGCCATCTTCGGTGGTGCGATCACCTGCTTCACTGGCAGCCGACGACTGGGTTTCTGAATCGGGAGCGGTACCCTCCTCGTCAGCGTTTTTAGTCGTCACTAAGGGTTCTTCAGCCGGATCTGGTTTCATAACGTTGTATTTGGTTCGACAAGCGTATAACTCAGAAATCGCTCTCTGAGTTATACGGGCCGGGCTAATTATTCCATGCTATCGTCGTCCAGATCGTCCTCGATGTCATCATCGTCCAGTTCTTCCAGATCGTCTTCATCGAAATCATCCAGATCATCGGCCCCAAACTCTGAATCGACACCGGGGTCGTCTATTTCATCAAAGTCAACGTCATCGTCGTCAAAATCGTCGTCGTCATCAAAAGCAAATTTGGGATCAGGGTTCAACATCAGCACGTCTTCATCCTGATCAAACGTTGGCTGGTAAATCATGGTCAATAAAGGATAAATGTTGGTTCAATCGACATAACGCGGCTCTTTCCCCGAAGGTTTAGCCAGCGCTCAAACTTATTCAATAAAAGCTCAAAACTACAAGCCTGCTATCAAGTTTATGCATAATAGTGCCACAATTGTTGCACATACTGATAAAAAAAGCCATTTGGCCTTAGTGAATGAAAAATTATCAGCTCCGGCGACTATCAGACCAGCCCATTTTGCAAACGCATGATGTGAAGCCTAGCGTTGAGGGATTTGAGGTTTTAGGCGCTTTTAACCCGGCTGCCTGCCTCTTCAACGACGAAGTTATTCTTCTATTACGTGTCGCCGAAGCCCCCAAAGCAGAACCGGGCCTTATTCGCATCCCACTCATCGAGGTAGTAAATGGTATCCCCACCCTATCGGTCAGGAGCTTTCCCGAGCCCAGCGAGCCCTACGACCCCCGGCTACTTTCAGTGGGCGGAAAGGTCTATTTAACCTCCATGAGTCATTTACGACTGGCCCGCAGTCGGGATGGCATTCACTTCCAGATCGATGAGAAACCCTTTTTATTCCCAACCCGCCTGGATGAAGCCTTTGGTATCGAAGATGCCCGGATTACGTTTCTGGAGGGCAAATACTGGATCACCTATACGGCCGTATCTGAACATGGGCCAGGGGTAGGGCTGGCTGTAACAACCGATTTTGAGCATGTAGAACGCATCGGCATGATTTTGCCCCCACCGAATAAAGATGTAGCCCTGTTTCCTAAACGAATCAACGGGAAATATAGGCTGCTGCATCGGCCTATGGTGTCGGAAATTGGCAAACCGTCGATCTGGCTGGCCGAATCGGAAGATAGTATCCATTGGGGCAACCACCGATTTTTGTTTGGCGGGCGGGGCCATATAGACACCGATCCGCTGGGGCATTCCTACAGTTGGGAAGGGGGAAAAATCGGGGCTGGCCCTGAGCCTATACTCACCGACGAAGGCTGGCTGGTCTGCTATCACGGTGCCGACGCTACACACGCGTATTCGCTGGCGCTTGCCTTGCTTGACAAAGATGATCCGGCACGGGTACTTGATCGGTCCGATCTGCCCCTGCTGACGCCCGAACATCCGTGGGAGCGGGAAGGCTTCTTTCCTAACGTCGTTTTTTCAAATGGCTGGATTCAATGGCCCGATTCGGGCCGAATCTGGATGTATTACGGAGCGGCCGACTCAGGTGTAGGTCTGGCCGAACTGGTACGTGTGTAATTCCGTAAGCACTTACTCCGCATAGCCCCTACGCTTGTATTGACAAAAAGGCTGGATTTTGTACCTTGGGGTATGATCCATCCACTCCTTACTGTTGCTCGTTTTGAGCTGCGCTACCAGTTGCGTCAGCCCACGTTTTATCTCTACGCCCTGTTGACCTTTGCTCAGGGAATCTGGTATACCAGCCAGTTGAGCACGGTATATGCCTATGCCGAAACGACTCAGATCGTCTACCTGATTTTGTCGTCGCTGGGGGTTATGCTGGCGGTGATTGCTACCTTACTGGCTGGGCAGTCACTCACAAAAGACCTCGATTACCAGACAACGCCTTATCTGTTTACCTTACCTATTACGCCCCGAATGCATTTTGCGGGTCACTTTCTGGGTACGTATACGACGGTCTTGTTACTTGGGCTGTTTTATCCGCTTGGTAGTCTGCTTTTTCTTTCCTTCTATAAGTTGAATACTCCGGCAGTCGGACTGGCGCTGGTTGATGGGTTTATTCGGCTGGTGACCCAGAATATTCTCATTGCTATAAGTGTCCCGTTTGCGCTTACTGTTTTTCTCAGAAGCATTCGGGGCGCCTACGTGAGCCTGTTTGTAGTTGTTCTTTATTTTCTGCTTACCGAATCGGGGCAGAATGTGCTGGGAGAATCCGACTTAGGCCATTTGCTCGACCCATTTGGCGTGGGCATGGCACGTGAATCCGTCGACGCGATGGCGTTCAGCGATCAACCGTCGGGATTACTCGTTTTTTCAGACCTGTTTCTTATTAACCGGATGCTATGGTTAGGATTAGCCCTGGGGCTACTGGCCTACGCCGAGCAAAGGTTTTCGTTCGATTATTTTACTGAAAAACGACCCGATATCCTTCCAAAGCAAAAACAGTCGGCCCGTTTAAAACCATCGAACCACCCGTTACCTGTTGTGCATTTACAGTTCGGCAATCGGTTGACCTGGACAACCACCCTCCGACTGGCTCTATTCGAATTTCTGAATCTGATTCGTCAGCCCATCTTTTTTATCACCCTGGGATTACTCACCCTGCTATCTATTCTCTCTGTAACTGGCCTATCAGACCATCCGAATTTCCCGGTACTGCCCATTACCTCACAGATGACTGCCTTACGAATAACCATGGGCGTATTTATTGGGCTATTCTTACTGGTCATGACGGGCGAGCTGATTTTCGCGGAACGCACGGTTGGTTTCTGGTCAATTCATGATACGCTCCCTCAACCGAATTTTGTTTTTCTGATCGCTAAAGTATTGGCCCTGTTTGGCGTAGCCGCCTTACTCACCTTGATTCTTTTCCTGACCGGCCTTGGTGTGCAGCTAGGTAATGATTTCTATGACATCGACTGGATACTTTATGCCGATGACCTGCTCATAGATGGGTTCCTGCGCTATTGCCAGTTGATTATCCTTGGTGCCTTAATAGCGGTTCTGGTCAACAATCGACTGGTGAGCCACCTCATCAATTTGCTGATTTTTGCGGGGTTATTCATTGGCTACCTGACGGCTAAAAATGGGCAGACAGGTTACGCGTACAGTTTTTTACCCGGCTCCCTCACCTATTCCGATCTGATCGGCTACGGGGCTAATGCGGTGCTTCGCCCAGCGCAGCATATCGTATGGTGGGCTGTTTCCGGACTCTTTATCACAACGTATTTACTGACCTGGAACCGGGGCGTATCAGCCCGGTTCTCCGAACGCATCCGGCAATGGTCTGTTGGATTTCAGCGCCCCTATCCGGTTGCCTTTGTTGCCCTGTTTTCTGTATTAGGCTTATCAGTATGGCATCTGAATCAACTATCGGCATCCGTAGTCGATAGCCAGCCGATCCGCTATACCACAAAGGCAAGCGCTTTTTCGTCTGTATCGGGCAAAGCTGTTCAGATTCAGCTGCGCCATCATCACCCGTATCTGATTCAGCACATGCTACGATCGGTTAAAACGGCACTCCAGCAGGGTGAACAGATTTTTGGTCCTTATCCCTATGCAGGGTTAACAATCACCGAAACCCCTTTAAACAAGGCCGACGTAAGTTCCCAACCGGGCTATATTCAACTCGCCGAAAGCCAGGGTTGGACAGCCGATTATCGAAAACCAACGGAACTCGACCAGATCGACTATCTGATTTCGCGGGAGGTATTCAAGCAATGGTTAGTGCACAAACTGAAGCCTGTTCGCCAACCGGGCGATGGGTTTATTTCGCAAAGCTTACCTGAATACCTGGCATTGCAGTTTGTCGCGAAGGAATATGGTTCCGATCGACTTCGAGCCCGTCTGGCACAACGGGCGACCTGGTACGCCAAAAGTCGACAGCGCAATCGAGGAAAAGTACCTGCGCTACTGCAATCGAGCGGAAATGATGCCGTTGAACGGGGACGAGGAGCGCTTGCCTTGACCAGCGTCGAGCAAATCTGGGGAGCTAAGCCCCTCAGTATGACCATTGGCCAGTTTTATCAGAAGGCTATTGAGCATCCATCGTCTGCCACGTCGGTCGCCTTTGCTCAGACGTTGTCAGCCCAGTTGCCCGACACTTTAAACTACCTGAAAACATACCTGAGTGAGCCTTTAGCATTCGATTTTAAAGTAGGACGCGTAGCAAACTTGCCCAACGGCCTGTCGATTGAAATCCTTTCCAGCAAATGGCGTGAGGGACCCAACGGCAAACGTCTTCCGATCCCAATCAACGATTATATCCCACTGGTCGTGCTGGACGAAACTGGTCATGAACTGTATCGTGAATTAGTACATCCTAACCCGGATCAACGATTTATATCGCTTCCTGCCCTACCCAATGCCCGTAGAATTAGTATCGACCCTTTAGGAGCCTGGCTGGAACCAAACAAGCGGGATAACACGAAAATTCTTTAGCCCGTTGTGAATCAACAGAAAACCTACCCTCTCAAAACAAAACCCGGCCAACATACCATCGACCGGGTTTTCACTTTATAGATGCCCTACTAGGCAATCCTGACTATTTCCTTTCTTTTTAAGCGGCCATGCGGAGAAACGAATCATGATCCGAAGCCGGGGTACTCAACATGGGCGCGATGATGGTGTTCATTCGTTCGCGCACAAAGCTCTCCTGTAAATACGATGGCAACTTGGCGACCAACTGCCGATAGGCCTGTACACCCAGTGCTTTCGCAATGTAAGCTTCATGTACAGAGTTGACGTGGGCAACAATATTAACCAGACTCTGATGAAACAGCTTCACATCAATTTCTGAATCGACAAACCGTTCAATTTCCCGATTGGTCGATGAAATCCGTAGCCGGCTCAACATATCGAAATAGGTCGTATAGCCAATTTGCTTGGCCAGTTGTTTGTACTGTTCAACACTGAACTTCTGTAAAATCTCACCCGTTTTGGGACTACGCAGGGCCGTTTTGGGGTTATTCTGAATCGCATTACGCAAAGCTTTCACCCGTTGATCCCGGGTGGTTTTCAGAAACTGTGCCAGTTCGGCCTGCACAGAACCCTCACGCGAAGGCAACAGCAAGTCTCCTTTAGCCGCTACACTAAACCGTTTGGCCATCGGCAACCGTTGAATGCGGTAGTTGTTGATCGGGCCAAGGGCATAATAACCAATTGAAGCGGGGTAATAGCCACGCACGACCATATTCCCGATCCGCTTCCGAATCAATTCTTCGTTACTCACATTTATGCCCTGAACCGCCAGAAATGCCCGTGCGCTGAACAACGCGCTATAATAGGCCTGGGGAAACGTCCAGTGCAGAGAGCTTTGCAGATACTGTTCGTCGTTAACAACCGGGGTAATCCGAAGCGCATACTCGGCACTCCAGCTATTGAGCAATAATTTTTCCAAAGCTTTCCGACTCTCGTCCGTCACACGCCCATAAAACTGCTGAAAAATGGGAAATTTAGGAAGGTCGAAGAGGTCGTTCTGGTGATGGATATGGTAGTCCATCGAGAAAAAATGGTTCAGAAACACTTGCGCCGGAATAGACTTCCGCCAGCTATCGTCGAGCGGCAAATTGCCCGTCGAAGCGGGTGCAAGGGATGCCTGAGCGTTCGGGGAATGCATCGTTGCGTTGGTTTTCTGTGTCATACAATAGTAACGAAAAAACACATTTTACCGTTCATTTTTCGACAATTATTTTCACTATTCAATACATTGACTATCAGCAGATTACGAACCATTTTATCACCCCAAAAACCGACTTTGAAATAGCACCTCCAGCCACCGTCAATAGCCCATTTCTAAGGCATTTAACGTACTTTTGAGGTACGTTTCAACGTTGCCTTTAAACTATGACGTGTATTAAATATATAGTGATTGCCGGGTGCCTTTTCTGTAGTCAGGTAGTATCAGTTGCCTGGGCCCAAACCACACCGACCCATCAGGTCTCGCCAACAACTGGTACTGCCATCGTGCAGGGATTTGTCTTGGATGGTCAGACCAAAGTACCTATTGCCGGAGCTACGGTTATCGCCAAAAATCAGGCTGGAGCCATCCGCGATCAGCAGACAACCAATGCTCAGGGTGCCTATCAACTCAGACTTGACCCAAAGCAGTCGTACATTTTTACGGCAAAAGCAGAAGGGTATATCACGCTTGATGAGCAACTCTCTTTCTCTTCGCCAACCGCCGTTAGCATGGATCGGTCCAAGAATCCGACCCTACTCTATCGCTCAACCTCCAATCCCGTTAGTAAAAACACCACTGCTCCGGTACATACAACCACCTCAACGGTTACGACACCTCCCGTAAAGGCCCCATCGACTACGCCCCCCGTTTCGGAGCAACCAGCAGCCAGCAACAGTACAACCGCTGGCCGTTCACGTATCACTCCGCCTAAAACACTGGACGCCAAAGTGATATATACGCCCCCACCGCTGGTTGTTGCCGCCGGAACCACTACCCAATTAAAAGCGCTTCAATTTGTACAGAGCAAAGCCGAACTCCTGCCCGAAGCCCAGCCAACCTTGGATCAGCTTCTGGCCTTTATGCAGGAGCATTCGACGGCCGAAATCGAGTTGGCGGGGCATACCGACAACCAGGGCGATTTCGATGAAAACCTTCGTCTTTCCAAACAGCGTGTTGAGGTAGTGAAAGACTATCTGGTAAAGAACGGTATAGCCGCCAATCGCATCAGTACCCGTGGATTTGGCCCAACACGACCGATTGCCAGCAACAACTCAGAAGCAACCCGAAAGCTTAACCGACGCGTTGAGATGACGGTGTTAAAAGAGTAGAGACGCATCCTTGCGTCTCATGGCCGGACGGTTTTACTGTTGACGAACAGGGCTGACGCATATGAGACGCAAGGATGCGTCTCTACGCTTTCCTTCCCAACCACAAACCAACGATCACTAAGGCAGTTCCTGCAAGCGTGTAAAGCGTAATGGGCTCGTCCATAAGTAGGTACGAGTAAGCAAACCCGAAGATTGGACAGAGAAACAGCCAGAGAGATGCCCGAATTGGGTCTTGCCGAACCAGGTAAAACCACAACTGCAAAGCCGCTACGGACACCGGCAGAATGAGCCACAATACTGACGCCCAAAACCGTGTGTCGTAGTGAGACGATGAGAAATCAGCAAACAGTAGCGTAAAGGGTATTAGTTGCAATCCTCCCAGAAACACCTGCCAGCCGTTGATAACCAGATTGGGTAGCCGCCATTCGAAACGGGCATAATACACCGTTGCGGCCGACACCGAAATCATGCCCACCAGCAAAATCAGTAACCCTTCGACCGTGGCATAGCTGTTTTGTAGAAGCGGATAGGTAGCAACCCCTACCCCAATCAGGCCCAGCAATAAACCACCGATTTCGTTCCAGCCTGGTTTCCGACGCAGCCACAAGGCCGACAACAGAGCAATAAACAATGGATTCGTAGCGGTCGACAAACTTCCGATACCTGCCGATACCTGTTTTATAGCCAATACAAACGCACCCAGGTAAATAGTCGTATTCAGTAACGAGAAGATTGTTAACCGCACCCATTCGGTACGCGTAGGCCAGGCGTTTGACACACGCTGTAGCTTATACGCAAACAGGAGCATTCCGCTACCCGCAATCAGAAACCGAATATTAGCCAGAATCAACGGATGGGCCGACTGTACCCCAAACTTGGTCGCTACTGAAGCCGATGCCCAAAGTGCCGCAAAGAGAAGACCGAAAAGAATTGTTTTCATGCAAGCCCAGCTTAATCGAAGAATTCAGGCGGTAAACGGCGTACTATATAGCTTGAGCGTATCAGCATCGTGAAGTTACTTCGCCGGGACAATACCTCCTTTAAGGCAATTTCCAATTCAAACTCCCGCTGTTTATCCCCGGTTTTTTGTGCTGCTCCCCACTCTGCCATCATTTTTAAAACCGCATTGTGTTTATCCTGTATGGCCTTTCTCAAGTCTTTATGTAATCGATTAAGCAATGACGCTGTATTAATTGCTTTTTGATTCTGGGGATCTAATGCTCGAAAATGTGGCGTATCATCCATTGAGAGGCTGTATAAAATCTGTGTTTCAACGTCATCTTCAGGATTACAGGGATCAAGGTACCCGCCAGGTGGAGAAATCTTTGGTTTGCTTATGTTAGCCTTGTGGTCTGAAGCGTATAAATTAGACCAGGCATATTTTAAAGACGGCCTTTCTGAGCGCGGTATGAAATGATCTATTTCTATTTCACTGACACTCTCAAATACCTTCTCTGTCAGGTAGCATTTACCTAGAAAAACCTGATGCAGTGCCTCCAGAACGTCATCAGTACGATAGGAACTGCTACATTCCGGCTTGGCAATAGTACGGTCTTCTTTAGGAAGTGTCTGATCCACTTCGTACTCCAGACACGCATCAATATAGGCTTGAATAACGGGGGTAATACGTAATGACTCGGGTGATGCCAAGTCACGAGTCACATTAATCATGAATGGGCAACTGCTTTGGCCTCTTGTTCAGCCATTAATAATTCAAACTTCACCTTTAACGTAGGTGATAAATAGGCGCTGTTCGCATCATAGATCGGCTGTAATACTTCGCGCAAACGAGCAGGGTTATTTCCAAATTCGGCCACAGCCTTATCAACCTGAGCAATGATCCCATCCGCAATATTGGAATACTCATTGTTCAACTCAAAATGCGACATCATTAAATCCGAATAGCTTCGCCCAACGGCTTCTTCGCTAATACGGGTTTCTTTGGTCGTTAGATCAAAAATGGTCGCGTTTTTTATACTGGCAATAACGGCTGGTGAATGGGTAGCAGCAATAAATTGAATATTCGGGAATAGGCTTGTTAATAGAGGCAGAATTTGCTCCTGCAACTGAAGATGTAAATGTGCTTCTGGTTCATCAATCAGGACTATTCCACAAGGATTATAGGTGTACTCATTTAGTTGTTTGCGGATTAAATCAACCCGCATAAACAAGTCCATTAAAATAGTCAGAACAGCTGAAAAACCTTCTGGTAAAACTTCGAACGTAAGTTTACGACCATCTTCTAAATGAAGATAAAACTCATAATTCTTATGATCAAAATCAATAGAATTAATTCTAATATCAAATATATCACTAAGCTTTTCACGTAACGTCTCAAAAAAAGCTTCAGTAACTTTTACCTCCTCTGTTAGTTGATCGATTTGGGCAAATGCTTGATCTATTTTTTTATTGACCAAATACTGTTTGAATGATGACGTAAAATAAGCCGTTGATTCGGGCGAATCAATTTTACTAGTAAAATCAGATTCTTTTGATGGTCCTTCGACTTTCTGAGACTGATACCCACGTTTGGCCTTAAAATAAGAGTAGACAATTAGTGATTTATTTTGTTCCCAAAAAACTTCTACAACTGTATTTATTGATGGGATTACTCGCTCATATTTATTGAGCTCGTTTATCAATCTTTGGCGATAATCATTATCTGTTTCATCATAACGTTTATAGGTTTTTAGCTTACCATCTCTTTCGTTTCGTAAAGTACCAATATACAGTAAAAGAGAGTTATTACTAGCCTGAAACCATCTACCATCTATGGTTTGCCATCCAGAAATGTAGTTATGTAAATGTTCTAAAATCGTACTCTTCCCCGAACCATTCTTGCCCGTCAAAATCAAATGACTAAATGGTTTGTAGTCATGTAGGGTAATATCGAAATCTTGGTACGCGTAACAGTCGTTTACGTACAGGGATTTGATATAGGGGAATTCTTCTGGTGTAATCATACCCAACAGCTTTTCACAAATTTAACGATAGGCTTTCCTAAAACCCAATCTTGCCTTTCCGGGTGTTGGGCTTCTGGTCGGCGGCCCAGTCGCGCATTTCAGCCAGCTCTTTTTCGAAACCACCCGACAGGATTGGGAAGCGGCACCACGAGCGGGGGTCGAGGTTGTGGTCGTCGAGGTGGAAGGAGGGCGCGTACCGTTCGCGCTTCCATTGGTTGCGGCTCCAGAGTTTGAAGAACCGCTCAACCCAAAGCAACAGCCGATCCCGGTCGTAACTACCCGCATACCGTACTTCAACCATCTTCAGAACCTCAACCGGCGGCTGCTTATCCCGAATGGCAGATTCCTCAATCGAATTCAGCACATCATAGGGCATCAAGTCGTCTTCGTCAGTTTGCTTCTTGTCCAGGGGGCGCAGTTCGGCGGTTGGTTGCAGGTTGTTAACTACGCTCAACCCTTTTACTTTAATCAACTGATCGGAAGCCGCCGGATCACTGACCGTTCCGGTGCGGTCGGCAGGTGTCCACTCGTTTTTCACGTTCAGGCCAACGGTTTCGAGCCAGCGCAACCAGCCCCGCAGAAAATGTTTATCGATCCCCGTAATTGGGCTGATACTGCCTGCGGTGTCGCCATCCATCGTCGCATACCCCACAGCCGCTTCCGAACGGTTCGATGTACTGAGCAACAGCGCATTGTTCAGGTTCGCCAGCATCCAGATACTCGGAGCCCGCACCCGCGCCTGAATGTTCTGCAACGCCAGATCATCGGTATCCCACGAGAGCTTCCGGCCCAGTTGTTCCTCAATCAATCCACGATAAGTTTCGACCAGCCCGTTTATCATGATATTCATGAACGAAGCGCCGATGTCGTCGGCCAGCGTTTTGGCAGAGTTGAACGTATCGTCGGAAGAATTTTCGGTGCCCTGATACATCACCGTCAGGAGTTTACCGACCATTTCCTCCGGCGTTTTACACGCCTGAATGGCCTTGATATAGCTTAGCTTTTTCTTCACGCCATCCAGACCAATGTTCTGAACAGCCATCCGAATCATCAGAAAGACCAGAGCCGCAATGGCCGACGAATCGGCTCCTCCACTCAATGACAGTACGTACCCTTGCGAACGACTTTTTCGCAGGTAATCGAACAGGCCTAGGGCTACCGCTCGGGCAAATTCTTCTTCTTTCAGATAGCCCCCCCGCTCCCAGGCTTCGAGTTCAGCTTTCTGAATCACCGGGGCCATGTCGGGCCAGTCGAAGGTCGTGGTAACCCGCAGGTTTGGGTAAGCTAGGGCGAGATTTGCCCGATTCTGGGTTTGGCTCAGGCGCGTCAGTTCCACATCGACAACGGCTGAAACGATCAGAAAATCTTCATAACTCAGCCGTGGACCCGATACCAGTAGTTCACCATTCGAGGCCACCATCGCATCGCCATCGTAGATCATCCGGCCCGCTTCGTTGCCGAGCATGTTGCTATACACGTAACTTACCCCAAAGGATCGTGATGCATCGACGACAAACCGTTCACGCACCTGCGATTTCAGAAAGGCAAAATGGCTGGCCGTGGGATTCAGAATAATATCGACACCGCGCTCATACAGCAGTCGCCCCGGCCGACTGGCGACCCAGGCATCTTCGCAAATCTCGAACCCAATCCGAATGCCTGATAAATCGAAAACGACATCACCAAAGGGGTAGGTAAAATCACCGATTTTGATCTCATCCCGTAGGTAGGGCGGCCAGGGCTGGAACCATCGGGTTTCGTAATGCACCCCATTATTAGCCATAAACTGCTTGGCTGTAAAGCCCAGAATCCGCTTGTTAGAAATCAGGCAGGCGACATCGAAGGTGCGGTTATTGTGTCGTAGAGGCAAGCCTACAGCTACGGTAATGCCGCTGGTATGCTCCACTATATCCAATAAGGAAGCTATAGACTGGTCGATGGTGTTCTGCGCAAAAAAAGCATCCTCACAGCCATAACCCGAAATACACAACTCGGTCAGACAGAGCAGACTCACATTCTGACGTTGCGCTTCTTCAATGGCGTTGATAATATTTTGTTTGTTGTGTTCCCAGGCTAATGGAATTTGATTCAGAACTCCGGCGGCAATTTTCAGAAGTTTCATGTATTTCTAATGAGTGAATGAGCGAAAGAGCGAAAGAGTGGGCAGTTCCAACAGCAACTACTTACTCAAAGCTCGACGCCCATGAAACAAGGTACTGCAAGCATAACAAAGATGAGGCTAAAATAGATTTGCGAAGGGAAAACAATAAAAATCCTGCCGCCTTCTGCGGATTTGCATTCTAAAAGAGAAGTGGGCTTATCCCCTTCTAGGCCACACTTGCCCTCTCCCGAAGTACAGTTTCGGCCTGAAAACGCCCTTTGAAATAGAGGTAGGAACCAATGACCAGTACGATGTACAGAACGGCCATGATGTAAGCGCCGTAGATAAAAAATTCGCGGTAACTGATCGTGGCATGGCCGAAATTCTTGTAGAGCAGCACACCAACACTCCCCAGATACCCATACCAGTCGGCCAGGGTAACGATAAATCCAACCGTACTGACGTAGCGAAAGGAAGCAATCAACCGCTCAAAATACAGCCCGTTACAAGGCACATAAGCCATATACAACCCCAAACCCGTCAGCAGAAACCAGTTTCCGGGCGATACCATACCTGATGCGTAGGCATAGGTACTCAGGCCAACCAGCGCCCCGCCCGCCAGCATCAGGCCATTTAGCAAGGTAAAGGCGCGGAAATTATCGGTCACGCGCTGGAGCATCGCCATAATAATCAGCACCCCAACAGCGACCAGCGTTTCGGTTTTAGCGAAAATACCGGGGTTTTCGACGCCTGCATCTTTCAGAATTTCGGGGCCAAAATTGTCCCGGAAGTCGCGGAAGGCCGATAACAACACATACGACAGGATCAGCAGAATCAGGCCCGGACGAAAATTGGCCACAAAAGCACGTCGCTCATCGCCATCCATGGGCTTACGTAGTGTCCGCGATGCCCGGTCTTCGTCGGTAGGCGGTGGTAGCAACGTGAGCGCGTAAATAGAAAGCAGCATGGGAAGGATAAACAGACTGCCCGTCACAAACGGCAACCAGAACTCCGAGACGCCCCAGGCACTTTTGATGGTCAGTGCCACCGTTTTCACAAAGCCCGAGGCAAAAATGAACGAAGCTGTCAAACCAGCCACCAGCGCATCCGTCTGGCGTCGGCCTTCCAGAAAACCCAGCATGGTTCCATACACCAGCCCAAGCGGCAAGCCATTCAGAAACAGAAAAACGATGTTCCAGGGAGCAGGAACCAGCGCAAAGCCTAGCAAGGCCAGTAAGGCCACCCCCACAAAAAACAAAATATTGATGGCCCGACGACTGGGCGACATTTCCGACACGACCTTTACGCCAATCCCTTTCGACACGGCGTACCCAAACACCTGGGCCGTTACGAGCCAGATTTTATAACTCACTCCGGCAAACATCATCCCTTCGAACGTGACCGCTGTAATCCCCCGACGAAAGGCGTACATGCAGGCATAGGTGCAAAACGCGGCTGTAGCGCCATACAGTACAAACGCCGTAGGGTTACGAAGAAAAGCAGGTGATTTCACAAAGGAGACGTTTAGGTTGATGCGTGAAGCGTGTTATTGAAAAGCAGTCTCTATTCGGTTGCGTCTAAAAATAAATATAATGATTTAATCTGATCATTTTCAATAACGGCCACATCCATACCTGTTGCCACAGGCTGAACTCCCTGAGGGCCAAGATTCCAGGAAATCATTTGTATTGAATGGTTCACTTGTGATGGCTTGTTCAACTCGAACTGAAATTCGATCGGCCATTCTGCCTGTAATTTCGTAATCAGTTCATTGATGGCCTGGTGTCCAATGATCGCTTTGCCTGAGTTGCTTTCATAAAAATGGATGTCTGGAGCATATACTCTTTTCATTGCCTCCAAACGCTGGTCAGCATTTCGGTTATTCCAGATTACCAGCAAGCTATCTTCTAAAAGTTGGGCTGTATTCGGCATAAAAAGGGTTAATGAGTGCGTGTGAATGAGCGTAAGAGGCTACGCCCCACCCCGCTGATGCAAGATAAGCAACGAAGCACAATTAAGCATAATGCGAACAGTTGGTGTAGCGTTCCATTCGATCAGTAATCGCCGTTTTGCTGGCGGTAGTGTTCGGCACGCTGGTCAGCGCGGTCGTCCATTTCGGGACCTTTCTGGATTTTGCGCCAGTCGAACGGTTTTTTGTAGGGCTTCATGGCTGCCTGCGGATCAAACACCCGGCTGTCGGGCAGTATCGCGTCGTAGGGTCGGAAGTCGGGTTTGTCGGTGAAAAAGTCCTGCAAAAGCGAGGCCGTCTGGTCGTATTGGTTCACATACGGGACGCCGAGGATATTATAAATCACCTTCAGGATCGAACCGAAATTGGCATGGGTATGCGACACGTAGCCGCGTTTCACATACGGCCCCGCCATCATCAGGATCGAACGATGAGCATCAATATGGTCAACACCGCCCTGTGGATCATCTTCCGTAATGATGACCAGCATGTTTTTCCAGTACTTCGTGCGCGACAGAAAATGCAATACCCGCCCCACGGCCAGATCGTTGTCGGCCATGTATGAATGCAGATAAGGATAGCCGAAATCCGGTCGTGGACCGGCGCCGTGATCATTCGGAATCTGCATGGTTACGAGTTGGGGCATGCTTTGCTTACTCTTGCCCAGCCATTTGGCCGTAAACTCGCGTTCGAACTGCTCCATCCGGTACTGGTCGGGCACGTTGGTATTGTATCCGGCATAATCGCGGGAGGTATGTGGATACACGGCTTTCGGCATGGGAAACACAACGGGCTGGGCAGCCCCAAACTGAGTCGTTGTCCATTCTTCTACCGATCCGGCATATTCGTTGGCTTCCCCGAAATTGTAGAACGGGATTTTGTTGCGTTCGAGCGCTTCCCAGAGACCGCCAATTTCATTGTAATCTTCCGGGTCGATAGCACCCGATGTTTTGGGAAATCGTCGGCCCGGTGCTTTGGAATCCGCATCGAATCGCCCTTTTGAGGCCGCATTGGCTTCCACCCACTCATTCGGAATGGTGCCCATCATCCAGTGATGACCGTGAATACTGGCATCCGAATCGCAGTAAAAATTATCTGAAAACGTAAACTGCTGCGCCACCCGCAGGTGATTCGGCATCACATCGGCAGCCGTGATCCGAACGCTATCCAGGGCCGTATCGGTTGTTCGTCCGCTATTGCCTCGACTGGTCGACACGCGGGTTTTGATGGTCACCCCCTGACCAAATCGGGCAAGGGTTGAATCGCCATTCCCAGTCCGTAGTTGGCCCAGCACCTCATCGTACGTCCGGTTCTCTTTGGTGATGTAAACAATGTATTTGATGGGCGATTTACTGGCGGGTGTCTGGCGTATTTTCGGCAGAGCCGGTAAGGGGTTCCGGCCATCGTCGGTAACGATAACAGCCTGATAGGTATTCGCCAGCACCTGCTTCGTGTAAGTCGCTAACTGGGGTTTGTCTGGCACGGGAATAGCCTGGAATGTACCGAGTTGAATATCACCAATGTATGTCCCCTGTGGCGGTTTCATAAAGCTGGCCCCACCGTTCGGTCCGGCACCATACCCACGCGCCGAAATGGCATACAGCACGTTTTCGTCGGGCGATAGCGCTACCCGAGTCGGACCCCATCCGGTCGGAATCAGCCCGCGAACGGTGCGAGTCGGTACATCGACAACCGCGATCGCATTGAAGGCCAGCAGTGCCACATACAGCGTTTTTTCATCTTTGGTTAGCGCCATACCAAAGGGCATCAGCCCACGATACCGATCCAGTTTCGGGTCAATTTTCAGGGCAATGGTTCCAGCCAGTTTGGGAGCTGAACGGCCACCCGGCTTGTAATCGATAATGGAAATATTGTCGTTGGTGGCATTAGAAACATACGCATAACGACTGCCGACCACCACTGAGTTTGGCGAGGCACCGCCTACTACTTCGGCTTCCTCGATCATTTCGCCAATCTGAACCCCCGTCTTGATTTTACGCACAACCTTGTTTGTTCGCAGGTTCACCGTCCAGACGCTCATGGCTTCATCGACCAGAGGACTTCCCAAACCCGGAATCCGGCGACCTTCGGCCTCAACACCCTCCTCCGACTCTTTGGTATGGGCCGCATAAGGCGGAAACTTCAGGGCCATCGTTTCCTGATTTTCTTTGGTTACACCGGGCACTTTGGGGTAGGCATACAGCCCTACATTGGCCACAAATGCCAGTTGCCGATCCGGGCTAATGGCCAGTCCAAACGGTTGCCGTCCGGTCGGGATCGAAGCCGTAATTCGTTTGGTTGCCAGATCGATCCGAACCAGCCGAAAATTGGCTCGATCGAGAGCCAACAGTTCACGGCCGTTCAGGAGCAGGTCTGACGTAAAGCTGTCGGTGTAGCCATTGCCATCGAGGTTGATGCTGTCGATGGTTCGGAGCTGATCGGTGTCGAAGATGAGTACGCGCCCTTTATCGCCGTTGCTGAGGTAGGCCGTTTTGTTGTCAGGGGCAAAGGCAACGCCCAGAAACGAGCCAGCTTTTAAGGCTTCCGGAATTTTACCGGCATAATCGGGAATACGGATAGCGGTCACCGACGCAGGCTGAGAAGTTCCGGAATGGGTCAGGTTTAGAACCGTCAATACCCCATCGTGTAACGACACGGCCCGTTGGCCGTTAGGGGAAATCGTCAGCCCAAACGGATCGTTCGTAATGCGAATGGTTCGTCCTGCTGGCGTCACATACCGGCCGCTTGGTAACACGGATGTACCGGCAGTATCAATGTTGCTGAACTCCGCCCGCCCGGGCACCTGCAATGTGGTATAGGTACGCTGGGCAAACGTATGCAGGGAAATGAACAGAAGAATAAACGGTATGACTCTCATACTTAATTGGCAGAATTCTCGACCCGTTGGGCCATTGCCAGGTAATACGCCATATCGGGCGTGGGCAATCCGGGTATTTTAGCCTGTTCGTCCCAACCGCGTACCTGTAGAATCTCCCGAAAATAGGGATTCGTTTCAAAGGCCAGCGCTTCACCCGGTTTCATGGGGCCGCCCTGAAATTCCAGCGTTTTCAGACTAGCCTCCGATAGCCGATCGAAGTAGGCCGCATTTTTATACACCAGATACCGCTTAGCATTCACATGATGCTCAATCAGTTGCGCTACTTTCTCCGAAAAACCAAGCTCGCGCAGGTAGTCGGCACCGAGCCGTTCATGGTCTACCGTACCGTACCCATCCATGTAGCCATTGGCTAAATCGGGCGGAAGCAAATGGCCAATATCGTGCAGAAAAGCAGCGACAATGGTTTCTTCATCGGCTCCGGCCTTCTCGGCCAGATGGGCGCATTGCAATGCGTGTTCAATCTGGGTTACAGGCTCTCCGTAATAAGCATCCTGCCCGCCCTGGGCAAAAAGGTCAGCGATAACTTGCATAGATTATGTGTACTGAAGGTAAGTTCGTTCAATGCTTCCGTCGTCGAACAGGTCAAAAAGAGCATACCCGGCTTTCGTTTGCTGATACACATCACTTTTCCACCAGTTTCCCGACACAGCCCCATTGCAGAAGTACGACACGCCGTTGTAATCGACCCGATCCAGCAAATGCATATGCCCGCTCAAAGCGGCTTTAATATTGGGATACTGGTAAAATAGTTTTAGCAATTCGGGTGTATTGTTCAGCACCAGCCCACCCGAAATAGCCCAGTTGCCATTTTTCACGTTGCTTTCGCTGAAAAAGGCCGTAGGGCTGAAAATGGGGATATGCGACAGAATCAGTATGGGGGTTTTCGAGTTGGTTTTTGCCAGATCGGTCTTTAGCCATTCCAACTGCTCCGGGTCGATAAAGCCCGTATACCACTTATTTTCAGGAGTCAACTGCACGCTATCAAGAATGATAAAGTGCCAGCCATTCCGATCAAAGCTACGGTATCGCTCTCCAATGCGCATCAGGTCGACAGCCCATTTTTTACCATACATCGGATCACTCTTGGCGCCGTCGTACCCCCAAACATCGTGATTACCAATGCAGTACTCAATGGGCAATGAGTTTTCAGCCTTCATAACGGTATGCCATGCGTCCCACTGCTTCTGTACTCCAGACCGATCTTCTTTTAGCGCATCCATGATTACATCGCCCCCGTGCAGAACAAACGCGGGTTTATCAGTCTGGCTTTGCACATGATGCAGGCATTGCGCCACACCTTTCATCGGTGTTGTCTCGGGCGTAATGTGCGTATCGCCCACGTAGGCAAACCGAACACTGCGTTTACGCGCCAGATGCTGGGGGGAGGATTCAACCGTTAACTCAGGAACAAAAGGGAGTAAACTAGCCGATTTAAGAAGGGTTCGACGGTTCATAAACGGAAAGCAGTTGGTTAAAAATACGCCAGTTAGGGGCGTTGATAAACAGGAATGCGTTAAAAATAAAGGAATCCCCTTAAACGCCCAATAACCGCTCTCGGCTTTTACCGAGAACGGTTTCGACAACAAGGCTACCAATTGACTGATGTTTGGTATCGTAGTTTTTTCCAATTATCACGACAGCCCATGCAATTGCTCACATGGGCTGTCGGTAAGGGTTTATTTCAAACTCCACATCGCGGCATTGATGTCGTCATTACCGCCATACTGGCTCTGAACAGCCGCTGTATTGTTGGCCGAGTTGTACGACCGTTCGGTAGCCGGATACTGCCAGCGGAGCGGAATCCGTTGGCTGTTCCCTGTTCCAGGACCAACCAAAAACGTGGGTACGCCCGTCCGACGCTGATTATAAAACGCTTCCAGACCCGACTGCTGCGCAAAGGCCAAGTATTTCTGGGTCAGAATCTGCTTCAACCCATCAGCCGAATTGCCTGCATACTTCACCGCCGACTGCGCGTAGTAATCGGCAAAGCTTACATTGACCGTATACGTATTGAACACTTTATACCCACCATCGGCCGAGAAATATACCGTATTGGCTCCATCTTTCAGTCCATAAAATCCCCAGGATGCCAGAATACCGTTTTTGTAATAGTCTTCGGCATTGCCAGCCACCCAGCCCCGGTTGATCCCTTCGGCTAGGGAAAACTGTAATTCAGGATACCCGACAAGGATGTACGGTTCAGCCGTATAGGTGCTGTAGTAATGTTTCCTATTCTGGAACGAATACAACCCCTGGTTGGCATTCGACGACATGATAGCCAGATCTTCGCCCGACGATGCCCCGACAAATGCAGCAAAATCCGTTGGTTTAACACCTGTAGCCACTTTGGCCGTAGCGGGTTCGGCAACCACGAACGTCCGGGGATCTTTCAGCAAGGTCAATGTTCCTAAATACGTAGCGGCCATATTTTCGCGCGTGGCATTCTGACCAAAGTTGTCGGGATTCCGATTGTACTTGTTGTACTGATTGTTGTAGATATATTGCAGGTTATCATCCATCGACGCCATCAATGGATACTTGGTGGGGTTGTTCACCACATCAGCAAAACGGGCTTTGATGTTCAGATCGGTATCCGACTCTTTTTTCGACAAGCTAACCAACACCCGCAACTTATAGCTATTGACCACTTTCTGCCATTTGGTCAGACTGTTGTTCAGGTAAATATCGCCTGTCAGGTTGTTGTCATTTTTGGCAATCAGCGTAGCCAGGTCACTATTCGCATCGTCCAGCCACTTCAAAATCTGGACGTACACATCTTTCTGCGAATCATATTTTGGCGTCTGATTGTCCAGTCCCTGCAAGGCCTGCGTCATTGGAATATCGCCCAGCCGCTTGGTCATTTGCTCGAAAAAATAGGCCCGGAAAAATTTCCCAAGTGCCGAATAGGCGTTTACATCCGGTAAGCCCGCCCGTTTGGCTTCCTGCTCCATTTTTACCACATTTTTCAGCGTCGTGTAATACAGTCCAGTCGATGTCCAGGAATACTCATTGGTGGCGTAGTAGTTGTAATTGCTGGCGTAGAACTGGTTGTAACGCTGGGAATCGTTCCAGGCACCACCGCCCGCAATGCTGTACATATCGTTCAGCACACCATTAAACACCAGCGAAGCGGGTGCGCTCGTAGGCCGGTTCGGGTCCTGTTCAAGCTGATCGAAGGGTTTTTCACAACTGGTCAGCAACAGCCCCAGCGCCAAAACCGGAAGGAGTATGTGTTTATGAAGTTTCATGATTATAAAGTCGATAGTCGGTTTACTCCTAAATTCCCTAAGGGGACTTAATCCAATAGTGGCCAAAGTCCCTTTAGGGGATTTAGGGTGCCAAACGTTTTAAAATACCAGATTCAGGTTGATACCGTAGCGTCGGGTGGTTGGCGTTTGCAGACCCGAAACGCCACCCGTCAGGTATTGGTCGAGGTCGATGTCTTTGTACTTCGCAAAATAGAGTAGGTTACGACCAACGACCGACACACTAGCCTGTTTTACACCCAGCCGACGCAGGGCCGTCTGGGGCAGCGTGTAGCCAATGATTACTTCGCGCAGTTTGGCGTAGCTCCGGCTCATCAGATATGATTCGGCCTGACCATACACCCGGGCAATGTAATCCTGTGCGTAGGTTTTGGTGGTGTTCGGTGCGTATTTCAATTCGCCGTAGTTCAGGATATTCCCGTTTACATCGTAGTTGATCGAGCCACTGGTCAACACCACGCCTTCACCCACATACGATTTAACAGCCTGCACATCGTTTTTACGGGCTTCGCCAAACGCACCCTGGATGGTTTCGATGTTACGACCGCCCTGGAACGTTTTCTGCCGGACATAATCGCCGATGATACCACCCACGCGTCCATCGAACTGGAAGCTGAAATTGATGTTCTTGTAGCTGAATCGGTTGTTGATGCCCCACACAAATTTCGGATTTACATACCCCAGAAACTGCGCTACCGGATTGACAATGGGTCGTCCACCCGCGTCGTTGATCAACTGCCCATCGGGCGTACGGATAAACGATCCCGCATAGAATCCATCGGTCCGGTCACCAATGTTGATAAAGCGCGAACTGCTGCTGCTGCCTACAAAATAGTTGGAGGCCAGGGTGTTGATACCGCCTTCCGGGTACACTTCCTTCAGCCGCTCGGTATAGGTCGAGTAGTTGGCTACAATATCCCAGTTAAAACCTTTGGCAGTCCGTAGAGCCTGGCCCGTCAACGAGATTTCACCACCTTTCTTCTGAGTCATGATCCCGTTCACCAGCCGTCCTGTATAGCCCGTTGATTCTGATGAAGGCAGGGTGAAAATACGAGGGCCGTCGTTGCTGATGAAGTAAGCCGCATCCAGGGCTAGTCGGTTGTTCAGGAAACGAATGTCCAGACCTACTTCCGTTTGCGAGGTCGAGTTCGGCTTCAGGTTCGGGTTGTTGAGCGTATTGGTGTAATAGGCCGACGGTTTGTTGTTGTACACGAGCGGCAGTGAATATACCGCCGAGTTCTGGTACGTTGGCCCACCATACGACGAGCTGTAATCAACGCCATATCCCAGCGGGTACGAAGCACCGGGGGTTGTGCCAATCGTCGACTGGGTCAGACCATCTTTTACATTGGCATACGACGCCCGCAGTTTCAGGAACGAAATTCCCAGGTTCGTTGGCAGATTAATGTAGTCCGACAGAACCGTGCTCAACGCTACAGACGGATAGAAGTAGGCATTGTTGCCTTTCGGAAGGGTCGAGAGTTTGTCCATCCGGCCCGTTGTGGTCAGCGTTACATAATCGCGGAAGGTGAAGTCTGCCGAATAATAAGCCGACAGTACGCGCATATCGGCCTGAAAGTTATTGGCGATCAATGCGTTCGATGAGTTGGCAAAGTTGTATACGCCCGGAACGTTCAGGTAGTTGGTGCTGGCAAAATCGGAGTTGTAGTTAAAAACCCGTGCTTCGCCACCCGCCAGGGCATTGATGGTCAGATCGGGCGTCACTTTTTTGTTGTACTGCAGCAACACCTGGTTGATGTTATCGAACAGGGCCCGACGGTCTTCACGATAATCACCCCGCGCTTCTTCCCGACCATAGGTTGTTGCCGAATATGGGAATTTTTCGGTACGGAGCAGATTGTAGGTCGTCAACTGCGTTTTTGCGGTCAGCTGCAGCCCATCGGCCAGTTGATACCGTAATGACGCATAGCCATACACGTTGTTGTTGTAATGACCACGCAACCAGTATTTGGCCAGGAACCAGGGGTTGTTGTACCGTTGGTATTCGGCGTAGATCTGCTGCGTACCCTCTTTGCCCGGTTGCCAGATTTGCTTCATATCATCGATGTTCCAGTCGGCACCACCCCAGGCAATAATGTTATAGATCAGCGAGTTAGGCCCGTAGTTCACATCGGGAAAGTTGGGCGTGAACTGCCGATTATAGTTCAGACTCGATTCGAAACGCAGCTTGGGTGAAAAGTTATAGCCACCTGTGATGTTGAAATTGGCTACGTTCAGTTTGGTGTTGGGTACCAGACCACGCTGGTAGTTATACGACAGCGAAAAACGCATATCGTATTTCTCACCCGTAGCCGCTACCGCTACGTTGTTGTTCGACAGGATACCCGTCTGGATGAACCGACGGAGGTTGTCTTTACCACGAGGAATGAAGGCCGTTGGCTGACGGTCGCTGGTAAAGGTAGCCCCATTCGGGAACTTAGTCGTGAAGGTCTGGCCGGGCACTACCGGGCTGTCGTACTGAGGAATTAACTGACCATTCAGAGCTGGTCCCCAGATGTCGTAGTCGCCATCGTTCAGACCGTTGCCTTTTCCATCGCCAAACGCATAAACTCCGTGATCGCCAGGGCCGTACTCATCCTGTACTTTCGGAATGGCAATGAACCCCTGATCGAACATCTGGCTCGTATTCACTTCCACCGAAAAACCACGCTTGTCTTTCGTTCCGCGTTTGGTCGTAATCAGAATGGCCCCATTCTTCCCCCGAAAGCCATACAGGGCAGATGCGGAAGCGCCTTTCAGTACCGTATAGGTATCAATGTCGTCGGCGCTGATGTTCCAGGTATCGGACGTGATGGGAATACCATCGACCACAAAGAGTACATCAGAGTTACCCCGCAACGAAATGTTCGGGCGCCCAAGCAGTTCCGACGAGGCACCGATGGTCAACCCCGCTACTTTTCCCGTTAGGGAGTTGATCGGATTCGGTTCACGCGCTTTCAGCAGTTGTGCTCCATCGACCGATTGAATGGCTACCCCTGTCTGACGAATATCTTTTTTGATACCCAGTGCTGTTACCACTATTTCGCTCAGGGTAGCCGTCCCTACGGCCATAGCCACATCGATCGTAGTCCGGTTTCCTATGGTAAGCTCCTGAGTCTGATAGCCAATGAATGAAAACGTCAGCGTACCGTTGGCGGGTACATTCAGTGAATAGGTCCCATCGGCCCGAGAGGTAGTACCTGTAGAGGAGCCTTTCACCACAATCGACACTCCCGGTAGCGGTTGGTTATCGTCGGCTGAGGTAACTCGCCCGGATACAGTTTGCGCCCAAACCGACAGGATGGGCACCGCACTAACTAAAAGCGTCATCAACAGGCGTCGACATGAGCCGGTTAATGACGCTGAAGACGGTAAAGAAGGCTTCATACGCTTTTGCAGGTTAGTATTGCTTAAGTAATTTCCCGCAAAAGTAGGTTTCGACTATCACGCCAGTATTACCCTTAGTTTACTTCATTATCAACAACATAAGCCGTTTACAGCGAAACATTAAGCCAATTTTACCTTATCGTTATGTTTCGATTTCTTCCTGTCTACACCTATACATCCAGCCAATTACGGATACTCTCCTCAGCATAGCCAGCTCCCGAACTCATGCCTTTGCCGCCGATGCCCGTCACGATTCGAATAGCCGGATCGACATCGTACTCGAAGATTTCGGCAGGAGTCTGGCTATAAAAACCGGCCCACGTTTTCTTGATGGTAATCGGAAACGAAACTATCCGCCGGGCTTCGGTCAGCATCAGGTCGTTGATATAATCCTGCGTATGATATCCCAGATCTTCGGCCTGGGTAGCGTCGGCGTATTCATGCGAATCGCCAATGATGATCGACCCGTCAACGGCCTGTTTGAATAGAATATGAATGCCCCATTTTTTGAGTTCAGCCAGCGAATCCGGCGTTTTTAGGCTCGAATAGGAAGGGCACTCCTGAAATGACTCATACCGCCGAATGGTCAATCCGGTCAGGATATTTCCGGGAAGCTGAAGGCCAGCTACAGGCTCAGCCAGCAGCATTTGCAGTTTGCTGACGACCAATCCGGCGTTAGCCAAAATTTCGGGGTACAACAGACGAACTTCATGCCCCCCGCAAACGAGTACCCGATTTCCCTGAAAGCGCTGGCGATTGCTAAGGGTTACGGTAGCCCCTCCCCCATCCGGCTGCACATCAATAACAGCCGAGCCAGGTCGGTAATCCACCTCGTATTTTTGCTGGACGTACGCAATGAGCCGATGAATCATCTGTTCGGGCTCTACACTCATTTCATCCGGGAAAAACAACCCGCCCACTACATACTCAGGCTGCAACGTGGGATATTTAACCAGACATTCAGCTTTGGTCAGTAAAGAGCATGGATAATCCACGCGCTGGTATCGGTCATATAGCTCATTCGCCAGTGTCCATTCGTCGGCATCCGATGCGATGTAAATGGTACCATTGGCCCGAGCAGTCAGGTCCGTTTCCTGCTGAATACGCTGGTAAATTTCCAGGCTCCTACGCCCATAGTCGAACCATCGACCAGCCAGCCCGGAAGGAACAACCTGCCCAAAATTTCGTACGGTAGCCTGAACAGGATAGCGGTCTTTTTCGAGCAGCAACACCCGCAGTCCGGCTTTAGCGGCATGATAGGCATGAAAGGTCCCGAGTGCTCCGGCACCAACAACAATCAGATCGTAAGTAGGCATACATCAAAGGAGGAAAGGGAGGAGAGGGAATAAAGGGAGGAGGCAGGAAAGGGAGGAGAAGTACGTAACGTCTTTCCCTTTTCTGCCCCCTTCCCTTGATTCCTTCTTCTTCTATAGTTCAATCGTTTCTTTCCGGGGGGCAATCAGGTCGGGCAATTCCCGAAGCGAGTTTAGTAATTTATCGTGTGGATAGGCTTCCAGTTGATCGCGGGAATGGGTGCCGTTGGTAACACCCAGATTGAGCGCTACCCCGGCTGCCCGACCTGAAAGCAAATCGGAAGGTGTATCGCCGAGATTAATCACCGCTTTAGGGCTACTCACATGGAGAAGTTTGATGGCCCGCTCAATCATATACGGATAGGGGCGTCCGCGTTCTACCTCATCGCTGGCGATGGAAAGCTGAATTATGCTCTCTGGCCCACCTATATAGTCTTTGTTCAGTCCGTCGAGCCAACCCAGTTTTTCCAGAATAATATCCGTTACGACCCGGTAAAAACCCGTGGTAAGCGCAATCGCAATCCCCTGGCTCCGCAGATAGGCAAACGTATCCAGACATCCCTCGGTTGGTGTAGCGCCATGCGTTCGGTAATGGGCTTCCAGAATATGCCGAAAGGAGGCATACGACACATCGACCTGCCGCTGAATATCAGGATGCAACTCGCCAAGTTGTTCTTTCCATAGTGTTTCGAACACATATCGTTTGGCAAGGCCCTGCATCGCCAGTATTCGTTCGTCGGTAACGAAGAGGCCGGTTTGGGCAGCGGCTTCGGCAAAACACCGTTCCACCTCGTGGTGGTCGGTAACGGTGGTGCCTGCCATATCAAAAACCACTAATTCAATGGGTTGCATGGATTGAATTTGTCTGAGGAGAAGTAAAGCAACGGATTTTTTCAGTACGTGCTACCCGCTTTGTATTAAGAAATAGAGAATATTTTTAGGATTCTGGCCTGTTCGATCTGTCCCAACAGCTATCCAAAAACACCCAGGCAGCGAATCTCGTTTTATTTGGTTCGTACGATGGTCAGTTTTTTCAGCAGTTCTTTCCGGCTGGTAGCTGGAATCTGGACAGCCGGTCGGTAATCCGTAAAAAACAGATAATTCGGTTCCACGCGCTCTACATAGTCGAGGTTAATGAGCAGTGAACGGGAAAGCCGATAGAAATTAGCGGCCTGAAAGTACTGGGCCAGATGGCTCAGGTTGGTACTGATGTGGTGTGTTTTGCCATTGGTCAGGTAAATTTTCACGTAGGCTCCGTCAGCTTCCACGTACAGTACCGTATTCGGATTTACGCGCTCATATCCTTTATCAACAGGCAGGTACAAATACCCAACCGACAAGGCCTCCTGCGGCTCTTTGAGCATTGACTGAAAATAATAGTAAGCCAGTTCAACCTGTAATTTCAACTCGTCGTGCCGAAACGGTTTGAGCAAGTAGGCTGCCGGAAGCGTTTTTTTAGCCGCGTGAAAGGTTGATGACTCCGAATTGGCTGTCAAATAAATAATCGGCATCCGATGAATTTCCAGCAGTTCGCGTGCGGTTGTAATGCCATCGGCACTTGAGCCTTCCAGTTGAATGTCGATCAGCGCCAGATCAGGCCGGTGAACTTTTACAGCCTCCAATGCCTGCTCAAACGTACGGGCAATCGCCACAACCGTATGCCCCGCTTCCTGTAGCGTTTCGCGAAGGTCCATGGCGGTAATGGTTTCATCTTCAACAATCAGAATCGTTAACGGATTCATAAATCCTCATTAATACAGTTTAAAGACCATACTAAACCGGGTTCCCCTGCCGCTTTCGCCAAGGCTAAACGAATAGGTTCCAGACAATTGAGCCACCTGTGCATCAATCAGGGCCATGCCAAAAGACGTACGCTGTACAACAACACCATCGTCCCAGAATGACGTTTCTGCCTTATCGAAACCAGGGCCATTGTCAGCCACCACCCACTCAAGCTGTGTTCCCTGCTGGCGGCAGCGAATCCAGAGCTGAGGGGTACTACTGGCAGGAAACGCATATTTGCAGGCATTGGTTATCAATTCATTCAGGATCAACCCCAGGGGTACAGCTTTATCGACCGTGAGCGAAAGGGCATCAATCGTTAGATGCGGCTCCAGTGTTGGGTATCCAAAGGTTTTTAACACCCCCTGCACCAACTCCCGGACAAATTCTTCCAGATCAACCTGTGCCAGTTCGTCTCCATCATACAGCCGCCGATGGACTATGGCCATGGACTGAATACGCAATCGGCTCTCCTCTACGGCTTTTTTTGCCGTTTCATCCGACAGCCGTTTAGCCTGAAGGTTTAGCAGACTGGCAACTACCTGCAGGTTATTTTTAACCCGGTGGTTCTGTTCTTTCACCAGTGCTTCGTTTCGGCGGCTGATTCGCTGGTTCCGTCGATACAGCCGAAAAAATACCAGACTCATACCCGTTACCAGCCCAAGCAGTAGCAACAGGGTAAAGGTAAACCGACGCTGGCTCTGGAGATTTTCAGCACGTAAGGTCAACTCACGATTCTGCGTTTTCAGCAGAGCTTCTTTCTTTTCCGTTTCGTACTCAACATTGAGTCGGGTGATGGCCCCCTGATGATCGGCCTGAAACGCATAGCTCTGCAGGCTTTGCACTTGCTGTAGACGTTCGTAGGCCAATTTCCACTGACCCGTCTTTTCATAGTAGCGAACAAGCTGCAGATCGATACTTATCTGCGTGTCGTAGTCATGCAGGTTTCGGGATGTATAGTGTTTTTCGGCCTCACTTAGTAGTTGCCATGCCTGATCGAGCTGCCCATTATCGAGGTAAACACCAGCCAGTTGTGGCGTCACTTTCAAGAGTATATCCTCTTTCTTTTTGATTCGGAACAACGCTAATGCCTTTTCCAGATAGGTAGCCGCCTGTGGTTTTCGGGCAATGGCCAGGAGTTCGCCCAAAGCCGAATAGACATCGGCCACGCCAACGCTGTCCTTTAACCGTCGACAGGCCGCTTCGGCTTCCCTATAAAAGAAAAGGCTGCTGTCGTACGGTATCCGGGATTGCGGCCGCTGACTTGTCCAGATATTTGCGTACGCCTGTCCCATCCCGATACTGGCTCGGGAAATTGCGGTATCGGACTTTAAGACCTGCGCAATATGAACGGCATAGCGACCATACCGCACAGCCTCTTTCAAATGCCCTTGCTTGATTTCGATGTTGCTCAGCCGATAGTACAGCCGACTCAGTTCTTCCGAAAAACCTTTGGGTTCAAGAATACGAAGTGATTTGATAAAATACCGATGCGCATTCTGATAATCGCCCGTAAACGAGTAGGTTTTACCGTACAGATAGTAGGCTTCGGCCAGCAGCGACGAATCTCCTTTTGCCCGCGCATCCTGCTCGGCCTGCTGGGCCTTTTGTAGCCGGTTGGTCTGTACTTTCAGATAGGAAGATTCCTGCGCGATGCTTCGGCTCGATGTGATTATCCATAACCCTCCGATAAGCACGAAAAAGGCACGCAAACAGCACTGCATGGTGTGATAGTCAATAGGCATTCAACAACCCCTCTGTCCGCAAATCTACTCAACCCCTTGTTTTTCTAGACAATTATTTTTTCCACAAGAAAAAAATGGTGGTTGGCAAGAAAAAGCATAGGGTTGACATAGGTTCTCTTGTTACTGATTTTAGAATAAGACTTATTTGTAAATATTTACCTATCAGTAGGTAGCTAGTATTTATTTCCGCTTTCCGTTTTTAATCACACCTGCTCAATCAAAACGCTATGTTCAAACTCTACAATCACCCATCCATTCCTCAGGACTGATCCACTTTCGCCTGGGTTGGTCCACACCCTGGTGCATGCTACGATTTCGGTTCGCTGCTTATTTTTTAGTTTGCCCTTCCCGAAGCTTAAGGATCAGTTCCGTCTTATGATCGTGCAGCCGTTTTTCTAACCCAACCGGATAAATGTGCGGGTTTACAAAACGCTTTACGCCCGGGTGCAGGTCTGCGAGCTGTGCCTGTACCCGCGCCCGTACGTCATGAATGCCCGGTGAAGTATATACATACTGGCCATCCTGAAATACGGGTACCAGTAGGTCTTCGTAGGGATGACTGGCATCAAAACGACGTCGTTTGGTAAAGTCGAGTGGGTCAATCATCGTGGTGGCTCCAGACGATCCATTCATAACTTCAGTATCGTAGATCATGTCGGCCAGGAATCCGCGCTCGTCACGAAACCGGCGAACCTGCTGAATACCCGGCGTCGATATTTTAATCGCCTGCTCTGAAAGCTTCATTTTATAAGCCCACTCCCCTGCATCGTTCCGTAAAGCGGCTAATTTATAAACCCCGCCCAGTGCCGGTTGGTCGAAAGCGGTAACGAGTTTGGTCCCTACCCCCCAAATATTGATTTTGGCTCCCTGCTGCTTCAAACTGTTGATGATTGTTTCGTCGAGGTCATTGCTGGCTACGATATCGGTATCCTGAAACCCGGCAGCATCGAGCAGTTTACGAGCTTCGATACTCAAATACGCTAAGTCGCCCGAATCGAGCCGGATACCAGCCAGTCGGTGGCCCTGTGCCCGCAATTTCTTACCCGTTTCTATGGCATGCCGAACGCCCTGCAGGGTGTCGTAGGTGTCGACCAGGAGGGTAACGTTGTTGGGCAGTACCTGGGCGTAGGTATCAAACGCCTGCTGTTCGTCGTCGAACGACATTACCCAGCTATGCGCGTGAGTTCCCCGCACAGGGATATCGTACAGCTTTCCAGCCAGCACATTGGAGGTAGCATCACAGCCCCCAATGTAAGCAGCCCGGCTGGCCGTCATGCCTCCATCGACTCCCTGCGCTCTCCGCAAACCAAACTCAAGCAGCTTATCCGTTTCAACCACCAGCCGCAACCGGGCCGCTTTGGTTGCAATCAACGATTCGAAGTTGATCAGGTTCAGGAGCGGGGTTTCGAGCAGTTGACACTGCAGAATAGGCCCCTGTACCCGGATCATGGGTTCGTTAGGAAAAACAACGGTGCCTTCAGGAATGGCCGAAAGGCTACAGGTCAGCTTTAAATTGGCCAGATACTCCAGAAAAGCCTCTTCAAACATCGGCTCTCCGTCATTGCCCTGGAGCGTTCGGAGGTACCGTAGATCTTTTTTTGAGAATCCGAAGTTCTGAATATAGCCAATCACATTAGCTAGCCCACAGGCAATCGTAAAGCCCCCGTTGAATGGATTTTTCCGAAAGTACAGATTGAAAACCGCTTCTTTCTCAGCCGTTTTCGATTTCCAGTACCCATAGGCCATCGTCACCTGATACAGATCCGTCAGTAGGCTTAATGAGGTATCGTAAAGCTTATTTGTCATGAGCGCGAAGGTAGTGCCTAACAACTTCACAGAAAATTTATGTGCACAAAAACAAAAAACTGACTATTTTGGTCTGATAATTGTGAGGGGCAGTTTTGCGCTACCAACTTAACCGCTCAACATAACGGATCAACTCTACCGCTTATAGCATCAACATGCAGAAGTTAAGCCTATCCCAATCACTTCAGCAAAAGCTATCTCCGCAGCAGATACAATTTATCAAGCTGCTCCAGATACCAACCGCTGAATTAGACACCCGAATTGAAGAAGAACTGGAAATTAATCCAGCCCTGGAAGAGGGTATGGACGAAGAATATGAGCAGAAAGAGGAAGACGATCCGTACGATGAGGTAGACGATTACAAAGAACGTGACGACGATCTGGACATCGATAGTTACATCAAAGATGAAGACTATACAGGCTACAAAATGCAGGGCGACGGCAACTATGCCGAAGAGGAACGCGAAATGCCTCTGGCCACCAGTTCGAGCCTGACCGATGCCTTGCTTCAGCAATTTGGCTATCTTAATCTGACCGAACAGCAACGAATCGTGGGGCTTCAGCTTATTGGCAGTATCGAAGCCGATGGCTACATCCGTCGATCGTTGCAGGCCATTGTCAACGATCTGGCCTTCGGGCAGAATGTGTTTACCTCAACCGAAGAAGTCGAGGATATTCTGCATAAAATTCAGTCGTTCGATCCACCCGGCATTGGCGCTCGTACCCTGCAGGAGTGCCTGGTTCTGCAACTCCGGCGGAAAGACCAGGCCGACCCCTACAACATCCTGGCCATTCGGATCATCGAGGATTTCTTTGATGAGTTTTCCAAAAAACATTACGACAAAATCCAGCGACGACTCAATATCAGCGACGATTCGCTTAAAAAAGTCATCGACATCATCATCAAGCTTAACCCTAAACCCGGGTCTGTAGAAGATGAAGCCGGAGCCGCCCAATACCTGGTGCCTGATTTTATTCTGACCAATAACAACGGCAAGCTCGAACTGACACTGAATTCCAAAAACGCCCCTGAGCTACGCATCAGCCGGTCGTTTGCCGATATGCTCGACACCTACGACAAGAGCAAAAAGCAGAATAAATCCCTGAAAGAAACGGTCACGTTCGTAAAGCAGAAACTGGATGCCGCCAAATGGTTTATCGATGCCATCAAACAGCGCCAGCAAACCTTGCTCAAAACGATGAACGCCATCGTTCGCTTCCAGTATGACTTCTTCCTGACGGGCGACGAATCGCGGCTTAAACCCATGATCCTGAAAGACATTGCTACGTTGATCGACATGGACGTTTCGACCGTTTCGCGGGTAGCCAACAGCAAAGCTGTACAAACCGAATTCGGGATTTATCCGCTCAAATACTTTTTCTCGGAAGGCATTTCGACCGATACGGGCGAAGATGTCAGCAGCCGGGAAGTAAAAAATATCCTGAAAGATCTGATTGATGCCGAACCCAAGCTGCATCCTCTGTCGGACGACAAGCTGGAGAAAATACTAAATGACCGGGGGTACAACATTGCCCGGCGCACGGTAGCCAAATACCGCGAACAACTCAATATTCCGGTAGCCCGGTTACGAAAACAGCTTTAATAATTATGAATTATGAATGATAAATGATAAGCGTCACAAAGGTTAACTTTGCAGAAACGCATCTTGATTACCCGGCAAAGTATTTATCATTTATCATTCATAATTCATCATTGACAACGTCTTTTGCTCGCTTTCTTTCGGTAATTTTTCATCCGTTGCTGATGCCTACACTGCTGTTTGGCGTCTTGCTGTTTCAGGTACCCAGTGTATTGGGTATGGATGCCTTTTCCAGTTCGTTACGGCTCAGCTTACTGGTGCTGATCTTTGTCGGTACGTTTGCAGTACCCTCGCTGCTGATCTACTACCTCTTTCGTAGTGGCTATGTCAAAAGCCTGCAACTCCACACACTGGAGGACCGACGATTGCCCTATTTTCTGACGGCTATCATTTACTTATTTCTGGCGTATTTATTCACGTTTCGGATGGAGCTGGTATCGACCGTAGCGCCCGAAATTGGTGTTTTATTAGCCAGTACCGCCATCTCTATCCTGTTAGTAGGTCTGATTAGCCTGAGCTGGCAAATCAGCGCCCACAGTGTAGGTATTGGTGGAGTAGTGGGTGTGATCGGTAGTATTATGCTTAAATTCAGCATCAACGATCTCTTTTTCCCTTTGCTCCTGCTCGTTCTTCTGACAGGATGTGTCGCAAGTGCGCGGTTGAAGCTTAATGCCCATACACTTTCACAAATCACAGCCGGTTTAGGATTAGGTTTTGGCGTAAGTTTGCTGACCGTCTTCTGGCTCATCTAAAGTCATTCGCTTTACGTCATTTTAGGGTCATTGACAGTCATTGTCGTGGTTTAGCTGCCCACCAATGGCTATACTTGACAAATTATTCGCTTTACCTGGTATGTACGAAAACTTACTTTACGAGATCAACGATTCCGTTTGCCGAATCACCCTGAATCGCCCCCAGGTATATAATGCCTTAAGCCCCGGACTGATTCAGGATATCACCGTAGCTATCGAAGCGGCTGGCGCCGACGATCGGGTACGGGTTGTCGTGCTGACTGGTGCAGGCGACAAAGCTTTTTCGTCGGGCGCCGATCTTAAAGAGGGGTTTGCCAAAGCGGCCTCATCGGACGGCTCTCTACACCTGGGCGACTCGTTGCGGAGTACCTACCATCCCATGATCCGCGCCATTCGGAACCTACCTAAACCCGTAATTGGGCGAATTAATGGCGTGGCGGCTGGGGCAGGCTGCTCATTAGCCCTGGCCTGTGATTTAATTGTATGTGCAGACGAAGCCTATTTCAGCCAGATATTTGTCAACATCGGCCTGATGCCGGATGCAGGCTCTACGTTTTTCCTCCCTCGGCTAATCGGCCCACAACGCGCGTTTGAATTATGCAGTACAGGGCGCCGGGTATATGGTCCCGAAGCCGCTCAAATGGGCCTGGTAAGCCAATCTGTTCCCACAGCCAAGCTTGACGATGTTGTAAACGACGTAGTAGCCTATTATGCGTCAGCCCCTACCCGTGCTATTGGAGCCATGAAAAAAGTGTTGAATCAATCGTTGTATTCAGACCTTGACCACCAGCTCGAACAAGAAGCTGACAATCAGGACGCTTTAGGGCGATCGACCGATACCCTGGAAGGCATTGGCGCTTTCCTGATGAAAAGAAAACCAAATTTTTCGGGCAGATAGATTGACAATCGTGCTTTTTCTTCCTACTTTTGCACTCCCAATCAACGGGAAATGCATTCGTAGCTCAATTGGATAGAGCACCTGACTACGGATCAGGAGGTTTGGGGTTCGAATCCCTACGAGTGCACTCTGATTATCAACCACTTAACACAAAATGTTAAGTGGTTTTTTCGTTTAGGGTCACCACAAGGGATACCACACATTCTACTATCCTGTATTTCACCGTCCTATAACCCCTAAAAGCCATCTTTCAGAACTATTTATTTTATGGTTCCTTTTTGATTGGACTTTCCACAAGGTATTCTCTTCTGGCTGGCCTTATTATGTGATAGCCATTCTGCCACATTCTCCAACGATTCATGATTGATGCGCTTATCAATGACCCTGGACATTTTAGCGGTCCATCCCCACGTGTATAGGGGAAATTTAACTCCTGCTGGAAGGTGGAGCGTAATATGCGGTCCATCCCCACGTGTGTAGGGAAAATGATGGGCAGAGCTTCAATCCCAAGTTTACTTTCGGTCCATCCCCACGTGTGTAGGGAAAATCGGGCCGCTACGATGTTTTCCTGACCAAACACCGGTCCATCCCCTCGTGTGTAGGGAAAATTTTGTCGATAGGACTGGAACAAGACCACCTTTCGGTCCATCCCCACGTGTGTAGGGAAAATTAAAAACGGGCCTTCGTGAGGTTGACAGTTACCGGTCCATCCCCACGTGTGTAGGGAAAATTAATCGCCATCCGGTGCCGTTTCGCCTGTATCCGGTCCATCCCCACGTGTGTAGGGAAAATGGTTAGTTAGACTGTGTAATCCTTCTGAATGTCGGTCCATCCCCACGTGTGTAGGGAAAATTCCGTCTGAATCCATCTTGTCGCGCTTAATCGCGGTCCATCCCCACGTGTGTAGGAAAAATACCTCCGCCAAAGCCCCCTAGCTTCATGAGTCCGGTCCATCCCCACGTGTGTAGGGAAAATCCTTTTAGCTCGGATGAGGTACGAGCAAGCTGCGGTCCATCCCCACGTGTGTAGGGAAAATGGCCGCACCTCGCCCCTCTCCGACACGGAAACCGGTCCATCCCCACGTGTGTAGGGAAAATGAGCTGAGTACTGGCTCGATCGGCAGAATAGTCGGTCCATCCCCACGTGTGTAGGGAAAATGCTGTCGACTACGTAACTGTAGGCTCAACTGGCGGTCCATCCCCACGTGTGTAGGGAAAATTTAACAAATCGTTCATCAATCGCCAATGCGTCCGGTCCATCCCCACGTGTGTAGGGAAAATTAACCCCACCGGGTGCTGGATGGTCTGGCACCCGGTCCATCCCCACGTGTGTAGGGAAAATGTTTAAAGACCACCGGCCACCGGTAAGACGATCGGTCCATCCCCACGTGTGTAGGGAAAATCCACCCTTGGTTCGCCTTTCGGCAGTGTATGTCGGTCCATCCCCACGTGTGTAGGGAAAATCCCCGTATAGCAGTTTTGCGGCTGGCGGTAGACGGTCCATCCCCACGTGTGTAGGGAAAATAGTAGCATAACTGTAATAACAGGGAATTTCGCCGGTCCATCCCCACGTGTGTAGGGAAAATTAACCCCACCGGGTGCTGGATGGTCTGGCACCCGGTCCATCCCCACGTGTGTAGGGAAAATCACTAGCCGAACTCGGAAACCGAGCGATATTACGGTCCATCCCCACGTGTGTAGGGAAAATCACCTGCTGCAACCAAACAAAACCCCTTGATTCGGTCCATCCCCACGTGTGTAGGGAAAATCACTAGCCGAACTCGGAAACCGAGCGATATTACGGTCCATCCCCACGTGTGTAGGGAAAATCACCTGCTGCAACCAAACAAAACCCCTTGATTCGGTCCATCCCCACGTGTGTAGGGAAAATCCTTCACGATGACCAACGCCGATAAACTGGATCGGTCCATCCCCACGTGTGTAGGGAAAATGCGTTCACTGGACTCGGGGTTATGGTACTGGCCGGTCCATCCCCACGTGTGTAGGGAAAATTCCCGGGAACCGTCCGGTTTAAATCCATACGCCGGTCCATCCCCACGTGTGTAGGGAAAATGTGCGGTTTCGATCAGTGGCGGCACAGCAACACGGTCCATCCCCACGTGTGTAGGGAAAATTAGGGCTACTCATCAGCGCCGTTCCGCTGGTCCGGTCCATCCCCACGTGTGTAGGGAAAATTTTGATCCACAGTTCCCGCCCGTCACCTGCTTCGGTCCATCCCCACGTGTGTAGGGAAAATAAAACGCCCGGCTGGCTACCGAGTACAGCAAACGGTCCATCCCCACGTGTGTAGGGAAAATCGATCCACCTGTACCTGGAGGTCCCTGTGGGCCGGTCCATCCCCACGTGTGTAGGGAAAATTTATCTACGCAGGCATTATTCTCTACTGCATCCGGTCCATCCCCACGTGTGTAGGGAAAATTCAAACAGGCAGCAGTCGCCGCAGCTACGGTTCGGTCCATCCCCACGTGTGTAGGGAAAATTATCTTTTGCTCGTGTACTATATAAACTAATTCGGTCCATCCCCACGTGTGTAGGGAAAATAAACATCCCCCAACTCAAAAGCGTTTTATCTCGGTCCATCCCCACGTGTGTAGGGAAAATGTAAAAACCCAGGCCAAACCCAGTGTTGCCGCCGGTCCATCCCCACGTGTGTAGGGAAAATCAGGTTTTAAGGCTTCGGATAAATTCCGAAGCCGGTCCATCCCCACGTGTGTAGGGAAAATTTCGAGTTGTCCAGTTGAGGTGACTGTCACATCGGTCCATCCCCACGTGTGTAGGGAAAATCGGCTAGTTCCTCGTAGCTGTACCCCTCAGCCCGGTCCATCCCCACGTGTGTAGGGAAAATTTCGAGTTGTCCAGTTGAGGTGACTGTCACATCGGTCCATCCCCACGTGTGTAGGGAAAATCGGCTAGTTCCTCGTAGCTGTACCCCTCAGCCCGGTCCATCCCCACGTGTGTAGGGAAAATTTCGGCTTTTCCGTGTCGCTTGACTTATTTCACGGTCCATCCCCACGTGTGTAGGGAAAATTTCAAGAAAAAGCTAGAGACATGGGCTATAATCGGTCCATCCCCACGTGTGTAGGGAAAATGCACCAACAAGTATTTTACCGAGAACAGGGTACGGTCCATCCCCACGTGTGTAGGGAAAATCTCCCGCAGCATTTCCTTGTTTCGTTCTTGCTCGGTCCATCCCCACGTGTGTAGGGAAAATATTAGCCGGATCGAAGGCCCAGCCCCGGAAGTCGGTCCATCCCCACGTGTGTAGGGAAAATCCTGTTACTGCCCATTCTGGCGGGTATGGTGGCGGTCCATCCCCACGTGTGTAGGGAAAATAAAGGGTTAATGTCTCAAATGAATGATCGCTACGGTCCATCCCCACGTGTGTAGGGAAAATACTGAAAAACTGCGCGTATGGGCCTGTTTTATAGCTAAAACGAACATTATGTATTGGCACCCGGACGCAAAGTTAACCAGATGCCGTCAATATTGATCGGAACGTACTGTCTGGGTTGCCAAGTCCGCATATCAAAACCTTGTTCGTTATTGGTTCGCCAGAGCATCGTAACGGTTCCTTCATCAACTCGATTGGTCGCACGCTCCCAAAGTGCCTCTCGAACTAATTCACTTACACGCCCAACAAACACACCTGCCTGCACTTCGATCAGCCAGCGCCCCAGGTCGCCCCGCAACGAAGGCGAAACCCGTTCTACCATTAGCACCATCATAGCTATTGAGGTTTAGTCGGCTCCCGGTCGAGCGCTCCAGCCACATTATGATCTATAGAAGCAGGTTTGCTCCACCAGGGTGTCGGCAAAGCGGGGTCATCGTCGGGGTCGAAGCCATCGGGAGCTTCGGATTCCACATCCAGACGCAACAACCTGTCAACATCGGGAACAATACGGTGCAACAGCTTCAAATTTGTGAATGCATCCCGGCAACGTTTGCGCACCAGCGTTTCTGGTTTAGATACCCCTTCAGCCACCACCGAAAAGGCTACTGGCACCGTCACCTGCATTTTATACAGGTCGGCAATATCATACACAAAAGATAACTGCTTGCCCTGGTGAATGAATCCCAGTGCTGGCGAGTAGCCCGATGAAAGTAAGGCGGCATGGACTAACCCGTGCAAACAGGCATTGGCCGACGAAAGAGCTTTATTCACCGGATCGGTATCCTCCCAATCAGTCCGGTTATAACTTCGCCCATTCCAGTCTACCCCAAACCGACGGGCAGCATCGGCATAAGCTTCCCGAACACGAATCCCTTCCCGTCCACGAATCTGTTCGATTCGTAGCCCCGGTGGTAGTGGCTCGGGAAAACGCGCCCGATACATACGTTCGATAACCTGTTGGCGCATTTCGGGAGTTGCTGACAATTCAGCTTGACGCATCAGCCGGTACGCCTTGTGAGTTTCGCCAACTCCCTGGGCGTAACAGCGAACTCCCTGTTCGCCACACCAAACAATGGAGCAACCAGCCTCTGCAACGGTTCGGATGGCACCGTGGGTTACCGTTGTGCCAGGCCCTAGCAACAACGCGGCCAGACTGGCGACCGGCACCGGAATACTACCTTGTTTATTAACAAATTCAACGCCCAGTTTCGACTGTTCGAGGTGGCCATACTCGAAATAAAGGTAAGACAGCGAATCCCTGATTTTAGGCAAATCGCGCATCGTATGTTTGTGCTTCATAAAAAGAGTTTTAATGTGAGTGGACAAATGTGTATTTCCTCGTCTACTTGAGTGGACATATGCATGTCCAGCAACTCTTTCTCACCAGCAACAAGCCGCTTGTAATATGAATATATTTTCCTAATATTCGACCCTTCACCCACCTTAACCATACCATGTCTCAACCCACCTCTTCCCTGGCGGTTATTCGCCAATGCTTACAAAGCGGTCAACAACCTACCTATGGTCAGCTTCGCAACCTTACCGGTTTAAGTCACAAACAGGTACAGCGATTACTTGGGCAGTTAAAACAACAGGGCCTACCCATACAGGAGCATCGAATCGGAAGAAAGCGCATCTTCTCGCTACCGACCGACCGCCAATACGTTCAGATCCCAACCCTTGATTTCGATAATAGTGAACTCCGGGCACTGGCCATCGCGGCCAAAGCCAGCCGATCGGTTCTGGCCGGAACACCCCACTTTGAACCACTCAAACGGGCTTTCGACAAATTGCTGGAACGTGCCCGGCCAGTCACCTATGTCTTCGACTTGGAAGAACCCTTGCAGGAATGGCACTTCGATAATTCACCTGCCGACCTCATCGCGCTCGAAAACTTCCGGGCACTGGAAGCCGCCATGGATGAGCGGCAGTCTGTTCAGATTAATTACCACACGGCTAAAACCGGTACCGATTCGGTTGGCCGAAAGATTGACCCCTACTGCTTCGTGAAACGTGGACGAGCGTGGCTGCTGATTGCCTGGTGTCATGAGCGACGGGCGATTCGCAACTTTGGCTTAACTCGAATCAGTCAGGTTGTACCTTGCCCGGAAAACTATTTTGAGATTCCCGATGACTTCGACCCAACTACCTACTTCTGGGCATCGATGGGGGCTATCAATTCGGGCGAAGTCTATACCCTTCGGCTGCTGGTAGAGCCAGAGAAAGCCCGCTACTTCCACGAACGACAATATCATAGTTCTCAACAGATAGAAACCGAACGCTCCGATGGTAGACTGGTGGTTTCCTATGAACTGGAAGGCTTTGAAGAGTTGCGATCGTTCTGCCAGAGCTGGGGTGTCGGAATTACCGTACTTGAACCTGCCGAACTGCGCCTACGGTTACGGCAGGAAGCCGAAGAGTTGATAGCCCGTTATCAGAACGATTAGTGGACGCCGAAATGTCCACTTCAGATGCAGTTCCGAAGTAGCTTGCCCACCGTATCAACCAATCCCCTTTTTATGGACATCTGGCGGCTCTTCTGGGCCAAAACCAATCGGGAAAAGATCGACGGACTACCCGCCGATTGGACCCACCCGCTCTGGGCGCACCTCATCGACGTAGGTAGTGCCGCCCAAATACTATGGGACAACTTTCTACCCCTGTCGCTCAAACAGAAAATGGCTGACGGTATCGGTATGTCGCTGGCTGGGGCAGGCCGATTTCTCAGCATCTGGATTGGATTACACGATCTGGGCAAGGGAATTCCGAGCTTTCAGGGCATACCGGGCGCAGCACCGGAGGTTGTCAAAAAACTAGCCGATGCGGGGTTACACATTCATCCCGAAGCGAATCGACTGCATCACGGTCATGCATCCATCGCCATTGTACGCCGTTGGCTGCACGCTGACATTGACGAAGACCGTCAGGGTAAACCACTGCCCGAATTTTTGCTCGATGCGCTGGCTACCTGTGTAGGTATTCATCATGGCAAGTTAAGCTTACGACGTATAACGGATGGAGTAGCGGAGGATAAACGGATAGTAGCTGTTCTGGGTGATAGCCCCTGGAAACAGGCACAGCTTGATTTAGCCAATGCTGTTTTCAAGGTATGGAGTGCCGATTGGCCCCCAGTCCCTCACCAAAAGTCCATTGACCGCCGTTCAGGAACTGGCTGGCCCGATTGGATGATGGCGTTTGCCGGGTGGGCTACCCTGGCCGACTGGCTGGGTTCCATGCAAACGTGCTATGACCACCAGGTACAAGCCAACGACGATTTGTCGAATTACCTGAAAAGTAGCCACGAGGGTGCATTGAAGGCGTATGAACTGGCTGGGCTGAAACATCAGGCCAAACTACGGGTCAAATCGTTTAAGGCTCATTTTGGTAATAGGCCACGACCATTGCAAAGCATCGCTCGTAAAGTATTATTGAATAAGAATGCTCCTAACCTTATAATAATAGAAGCCCCCACTGGCGAGGGTAAAACCGAAGCAGCTTTTTATCTGGCAGGGCGGTTTGGTCAGGGTATTTACGCGGCCATGCCCTCGCAGTCAACCTCAGATGGTCTGTATCCCCGGCTGGCCGCTTTTCTAACGGGTAATTCCAAAAAACAACTGCTGGGTGCGCATGTGGGTGATGAGGCTGCCCTACGGCTTGTCCACGGAAATGACTTGCTACGCGAGGATGCTCTGTCCCTGCTGGTGGTTGCCAACTTGACCGCTTCTATTGTAGATAACGATGATGACGAGCGGATATTACCGGGCGATATGGGGGCTAAGAACCGGCTTCTCTCGTGGTTTATGCCGAAAAAACGGGCACTGCTGGTACCCTATGGCGTTGGTACGGTAGATCAGCTTTTTCTGGGCGTTCTCTACGCCAAACACTTCTTTCTACGGCTTTTCGCGCTTTGCGGCAAGACCATCATCTTCGATGAAGTCCATGCCTACGATACCTACATGAACACCCTTTTCGGGCGATTGCTGCCGTGGCTTCGGGCGTTGGACATCAACGTCGTTGTGTTATCGGCCACACTGCCTAGTGAAGCTCGACAGCAAATGCTTGCAGCCTGGGGTACAAAGACCGATTCGGTAGAGGATAGTACGCTGGATCCTTATCCGGTTGCCTGGCAGTCGGCTGGAGGCAGGATGGCGTTACACCCTTTTAAACCTGATAGCAAACGGGGCCAGCGGCTCCATTTCCAGTGGTGTTCCGAGGAGATTACCACAATGGCCGATTTGGCCCGAAAGCTCATTGGCGAAGGAGCTACGGTGTTGATTATCTGCAATAAAGTAGACCGGGCGCAGCAATTATTCGACCTGCTGGACGATGACACGTTGCTACCATCTGAAGATCGGCTGTTGCTCCACGCCCGTATGCCTCAGGCATGGCGGCAGGAACGGGAAGAAAAAGCCCGCGAACGATTTGGCCCCAAACGCCCTGGCCGTCCCGGTTTGCTGGTAGGGACGCAGGTCATTGAACAGAGTTTGGACCTCGATGCCGACGCCATGATTACTGACCTGGCCCCGGTAGACTTGCTCTTGCAACGAGCCGGACGGTTACATCGTCACCAGCGCGATAACCGACCATCTGGTTATGAAAATCCTAAACTATATATCGCCTGTCCAGAAGCCGAACCGGGCGACCTGCCGGATGTAGATGAGTTGTCGGCTAATGGGCGCATTTACGGCCGTAAACTACTGTGGCAAACATGGACAATACTACAGCAAAGCAAGGGCTGGGCATTGCCGCTGGGTGATGGAACGCTACCCGGCTATCGCGAACTGGTTGAACGGGTTTATAACCAGAACTTTCGCTTTACTGAACCGTTAAATCCTGCTACTCAGGCTGATTACGCAAAGGCCGATGAGGACTGGAGCGCACGAAATGGCCGTCAACAGGCCGATGCCGACGGGCGGCTGATTCCTCCGCCAAACCATATGCAGGATTTATTCCAGGCAAAAGAAACACTGCTGACTGAAGATGAAGATAACCCGAACGGCAATATCCCGAAGCATTTACAGGCATTTACCCGTGACCCCGAAGGCGTTAATGCCGAGGTACTGCTACTGCATCGCACCGATGACGGGTGGAGCCTAAACCCTAATGGGGACACGTTGATTCGGCGTGGCAAAAAACTGTTTATGACGCCTGACTTGCTGCGCTCTATATTCGGCGCAGCCGTACGGATTAGCCAGGGCGGCATTGTCTCGGCCTTGTGGAAAGAGCCGAACGAAGCTTGGCAGAAACAGCAGGAAGAAAACCGATTACTCAAACGCTTTCAGCTCATCGAGCTTACTGATAATAAAGCTATAGTTGGGGGCATTCGCCTAGAATTGAATGACCGGCTGGGATTGATTTACAATAAACCCTAATACTTATCATGACTACGTTCAACCTTCTCGAAGAACCCTGGCTACCTGTTAGGTGGCGTGGGAACCGGTACGCCGGAACGGCTCCACCCGCAGCGGTGGGGCTACGCGAAGCCCTTATCCGGGCGCACGATATTGCCGAATTAGCCACCGATAACCCGCTGGAAACCATTTCGCTCAACCGGCTCTTAGCGGCATTGGTAGCCTCGGTGTTTCCCGAACTGGTCAACGAAACCGACTGGTTCAACACCTGGGATGCTGGACAGTTCGATGCCAGTAGGATAGATGACTATTTACGTCAGTATTCTACGCACTTCGATTTACTGTCGCCGGTGAGACCCTTCTACGGCCATCCGCAAACCGATGCGAAAGAGATTTCGCCTTTGTCGCGGCTACAACACGCAGCTACGAGTGGCAATAACGCCCTTCTGTTTAGCCATGACCTCGACAGTGTTCCGCAGATCATGACGTTTGCCGAAGCCGCCCGCGCTTTGGTATGCTGTCAGGCAGCCGCCTTGGGAGGGGGAGTAGCGCAGCCGTTCAACCTATGCCACGGGCCGCTGGTTGGTGGCGCTTTTTTCTGGCTGCGTGGTTCGGTCAATGGAGAGACCTCCTTATTCCGGGCATTACTGCTCAATCTGGCACCAACTGAAAAGGTTTGGGGAAATGTGGATAAAGACGCACATAGTGCTACTTGGGAAACGCAGGACCCACCAAAGCCCCTCAAAGACCGGCAGGTATATGGTGTACGGAGTCTGTTTACCTTCCAGAGCCGCCGTTTGCAACTCATAACGGATTCGGATGGAAAAGTGGCTGTGGGGGTTCGGTATAATCAGGGTAGCAAAATGGAGCGGCTCTTCGACGACCCCCATCTGGCTTATTACTACAACGAAAAGATAGGTGAACTACCGATACGCTTCAGCACATCCCGGGCGCTCTGGCAGGATAGTACTATCTACATGATGGCACGTGAGCATCAGGGCCATGCCCCCCGCACCTTTGAGTGGCTTGCCGACCCCAGCACTCTTGATAGCCTTGATATGGCTCGCCATGAACCACTTCTGGCCGACGTGTTTGGACTGGTGAACGATCAGGCAAAAGTGGAGCTTTGGCGGCATGAGCGGGTAACCATCTATCCCAGCATTATCAATGAGCCAAGTCGCTGGATCGCTTTACAGCAAATGATTGATTCACCTCAGGCGTCAACGGACGATGCCCGCGTAGTAGCCGGTCGATTGCGCGAGGCTGTTCGGGCCTTTGCTACCCGTGTGCGGCTTAATAAGCCCTGGGGTGTTCGCCTTGGCGATGTAGAACGGGCCGACCGCGATGCCTTTGTGCAGATGATTGATGCCGAAAGTCGTTACTGGTTGATCCTGGGTAGCGTGTTCGATACTTTTCTGGGGCAGGTTGCTACAGTGCCTGTCGAAGGTGAGGAATTACAAAACCTACAACACCGCTGGCAAACAACGCTCCGCCAGACCGCACAAAAAGCCCTCCGTCAGGCACTGGAGTCCTTTCAGCAGGATGCTCGTACGTTACAGGCACAGGCCGAGGCTGAACTGGTTCTCAGACATGGAACACTTTACCCTAAAACCGATAAAAGCAATAAACCCGAAACAGTATGAATCGACTTACCAACCAACAGGCTGAGTTTATCAGCTTTCTGGAACGACAAAAAGGGCCCACTGGCCGCGCCAATCTGGCCGAACTGCGTCGGGCGGCCACTAACCCCTTGGGTGACTTCCGCGATGTGCGTATTCTGGGGCAACACTTGCCCGACGGCGACAATTTGACGTTCGATACCTACCGGCTGATAGCTACGCTGTTTGCGCTCTATGCCACCAAATTCTGGGATAAAAGCAACCAACTGAAGTTGCCGCGCTTCAGCGAAGAGACTAAACGGCGCTCAATGGGGGCCTCGCTTCGGAAGTTACGGTACGAACTTAGCGTAGGTCAGGATAGCCTTGACCTACGCTTCTCCGCCCTGCTCGACACCCCAGTCGAAGATTTGGCGATACCACTGCGGAACATCATCCAACGAATTGCTACGGCTGACAGAATACCTATTGATTTTGGGCAACTCCTAACCGATTTACTAACCTGGGATACTGACGAAACCCGCCGACGCTGGGCGCGGGACTACTGGCAGGCCGCTTGTGGCGGAGCCGCTTCAGATATGGAAACCCCCGAAGTTATCAACCAAACCAACGTATAAACCCCAAACCAATTCATTCCATGAAAACCATTGAATTTCACATCCTTCAGAACTTTCCGCCCTCAAACCTGAACCGCGACGACAGTGGAGCACCTAAAGACTGCGACTTTGGCGGCTACCGGCGGCAACGCATTTCTTCGCAATGCCTGAAACGTTCAGTGCGAACGTCTGAAGTATTCGAAACCCTGATGCATGACCGGCTTGGGAAACGCACCAAGCGGGCACCTATCGAAGTGGCTAAACTGCTTGTAAAGGGTGGGCAAACCGAAGCGCGAGCCAAAGCAATGGCCGAAGAGTTTTTTGAGGCTCTATACGGTGTGAACGATAAGGGTATGACCGATTATCTGCTGTATATCGGTGCCGAAGAGTTACAGCGATCTGCTGCGCTATTGCTAGAGGCCGGTGAAGAAACCGCTGCTGTAGCTGAAAAAATTGCCACACTCCGGTCTAACCCACCTGCTAAAGGCGACAAGAAAGGTAAAGAAGACCATGACAAGGCAATTGCTGAGGCCGTTAAGCCTTTTGTGGCTCTGGCCGACCAATACAAGAAAACGTATCCAAAACATGTGCGGTCGGTGGATGTAGCTCTGTTTGGTCGGATGCTGGCCGACAGCCCTACCGAAAACATCGATGCAGCCTGTCAGGTGAGCCACGCCATTTCGGTCAACCGCATGAACATGGAGTTCGATTACTTTACGGCTGTTGACGACCTACAGCCGGAAGATAACGCCGGAGCCGGTATGATTGGGACGGTGGGTTTTGCCTCATCGTGTTTCTACCGCTTTGCCTGTGTAGACTGGAACCAGCTGGTTGGCAATTTAGGCGGTGATGCCGCTGCGGCCCGCGAGGGAGTGATTGCTTTTGCCGAGGCATTTATTCAGGCGCGTCCATCTGGTAAGCAAAACACCTTTGCCGCTCATTCGCTACCCGCCTTCATTATGGTTATTGTGCGGGAAAGTGGGCAGCCGGTTTCGTTGGCAAATGCCTTTGAGAAACCCATTCAACCCTCAAAAGACCAGAGCCTGACCGAACGGGCCATCGATGCGCTGAGCCACCATTATACCAAACTCAAAAAGATGTATGGCCTCAATGGGTCGGCTTCCTGCGTATTGCTCGATGATGCTGATGCAGCCGTAAAGGCACTTCAGGGAGCGGGTGTTTCGGTGCAGGAAGAGGTTTCGGCTCTGATTGCATCGCTTGGTAATTCGATCAACGCCTAATCTGCCTGTCTATGTCATATACCTTATTCATGCGGTTGGCTGGGCCTATGCAGTCGTGGGGTGTCAGTAGTCGATTTGGTATTCGCGAAACCCTGACAGAGCCATCCAAAAGCGGAGTGATCGGGATTTTGTGTGCGGCTCTCGGCTGGGATCGGGCCACGCCGACTCATTTAATAGCCGGAAAAAATCGTACCCTGGCCGACCTGTCGGCTCTACGCTTCGGGGTGCGGGTGGTCCAGGAAGGGGTTGTTCGACGCGATTACCATACCGCGCAGAACGTGCTACGGGCCAAAGCTAAACTGCGACCGGGCAAACCCGTCTCAGACAGCGATTTACAGGAGACCGTACTTTCTGAACGCTACTACCTCGCCGATGCCTATTTTCTGGTAGGTTTGGAGAGTGACGACGAAACCCTTTTACGGGCACTGGACGAAGCCCTGAACCAACCTCATTGGCCCTTACGGCTGGGGCGTAAGGCGTTTCTGCCCAGTCTGCCGCTTCGGTACGCCACGGTTGCGGCTTCAGATCAGCCAGCACAGGTAAGTGTGGTCAATCAGCCCCTGGCTCAGGCATTACTCACCACTCAGGATACCGCCTGGCTGAACTTAAGCCAGCGTGCCCGGAAGTTTTGGGGGCCGCAGGGCGACAACTCGACTCCGATTATGCCAGCGCTTCGGTATGTTGTCGATGCTGGGGAAGCCTCATCAACTATCGACGGATTGACGCTTACGCCCGTTCGGCAAGTACAGCGGGCAGACGTGCCCCTCTCTTTCGAACCACGCCGATTTGCTCCGCGTGATGTACTTATCTATACCATCAACCACAGCCATGTACCTGTCTAAACTAACCTTAAACCCTCGTTGCCGGGAAGCCCTGCGCGACGTCAGTTCCCCCTACGAACTGCACCGGACACTGTCCCACGCTTTCCAGACAGAATCGGGCGTTGACTACCGCGCTCAACACGGCGTTTTGTTTCGCCTGGAATCAGTCGGCTACGGAGCAGCGCTGCCCACCGTACTGGTTCAGTCGCTGACGGAGCCGAACTGGAACGAATTGCCGGAAGCCTACTTTCTGAATCGGCCTGAGTTAAAACCTATATCCCCCGCTTTTTCAGTAGGGCAAACCCTGGCATTTCGGCTGGTAGCGAATCCGACAAAAAAGGAAAAGCGGGAAGGCAAAAGTCAGGGGCGCCGGGTTGCACTGCTCAACATTGAACAGGAAGATGGCTCCACACCTGCCAATGTCTGGCTGCGTCGGAAAGGAGAGCAGCATGGTTTTCAGGTGTTGTATGCAACCACTGATGATTTCTGGCTGGGTGCTGACCGACGCAGCCAAGGTAAAAATGCGATTCCACTTTATGGAGTTCGTTTCGACGGTTTATTGCAGGTGTCTCAACCTAACCTACTGCAACAGGCCTTGATAAGTGGCATTGGCCCAGCTAAGGCATTTGGTTTTGGGCTAATCTCAGTAGCACGACCCCAATAATTTCCCAGCATAAACCAGCCAGTACCCATTGATTCGGTGGTACTGGCTGGTTTTATATGCCTATGTCTGCCTTATGACATAAATGTTCTTTGACCCGCAAAAACCTCATTTTTACGCAAATTTCCAGTCTATTCCCCACTCATGTGGGGATGAACCGCATGGGCCGAACGACCGGATTGGTGGGCAGGACTATTCCCCACTCATGTGGGGATGAACCGCCCGACCGTAACGGCTGGTATACCATCGGTGCCTATTCCCCACTCATGTGGGGATGAACCGTTTAC
>NZ_KB893191.1:18091-37428 GCF_000374025.1 Spirosoma panaciterrae DSM 21099 | reverse complement strand
CTATTCCCCACTCATGTGGGGATGAACCGCTCTGAGAGTAACTCACGGTTACGCTTAGTACCTATTCCCCACTCATGTGGGGATGAACCGCCCTGCCGGGTCTTACCGCGCAGTCGATTCAACTATTCCCCACTCATGTGGGGATGAACCCCAGTCAGGCCACTACGGTGCCGTTAGTGTACCCTATTCCCCACTCATGTGGGGATGAACCGTTCGGATCATCCCCCAACGCATCAGCCAGTTCCTATTCCCCACTCATGTGGGGATGAACCGATTCGCGGCAAACAGCAGTCGGTACCGAATCTCTATTCCCCACTCATGTGGGGATGAACCGACCAGGCGCTTTTTGTCGGCTCCCTGTCCCGCCTATTCCCCACTCATGTGGGGATGAACCGGGTCAGGTCGAAGCGTGGCAACTGGCCGAACCCTATTCCCCACTCATGTGGGGATGAACCGGACAAGCGAATGCCTATGTCCGAAACCGAATACTATTCCCCACTCATGTGGGGATGAACCGCCATTAAGGTTGTAGCCACCACCCGGAAAGCACTATTCCCCACTCATGTGGGGATGAACCGCCATAGCTGCCGATCAAAAGGCTAGGACGGTCCTATTCCCCACTCATGTGGGGATGAACCGTACCAGATTGCCTCGTAGCCGAACCACACCGCCTATTCCCCACTCATGTGGGGATGAACCGACGCCCATCAATCACGGTGGCGACCCGTGGGACTATTCCCCACTCACGTGGGGATGAACCGAATCGCTTGCCCTTATAGTGTCTTACGGTTTTCTATTCCCCACTCATGTGGGGATGAACCGACCCCCATACGGCCTATAATAAGCAGGTCGATCTATTCCCCACTCATGTGGGGATGAACCGAACCGCCAACCTTAACCATTGCCGAAGCGCTGCTATTCCCCACTCATGTGGGGATGAACCGGTCGTAGGGGAAGAATTTGCCCGGGGGCTCGCCTATTCCCCACTCATGTGGGGATGAACCGAACAAAAACCTTTGGTTAACTGATGAACAGCGCTATTCCCCACTCATGTGGGGATGAACCGTCTACCGGATTTTCGCCAGCCAATTTGTACTTCTATTCCCCACTCATGTGGGGATGAACCGTACTTGTTCATGCGTAAGTGTTATATGAATAACTATTCCCCACTCGTGTGGGGATGAACCGTTGATAACTAAACCTGACGGCCGGGAAATAGACTATTCCCCACTCGTGTGGGGATGAACCGGCTGTGTACTGGACCAGGCAGAAGCGCAAAAACTATTCCCCACTCGTGTGGGGATGAACCGAGTCGATTTCTTTTCCATAGTCACGACCATAACTATTCCCCACTCGTGTGGGGATGAACCGAACAGACAGAGCAAAAACAGAGCAAGGCTGCACTATTCCCCACTCGTGTGGGGATGAACCGGCTGGCTCGACATTAAAATCATAATAGCCGTTCTATTCCCCACTCGTGTGGGGATGAACCGGGTAGCCGTGTATATAGCGCGTTGTAGAGCCACTATTCCCCACTCGTGTGGGGATGAACCGTACCGCAGTGGCAGAGTGGCCGCAATGGCATCCTATTCCCCACTCGTGTGGGGATGAACCGCTATGTTGCTGGTCAGATGGGCATGAATCCTCCTATTCCCCACTCGTGTGGGGATGAACCGCAGGTAGAGGATCAACTCAAAGAGCTGACCAACTATTCCTCACTCGTGTGGGGATGAACCGGGAGCGGAAGAGCGGTGGAGTATCGCCAAACTCTATTCCCCACTCGTGTGGGGATGAACCGGCCAGCCAGGCCAAACCATCGAAAGCCGGGACCTATTCCCACTCGTGTGGGGATGAACCGAAAAACTCGAACTCGATGTACTTCTGGGCATCCTATTCCCCACTCGTGTGGGGATGAACCGGCGGCATTCTGAGCGTCCCGGCCGGGTATTCGCTATTCCCCACTCGTATGGGGATGAACCAGCCCTGTGAAGTTTGCGCCTACGACTAACTATCTATTCCCCACTCGTGTGGGGATGAACCGAAAGCCGAACAGATTCGCGATATGAGTCTATCCTATTCCCCACTCGTGTGGGGATGAACCGATCATACGACACCTCAAAAATGAGCCCTGAAGGGGTACTATCGCTCGGCGTGTAGGTTGCTCGCGTTACATTCTGTCCTGTGATCAATGTACAGCTATACAGTCAACTGAAGCGTAGCGACCTATTCGATAATTCAGCAGGTCGGCAATTTAGCATTGAGTGGAGGGCTCATTGTCTGCCTGATAAAGCGTAGATGTATGGGTCATTTTAACTGAAATAGTTTCAGAAAGGTGAAGGGTGTATCAGGATCAAAGCCATCCAATTCAGTATTGGAATTAAGAAAACACCTCATTAAACGATACAATTACATTCGTTTGTTTAATTTATTTAGCTTTCATTATATATATAATCCATTTTTTATAACACAAATATTTACACTATAACTAATTATATATAATACTACTAACTTCCGGCTGTAAACCAAAACAGCCAATGACAACTCATTACCTCAATTCAGATGACAGTAAGCTAATCAAGCTTTTCCAGCAAACACAACAACATAAGTACTTCGAGTTACTGTATAGTCGATATGCAGTTAAAGTGTATTCCAAATGCCTGTATCTACTAGAGAATGATGAACTAGCTAAGGATGTTACGCAGGATATTTTCATAAAAGTTTTTCTGAACATACATTCGTTTGAGTACCGATCTTCTTTTATGACCTGGTTATATGCCATAACGCATAACTGCTGTATGGATCAACTCCGTATTAACCAAAGAATGTCTTACAGTCGGCTTAAAGAAGGGTTTGACATTCCATTTGAAGATTATTTAAGAGAGGATAGACTGGATCGTATTATAGAAATATTTGAAAGTTTACCCACTTTAAATAAAAAACTACTTCGTTTGCAGTATGAAGAGGGTCTAGACCAAACAGAAATTGCGAAGCTATTAAAAATAAAAGTAGGTGCGGTAAAAATGCGTCAGTTTAGAAGTCGTAGAAAAATCCTCAAGCTTTTCCTTCAGTCGCTGGATGATGAATAAACCCGTATACCATTCATCCTATAATCTAACCCGATTATTATATCCAATCAGGTAGTAAAACAAGAAGTATATTTAAAAAAGATAGGCCATATCAAGACGATATAGCCTATCCAATCGCATCGAGTATGAAAAATTGGAAAGTATAAACTATTTAATACAATAATATTGCCAACATTTTCTGCGAGACGCTCATTTTACAAATGGGCAATATAACATAATAAAATAGGCAAAAACTCATCTGAATATAACCCAAGGCCGTTCGTATATTAATTTATGTGTTTGTTTAATTCTCAAAGCCTTCTTTAGCCTATTTGTCTAGTTAGTTTAATAATTACTACGTATATAACTAGTTAATATTTACCCTCCTGTAAGTGGTACTTCTATTGTATATATTTAATTCTGAATTCAGAATCCCATAGAACATTGTATGAACTACCTAAACTTAACAAGTACGATTATACTTTGTGGATGGCTGTGCAAATTATTCACAGTACTTGGTGCAGCGCTTAAGATTCTGTTTTCTTTAGGCAACAAAACCCTAACTCTAAACACGCATATATTTTACTAAATACACTCCCTGTATGTAGCGATTAAGGACATAACGATCAACCGTTTACCTCGTAACTATTTAGATGGCATCGGCAATGCATTAATCTTACTAGGGAAGTTACCATATACCTAATTCTCACACAAAGAAAGAGCGATCATGGTATCTAGAAAAAACATCAGGCTTACAGTTATTATTCTGGCTATCGCTTACATAATACTATTAAGCCTACTCTACATTTAAAACTATTCCTAATTCCTTTTCCTCTTCAGATAGTAATCTGTTTCGCAACCCGCTTAACCAGCACAGCTTTAACTACTACTTACTCATGTTATCCAATTACGCATTAAAACCAGACCAGTTAAGTGCCAATGTCTTAGACCATACTGCCTTTGTACCCTACTCACTAAGCAATATGGTTCAAATAAGTTCATTAATTAGCGGATACAGCTCGAAACGTCTAGGTCTCAGGTATTTATTAGTAAAAAGCCTTGGACCTAGATTAACAGAGTGGACAAATGAAAAAGTATTTTTTCGTAGAAATATACAGGAGACGCATTGCATTGATGCATTCAATGAATTAATTAGAAATAATGAAACTATCGTATGTCTTCGAGTTGAATTACCAACCGCAATACAATTAGACGAAACTCAGTATTATAAAATTATACGATATTGCTTATACAGTCTGGATGCTATGGAGTCGCCAAGTGTAGTATTCACGGACCCTGCGTCGAATAATACATTAGTACTAATCATTCAATCTTCGTCTCTCTATTCACATAACGATTTATACAAAAAACATCAATCCATATTATATAGCTTAATAGCTTTACAGATCGCGCTCTGGCTCGTTAAACCTACATACTATGGCATAAATTTAAAATCTGTTCTGGAAACCCAAAAGGGGTATTTATTACAACTATCAACTGTTGAGCAGGAGCGCTACGTAGGTATGGCTATATATTATACCTTAACAAATTACAGAACCAAAACAATTGCCATGTTTTTCGACATATTAAAAAAGAAATTTCATATAGAAACAGAAGTAAAAAATAAAACAAGTAAGTATGTATATTATAGCTATCGGGTCATAAACTCAAAGACCTGGTGTAATTCTCATCAGTTTTTACTACCTACTAGTAGTATAAACCAGTGGATTACCTTCAATTCTATTTTTAATAACCTATGGCTTGTCGACCGTATCGTAATGGGTATTAAATAGTACGCTTTAGTCGTATGTTTTTCTTTGATGTGGCTCTACAATCACTACTTATTAACGTTCTATGATAAGGTATTTCATAGAACGTTATCGATATTTTTCAATAGCTACAATATAATTACTAAAAGTAGTAGTCCCACTTAATAAATTTTACAGAAAGGAAATGAGGGCCTAAACCCTACATAATCGACCCTCCTTTTCGGTGAATTTCTTCCAATAGAAAAGCAATCTTTTCTAATTCATTTAACTGCCAGTTATCTGCGTTCCTTAAACGGGAATTAAGCTTTCGTTGATCCAGAGCGCATGACTTAAAAATTTTTTGCTTCACTAAAAATGGTAAATCCATAATAAATGGAGCAACTAAGTCAATTTTACGGGTTACTGTATTTGGCAAACCCATTTCAATAGAAAGTTTATGAATCTCGCTGGGCTTCCATGACTCCGGGTTGTATTTTCGCTTATACTTTCTTTCTATATTTAATCCGGTTACATTCACAAACGTTTTATGCGAGATTCCTTTCAGGCTGGCAGTTCGTAGTACGGCCGAGCGAAACCTAAAATAACTGTATAAAATTTGCACCATTTCATTCATAGCTAAAAGTAGTTGAACGTATTACTTGGTTTATTACACATCGTCTACCGAGCTATTAGAATGCCTATCCCGTAAACAAATATCCGTTTACGTAAACAGGAATATAAACCCCAGCAAACTGAAAATTTTCAATTGGGAAAAATTTGTGCTCATGCCTAATTGTCTCCGATTAGGTAGCGGCTCAAATTCAGGCTATATCAGTACGGATTCAGATGTATTTCGAATGGGCAGGCAGTGTTTTTACTTAATGGCGGTTATCGTTCCTGTTTGATAAGAAAAAGGCGTTCGAATTGAGTAATAATAGATGCCCGAGTCGATTTCACTTCCCTGGTTTTTTGCATTCCAGGGGGCGTTATGATAGTCCTTTTGAGCATACACAATTACACCCCAGCGATTTATAATTGTGACCTGGCTTGGCTGATAGTATTCCAGATTCTCAATCAACCAACTATCATTGATCCCATCGTTATTTGGGGAAAATGCCGATGGCATGTATAAACCGGGAATCACAAAAAACTGGATCGTGTCGCTTACAACACAGCCCGATTCATTTCGAGCCGTTAAGGTATAGGTAGTTGTTTGAGTAGGAGTAGCCACCGGGTTTTCTATAGCCGTTGAACTAAGCCCATTGGCAGGCAACCAATTGTATGCATTGGCATGACTAACCTGCACATTCATCCGTACAGCCATTCCTGCGATCAGTGTTTGAGAGGCCGGAGCTGAGATCTCAATTCGGTCGGCCGCCTTAACACCAATCAGTGATACCGTCCGAGATGTATTGGAACAGCCGTCAATAGCCACCTTCACCGAATAGTTACCACTCTGATTGGCCTCATACGAGGCCTGGGTAGCTCCTGCAATGGGGAGCGAATCAGCGTACCACTGATAACTCGCTTTGGGGATGAATGGCGCATTCAGGGTCAGGGGCAGTTCTGCGCATGTATCGCCCTTCACCGACAATGTTGCGGCAGGCACTGGTTTTATAAATCGTTTCGCATGCGCAGCTACGTTCCGCTCATCACAACCCGATGCCCCTTTAAGTGTACCAACAACCCGAATATCGACCCAATTACCGGCCAATTCGGACGGAAAATAATACGTAAACCTGGCAGATCCAGATAGCCCGCTTACTGACTTTCCATTGACGAACCATTGGTACGTTGCCAGTGGTTCTGAGCCCGAAACCACACTTTGTAGTTCGACTGCCTGACCGACACAAATCGACTCTGTTGCATTTATCGTCAATGAAGGGAGTTTATCCAGGTTACCCACATAGGCATTCCCCGAAGTAGCCAGTAGGGAAACGCTATTACCTACGTTAATTCCTTTTGAGTTTGGCGTTCGAAATGGATCTGTTTGATTATCCAATAGCTCGGCCCGCCCCAAACAATTTCCTTTACGCTTAAACTGAAACAGAAGGATATCGGTATTTGCAACAATGTCAAATGCCACAAGAGGGGTACTGTTGTTTATAAAACTAAAAAACAGATAATCGTTGAATGGCTCCTCAACCGGAGCATCGACACGATCTTTTTGAAGCCAGTGCATCGATGCAATGGGCGAGGTTAATTCCGTTACTTCAAACCGGTTTGCACCTGTACCGTGGGGAACTGTCAGAGTAACCTGAGCCGTACTTAGCAAAGCCATTCGTCCTGAATAGGCTGTCGTCGAACGCATATAAACTTTATAGGTGACTCCATCGGCATCCAGCGTCAGGCGTAGAAAGACCTGCGCCTGTGCTGAGATGCTTATGAAAAAGCCCAGGACCAGTAGGCCAACATAGTTTCTACGTTTCTGACAGGGTCGCATTTCGGTTACCGGCTTTTTTTCTTCACGACAAAGGGAACACACTGTACAGGTTGACAACAGCTTCCGGCCGGATTCATGCGAACGATCAATGGGCAGCACCCATTGGCCGGGCAGCTTACATTCGTCATGACCGTATAGGAACCTTCCTGCGTAATGGTTAGCGTAGCGGAGGTAGCCTGTGGAATAGGCTGTCCATTACGGTACCACTGAATGTTGGTTAACGAGCCAGGAACACTGGTCTCAACGGCCTGGCCAGGGCACAAAACAATCGGAACAGAAAAACAGCTTTGCGCCTGATCGTCTTCACCCTCAACGTGGTTGTTCGGCGTAGAATCGGGATCGTATTGGCCTGAGGTAATAACTTCGTTACTGATGATCGCTACCCCTTCTGTGTTGGCCGATAAGGTGACGGTTAAGGTTACACTTTGACCCGCTGCCAGATTCCCAACGTTCCAGGTTCCGGTATTGGATGTAAAGACCCCACCCGAGGCCGTGTAGGAAACAACGGGATAGCCTGAAGGTATAGTAACTTTTGTAGTGACACCCGTTGCCGAGTTAGGCCCACTGTTGGTTACCACAATGATTGCCTGTACCGATTCATACTGATTGGGAGCGGAATTGGTTACCTTCACTGTGGTCGACAAGTCCGCTGTTGCGCTGACAGGCTTGGTTGGGATGCCAAGAATACTGATGGGCCAATAGACGTAATTATTCGAGGGATTATCATTACCACCGCCGACAATCAATGTACCACTTACCGGCAACTGAATAACCGACGTTCCCGAATTTACGCCCGTCAGAGAGAGTTGTACAGGAGGAAGACTGGCCCCTGCTGCAACAGACTGCGACGTTGAGCAACTTACTTCTACCTGATTGGGTTGATTGACCGAGCTACAGGTCCAGCCGGATGCCGAGGCCCCGTTGTAGGTAAATCCAGTAGGAAGCCATGTTTTTATAGTGGTGCTACCTATATAAGACCCTGTACCGACATTGGTAACCGTTAATACGACATTCCCCGAAGCGCCCGACGATAATGAACTCGGACCGGTTATTGCCAAACTTAAATCGTAGGCACCTGAAGTTGCCGGTTGTATGGTTACTGACTTGCTAAAGGTATTGTTTGTCAAATTCGTTTCTCCCCCTCCACTGACAGAGCCAGATAGGGTGGTTGTGATCGCTGATGAAGCAGAAGCAATCGTACTAAGCGTGAAGCTTGATGTACCGCTCACGGCCAAAGCGGCTGTACTTGTACAACTTACAGGTTGACTTCCGGCCGATGGGTTACCCGTTAGGCAACTCCAGCCAGCCCCGGTGGCGCTGGTAAAGGTTAAGCCTGCCGGTATGAGCATACTAACGGAGATTATCCCTAAACTCGAAGCAGAACCTACATTGCTTACGGTTACGACATAGTTGCCTGAATTGCCAGTCGTTAAACTGGACGGCCCGGAAATAGAAGCGGTTAAATCCGGAACGGCTCTGGAACAGGAAGCACCTCCCCCGTAGTTGCCAATGTACGTATTACCTGGACCATGGCCCAGGATGGTCATCTGATTGCCTGGGTTGGTATTGCGGGAATTAGGCGTTCGAAACGGGTCCGTATTGTTCTCAAAGAGACTAACGACCCCTAAACAGGCACCTGTATTTTTAAACGAAAAGAGCTCTATCTCCTGATTGGCCGGAATATCGAAAAGTATGGGGCTGGCACTGCCGCTAAATCCAAACGAGAGATAATCGACTCCAGGGTTTTCAGTAGGGGCATCCACACGAGCATTGAGGCTCCATGTCATTTGATTCGATCCTACCTGCTTTCCGGCGAGGTTATTAACAATAAACTGATTACTACCCGTCCCATGAGGGACTAAAAGTGTAACCTGAGATGTGGAAATCCGGGCATTATTGCCTGTATAACTGGTCGTTGAGGTCATGTAAACCCGATAGGTCATTTTATCGGAATCAATGCCAACTCTGTATTTGACTTGACCAAAGGCCGATGACAGACCCAGGATCAACAGCCATAGTGTGCCGAAACCCAGCCGAATTGTATGCATGATACGTTCAAATTTTATACCTGACTTGGTAAATAGTTGGAGCGATAAGGGAGACTTAAAAAGGCTCCCTTATCGTTTTTTAGCGAGCAATAAGCAGTTTAAGTCCCTGACCCACCTGGCGTCCCCCTTTCTCGAGTTGAATGAGGTAGTGCCCTTCCGGCAATTGGGCGACCGGAATGGAGGCTTCATTGTTGCCGGCATTCATGTAGGCTTTATGGCGAGTCTGTACCCGACCTGTACCCGCATCAACAATAGCCAGCTCTACCTCTCCCTCAAATCCATTGATGAAATTCGACCATTGAACCGTTACCTGGCTATTGGCCGGGTTGGGAAACAGGCGTCGCAGGCCAATTTTCAGGCTGGTTGGCGAGTCATCTGCCAGGTTACCGGTATAGGCATTCTTTTGGCCGAATCCAAGCACACTGATATGGTTTTGGACGTTGAAGCGATTGGTACTGGATTTAACCAGCGGATCAGAATTGTTCTCCAATAGCTGAATCGACGCAACCGGATTACCAACATTATGGAAGGAAAACAGGGGAACTTCTTCATCGGCCTTGTAAGGTAAACCTCGTGTTGCCATCGACTGCAGGGCTATAGAGAGGTAATCGAAGTCACGAGCCCCCTCTGGACTTTTGATGAGCGTTCCTTTATCCCATTCAACACTAGGGAGTAACGAGGTTATACCGCCTAATTCAAAACCTTCCGACGATTTGATTTTCATACTGACCTGCATGGTGCCGGTAATGGCCAGGCGGTCGGGAACGGTTTGCTGAGGCACCATACTTACGGTGTACGTCGCATCATCGGTACGGGTCAATTTAAATTTTACCTGGGCCTGAGCTACCAGACTAACACTGGCTAACGTCAGCACGAATCCGAATTTTTTGAAAGGGATTTTCATAATAAAAAGCTGGTTATTTTACCGATTGGTGTCAGGCCTGTTGGCTCCAGAAAGGAGCCAACAGGCTGATACTTAGGGCAAGTGTTGCTGAATAATGAAATTGGCTAATAGGTTTGTATTGTCTGGGTGCCCAACTACGTTGAAGAAAATGGTATCCACTTCATTGGTAGGCCCCTGGAAAATGGTCGTTCCATCCATATTTACGTCGGTCACATCATAGCCGGACGCGATGTAGTTCGCGATAAAACCCGTATTACCTGGGTCGGCCATCACACGATAAAAGATTGGATCGACATCGGTGTTCGGCCCCTGGAAGATTACCTGCGTATCGCCATCCGTATTGCCAGCCCACAACATCGCCTTCGTATTCTGGATGTATTCGGGATAGTTGCCCGCTCCCGGTCGCTTATATACGTTCGCCATATTTGTAAAGTCGACCGTAGAAGCGCTGTTGGAGAGAGCAATCGGCTGAGCCGACATCACACCCAGGTGGTTCCGATGTCGTACAACCACGTAGTACGACCCACTTGTCAGATTCGGCAAGGTTAATGGAGAAACGCCATCGACTGAGCTTACAATATCCCCATCCCGCTGAATCAGGGCTGGCTTGGTGGCCACTACCGTTTGCGGGTTGGCTGCACTCCGAAGCTCAACCATTACCCAGTCGACAATCGCATTGGCGCCTGTAAGGGACAGGATAGCCGAGGTAGTTGTCTCGTTGCCACTGTTGATAAATGTATAGACCGAATTGCCTCCTGCCACGGTTCCATAAGGCTGTGTCAACGGAATCAGGTTTTTCTGTCTTAACTTATCCTGCATGAGTCCTGTCGACGGATCATAAGCGCCCTGTAATAAGGCTTTGACCGCTAACACAACCCCTCCTGGTAGCACACTTCCCACATAGTTTAGATACGCTATGTTATTAGCCAGGTTGGTTTCGCCCTGTACCGGAGCCACAGCGGCCCCAAACGTCAGGTTCGAATAGCCAGCAGCGGCTGCCAGAGGTACAACCGGAATGGCCAGGGTGGTCGATGCCCCGGCTGTCAGACTGGCCGAGGTGGTACAACCCACAACTGTTCCGGTCAATGAACACGTCCAGCCATTGGTTGTAAACGTACTGGAGGCCGTCGAGAAATTGGCTGGCATAGCCAGAGTCACCGATAGTGGGCCTGGCGCTGATGCCCAGGGGCTCACATTAGCCACTTGCACCAGAACCGACGATACCTGCCCTGCTGTCAATGTAAACGACTGGCTTGGGAAGCTGATCGCCAGATCGGCAGCCGCGACTGTACCCAGATAATTAATGGTGCCAATGTTGTTGGACAGCACTGTTTCACCCGCAGCCTGGGCCACAGTAATGGCAAATGTAGGATTGATAAGACCGCCCGCTGTTGCCGTTGTAAGCACCGGGATAATCAGGGCTGACGATGCACCCACACCTAAACCACTTGCATTGGTACAGGATATCACACTGCCCGTGGTGGCACAACCCCATCCTGCCGTCGAGAAGAAGGTTGGCTGGGTACTGAAGCCCGTCGGCATCGAAAACTGGAGAGTTAGAGGACCCGTTGCGGCTCCATTCCCAATATTCGTTACGTTAAACGCTACATTCGAAACCTGCCCTACTGCCAGCGTAAATGACTGAGATGGGATCGTTACGGCTAAATCAGGAGCAGGAGCTGGCTGAACAGGAACCGTTGTCACAATAGTTGCGGAGTTATTCGACAGATTAGTTTCGCCCGTAGCCGGATTAACGTATAAGCCTATCGTTAGCAGCGCATTCGCCAGCGAGCCCGATGGAATAACCGGAACATTTACCGTGGTGCTTTGACCCGGCACTAAAACCAGGCTTGAGTTTACCAGGGTTACAACAGTCCCATTCCCCTGCGGCACCTGCGATTGGATCGTCCAGCCTATCGGCAACTGCGCCGTATTGATCGTTGCACCAGCAGGTAAACCTATCTGGAATGATATTGGGCCACTCGTTGCGGCATTACCCACATTCTGGATTGTAATTGGGAAAACGGAGGTTTGCCCCACAACCAGATTGGGTTGCGGCTGCCCCCCACTGATGGTCAGGTCGGCAACCGGAGCGGGTTGAACCGGTGCATAGATTGTCTGCGTCGATCCTGTTGTTTGTCCCTGTACAGGCGATAGAGTGGCGCTAAACGGTATGGTCAACCCAGCCGTCGATGCGTTTGGCGTAATCGGCAGATTGAGTACAACCGAACTACCAGGTGCAAATCCAGCCGCATTCGTGTTGCTGAACACAAGTACGGTTGTTCCACCTGGCCCCGGCACATTGCTGGTCAAGGTCCAGCCAGCGGGGAGGGTTAACTGGCTCTGGTTGAGCGAAACGCCAGCCGGAAGTGTTACCTGAGCGGTCAGCGGACCATAGGCCGCTCCATTACCGATGTTCTGGATGGTAACGGGTAAGATAGACGTCTGCCCAACAACCAACGCGGGTGAAGGCTGGCCAACCGTCAGCACCATATTGGGTGCAGTAATCGTCGAACATACATAGGTAGCCGACCCCGGGGTAGTCTGGCCTCCCGGCTGTATGATCACCACGATCGGCGGAGTTGTTCCGGCGGCTGGCTGGCTGGTAAAGACAGGCAGATTCAAGCCGATTTGCCCCCCATTAGCGGGTATTGAGGCAGTCGGATTGGTCAGCGTATAGATGGTACTTCCATTCGGACCAGGTGCCGTTCCACTGATTACCCAACCGGCTGGTAATTGCCCAGCCACAATCGAAACACCCGCTGGCAAACTGATGGTGGTGCTAATCGGGCCATTCGCCGTCGCGTTACCGATGTTGGTGAACGTGATAGGAATGATCGAGATTTGACCGACTGTTAAAGGAGGGGTTGGGTTACCAATGGCCACGATGACGTTGGGGGCTGCCGGAGCTACCACCGGGCTACTCTGTGTGCTGGTCGAAACGGTTCCGGGTATGTATGGAATCGTGGGGGTAACGACCGTCACAGGCAGTTGCTGCCCAATTAAACCCGTTCCCGGTGTCAAAGGCAGTAGAACAACCGTGCTCCCACCAACTGGAAGATTGACATTCGGATTCGTAATGGTGTAGGTAATGGTACCATTCCCATTCAACGTTTGACTTGTATACGACCAGCCCGGAGGCAGTGCTCCTACCGTAACGCTACTGGGCAGCGTTATCTGAGCTGTCAACGGTCCTGTGTAGCCACTGGTACCCGTGTTGGTAAATGTAATCGTAGCGCTGGACGGCTGCCCGGCTGTAAATTGGGTAGGCAGCGTCAGGTTAGTTACAATGTTGGGCGCAACGGGTGTTACCTGTAACGTACTCACGTTATTAGCCGTATTGGATTCACCGGATACAGGAACAGCCGTTGCCGAAATGGTTCCTGTCACATTAGCCACTTGAGGAGCTGGTGTCAACCCGAGGCTGAAGGCAATACTCTGGCCGGGCGCCAGTGCACCGATGCTATTAACCAAGGCCAGGGTTGTACTACCGTCCGGGTTAGTCGTAATCGACTGTACTGTCCATCCGGCAGGAATGGATGCCTGATTGATGGCATAGCCCGCCGGAATGGTAATCCTGGTCGTAATCGGACCCGTTGCAGTCGCATTACCTACATTTTGTACCGTAACGGTGATGGTAGATGGTTGCCCCACGACCAATACCGGACTTGGGCCGCTAATCGAGGTTTGTAAATCAGGTGAACCAAGGGTAGCCGAGGTCGTGGCGGTATTGTTGGCCGTATTCGTTTCCGAAGCTACCGGGGTTAACGTAGCCAGGAAATTGACCGTACCTGACGTACCTGCTCCAATCGAAATGGGGAGGTTTAGGGTCAGGCTACTACCGCTTGGCAGCGATCCGCTGTTGGTATTCAGCAGGGTTACTGTTGTTGTGCCATTTGGCCCGTTTGTACTACTTACCAGTGACCAGCCTACCGGCAAGGCGGCTGTATTTAATGAGATACCGGCTGGTAAGTTCACGGCCAGGGTTAGGGCTTCGGGCGCTGTTGCCAGCCCAACATTCGTGATGATCAGGGGCAGATAGCCATTCTGACCAGGCACCAAGGTGGGCAGGGTACCGAACATCAAGGCCAGATCGCTACCAATAACAGGTGTGTTGGTCGTAATGGTGGCGATATTATTGGGCAGGTTTGTTTCCGTACTGGACGCTGCCGCTGTGGCACTGAATACGAGTGTACTGCCGATAACTGAGCTGGATGGTGTTACGGGAACCGTCAGCGTTATAATCTGTCCGTTGACCAGGTTGGTTGCTGTACTACAAACAACCTTTTGCCCCGTAGTCGAACAGCCCCAGCCACCCGTAGCCGTAAAGGTCGAAGGTGCACTAACCCCTGTTGGCAGTGTTAACGTGATGGTCTGGGGACCACTGGCGATCCCTGCCAGTATATTTGTCAGGTTAAGCGTCAATGGACTGGCCTGCCCGGCTATTAAGGTTCCCGGCTGATTGATAGACAGCGCCAGGTCGGATGGCTGAAGGTTGACAATGGCCGTTGTTGAACCCGGTGGGCACACGGCACAGGGCTGCGATGGAGTCACCGTTGTCGACCCTCCTCCACTGACGGTCGCATTATTGAGAACAGTACCAGCCAATGTCGGATTTACCGTCATTAAAAAACTACTGCTGGCACTTGCAGCAATGGGCACCGAACTCGTACAGGTAACCGATTGGCCAACCGCCGAACAGGTCCAGCCATTCCCACCGCCCGTTACAAACTGAAGGCCAGCCGGTAGTACATCCAGTACCGTAACAGGCCCGCTGGTAGCCAGGTTGCCACTATTGGAAACCGTGAATGTATAGCTGAACGGCGTATTCTGGGTGATACCAGCCGGAGCCTGCTTTACCAGGCTTAGGATCGGGGCCGGGCATACAACCGGGCAGGTGTAATTGCACATCCAGGCATTGGCTACGCCATTTCCCAGAATGGTCATCTGGTTACCTGGATTCGTGGTTGTCGATACGCCCTGGAAGGGGTCTGTTGTGTTCCATAAACCGATTGTACCCGTACAGGCCCCAACCCGCTGGAAGCTGAATAAGGGAATTTCGATATTCGATCCGATCGGGAATAAACTTGGGCTGGCGCTCTGACTGTACCCAAACGAGGCATAATCACGGCTTGGTATTTCGGAAGGCGAGTTTACCCGGGCATTCATTACCCAACTCATACCAACCTGTAAGTTTTGCAGATTGGTTATTTGTGTACCGGTTGGCAGATTAACCGTTACCTGAGCCGTAGCAATGCGAGCCTGTACACCAGAATACGCAGTAGCCGATTTCATATAGACGGTATAGGTAATGCCATCAGCCCCTAACTTTAAGCCGTAGCGAACGCCCGTGTTACAGTCCGATGCCACGCAACCTACCGACGCCTGCTGAACGGGCGCAGGGGCCGATACAGGCGAAGCCGTGTTATTAGCGGTATTGCTTTCAACCGTAGGGGTTGACACAGAACCCGAGAAAACAGGGGTTGTCCCAACAGCGTTTGTACTCGGCGTGATGGGAATAACAAAACCAGTCTGACTACCGGCACCCAACGCATTCGGATTACTACAGCTTACGGTCTGCCCACTCGTCGTACAGCCAAAGCCGTTGCTGGAAAAGCTGGAAGGCGACGTAATACCCGTAGGCAACACCGTGACAAAGCTGATGGGCCCTGCGGCTGGTGCTGTACCGATATTGCTTAGGCTAACGGGAAGGCTTGAGGTTTGCCCGGCCGTTAGCGTAGGCACAGGCCCCACGCTGGATACCAGGTCTGGAGCGCCACAGGTTGTTGCACTCCCATAGTTACCTCCGTAGGCATCGCCCCCATTTCCCAGAATGGTGATCTGATTACCGGGATTGGTACTGGTCGATAAACCTTGAAACGGATCAGTCGATGACCAGAGCTGAATCGATCCTGGGCAGTTGCCGTTGTCTGTAAATGAAAACAGCAGTATATCCGTGTTCGCCGGAATCGTAAACAACGTAGGGGTTGCCGACTGGCTAAAGCCAAAGGATATGTAATCAACGCCAGGATTTTCGGAGGGCGCATTTACCCGGGTCGAGGCAGTCCACCCCATACTCTGATAGCCTGTAATCGTTGGCGAGCCTGTTCCCTGCGGTAAGCTGGAAAAGGTGCCCGTCGGTACGCGTACCGTCACCTGGGCCGTAGCAATGCGGGCCTGCGTCCCTGTATACGAGGTGGTCGAGGTCATATAGACCCGGTAGGTTCCGGTGGCGTCCCGATCAATTTTAAATTTAACCGGAGTAGCTGCCAATACACTCAGCGGACATAATACTACCCAGAGCAGCATCCGCGCAAAAAGGTATAGATATCTGTATTTCATCGGTTTATAGGCTTAATACTAGATATGGTATGGCTTCCCAGAATTCTGGGAAGCCATACGTTAGGGAAGCTGCTGACGGATAATGAAGTTGACGTACTGATTGACGACGTTATCGGGATGGGTCATAATCTCGAAGAAGATGGTATCGACTTCATTGGATGGCCCCTGGAAGATTACCCGACCGTTCATGTCAACATCACTCACCGTATACACATTGTTGCGGATGTAATTGCTAAATCCGCCTGTGTTGCCTGGATCGCCCAATACATCGAAGAAGATTGGGTCCACATCGTTGCTAGGCCCCTGGAATACCACTTGATTATCCTTGAACGTATTACCGGCCCATAAGGCTGGCAAGCCATCCTGAGTCGCTAACGGAGCCGTTGAGCGAAGCAGATTACCCAATGGATACTGGTAAACAGGCGTTCCGGCGTTGGTAAAGTCAACAACTGGCACCGTTGAGGCTGTCGTTGATACCGGCGATGCCGTCATGACCCCAAGGTGGTTGCGATGGCGTACCGACACGTAGTAAGCAGTACCTTGTGTCACTCCCTGCCCAAACGTTATGGGTGAGGTTCCATCCACGCTAACAATGTCGCCATCGGCCTGAACCAGGGCGGATCGGGTGGCAACGATCGTTGTAGGAGCATTGGCATTCCGAAGTTCAACAAGCACCCAGTCGACAATGGCATTGGCACCCGTTACGGCAAAGACACCCGACGGATTGGCGATGGTCTCTCCTCCCCCTCCGCCGGTCTGTGTAAAGCCCAGACTCGTATACGGCTCCGTGGTCGGAATCAGATTTTTCACCCGTAGGTCATCCCGCATCCTACCCGCCACAGGAGCATTGATCAGGGCACCCTGTAAATACACCCTGGCCACTAATCCCGTAACGGTGACGGTTGTCGTCGCTGTACCTGTTCCTCCGCTGTTGGTCGCAATAGCCGTCAGGGTAGTCGGACCCGTTGGCAGATTCACCGTACAGGCATAGCTACCGTTCGCTGAAGCCGTGGTCGTACACAACGTCAGGTTGCCTGGGCCAACAATCGTGACCAGTGAACCGGGCGTCGCAGTCCCCGAAACCGTTGGACTATTGGTCAGAATGGCACCAGGAGGACCAGCAATGCTCACCGTAGGCGCCCCATTGGCGGTCAGGCTCAACGGAACACTGGTGATACCACCCGGCCCTGATGCGGTCACCGTTACTGGCGTTACGCCCGTGGAGACGGTTACCGGACAACTGAAGGTGCCTGAGACAGAGGCCGTGGTCGTACACAACGTAGTGTTACCCGGACCCGTGATCACAATCGCACTACCCGGTGTCGCTGTACCCGTGATGGGCTGGGTCGTACCACCGGCTGGTGGCTGAACGACCGTCAGGCTAGGCGGACCAACGGCGGTAAAGTTAGTCACGGCTGGGGTCGAACACCCACCTGCATTACAAGCCACCGCCGTGATGCTGTTAGGCCCTGCAGGTACATTCACCGGACAGCTATAGATACCCGATACACTGGCTGTGGTCGTACACAGGGTGGTATTGCCCGGTCCCGTCAGCGTCACTACACTACCTGGTGTGGCCGTACCCGATACCGTTGGACTGGTGGTCGCCGTACCATTTGTCGCTGGAGAGGTGATGGCTACCGTGGGCTGGTTAACAATCGTAATACCCAGATTATTGGCCAGTCCGGTCGGCATGGTACATCCCAGCGGCAGCGAACTATTGACCGACAGGAAGGTAACTACATAATTACCTGCCTGAGAGAATGTAAGTGTCGCTGTTCCACCTATACCGCTCACACTGGATACGCCGGTTGTCGGATATACTTTCCAGACCATTTGTCCCGGAATTCCACCAACTGCCTGGAACGTCTGCGTTGTTCCGGTAGCGGCAGTGCCCGACGAAGACGTCGTATTGACGATCGTAATTGGTGACGGCGACGCACACGGATTCAGGCCAACCGCAACCAACGCAGAGCTTACGCTTTGTACAGGTATACACGTTAAATCACCTGCGTTCGTCAACGTAAAGACGATCCGATACAATCCCTGCTGACTGAACGTTACAACGGCCGTACTACCCGTTCCAACAATGGGGGTAGATCCCGTACTGGGTACAACCTGCCACTGTACATTCTGGTAAGGCTGACCACCTGTCAGCGAGAAGCTTGCGGTTCCTCCAATGGCCACAGCCCCGTTCGATGGCGTTACCAAGACCGTGCTCGAACTTGGACTGGCACAGGGTACAACCAGTGGGCTTATATACACATCGAGCGATGACTGGACAGTACCTGGTATAGAACATCCGGCCGGCTGATTACTGTTGGTCTCTTCAAAAATGACTTGATACCAGCCAGCATTCAGGAAGGTTATGTTGCCAGTTATCGTTCCTGTACCACTATTCGGTGATGCAGTTGTCGACGGCACAATAAACCACCTCGTACTCGTCCCACTATTGCCACTAATGTAGCTAAAGGAGTTTGTACTACTATTTACGACGAGCGGACTCGTTGCAGCCGCAATGACCTGCCCAGGAATAGGCGTAGTACATGGTGTTGCTAACGTTGCCGTTACGGTTATCGGGACAGTCGTGCTGCCACCCGGACCTGAGGCCGTTACCGTCAAAGGCGTTACACCCGTCGGTACACTCACTGGACAACTAAACGTACCCGATACACTGGCTGTGGTCGTACACAAGGTGGTGTTACCCGGACCCGTGATGGCTACTGTACTACCCGGTGTCGCCGTACCCGTGATGGGTTGGGTCGTGCCCCCCGCTGGCGGCTGAAC
>NZ_KB893191.1:0-15601 GCF_000374025.1 Spirosoma panaciterrae DSM 21099 | reverse complement strand
GCTGAGGCCGTGGTCGTACACAAGGTCTGGTTGCCCGGACCCGTCAGCGTTACCAGACTGCCCGGTGTGGCTGTACCCGATACCGTTGGGCTGGTGGTCGCCGTGCCATTGTTGGCCGGAGAGGTGATGCCTACCGTGGGCGGCACCGAACAAACAGCGGATGCATTGGGCGTATTGCCAACGTATTGCTCCAACGGGATCTGATTCCCAGAAGAACCCTGCCCTGACTTTGAGTAAAAACTGTTTGGCACATTGAACCCATACGTATCCAGAGCCGCCTGAATAAAGGCATCGCCGGGGGCCATCGGCATGATTGGCCCGAAGCAGCCATTGCCCTGGAATGTAAACAACGCCACAGGTGTACCCGCCACAAATGGGCCCAAATTCGATTCGGTTGGCGATTTACCAATTACGTAATAGGCATAGCTGGGGTCCAGTACACCCGCCCCATAATCCTGCGTAATCGACCCACCACCCGATAAGGGCAGCGGTAAACCCTGTCCATATTTGACGGGTGCATTATCCCAGGTCTGCGTACCGCTGGCATTGGTAATGTTCTGAATCGTAAAGCCAATCGGTACTTTCAGGGTAAACTGGGCCGTCGATACCAATTCATTCGATCCCGAATTGTTGCCGTTCGGGGTTGAATAATCGGGAACAGCCCAGGCCGTATACGTCTGCGTGACCACATCGTAGGTCACCTGGTACTTAACGGTATTGGAGGATGTCTGAGCTAGCACTCCACGCATACTCAGGAATGCCAACGCCCCCATTATCCAGCTAAGATACCGTTTCATTTTCGAAAATTCGTTCATGTCTTTTAGCAGATAGTTAGTTGGTGAAGCCGCTTAAAATGGGCCCCAGCCAACCAGTTATGGGAGTTGTTCACGTATAATGAAGATGTTGGTACCTGAGATATTGCCGGGGTGATTGCTGGTTACGTTCAGATAAATGAAGTTCACATCAGCCCCCGTCCCCTGGAAAATCGTTTTCCCATCCAGGTTTACATCGCCCGTGTTGTAGCCATTCAAGACATAGGTGGGTGAACCCGTAATGTTGGCCGGACCCTTTACCTGCAAGGCTATTGCCGATACATCGTTGCTCGTCCCCTGGTAAATCACCACCTTGTCCTGCAAGGCGTTCCCGGCCCACATGGCCATCCCCTGCGCAACACTTACCTGCGACTGATTGGTCAATGCCGTACTGATCCGGTAAGTAGACGTGGCTGGATTCCGAAAATCCACAACGGTTCCCGTGAGCGACAGAGGAACAGCAGTAGCCGTCATTACGCCCAGGTGGTTGCGGTGCCGAACGGCCACATAATAATTCCCGGCCGCTGCCTGACTAAACTGAATGGGCGTTACGCCATCCACATCCACAATGTCGCCATCCCGCTGCACCAGCGCCGACCGGCTATCCACGACAAGGCTAAAATTGGACGGACTACGCAGTTCGACAAACACCCAGTCGACAATGGCATCGTTGCCGGTTACCCCAAACACAGCGGCTGTATTACTAACTGGCTGGGTCGATGTTAAGGCACTCCAGCTCGTGTAAGGGCTGCTGGCAGGCAGGCGGTTACCGGCCCGCAGATCGTCGCGCATGACGCCATTGGCAGCCGTTACCCCAAACAATGCCCCCTGCAACCACACTTTTGCCTGAAGCGGTAAAGGGCAGTTGGTCAGGGTAGCCGTTACGGGCGTTACGGCCGTGCCGCTATAACAGTTGTTGACCGGATCGTAGATCGCAGCATAGTAGGTGCCTGCCGGTAGTGAACTTACGTTCGTGAGCTGATTGGCCGCCGTTGCCGGTACCCCCGAATGCCAGGTCAGGGTCGTGTTGGCGGGCTGATTGGTCGCCACGATGTTCGACAAATTGACGGTCGGTGCCGGACATACGTTACTGACCTGCGTGGTGCTTAACGCGGGCGCTACCGTAGCCAGACAGCATACCGTTTGGACCACCACAATGGGCGATACATTACTGTAACAGTACGAACTATTGCTGGCATCGTAGGTCTTATAGGCGGCATAGTAGGTCGTGACCGTACTTGCGGTGGCTACCGTTGTACTGGATAGCTGGTTGGCCGCCGATGGTGTAGACCCACTATGGTAGGTTACCGTGGCGCTGGCAGGCACACTGGTGGCATCCACGGCGGTCGATAAATCGACAATCGTGGCCGGACAGGTGTTGGTAAGCACCCGAAGGGATGAGGGCTGACTATAACAGGCTGGCGTACCGCCATAATTATATACGGCATAGTATATACCTGGCGTAGCTGCGGTAACCTGCGAGCCGGTAATGAGGTTGGCGGCACTAATCGGTAATCCATTGTGCCACTCCAACGTCGCTCCCGATGGGGGTGCCGTACTCGGTTGATGGGTAGTCAGGTCTACGGGCGTTTGTGCGTAGACGTTCATACCTATACAAAGTAAACACAGCAACCATCCAATAGCCCGTAATGGAATTATATATAGCTTCTTCACATCGATCTATTTTTGATTGTTTAGCTACTGACAGATGGGTTCTGTACTGAAAAAAAGGCAAGCGAATAGCCCCTGGTATTCTGGATGAATACCCGTTTACGGACAGGCCGTAGGCTGTTTCGCTTATCGGTTTCGATCAATACGGACCATCGTCCATTATTTCAGCGCGGGGCCAACAGTAGGCACACAAGATAATGTCCAGACGTTCGAAACGGTCTGCTTGGGAGGGCTCGTTAAATTGGCAGAGCAACTTCCTGCCGAACCAATGGTAAAATTCAGGGTTCCGAGTGTGGACCCGTCGTAGTCCAATGGAATATAGAATTGCTTTGTGCCCGTACTAGTAGCCGTTACAGACGTGACCCCATTTGCTAAACTCATTCCAGACCCACTTACAGTAACAGGAAATACGCCGGGGCTGGTAATATTTACGGTGACTACCAAAACAACCTGACCTGGTGTACCTGATACTGGGGCTGGGTTGAGCTGGGTTTGAGCGCAGTCAATAGTTCCAGCAGCAGGGGGTGTACTCAACCCTATCCCAATTGCTGTAATGCCCGACTGCATTGTACCGCTCAATGTACTGTTTTCGGTATTTCCAGAAGCCCCACTACTACCCGATAGATTCACCCATTGACTACCGTTCCAGCCAATCAGCCGTAACTGTGTGGCCGGACCTAAAGCCGACACATCGGGAATCGACACACTGACCGTTACGCCAGCCGCCGAGCCGCTACTGACTACCCAATCCCACTGACCTACGGTGCTCACTGCCGTAATTCCCGTTCCTAACGAGGATGTACTGTGCGTAGTACCATCGGTAGGGTCCGTTGTGGATCCTGGGTTACCAAGTATCCAGGCAGTTCCAACCACTAGCCCATTCGCAATGGAGCCACTGGTTGTGAGAGCCCGTAGATCGCTGCCCGTGCCAACAGGAAACGTAAAGCCCTGATTAGCAACCTGCACATAGTGTTTTACATACCCATTTATATTATGGGTATCATCAGCTCCCGTATAAGTTGCAGTGCCATATGCTGCAAAATAGCCCTGTGGAGATGTACGAGCTGTACCCCAGGATGTGGAGGTAGTAAGACTAATGGTGCCAAAGTTAGCAGCCTCTCCTCCCGAAAACACATAGTTACCTGTCTGGGCCAGAGTTATCGTTGACAGCAGCAAGCAGCAAAGCCATAGCATGGCCCTTGCGCTTCTAGTTAATAATTTCAAGTTTACATACATATCTTGAATTTCTTTGAGTTTTGAAAACCTAACTCCTATTCTTGTCGGTAAGAATTCCCAAAAAGATCAGTATAAACGCTCTTTATGACCCTAGCCGAAAAGATAAGAGCATAAAAAACCTTTCCCATTACAATCAGTGGGACCTGTACAGATGTCAAATCTTTATTTCTTGTAGATTAATACCGGTTAATTACTAGGGTCTTTAGACCTGAAGCAGTACCTCCTATACGCTGAGTCAATAAATTGTAAAATAAAGGAGATGAATTCCAGCCTGGTATAAGCGAAGACTCAACAGACATCATCACGTTATGCCCATTTAAAGCAGTTGTCACCTCTCCTATCATTTGCCAGTTATTCCAGTTATTAACTGTAAAGGTTATAACCGAGTTACCTCCAAACGGGCCAGTGCCACCAACACCTCCCCAAGCCACAACAGTTGCACAATTAATAGTCACATTTCCGGTCGGTAGAACAGTTAACCGACACTGATAACTTAATCCACCTGAACCATTATTAATAGTTCTAAATTCAAATGGTCCAGAGAAAACAGTCTTGGTTGGCTGGTAGTCTCCATAGTATTGAATCTTCCTAGTCTCAGTTCCTGTATTATCGTTGAAAGAATTGTTTTGACTTATTAACTTATCCCATTTGGTCCCGTTCCACATATAAAGGGTATTAGCTTCGACATCATTGGGGTCGGTACCGGCATTGGCCGTATTGACTACTACCAATCCTGTTGCTGGTGAGGGTATGGTGGTCACATCAGTAATGCTGGTTAAAGCTACCCGAGGTGGTAAAAATCCTTTATTAGTACTTTCAACTTCTAGTACTGCAGAAGGATTGATAGAGCCTGGATTATTCCCCACTTTTAACTGAGCAAATACGCTGGTTGAACTAACCGCCAAAATGATTGACAAAGCTGAAATGACCTTAAAAATCGTAGTTGTTTTCATTGCTTGAATTTGATTTTGATTTAGACCAGTAAGTCAGAATGAATGAATGAATGAATAGAGATACCGTTCCGGCCTCTAACGTACGGCTGTATACGATAGACAGCGAGCGGTTTATTCTGATCGGGCTTGATAGGGCTCACCTCGTCGGATAGAGGGATTTCCCAGCCAGTTTACCAAACCCGTTATGCGCGTGCAGGCTTTTCGTTTGGCGGCAACAAGCACCGCCCGGTGGGCTGCGATCTCGGCATTCAGGAACTATCTGTCATAAGCGTGTTTATCGTTTTAAGGGTTAGCGATTGGGTTATACGATTTTTTGTTGTTGATGAAGTGATTCCCGTAAAGGCAATAGGCTCCCCGGCCACAGCTTTGCGGCTTTTTTGTATTTGACTACCGATCCTGAGCCGCCCCCTTTCCGGTAGGCATTGGAATCGCTCAGGGGTAAGTAGCCCCTGTTGTCAGGTACGTTGCCGATGCATGTGAGGTAGTACGCACAGGGCCAATACGGCACGATCAGAAGTACCCGTCAAAAGTCTATTTTACGCGCATCAAGTAGTTGGGTCAGGTGTTCTGGAGGAGCTTCTTCGGTTGCGATGTGGTTTTGCTGGTTCGTGACTATTTCAGGGAGTAGTGTACACAATGAAACAATCAATTCGGGTGGTAGTCAATAGAAGGTTCGACTAGACGCTTGCTGGCAAGGGCCTGAATGTCAACTTAAACGGATGTTTAGCCCTTCCTGTAATGACCGATAGAAGGCAAACGTCATCCTTATTCGGCCACGAATCGTACGGGGTTAATGTCATAAAGTGGTTCAGAATTAGTCAGGTTCGTTGGGGATTAATTAAACAATAGACGACAATTGATTTCTGAGTTCTGGATAAAGCGTAAGAGGCAGAAAGCTGGGTACCTGGCCAAAGATCATCACATGGATGGTTTTGTTTGGCCAGGCAAACACGCGGGAAAAGGCATCAATAAAATGTGATCGTATACTTCATTCATAGGCTATAGTTGGTTCGTGGTTTATGGATTGTATACGGGTTAAGGGTTAGCTAAAAAGTAGTTCACTTATTGTCAAAGAAACGTACCTACCAAAGCAATACTTTTGTAAGTTGTATCCTTTTTTGAGTCTGAGGCATTTCTCATAAAAGAATTCGTTTCTGAAACTAATTGACTACTAATCTGCTCAATAAACATACAAAACAGGTGCCATGAACAGGGGGTATCCTATTTCCTGTAAATTCATGTAGATTATTTTAAATGAACTGCCCGATCCCCTTAACCAAAAAGCCTATGCATAAATAAAAAACGCATAGACCATAAAATACCGGTTGACACGTAGAAAATATAACGAATGACCTGCTTATTCTACTCATACGACCGTTTATAGTAAATGAACATGAGAAATCAGTAAATGAACGCAGTCTTACGCAACGTGGTCCGGTTAACACTGTCACGGTTATTGCTTTACTTTTTTTACAATTAGGATCACTACTATTTGTACAAAATGCCACCAGATTAACCTAACGATAAGTCGTGCCAACTGTATAGCTCCATGCGATCATAAGTATAGCCTACACACAGCATACCCTCTTTCCCGGTGCCTGGTTGACTAACCCACCGCGAATTCTTTATAAGCAATCACGCAAATTTAACTGAACTATATTTAAGCCCGTTTTTGTCATTCCGACGCAGGAGGAATCTTCGGATATAAGCAGAAAAGCCAGGTTTATCCGAAGATTCCTCCTGCGTCGGAATGACAAAAAATAATGCAATCTGATTTTGCGTGACTGCTTAGGAATAAACAGGGCGAAAACAGGCTACAGGCTTTATCAGGCAGCCTTCAGACCGGAGTTAGCCATTCGGACCGGAAACGGGCGAGATGCGCTCCCCTCAACTAACGGTATCCATTCTACGTCTGAACTCATCGACTTTCGTTCTTGCCACCAATACATCATAGTCGAGCAGAGCGATTTGCAAATGCAGTTTTCGGGTATTCCCTTCAATGTGCCGTACTTTCTGGAGATTGACAATAAAGCTGCGGTGGGTCCGCATGAAAAGGGGGTAGTTGACCAGCAATTCTTCAACTAAACTTATATTGATACGCAAAAGGGTTTTTTCTAATTTCTCACCTTTATTATGCCAGAAAATTAATACATAATTTCCCTGCGACTGAATTGCATAAATTTGATTGGGCAAGAGTTGAAGAACATCCCGATCATATTCCATAAATTTAATAAATTCCTGCTGAGGGCTAATTATAGGTACGCGATTTGCCGGACTGAGTAGTATATCCGAATTATGCGTACCATTTAGTTTATTTATTTTTTCTGATTCACTTATTATATCTTTTTCAGCAGAAGCAACTACATTTCCATTGATTGGCTTTCCTTCTAACTGGAAAAGATTATTTTTTTCCAGAATATAATTATTATAAAAGTAAAAAGCAACGGCAGGCATACTAAATCCAATAGCCAAATGCAAAGGCATAGCCCATTGCCAGATTATATTAAAAAAGGAATTGACAATTATGGCCAATAAACAATTTACTAGATAAATAGCAATTAAAATTTTTATCTGAACAATTACGACCGCTTTTTTGTCATCATCTGTAGTAACAACAATGGGCCTTTTCCAAATCGTATTCCATTTTTTAAATACGATTAAGCCTACAAAAACAATCGCTACAGGTGTACAACTTATATTTAAAATAAACCATAGCAACCATCTACTATCCTGTGTATTTAAACGCCCCATCATGGCGTTAAAAAGCCCGTTAAATGTCAGATTATACAATGTGCCGACAATAGTCCAGCTAATAAGCATTTTCAACGACCAAGTATTATTAACGTATTTCGGCTCGCTTATTGAAGAAAGCTTCATATATGGGTTTTTGTTACGGAAAAGAGTACGTGGGGAATTGATTTATCCATAAAGCGTCTGCAACGCAGGGGTTCTGACCCGTGTGTTCGTCAAACTTTTTAGATAATCCCTGAGAAGATTGCGAATAAAAAGAGTAATGGCATAAACCTGCTCAACAAGTTAGCTATCGGAGAGAAATATCTTATTTGAGCCATCCAGCGGCAAAATTGGGGCTTGGGGTCCAGTTTATGTCTGCGTAAAAGCATCTGTTTAGCTGATGTATGTCATAGTACGCACTCAATACAACTCATTTTCAGGCGGCTGCTCGCCAAAGAACTGTGTCCTCAAAAAAGGAGGGGTCTTATTCTCTCCGCTTTGGGGACAGCCTAACATGTACTTATACCCTGTGCTTGATACTACTGATCTGACTCCGATTTAGACCATCGGTGTTCCTGGATAATAAACGACTCGGCAGCCCTACACCACCACCCTGATAAAAGCTGAACGGAAACCGCGCATTCGTATGAATCTCTTTGACATCATAACCCAGTTCATAGGATTTATCAGAGCCTCAGTTGAATAGCCTCTTCCCATTTGAAGTGTAATTTTTAGAGTCACAACTGAGCAATGAGAATACACATTTGGACACATATAATAGATATGTAGTTGCTTTTTATTAATCTAATGTGCGGCAAAAGTAACTGCTACACGGTACATTTCGTAAGCTTATTTCACGTATTAGACGTATTTTTTCTGCCACTTCGTACCATAATGGTCCATTTTGTCAATTTACCCCTCAAATCACTTGCGTTATGTCCCAAACCCGGCAATCTTAGCCGTCGAAATAGCGATTCTGGGCGTTCCAGAGCGTTATTTCGTCAGAAAGCTGAGGGCAACAACAAGCCTATTTTTGAACAATCTTCCTCTTTTTTTTCCATCACATGTACGCACATCATGAATCGGTTTACTGCTTTTGGGGCAAAAGGCCAGACTAAACAGGGTGAGCAGATCATTTGACGTAAGGTTTTTAAGTAGAGTCAGTACCTGGTAAAACCAGACATCCGATCTGGTCATTGAATCAATCATGGCTTGGGCAACCGGCCTGAGCCATGATTTGTATGCCAGTGGCCCAATCGCCCCAAGGGGTCTGCGCGCCCACTGGCTAGTTTGCACATGCCTATTGTTTGCTCAACGCATTGAGTTAAGCCTGGTATTCCTGTTAACATCTGGATAAGCATTTAACGTAGCCCATACCTACGTCGCGGATTGTAGCATACATATGCCACAGGCTCATTGCCCGGTTGCGTCCTCTGGCATTTCCAGTAGCTATTTCAAATGTGTATTAAACACACGATTTGAGGCCCCTCAAAGCTTTTTTGGCCCTGAAAACATAAAAAACCAACTAACTGAATCCCTTTATATAAACTTTCTTTCTGATAACATCCACCATGTACACAAGCCTATTAATCGAAAAAGACCCTATTTATTCAGAACGGCTATTAAGCCTACTTCAGAAAACACAGTTATTTGAACACTGCCATGTTAGTCCGTCCGGAATCGATGGATTACTAAATTTCACCAAATTTCCCTATGATGTCGTCTTTATAAGCCTGCCTTTATCCGACATTTCCGGTTTAGACCTTGTCAGAACCTTCTCGAATTTACAGGTCTCTATCATTGTAATTTCTGATACGATTGAAGAGGCTGTAAGCTGTTATGAGTTTGGCGTTGTCGACTTCTTAAAAAGAGGGTTTTCATACGAACGGCTCATATTATCGATAAATCGAGCCTTTAATCGTATCAATCGGCAGCCCAATCGCATCCAACCAACAGACGCAAAAGTAGTACAAGCTGAAAAGTCACACTTTTTTAAAATAGGACGGAAGATCGAGTATTTCTCGTTAGATGATATTATCTACCTTGAAGGGTATGGCGTTTATTGCAAAGTACATTTAGAAAAATCGTATGTCATTAGCAATATACGGCTGTTGAAATTAGCTAGCGAACTTCGCAGTAAAGGGTTTATTCGCGTCCATAAATCATTCATCGTAAATACGTCAAAAATCAAACGAATTGATAGCCGATATGTAAGTCTGCTGAATGAAGTTAAAATACCGATTGGGTCTAAATATCGGGTGGTCATCAAGTCATTCATGGATAGTTTTACACCAGCCGAAAAACAATCCAGGCTCAAAGCTACCTCGTTAAATCTTACGTAATAGGACTATCGAGCCTACATACCGTACAGTTGGTACCATGAAAATAGCGGGTACCAACTGTACGGGTAAGTTGTGTTTTGTTCATTTTTAAAACGCTACATCAATAGCTTATCACCAGAGCAAGTTAAAAATTTAACGGCCCATATGGAATTGATAATTAGCTCAATTCAATAACAGCAGACCGAAACACATCTGGATTAATCCAATACTCACTCCGCTTCTTCTTCTTGATCAGGTTATGGCGGGCTAACTCTAGAATCCCTTTATTGATATACGATCGGGGCGACTGGATGATTCGTGCTAACTGATCTAGACTAGCCGTGGCATACCCCTCACTATTCATCCTGGTACCTAGAAGCACCATGACCCGCAAGGAAATTGGGCTTAGAACCACTAACAAATTAATCGTATAGTCGCGGGCCGTAAAAAGCACGGCATGTTGTTGTCCTTTACTACTTGCGTACGGATTTCGGTTATGATTATGTAGAACGTTGGCTGCCATTTTGTAAATTATTGAGTTTTTGATAACACCAGAATAGAATAAACCTATTCTTTGGGTTCTTATGGTTTTGGCCTAACAGACTCACTATCTGTTTTTTACCCATACATCGATCGACTTGCCCCTATTGGACTACTAAAATCTGGAGCTGAGGAACAGTCATTATCAAGTTTTTCAGGAGCCAGATATAGTGGGCTATTCGGGCAGAAATTCATCATGCCAGAATAGAATCCAGTAGTTTTTATTTAAAATGCATGACCTTTCTCTCAATTAAATTGACACTTCTTTCATTTAGAAGTACCCATTCTTCTATTTCAAATTGAGGATGGCTTGAGCGAGCGCATCAGGAGACTACCGACTCAGCTTCCACGGGTACCTATGCCGTTTTTTTCATCCCCCGGCTCAGTCACAACCCAACCTGAAAAAACAATCCTTATTTTTCATCATCGAACCAATAGGTAGCCATTCCTTTTTTAAAACAGGTATTAGCTCCATTCAACGCATACGGTGTAGCCTTGAAGTAGCTTAATGATGCCTGTTGGCCAGTCTTCCAGCCAGCTACCTCCCTATCATTCCGATAGCGAAACGACAACAACAGGACATTGTGCTGCAACCTAGCTCCAAAACCAATCCATCAGCCGGTAGCTAAACCTCATCCAGCGCCCCTCTCATCACCCTACAGCGCCGTTCTAGGTTAGCCTTAACCAACGACAGCCCAGCCTTAGTAAATTCACAGAACTCGTTATGAAGCTGAGGAAGGGAGGGAGGAAGGAAGGTTAGATATTGGCTAAATGGAGTAACCCATCTTGAGCTAGCTCATTGTAAGATTTTCCGCAATTAACAGGCAAGAAAATCTGACAATCGTCGGTCAACTCCTGCCACTCTATCGCCACCAGCTCACACAGGAAATCATGCAAACGGTATGGGCTATACGTTCGCATCAGATCCTGAAAACGAGCCCGATAATAGGATCGACGGCGTGAACTTAAATCGCGCCAAAAACGAGGGTTATCAGCTTGATTATACAACTTCTGTTCAGCCGCCGTTACATTGACGCCATAGAGTGGTTCGACGACGACACAATCCTTGACAAGTTGGTGCAGCTTCGCGCCTAACCCAGCCAGTTTAGCGGGCTCCGTTAAATCCAATAACCGCCGGATGCCCAGGGATTGCAGTTCCCGCATATGATGGCAATCGTACTCGATCCGAAGAATTGGTTCGGGCCGATGGTACTGCGTGCCTTTATCGTACACCTTCAGCCGATAATTGGTTAAGCTACACTCAACTCCTAGCCCGGCTCCCCGTATCGTTCTCATCTCGATAAAAGGCAGACGCCCCTGATAAGCCACGAACAGCGGAATTAGGTATTCAGGCGAAAAGTAGGGTTGAGGCATACTGGACAGCTCCAGATTTACGCCAGCTTCCAGGCCATGCAGCCACCCTTGCGAGAAATCGTACCCAAACCGCTCCGAGAGCGACCAGATGTCCGTTACAAAGTCAGCCAGGGTATAACGGGAGTAGTTATGCGCCCCCTCATTATGAAACTTAGCCCACGACCCTTTCATCATCACTTTACCTGATTTCATATTGATATCGAATGAAAAGTTTTGATACTTCTCATTGGTCCAATACCGTTTGACGATTGGACTACCTCGCTCCCGTACTTCATCAAAGCGCAGCTCATCCCGTTCCAGCAGGATCTCGATCAGATCGGCTGGATAGCTGATGGTCGTGTTACAGATCGGCATGGCTGTCGGCTTTAGGCTCTGATGGGTCAACCGCTGTCCCAATGCGCTGCCTAGTCATGATGCACCTCCTCTCCATTTAGATAAGCCAGCAATTCCGCTTTAAAAAAATAAAGCCGGTTGAAGCGTTTCCGGTGCGGGATGCGCTTTACATGTTGATAAAGGGTTTGTTCGGCAATGCCTAAAAATTCGGCTGCCTCCGTAACGGACAGGGGCCTATCGTCAGGGACTGACGAAGTGGTAGGATCGAGCCGTTGGGCAAGGCTCAGCATCGTTTCTTTTATCGTGCTGAGATCGTCCTGAAGTTGTTGAAAATTGACTAACATCGGCGTTTTTGTTAAAACCGATGCAAAACAGATAAACTAAAATACGGCAAATCAAGCGTCACGTATGGGGTCACGTATAGTTTGTTTATGGTTTGTAGCGTATTGGTTTGGTCTTTGGCGTTGCATACTCTTGGGTCAGAGTATCATAAACCGATCGATGGTTCAACGGATAGCTTTCTCCTTGGCGTACCACTTGAAACCATCGGACCAACCAGGCAGCAATCTCCGTTTTTTCATTCTGAATATGCCCATTTTCCTTAGCCTGCCTAAACACATACGCAATACTATTTTGCGGACGATCTCGTACCGTAATTCGCTGCGCAATCGTCTGCCCATCAAGCAGCGCCTTCAACGAAACTTGGTCGAGTTCATTCAGATAGGGCTGAAACGCTTTCAGTAGCGGCTCAATTTGATTGTCATCAATATTAATTCGCATCGATACTTCCTGAGCAGTATGTAGCCTATCACTTTGTTCAACCTGATGGGCTTGAAAGGCGAGATGGTCACTCAGCTCCTTTTCTTTCAGTTCATGCTTACTGAGCCATTTCTGCATTATCTTGGCATAATCGGCGTCATCGACCCAACCCTTCAACCGTTCCATTTCGTCAGGAGGAATGCCTTCCGATTGGGCTTCATCGGCTCTGAATCGGAGCGATGAGGTGATTGCCTTTAGTTGAAGCAACGCTGTCTCTAAAGGTAAACAATGATAGTGCTTCCAGTAGCTTTCCCTCACCCGTTTGGCATCATAGCGAATACACGTCAGTAGTCGCTCCAACGCCTGTCGCACGATCGTTTCCTCATACTCAACTCCAGCCTCCGCTACTTGCCACGCCGTCTGCACGAACTGCACCCTGATGTACTCGTTAACCAGCCCATCCGGTAAACAATCCCCAATAAGTGATTGAATGGCTTCACTTACGCCCATAAAATAGTTGACCAGCCGATTCCAATCGATAAGAACGTAGGCCGGAAATGACAGAACCCATCGATCCTCATCGTCGATCTTCATAGCCGGTACCAAGTACCGTACTTTCTGATGGAACATGGCTAAACCAGCATTCAGATTGGGTGAGATGACTTCCCATCGCATACCGTTTTCAGTTTGAACATTCCCCCTGTAAAAAGCTCGAATTTGCTGGCCCAGTACCTGGATGGGCTGGCTGTCTGGCTGGTCATTTACCTTCATCATCAGGTGTTCGGCAAGCCAGAAAGGAGCTTCTACTAAATCGCCCTCGGAAAGTTTGGTTGACACAGTTACCTCCATGGTTAAAGGCAGTTTAAAAATTGCTGGATATCCTCTTCTTCAAATTGCCCCAAATAATGCTCCGTCGACTGTACACTAGCATGCCCTACTTGTTGCCCAATAAAGGCCACGGATGCCCCATTCCGAAGCAAGGTGGTGGCAAATGAATGGCGGGCGGAGTACGTACCTAGCTTACTATCGATGCCCAGCGATTCGGCAATACGGCCCATCCATTTATTCGTATGCTTGATGACCTGGGCGACAATCGCCTTTTCTCGTTTGGCGTCCGTAACCCCATTCAGGAAAGGAAATATATAGGCCTCAGCGGATCGTTTCCCACTAGCCCATCGCTCAATAATCACCCAGGTTTCAGGCCTAAGCTGAACGCGAACCGGCACGACATCACCTTTTTTGGTTAACCGGGTTTTCTGGCGAACGAAATAGAAGCAATTCGCTTTCTGGTCTATATCCCGCCAGCGTAACCGACACAGATCAGCCATATTCAAGCCGTTCGAATAATAGGTGAATAGCCATAAATCATGGGCTCTTTGCTCTCCATTCTCCGCATTAGGTTGGTATTTCTTTATAGCATTGAGATCCTTCTTAGACAAGGCTTTCTTCGGGTTACGTCCACCCGGAATCAGATACCGATTTCGACCAAAGGGATATTCCTTCGCGGTTATGATCCCTTCCTCTACCGCTTGATTGAATACCGCCCGCAGGTGTCGGCAATAAATGCCAACGGTTGTCGCTGAGGCTGGCTGAGATGTCCCTTCAAGGCTTTGAGCCGCTTTGCCTTCGCGTAACATCCAGGCCTCATAGGCATTTAAGAAAGCTGGTGTAATTTGGTCAAATTTGAGGGAAGGCTGTTGAGCAAACTGTTTTCCAATAACCAGGTTGAGACCCTTTCGCTGCTTCTCCGTCAAACTTAAGATAAACCGACTGATTGACTTGGCTACCAGCCCATACATGGAAGCGGTCCCAATTCGACTCTGGCTCAATAGAGCCGTTTGCTTATCCGACAAGGCTCGAAAGATATTATTCCGTTGGGCAAGCTGTTTATCTTCTTTGCCATAGTTAGCCAACCCATTCTTAAAGCCCTCGAAGCTGAAATTTACACCCAGCTTATCGACCACTTTACGAGCTTTTGGCAAAATACCTTCAATCACTCTTTGCCGCTCATCTTTCCCGCCGTATAGGACTTGATGTAACCGGATAAATTCTTCATTCCGGATTCGATTATCCAACTCGCCCTTCATCCGATCCAGCTTTTGCCAATCGGCAACGGATACTTTCAACCCTGTTGTCACAAAACGCTTTTCCCGTTGGAAAGTCACTCGGATTTTGACGATGCCCATGTCGGGGCTTTGGATCTTTTTCTGGTCAAGAACCAGCGCAATCGTTGCCTTATTCATAGTTTATTCTTTTCTGTTAGGGATACCACAAGGGACACCACAAACATAAAGAACAAAAGCATAATATCAATAATTTAACATATTATAATTTATTAAATAACACTGACATACAGCTAGTTATTTCCTGAATATAAACAGAGTACGAGTAGCAATAAGTGAACACGTATGACTACGGATCAGGAGGTTTGGGGTTCGAATCCCTACGAGTGCACAAAAAGTCAAAAAATCCCTCAAAACAGGCTGTTTTGAGGGATTTTTGTTTTAAGTGGTACCTAAATGTGACAAAAGTCTAATTAGGATCTTCTCTATGAAATTGCAAAAAACTCGAAATTAGCTCGATTTCGAGTTTTTTTGTGAGTTAAGAGCGTGTTGGGAAATTATGTTTGGTTTACAGCCTCAAGCCGTTGTAGCATGATTTGACTGTTAGCTAAATACAGCCAAGACACCGAAGAAGATACGGTATACTCGTAATCCTTTACGATCCGCCGAAAGAAGTTGGTCCAGGCGATACTCCGTTCAACGACCCACCGCTTGGCAACGGGCACAAAACCACGCGCTGATTCAGGCCGAGCGGCTTTCTCAAAATCAATGCTCCAGCGGTCAAGCTCTTTGGCAAATACGCCATT
>NZ_KB893190.1 GCF_000374025.1 Spirosoma panaciterrae DSM 21099 | reverse complement strand
CGGCGATCAAGCCTACAACGGCGTGTTTGCTCAAGAGCTTGACCGTTGGAGTATCGATTTTGAGAAAGCGTCGCGGCCTGAATCAGCCCAAGGTTTTGTACCGGTGGCCAAACGATGGGTAGTGGAACGAAGCATTGCCTGGACGAACTATTTTCGGAGAATCGTCAAAGACTATGAGCATACAGCATCTTCTTCGGTCAGTTGGCTGTATCTGGCCAATAGCCAGATCATGTTACAACGAATCGAGACTTATTGCCAAAGATGATTTCCCAACATACTCTTAACTTAAGGTAATATTCTGTTTATGAGCTAGTTAAGCTAAGCTTAACTTTTAAAATTTAGCATCCGTGTTAGTCATTTACGAAACTATTTTTCAGACTTAGTGGCTGCTATTTCTTAGCGTAATGTTAGATTTCAACATGAACAAGCCATCAAAGAATTACTTTAATGGCTTGTTACGACACAAAACCTAATGATTAACATTCAAATTCCGCTTAACTCTTCTTGCTGCCTTCGCACACCGATAACAGCAGAAAGCGGTATCCATTCGAATGCTTTCGTACTTCGTGTTACAGTGTAAACACACCTTTTGGTAAAAGACTCGATCTCGGCGACGCTCGGCCCGGATGTATTTGAAATTACGCACTGGTTTAGGTTTCTCTTCTGTATTCATAGTTGGGATTGGTTATTTAAAATTGGACTCAATAATCCTTCGAAAAGCCTATAATAAATTTCTATAAGTCTGCCAAAACCCACAGCTCGTTAGAGGTGCCCCGTCATTTTTCGTTTAAAAATAGGGGTATATATAGGCGTCACAGGTGTAGAATTGATTACCGAAAAGATTAGCTTTACAAAACAGAGAGTATACAACTGGTTAGATCTAGTTTGCTACGAGAGAATGAAGAGATTTTTTTTAGCCATTTTCACCTGCTGGCTGGTTGGCGCAGGAGCCGCAAAAGCTCAAATCAGGGTAGGGAGCATTAATATTGACAGCCTGGATATTCAGTACATTGAGTTAATTGGCTTTAATCGATCTACCTGGGAGGCTAGCGTCTGGATTGACTTCGGCCGGAATTATACTACTACTAAATCAAGCGAGTTCCTGAAGCCCGTTAACGATCATGAAGGGGTACGTTTTGCTTCTGTCGTTGAAGCGCTGAACTATATTTATAAAAACGGGTGGGAGTTAGTAAACGTGTACATACCCTCCCCTGATTCTCCCCGCCATTATGTACTACAGCGGAGAAACCGGGCTGTAAAAAGAATTGACTAACTGATGTTGTTTGTCTGTGCCTAACCTATTGGCACTGATACGGCGTCAGTCCGGTTTAGCGGCACCCTGAATTTGTCCGATTTGTGAACTACGTCTGTTCAAATTGTTCAGGGCTTTGGTAGCCCAGCGATGACCGGGCTGCCAGCGCCGTGCTTTCTCACCCTAGTATAAACGACCTCAATGTAGTCGAAGCGTTTAGTATGGATCGTTTTTTCATGCCGACCGATCGGCCCGTGCGGCTGGAGGCATGGTTAAAGGGGCCGGACATTTTCTAAAACTGGAAACGTTTAAACAGGCTCCGTATCCATTTTTTCAGGGCAATCTAAAAATAGAACTGAATTACTTTGGGTCCATTCGCTACATTAGGGGCGATGTCGAACCGAATTAATTTAGCCAAATTATAGTATTCGTTAGGCGAAGCATTGCGGAATATAAGAAATCCACCTTCTATCGAGAAGGGCACATCGTATTGTTGCCGAGCGTTGCCTACGTACAGATTTGCTTTCGTGATACTATTGTCCTGAATAACAGCCTGAACGATTTTCGCCGTTTTTTCACCTTCTGTCAATACCTCTTTCTGGCAGGCACTTACGAGCAGAAAAACATTGAGTACGAATAGGATTATTGGTTTCATCGAGCCAGGATGCAATACTTCGTGAATCATCCTAACGAGTTGATCCTGCCTTTTGTTACTGAAATTAAGCTGCCCTTTCTGCCCGGCAGTTCCTCCAATTTTGCTCGAAATACATACTTTTCTCGCTCAAAAAGCGCAGCTACCAGGCAATAGGGCTTCCTTCTTTTAGAACTTATTCAGCATTGGCGGATAAACCCTTCAAATCCATTTATTTGCCTTTAAGCTCAATATCGTTAAAATCATACTTATACCGACGGGGTTGCCCTAAGTAGCTTGGTAATACCACAAATTGGCCGGTCTTGGTATCCAGAATAATACTTTCCCGTTCGCTGGTAACTGCCTGAAATCGGCGCGTATCAAGTATACCTGGTTCCGGTTGACCCGAAGGGGTGAAATTTGCGAGTAAAAGGATGCCCAACAGCGTGAGTGCGCCCAGAAAAAACGAACGGAGGTCAATGGAAAAATGAATCGCTTTCATCGTTGATCACTTGTTTTGTGTACCTGATGAAGACAAACCATCCTTGCATTTACCCGCCTTCTGGTTTAGCATTCTGAGAACAATTGTCCACTTTCTTCACCTCCTGGTAATAACTTTTGCGGTGGTTCAGACGCGATGATGATACTGAAGCTGTATGCAAAAGCAATAAAGCGCAAAAAGGTAGAAGATTACACCGATTTGGCACTGGCTTCCTCAAAAAGCCGCATAGCCATCAGCCCGGTTCCAACGGCCCCGCCTGCCCGGAGCGCAGCGGCAATAAAAACCGTTTCAGCAATTTCCTCACGAGTTGCCCCAGCCCGAACGGCATTGTCAATGTGCGATTCGATACAATAGGCGCACTGGGTGGTCAGCGCTACAGCCACCGACATCAGCTCCCGGTATTTGATGGGTATAACCCCGTCGGTTCGTTCGGCGGTATGCTTGAGGTTAAGGAATGCGGCAGCCTCTTTACGTGCCGACTGAATCAGCATTTCCGTATACGCCCGGTCTTTGGGAGTTTGATATTCGGCCATAGAATCTGGGAAGTTCGAGTGGTTGAACAATTGGTCGATCGGTTCTATGTAAATCTAGTCGTTTCGGGTATCTCGAACAAGTTTTCCAGGCGGATGCCGTCTGATTGCCTTTTTTCGCCAGCTAGTGCCTGCTTTTGCCGCTTAAAAACAAGTTATTCGTCCAATCGAAAGTGGTGCGTATTTTCATCCTGATTTCCGAACCCGATTCTATGACCCTCCTGCGAGTCCTTCAACTGTTTGGCTTTCTGGTGTTTTCGGCCCTCTTTCTGGAGGGTTTGTACTGGCTGCTCAATCAGCCCAGCGACCTGCTGCTCGTTGTAGCAGGTTTACTAATTGCCCTTTACATCTGGGTCAGCCTCAAAACGCGTTTTTTTACTAAACCCCCGTTCAAACCATGATCAAAAAACTTACCCTTGCCGCCATTCTCCTTGTCGTTATCGTGGTGTTTCTGGCCAATTCCTGCACCACAGTCGATGCCAGCCACGAAGGGATCAAAGTCAGCAAAATTGGCTCGGATCGGGGCGCTTCCGACATTGAGAACGTTACGGGCTGGATCTTCTACAATCCGTTTACTTCCTTCATTGAACAATACCCGACCTTCACTCAGACCAAGGATTTTGACCCGTTCAACGTCAGCGCCAAAGGGGGGACCCTCTTCAAAATAGACCCAACGCTGAACTATCACCTGGTGAAAGGGCAGGGAGCGAACGTGTACCGCAAGTACCGGAAGGAGTTGCCCGATATTGAAAACAACATCCTCCGCACCATCGTCTACAATTCGTATCGGGATGTAGCCAATGCGTTTACGCCCGATTCGCTGGTCAATAACCGGGTGGGCTTTGAAGAGCTGGTCGAAGCCAAGTTGCGGAAAGCTTTATCGGACGATGGGTTTGCTTTTGAGAACATCACCTCCAACCTGACGCCCCCTGAATCGCTACAGGCCATGATCGACGCCAAAAATACGGCCGTTCAGAACGCATTACGGCTTCAGAATCAGATCGCGGCCGAAAAAGCATCGGCCGAAATTGCCGTTACCAAAGCCAACGGGATTGCCCGGGCCAGAATCATCGAAGCCGAGGCCGAAGCCCGAGCCAACGAACTAAAGCAGAAAACCCTTACTCCCCTGCTGGTGCAACAGGAATGGATCAAAAAATGGAATGGACAACTGCCCACGACTCAACTCGGCTCGGGTACGTCGACGATGATTCAACTGCCCATTAAATAACTTCCTGTCAACGATACAAGGGCTTACCAACCCACCCGGATCGAATGGATATGAACCCGGATTCGGCACTACATCTTCCCATGCGGGCTACTTACTGCGATTGTGCAGGCTGTAAGCCTGGATGGTAAATCGTATAAGTACTCATGCGAATACCAAAAACCAAATCATTGAATTTTCGTTTATTACTTGTAGAGTACCACTAAGTATGAACTCGTCTATTTAACTACTTGCGCATATTGGAACAGTTTACCGAAAAATATCCCAATAAGTAATTATACTAAATCCCACAATGACGATCACGTTCACTCCTTTAGAAATTCCGTTTAAGGTGGGCGCTACCGTTTTTGTCAATCAGGAACACGGACAGCGACTTTCAACACCTAATGGACCTGTTTACCCGTATTTTGAAGCCAAAATCGAACGCATTTTCTTCGATGGACGGCTTGAAGAAATGAGTGTAATCGATGAGCCCGTCGATACCTACGAGCTGAAGGTAGCTACGGCCGTTTATGAACTCAAACCCATTGGGCCGTATAAGGATCTGGTAAAAATGCCCTTACGGCTGAGATTGCCCATCAAGGAGCCGAAACTATTCAGCACTGAACAGGAACTAAAAGATTACCTGAAATCGACCCAGACAGCCTGGCCTGTCAAGCCTGATCTGGAAGACGCACCGTCTTAAACCAGTACTCCCGAATGGAGATCACCATATCGACGAGTTGGCTGTGTGTATAAGGCTTGTTGATAACCGACTGCGCTCCCAACTGATAAGCCAGAGAAACCTTCTCGGTATCGTCAACTCCTGTCAGGATAATAACCGGAATACCAGCCAATGCCTTGTTGATCTTAAGTTGCAACAGGATTTCGATGCCATCGGGATACGGCATGTATAAATCCAGGAAAATCAGATCGGGTTTGGCAGCTGGCTCTCTGAGTACTTCCAGTAAGATAAGTCCATTGTAAAAAATCCGGAGCCGACAGTTCGGTATAAACTGATGCATGGTCATCTCAAAGAGTGCCGCATCTTCTTCGTCGTCATCAACTAGATACACTACTTTTTCAGGGGTATTCTCAGTTAGAGATGTCACGGTCATACGCAATGCCTAAAAAGTATGGATACATTTTCAGTTAGTAACCATTTGGCGACCAAACCTTCCTTCTGAATTTAGCCAGACCCCACCAACTCAGACAAAAACAACTGTAATTCAGCACATTACAGCATAATATTTATTTAGGATTCATCGAATCCCCAAACCACTTTTCAATTATAAGCTGTATAGCCTTCAATTAGGTGATGCCATCAGAACCCAATTCGCCAAACAGGCTTCGGTTATAGATTTCGATAAGGTATCTTTCCAGCACCGCAAGGACAATTTTTCGGGCTCGTTCGGTTTCTACCTGATACTTGGCCGAAAATGCATTCGTTAACGAGGAAAGTAGAATCGACAGACCGGGCGACACGGAGGGGTTAAGCGTGTTTAGAGACGCTGTCAGCACGTCGTCGTAGCTAAGAAAGACACGCTCGGACTCATCTGATGGCTCCGCCGATTTCACTGGGGTGGTAGCCCCTGTTTGATTCCACAACCGGGCCAGTGTTTCAAACTCCATCCGAAAGCTCGGGTTGTTGTACCCATCCTTGATGGCGGTCTGATGATTGACCAGAATCGCATCGACCACCCGATCGTCGGACAGATCCCAATACCACCAATTGTCTGGATTGCCTTTCAATAGCGCATAATGCCGTTGATAAACGATCCTGAACAGATAGAGAAGTATTTTATTGAGTGCATCGCAGTTGTCGCCCGGCATAAACAGTATATGCTGCATAACCGACAGCCAATGCCTTTTCAGCACCGATTCGGGTAGCTCAATCCCGATCTGTTTACGCATAGCATTCGCCTGATCGACTTCGGCCTCCGTAGGGCTCAGTTCCTGTACGAAGCCGCTGAGATCACTAAAAATCATTCGCTTTTCCCGTTCGCTCCGTTGTTGAAACCGGGCGATCAATTCGGAATCGGAGCCGACTCCCTGCGCAAACTGCACAACGCTCACTTCATCTTCCAGGCGCATATCGAATCGGATTAGGGTTGATTACAGGGTATTCGTTCATCTTGACGGATAAGGACCAAACAGGCCTTTCACGGTCAGGTTTTCATTGGCATCGTTCAGGATAATGACCTGATAAGTAGCCCCACCGGGTGCTACCCGCACCACGATATGGCCCTTATCGCTCTTCAGCCGATTTACTAATTCGCCAATAACCAGTTTATTAGCTTCGAGCATATCGGTCGCAAAAACATCCCGTTCACCTGGGTATATTTCGGGCGAATACATCCGGTCCAGTACATCATGCCCTGGATGGTCGGACGACCACACGGGAATCACAAACACCCGTGGCCGAAGTGCGGCCAGCAGGTTGTCGTTTTGGGAGTCCCGGTTGCCGTGATGATCAAGAATATGAACGTCGACGGGACCAACTACCTTCGAAACAGGCGTCTCAACGTCGTTCCAGGCAGGCGAACCAAATCGGACCACGCCGGGCAAATCGCCCCCGAAAAGTAATCGAATGCACCATAGCGTAGCCGAATGGCAATACTGCACATATTTTCCGAAGGGAGCTGCGAGGTGTTCAGCGCTGAACGGTCGGGGAAGAGCTGCCGGGTAGCGGTTCCAGAACCTGTCCATAGCTCCCCATTGGCAATGATGTTTCGGATCTCAAATGTATTCGTATAAGCAGAAGGGTCTTTTTTCAGGACAATCTGGTCAGCTCGTCCGGGCTTGCTACGCTCAAAAACGGTACCTTTCTGCCTGCTGTGCCAGTCGACAAACGCCCGATAATTCGTCATCATAGAATTGTTCTGAGGGTAAGGATAGGCATAATCAGGCCATCCCCGATCAATCAGTTTATCGATGGGTAGAAAAGCCGCTACCTGTGTAATACCCGTCAATACAAAATTGCCCTGGTCTGCTTTGGGCGAAAGCGAGGACGGACTCCCCATGTGGTCATTATGAAAGTGGGTCAACTGGGCATAATCCAGCCTGGGTGGTAACTGGCTCATGGTCATCACTTTTGTAATGTACCTTGCGATCCACTCACCGGGCTGCCGATCGGCACTGGGTACGGCCCTGGTGTTCCGTGGACTTAAGGTCCGTTCGGAAGTAGGATCCAGCGCCCCGGCGTCGATCAGGAGGGTTGTTCCATCGGGTAGAATAAAAAACGTAGCGTTTCCTCGTCCCGTGTTGATGTGATGTATATCCAGAATACCTGATTTCCAGGGAGCGAGCGTTTCCCCTATCGGTTGGGCATTTCCAGTAAGGCTACACGCGTACAACAGTGTTATCAACAGCCAGAGAGTCGCTCTTGCTTTCATGGTGAATAGATGCTTAAGAATCTCCTCCTAAAAAGTCGCTGTAGCCACTAAACTACCAACCCCCTAACCGTAACCACGCCCCTGCCACTGAACGATTTTCATCCCTGCACGGGATGCTGAAGCAAGTTCATCCGTCAATTGAATGCGTCTACCCCGTCGATTCACGAATTCACTCTCATTTGTCTGCCTGGTTGGCACGGGAGCCGTAGGTTTGTCGACAGAACATTTGTTCAGATTTTACCAATTAACCTACGATATACGATGTCTGACCGTTTGCTAATCCTGTTCATTCTCAACCTGGGCACGGCGTTTGGTGCCGGGCTTTACGAAAGCCGAATCGTTCTTCCCCAGTGGTTTCCAAAATCCGTGAGCGGTGGCTACCAGATCGATACGTCGGCAATACGCAACTCTGACGTGGGGCGTCGTTTCTGGGCCTTTGTCACAACCCTTCCGCTTACAGTACTCACGTTGGCTAATCTGGTCATTGCGTGGCAAACGAACTCACCCAATCGATCTCTGTGGCTAGCCGCAGCCCTAATTTCATTGATCGAGCGTATCAGCACATTCACTTTTTTCATTCCCACGATTATCCGTTTGCAAAACACTCAATTGCCCGAGTCTGCTCCTACCAGCCGTTTAGCGGCATTTTGGATCCGAGCCAATTACCTGCGTAATGCCCTGGTGCTTATTGCCTGGGCTTTATCACTACTAGTTATTTCTCACTAGTAGTTACTAAATGTGACTTTTAGAAAAAACGAAGTCTATTAGAATAGAATGTTTAGCACTATTCTTTTACACAATGAAACGTAAACTTCTTTTACCGATCCCTGGCCCCTGGACACTCGTTTTTGCTATCTCGTTCGCCTTATTCATGCTGTTCGTAAACTTTATCTGGCATCTGTTCAGCTAACTGTTCAACCGAATATAGGGTGAGTACAAACCACTGATTTTGCGCGCCCTTGCGTAGGAGAAAACTACGCTAGAGCATGGCCCCTCTGATCAGCCTAAGGCTGTCTACTGACTGATCTTTCAAATACAGGAACTGCATCCGTTCGGGATCGTCCCGGTAGGATTCAAAATCAGCCTGTTCCGGAAATGTAACGATATGAATTTCGTATGGGTAGCCCATTTCGGTGGCAATGACGGCCTCTTTGGCTGGTCTTGCGCGGTATACCAACACACCATTGTGTCGTTGCAATAGCGGCAGAACGTGATCTTCAAAGGCATGAAAGGTCTCTTCCTGGCCCTCTTTCACGTACAGAATCTGAATGAAGTATAGCATCGGTTTTAGGATAGAAATGGAGTAAATGAGAAGGCACAGCGCAAACAGAGAATCAATACGTTACTCTGTGTCGCTGTGCCTCGGTGTTTATTTTGGGGATTTACTTTCTTCGACTTTCCAGAAAGTGTTCAATCCGGTCGATAGCCAGGTTCAGTTCGTCGATCGTTGGCAAACAAACGATTCGGAAGTGATCATTATGCGTATAGTTAAAGCCGTTACCAGATACAACCAGTACTTTTTGCTCGGTTAGCAGATTCAGCACAAAATCGTCATCGTCTTCCAGATGGAACTGGCTGAGATCGATTTTCGGAAAAATATATAAGGCGCCTTTGGGCTTCACGCACGTTATGCCCGGTATCGCAATCATGCGTTCATAGGCCAGCATCATCTGTTTATAGAGCCGCCCCGTGGGCATCACCAGATCGTTGATACTCTGATAGCCACCCAGAGCCGTTTGAATGGCAAACTGGGTAGGCACGTTGGCGCAGAGCCGCATACTCGCCAGCAAGGTCAGTCCTTCGATATACGATTTGGCTCGCTGACGCGCCCCGCTTAGAATCATCCAGCCCCCCCGGAAGCCAGCCGCCCGGTAGTTTTTGGATAACCCACCCATCGTGATACACAGGGTATCGTGGACCATTTTGGAAATTGGATAATGAACAGCCCCGTTGTAGAGAATACGGTCATAAATCTCATCCGAAAAGACAATCAACTTATGCCGTTCGGCGATCCGGGCAATGCCTTCCAGCGTTGCCTTGTCATACACAGCGCCCGTCGGATTATTGGGATTGATGACTACCACAGCCCGTGTACGCGGGGTAATTTTACGCTCCAGATCACGAAGGTCAGGATTCCAGTCGGCGGCTTCGTCGCAGATGTAATGAACGGGCTTTCCGCCACAGAAGGCTACAGAAGCCGTCCAGAGCGGGTAATCGGGCGATGGAACCAGAACCTCATCCCCTTCGTTGAGCAGGGCCTGCATAGAAAGCATGATCAACTCACTGACCCCGTTGCCGATGTAGATGTCGTTGATCGTAATCCCTTGCATGCCGATGTTCTGGGTATGGTGCATGACCGCCTTTCGGGCCGCAAACAAACCCCGCGAATCGGCATATCCCTGTGCATTGCGGATATTGAGAATAATATCGTGAACGATTTCGTCGGGCGCATCGAAGCCGAAGGTGGCCGGATTCCCGATGTTCAGGCTGATAATCTTATATCCCTGGCTCTCCAGTTCCAGCGATTTCTCATAAATAGGCCCCCGAATGTCGTATTTCAAATGCGTGAGCCGGTCACTTTTCAGTATTTCCATCCCAGGTACTTCTACTTCCTCAGGTATTTCGAGGTCAATGCTGTCTAATTCCATCCTGCAAAAGTACAGAAACTATCGAGTAAAATCAGAGGTAAATCAGGCAGTTACCAAAATATTCTATCCGTATTACGCACCAATATCCACCTTCTGCCAAACGTTTGGGAAGTATGCATAAAAATCCCCGCAAACCAGGCGATTTGCGGGGATCGATACCAACCTATCTTCTAACGGCTTACTTGTTGGGCACAAACAGCACGGCATCCGCTACGATGACCCCATCTGCTCCCTGTGTGGATACTTCGACATAGTTTTTCTGACCGGGCGATAACGAATACGCTCCCAATGACACCCACTCACCTGCGGTCTGTCCTTCTACCCGAATATCGGCTTCCCGGATGGTGACTGCTTTGGGTTGTTTGCCATCCGAAACGGTAATGTGTGTATTGGCCGACGCACCCGCCACTTTCGGAAAATACAGATACACCTGATACGTACCCGCTTTCGTTACTTCGGGCGTAAAGCGCATGCTTTTCACGGCCCCGTCGGCAGTTGTCGAAAAATAACTAAGTCCGTAAGCTCCTTTATTGTCGCGCTTCCATTCGCCCGTATGAGTCACATGGGCGGCATCATCATTATCGACCAGAATTTCGGGCGTACTGCCATCGGCCAGCGGATTAGCTTTAAGCAGTTGCTGCAATTTCTTCACGTCAATAGCCTGTACCGATGTGTTGCCATCGATGGCCATGCTGGCGGCAATGGCCGACGATTGCGCCAAGACCATGAAAACGGGCTCCATCCGAATCGATCCGTAGGCGATATGACTGGCCGACAGACAAACCGGCACCAGCAGGTTTTTACATTCGGCCGCTTTGGGGATCAGACAACGGTAAGCAATCGGATAAGGCGGGAAGCCACCCACCTGTACATCGCCCTCGTTCTTCACCATTTTCACCCCGTTTTTTTCGATGACAATTCGCTGGCAATTATGCGAGTCCATGGTATAGGCAGCCATGCCTACGCCATCCGGCACCACTTCGCGCCCCTGGCAATTGGCCTGAGTCATGACATACTCACCTACCATCCGCCGGGCTTCGCGAACATACATCTGGGTCGACCAGTTACCCGTGTCGGTGTATTCATCTTTTGGATACCCCAGTTTGAGCATTTCGGCCTGTATATCCTTTCGCATCCGGGGGTCATGCCCAATAAAATACAGCAGCCCTTTGTTATACAGTTCATGTTGCTTCTGAATCTCCGCCCGACGGGCATAACTCCCTTCGGGATACTCGTAGTTCATCCCGATCATATCGGTCGAAAACGGGCCGTTGTTGTTGATATCGGTTTTATGATTGGGCATCCAGTCGGGCTTCAGAATCGTATTGAAGGCCAGCTTCGGATTTTTGTCGATGGCCCGCAACAGAAGTTCATATCGGGTTGAATCGTATCCCTCCGGCTTTGTAATGGGGATCATATTGGCCTGGTCGCTGGTGAGGCAAATGCGGAAGTTATACGTCTGTACCTGTTTGTTACCACTGCCCATGGGCTGCAATTGAGCCGGACTAATGCCCCACAGCAATCCGCTCTCTGGTTTTCCGGGAACTTTGTACGGGTCCACACCATCGGCAAACTGGTGTTTATCCAGCAGTTGAACGCCGTTGTAGGTTTCGTTGTAGGTCTTGTTATCTTCCCGCCCAACGGTATAGCTAACGCCCGCTTTCGCCATCAGATCACCTTCATAGGTGCAATCCAGAAACATTTTCGCATTGATCACCCGGTTTCCTCCCCCACCCGTCGATGGCTCGATGGTGATGCTTTGAATCCGATCGCCCTGTTTTTTGGCCGACGCCAGGCGGTGGTTGTAGAGCACAGTTACATCGGCCCGTTTGATGTATTCCTTAAACAAGTTTTCAGCTACGTGCGGCTCAAAAATCCACTGCTCAAATTTTCCGTAATGTTTGCCAATACGGCGGTAATAATCACGGGCAATACCCGAAATGGCAAATTTATTACCAATGTCGGTGTACCCTAACCCCCCGGATGTCAGCCCTCCCAAATGTCGGCCGGGCTCGATCAGGATCACCGATTTGCCCATTTTTTTAGCTGTGTAAGCGGCCATAACCCCTGCCGATGAACCGCCGTATACGCACACATCGACGGTTACGGGTGTGGATTGAGCATCGAGTTTCGAATGAAAGACAGAAAAACAGATTACCAGTAGAAGGAGTTTTTTCATAAGGAATGGAAACAAATTGGCAGATACCTATACCCCAAAGTAACTTATCAGGCTACCCTACCTGTAACAATGCGTCAGACATGGCCAGGTAGGGTCAGTAATAGTCAAGTATAACCAGGAAGTGGTAGGTTACAATAAATGCCATTCTTGACATACCTGACCAATCTTGACCACACTTGACTACCCTATTTAATAGCCTGGATTTTGGGTTAATTGAGGGTTCACGTCGCGTTCGGTTTGCGGAATGGGGTACAAATAATGATGTTCATCGACCAGGATGCTGGGATTCTGGGCTTTCATAGCAGCAATGAGCCGTTTGGTACGCACCAGATCATACCAGCGATGCCCTTCAAAGGCTAATTCCAGCCGTCGTTCGAGCAGCACACTGTCGCGAAACTGCGCCTGACTCAGGTTGGCCGTTAGATTGGGCAAACCGGCCCGGTTCCGAATCCGATTGACATGGGCGTAGGCATCAGCATTATTGGGGCCCTGTTCGTTTAGGGCTTCGGCATACATCAGCAGCACATCGGGATACCGGATGATGGGATAATTGTTCCCTCCATCCCCATTGGCCGTAGCCGAGGGATCAAGGTATTTGTACACATAACAGGGAAACAATACGCTGGAAGGAGCCGCTGGCGTTGTGGTAGCCGAATAGAGTTTTAGCGTCACGTTTCGGCGTTTATCGTCGGCCCGGTAGGTCTTATAGAGGTTCTCCGTTGGTGGATCGTCACCAAATCCAGCCACCCCGTTCACCCGATCAAAATTGGGCCGCATGTACCCCTGCATCCAGCTTCCTTCGTTGAATCCGCCACTCAGCGCCTGCATTTCAAAGACGGCTTCCTTCCCGTTCTTGTTGGCAATCAGAAACGCATCGGCAAAGTTGGCCCATAAATCATAGGTACCCAGGTCGATCACTTCCTTCGCTTTGGCCGATGCTTTGGCCCATTCCTGACGGGTCAGATATACTTTCGCCAGAAACGCCTTGGCAGCCCCTTTTGTAGCCCGTCCTTTATCGGCCGTCGAATAGGTTGTCGGAAGGATATTCTCGGCCTCTGTAAAATCCTGTACAATCAGGGTATACACTTCATCGACGGAGGCTCTCGCTACGTTGAGATTGTCCAGCGAGGTAGTTTCGGTGGTAATCAAGGGCACCCCGCCAAACAAACGGACCAGGGTAAAATAATAGAAACCCCGCATGAACTTGGCCTCCGCAATGAAACGAGCCTTTGTGGTTTCGTCCATGGCAATCGCAGGCACCCGACCAATAACGGCATTGGCCCGGTTTATGGCCTGATACACCGTTGACCAGATCGACTGAAACGTAGCGGTTGCCGGGGTAAATGTAAACTTGTCCAGGTCATTCTTCGGCTGATTGGCGGTCGATCGCCCGTTACCCCATTCGGCATCGTCGGTGGCCTGATCCTGTAAGATCCACATGACCTGCGCGTACATATTGGCGTTGTTCAGAGGGTCATATACCGCACTGACGGCCGCTTTGGCATCGTCTGCATTTTTATAAAAATTGGTGGGGGTAAAGCTCGATTCAGGCTTCTGGTCCAGCACTTCACAGGCAGTTAAGGTAATGAGCGGAAGAACGAAAGCGAGAAAGTGCGAACGTTTTCGCCAGCAACTCGCCATCCATTTTGTCGATAAGTTCATACTTGTAAGATGTTTTGATTAGAAACCGACATTTAATCCAAACAGAATCGTTTTGGCAGCCGGGTAGCTGGCGTAGTCAAATCCCTGGCTGCGGCTATCCTGCCCAAATCGGTTTACTTCGGGATCATAGCCCGAGTAATTAGTCCAGGTCAGGTAGTTCTGAGCGGTCACGTATACGCGCAACGACTGAATTTTCATCGACTTCACTACGGCATTCGGCAGGTTATACGCCAGTTGTATATTTTTCAGCCGCAGGTACGAGCCATCTTCGATTTGCCGGGTCGACACGCGGTTGGCCGGTCGGGTTGTGGAGGCTCTTGGAATGTCGGTATTCGTGTTGGCTGGGGTCCACCGATTCAGCATGTCACGGTCCTGGTTGGATGTTGCGTTCAGATACTCCAGTTCATACCGATTGGCATTGAGAATGTTATTGCCATAAACGCCCTGAAAAAATGCCGTTAGCTCCAGCCCTTTGTACGAAAACGTATTGCTGATCCCACCAATAAATTTGGGTTGCGCCCGTCCGATGATCGTCCGGTCATTATCGTCGATTTTTTTATCGCCGTTCAGATCCAGGTATTTGCGGTCGCCGGGTTTACGCGCCTGCGGGTCACTTAGCGCAGCCAGTTCATCGGTGGTCTGGTACAATCCGTTGGTCACATAGCCGAAGAAGGTTCCCAGCGGCTCGCCGACCCGGATAATTCCCGAGTTGAGGTTCTGTCCGATATTCGCCACCTGTCCGGCAAAAATCTGGGGCACTCCACCAATGTCCAGTACTTTGTTGCGATTGAGGGAGAAGTTCAAATCGGTCCGCCATTTGAAGGCCCCGTCAAGATTGTAGGACGACAGACTCAGTTCAATGCCTTTATTTTCGACCTTCCCCAGGTTTTTGATCGCACTCGAAAAACCCGATGTGCTGGGTATGGTCACGTTCAGCAGCAGATCCTTTGTCCGTTTCACATAGAAATCGGCGGTTAAGGTGATCCGATTGTTCAGCAACCCAAGATCAAGACCCATGTCGGCCTGGGTAGTTGTTTCCCAGGATAAATCGGGGTTGGCGATCTGACCAGGACCCAGGCCTGTTGAGACCGCATTCCCAAACACATAGTTCTGGGTTCCCAGCAGCGAATAGGCCGGGTAGTTACCGATACCATCCTGATTACCCGTTGAGCCGTAGGTGGCCCGCAACTTAAGATCACTGATAGCTGAAACACGTTTCAGGAATGGCTCTTCGGAAACACGCCAGGCTAAAGCCGCCGAGGGGAAATACCCATACTGCTTGTTGGTACCGAACCGGGACGATCCATCCGCCCGAAAGGAGGCCGTGAGCAGATACTTATCCTTATACCCATAGTTGATCCGGGCCAGATACGATTGCAGCCCCCAGGTACCGACGCCCGAACTGGGCGTCAAGGGTACCGACCCCGAACCCAGATTACTCGACCCCAGGTTATCATTCACGAAGTTACGGGCGGCCGCTGTGCTCGTCTCCGTCCGGCTGGCCTGTTGGGTATACCCCAGCAGCGCCGTCAGGTTGTGCACGGTGTTAAACGTACGGGTATAGGTTAGCAGATTTTCATTCAACCAGGTCATGGATTGGCCGTTGAAGATCGAAGCGGCTCCCCCCTGCGCCAGTCCGCTCGACACCGACCGGGGCAAATAGGCGTCCTGCTTCTGCAAGATTCCATCAAGCCCCAGCGACACCCGCAGATTTAGCCCATTGATAATCTGATAGTCGCCAAATACGCTTCCAAACACCCGGTTTGCCGTATTCCGGTTTTTACTGTCGTTTGCCAGAGCCACCGGATTGTCGGCGGTAAAAGCAAGAGCAGGGTCCGTAATCAGGTAATTACCATCGGCACCCCGAACGGGTAAAATGGGCGGAAATTGCAGCGCGGCCATCGTTACCAGTCCGGCACTGCCCAGATCGCCATCGGTGCGGGATTGATTCGTTACGGTACGGCTAACCGTCAGGCTGTTACCGATCTTGATTTTTTCGGTTAGCTTACGGTCCAGATTAACCCGAAATGAATACCGTTCAAAATCGGAGTTGACCACAATCCCGTTCTGTTTGAAATACCCACCCGATATGGCATATTGCGTACGATCGTCGCCCCCGCTCATCGAGAGCTGGTAATTGGCCATCGGAGCCTGCCGGAAAATCTGATCCTGCCAGTCGGTACCTTCACCAAAGGCATCGACCTGAGCCTGTGTATATACAGCGGGCCGTCCTTCGTTGGTATTGGCATCATTCACAAACTGGGCATATTCTCGTGCATTCAAAACCGGATACTTCCGCCGAACATTCTGAATACCATAGTATACATCCAGATTAATGGTGGACTTCCCGGCTTTTCCCCGTTTCGTTGTAATGATAACGACCCCATTGGCTCCCCTGGATCCGTAGATAGCCGTTGAGGAAGCGTCTTTCAGCACAGAAATGGATTCGATGTCGCTGGGATTAAGCGTACTGAGCACATTGAAACTCGAACCGCTTCCGGCTCCGTCGTTCTTAAAGGGAATGCCATCGATCACATATAACGGTTCGTTGTCGCCCTGAATGGAGTTGCCTCCCCGGATTCGTATGCTGGTGCTGCTGCCCGGCGCACCCGAGTTCTGGGTAATCTGTACCCCGGCTGCCCGGCCCTGAATGGCCTGATCGAGCGATGTAACGGCTACTTTACGAATCTCATCCACCGGAACGGTTGAGACGGCTCCCGTCAGGTCGCTCTTTTTCACCTGACCATACCCCACAACGACTACTTCATTCAGTGATTTAGTATCGGGAACCAGTTGTACATCGATCGTTGATTGATTCCGCACTTCCCGCTCCTGGCTGGTATACCCAACAAAACTGAAGACCAGAATTACCCTGTCATTGGTCACGGTCAGGCTGTATCGCCCCTGCGCGTCGGTGGTGGTACCTCGAGGTGACCCTTTCACCACCACACTGACACCTGGCAGGGCTTCACCCGTTTCGCTGGTGACCCGCCCACTCACCCGACTATCAGTCTGATTAAGTTCGGTCATTTGAGCAACGGCCAGATTGGCCAATCCGGATAGCTGAACAGGGCCCGCCGTTGTCGTGGTCGTAGCGGCTTCGGGAGTACGGATGATGACCCGGTCCGTGTTTTTCGGCGGCAAAATCAGGTAAGCCCCTGAACGTAGTTTCTTAAACCGAAGGCCAACGGGTTTCAGCAGGGCATTCAGATTAGTTTCGAGTCGGCTGCCCAGATTGAGCGATTCCAGTGGACTGAAGTGCCTGGCCACCACCGACTCTTCGAAAAGGATATCGACGCCATAATGGTCTTTCAACTGGAGGAGCGTCTGTCGGAGCGACTGATTGGCCACGCTGACCTCTTTCCCCTTCGTCGGCTGCCCATTATCGATCTGCTGGTTCGTGCGGGCATAAGCAAGGGTTTGGGCTATGGTATGCCCATAACCAACACTGAGCAACCAACCGGTGATCAGCGCAAACGGTAGTGATTTTGTCATTGAGTAAGCTGGGTTTCGGAAGCAGTGGAAAAAACAAGTTTCTGGTCGCGGTGGCTGACACGCAGTCCCAGCAACTCAGCCAGGGCCTCGGCTAGTTCGTCGGACGACCCGGCCCGGATGGTTCCGGTAAGGGTTCGACGGGCCAGCGCCGGATCGGTAAGTTGAACGGTTACCCCAAACACGGTCTGAATCTGATGGGCCACATCACGCAATGGGGTATTGTTGAAGCTGAACAGTCGATAGCGCCATTCCGCAAATTGCGTGGTATCGGCCTGAATATGTCTTCGCAAAGCGCCCCGGCCGTCCAGCGTAACCCGATCGCCGGGTTTCATAAGCAGTTGTTGCTCAGGCTGGTCTGCCACTGTATAATGCAGGTTGACCTTCCCTCGTTTGAGCACCACTTCAGCCTGGTCCGTTCGACTTCGTACCGAAAATTCTGTTCCCAGAACCTCAACAGCCAATCCATCCAGAGCCTGTACCACAAACGGCTGGTCATCCGGTAAATGCTTTACCGAAAATACAGCATCGCCCGTCAGCAATACATTCCGGGAGAGCCAGCCATAGCCCAGCCGGGGTATCCGTAAGTTCGAATTACTATTGAGGGCTACCGTTGACCCATCGGGCAGTTCCAGGGAGCGCAACTGGTACCGATTTGTAACAATCGTTCGGTAAAACAGGGCATTTCGGAATACCCATCCGCCCGCCAGCAAAGCCAGCCCGACTGAAGCGGCTGCCACCCACCTACCCGGCCGCCACAGGTGTTGCCTGGTTGTTTCAATTGGCCACAGCGGGGGCGCATGAATCTCGGAAGGCGAATCGAGCCGTTGCCGGAACCCTTCCAGATGGTGCGCCACATCGGGTGTATACTGCGGAAAGCTCCGTTCCCATTCATCGAGCCATTGGAAGTACAGTTCCCGGCTACCCGACTGGGCGAGCCATTCACCAATCGCTTTTTGCTGAACCGATGTTGCCTGCCCGGCAAAGTAGGTAAAAATCAATTCTTTAGAAGGTTGCATACCAGGTAGCTAGTTCGTTGAGTGTCAGAACAGGAGGGTAATCAGCAGGAGGCTCCAGCTAATCAATCGCTGATTACGAAGTAGTTGCCGTACCGTAGAGGTTGCCCGTAGAAGATGATTTTCAACGGTTTTCGGTGAAATACCCATTTCCTGGGCGATTTCCTTGTACGATTTACCCTCAAAACGGCTCAGCAGAAATACCCGCTGGCGTTGTGCCGGAAGTTGCTGAACCGCGTGCTCCAGGGCCCGATACAGTTCATCCTGTTGAAGCAACCGATCGGGCTGGGTGGTGTCGAGGTCGGGATGATCGAGATGATCGGGAAGAACTTCCTGTCGCCCTAATTCCCAGCGAAGGCTGTTGTAGGCACGGTTACGGGCTGCCTGGTAGAGGTAAGCGCGGTAAGAACCCGTGACCTGTTTATACAGCTCTTTTGTATAAAACGTGTAGAACAAATCAGCTACCAGATCCTCAGCAAGTTGCCGGTTATAGACATACCGAACCACATGGCTGCATAACGGAGCAAAATACTGCCTGAAGAGTAGCTCGCACCCGAGTCGAGGATCATCGTTGAATGCATTACGGATAAATAATTCACCGTCGTTGGGCATTGGATTCGGCGCGTCGGCCTGACTCCTGACGAGTGGTACTTGTCCATCAGAATCGGGTCCCATTGGTCGGAGAATAGCAAACACAGGAGCAGGCATTGCGTTGAGGGTCTGGTATGGTAAAGACAAGTTCAGCCCGAAAATCCCCCAATCGATTTTTATTTTTTATCCATAAAATGCAAATCAACCCGTTGAGCGTTCTCTTCTGGCGGCTGAGGTTCGGGAGTCAAATCAGGTGTAGACACCTATTGCCGAGACATGGGTTGGGTAGCCCATGGCGACTCCTGTCTTTTGGTTTAAACTAACTTATTCAGTCCTTTATGCCACTCCACCGTACCCTGCTGCTGTCTGTTCTTAGCTGTTTTTTTCTATCGGGCACGTTGGCCCAGACACCTCCTCCGCAAAAGCTGTATATGTACCTGATCTATCACAAACTGAATCCGGGACTCACGATTCAGGATGCGCTTCCTGTGGAGCGGGAGTGGAAAAAGATCAACCAGGCGGCTGTTGACGAAGGACGGCTTGAAGGCTGGTATATGACCGTCAAACAGTTTACGTCAAATCCCAACCAGACCGAATACGATTACGTCACGCGCATTATTTCGAAGGAAATGGCCATTCGTGGGGCTTCGCCCGAAGCCATGGCCCGGATCTATGGCGACAGTGTACAGGCCAAAATGGCCGACCTGCAAAAGCGGGATCGCAACACGGCTCCGGTTGTAAAAATGGAAATCTGGGAAATCAGCGACGGAACCTACGCGCCTACGTTTGCTCCCGACAACACCCAGTTTATGATCGTGGAACGCATGAAGCGTCTTACACCGGGAGCCGATTACGAGAGTGTGCTCAAACAAATAAAGAAGTTGGGCGAAGAGCGCATCAAACGGGGGAATTTGCTGGCCTGGGATTTTGCCTCGCTGGTGATTCCGAATGGGAGCGAAAAAGGCTATGAATTCAGTACCTCGCAGTTTGTCAAGAGTTTGAGCGATGTAGCCAATCCGGTTCAGGCTGATTCGCCTACTCCCATTATGCCAGCCACGGCCTATAAGCAACTTCGAAGTCAGACCGCCCAAACATTCGATGTGGTTCGGCAGGAAGTGTACCGATTTATGGAATACACGACCAAACCAGGCAACTAACCTGGTGGACTGTTGGCTCGCAACCTCCTCCCGTTTTAAACTTTCCGGCCCTTTTTTAGTAATGCAACAAAGATCCGAACGAACCGATCGGTTCTTTGTTGCTATGGCGATTACATGCTAAAAAAAATGGAAACGAAAGAGACTGACTTACATGGAAATGCTCCCGATTCGTCGCCTGTCGTTTTGTTGATTATCGATATGATTAACGACCTGGAATTTCCGGGGGGCGATGAACTGGAAACACCCGCCCGCAAGGCAGCTGATGCCATTGTTGCCTTAAAACGCAGGGCAAAGGCACAAAAGATTCCGGTAGTTTATGTGAATGATAATTTTGGGCGCTGGCGTTCTGACTTTACCGAGGTTACTGACCACGTACTGCACGATGGGGTCAGGGGCCGCTATCTGGCCGAGGTACTGACACCCGATTCCGACGATTATTTTGTACTCAAGCCAAAGCATTCGGGGTTTTACGCCACTACGCTCGATACGTTGCTGACGTATCTGAAAGCCAGTCATTTAATTCTAACAGGTATTAGTGCCGATTCATGCATTCTGTTCACGGCCAATGACGCCTACATGCGCGATCTGAAGCTGTCCATACCTGCCGACTGTGTAGCCGCCATAAAGCCAACCTACACATCGGAAGCGCTGGCTTACATGAAACGAACGCTCAACGCCGACACGACGCCTTCAACCGAACTGAATCTGGACGAATTGGTTCAAGTCGATCAGGATGCAGAGAAAGTCTGTTAGCTACATGCGCGTTATTGCCCTTCGTTGATAGAAGGGCAATAACGCGCATGTGGTACTTTCGATTGACTCAAACCAGTTTGTCAGCCAGTAGTCAGTTATTGCACAGGCGTAACGCTATAGCCTTTTTTGCGGAGAAGATTGATAACGCCGTTTTCATTGCCGAGATGGCCCGCTCCAAACGCAAAAAAGGTGGGCTTTTCCCTGGCTGCTTTTTCAATAACCGGAATCCAGCTCGTATTGCGCTTTTCGAGCAGATCACCCTCAAACTCATTCATACCTGCATCGAACTGACTGGTTTTCATTTGCTTCATCAGTTTTTCCAGATCATGGGCTTTGTAGGCCGTCAGAAAGTTCTGAAATTCTTTACTGGCCTCTTCGGGTTTACGAGCCATATCGACCAGGCTTTTGAATTGCACATCCAGCGGAATTTTGTCCAGGGCAGCCATCTGTGCCTCCAGCGATTCAAGCCCAAGTACTTCTTTTTTCTCTTTCTGAGCCATCTGCATAAAGGTCAGGTCATAGGAAGCAGGCTCACAATTCAGGATCCCCATGTACATCAGGGACAATAAGCCAATGGGTTTCATCATGCCCAACTGCGCCAGATTCATATTCATTTTCTGCTTTAAATACGATTCCAGCAGTTTATAATCATCCGCCGAGAGGTAGTCTTTCGCCGTCTTCCCGTTGGTCATCATGGCGGCTTTCATCATACCTGCCATCATAGTCGGGTCATCCAGATCCAGTTCCAGATACACCTGCTGCGCATCACTGACAGCCTTTTTTGCCTCGTCTGAAATCGACAAATCCGTTGGACAAACCATATGAAATGTCCCATAGAGATAAGACGGCTGTGTCAGACCCGGTCCTGTTACTTTATAGAGCAATGCGTGGTCCTGGGCCTGCGTACAGAAGGCACTCAACAGCCACCACACCAACGGAACCACCTTTACCTGTATTTGCATAAAATTCGTTTAAAGTCTGTATACAAATGTACTAAAACAAACCATCGTTAAATGCCGTAATTCACAGACGAACCGTTCATACGAAATACATTTCCGCCGAGTGTGTAACTTTGGAGGAGTAGCCGAGTTCTCAATCAATACCCAGCATGGTAGCCCAACAGCCTAAACCCGTTCAATCGCAAGCGTTTGCCCATAAAATCCGCCTGGTAACAGCGGCTTCCCTATTCGACGGGCACGACGCAGCCATCAATCTGATGCGCCGACTCATGCAGGCAGCCGGTGCCGAAGTGATTCATCTGGGCCATAATCGGTCAGTGGCCGAAATTGTCGACTGCGCCATTCAGGAAGATGTTCAGGGAATTGCGGTGACCAGTTATCAGGGAGGCCATCTCGAATTCTTTAAATATATGTACGATCTGCTGCACGAGCGTGGGGCTGGTCATATCAAAATCTTCGGGGGTGGTGGCGGTACGATTCTGCCAACCGAGATCGAGGAGCTTCAGGCGTATGGCATAGCCCGAATCTACTCGCCCGACGACGGCCGGACTATGGGATTGCAGGGAATGATCGATGATGTATTGCACCAGTGCGACTTTGCTCCCCCAGCTCCCGATTCGAAAACGGCGGTCCTTTCACCTACTGAACCGAATACCCTTGCCCGATTCATTACCTCCGCCGAAAATCATCCTGAGCAATTTGCCCATGCATTCCGCCCGGTCATCCTTCATTCGACGGCCGTTTTAGGGATTACGGGTACAGGCGGTGCCGGTAAATCATCGCTGGTCGATGAACTGGTGCTTCGATTTTTGCGTCGATACCCCGACAAAACCCTGGCCATCCTCTCCGTCGATCCATCAAAACGAAAAACAGGGGGGGCGTTGCTGGGTGATCGAATTCGGATGAATGCCATTCAGTCGCCAAGAGTGTATATGCGTTCGCTGGCAACCCGCCAATCGAACCTGGCGCTGAGCCGTCATGTACAAGATGCCATCGATGTGTGTAAAGCAGCTCATTTTGACCTGATTATCGTTGAAACCTCGGGGATTGGGCAGTCGGACACCGAGATTACCGAACATGCCGACAAAACGCTCTATGTGATGACCGCTGAATATGGCGCAGCAACCCAACTCGAAAAAATCGACATGCTTGATTTTGCCGATGTGATTGCTATCAACAAATTCGACAAACGAGGCTCACTGGATGCTCTACGCGATGTTCGAAAACAATATCGGCGCAATCATAATTTATGGGATGTTTCAGACGACGAACTACCTATTCTGGGAACCGTAGCCGCCCAATTCAACGATCCGGGGATGAATGCCCTGTTTGATCGGTTGATGAGTCTGGTTGGCGTGGGGCAAGGGGCTGGGGATATAAAGCCGGGAAGCCTTACCACCGCACCTAGCCCAGAGCTTCTGGCTCCCAGCCCCATCATCCCCCCAAGCCGGGTTCGGTATCTGGCTGAGATTGTCGAAGAAAGCCGACGGTACGACGCCTTTGTGCAGGAACAGACCACGCTGGCCCGGCAACTGTATCAGATTCAGGGAACCCTGGCCCTACTGGCAGAGGGTGTGGTTAAAGATGAATTGCAAACGTTATACAACGAGCTTGACGTACGGCTCCATCCTGACGGCCGCACCTTACTCAGCCAATGGCCTGCTCTACAGCAACGCTATACGGCTGAGGTTTATGAATACACGGTTCGGGACAAAGTGATCCGGCAGCCATTGTTTTCCGAAACCTTATCGCACCTGAAAATCCCGAAAGTCAGCTTACCCAAATACCACGATTGGGGCGATGTACTGCGCTGGCTACTGACGGAGAACGTACCGGGTGAGTTTCCGTATGCGGCTGGGGTATTTCCACTCAAACGCGAAGGCGAAGACCCTACCCGTATGTTTGCCGGTGAGGGTGGCCCCGAACGCACCAATCGCCGGTTTCACTACGTCTCGAAAGGGCTGCCTGCCAAGCGACTCTCAACCGCCTTCGATTCGGTAACGCTTTATGGGGAAGACCCAGCCATGCGGCCCGATATTTTTGGTAAGATTGGCAATTCCGGAGTCAGCATTTGCACCCTCGACGATGCCAAGAAGCTTTACTCCGGCTTCGATCTTTGCGATCCGGCCACCTCGGTTTCCATGACCATCAACGGCCCTGCCCCTATGCTGCTGGGCTTCTTCCTGAATGCAGCCATCGACCAGCAGTGTGAGAAATGGTTAAGGGCAGAGGGCAGTGGGCTTAGGGCAGAGGGCAATTCTTATCCTGTTGCCCCAAGCCCTCTGCCCTCTGCTCCTTCCTACAACGGGCCTCTTCCTGAGGGGAATAACGGACTGGGGTTGATGCTGCTTGGGACCACGGGCGATAAGGTATTGCCGAAAGAGGTGTACGAAAAAATCAAAGCGGATACCCTACGGCGCGTACGGGGAACCGTTCAGGCTGATATTCTGAAGGAGGATCAGGCGCAGAATACCTGCATTTTCTCGACCGAATTTGCGCTCAAAATGATGGGCGATATTCAGCAGTATTTTACTGATAACCGGGTACAGAATTTTTATTCTGTTTCAATTTCGGGCTATCACATTGCCGAAGCGGGTGCCAACCCAATTTCGCAATTAGCCTTTACCCTGTCGAACGGGTTCACGTTTGTAGAATATTACCTGAGCCGGGGGATGCATATCGACAATTTTGCACCAAACCTGTCGTTTTTCTTCTCGAACGGTATGGACCCCGAATACACGGTGCTTGGTCGTGTGGCCCGGAGAATCTGGGCAAAAGCGATGAAGCACAAGTACAAAGCCAATGACCGTTCGCAGAAACTAAAGTACCATATTCAGACATCGGGGCGGAGTTTGCATGCCCAGGAAATTGCCTTTAACGACATTCGTACCACGCTACAGGCACTACTGGCCATTTACGACAACTGCAACTCGCTGCATACCAATGCATATGATGAAGCCATTACAACCCCCACGGAAGAATCTGTTCGACGGGCGATGGCCATTCAGTTGATTATCAATCGTGAGTTTGGACTGACCAAAAATGAAAATCCATTGCAGGGAGCTTTTGTTGTCGAAGAGTTGACGGATCTGGTCGAAGAAGCTGTTTATCAGGAATTCCTGGCCATCAACGAACGGGGTGGGGTTCTGGGGGCTATGGAGCGCATGTACCAGCGTAGCAAAATCCAGGAAGAGTCGATGTATTACGAGACCCTGAAACACAATGGCCAGTTACCGATTGTGGGAGTCAATACCTTCCTCGATCCAGCCGGTTCGCCTACGGTTGTTCCCCGCGAAGTCATTCGCTCAACGGACGAAGAAAAACGATATGCCGTCGATTCGTGTCAGGCATTTCAGGCAAAGCACCAGGCCGAAGCAGCTATCGCACTGACCAATTTGCAGGCAACCGCATTGGCCAATGGCAATCTGTTCGAAAGCCTGATGGAAGCCACTAAAGTCTGTTCTCTCGGTCAATTGTCCAATGCCCTGTATGCCGTGGGAGGCCAGTATCGGCGAAATATGTAATTACCACACCACACCGCTAAACGATTCAAAAACTGATATAATCAGCTATTTAGTCATTGGCATTGGGGAACCCTTACACAAATTGATCAACTGTTCGTGAGCACGAACGAATGCCGAACCAAGGCCAATGAACGATGAACCGTAACCTGTATTTCTGTATTGTCGTACTGCTGAGTACCTGTTTCCTGGGCTGTCAGACGAAGCGCAACGACGAAACTACTTCGACCGAGGCTACACAACCCTCGGTAGCCACACTGTCCAAAAATACCTTTACTCTGGGCGATACGCTACAGATTCAACTGAATCAGCCACTGACCGAGGCCAGGGTTACATTGGGGGCCAATCCTGTACCGATTATTCAACAGACGGATAGTGCACTGACCATCCGGGCTACGTCTCGAAAAACCGGACTGCAACCACTCTTGGTTGCCGGTAAACTGCGTAATCAATCGATTATCGCCGATACGCTATCAGTTGAGTTATGGTCCGATTTCAGACCTGTATCACTTTCCTATTCGGTGCTAAAACAATTTCCGCATGAGGCCAGCAGCTTTACGCAGGGACTGGAGTTTTACCAGGGCAATCTGTATGAAAGCACAGGCCTTAATGGTCAGTCAAAACTGATGCTGGTCGATCTGGCGACGGGTGCCATCAAAAAATCGGTTCCTTTAGCCAGCCAATACTTTGGAGAGGGAATAACTATTTTCCGCGACAAAATTTACCAGCTTACCTGGACGTCGGGCGTATGCTTTCGGTACAATATGGATTTTTCACTCGAGAAGACTTTCACCTACCATACCCAGGGTTGGGGACTCACCCATACCGACTCGACATTAATTCTGAGCGATGGGACCAATCGACTTTTTTTCCTTACGCCAGATTTTCGTCGCAAAGGCGAATTATCGGTTTACGATAATTTAGGTCCGGTGATGAACCTCAACGAACTGGAATACGTGAATGGCTACGTATTTGCCAATGTGTGGCAAACCAACCGCATCGTCCAGATCGATTTAACGACCGGAAAGGTTGTTGGTGAGCTTTCGATGGAAGCTATTTTACCCAGAACGATTGATACCAAGGCCAATGTGCTGAATGGGATTGCATACCGGGCCGACGAACATGCGTTTTATGTAACGGGCAAAAACTGGCCAACCTTGTTTAAAATACAGCTAAAGAGCCAGCCGAAACAGGTTGTAGCCCTGCGCTGATACGGCAACGGATTGGCTGACCTGACAATGTGCATCAGCCAGCCAATCCGTTGCCAAACGTCTTATTCGGCTTCTTCGACAGTGGCGTCGGGAGCATTGCGCTTAACGGAGTCTATACCGTTTTCGCGGCTGGCTACAGCCTCATACATCTCACTGCTCCCGATGATCTGGCCGTTGCCCGCTTTCAGATTGAAGTAATATTTGCCGTTTGATGATTCTTTACGATCGTATCGGCCATCATCCGGTGCATTTTTCCGCACCGATTCAATACCGTTTTCGCAGGCAGCCTTGCTTGAGTAGCCTTCGCTCGATAGAATAACCTGCCCGTTACCGGCTTTCAAATTAAATTGATACTCGCCATTCTTGCGGATTGAAATAACAAACTTTCCCATTTGATACAGTGAATTAAGGGTGACATCACTGTAAATTAAGTCACTTCCTGTTGATAAAACAATGAAAATTAGTCCCGTACCTAATACGGATCTTATTTTAGCCCCTGTAATCCTATCCACTGAGAATCCCTGTCGTACTCGGGCCCAAACAGGTCTTTTACGGCCGTAATACGCAACGGCAATTTGACATCGTCTGGCTGTTCAGGGTATAAAATTTCAGTAAAAAAGCTGTATCATTGATACCGATGCATCTACGAAGACTCTTCACCGCCCTGCTCCAGTCGGTTTCGCTGACTGCCCTAGCTCAATCTCTTCCCGTTCTTGAACAGAACCCAACTGATCTGCGCTGGTATCAACTCAACACTCCCCACTTTCGCGTTCTGTATCCAACCGGACTTGATTCGACTGCCCAGCGAACGGCCAACCGGCTCGAACATCTGTATGAACCGGCAAGTGCCTCACTCGGAAAAAGCCCCCGTCGTCTGTCTGTCCTGCTTCAAAACCAAACCACGAACAGCAACGGATTTGTGACCTTGTTTCCGCGACGTTCGGAATTCTTTGCCGTTGCTCCCCAGGACCCAGGTTTGCTGGGGACCTACAACTGGCTCGATTTACTGGCGGTTCATGAATATCGGCATGTCGTCCAAAACGATAAAGCCCTGCAAGGGTATGGGCGTGTGCTCAATACATTGCTAGGAAGTACCGGGCTCTACCTTCCGCTGTTTACGGTGCCCGACTGGTTTGCTGAAGGGGATGCCGTCAGCAACGAAACCCTTTTAAGTACCACCGGAAGAGGGCGTATTCCGAATTTTGACCTCGGCATGCGGGCTAATCTACTGGCAGGCAATCGGTTCGATTACCCGAAAGCGGTGTCGGGTTCATTTCGCGACAACGTTCCGAATCATTATGTGCTGGGGTATTTTCTGACTACGTATCTAAAACGAACCTACGGTCCTGATGTGTGGAGTCGGGTATTGAATCGAAACTACCGCCGTTTTCCATGGCCTTTTGCCTTTTCGGCTAGTATTAAGGATGAAACGGGTCTGAAAACGGAGGATTTGTACCGTAAAACCATGGACGACCTGACGGAAACCTGGCAAAAACAACAGCAACAGCTTACACCTACGCCTGCTGATTTGTTTCCGGCCAGGGTTGAAAAGCAGCGGACCGCTACCCCTGTTTTTACCAATTACCAACACCCTCAGTATCTGGACGACTCGACGGTGCTGTGCCTGAAAAGTGGGCTTGGCACTACGCCCCGACTGGTGCTGTTGCGAAAAAATCAGCCCGAAAAAATAATTCAGGTACAGGGTTTTACCAATGATCCGGGGTTTTTATCGGCTAACGCATCCAAAGCCTGCTGGATTGAGTTTGGCTATGATCCGCGCTGGGGACAGCGCATCTACTCTAACATCCGTTTGCTGGATCTGAAAACCAGAAAACTCACCCGGCTGACCCATCGAAGCCGATATACAGCCGTGGCTATTTCGCCCGACAATACGAAGTTGATTGTCGTCGATAATACCGAACGCTATAAAACCCAGCTACTTGTACTCGATGCCCATACGGGCAGGGTATTGAAAACCCTTCCGAACCCCAGCAACGAATTTTACCAGCACCCACGCTGGCAGGATAATCAGTCGATTGTAACAGTAGCGCTAAAAAACGGTCAGAAAACGCTTCTGTCACTCAATACGGAATCAAATATCCGTCTCGAACTGCTTCCGCCATCCAATGAGAATATCAGCCATCCCCTACCCTGGAAACAGTATGTATTCTACAACTCACCCCGGTCGGGTATCGATAATCTCTATGCCGTTGATACCCAGTCGAAGCAGGTATTTCAGGTGACATCACGCCCCTTGGCGGCCTATCACGCTTCGGTTAGCCCTTCTGGTCATCGACTCAGTTTTGAAGACTTTTCGGCCACCGGCTACCGTATTGCTCAAATGCCCCTCAACCCTGCCGACTGGAAACCTGTGACCGAACCCGCCCGAGAAGCCCCTGTTCGCTATTTTGGTTCGTTAGCCAATCGGGAACCCGGAGCAGCCGAAGGACGCCGAATTCTAGCTGATTCCTCATTGACAACAACAGTCTATCAGCCCTCCCGTTTCCGAAGACTAGCCAATGCCTTCAATATTTACAGTTGGGGGCCTGTTTTGAGCAGCACCGGGCAGGCCCTATCCATAGGCATCAATTCACAGGATCTGCTGAGTACAACTCAACTGAGTGCTGGTTACACGTATAACCAGACCGAACAAGCCGGTAATTTTTTTACGCTTTTAAGCTACCAGGGGCTCTACCCAATTATTGATCTCAGTTTCCAGCGTGGTACCCGTTCGACATCCCTATATATCGACAAAGTGGTTCCGGCCGACAGCCTACGAACCGATCGGTGGACCTACAACCAGTTGACGGCCGGTTTTCGGCTGCCCCTCCAACTGACCAACTCCAAATACATACAGTCGATCAGCCTCTCGGCCTATTACAATTATTTGCAGGTAAGCGATTATGATCTGCCTTACCGCTACATAACCGAAGTCGGCTCATCGGGATCACTGAGTGCCCTGACGTACGGATTCAGCTATTCGCATCTATTGCGGCAAAGCAAGCGCGATGTAGCTCCACGCTGGGGGCAGACCCTTGCCGTAAATTACCGAACGACACCCTTTGGCGGTAAGCTCACCGCTGAGCAACTCGGTATTCAGGGAAATCTATTTTTACCCGGATTAGGACCGCATCACTCCCTACGTTTGCGAGCTGGTTACCAATTACAGGCGCAGGGTACGTATCAGTTTGGGGCTGCGGTATTCTATCCACGAGGGCAAGCTTATATCGCTGATGATCAGATCAAAGTGGGCAGTGTCGAATACCGGCTTCCCATTGCCGATACGCATTGGTCGTTTGGACGATGGCTGTACATTCAACGGGTTAAAGCTGCCGGATTTTTCGACGGTGTAAATGGGCAAAGTTCCATTGAAGTGCGGGATGTATATGGGCGTTTACGGGGCTATGAAACCCAGATCCATACCTTTCAGACAACGGGTCTCGATATTTCCTTTGTGTTCAATGCCTTACGCTTACGTACACCGTTCGAAGCAGGTTTCCGCAGTGTTTATAACCTCACTACGGGTCAATGGCTGATTCAACCTCTGGTGATAGATATTGGGATTTGATAAAACCTATAAACGGGATAAAAGGCAGGTGGTATATCTGCCTTTTATCCCGTTTATAGGTGTAGCACTTTCCTGCGATTATCCTTTATAAAACACCCATTTCGAGAGCTCGCGGAAAGAGACTTTTTTGCCATACATCAGGATACCTACCCGGTAAATGCGGGCCGCGATCCACGTGGTTCCTAAAAAGCCAAGTACCAGTAAGCCCATGGATAGCACCAGTTGCCAAACGGGCACACCGAAGGGTACGCGCACCATCATCACGACTGGCGAAGTAAATGGAATGATGGATGTCCAGAAAGCGAGTGGTCCATCCGGATCACGAACGGCAATCTGGGCAAACGCGATGGCTGCGATGATAGGCATCATGATCGGAAACATAAATTGCTGCGTTTCGGTCTCGCTATCGACGGCAGCGCCTATGGCCCCAAATAAGGCGCTATAGAGCAAGTACCCACCCAAAAAATAGAACAAAAAACAACTGATGATTAACGGGATATTGAGTGTTTCAACCGCTTTCATGATACTGGCAACGGGATTTTTGTCCTTCGCCATTTTCTGTTGAACTTCCTGCTGACCCGGCATTCCGTTTACCCGAGCCGACACCGCCGTTTTGGCTGCTTCCTTTTGCCCCAAGATGCTGGACCCGACTGTGATCAACCCGGTTGTTAAGGCAATCCACAACAGAAACTGGGTTAATCCTACCAAAGCAACACCAATGATTTTGCCCAACATCAACTGAAACGGCTTGACCGACGAGATAATTACTTCGACAATCCGGTTGGTTTTTTCTTCCATGACACCCCGCATCACCTGCGTACCATAAATAAGCACGGATATGTAGATGAGTAATGCACAAAAACCACTGATGATGGTTGTTGCGATACCATTGCTACTTTTTTCGCCTGCATCACTCAGGCTAATGGTCTGCGCATCCACATTGACCTTGGCATCTTCTATCACTTTTTGCGTAATACCCGCCTGCTCCAGCTTGATCGTTTCGATCTCTTTTCCGATCGCTCGTTCAATATTACTCTGTAAGGCCAGACTGACACTTTTTTCGGCAAAAATCTGAACCGTTTTGGGGTATTCGATCACATCTTTTGGAATGAACACCAGCGCATCGTAGCCCTGCTTCACAAATGACTTTTTCGCATCGGTCAGTGATTGCTTCGGATACGAAAACACCGTTTCGTTGTCGGCTTTAAACTTGTTGACAAACCGTCCGCTCTCGTCAACGACCGCTACTTTCTTCTGGTTGATGGAACTGACGGCGGCCCAGCCAATAATAGCGTAGAAGCCAAAAATCAGGACTGGTCCCAGTATCGTCATGACGATAAATGACCGTTTGCGCACCCGTACCAGGTATTCGCGTTTAATAATCAGGAAAATTGTATGCATAAGGGTTAATGATTGACTTGTTGAATGATGGGATGTTTGACTTGCTAACTACGTCAGTCGAGACAGTCAACAAGTCAGTCATGCGATCATTCAATCATTGTTTTCGCCGACGGTTTGGATGAAAATGTCGTTCATGCTGGGGATATTTTCGCCAAAAGACCGGATAGAAATCGTATCGATCAAGTGGCGGATCAGGTCGTTGACCGAGGCATCAGGCGGAATTTTAATATCGGCCCGCTGAAAATTATCTTCCAGAGGCTGGTTTCGCAGCACCTCAAAAGCCGTTGGCAGGCTCGACAGCGTACCTTGATACTCAATATGATAGGTATGCGTTTTAAACTGTTCTTTAATCGCTCGTTTCGAACCATCCAGGATTTTATGTGAACGGTTAATCAACGCGATATAATCACACAGCTCTTCAACGGACTCCATCCGGTGGGTCGAAAAAATAATGGTCTTTCCTTTCTCGCGCAGTTCCAGAATTTCGTCTTTGATCAGATTGGCATTGATCGGGTCGAAGCCGGAGAAGGGCTCGTCGAGAATAATCAGGTCAGGCTCATGGAGGACCGTTGCCACAAACTGAACTTTCTGCTGCATCCCTTTCGACAGGTCCTGAATCTGCTTATTCCACCAGGTCTTGATGTCGAATTTAACAAACCAGACCTTGAGCATCTCCATAGCCTGTTTTTCCGTCAGGCCTTTGAGCTGGGCCAGGTAAAGCAGTTGCTCCCCTACCTTCATTTTCTTATACAAACCACGCTCTTCGGGCAGGTAGCCGATTCGTTTGATATGGTCTGGCCTGAGCCGCTCCCCATCCAGAATAACCTCCCCTGAGTCGGGGGCCGTAATCTGGTTTATGATTCGAATAAGTGAAGTTTTTCCGGCGCCATTGGGGCCAAGCAGACCAAAAATACACCCTTTAGGGACAGACAAGCTCACATCATCCAGCGCCCGGTGTTCGGCATATTGTTTTATGATGTGATGGGTTTCGAGAATATTGGTCACGAGTTTCGGTAACTGATTCAGTTTAGGTTAATTCGGATTCGTTTGACGCATCAAACTACGAACATAAGGCGAGTATCTACCACCAATATACGGACGAACTGCATATGGGCCTTACGAGCGGTCATAAAAAAGGCCATACTCGAAAATGAGTATGGCCTTTTTTATGATTCAGACAATAAACAGGGAGCGACAGGACACATTCATACGATTTGCCCCTTGAAGCCGCTACCTTATTCTGTTTGAATCATAAACTTTCTCAATTATAATAGTCTCTGACCTGAAACAATAACATCAAAAACAGCAACCCTAATAAGATTCCCAGAATACTGAAGGAAAAGATACTGGTTACGATACTAATCAACTGGGCGTAATAGCTGTAGACCCAACCCGACCGCTTTCGATTGAATAAACCGGGAAGGGCCAGTATGCTTAGCACCAGGCCAGCAATCGATAAAATCATCGCTATGGTATAGCCAAATCCAACGCTAGCCCCACCCATAAACGTAGCAGGCATCAAAGCTGTCCCGATTCCTAAAAAAAGAAGAATACCAGGAGCTGCCAGAATTAATAAGACCAGCGTAACAATTGGCCAGAACTTGACAAAGCCTTCCCGAAAATTAATGGGAAATTGAAAAGGTGCTTTCGTTGTAAAATAAGGAGCTAATTCAGCTTCGAGTACGGCAGGTTGAGCCATAAGAATAAAGAGGTTTAGGGTTGTACAGTCAATCAATGATTAACCTCCTTAAAATTACAGTTTATAGTACCCGTTTACTACAATCAGCCCATGATTTATCAAACGGTAATCTCATCAGTGTCAACAGGCTGCGTCCTGAATTCCCCTTCCCATTTTGAAACCACACAGGTAGCTACGGCATTGCCAGCCACACTGGTTGCCGATCGGCCCATATCCAGTACCTGATCAATACCCAGCAACAGGCCCAGCCCTTCGAGTGGAAGATTAAACTGCGAAAGTGTACCGGCTATAATCACCAGCGAGGCCCGTGGTACACCCGCTATTCCTTTAGAAGTGATCATCAGTGTAAGCATCATGGTTATCTGTTGTCCTAACGACAAAGGTATTCCATAGGCCTGGGCAATAAAGGCGGTAGCGAAGGTCATATACAACATCGACCCATCCAGATTGAACGAGTAACCCAGCGGCAAAACGAAAGAGATAATCCGTTCTGAGCAGCCAAACCGACGTAAAGCCTCGATGGTTTGCGGAAACGAGGCCTCTGAACTTGCCGTACTGAACGATAAGATAATGGCCGAACGCACTTCTTTGAGCAGGGCAAAATACGGAACTCGGGCAGCCAGACAGATAAGCGATAGCACAACGAATATAAAGAACAAAAGCCCCCCAAAGAAGCAGAGGATCAGGTAAGCATATCCGGCCAAAATGCCTAACCCCTGTTTGGCCACTACAGCCGCAATCGCGCCTAGTACCCCAAATGGAGCAAACGACATCACATAGCCTGTGATTTTGAACATGATGTGCGAGAGTGCATCCAGCGCCTTAATCATAATTTTCCCGTACGCACCTACCGACCCTACGGCAACTCCAAAAAAGATACTGAACACAACAATCTGGAGGATTTCGTTATTGGCCAGAGCTTCGATAAAACTCGTTGGGAAAATGTGCTCGATAAAGTTAGTAAAAGTGAGCTTTTTGACTTCCAGCCCCACATCTGTTCCCTTGGCTGGCAATTGTAAATCCATCACTTCACCCGGCTTCATGATGTTGACGACCAGCAGCCCAACTACCAGCGACAAGATTGTGGCAAAGTAAAAATAAGCGAGCGTTTTCAAGCCAATTCGCCCAACAACCCCAAAATCACCCAGTTTAGCAATGCCGACCACCAGTGTCGAAAAGACAAGGGGCCCAATAATCATTTTAATGAGCCGAAGAAAAATTTTGGACAGGATGTTCAGGTCAGTTCCCGAAAAACCCGAGCCGGTATCCGGAAAAAAATAACCAATGGCAATCCCGAGCACCATGCCCAGAAAAATTCGTGTTGTCAGATTTGGAAGTTTCATGCAGTACTGGTTCAGTTCGATGGTTGATGACTTGCTAACTATTACGTTAAATACTCAATTAAGACCCTGTTTCGGAACAACTGCCGTCAGAACGACTGAAGTATACAGGAAATAGGCCTATCTGACAAATGTAACAGAATCCGTGCAGTTCCGAAAATTCGTACGTATTGGGTTTTTCGTCTCGATTTAGCAACTCGTTTAGGACAAATGAACCGTTCACCGACCGCAAACACCATTTTTTTGCATGTTAAGCAATCACCCCGTATCATGCGACCCAAACAACCATTTAATCAATAAATTCGGTTAAAAACACGTCGATAAATCGGTTTTCGGCACGCAAATTGCCCCTTCAGGATAAGATAGAAGAGATAATCGGTCACCTTGAAAGGCGTACGAAACGTAACCTCATCAACAATGACCGTTTGTTTACGGCTTTTCAGTTCAGATGGCAATCGTAGCAGGCGGTGATGATGTTCCCAGTACGTCAGAAAGAACGGGAGTTGAATACCCTTATCAATGAAGTAGATTTCCTCTGGACCCGTTTGCTGATCTGTGATCCGACTGACCCAGTCTTGGCGAAACAGGAAGAAATTTAATTGTAAATGAACCAGATCCCCGCGTGAGCAACCATCAAAACGCACCACGTTCACAGGTGGAAACGCTGGGGTTAGTTGTTCGAACAGCGCTCGATTGAAGCCTTCCCAAACCTTGGGTAATGGCTGATCTACCTTGGTTTTAAGCACAAAGCGCATAACAGGAGTACGAATAGTGGAGCAAGAAAAAAAGGAACATATTTACCTTTTACTGGAAAAGTCAATTTTAAGGTTGCCAAAAACAATCAAAGGTATATATTTACCCGTTTACCTGCTTCTTCTAACCCCCTTTGGGCGAATTTCCGGTAAGTGTATGCGTCAACTCACTCGGAGGTTAGTTTGTTGGATTTTCTCTGGTCTGCTAGGCTTTGCCAACACGCTGCAGGCCAGCCCTCCTGAGCCAGAGTACCTGACCGTACGGAATGGGCTGCCTCAGGGATTTGTCAATTCGATCATTCAGGATAAACGGGGCTTTATCTGGTTAGCAACCCGTGATGGGCTTTGCCGATACGATGGGATTCGATTTCGTATTTATACCCATGATCCACAGGTAGTGCAATCCCTTTCGTTCAGCAGTATTTACGAAATCAGGGAAGACGTACTCGGCAAACTTTGGATTCGTACGGAAAATAATCACATCGACTGCTTTGATCCGGTCACTGAGCGTTCAAACCGCATTTCTAATTCGCGTGCCTTCAGGCAGGCTCTGGGCCGTGATCAACTTATAGGCATTCAGCCCGATCGGTCCGGGAATGTCTGGGTTGCTACGCAAACAAACGGCTTTTTCCGGCTCAATGCCAATGGCTCCATCTCGCACCGGCACTGGGCCATGAAGGCCGACTCGGCTCAATCGTTTATACACGCGATCCTGATTGATCGTCAAAATCAACCCTGGCTGGCTACCCATACCGGGCTTTTTCGCTATGATCTGAATACGCAGCAGTTCATCGCCTTCAGAACAGCCCAGGGCTTGCCTCAAAACGAAGTATACCGGCTTCACGAGCGACGAAATGGGGAACTGATGCTGGGGTTTCCGGGAAGTTTCGCCCTATTCGATCCCAGAAATGGGCAAGTCCGGCGAGTCATCAATCTAACCAATGAACCAGGGCTACCTCTCTTCGCAACCGATCAGCAAGGTGTAGATTATATCAATCAGAACCGCTATACCGATCAATCGGATTTAGTCCCACTGCTCGAAGATGCTTCAGCCGAATCCCCTAAGCTGGGTCGATTTTCACCCCTAACCCTTATAGTCGATCGTTCCAACGTGCTGTGGATTGGGCTCAATGGCGATGGGGTTATCAAATACGATTTGAACAAACGCCCTTTTCAAACCTGGCCCTACCGAACCAATTTTCAGACGGATTGGCTCACTCAACAGGCAAACATACCCGCCAGCGCCATTCCTGAAGCCATACGTCAGCAGTCGCCTTCGGGGATTCGCTATTTGTTCGACGGTCGTCGGGCGCTTTGGGTCAGTAGCCTACAAACTCCTCCTTATCGATACGATGCTACCCGCCAATTGTTTGTAGCGGTACAGCCTACAGGTGTCGAAACGCGCTGGCTGCCCAACGGCAATTTTCGTTTTGCGGCACTGGCAACCGGCGCACAGGGTGAGCTTTGGGGGCTTTTAGGCCCATCAAATCAGGCCGTAGTGCGCTATAATGCCGATCTGCAAACGTTTACCGCCTTTCCACTCCCGCTACCAGCCAACCACCCTTACAACATTACCAGTATGGTTGTGGATGGAGGGCGCATCTATCTGGCAACGGAAAACCACGGGCTACTTCGAGCCGATCTGCCCAGCAAACGGCTCATTCATTGGCAAAGTGTAGCTGGCAATCCGCACGCACTCCCCGGCAACTCCTTACTCTGTCTGGCACAGGACCCGATACAGTACAACTATCTGTGGATTGGCACATTTGGCGAAGGCCTTTGCCGGCTCGACAAAATGACTGGCTATATTGAGCGGTTTCCAGTTGGTAAAGCTCTATCGACCAACGTCATATACGCCATTCGCACCGACAACAAGGGCCATCTCTGGCTAAGTACCAATCGGGGGTTATGCCGATTTGATACCCGAACACACGACGTGCGAACCTACATGGCCGATGATGGGCTTCCGAGTGAAGAATTCAAACAATTTTATGATGTTACCCTGCCCGATGGCCGGCTCATTTTTGGTGGTGTTGGTGGCTATACTACCTTCGATCCCAGCCGAATCAGCGAAGATGCTGTCAAACCCACCGTCGTACTGACTGCTTTTCGGATCAATAACCAGCTGGTAACAGCCAACACATCTGACTCACCCATCGATAAAGACATTAACGAAACGCAGGAAATTGTTCTGTCTAACCACCAGAACTTTTTATCGATTGATTTTGCAGCGCTTGAGTTCAACCAGCCCCACAAAAATCAGTATCGATATAAACTGTTGGGATTGGACAAGGACTGGATTTATAGCGGAAATATCTCAACAGCGACTTATACCAACCTAACTCCCAAAACGTACACGTTTATAGTGAATGCCTCCAATACATCAGGTGTCTGGAGTCCTCACACACATGCGTTGCGTATCGTCATTGAGCCTCCACTTTGGGCCACCTGGTGGGCGTATACCCTTTATGCCCTGCTGCTGGTGGGAGCACTGCTTTTATTTATTCGAATCCGAATCCGCCGATTACACCAGAAGAACCAAATGCAGCTCCGTGAGCAGGAGTCCATTCAGCTCAAACATCTCGACGAGGTCAAATCACGGTTCTTTGCCAATATCACTCACGAGCTTCGTACTCCATTAACCCTAATTCTAACACCGTTAGAACAGGTATTGACCGATACAGCCGATTCTCCCTATTTCAATCGTCTGGCCCTTATCTATCGGAATGCCAATCGATTACTACGACTGATCAACGAATTGCTCGATCTGGCCAAACTCGATGCCGGAAACCTGACGATCACGCCAAGCCCCGGCGACCTACCCGAGTTTATCCAGCGAGTAGTTGCTGTTTTTACAGATGAAGCCCAGCGTAAACACATACAATTAAACCTGACCCATCAGTTTACGCAGCCTTATTATTGGTTCGACCCAGACAAAATCGAGAAAATCCTGGCAAATCTGTTGTCGAACGCCTTTAAGTTTACCAACGATAGCGGGACGATCACAATTCAAATCACGGTTGAGCCGCTGGACCCGGCTCTCTCTAATTCAGCCAATACTGATCTGATTCGCGTATCGGTTCATAATACAGGTCCTCCGATTCCTCCCGAAAAACTGCCGCACATTTTTGACCGCTTTTATCAGGCCAATCCACTGGCCGAAGGGGCTGTCGGTGGGTCAGGTATTGGCCTGGCTCTGGTTAAAGAGTTGGTCGAAATAATGCAGGGAACCCTATCAGTAAAAAGTAAGCCGCTGGATGGAACCACCTTTACGGTCTCTCTTCAATGCCGACAAGCCCGAGCGGAACTCGTAGCCGAGCAAGCAACAAAATCAGAGCTGATGGCCCCATCAACTGCTACTGAACAAGTTTCGACGATACAGGAGGCCCCCGAAGAAAAAGTGTTTCGTCTGTTGCTGGTAGAGGACAATGACGAGCTGGCCGATTACATTGTATCGACTCTGAACCCCGAATGGCGTGTCAAGCGGGTTAACAATGGGCAGACTGGGGTTAATACCGCCATGGCAGAAGGTCCAGACATGATTATCAGTGATGTCCTGATGCCTGAAATGGATGGTTATGAGCTTTGTCGCCAACTGAAAAGTAATCCGGTAACGAGTCACATTCCTATCCTCCTCCTGACGGCCAAGGCATCGACTGAGAGCCGTATAGAAGGACTATCGGCTGGAGCCGATGATTACCTGGCCAAACCATTCCAGGTCGCCGAACTTCAGGCCAGGGTGCGCAATCGCCTGGAACATCAGCAGCGGATGCGTCAACATTTTCGGACCCAACTGTTGCGTCAGGGCAATTTACCTACGACCAGCCAGGACCCGCAGGACGAGTTTATGAACCGAATTTACGCGATACTGGAAGAGCGACTCGACGATTCGACGTTTGGCGTAGAACCGTTAGCGATGGCTATTGGCATGAGTCGGATGCATCTGAATCGAAAGGTAAAGGCTATGTCGGGGCTTTCGCCTAACGAACTGATCCGAATGGTCCGGTTGAAGCGGGCCGCCGAATTATTGCTAACTGGTGTATCCGTATCTGAAGTAGCCGACCGGGTAGGCTTCGATACACCTGCTTACTTCTCCAAAGTGTTTAAAGACCAGTACCACGTAACCCCCTCCGAGTACGTTGATCAGAACCGTCATGAAGTAGCCTGATCCGGTTTCCATTTAGTACAATTTTACTACAGGTTTATCCATATCAAACTGTTGGCTGGTGCTTACTCGGCTATTTGTAGCGTATTATTACCTCTATACGAACCGTATGTTACAAATTTTATAGTGCTTGTTACGAAACAGCAAGAGCAGAGCGGCCATTGCGATTAGTATTGCGTAAGTATTACTTACTCATCGATCTCAAGAAAAGTATTACGCTTATGTCAATGTCCGTCTTTTCTTTTTCGAACCGGTCAACACCAATGGAATGGCCCCCTCTCAAGCTTTACCTTCGGGAAACAGGTCGTCAGCTTTTTTCAGTATCAGATTTAGTCTATCTACAGGCCGTTGCCAACTATAGCTGGTTGAACTGGGCTGATGGTCGGCGTATGCTGATGCCCCGCACCTTAAAGTATTATTCTCCACAACTGCCTGCTGAGCTTTTCATTCGCCTTCACCGCAACTGCGTCGTCAATCGGCAGTTTGTTGAACGGTTAGAGCGGACCGAAACAGGTGGTCTGGTCCATTTAACTACGGGTGAAGTTCTACCCGTATCACGCCGTCGCTGGAGTTTGGTCCGCCGGCAATTAACGAATCAGCGTTCGTATGTAAATTAATTACTTTCTGCTTCTTCTACCAACGACTTTCCAGTGATTCATGGGGCTTCTTTAAGCGGCCACATAGGTTCACTGGAAAGTCGTTTTTTATAGGCTCTCCTGTAGCCCTCCCCTCGCGTTCACAATCAGCATCACCTAAGAAATCTACTTATTCTCCAGAACAATTTCCATGCCAGCATCACCGTCTACTTTAAAACTCCCTAGGGTTGATCTGTTCCATTACATAGCGCCTTGAAAAATTTTAAAAATTTTCAAGAAAGCCTGTAATGTTTTACTATGCCAGTCGTCTTTGCCATTGATATGGATTTACAAGCCTTCAAACAACGCATCTTACCCGTTCAGGGACGCCTGTTCCGCTTGGCGCAATTGTTTCTTCGCAACCGTGAAGAAGCCGAAGACGCCTTACAGGATGTATTGTTACGGCTATGGACCAATCGACAACAATTAGAAGCCTACACGAGCATCGAGGCACTAGCCGTACAGATGACGAAGAATTTGTGTCTGGATCGGCTAAAAGCTCATGCCAGACGCAAGTACACCGATGAATCTACACTTCTCGGCATTCAGGCTGAAGACGCTTCCCCCTATCGACAGGTTGAAGTAGCCGACAGTGCTGATCTTATGCGAACACTCATCGACGATCTGCCTGACCAGCAGAAGCTCATTCTCCACCTGCGCGATGTTGAAGAATATAGCTTCGAAGAGATCGAACAGGTAACGGGGGTCAGTATTAATAATATACGTGTGATTTTGTCGAGGGCTCGCCAACGGCTACGGCAGAATTACCTTAAAGTCAATGATTATGAAGCCGGACATTGAACAACTGCTGGAGAAATACTACGAGGGTGAAACCACACTTCAGGAAGAAAAACTGTTACGGCAGTTCTTTCAGGAGGGTTCGATCCCTGCCCATTTGCAGAGCCATGCCGATCAGTTCCGGTATTTTGCCAATGCCCGGAACCAACATCCATCCTTTGCTTTCACAAGTAAGTTAGCCGCCAAACTCACGGCGTCCGAACCAAATCGTTTTGCTGGCTTTACTACCTGGGTTCGTCGATTAGCGGCCAGTGTATCCCTGATCATCCTGGGCTTTGCCGGAGGCCTGGTTTATAACCACTGGCGCTCGGATTCAGCAGGTGGCATTACCTCGTCGGCTGAAACTCCATCTGCCATAGCGATGAAACAGGTGCTACAGTTTGAGCATTTACCGAAAACATCAGCCAGCGAGCGTATCCAGGCGGTCAATCAAAGCTATGAGCTAGAACAGATCGATCAGGACATTACCCAATTGCTCATCAACACCCTGAATTTCGATGCCAATGTAAACGTACGATTAGCGGCCTGTCAGGCACTTACTCACTTTGCCAATGAGCCGGGGGTGCGTGAAGCCCTGATTCAGTCGCTAAAAATTCAGACCGACCCTAACCTGCAAATTAGCCTGATCGATGCCCTCGTCACGATGAAAGAGAAACGTGCCGTCGATGAAATGCAGCGGTTGGTACAAAATCAACAGGTGCTGGATGCCGTTCGTCAAAAAGCGGAAGAAGGCATTAATCATCTGGTACAGGGACGGGGTTCACCTTCCTGATCTGTTAGTCATCTCTTCTCTTTCTTTTTTTAGTCTACATTTTCCAAATACAACAACCATGAAAACGCTCCTAGTATTGAGTGCCAGTCTCTTATTGTGTCTATCCAACGCCCAGGCACAGGAATACAAAGCCAAACTATCCAATACCAAAGACAAAAAAGTAACGATTGACATTGATGCGGGTGACCTAAGAATCGAGGGGTACAACGGGGATGAGGTCGTGATTCAGGCGAACTCCGGGTACGAAGCTCCTCCCGAACGCGCCAAAGGGCTAAAACCGCTTTACTACACGGCTGTAGATAATACAGGGCTCGGATTGGCGGTAACACCCGAAAGTGGTGGCCTAAAAATCGAAAAAGCGACCCGAAAGTCAATTAAGTATACGATCAAACTTCCACGAAAAGTTGGGATACTTTATCAGCAGACCAACTGGCAAAAAGCAGACGTTAGCATCAGCAACATGGACGGTGATCTGGAACTCAAGACCAACAACGGCTCGATGGAGCTGAAGAATGTGACTGGACCCGTCGTGGCAAACACGACCAACGGCGAAATAAACATCGTCTTTTCGAGTATCGATCAGGAAAAGCCGACAGCCATTTCGACCATCAATGGCGAAATCGACATTACGCTACCAGCCAGCACCAAATCGAACATGAAGCTCCAAACCATTCATGGTGAAATGTACACGGACTTCGATCTGGGTATCAAGAATTCTAAAGATGGGTTGGCACGGGTAGGTGGTAGTCATTCGATTAATGGCACAACCAATGGCGGTGGCGTTGATATTCAACTCAAGACGATTAACAGTAACATTTATATCCGTAAGCAGAAATAAACACATCGATCAACTTAACTCCCATGAAAAACAGCCTATTCCTATACTCGATTGGGGTTCTGTCCCTGCTTATGCCGTCTGCCATTGCGCAACGGATCGTTCAAAAAACAATGCCTGTATCTGCTAATCAGTCGGTCAATCTTAATCTACGTTTTGGCGACAGTATTCAGGTTCGTTACTGGGACAAGCCCGACCTGTCGGTGCACATAGCTGCCACCATCAATGGCGGTAAACTGGATGATGCGCTGGTTGTCACAACCAATTCTTCTGACAGCGAAGTGAGTGTAAAAACGGATTTCGACAAAGAGAAAGTAAAAGAAGGCAAAGCCGAAGATTGTCCGGGCGATGGCCATCGGTGGCAGACCGACTCCAATGGTAAGTCGTATTATGTATGCAGCAAAATTAACTATGTCGTCAATCTGCCCCGTCATGCCCGGCTGAAACTGGAAACCATCAATGGAAACATTGATATTCAGGGAGCTACTGAAGCGGTCTACGCTAAAACGATCAGTGGTTTTGTCGATATGAGCTGGCCCAGGTCGAAAGGCGCTAACGTAGCGATGAAAACCATTACCGGCGAGGTCTATTCCGACATGGAAATTGCCTTTAAGAACAAAAAAGATAAAAATCCGATAGTTGGTTACCTGCTTGAAGGCACGCTCAACGGGGGCGGCCCAAACGTTCAACTGGAATCAATCAGCAATAATATCTACCTCCGAAAGAAAGACTAGGTCTAGCGCTTTTCTGGTAACGGGCGGCAATCCGTAAACATTCGCTCATAGGGCGGGTTCAATCAGGCAACCATTGTTCCGTTGAATCCGCCGTGTTTACATGCCACTCCCTTCCGAATCCGCATCGAAGACCTGGGTTGCCCATGAACGACTAACCAAAGCGTATGGTACCCAGGCTATTCAGGGCTATTCTGACCCAATCCATGAGTTAATTGGGACGATTCTTTCGCATCGTACAACGCATGCCAACGAGGTTATTGCCTATAAAACTCTTCGCGAACGGTTTCCCAACTGGGAGCAGGTTCGGGACGCCCCTCTTTTAGAATTAATCGATGCGATCAAAACCGTTACGTACCCCGAAGTCAAGGCGCCTTACATACAAAATTTGCTAGCGCATCTTTTCAGGGAAACGGGTTCGGCCAACATTGATTTTTTAAACGATCTGTCCACCGAAGAGGCTATGCACTGGCTCACAAGTTTACCAGGTATTGGCTTAAAAACGGCGACCCTGCTCCTGCTTTTCAAATTCCACAAACCTGTTTTACCTGTCGATACCCATGTTCATCGGGTCACCCAGCGTCTGGGACTTATCGGGCCAAAAGTGAGTGCCGGGAAAGCCCATTCCGTACTTCTGTCCTATTTGCCTAAAGAGCCGCTGGTGCTGTTTAATTTTCACAAACATTTTTATTGGCATGGGCAACGAACCTGTACCTGGTACACACCCAGATGCAACGAATGCCTGCTACAGGATTTATGCGATTTCTATCAACAGGGGGGTAAAGCCATCTTGAGCAGCACGCCCATCCGCAAAAAATAACGCCCAAACCGACGAAACAGGAAAGTGCCTGACCAAACCGAGCGAGCCCCGATAGGCACTACTCTATCGGGGCTCGCTCGGTTTGGGTAAACGCGAATCAGTTCTTATTCCCGTATTTCTTTTTGTAGAATTCTTTTGATTGCTCTACCCAGTTATCTCGCTCGATGCGCCCAGGGAAGAATTCGATGATCTCATTAACTTTATCGATATCATCTTTAGTAAAGTTAGCGACCTGCCGAAACGTATAAATGCCCAAGCTATGGAGCTTACGTTCCAGAAATGGGCCAACCCCAACAATGTCTTTCAGATCATCAGCTTCCGAAGCGGACGCCCGACCGATTCGATCAAAGTTTATTTCACTGGCCCGAGCGGCAATCCGATTGAGTACAGCCGATTCAGAATTTCCAGCAACAATGGGCATTTCAACCGAAGCAGGCTGTATTTCTGGAACCACTGGGGCAACTGGCGTCGAAATTACCACCGGCTCCTCAACGGGCACGTTTACCAGAGGGACTACCAGATCTTCATTGATGAGTTCGGGGGTATCGTCAGGCGCTATAGCTGGCAATAACGGATCAGCATGGACGTAAGCTGGAGGAGTTTCTAAAATCGGCTCAGTACGCATTGGTTTTACACTAGTCGCCTTTCCCGAAACTTTGGCCCGGCGGCACTCTTCCAGTTCGTTCTCTTTTTCTGCTACTGCTGTCCGAAGCGCATTAATACGCCCAGCTAAAATCAAACGGCCCAACAACCAGCCAATAAAAGCGGCCAGAGCCAGTAAAATGAGTATTTCGGAAATAGCCACCGGGCGGCTAAAAGGATCTAATCCAAACATAACGGATTATGGTTTAAGGAATTTAATGGTTCAGATTCCATATTTCGTTCTATTGACCATTGCCAACTCGAAACCTGGATTCAGAGACCTGACGTTTATTTTTTCTTTGCCAACTGATTGGCCTGCCCTACCCAATCGTCGCGTTCGATGCGACCGGGAAAAAACTCAATGATATCGTTGACCTTATCAATATCTTCCTTGTTGAAATTGGCAATTTGCCGAAAGGTGTAAATACCTATCGCGTGTAGTTTCTTTTCAAGAAACGGCCCAACACCCACAATTTCTTTAAGGTCATCGGATTCAGTAGCCGATGCCATACCAATACGCGTAAAATTGAGCTCATTGACCCGCGACCGGATTCGGTTTAACACCATCGTTTCACTATCTTCAGTACTAACTACCGATACAGCTTCCCGATGGCAGTCGTCAACAGCCCGCTCAGTACTGGCCAGCTCACCTTCCAGTTCCCGAATGGTTCGTTGCCGTGAAATGTAACCGATAATAAAACCCAGTACAGCCGACACAACCAGCATAATGATTTGCTGTAGCTGTGCGTTAGGAAGATTTAGGGGATTTAAGTCAAACATAGATTCGTAGAGAAGTTTATAAGATTCGGACTTGATGGCTCCAGCCGTTCATAGCCGTCGTAAAACCATCAAGCCGGATAAGTTAGAATAGACTCACTGAACAACCACCGTTACCCGTCGATTTGCTTTTCGACCCGACATGGTACTATTATCGGCTTTGGGTTCGGTTTCACCTTTCGCTTTTACAATGATCTGCTCCGACGAAACTCCTGCTTTACGCAGTCTGGCTTTTACATCGTTAGCCCGATCACGGGACAGTTCCATATTTACATTTTCAGGACCCGAGCTATCCGTATGGCCTGTAAGCAGAAGCTTTTTGTCTTTATGCTCAGCCAGGTAGCGAATGGCTTCACCGAAGAATTTTTTCGTATCCTCGGTTTTAATATAATTCGATTCGCCCAACTGGAAATACAGGTCAATAGGCTTGAAAACTGACGTAAACTTCTCGCTGTTAGCCAGTTCCTTTTCCGTAACTTCTTTTGTAATCTTGATTGGTTCGGATGTAGTACCGGCCACTGGCTCAGCTTCGACCGGCTTCTCTACCCCGGCAAAGGCAAAATCGAGTCCACCATAAAGTGAATCTCCTTTGGCTGTAAAGGCCAGGTTCCGCTCTTCAGCCGATGTCGTAATCGATCCGGCCGGAATGCCCTGCTGAACCAGATACTGCTTTAGCCCTTCGGCTCGTGCAATACCTAAATTGGGGAAAGAGGTGGAATTCGTTTCATTTGCTGAATAATAGCCCTTAATTTCGAGGGTTCGACCTGGATTGGCTTTCAAATAAGCAACCATGGCATCCAGCGAGCCCCCCAGACTATTCATGTTGGCATTAGCTCCCGATTTCGCAAAACTAAAATTGCCCGGAAATTCAAGCTTGAACCGATCGCCATCCGCTATCATAAACGCGTTTGCGGTAGTCGGAGCTGCCGTTTCTTCGGTGGTTGCCGGAGTTGCTTTTACGTCATCTACGCATAGCTGTTTAATTTTGCAGACATGCCACCAGGTCGACCCGGCCATCCACAAACCAAGTAAGATAATCCAGGGAATTTTGTTCGTTAACATACTAAACAAGGGTTTACAGGTACTGTATACAGTTTGCTGCTTTGAGACGAACTTACGTGAAAAGGTTGCTCAAAAATACACGCAAGTCCTTCAAATCCAAATGATTTACAAAGAAGACGGTCTATGCCCGTCTTGGTCACTGTATTCGGCTTGTGGAAATCCGTTGCCAATTTGTTGATGTATCAGCCCACCCGAACCACATGACTGCTTAAACCGTATACGATTACCTGTGAATCATACATCTTTTATCATCAACTCAATTTATGCTTATTGACCTTCGTAGCGATACGGTTGCCCACCCTACGCCTGCCATGCGCGAGGCTATGTTCTCTGCCCAACTCGGCGACGACGTTTTTGGCGACGATCCTACCGTAAATGCGCTTGAAGCCAAGGCGGCTTCGCTATTTGGGATGGAGGCCGCGCTTTTCTGCGCTTCGGGTACCATGACCAACCAACTCGCTATTCGCACACATACGCGCCCAGGTGATGACGTTATTTGTGATTACCTTTCTCATGTCTATCAATATGAAGGGGGAGGTATATCGGTGAATGCTCTGGCTTCAACCAGCCTAGCACATGGTATTCGTGGCAAACTCACGCCCGACCTTATACGCGAACACATCTATAATCGTGCCGATCCGCACAAACCGCTTTCCCGGCTCGTCGTTCTGGAAAATACGATCAATAAAGGGGGGGGCTGTTACTATACAGTTCCTGAAATTGCAGCGATCCGGCAGGTATGTCAGGAGCATGGCTTGATTCTGCATCTCGACGGTGCCCGTCTGTTCAATGCGTTAGTCGAGACGGGAGAGCCAGCTACGGCTTACGGGCAGCTATTCGATTCTATCAGCATCTGTCTGTCGAAAGGGCTGGGGTGCCCAATTGGATCACTGCTTCTTGGCCAATCGGATGTTATTGCACAGGCCCGACGTTACCGCAAACTGATGGGAGGTGGCTGGCGGCAGGCGGGTTTTCTGGCAGCAGCCGGTATTTATGCGCTTGATCATCACATTGACCGACTTAAGCAAGACCATGCCCGGGCCCGAAAAATTGGTGCCTTGCTCGAACGCCTGCCCGAAGTACAGGAGATTTTACCAATCGACACGAACATCGTCATTTTCAGACTTCCCGAAACAATTCTGGCTACAGATTATGTTGCTAAGTTAGCCGATAAGGGCATCCGCAGCGTCACGTTTGGGAAGCACCTCGTGCGCTTTGTCACGCATCTTGACTTTACCGATGAGATGCTGTCGGAAATGGAACTCATTCTGAACCGGGATTTTCACTGATTTTACTGATTAGCCTGATTTTGTTGGTGTTGCACAAAGTAGATTTCATATATGGCTCCTTTGAAAGCATTTATGCAAATCAAGGTCCATCAAATAAATCATACAAATCCGGGGCCTGATAGCTATGCATATACAAACCAGAAATTTACAGAAATCGGATTACCACGACCTTAAGGAAACGATGATTGAGGTCTACAGTGGTATTGGGGGAGATTACTGGTCCAAAAGTTCGATCAATAAACTTCTGCATATTTTCCCGGAAGGACAGTTCTGCGTTGAAGTCGATGGGAAGGTCGTGGCAAGTGCCCTGGCCATCCGAGTGAAATACGACGACTTTGGCGACAACCATACCTATTACGAGATTACAGGTGGGTATACGTTCAAAACCCATAACGACGAAGGGGATTACCTGTATGGGATTGAAGTGTTTGTGCACCCCGACTACCGTGATCTTCGGTTAGGTCGTCGGCTGTACGATGCCCGGAAGGAGCTTTGCGAGCAGTTGAATCTGAAAGGAATTCTGGCCGGTGGGCGTATCCCGAACTATAACAAATATGCCGATGAGCTTACCCCCCGCGAGTACATCGCCAAAGTGAAGCAAAAGGAAATCTATGACCCAACGCTGACTTTCCAGCTTTCAAATGATTTTCACGTTCGGAAGGTCCTGCGCGGCTATTTACCCGGCGACTCCGAGTCGAAAGAATACGCCACGTTGCTGGAGTGGATCAATATTTATTACGTCAAGGAGGCCGATAAGAAGCCCCATACCGACTCCATTATCCGGCTGGGTGTGATTCAGTGGCAGATGCGGCTGTTCAAAAACCTCAATGCGTTTCTGGATCAGGTTGAGTTTTTTGTCAATGCCGTAAGCGATTATCGGGCCGATTTCATGGTGCTGCCTGAGTTTTTCAACACCCCGCTCATGGCTGACTTCAACGACTTACCCGAACCTGTTGCCATTCGAAAACTGGCCGATTTTACCGTACCTGTACGCGATAAGCTCTGTGAGCTGGCCATATCGTACAATGTCAACATCGTTGGGGGGAGTATGCCCCTGGTCGATGCAGATGGGAAGCTCTACAACGTGGCTTATTTGTGCCGACGAGACGGCTCGTATGAAGAGTATCGAAAAATTCATATTACGCCCAACGAGGTAAAACATTACGGCATGGTGGGTGGTCACGAAATCCGGGCCTTCGACACCGACTGTGGTAAAATCGGTATGCTCATCTGCTATGATGTCGAATTTCCGGAACTGAGCCGGATTCTGGCTCAGCAGGGTATGCAGATTCTATTCGTTCCTTTCCTGACCGACACGCAGAATGGGTACTCGCGGGTACGTCATTGCGCTCAGGCGCGAGCTATCGAAAACGAATGTTATGTGGCCATTTCAGGTTGTGTTGGCAACCTACCACGGGTGCATAACATGGACATCAATTATGCCCAATCGGCGGTTTTCACGCCTTCCGATTTCCAGTTTCCGACCAATGCTATTAAAGCCGAAGCCACGCCCAATACGGAAATGGTGCTCATTGCTGATGTCGATTTAAGTCTTTTGAAAGAGTTGCATGAACATGGCTCGGTTCAGGTTATGAAAGATCGTCGGACCGATCTGTATGATGTTACATTGAAGAAATCAGCCCGGAAAGCTTTGAAAGGCAAGAAAGAGTCACCCGACAATGACCCCGAAGCCGTTCCACCCGTGGTTGTCGTAGCCGATTAAAAACAGCTTATAAGCAGTCAGGTATAGTCAGGCGTATTCATAAGCAAGCAGGTCTTTTGCCAAGGCTTGACTATACCTGACAATCCCTGACTACACCAGCCCTTCAATTGAAAAAACATCCAGCTTCGACTTTCTGAAATTTCGTACCCGACTCAACACGGCATTACCGTTATTTGACCCACCATCGTTGGTATTACCTTCAATGGTTTCGATAAAATCATCGCCGATATGCGTAATTAACCCCGCATGAACCCAATCGTTTGGCGTTTTTTGCAGCAGAAAGATGTCGCCTGGTTTCATCAATGCCGGGTTTAGCCGAATCTGGTTGTAGCGAAAAAGCACCCCTGTTTGTAGCCCAGTCGTTCCAACTACGTCGCAGCTATAGGTTAGCGGCATAAGCTGCTTGAAATCTTTCCCAACCACAGAGGCTGCCTGGTCAAGAATGGTTTGCACAAATCCCATGCACCAGAGCCACTCACGCCCTTCATTTCCATCCATATACGCCCTCACCCAGGGGCCCGAGTTGGGTTGTTGGCTAATGACCAGTTCAAACGGCCGATTCAGTACATGCTGCCGGGCCGCACTGACCACGAGCCCACGCAAATCAGTTCCGGTGATCGTGCTTAAAAATGCAGCACGCATGGGAGCGGCCAGCAAATCGAACGTAGCCTGATCGACAATCCCATTCTGCGGAATGCCTTTAGCCTTTTGAAAGTTTTTTACGGCCTGCTCGGTAGCCTTCCCAAAATCACCATCGATACCTGTTGCTGTAGCTGCCCCTGCATTTGTCATGGCAAACAACGTCAGCCAGGATTGTATTTTCCGAACGTCTTTTTTGGTATTGTTCGCTCCGTTACGCTGTTGAACTGTACTGATCGTAAGTTCATTCTGGAAGGCTATTTTTTGCATATCGGGTGGTCATTGATTGAGTCTTGAAACGTTACAAGCCCAGATTTGGGATCGAATGATACAGCCAACAACCGGGTCAGAAGGGGATTTATTGAGCGAAAGGCAATCGCTTTTAGCTAGCGTAATAGTTCTGCAACCAGAATGCCCAAATAAGTGCCGATAGCGTTGCCCAGGGTTCCGACCAGAACGGCAGGCAATTGTAAATCGGGCCGATTCAGACTTCGGGCCAAGGCCAGCGCAGATGTGGCTCCTCCGATATTTGCCTGTGAGGCAATACCCAGAATATCCCAATCCTGCCGGAACAGCGCACCAATGCCAAACACAAGCAGTGCATGGATACATACCAAAAGCAGAATCATACCGAAGAGTACAAAGGCCAGCTGGCCATCACGAATTAAAGCGGCAATGTCGCAGTAGGCACCAATAACAGCCAGAAATACATAAACCCCGAAAAGACCCAACAGTCGACTGCCCCGCAATTTGTTGACGACCCGAAGCTGCGCCAGTCCTAGAGCTATTGTTGTCAGAATCAGCACAAAGGGAATTATTGGAAGCCAGGCCGTCAATTGTTTGGCAAGAAAAATAGATCCGAATCCAAGTGCCAGCAAAATGGCCAGATCATTGGGGGTCATGGTTTCGGAATCCGAAAAAGGATCATCGGTTGTAGCGGTACTGGACTGCTCTGAAGAAACAGGGCGCTGCCGGGGAAACTGACGCTGTAAAAAAACGGGTAAAGCCAGTGTCGCGATCATCCAGAGGGCTGTCATGATGTTGTCGGCAGCCGTAGCCGCAATGAACAAATTCCCCGCTTTCGACACCCCGTAATGCAGGGCCACAGCATGGAAGTTGATGCTACCGCCAATGTAGGTTCCCGTAAACATTCCCGCCAGAGCATAAAATAACCGCCCGACCGTTTGTGGAGCAGAGAACACCCATACGCTTACCAGAACGCCCAGGATAGTCCCTACTGAACCGATCAAAAACATCGACAGCATTGGCAGGCCCGCTTTACGCAAGTCTTTGAGATTCACCCCAAGTAGCAACAGAAACAATGAAAATGGGGCGACGTAGTTAAAAATCCCTTCGTAAACCGGCGTTTCAGTGGTCGGTACAATGCCCAGGTTGGCTTCAAAGGCCGTTATCAGAATAACCAGTAAGGCCGTCCCGATATGGCGAAAGCCCGGCTTTTTCGTGAGCCATTCACAAAGAATAACATTCAGGCAAAGTACGAACAGGATAAAAATAGAGTCAGACACAGCGAGGAAGGTTTTATCCGTAAAATAATCAAAAATCCGCGTTCGGGGTGGGTAAAATTTGCCTGAACCCTAATTTATAAAAGACGAGCGATCAAACTTTTTTTCACCGTCGGGAATTTTTACCAGACCAAATCTGTAACTAAATAGATTACAGTAATGAACGGACGCTTTGCCATATCGATGCATATTTTAACCCTACTGGCCAAAGCCAAGGGCGAGTGGGTTACGTCTGACTTCATTGCGGGCAGTATTAACATCAATCCGGTGCTGGTACGCAAGGAAATTAGTAACCTCCGTAAGAAAGGACTGGTCGTTAGTCGGGAAGGGAAAAACGGAGGTACCATGCTGGCGAAGCCTGCCACTCAGGTTCGGGTATCGGATGTATTTCTGGCCACTCGACAGGGAACGGTGCTAGGCAGTGCCCGTAACTCACCTAATCCCGATTGCCCGGTTGGCCGACAAATTAATCGCCATCTGGACAGTCTCTATCAGGAAGCCGAGGAAGCGCTGATACGAAATCTGGGCACCAGCACCTTGGCCGATTTTGTCCACCGTTTCGATTAATTTTTTTTAAACAAAACTGTAACATTTTTTATTACAATAATCAATTTTCAATTAACTTTTTATCCGTATGAAACTGGCACTTATTGGCGCATCGGGTTTTGTTGGCTCAGCCGTTCTGACCGAAGCCTTACATCGTGGACATGACGTAACGGCCATTGTTCCCCATCCTGAAAAAATTACCACCAGCGATCCAAAACTAACCATCAAAAAAGGTAATGCGCTGGACGCTGGCTCAATAGCCGAACTTGTTGCAGGTCATGATGCCGTTGTGAGTACTTTCAATGCGGGCTGGACCAATCCAAACCTGTACGACGATTTTTTGAACGGTGCTGAAGCCATCGAACAGGGTACGCAACAGGCGGGTGTGAAGCGGTATCTGTTTGTTGGAGGGGCCGGAAGCCTGGAAGCGGCTCCCGGTGTACAGCTTGTCGATACACCCCAGTTTCCGGTCGAATGGAAACCCGGCGCCCTCGCAGCGCGGGACTATCTGACCCGCCTTCGTCAGAATACCACCCTCGACTGGACATTTTTGAGTCCGGCCATTAATCTGGCTCCCGGCGAACGCACCGGCACGTTCCGAATCGGCACCGAGCAACCCGTTTTTGACGAAAAAGGAGAAAGTAATATTACCGTAGCTGACCTCGCTGTGGCTATTCTCAACGAAATTGAACAACCGCAATTTATCCAGAAGCGGTTTACCGTTGGCTATTAATCACAAACCCCAAAAGCCCTTCTCAAAGGTTTTGCCCCTTGGAGAAGGGCTTTTTGGACCTATCTTCGGATTAAATGATTACTCGTATAGTCTACATCCTGCGAAATCTGTAGCGGGAGATGTTTGTCAGGGTCAAAGCGTTCATACCGATACGTAACTGTGTCTGTGTAATTATTATTTCGATAATAGGTATCCCCTTCAAAAAAGCGCTTACGATCTAGTATAATAGAACTATCCAACCCACTTGAATAGATCTCCTGTTTGTTTCGCATATCAGTCGTATGCCGATGAATCTCCCGAATCAAACGATTGTGTGTATCATATACGTAGTGAATTGTATCGGGTCCTGCCGGAGAATAAGATCGCCCAAGGTACATTCGATCGTACCAGGCCAGTTTACGACGACCTAATTTATCATACGAAAAGCGTTGAGAGTAATCACTAAGCGTATCATCAACCAATCCATTCGGGGTTCTTAGCTCGTAAAAATAGTAATGACGAATAAGTTGCCCTTTCCGATTGCGCTCCCAACGGTTGATTATAATATCTTTCAGCCGATTGTATTCTCTAACAGGCCGTTCAACTTTAAGAGTATCCTGATTTGTGTACCGATAATATGTCACAAAAGACCCTTCCAACTTCGAATAATATGTTGTGTTCGTTCCAAATTCATCCCGAAACTCTCGCAACAAACGCCCTTGGCGGTCATATTCAAATCGGCGCTTGGTTATACTAATATACCCTGGTGCAGAACTATCGTTGTGGTAATAGTAGGTAGTCGCAATTTTCCGATCGTTTATGTATTCATTGTGAATTTTCTCGTTTGAGCGACCGTAAAAAAAATCCTCCAGAATACGCCCCTGGCTATCCAGGAATGTAGTTTGAAGTAATTTGCCATTTATCCATTTTGTTCGAACAGTGGCAATTTGCTCAGGGCTGCTAACAATACGAGGGATTGACGAGTCAAGATGCGGGTTATAAGGGCGCCAAAATACAATCAGAATCAGAAATGCCCCTAACAGAAGATACCTGGACTTTATACGGGTCAATTCGTAACGTATTTATGTGAAACGACATTTAAAATTCGGGCAGGGCCAGAATCATTTTGGTTTGTTCGCCCAGACAGGCAATTTCGATTGCTGTCGCCAATTTTGCAAAGGGTTGTTTCATCGAAATAATTCGACTGGGCTGCAAAAAACCACTTTCGATCAGTTGGATGGTCCGGCGGAAATCGACGGGATGCTGGTAAATGATGGAGGTAATGATCGTGATTCCCTGACGGGTAATACTAAACTCCGTCAGGTTACTGGGTTTATCTGATAAGCCAGCTACGACCACATAGGCTCCTCGCGGAGCAGCCTCAACAGCCATGGTAAACGCTGCTGCGACTCCGGCACACTCAAATACTGTATGAACCTGTGCTTCTTTCCAGAGATTGGCGATCTGATCAGTCGTCGAATCGGCCGATATGGGAATAGCTCCTAATGAGACAGCCAATGCTACTTTTGCGGGAATGCGGTCGTAGGCAAACACGGTATACCCCATTCGATGGGCCAGGTGCGTTACCAACAGTCCAATGGCTCCTAGCCCCACAACGGCAACCGTATCGCCAGGGCGGGCAGGCGACGAATAGAGTGTATGTAAGGCTACGGCAGTAGGCTCAATCACCACAGCATCATCGTCACGAATTGGCGTAGGTACTTGCCAGGCAAAGCGGGCGGGCACAACGGCATATTCGGCAAAACAACCCGTTTCCAGTACACCAATAATCCGCTTGTTCGGACAGATATTCCCGCGTCCCTGCCAGCAATAGTCACATTGACCACAGGGATAATTGGGTTCGATTACCACCCGCTCCCCAAGTCGCTGAGCGCTTACGCCCTCTCCCACCTGATCAATGTAGCCAATACCTTCGTGACCAATCACCAATGGAAAAGCCAAATCGGGACGATGCCCCTGAAACAACGATACATCGGACCCACAGATACCTACCGATTTCATGTTGATCCTGACTTCACCAGGTCCAGGTTCAGGAATTGGCCGTTGTTGTATATCAATCGACCGGGGAGCGGTTAGAACACCCGCCAGCATATGGGTTTCGTTCATTAGGTGTTAGTCATTAATCGTCATCTGTAGCCTTTTTTGTCATGCCTGGTCATGGCATGCGATCCGCTGAATGTCGGACGAATTTAAACGGTGGCCCCGGCCCGTTCTGGCAACGTTTCGATAGGGCGAAGAACAGGCAGGACCAGATGAATAACGACCAATCCAATCAAATAGGAACAACTGGCAAATACAAACATGGGTTTATACCCGAAAGAAGCCACAATGAAGCCCGTAGCCGCAGCAACGCCCATACTGATCATTCCGCCCATAAACCCGCCAATTCCAGTAGCTGTAGCCACCGAATCCCCCGGAAACAAGGTCGTAGACAATGCGTATACGTTGGTCGACCACCCCTGATGGGCCGCCGTTGCCAGTGCCAGTAAGGCGACTACACCAGCAAAGCTATGGACGGATGGAATCAGGTAAATGGGTGTAACGGAGAGCGCACAAAGGAGCATAGCCAATTTACGAGCCCTGTTTTCAGACCAGCCGTTTTTCATCCAGTAGGTTGCCAGCCACCCAAAAAAAACGCTCCCTATATCGGACACAGCGTAGATGATCAGGAACGGAATCCCGAAGTTTTTCAGATCCAGTTTTTGATCGAGCTGGTTGTTGGTTAACAGAAAATCTGGCAGCCACGTCAGGTAAAAGAACCAGACCGGATCGGCAAAGATTTTGCCAGAGCAAAACGCCCAGGTTTGTCGGAATCCAAGTAGTTTCCCCCACGAGTACCGACTGTTCGATACCGCTTTACGGGGCGCGTCTCGTTCTTCCTGAATATACTGAAACTCCGACTCAGAAAGGCCGGGGGTTTCTTCAGGCTTCGCATAACTCACCCACCAGATCACAAGCATCAGCACACCCAGCACGGCCGAAATAAGGAAGGCGCCCCGCCAGCCAAACTGCTGCATCAGAAATGGGACCAGCAAGGCCGTAGTAATCACCCCCATATTGGACCCTGCATTCAGGATACCCGTAGCCGTTGACCGCTCACGCTTGGGAAACCACTCGGCAATGGCCTTCATCGCCGACGGAAAGTTAGCCGCTTCGCCAAGGCCCAGTACAGCCCGGACAACCGCAAACTGCCCGGCCGACGACACAAATCCGGATACAATACTAGCCAGACTCCAGACCGCCATCCCAATCGAAAACCCTTTCTTTGTACCCACCCGGTCGATAAGCCAGCCAATCAGCAGAAAACCGATGGCGTAGGTGGCTTTAAATGCCGAATCGATCAATCCCATCTGAATTCGGAACTGCTTCAGATGCTCGTCAGTCAGCAGGGCATCAGGAGTTAGCCCCAACAAGGTTTTCTTGAACCCTTCATCCGTCATAACGAACGAAAGCACCTGTCGGTCAACGTAATTGATGGTGGTAGCCAGAAACAGCAGCGCAATAATCCGCCACCGATAATTCGAATGTAACAAAGGATCAGGATGGGTTTAGGAACGTGAGGAGTACCTGTAAGCAACGGTTTAGCTTTACTTACTTGCCGGATACAATACGCGCGCCATTTCGAGCGGGCGATCGGTCGACATAACATCGGCTCCGTGTTGAACGAATGTATTGTATACCTGATCGCCCCTGGCAGCCGCCTGCTTATCAAGGTTGCCGAGCGTGCCGAGAATCGTGGCGATACCTTTCTGATGCAAAAACGAATAGAGATCAGCATCGGGTTCTTTGACCCCTACGAAAGCCACCATCCGGTTATCGGGAACGCCAGCTTCGCGCAACCGATCGTATTCGGCCCGATTCCGAATCGTGACCGAAAGCATCAGGTTCGGGTCCAGCTGGTGGATTTTACCCGCATCCTGTGCATTGTAGGTAATCACACAGGCGTCATCGCTAGCTCCCGTCCTGTGAATCATATCCACCACGCTGGCAAACGACACGTTTCGCTTTACATCGAGCGTAAACCGGACTTTGTTCTTTCCCCAGCGCAGTACCTGCTCCAGGGTTGGAATTTTGTAGGGAGTCAGATTGCCCATATTATCCTCCAAACGGTACTGGCCCAATTCAGCATAGGTTTTATCAATCAGCTTACCCGTACCGTTGGTCGTCCGATCGAGGGTAGCATCATGCATCATTACCATCACACTATCTTTTGTCAGGTCAATGTCACATTCGATAATAGCCGGGTGTGAGGGCGAACCGATCTGCTGGGCGACGTAGGCAAACGATTCGATGCAGTTTTCGGGGTAACCTTTCAAATCGCCACCACCCCGGTGTACAGATATAAGGGGGGCACGATTCGGCTTGTACTGAAAAAAATCTTCAGCACTGCTCTTCGACAGATTTGTCGATGTTCTGGGAGCGCAGGCAGACACCCCAACGATTACCCCCGCAAGTAAAAGATGTGTTAAACGCATTTTCCGTAAAATGGTCGGTTTCTTCCAGCATACAGTAAGCGTGCAGAAGGAACCGATCGAATGAGATGTATTGTTGATAAACTACAAATGTACGCCGAATCTAGGCGGATTCAGCATCGGGAGCCCGATGATCTCCCGCACACATCACAAGCTTATCCTGTTATGATTCCCTTTTCAATTCTGGATTTATCGCCCATCGTTGCCGGAAACACGGCTTCTCAGGCGTTACGCAATACACTCAATCTGGCGCAACATGCCGAATCGTTAGGCTATAATCGGTACTGGCTGGCCGAACACCACAACATGCCGGGTGTAGCCAGTGCTGCTACCTCAGTCGTGATTGGGTATGTAGCAGGTGGTACCAAAACCATCCGCGTGGGTTCGGGCGGTATTATGCTGCCTAATCACTCGCCCCTGGTCATTGCCGAGCAATTTGGTACGCTTGAATCTCTTTATCCCGGTCGTATCGATCTGGGCCTGGGCCGCGCTCCGGGTTCCGATCAGGTTACTGCACGCGCTCTACGACGGGATGCCAACGGCCCGGATACGTTTCCGCAGGATGTGGTTGAGCTGATGCAGTATTTTCAACCCGACGATTCCAATCAGTTTGTTCAGGCTGTTCCTGGCAATGGACTCAATGTACCGATCTGGATACTCGGTTCCAGCCTGTTTGGAGCCCAACTGGCCGCTATGCTTGGGCTTCCCTATGCCTTTGCTTCGCATTTTGCGCCCAAAGATCTGATGCACGCCCTGCATGTGTACCGCACCCACTTCACCCCATCGGCCCAACTTGACAAACCGTATGCTATGGTAGCCGCCAATGTAATTGTGGCCGATACCGACCGGGAAGCCGAACGGTTGTTCACCTCGGTTCAACAACAATTCCTGTACATCCGTAGGGGGAAGGCCCGCCAGATGCAACCACCCGTCGATGATCTGACTGCTCAATGGTCGGACTACGAACTGGCGGGCATCGATTCGGTTTTCAAATACGCGGTGGTCGGTTCACCCAAAACGGTGCAGCGGCAACTAGGAACCTTTCTGGAACAAACCCAGGCGGATGAATTGATCCTCTCTGCCCCCATTTTCGACCACGACGCCCGCCAATATTCACTTACCCTGACGGCTCAGGTACGTGATGCACTGGCCACTCAGCAGCCCCAGTTTATGCCCGTTTCGTAAGCTTGATTTCAAAAGTTTAAACAGCTTTATAAACGAAGAAGGGGTGGTTCGCTGAACCACCCCTTCTTCGTTTAGATCACGACGTTTACGATGCGTTTGGGAACGACGACCACTTTTTTGGGTGACTTTCCGTCCAGCCATTTCTGAACGATCTCATCGGCCAGCACTTCCTTTTCAATATCGGTTGGTGCCCGGTCCAGCGAGAAGCTAATGGTGGTACGCACTTTCCCGTTGATCTGAATTGGGTATTCAAAGGCATCTTCCACCAGATACGCCGGATTGAATATCGGGAAGTTCGCTTTCGAAATCGTGCCGGGTTCGTTGCCTAGTGCAGCCCAAAGCTCTTCCGTGATGTGTGGAGCATAGGGTGACAAAATCAGCACCAAATCCTGCAAAATGGCCCGTTTGCGGCAATTTAACGCTGTTAACTCGTTGACACAGACCATAAACGCACTGACCGATGTATTGAACGAATAGAGTTCAATATCGCCTTCGGCCTTCTGAATTGTCTTGTGCAGAATCTTCAGCTCGGCAGGCGTAGGCTGCTCGTCCGTCACCAGCCAGGTATTCGTACCGTCGGCATTATCTTTATAGAACAACCGCCAGAACTTTCGAATAAACCGATATACCCCGTCGATGCCGTTGGTATTCCAGGGTTTCGCCTGCTCCAGCGGCCCCAGAAACATTTCGTACAACCGAAGCACGTCAGCGCCATACTTTTCAACGATCATGTCGGGATTGACGACGTTGAACTTTGACTTCGACATTTTTTCAACCTCAGCCCCAACGATGTAACGACCATCCGGTTCAGTAATAAACTCAGCATCCTCTGTTAAATCGGGCCGGGCTGCTTTGAAGGCTTCAAGATTCAAAACGTCGTTTTCAACCATATTTACATCGGCATGCAAGGGTGTTACGTCCTGCCCGTTAATTTGACTCAGCGAGACGAAAACAGGGGAAACTCCCTCCTGTCCGGTTCCTTTTATCCGGTACACGAAATTCGACCGACCCTGAATCATGCCCTGGTTGATCAGCTTTTTGAATGGTTCTTCCTGCGGTACATAGCCCCGGTCTTTCAGGAATTTGTTCCAGAAACGACTATACAGCAGGTGCCCCGTCGCATGTTCGGTGCCGCCGATGTACAGATCCACATTCTGCCAATAGTTAATTGCTTCCTTACTGGCAAAGGCCGTATTGTTGTTCGGGTCCATGTAGCGGTACCAGTACCATGATGAACCAGCCCAACCCGGCATAGTACTCAATTCATACTCGTATTGCCCCTTGTATTTCCAGTCCTCAGCCCGCCCTAGTGGCGGCTCACCCGTTTCGGTGGGCAGGTATTTATCAATAGCGGGCAGTTCCAGCGGCAAATCGCTTTCGTCAATTAAGTAGGGCAACGGTTGGCCGTTGCGATCATTCTTGAAATAAACCGGAACCGGCTCACCCCAATACCGCTGGCGGCTGAATACGGCATCCCGCATCCGAAAATTCACCTTACCCCGACCCAGGCCACGCTCTTCAAGCCAGGCGATCAAGGTAGCGGTTGCCTCTTTATAGGTCATGCCATTGATAATACCCGAATTGATGTAATGGCCTTCTTTGGTATTGTCAGCCTGCTGATCGATGTCTTTCTGAGCATCCAGAATCGGGATGATGGGCAACCCGAAATGCGTGGCAAAATTCCAGTCACGTTGGTCACCGGATGGTACGGCCATCACGGCCCCTGTACCGTAGCCAGCCAGTACGTAGTCGGCCAGATAGATAGGAACCTTCTCGTTGTTGAATGGATTGAGGCAGTAGCTACCCGTAAACACCCCTGAAACAACCTTAGTTTCGGCCATACGATCCCGCTCCGAACGCATTTTGGCCGCATGGATATAGGCTTCTACGGCTTCGCGTTGATTGGGTGTAGTCAATTGTGGAACCAGCTCATGTTCAGGCGCCAGCACCATAAACGTAACCCCATAAATGGTATCTACGCGGGTAGTAAACACTTCGATATAGGGGTGAGAATTTGCTGGCGCATCACTCCCCGCTCCTCGTTCCTCGCTACTCGCTACGGCAAATTTCACACTGGCCCCAACACTCTTACCGATCCAGTTGCGTTGCTGTTCCTTCAGCGATTCGGTCCAGTCGATGGTATCCAGACCCGTGAGCAAACGGTCGGCGTAGGCGGTAATGCGCATCATCCACTGACGCATCAATTTTTGCTCGACTGGGTAGCCACCCCGTTCCGAAACGCCATCTTTCACCTCATCGTTTGCCAATACCGTACCCAAAGCCGGGCACCAGTTCACGACAGCATCGGCCAGGTAGGTCAGGCGGTATTTCAGGGTAATTTTATACGATTCTTCGGCCGACATGGCATTCCACTCGGCGGCTGTAAAGCTCGGTGCATCATCGTCACATACGGCGTTGACATCGATAGTCCCGTTGGTTGCGAATTTTTCCAGCAACGTTTCAATCGGTTCGGCCCGGTCGGTATCACGGTTATACCACGAGCGAAACAATTCCATGAATATCCACTGAGTCCATTTATAATAAGCCGGATCGGAGGTGCGAACCTCTCGGCTCCAGTCGAAGCTAAAGCCAATATTTTTCAACTGTTCGATATACCGGGCGCGATTTTGCTCGGTCGTAATGGCCGGGTGCTGCCCTGTCTGGATGGCATACTGTTCGGCCGGAAGCCCAAACGAGTCGAAGCCCATTGGGTGCAAAACGTTGTAGCCTCTCAGTCGCTTATACCGCGCCACAATGTCCGACGCAATGTAGCCAAGCGGGTGACCAACGTGTAATCCGGCCCCGGATGGGTACGGAAACATATCGAGCACATAATACTTGGGCTTGCTGGTGTTGGCTTCGGGCTGGTAGGTCTGGTGTTCGTCCCAAAACCGTTGCCATTTTTGTTCGGTTTCGCGGTGGTTATAGTCGGCCATAATGATAACGCGGCTGAAAAGCCGCAAACGATTGCAAAGATTCGTCGGCTTTTCAGCCGCATGACTTGTTTTCTTGCAAAAATAGCCGTTTACCAAGACTTTTGCCTATCGCATCGGCCGATGAATGCATAAACTTCCTGATGAATCGAATCCGCCCGTCTGTTTCCTCTACCCTAACCAGTTCATCTGTAGTCGCTACTGATCCGTACTACTGGGTCTGGCTGATCGGTTTAGGCACCCTGACGACTCTACTCGGCTGCGGAATTATCGGTGACTTTCACCATCCACTCTCCGATGGAAATGACACCGATCAATTTGAATACGTTGGCTATTTTTTTACAAAGAATCTGTCATTCAATCCGTTTCCTCATCTGAATCTGGTCAATACCCAAACGTTTTATCCGTATGGTACAAATCAGGTTTTTCTGGATTGGGGATTCGAGCGGGATTACTGGTACCGAGCCTGTTATCTCTTTTTCAAGGGACCAGGGCCTTACCTTCAAAGCTATTATCTATATACTCTACTGGTAGCAGCGATTGGCACGTTTCTACTGGTACAGCCCCGATTTGGCAAACTGAAAGCGTCTCTGACAGGACTCATCGTATCGGTATTGAACATTTACGGAATCTACAAATTCCCCGTTCACATGAACGTGGGCGTTGGTCATTGGACAATTCTGTGTATGATTGCTACGTACCGATTGTTGTACGATGCTGCCGAAAAAAAACCAATTTCACTGCCCTACGTACTCGCCTGGGTCTGGCTGCATGTTCAGGTACTGGGTCAGGAGCTGGGTTATGTTGCAGGCTTCGCTCTTACATTTACGACACTGGTTGCCCCATTTCTGGTTTTTGTTCTATACCGTAACATACGGGATCAACGGATAACGCAACCAGAAGCAGAAAGCTTGGTTCCCCTTTTCACAGGCTATCTACACGAACAGTGGCAAACTCAGAAGACAGGTATTGCTCTGTGGGCGTTGCTGATTGGTTTCAGCCTGTATCTATACTTACCGCTGACTTTACAAATTGCGTTTACAGCCTGGGCGTTCGATTTTGATGCGGTTCCCGAAATCCGGGCCTGGTCACATCCGATCCGGCTGTTGATCCCTCACGTACCGGGTCTGCACACCTATGCTCTGCCTTATCACCAATGGTTTCAGGACGCCTATGAGAGCTACGGGCAAGGTAGTCCAGGCCTGTATCTGATTATAGCGGGAGGCCTTGGACTCTGGCAATTGCGCCAACGGGTTGCCATTTGGTTGCCTATCCTGCTGATGCTGACCTTATGCCTGTTCTATCACCCTGTTCTTTTGCCCACGCTAAAAGTTTTTCCCTGGTTCAGTTTCAATCGGCATGGTGGCAGGGCCAGTCTGATTTATCCCGTTCTCTTCTGTCTTTTAGCGCTTCCCCTACAATGGCCACAGCGGCTTTCCAGCCAACTCCTACTTTTACTACTATCCATCCTGATGCTAACCGAATGGATTACAGCTTATTATCCGCGTACGCGCTATCCAGGTTATAGCCTTTCGGATCGGGTATTGGCGTACTGTGCTGTCGTTCGGCGGCAACCGGGCCAGGCCGTACTCGATTGGCCCTTCTGTGCAATCGGAGCAAATGGTCCCGGGGGGCCTGAGGGGCTTTGCCCATATTATGACCAGCAAAATGCGGTGTTTACTTTTCGTCGGTTTTATGATAAAAGTGGAGTCGGACAGTATTTTGGGCGGCTCCATCCCGATCAGATTCAGCCTTTGCTTCGGGATGGCTGGCCCCGGCTCCTCAAACCTGGCCGACGATTTACGGAACAGGATTGGTTATTTCTAGAAAATTTCCTGAAACAGAACCACTTCGCCGGCATAAATCTATACCCCGACTTACTAACTACCGGCCAGGTTGCTCAATTTCATGCACACTTTGGTCAGCCCATCGCCATAACCAACTTTCCTGGCGCCGGACGGGTTGAGTTTTTACCAATCACCCTCCAAAAATAGTCGACTAAAAAGCAAGAGTTGCAACAGGGGTTTCGTTTTATACGTATAGCGAATAAAGTGGGTGGAGGGGTTCTGGCATTCATCTCTCCATCCGACCAGTTTTCGTACCGTTCGCTTCCCTACATGGCCTAAGACTCTACAAGTCAGCTTTTCATTGTTCTATCTCTGTTCGTACGTTATGCGACGTTTTTCCTCGTTCGCGACGTTTGTCAACGTCGCCCTGGCTGGTATTGGCTTGTTTGGCTGTCAGACCGATAGCCGTGTCGAACCCATCAGCGTTTCTGCCGATTGTCTGGTGAAAGCCTCATCCAATAGTGGAGTTGCCATTGCCGGTTCTTATATTGTTACGTATCAGCCAACTCAAACGCTATCTGGGGTAGCTGGAGCCCGAGTAGCCGCTACAGAAGCCCGCTTCGAGCAACTTCTGACCGATTATCAGATTTCCGATACACAGGCCGATGTTTTGGTATCTAGCGAACAAACCAGTTTTTTGACCCATCTCAGTGAGCGTGAATCCGAGCAGTTGCGGCAGGACCCCAATGTACTAATGGTAGAACCCGACCGGATTATGTCGATCTGTAGCTGTGTCGATGTAGCAACGACCTCTACGCTGTCGTGGAATATCAAACAGACCGGCTACGGGCGGGGTGACTTACAAACGGGCAAAACCGTCTGGATTATCGACACAGGCATTGACCTCGACCATCCTGATCTGAATGTAGACGTCAATCGAAGCAAATCGTTCATCAGTGGGAACACCTCAGCTGACGATGAAAATGGACATGGCACGCACATTGCGGGTATCATTGGAGCTAAAAACAACAGTATTGGCGTAACCGGCATCGCATCGGGCGCCACTCTGGTTTCTCTCCGCGTACTGGACGATGAGGGAGAAGGCCGTCTTTCCGGCATTATTCAAGCCATCAACTACGTAGCACAAAATGGGAAGTCGGGCGATGTCGTCAATCTGAGTTTGGGTGGTGAAAGCACATCGTCGACCCTTGATGCCGCCATTACCCGAGCCGCCAATCTGGGAATTTTGTTCGCCATTGCGGCTGGAAACGATGGCAAAAACGCCGATAACTATTCACCTTCAAGAGTTAATCATGCTAATGTCTTTACCGTTTCGGCCATGGACAGTAAAAATCAGTTTGCTTCCTTCTCCAATTTTGGCAGTAGTGTCGATGTCTGCGCATATGGAGTACGGATCACATCAACCTACAAAAATGCGTCCTATGCTACGTTAAGTGGTACATCAATGGCGGCCCCACACGTTGCCGGTTTGCTGTACATTCGTGGAGCCAATATACCCACGCATGGCACTGTCACGGGTGATCCTGACGGCAAAGCAGACCCGATGGCAGGTGAGGGTAACTAAGTTGTTCAAGTTCCATTCCCTCGTTCTGACATAAGCTATACAGATAAATAGAAAACGACTGGTGTAACGTCGTGAGTGATAGCTCAGTCGTTTTCTTGCAACTTTCCGCATTCATAGTGTATCTTTGTGGCACTTTCAAGTCTTGTTCGACGTTACAGACTCAAAAATACCCGAAAACCAGCGGCACGTGGATGTGCCGTTTTTCATAAATACATTACTCCATTAATTCGATAGGTTTTATACTGTATGAGCCAACCCCTAGCGCCCATTCCTGATTCGTCAGGGAATACGATTACGCTGACCGAGCCAGAAATCGACCTTAGTGGACTCACTATCACCCTGAAAGGAACTAATGCGGCAAAGCAGGCGGAGGTTTTGCGAGCAGCCTATCCAACGGCCACTATCGAGACTGGCAGCGCTCAACCCCTCCTTCGCCGTCGGAATCGAACTGAAATAGCGATTTACGTTTTTGCAGCGCTTGCCCTGATGATTGTCGGGCATTTGCTTTTCAGCTATTTCACCCTCGACCGGCTCACGATCATTGCCGATACCATTCATGTCACACCCGACATTTTCTATTTCATCATGGCCGGTTTTGTGGCCCAGATGATCGATGGAGCCCTGGGAATGGCCTACGGCGTAACGGCTACAACGTTTCTGACCAGTGTGGGCATTAGCCCGGTATTTGCGACGGCTAGCGTACACAGCTCTGAAATTTTTACCAGTGGTGTGTCGGGCTATATGCACCTCAAGTTCGGGAATGTGAATAGTCGCCTGTTCAAGGTCGTATTGATTCCGGGGGTTATTGGGGCGGCTCTGGGCGCATTTCTTATCACGAAGCTGGCCGATATGGAACTAGTTGCCAACTACTTAAGCCCAGCCATTTCTGTCTACACCGCTATTCTTGGCATACTGATTCTCAAAAAGGCACTGGTCAAACACCAAAAGAAAAAGCCAGTTCGTCAGATTGGGCTGCTGGCCTGGTTTGGTGGATTTGTAGATGCTATCGGCGGTGGCGGTTGGGGACCTATTGTCAATTCAACCCTTATCGCGGCCGGTCGGCATCCTCGCTACACCATTGGTTCGGTCAATCTGGCGGAGTTTTTTGTTTCGTTTGCGTCGTCGGTTGTCTTCGCCCTGTACGCGGGTCTCGATAACTACGGACTGGTTATTATTGGCCTGATCCTTGGTGGTATGATCGCGGCCCCGATTGCCGCCCGACTGGCTCAAAAACTGCCCGTTAAAACCATGATGATATTAGTTGGGATTGTCATCATCATCGTAAGTTTGCGAAAAATTATCAAGTTTTTCTGACAGGCTAGTCAACTCGTACAGGATTGAAGCGTAGAATCTCTGTACATGCTGTTTAGCCTGCCAAAATAAGTTTATGAAAAAACAGACCAAAGCCATTCGTATTCAAACGGCTAAATCGCTTAACCGCGAGCACTCCGTTCCGTTATACCTCACATCAAGTTTTGCTTTTGACAGTGCTGAACAGGGCAAAGCGCTGTTCGATGAGACCGAAGAAGGCAATATTTACTCACGTTTCTCCAATCCGAACGTTTCGGAGTTTGTCGAGAAAGTATGTATGCTGGAAAATGCCGAAGACGGTATTGCAACGGGAACTGGAATGGCTGCGGTTTTTGCCAGCATGGCTGGTCTGTTGAAATCGGGCGATCATATTGTAGCCTGCCGGGCGCTGTTTGGCTCAGCCCACCAGATCATCACACAGATTCTGAGCAAATGGGGTATTACACACACGTATGTAGATGCCACCGCCACCGAAGCTGATTGGGAAGCCGCCATGCAGCCCAATACGAAGATGGTATATCTGGAAACGCCATCCAACCCCGGCCTCGAACTGGTTGATCTGGAAATGCTGGTCCGCCTGAAAGCGAAATACGGCTTTATTCTGAATGTCGATAATTGCTTTGCTACGCCAATCCTGCAAAATCCAATCGACTATGGCGCCGACCTGTCGGTGCATTCTGCGACAAAGTACATGGATGGACAAGGCCGGGTTCTGGGCGGTATTGTTGTGGGTCGGGCCGATCTGATCCAGCCCATTCGTTTCTTTGCCCGCCATACCGGCCCTTCACTCTCTCCGTTCAATGCGTGGGTATTATCGAAGAGCCTGGAAACACTGGATTTACGCATGGAACGGCATTGCCGCAATGCCTTGCAACTGGCCGAAGCGTTGGAGAGCCATCCCGACGTCGAACGGGTTCTGTATCCCTTTTTGCCCTCGCATCCACAATATGACCTGGCAAAGAAACAGATGAGTGCGGGTGGTGCCATTGTTACCATCGAGCTGGAAGGTGGGTTTGAGCGGGTAAAAGCATTTTACGATGCGTTGACGATTCCAACTCTTTCGTCGAACCTGGGCGACTCCCGTACCATCGTAACAAACCCCAATACCACTACACACGCCAAACTAAAACCGGATGAGAAAGCGGCTTTAGGTATCACACCAGGTCTGATCCGAATTTCAGTTGGTCTGGAAGACATTGAGGATCTGATCGAAGACTTTGCTCAGGCGGCTACCAAGTCGGCCGAAGTACTAAAAGAGAAAGTGGCCTGATGTAAAGCCCTATTTTTGACAGACAGCCGTTTATTGTCATTTGCTTATGATAGTTGAACCTACCCCCCATACGCTCGAAAGTCTTACGGAGCAACTCCATGGTCTGAGCAACGTTGAAGCCATGCGAACACTGGCCGAGTTATTTCCCGGTCAGATCGTCTTCTCGACAAGCCTCGGCTATGAAGATCAGGTTATTACCGATCTGATTGCCTCAAATGAAATTCCTGTTCGGATTTTCACGCTCGATACCGGCCGGATGTTTTCGGAAACGTATTCCGTCTGGAAAAAAACCAACGACCGCTACGGTATCCACATCGAAACCTACTACCCACAGGCCGACGCCGTCGAAAAGCTTATGACTGGCAAAGGTCCCTACAGCATGTACGAATCGGTCGAAAACCGGAAAGAGTGTTGCGGCATTCGAAAGGTTGAGCCCTTGAATCGGGCCTTGAAAGGCCAGAAAATCTGGATCACGGGCATCCGCGCCGAGCAGTCGGCCAATCGCCAGGGTATGGCCCAACTGGAATGGGACGAAGCCCATCAGCTTTTCAAATTCCACCCGCTGATGGACTGGACATTTGACGAGGTAAAACAATACGTAAAAGAGCATAACGTACCCTACAATCCACTGCACGATCGGGGTTTTGTCAGTATCGGTTGTCAACCCTGCACGCGGGCCATTCAGGAAGGCGAAGATTTCCGGGCGGGTCGCTGGTGGTGGGAGGATAACTCCAAGAAAGAATGCGGTTTACATACGCATGAAGAAGTGTTTAAAGCTTAATGAGCGAAAGAGTGAAAGAGTGAAAGAGCGTTTCTAAGGCGTTTATCACTCTTTCGCTCATTCGCTCTTTCACTCATTAAAAAATGAAACTCGATTATTTAGATCAGCTTGAATCGGAAGCCATCCACATTATGCGGGAGGTAGCGGGGCAGTTTGAACGTCCGGCGCTTCTGTTTTCGGGCGGTAAAGACTCCATTACGCTGGTCCATCTGGCTCTGAAGGCATTCCGACCAGGTAAATTTCCATTTCCGCTACTGCATGTCGATACGGGACATAATTTTCAGGAAGCCCTGGATTTCCGCGACAATCTGGCCGAACGGATTGGCGAAAAACTCATCGTTCGCTACGTAGAAGATACCATCCGCGAAAAGAAACTCAAAGAGCCAACGGGACGCAATGCAACCCGTAATGGCCTCCAAACCTTTACGTTGCTCGACGCCATCGAAGAGTTTGAATTCGACGCCTGTATCGGGGGAGCTCGTCGGGATGAAGAGAAAGCACGCGCCAAAGAACGGGTGTTTTCGGTACGGGATGAATTTGGCTCCTGGGACCCCAAACGCCAACGCCCCGAACTTTGGAACCTATACAACGGCCGGATTCACAAAGGCGAGAATGTCCGGGTATTCCCGATTTCAAACTGGACGGAACTGGATGTCTGGAATTACATTCGCCGGGAAAAAATCGACTTGCCAAGCATCTATTTTGCCCACGAGCGCGAACTGCTCGTACGGGACGGGAAACTGATGGCTACGGCCGGCGGAGTGATCAAACCTGAGCCAGACGACCAGATTGTCACGCGTCGGGTACGCTTCCGTACGGTCGGTGATATTTCCTGTACGGCAGCTTCTGAATCGGAAGCCGATACGCTGGATGCCGTTATCAACGAAATTCAGGCCACGCGGATCTCCGAACGGGGCGAAACCCGTATGGACGATCAGCTCTCCGAAGCCGCCATGGAAGACCGCAAGAAAGGCGGGTATTTTTAAATGTGATGGGGTATTGATAGGCTATCATTCTCTCTTTACTATGGTCAATAACTTTCAGTCTTTTCAGGCATACTTGACGCAGGAAAACATTTTTGACCGTTACGGCCTTAGCCGGATTGGTGTATTCGGCTCATTTGCCCGTGGTGAGACATACCGGGATATTGACATTCTGCTGGAGGAGCCTATCCCCTACCCACTGCTTATCGCGCTGAAGGAACAACTGCAGGATGATCTGCAAATCCCTGTTGATGTAATGCTCAGGCAATATGCCGAACCGATCATTCTTCATCGGGCATTGAAAGATGTTAAGTATGCCGTTAAATCATAAAACTGATCTTGTTTATTGTCTGCGGATTCTGGAAGCCATTGGCAAAATCAAAGTATATGCAGCAGGTTTTGATGATCCGTTTGTTTTCTTTGAAGCGAATGAGCAGAAAGATTTTAACGCCAGCCTTTTGCAATTACTTCACATTGGCGAGCAGGTGAACAGATTGAGTGAGCAAACAAAGTCTGCTTATTCACAAATCCCCTGGTAGAAAATCAAAACCTTTCGAAATATTGTAGCCCATGATTATGTAGGTATCGATAAGCTTATAGTTTTTCAAACGATTGCCGTTCATCTGCCCGATTTAAAGCAATCAATAGAACATCTTATTCGTACCGAACTTGATCAACATAATTTCGAAACGACTGATTACGAGTTATCAAAAGCCAGTGACTTCTACCGTCACATTGACTTTAATCAAATTAAATAAATGGATCTTCTCCGATTTATTACCGCCGGTTCGGTCGACGACGGCAAAAGCACGCTGATTGGGCGGCTTCTTTACGATTCTAAATCAATTCTGGCCGATCAGCTCGAAGCCATTGAGCGTGCCAGCAAAAGCCGCGACGATGGTGAAATCGATCTGGCGCTTCTGACGGATGGGTTGCGTTCGGAGCGCGAGCAGGGTATCACGATTGACGTAGCCTATCGCTATTTCCAAACCCCCAAACGTAAATTTATTATTGTCGACGCTCCAGGACACATTCAGTATACACGGAATATGGTAACCGGAGCCTCGAACTGCCAACTGGCCATTGTTCTGGTCGATGCGCGGCACGGGGTCGTTGAACAAACGCGTCGGCACTCGCTCATTGCTTCCCTGCTGGGCATTCCACACATTGTGGTCGCAATCAATAAAATGGATCTGGTCGATTATTCGCAGGATGTGTTTTCCGACATATGCATTCAGTATGCGGATTTAGCCAAAAAGCTGAATGTCCATCAGGTCACATACATTCCGATGAGTGCCCTCAACGGGGATAACGTCGTGGATAAATCGTCGGCGATGCCCTGGTACGAAGGGGTGACGCTGTTGGAACACCTGGAAACCGTGACCATCGACGATGATGCGAACGGCGAAACCGAAGATCATCACCCGGCCCGGTTCCCGGTTCAATACGTTATTCGCCCCCAAACAGCCGATCTACACGATTATCGGGGGTATGCCGGTAAAATCACCAGCGGTGTATTCCGGAAAGGTGATGCCATTACGGTACTTCCTTCGGGCGAAACCTCAACCATTGATGCTATCGAAATTGCCGAAACGCACTTTGATGAAGCGGCCACCCCTATGTCGGTCGTATTGCATCTGGCAACCGATGTCGACATCAGCCGGGGTGATCTGATCGTCCGTTCGGATCGCCAGCCCATCATTAGCCAGACGGTCGAAGCCATGCTCTGCTGGATGGATACGAAGGAGTTTAAGGCGGGTAACAAATACTTACTCCAGGTAGGTACGTTCCGTACACGCTGCTCGGTACGGGAAATTGCTTACCAATTGAACGTAAATACCTACGAAGAAACCGAAGGGGTTGACAGCCTGAAACTGAATGATCTCGCAAAGGTTGTTCTACGAACAGCTCAACCCATCAGTTTCGATCCGTACCAGAAAAACCGGGCTACCGGCGGGGCCATTCTTATCGACGAAACCTCAAATGTAACAGTAGGTGCCCTCATGCTTGTGGGCGAAGCCTAAGTAAAGCGGAAGCAACCCGCCTTCTAGTAAAAAAGGTCAACGTGCGCACGTTGACCTTTTTGATTGTATCACTTCCAGAACGTTTTCAAACTGACACCAATAGCTGGTACAGTTTCCTTTATAATTGTTCCAGAATCCGCTCCATTGAAACCTCGTGTCCGATGCGTGCCTTTAATTCGCTGATAGGGATACGGATTTGTTCGGTGGTATCGCGGTAACGGATGGTAACCGTATCATCTTCAAGCGTCTGGTAATCCACGGCAATGCAGAAGGGCGTACCAATCAGGTCCTGACGCGTGTAACGCTTGCCAATTGCATCGCGCTCTTCATAAATAACCCGGAATTCTGAGCGCAGGCTTTTTACAATGGCTTCGGCCTTTTCGGGCAGACCATCTTTCCGAACCAGCGGGAACACAGCCGCTTTTACAGGAGCTAAGGCTGGATGCAATTTTAGGTACGTTCGTTCTTTCTGCTGATCGCCCTCACCAACCGTCTCTTTCGTAAACGCATTGCAGAAGGTTGCGAGGAACAACCGATCTGCCCCAACAGACGTTTCGACCACATACGGAATGTAATTCCCATAGGGTTTGCCCGTGGCTTCGTCAATGTCGTTATCGAAATACTGTTGCTTTTTCTTGCTCAACTCCTGGTGCGACTTCAGATCAAAGTCGGTACGCGAGTGAATGCCTTCCATTTCGCGGAAACCAAACGGAAATTCATATTCAATATCCACGGCTGCATTGGCATAGTGTGCCAGCTTTTCGTGGATGTGAAATTTCAGTTTTTCGGCCGGTAAGCCCAATGCCTGATGAAATTTCATGCGGGTATCGCGCCAACGCTCATACCACTCCATTTCGGTACCGGGGCGTACAAAAAACTGCATTTCCATCTGTTCGAACTCACGCATACGGAAGGTAAACTGCCGGGCCACAATCTCATTTCGGAAGGCTTTCCCAATCTGGGCAATCCCAAACGGAACCTTCATCCGACCCGTTTTCTGCACGTTCAGGAAGTTGACAAAAATCCCCTGGGCCGTTTCAGGACGGAGATAGATCAGGCTGGCATCTTCAGCCACCGAGCCCACCTGCGTCGAAAACATCAGGTTGAACTGACGCACTTCGGTCCAGTTGGCTGTTCCCGAAACCGGATCTTTGATACCCTCGGCAATAATCAGATTCCGAAGCCCTTCCATATCGTCGGCACTCTGCAATCGGCCCAGTTCATTACGTAAAGCCTGCCCCCGATCCGGATCACCTGCCTTTTCATAGTCTTCGGCCTTTAGCTCAATGAGTTGGTCAGCGCGGTAGCGTTTTTTGGAGTCTCGGTTATCGATCATGGGATCGTTGAATGAGTCAACGTGTCCCGAGGCTTTCCAGGTGAGCGGGTGCATAAAAATGGCCGCATCGATTCCCACAACATTGTCATGCAGTTGGGTCATGGCCTTCCACCACAGCGTTTTGAGGTTATTTTTCAGTTCAACCCCATTCTGCCCGTAATCATACACAGCCTGAAGGCCATCATAGATTTCAGAAGATGGGAAAACAAAGCCATATTCTTTGGCATGTGCGATAATATCTTGTAAAGCAATCGCGGGCGGTCCGTCGTTACGGGCTTGTGTAGTATTCATAAGTAAATGCAAAAGTACAAAAGTTCTTCATGTACCTCCAAGACACTCAGGCGGCTAATTATGCAGGAATGGTCAACAATATTCGCTTAAATTCGAGTCCTAGACCTCAATATTTTCTTATAAGGCAAAGAAACTTCGGCCTATCCCGGCAACTTGGCGGATTTTTCCGTACCTTTGCGGAAAATTTGGCAGGCACCTATGGCATCGTTTAATCCGGTTAAGATTTTTTCGGGAAGTCAATCAACTTACCTGGCCGAAAAAATTGCCCATTATTACGGCAAAGACTTAGGCGGGTATACCTGCCGCCGGTTCAGCGATGGCGAGATGTCGCCAAGCTTTGAAGAGTCGGTACGAGGCTGTGATGTATTTCTGATCCAATCGACCCCTCCTCCCGGCGATAACCTGCTGGAGTTGCTCCTGATGGTCGATGCCGCCCGTCGGGCTTCGGCGCACTATGTAACCGTAGTCATTCCTTATTTCGGATACGCCCGTCAGGACCGGAAAGATAAACCCCGCGTATCGATTGCCGCCAAGCTGGTTGCCAATATGCTGGCTGCTTCGGGAGCTGATCGTCTGATGACAATTGACCTGCACGCGGGTCAAATTCAGGGCTTTTTCGATTTTCCGGTCGATCACCTGGAAGGAACGTCGGTATTTGTCCCGTATATCCGCAGCCTGAACCTCGACAACCTGGTGATTGCTTCACCGGACGTAGGTGGCGCCAACCGCGCTCGTGTCTTTGCCAAGCATTTCAATGCGGATATTGTGCTTTGCGACAAGCACCGCAAGCGGGCCAATGAGATTGCCTCGATGCAGGTCATTGGCGATGTGGAAGGAGCAAACGTCGTACTGGTCGATGACCTGATCGATACGGGGGGGACGATGGCGAAAGCAGCCCAGATCATCATGGATAAGGGGGCTAAATCCGTTCGTGCTGTGTGTACCCATCCGATTATGTCGGGGAAGGCGCACGAAAACATTTCCAATTCGGTTCTGGAGGAACTGGTCGTTGCCGACACCCTCCCGCTTAAACAACCGAATCCTAAAATACGCGTGCTGTCGGTAGCTGAGTTATTTGCCAAAGCCATCGGCCGTATCCGAGACCATGAATCTATTAGTTCACTGTTTATAAAAAATTAAAGAGCGAAAGAATGAAAGAGTGAAAGTGCGTTATTTCAGCGCTTATCACTCTTTCGCTCATTCGCTCTTTCACTCTTTAAATTATTTTGTCATGAAAAAAATCGAGATTGTAGGGTATAAAAGAGCGAATCTCGGCCGCACAGAATCACAGGCGATTCGGGCCGAGGGCAATGTTCCCTGTGTATTGTATGGTGGCGCTGAGCAGGTTCATTTCTATGCACCTGTTATTTTGTTCCGTGAATTAATTTACACGCCTAATATTTTTGAAGTTGCCCTGAATATTGAGGGTGAGGAGTACCGGGCTATCCTTCAGGAAACCCAGTTCCATCCAGTTAGCGACATTCTGTTGCACGCTGACTTCCTACTTGTTACCGATGATAAGCCCGTTAAAATGGCGGTTCCTGTTCGGTTGACAGGTTCGGCACCGGGCGTACAGAAAGGGGGTAAACTGGTAACCCGCGTTCGGAAACTGCGCGTAAAAGGTACCGTAAGCAACATCCCTGATTTCATCGATGTTGACGTATCGGGTCTTGATCTGGGCAAATCGGTTCGCGTAGGTCAAATTCCAGTTAAAAATATCGAAATGCTTGAGCAGGCGTCAAACCCTGTTGCCAGCATCGAAATTCCACGGGCACTGCGGGGTTCTCTCAAATAATCTCAGCAGCACTGCCTTTTTCCTTACTAATAGAGCCAAAAAATGCCCTCCTGATGTTCGGGAGGGCATTTTTGTTTTATCGGGCGGGCAAGCTATTTTCTTTACATTCAGACCCTTGAAACCCTCACAACCGCATCCCTCTTAGCCGTAGACTGTTACTAACCACTGACACCGAACTCAAGGCCATAGCCGCCCCGGCAATCATCGGATTTAGCAGAAAACCAAAGGCGGGGTATAAGACACCGGCTGCAATCGGAATACCAATCACATTATAGATGAACGCCCAGAATAAGTTTTGACGAATAACCTGTACGGTTTGTTTCGACAACTGTAAGGCTTTCGGTATACTGTTTAAGTCGGCCGTGATAAGCGTCATACGCGCTACGTCCATCGCAACGTCGGAGCCTTTTCCCATGGCGATGCTCACATCCGCCTGTGCCAGGGCCTGTGAGTCGTTGATACCATCACCAACCATGGCTACCAAATGGCCTGTGGCCTGTAACTGCTTTACGAAGTCAGCTTTGTCGGAAGGCATCATCTCCGATTCAACCTGTTCAAGGCCGACCTGTCTGGCCACAGCCGCAGCGGTTTGGGCATTGTCGCCGGTGAGCATATACACAGCTATACCCCGGTTTTTCAGCGTTTCGATGGCCTGTCTGGATGTAGGCTTTACCGGATCGGCGATAGCGATAACTCCTGGAATTTCTGCTTCTTTATTCGCTCCAATGCACGCAAAAAAGACGACCGTTTTCGCCTGATTTTGCCAGTCCGTAACCTGTTGTAGCACGGCATCGGGTATTTGAATCTGATTTTCGTCTATCAACCGTCGATTACCGACCAGATAAGTAGCCCGCTGATAGGTAGCCCGGACTCCCAGCCCCGTTAGGCTCTCGAATGTGTCTAGCCTGACCGATTGGGAACTGGACAGAAACGAGGCAACAGCAGCAGCCAATGGGTGCTCAGAACGCGACTCCATCGAAACTAAAATTCCCTGTAGCGTTGCCCGATCGTTCTCAGCACCAAGCCATTTGAGGTCGGTTACTACCGGTTTCCCTTCGGTTATCGTACCTGTTTTATCGAGCACCACCGCATTGATACGATGCGCGAGTTCAAGACTTTCGGCATCTTTGATCAGAATATTGTTTTCAGCTCCTTTCCCAACACCAACCATAATAGCCGTAGGCGTGGCTAGTCCCAATGCGCAGGGACAGGCAATGACCAATACGGTGACTGAGGTAATCAATGCCGTTGTAAACGGATCAGCATTCGGTACGAGGTAATGCCCTAAGGTCATCCAGACAACAAAGGTCAGCAAAGCCATGCCTAAAACGGTAGGAACGAAAATTCCGGCGATCCGATCAACCAACTGCTGAACAGGTGCTTTACTCCCCTGTGCCTCCTGAACCATACGTATAATCTGGGCCAGTACGGTATCTGCCCCAACTTTCTCGGCCCGAAACTGAAAACTGCCTTTCTGATTGATGGTTCCGGCAAACACAAACGAACCGCTCTGTTTTTCAGCAGGTACAGGCTCTCCACTGATCATACTTTCATCTACATACGAATGACCGGCTTCTACCCTACCATCAACCGGAATCCGCTCGCCCGGCCGAACCAGAATCAGCTGTCCTGCCTGAACAGCCGAAATCGGAACTTCCCGCTCAACGTTCCCGTCGATCAGCCGTACGGTTTTAGGCTGCATGCCCATCAGTTTTTTGATAGCCGACGAGGTATTCGATTTGGCCCGCTCTTCCAGTAATTTACCCAGCAAAATAAAGGTGATTACTACTGAAGCGGCTTCAAAGTACACATGCGGATGAAGACCCCGATCGTGCCAGAACGATGGATAGAGCGTGTTAAAGGCACTAAATAAAAAGGCGATCCCTGTGCTTAGGGCCACCAGTGTATCCATATTGGCTTTACCATGCCGCGCCTGCTTCCAGGCATTTACAAAAAATGGCTGCCCTAAGCCGAATACAACCACAGCGGCCAACCCCATCGCAATGAAATTGCCATAGGGTAAGTCCATGAGCAACATACCCAACACAACAATGGGTATTGAAAGCCCCAACGCCCAGTAGGTTCGCTGTTTTAATTGCCGATAATACGCTTGCTGAGCCTCGGCCTGTACTTGCTGAGGGTCTTCTGCGTCTATGACCAAGTCGTATCCGATGGAACGAACAGTCTGCTGTAGACTGGCTTCCGATAAGAGCTTTGGGTTGAAGACAACCCAGGCTGTCTGATTGGCATAGTTTACCCCGGCCTCGCGAACACCCGGTGTGTTTTTCAGCATCGACTCCACACTCACCGCACAGGCTGCGCAACTCATCTCCAGAACAGGAAATGTTTTGCGCACCTCCGGCGAATTTGTTTTCCGATCGGTTTTTCGCGTCGAAACTAGATCACCAGTAGTCATTGTCTTAAGCCAATTGCTCAGCCTTATAGCCAGCTTTTTCGACAGTCTGTTTCACAAGGACCGCATCAACGGTATCTACGGTCAGAACTTTATCCGGATTTTGGATATCTACTTTCCAGTTCCCTTCTCCAACAGCCTCGTTCAGAAAAGGCGTTACAGTGGCCACACAGCCCCCACACTTAATATTTGTTTTAAATTGAATTGACTGATTCATAATGAGTTGACATTTATACCCCTCCAGCTATCAGGCCCTGCGGAGTTGACTTGTTTATATACATAACAAAGGTCGTACTCACTCCATTCAACACTGTTACATAATTGTTGACGGGTCTTATAAGATTATCCTGCCTGCCGCCTACAGGCTATACCCCGACCGAAGCAATTCTTTTAACGTCCTTTTAACAATCCGTTAAGGCTAATTTAAGTCCGGTAGAGCATTTTTGCCCATGTAAAAATACCCGTACTCGCATCGCCACCGGCATGAATAAGTTCATTAAAAGTATCCTATCCTTCTCGCTTAAGAATAAGTTTTTTATCTTTTTTCTGACGGCTCTGGCTGTTGTGGCGGGAATTATCAGTTATCAGAATACCCCCATCGAGGCCTTTCCAGACGTTACCAATACACAAATTACGTTAATCACCCAATGGCCGGGCCGATCGGCCGAAGAAGTCGAGAAGTTTGTTACCATCCCTATTGAAATTGGCCTGAACTCCGTTCAGAAACGAACGGATATTCGTTCGACCTCACTCTTTGGTTTATCGGTGGTAAAAGTGATGTTCGATGATGGGGTCGACGATGCTTTTGCTCGCCAGCAGGTCAATAACCTGCTCAGTGGGGTTGAATTACCCGAAGGTATCCGCCCCGATGTGCAGCCCCCTTATGGCCCAACTGGTGAAATTTTCCGGTACACTCTTCAGTCGCCAACCCGCACAGCCCGCGAACTTAAAACCTTGCAGGACTGGGTTATTGACCGCCAGCTGAAAGGCGTGCCCGGGGTAGCGGATGTTGTGAGTTTTGGTGGCGAGGTGAAAACCTACGAGATTTCGGTGGACCCCCGCCGACTGATGGATTACAACATTACCCCATTACAATTGTACCAGGCCGTAGCCAATTCCAATGTAAACGTGGGGGGTGATGTCATTGAGAAAAATTCCGAAGCGTATGTGGTTCGGGGCATTGGCCTGTTGCGCAATCAGCAGGATATCCAGAACATTATTATTAAAAATGCCAATGGGACGCCCATTATGGTGCGGAATGTGGCTCAGGTTTCTCAATCGGCATTACCGCGATTAGGGCAGGCCGGGCGCGACCGTCAGGATGATGTTGTGGAGTGTATTGTAATCATGCGGAAAGGGGAAAATCCCAGCGAAGTCATTGAACGGGTAAAAGACAAGATCAATGACCTGAACACGAATATTTTGCCTTCCGATGTCCAGATTAACACATTCTATAATCGGGAAACCCTTATTCACTTTGCTACGCATACCGTAACCCACAATTTGATTGAGGGTATCATTTTCGTAACGGTTATCGTTTTTATTTTCATGGCCGACTGGCGAACCACCGTCACCGTATCGATCGTGATTCCGCTGGCCTTGTTGTTCGCCTTTATCTGTCTGCGTCTCAAAGGGATGTCGGCCAACCTCCTCTCCATGGGTGCCATCGATTTCGGGATTATTGTGGACGGTGCGGTTGTGATGGTCGAGGGCATTTTCGTAACACTCGATGAACTGGCCCATAAAGAAGGCATGCCGAAGTTCAACCGATTGGCCAAACTTGGTTTGCTTCGCAAAACGGGTACCGAAATGGGGAAAGCCATTTTCTTTTCCAAGCTTATCATTATCACCTGTTTAGTACCCATTTTCTCGTTCCAGAAGGTAGAAGGAAAAATGTTTTCTCCATTGGCCTGGACGCTAGGTTTCGCTCTGCTCGGTGCCCTGTTGTTTACACTCACCCTGGTGCCCGTACTTGCGAGCATGCTGCTCAATAAAAATGTAAAAGAGAAGCACAATCCATTTGTCAACTTTGTGACCCGGTATGCAACGCAGATCTTTGGGTTTACGTTTGCTCACAAACGAATTAGCCTGATTGTAACGACTATAGTTGTTGCCATTGGCTTATCTGGGTTTAGCCTTCTGGGTACCGAATTCTTACCCGAACTAAATGAAGGTTCCATTTACGTGCGGGCTACCATGCCTATGGCGATCTCCTTACCAGAATCGGTACGACAGACGGTCCAGATGCGGCATATTTTTGAGGAGTTTCCAGAAGTTAAAGGGGTTATTTCGCAGACAGGCCGCCCCAACGATGGAACTGATCCAACGGGGTTCTACAACATCGAATTCCTGGTCGACATATATCCCCAGGAGGAATGGAAAAGCAAAATCTCAAAGGAGGAGCTTGTCGATCAGATGCAGGCAAAACTGGCCGTTTTTCCGGGGGTGAACTTCAACTTCTCGCAACCCATTATGGATAACGTAGAAGAAGCGGTTTCAGGCGTAAAAGGGTCTATTGCTGTAAAAATCTACGGCCCCGATCAATCCATTCTGGAAAATAAAGCCACTGGAATTCAGAAGCAGTTAGCCACCGTCAACGGGATTGAGGATCTGGGGGTTATTCGAACTACCGGGCAGCCTGAGATGCGCGTTGAACTGGATGAACGAAAGCTGGCGTTGTATGGTGTCAATAAATCCGATGCCGAAGCGGTAATCGAAATGGCGATCGGTGGTAAAGCCGCCACTCAAATCTATGAAGGTGAGCGCAAATTTGATTTACGGATTCGGTACGATCTACCCTTCCGCTCCAACGAAGAGCAGATCAGCCGATTGATGGTACCGACCGAAACGGGGAGCATGATACCGATTAAGGAAATTGCGCAAGTCTATACGCAGACAGGTCCGGTCCTGATTTTTCGGGAAGCGAACCAACGGTACGGAGCCGTGAAATTTTCGGTACGAGGACGGGATATGGGTAGCGCCGTAGCCGAAGCGCAGCAAAAAGTTCAGGCAAATGTGAAGCTTCCGGCAGGATATACGGTAAAATGGGCTGGTGACTTTGAAAATCAGCAGCGAGCCACTGCCCGATTGGCTCAGGTAGTCCCGATCAGTTTACTGGCCATCTTTTTCATATTGTTTGTCTTATTTGGTAATGTGAAGGATGCAGGATTGGTTCTGTTTAATGTTCCCTTCGCCATCATTGGCGGTATCGCTGCCTTACTCGTAACCCACGTAAACTTCAGTATCTCAGCAGGTATCGGATTCATCGCGCTCTTCGGTATTTGTATCCAGAACGGCGTTATCCTGATTTCGGTCTTTAAGAAAAACCTACGGAGCGGCTTAAGCCTCAATAACGCCATCCGGGAGGGCGTTGTATCTCGTATCCGTCCCGTTGTGATGACAGCCATGATGGCGGGTATCGGTTTGATCCCTGCAGCTATATCGCATGGTATTGGTTCAGAAACAGCTCGCCCGCTGGCGATTGTTGTTATTGGCGGATTGATTACCGCTACATTACTGACCCTGTTTATTTTTCCACTTATTTTCTACAGTTTCTACCGTCAGAAATTAGATGAGAATTAAAAACACGCCGTTAGGTAATTTTGCGCTCGGTTTTTCCGTTTTATTTCAAAGATTATTATAAGATTTGTAATCAAGAGTTCAGGCAAGAATTTTAAGACCAAAAACTCATTTAAAAAAAAACTTGCGTTGAATTTAAAGAAATTGCGTAGTTTCGCATAACAATCCTTTACAAAGGGAAGGTTGAACATCAAGATCTGGCGGCCGCCCGGTCGTCAATCTTGAAATGGTGTGGATAGAAGCGGAAAGCCGCCCCGATTTTCGGAGCGGCTTTTTTGTATTATATCCATTTGTTCATTTAATCATTTTTACACTAGCTTTAACGGATTTTTAATAACCTTTTCAACTCCTTTTAATTCGCTCATCCGACCTTGAACTTGCAAGCAGGCACGTTCTTTTGATTTCTGATCTTGTTGCCAAATCAACGTGCATCTAGCTTTTTGGAAACTAATAATTTGTTCTGCCGTTTTTAAATCAGACAAGAGCTATGTATGTTGCCGACATGAAAATTCTGGTAGTTGAAGATGAGCCAAAATTGGCATCCTTTGTGCGAAAAGGATTGGAAGAGCAATCCTGTGAAGTGGACGTTGCCTATGATGGCCAGCTTGGTCGTACAATGGCCCTCAATAATCTCTATGATGTGATTATTATGGACATTAATCTACCGAAGATGAACGGCTTTGATGTCGTCCAATCCATCCGACAGGAGAAAAATCGTACCCCTGTCCTGATGCTTACGGCAATGGGCTCTGTGGATGATAAACTGACTGGCTTCGAAGCGGGTGCCGATGATTACTTAGTTAAACCGTTTGAGTTTCGCGAACTTATGGCTCGCCTGCGTGCCCTTACCAAGCGTAACACGGAAGGGAGTATGCAGGCAAATGTTCTGAAAGTAGCGGATTTGGAACTGGACCTAAACGAAAAAATAGCCCGCAGAGGAGCTAAACGAATTGAGTTGACAGCCAAAGAATTCGGGCTGCTCGAATACCTGATTCGCAACCGGGGTCGTGTGGTTTCCCGTGTCGACATTGCTGAAAAAGTCTGGGATATTCATTTCGATACAGGTACTAATGTGATTGACGTATACGTTAATTTCCTTCGTAAGAAGATTGACAAAGACTTTCCGAAAAAACTCATTCACACGGTAATCGGAATGGGGTATATGTTGAAAGAAGAATAATTAGGAATTAGGAGTGAGAAATGAGAATGGCTGGCGCAAACTTTTTATAGAGTGCCAGCCATTCTCGCTTCTCGCTAGTAGCGCTTAAGTTCTTAAAAATATGAACATTCGTACTCGTCTTACGTTGCTGTTTATGCTGCTGGTCGCTTCGATCATGCTGCTCTTCACCATCTCGGTTTATTACCTCTACGATCAATTCCGACAGCAGGAGTTTGAACAACGATTGGTAGAAAAAGCCCTGACAACCGTTCGATTACGGGAAGACGTTGGCGAAGTACCGCAGAATGATCTGCCCGTTATGGCCGATGAGCAGGTGACCGTTTATAATTCGCGAGGGGTTATTCTATATAATCAATACAACCAGCGGCCCCGATTCCCAATCTCACCCGATTTTTTGTCAAAAATAACCCTCCGTCATCCTCAATATGCCCGCACTGGCGACCTGGAAGCCATTGGGGTCCGGTACATAAACTCAAGAGGAGAATCTTTATTTATAGTTGCTTCTGCCAATGATCGCTATGGATTTAGTAAACTGGATCGGTTACGCGAGATTTTGTTTTTTGGGTGGTTGTTAAGCCTGTTTATCGTTGGTATTGCTGGCTATCTGTTTGCCACCGATGCGTTGCGGCCTGTGGCTGAACTGATTACCCAGGTAAACGCCATATCTGCCACCAACATCCATGAGCGCTTACGGGTTGGTCGGCAGCGCGACGAACTGGCCGATCTGGCCCGCACCTTCAATGACCTGCTTACCCGACTCGAAGAAGCCTTTGTGTTTCAGAAAAGTTTTGTTTCCCATGCATCGCATGAGTTACGGACCCCCCTAACGGTAATGATGGGCCAGATTGAAGTTACACGCCTGCAAGCCCGATCGGCCCATGAATATGAGGTTGCGTTCGATGCCTTACTTGATGAAGTAAAAAGTATGATCAGACTGGTAAATGGGTTGCTCGAATTAGCCAGAGCCAGTTCAGACGTTGTTACGCTTAACTATCAACCTGTTCGAATCGATGAATTGTTATGGCAGGCTCAAAGTCTGCTTGTCAATAAAAAACCAGCCTATCAAATCGATATTGACTTTGATAATTTACCTGATCAGGAAGAGGACTTAGTGATAAATGGGGAAGAATCACTCTTGCAGACTGCCTTCCAGAACTTAATGGAAAATGGTTGCAAATATTCTTCCGATCAGCGTGTATCCGTTCGTATCGCTTTTGAAGCTGGCCAAGTTCAACTCACTTTCTCCGATAATGGGTATGGAATTCCAGCCAGTGATCTACCGCATATTTTCGAACCCTTTTACCGATCTGAGACAACGATGACAATAAAAGGTCATGGGATCGGCCTGGCCCTCACTCAACGAATTATCGAACTCCACCGGGGACAGATTAAAGTTGATTCAACCGTTGGGGTAGGTACAACCTTCCGAATTACTCTACCCAGTTCACATCGTCTTTTGCCTATTCCTTCTGAAACCAGGCCGACCGAAGAGAAATCTGCGAAGTCCTATTCGTAGGTTGCAAGGAGATATCCTCTCCTAAGGGGGTTTAATTAACGTTTTTACAACTTCTGCCGTAGTTAAGTAAACTTATTGTATCAGCCCAATGACAGGCCAGTATGTATGCTCTGCCATTGAACCTATTTTGACTTACAGCCTTTTTTTTACTGGCAATGACATAAAAAAACCTCCCGAACAGGAGGTTTTGGGAAAAAGTGCGAGTAGATTCAATTACTGCTTAACGTCTTTTTTCATGGCTTTGGCCTCTTTCTTCATATCCTTTGCGGCATCCGCTTTAGCATCATCGCCTTCTTTTTTAGCCTCTTTCTTCATCATCTTGGCGTCGTGCTTCATTTTTTTGTGCTCCATTTTGGCGTCTTTCTTCATGTCATCCTGAGCATACGCTGCACCCGACATCAAAATGGCTGCCACAGCAGCAATCATTAACTTCTTCATTAGTCTATCTGGTTTAAGTGGTTCATTACATTCATAGAACCTACCGTACGGCGAATTGTTATTAAACCTTGATTAAAGAAGTGTATGCAAAAACGACTATCTGGACTCGATCAGTTTCCCGATTTAGGGGATTTTTTTCGGGCTTTTACTGACGATGGCCCTGTTCGAACACTACTGGCAGCATCTACTTTCGTCGGTTTATCCGTCGAATTATCGGTTGCCTGAGTTTGGTACTGATCGTTTGTTAAACCCGTTCCGGCAACGGTCCCCTGCTCCTTCTTATTCGAGGCCGATGCTGCATCCGTAGACGTACTCGTAGTGGTGGGTGTTTTTGCGCCAGTAGAACGTTTGCCTGGCTTTTGTTGTGCAACGGCCGTGCCGGTCAACAGCAAAGCGACAACCAGGGTGGCAAGTGTATGTGTCATAGGTATAACTCGTTTTAACGTGAGTAATACCTATAACAACTCAACAGGTAAGGAGGAGTTTTCGTGAATTGAAGAATCTACGGCAACGGTCCTAGCTACGCAATAACTTTAAACTCTGATGTCAGGTGGAATAGTATATCAGGGTTATTCTGCTGATTCATTCGCAGCATCCAGTCCGATTCGGCCAGAAAAACCGGATTTTGGTCCTTATCGTAGGCAATTTGGTTCCCTTTCAGACGAATAAATTCAGCCAGTTTAGCCGGATTTTCGGACGTAATCCAGCAGGCCTTGGTATAGTTTAGCGGTACCCAGCGACATTTTGCACCGTATTCGTTCTCCAGTCGATATTGAATAACCTCAAATTGCAGTTCACCCACTGTACCGACAATTTTTCGGTTACCTAACTCCAGATTGAACAATTGGGCCACCCCTTCATCGGTCAACTGCTGAATACCTTTATCCAATTGCTTCGACTTCATCGGATCAAGATTAACCAGTTCCTTGAAGATTTCGGGCGAGAAACTGGGAATCCCCTGGAATTGTAAGTCTTCACCTTCAGTCAACGTATCGCCGATTTTAAAGGTACCTGTATCATACAAGCCAACGACATCACCCGGAAACCCTTCTTCTACCACGCTCTTGCTATCGGCCATGAAACTGAACGGGCTGGCGAATCGCACGTTTTTATCGAGCCGGGTATGATGGTAAAACTTATTCCGTTCAAACACGCCCGAACAGATGCGCAGAAAGGCAATCCGGTCGCGGTGGCGCGGATCGAGGTTGGCGTGGATCTTAAACACAAATCCACTGAACGCTTTTTCGTCGGGCAGCACTTCACGCTTGTCGGTTGGGCGTGCAATCGGCTCGGGCGATATATCGCAGAAGCCTTCCAGTAGCTCTTTTACTCCGAAGTTATTCACGGCCGAGCCAAAGAATACCGGAGCCAGTTTCCCATCCAGATAGGCCTGTCGGTCGAATGGATCATAAACCCCCTCAATCAGCTCAACATCTTCCCGAAGTTGGGCGGCATCGCGCTCGCCTACTTTTTTATCAAGCAGCGTATCTTCCAGCTCGATCGGCAGCACGTCGTCTTCTACTTTCGTTTTATTGACTTTGAAGAAATATAACTTTTTCTCGATCAGACTGTATACCCCTTTAAAATCCGACCCCATATTGACCGGCCAGGTCATCGGCCGAACCCGGATGTTCAGCTTTTCTTCCAGCTCGTCCAGCAGGTCGAATGGATTACGGCCTTCCCGGTCCAGCTTATTGATAAATATGATTACGGGAGTGTCGCGCATCCGGCACACTTCCATGAGCCGCTCAGTTTGTTCCTCTACGCCTTTCACGCAGTCGATCACCAGAATCACACTGTCGACGGCCGTCAGGGTCCGGTAGGTATCCTCCGCAAAATCTTTGTGACCAGGCGTGTCTAGAATATTGATTTTCAGATTATCGTACTCAAAGGTCATCACCGAAGTAGCTACAGAAATACCGCGCTGCTTCTCAATTTCCATAAAATCTGACGTGGCTGTCTTTTTGATTTTATTGGATTTAACAGCTCCAGCCGTTTGAATAGCTCCTCCAAAGAGAAGCAGTTTTTCGGTAAGTGTGGTTTTCCCGGCATCCGGGTGACTAATGATGGCGAACGTCCGCCGACGGGCGGTTTCTGCCTGTATGTTCGTTTGCATTATTCTCAGAATCAGTGCGCAAAGTTACGAAAAAAGGAGCAGGGAGGAAAGGGAGTAGAGGGAGGAAAGGAGAAAAGCTATTAAACCAGCAAAACCTTTCCTCCCTCTACTCCCCTTCCTCCCTGCTCTCCTTCCCTATAAAAACGCCCAGAATAAAAGCGCCCAACCGGCTATCATCGCCAGCCCGCCCAGGGGTGTAATGGCCCCTAGCCAGGTTATGCCGGTAAAACACAGCACATACAGTGAGCCGGAGAATATAATTACTCCACCTAAAAACGAATAACCTGACCAGGTAAGCAATTTTACTATCGTCGGGTTACTACCAAACGTATGCATCAATAAGCCAACCAGTACGAGTGCCAGCGCATGATAAAACTGGTATTTAACGGCCGTTTCAAACGTCGCCGTTCGGCCCGATGCTTCCAGCATAGTTCGCAGGGCATGCGCTCCAAATGCTCCCAGGGCTACCCCTAGCAAGCCCAACAAAGCACCTGATTGAAGAAAAAATTTCATAGTAACTAACTGGTATTTAAAAGGGCTTTACGGATTATCGGATACGACTCTTACGGTGAATTGACTACACAATCAGCGTAATCAATCAAATCACAAAAACCCTGGTTTAGTTTCGACTGCCAAAAATAGCACTCCCAACCCGAACCAGGGTACTGCCCTCCTCAAGGGCGATGCGATAATCTCCACTCATGCCCATTGAAAGCTCCCTGAATCGTACATTCTTTCGCTCCTGTTGAGCCAGTTTGTCGTAGAGTTGCTTAAGTCCACGAAACTCCTGCCGGATTTTTGCTTCGTCATCCGTATTGGTAGCCAGCCCCATCAGCCCAATCAAGCGAATATTTGAGAGCGTATCTAAGGCAGGTTCATGCAGTAATGCCTCTGCTTCGTCGGGCGAAAGGCCATACTTCGTTTCTTCATCGGCAATGTGAATCTGCAATAAGCATTGAATAATCCGGTGATGTTTAACTGCTTGTTTATTCACTTCCTGCAGCAGCTTCAGGCTGTCGATCGAATGAATCAGCGTAACAAACGGGGCAATGTATTTTACCTTATTACTTTGCAAATGCCCGATCAAATGCCATTCGATATCGGCAGGCAACTGGGGCTGTTTCTCTACCATCTCCTGCACTTTATTTTCACCAAATCGATGACAACCGGCCACGTAGGCTTCACGAATCAGCGCCACTGGTTTGGTTTTTGTCACAGCAATTAATTTGGCATGTTCGGGCAATGAACCCTCAATTTGATGAATAGCTTCGGCAATCATAGGTGCTTATTTTATGACCTTCTACGAATCGTTTAGTATTATTGTGCAAAACAAGACAATAAACAGCCTTCCAGGCTAGTTTTGGTAAGGATTTTAACCATACTTGATCGTTTAACCCATAGTATATGGAACCTAGACCTCAGCCTCGAAATAACAGCCGCAGCTATTTACTGGTCGCTCTGCTCGTGTTAGCGGCTCTTAACGTGCTGCTATTATACTTTTACTATCAGGAGCGGCAAGACAATAAAACCAAAGACGCTACCATTGCCGCCAAAACCGAGGAAGTGTTGATTGCTAAAACAAAGCTCGACTCGATTTCGGCGCAATTGGACGCTAAAATTGCTGAAATCCAACAACTTGGCGGCAACATCGATTCGCTGATGAAAGTAAAAGCCCAGTTGGAAATTGATAAAAATCAACTCAGGAATGTAGGTTCCTTCGACAGCAAAAAATACGATCAGAAAATCCGAAACTATCAGGCAATACTCGCTCAGAAAGATCAGGAAATTGCTCGACTGAAAGAAGAAAATGGCGTATTAACTCAGCAAAACGCCAGTCTTGCCCAGGAAAATACAGGATTAAAAGCGGAGCGGCAAACACTTAGTGATTCGGTTGTGGCTGTGGCGGCTAAGAATCAGGAGTTGAACGAAAAAGTAACCATAGCTGCTGCGCTCCGAGCCGAGAACATATCGGTAGATGCCATCAACAAGCGCGGCAAAGAGAAAGATGGGGGTACGTACAAAGCAAAACGGATCGACAAAATTAAAGTATCGGTTCGACTGGCTCCCAATGGGTTAGCCAAACAGGAAGAGAAAGAACTCTATATGCGTATCCTGGATCCGACGGGTGCCGTCATTTCCGATCTGGCAACAGGCTCCGGCGAATTTACTTATGGCGGGCAAGGTATGATTTACACGGCCATGCAACGGTTCAATTTCGACAACAGCCGTCAGACGGTAGACTTCATTTATGGTCGTGGTGGTCAACGCTTCAACGAAGGCAAGCATATCATTGAAATCTACTGCGAAGGTTTCCGAATTGGAGAAGGCGAATTCACAGTGAAGTAAAAAATAGCAACTAGTAACGGGCAAGGGGGATTGGGTGGACGATTGTTTTACTCAATCCCCCTTGCCCGTTACTATTTTTTTTCCTATCTTTGCGCCCTCATTTCAACCAATTCAAAAAATGTTTCTGAATAACTACGAAACGGTGTTCATTTTAACTCCCGTTTTATCTGATGCTCAGATGAAGGACACCGTTGACAAGTTCCGGAAAGTGCTCACCGATAATGGTGCGGAACTTGTTCATGAAGACAGCATGGGTCTGCGTAAACTGGCCTACCCAATCCAGCACAAGAACACGGGTTACTATCAACTCTTCGAGTTTAAGGCTCCGGGAACGATCATCGAGAAGCTCAACACGGAGTATCTGCGCGATGAACGTGTGATCCGTCACCTGACGGTTTCGCTCGACAAACACGCTGTTGCCTACAATGAAAAGAAGCGCAATGGCTTAGTGGGTAAGAAAAAACAAACCGAAAACGCCTGATAGGTCCCTGATCATGAGCTTACAAAACGAATCCGTCTCGAAAACCGAGAATCGCAAAAAGTACGACCGCTTTAAGAAAGCCGGTATCAAATACATCGATTATAAGGATGGTAACTTCCTGCTGAAACTGCTGAACGAACAAGGCAAGATTCTGCCCCGTCGGCTAACCGGCACAAGCCTCAAAAACCAGCGTAAAGTGGCCCAGGCTGTCAAACGCGCTCGTCATTTAGCCATCCTGCCTTACGTAGGCGATTCACTAAAATAGTTTTCAGTAGTCTGTTTTCAGTATTCTGCCGCCTTCCGGTACCAGAGCTGTAAACTGTAAACTGTAAACCGAAAACTTTTTCAAAAATGGACATCATTTTAAAAACTGATATTGCCGGCCTGGGCTACAAAAACGATACCGTTACGGTGAAGCCCGGCTACGGCCGCAACTACCTGATTCCTCAGGGATATGCAGTAATGGCAACCGAATCGAATAAAAAGATTGTTGCCGAAAACATCCGCCAGGCTGCTCACAAAGCCGAGAAAATCAAAAACGATGCACTCGCTTTAGCTGAAGCCATCGGCGATATTACGCTCTCTATCCCTGCAAAAGCGGGGGAAAGTGGCAAAATTTTCGGTCGTGTAACCAATACCCAGGTTGCCGAAGCCCTTCGCGAAAAAGGTTTCGACATCGACCGGAAGAAAATCACCGTTGACGATGTGAAGACTCTCGGTACTTACGAAGCTTCGCTCGATTTGCACAAGGATGTGAAGCATAAAGTGAAATTCGAAGTCGTTTCTGCTGAATAAGCCATACCGACTCATCCTGAAAACGGCCTGCCTGTCGAACGACAATGCGGGCCGTTTTTTTTTCTGTTATTAACTGACCAGGAACCCTGTCCGAAGTCCCATAGAACAACCATCACAAAGCACTAGTTTGATTATTATGCGCTGATAATCAAGAGGTAATGGCGTATTATTTTTAGCAGTAAACGGAGCTAATCAACCCGTTTTTTTGTTAAAATAGTATGAAGCTCCATACTGATTTTTCGCCCGAAGCCCTCCCCAACCGCATGGGTCTAAAGAGCCGGATCGTAACCCTCGGCTCTTGTTTTGCAGACGTAATAGGAAGCCGATTAGCCGACCATAAACTATCCGTTCTCAACAACCCGTTCGGTACCGTTTTCAACCCTGTTTCTATAGCAAAGCTAGTAGCAATGGCACTAGCTGGAAATCTACCCGACGAAAATCGGTATGTAGAGCGTGATGGTGTCTGGTTTCATTACGATTTCCATTCATCGTTCTGGGCCTTTAGTCGGGATGAACTCCGCCCAAAATTGATGAGCTGTCTGAAGGCTACGGCTGAAGCCATTCAAAAAGCAGACTTCCTGCTCCTAACTCTCGGCTCGGCGGTTGTTTATCGACACATTGAAACCGGGAAAGTGGTGGCCAACTGCCACAAAATGCCAGGGCATCTGTTCGAGAAATACCTTTATCAGATCGACCACCTGCGTGACGACATGGCACGGCTGCTGAAAACCCTGCATAAAGTTAACCCTACTCTTAAAATCGTTCTGACGGTTAGTCCGGTCCGTCATACCCGCGATACACTCCCCTTAAACAGCGTCAGTAAATCGATTTTACGCGTTATTGCCCATGAGCTTACCATCTGGAACAACTGGGTGTTCTATTTCCCGGCTTATGAATTAATGATGGACGATCTGCGCGATTATCGTTTTTACGAAACGGACCTGATTCATCCCAATGCACAGGCACAGGATTACATTTTCGAAAAATTTGCTGAAAGTGCCTTTGATTCCGACCTTAGGGCCTTTATTCCTGAGTGGGCACAGATACGAAAATCGCTGGCTCACCGACCGCTTTATGGTGAAACGAGTCCGGCCCATCAGGCATTTCTGACTAAGTTATTGTCGCAATTAGAAACATTATCGAACCGAATCGATGTGTCGGCGGAACTGGCTGACGTACGTGGGCGTTTAATTTCTCAGGAGAAGGGAGAAAAGGAAAAAGGAGAAGGGATATTTGCCTGACACAGCTTCCTTTCATACCCTTCTGCCTCTTCCCTTTTTTATGTCTGATTATCGATTATCACAAGAAGCCGTTCTGCGGGCGTTAAGTACCGTTGAAGAACCTGATTTAAAGCGCGACATCGTTTCGCTCAACATGGTCCGCGACGTAACTCTGGGCATTGGTTCCGTTCGGTTCACGGTCGTACTAACCACCCCGGCCTGCCCGCTAAAGGAAGTCATTCGAAAACGCTGCGAAGATGCCATTCATACACACATTGGCGCCGACGTTCAAGTGACCGTCGATATGACATCCGATGTAACGTCAACCCGGAATAACGCCCCTACGCTACCGGGCGTAAAAAATATCATCGCAGTTTCATCAGGGAAAGGTGGCGTGGGCAAATCGACCGTTACGGCCAATCTGGCGATTGCATTGCATAAATCCGGTGCAAAAGTCGGGATTATTGATGCGGATATTTACGGCCCATCCATGCCTACTATGTTTGGCGCTGAAAATATTCAGCCGCGTATTTTTCAGGTTGATGGCCAAACCAAGATGGAGCCTGTTCAGCAATTTGGCATCAAAATGCTGTCGATGGGTTTTCTTGTAGACCCTAACCAGGCCATTATCTGGCGTGGAACAATGGCTGGACGTGCTTTGCAGCAATTTTTCTCGGACGCCGACTGGGGCGAACTAGATTATTTACTGATCGATATGCCTCCCGGTACGGGCGATATTCACCTAACGCTGGTCCAGACGGTTCCGGTAACAGGTGCTATTATCGTGACTACCCCGCAAAAAGTAGCACTGGCCGATGCTACTAAAGGTCTGGCTATGTTTCGTCAGCCGCAAATCAACGTACCTGTGCTAGGGGTTATCGAGAATATGTCGTACTTCACCCCTGCTGAACTACCTGATCATCAGTATTATATTTTCGGGAAAGGGGGCGGGCAATTCCTGGCCGATCAATTCAGTGTCCCTTTATTGGGTCAGATTCCATTGGTACAGGGGATTCGGGAAGCTGGTGATGAAGGTCGCCCGGCTATTAGTGTTGGCGAACCCATTGCTAGCGAAGCATTCCGATCAGCAGCCGAAGCAGTGGCTCAGCAGGTAGCCATCCGTAATGCAAACCTCGACCGAACTGAACGGGTACAGGTTGCATAAATCGCATAGAACATATAAATTTACCGTAAATCAATTATTTAATGGAAACGGTAGTTACCAACAACGAACTGATTACGAAAATTGAACGTGCCCTCGATAGTATGCGTCCTTATCTGGCTGCCGATGGAGGTAATGTGAAAGTACTGGAAGTTACTGATGATAAGACTGTTCGGCTCGAATTGGTTGGTTCGTGTGGTTCATGCCCTATGTCGTCCATGACTTTCAAAGGTGGCCTAGAAGAGGCCATTCTACGGGCCGTACCCGAAATTACTAAAGTAGAAGCCGTTAATATTACTCCAGCTTTTTAGACGAATTTTATGGGTTACATTAGGTAATCCACGTAAGCATAAAATCCTTATCAGCCATAGGCACAAGTCTCTGTGGCTGATAAGGTAAAACATGATTTCCGGCTGGCTCTTATCACAGATGGCCTTATGCATTAATCTGAACGCCAAAAAAGGCGTTTTTTTTGTTTCTTTGCATCCGTACATTCTCATCAAGTTCAGTGAAAATAGGCATTTTCTTTGGAGGTCCAGCGCGCGAACGCGAGGTATCATTTGCGGGTGGCCGCACAGCATTAGCCAACTTAGACAAGGGCTTATTTGAGCCAGTTCTGATCTTTGTTGATGGACGGGGGCGTTTTAGACTCGTTACGCCCGAATTCCTGCAGGCTTCATCGCTTCGGGATGCGTTACCGCAGGATGATTCCGGCTTTTTAGTCTATGATGAATCGCTCGCAATCAACCAACTGGAGGCTATCTTTCCCGAGCTACGTCCTGAACATTTTCGGGACTATTTTGATATCGCTTTTCTGGCGATGCACGGCCCAAACTGCGAAGACGGTGCAATTCAGGGGCTTCTGGAATGGTATCATATGCCTTATACAGGTCCGGGTTTGGTTGGATCGGCTGTCGGTATCAATAAAATTCTGCAAAATGAACTGATTACGCTGGCCAATGGGCAGCAGAAAAAAACGGCCACCATTAGCCGGGATGCCTATGAACAAGCTGATAAAACCCAGTTTTTTCAATCGCTTACGGAGCATTTAGGATTACCTATCGTCGTTAAGGCTCCACATCAGGGTTCATCGATTGGCGTTGCGATTGTCCGCGAGAATGATTTAGAGCAGTTTTGCCGGGCTGTGGAGCAATGTTTTTTCACCATGACGATACAACCCGATGGCTGGAGTAAGCTGAGTGAATGGAGCCAGTTATCGTCGGAAGAAAAACAGGAACTAGCCCAGAAAATGGTTAGTCTTGATTCAGGCATAAGCTTTCCCGTTGTCGTTGAACAAACAGGTGAAATAATCAATCACCCTAAGGACTTTATTGCAAAACTCGACGCTATTCAGAATAATCCAGCCATAAGTCTCGCTTCATTGAATGCCGAAGATGAAGTACTTTTCGAGGAATTTATCAGCGGTCAGGAGTTTTCATGCGGGGTTATTCAGGATGATGACCAGGTTGCCATTGCCCTTCCGCCCACCGAGATTTACAACGTGACGAGTTTTGATTTTGAGTCAAAATACAAGCTCAGTACCACCAAAAAGCGTATCCCTGTTGAAACAAGTCTGGAAAATAACCGTAAGATTCAGTTGGCTGTAGAGCAGGTCTTTGCCCGTCTGGGTATAAATGTGTATGCGCGAATTGATGGATTTCTTACGCCGGCAGGCGACGTCCTTCTGCATGACCCCAACACGATACCAGGTATGTCGCCTTCGTCCCTCATTTTTAAGCAGATGGCCGAAATCGGACTCAATCTGGCCAATTCACTGACTTATCTTATCCGGCAATCGCTTCGGGAGCGTATTCGTACTGGAAAAGATACGTTTCATCTTAAAAGCCTGCTGGCTGATCTGGATGCCCAGCTAGCTCATCGTAAATCAAATCCATTGCCGGAGCGTGTAATTTCGTTTGGCAATAGCGATGAGCAATTCGTAGCGGCCAAACAGCAATACAATGAATTAGCAGCCTCGGGTACGGTTCGCCCATCGCTGATGTACATCAAAAGCAAACAGGAAGCCTACGAAATCCCGGTCAACTTACTTTTTAAAGATACCATAACCGAGCTAGAGGCTGCACTCAGCCAACCAAGGCATCCGCTACTCGTCGAAACGACCGAACGGACCCGGCATATCACGGAGCGGTATTTAGTCAATTAATTTACGGTTTGATTGGTTAGTAAGGAATACGAACACCCTTACTAACCAATCAACTCTTTCTATAGCATTACCGGCTGACCAGTCCGTACCGATTCGTCGCAGGCAAACGCAATTTGCAAACTGTTAACAGCGTCCTGCATATGATCCGTCAGATCAAGGTTTTCCTGAATGGCCTTTAAAAAATAGCGCTGCTCCCGATTACACAACTCCTGATGGTCAGGCTCATCCTGCATATCGATCCAGGTATCGCTTTCTACAAATTGGTCCTGCTGGTCAAGTTTAGCCCGATGCACCCGTAACGATTCCGTTTTGGTGTGAGAGTCCACATTGTCTGACTTCCCGGATGCGCCTGCATTTTTGGCCACAATCGACACACAACCATCCGGTCCAATAACATCTTTTACAAAAAAAGCGGTTTCACTCATCATTGGCCCCCAACCTGCTTCATACCAGCCCACCGAACCGTCTTCGAACCGAATCTGTAACTGACCATAATTGTAATTATCAACCGGAATATCATTCGTGAGTCGGGCCCCTATTGCGTTGACCTGCAAAGGTTTCGAACGCGTCATCTGGCACATTACGTCAATATAATGCACACCACAATCAACAATCGGGCTCAGACTTTTCATCAAATTCCGATGCACCGTCCACATAGATCCATGACTCTGTTGATTAAGGTTCATCCGCATTACGAGCGGTTTCCCTAATTGCTGAGCGATTTCAACAAATTTTTCCCAGGATGGATGATGCCGTAAAATATACCCGATCACTAGCTTCTTATCGGCCCGCTGGGCGGCTTCCATCACACGTTTAGCTCCCTCCACGGTATCGGCTATCGGTTTTTCCATAAACACATGGCAGCCCTGCTCAAACGCCATCAACGCAAAAGCCTCGTGGGTATCAGGGTATGTCGAAATACAGACCGCATCGGGTTTGGTGGCGTCAAGGGCCGTTTTATAATCATCATAGAGGGGGTATCCTCCACCCAGGCGTTCATTCAAGACAACCTTACTATTTCCGGTCGATACGAGACCACAAATTTCGAAGCCCCCGATGGTTTTATACGCAATAGCATGCGATGCTCCCATGTTGCCGCAGCCGACAACGAGCACCCGCAAGGGTTTAGCAGAACTTGACATAATGTTGGTTTAAACCTGTGAAAACAACTCTGAAGCAACAAAAATAGTGTACTGTTTTCATTTTACCCTGTTGCATTTCCGTCTTATACGTCCCTTTGCCCGGATACAGCCCGATCTGAGAGCAGCTAACGTATCAGTACATATTCTGTCCGGTTGCGAACGAGCTTTGTCCAGTAGCGGACATGCCAGCAATACCCAGTCAGACACAACTATCTATATATCAGACACTTATTAACTTGGCATACGCTTTGGATTAGTATACGAGAACAGTAAACAACCATTTATAACATACTAAACACAATACAGCCATGTTAACGCTAATGAGCAAAGTTGTCGCAACCATCCTGGTAAGTACCTTTACCTTCACCAATCCAACTACGCCGAAAGGTCTTTCATTCGATGCCAGTGCTTTTGTCACTGCCAATAATCAAATTCGGCTTGCTGTCAATAAGAGTGGTGAGAAGCCTGTTTTGATCGTACTTCGGAATAAAAGTAATGAGGTGTTATTTCGCCGGAGTCTAAGCAAAAATGAATCGACCTATGCGGTAAAATTGAATATCGATGACCTGGTAGATGGGACGTATGAATTAGAGTTTAAATCTGACGAAGGCAGCATCATTAAACAAATCACTTTAGGCCCTGCACCCGTTCAAAAGATATCCCGAATTGTCGCCATGCAGTAAGTCCATATTTCTAATAACTACACAACCCAGATGAGCGCTCATCTGGGTTGTGTAGTTATTAGAAATATGGATTCTGCGCTGATTACGGAACCTGTACACTGACCTCATAATAGTCGATGGTAGGCGGTCCTGCAAAATAATTACTCATGTGTTTAATGACTCCCTGCAAAAAACCATTGCTTTCAGCAGCCTGTCTATTAGCTTCTGTATCCCAGAGGGTGACCATTAACCCTTTATTTGTTTCAGGATTGCTTAGCATCCGGCAGTTTTTAAACCCTTCATGATTCTGTAAAGCAGGAGCAACTGTACTCTGAAAATAGCTTACAGCTTCATCAATACTGTCTGGCTTAAACGAAAATTGGATAACGCGTGCGTACATTGATCAACAGGTTAAACGTGAGGATTATATAAAAAGAAAATCTATTCTGTAACTGGAGTCGCCTGCCTTTACTAAGCCAGATCGACCTATCAGACTAGTCAACGGGGTTAAGACACCCCTTTAAATTCGTCCTGTTCAACAAAAGGCTGGCTACGCAACCGTTTGCCCGTTGCTTTAAAGATAGCATTGGCAACAGCAGCTCCAGCCGGTGGCAATGACGGCTCACCAAGACCCGTTGGCTCGATTTCGTTCTGTACAAAGTATACTTCAACCTCGGGTATCTCCGCCAATCGAATTAATCGATACTCATTGAAATTCTTCTGCTGTGGTACACCATCCTTAAACGTGATGTTTCCATACATTGCATGTCCAATTCCATCTACCACACAACCACGAACTTGCTGCTGTGATCCACTCTGGTTTATCACAACTCCACAATCGGCAACCGAATACACTTTCTGAAGCACTGGCTTCCCTTTTTGCATCACCACTTCGCCTACCTGAGCAACATACGACCGGTGCGAAAAATAGACACTAAAACCCTGAGCAAGTAGTTTCCCGTCGGGCCCTTTCTTTTTGCCCCAGCCCGATTTTTCAGCCGCTAATTCGATTACGCCCTTCATCCGGTCAATGTCGTACTTAATTTCTCCAACGGGTTTTTGTTTGGCCTTATCCAATAATTCCAGTCGAAACTGTACAGGGTCTTTGCCAGCGGCATGGGCTACCTCATCTAAAAACGACTGCTCTGCAAAGGCCAGGAAATTTGTAACGGGTGCCCGCCATGGGCCAATCGTAATAGGCGACTTATGGTATACGCTATCGATCAGCAGGTTATCAACAGCTCCTGACGGGAAATTATCCTGGCGTGTTGCATTAGCCTCATTCATACCTACTCCACGAAGCTTATAGCCAATTATATTCCCCTGTGCATCCAGAGCGGCTTCGAACCGATAGCGAACGGCTGGGCGATAACTTCCCCCGGTCATATCATCTTCTCGCGTCCAGATTAGTTTAACCGGCGCCTTAACTAACTTCGAGACCTGCACCGCTTCGAGCACGTAATCGGCTTTCAGGCGACGCCCAAATCCTCCACCCATACGAGTAAGCTGCACCGTCACTTTATCGGGCGATATACCCAGTAGCTTAGCCGTTTCGTTGCGGGCTAGTTCGGGAGTTTGCGTTGGCCCTACCAGTTCTACGCCATCCGGGCGAACATGCGCGAAGAAATTCATCGGCTCCAGCGGATTATGTGGCAGGAATGGACACTGATATTCCGACTTAATTATCTTAGCAGCATTTTTAAAAGCCGCTTCTACATCACCATCCTTCCGTCGAACTGTTGCTTCGGAACTATCCAGCATTTCTTTGAATAGTCGATTATGATCCGCCGTACTTTCGAGGGCATCCGCTTTTTCCCAGTCAATTTTAAGGGCATCTTTAGCCTTTTTCACTTGCCAGGTCGATTTCCCTACAACGGCTACATTATTATCGAATGTCACAACATCAATAATTCCCGACATGGCTTTGGCCGCACTGGCATCCAATGATTTCAATTTATAGCCAAAAGCGGGCCGCTGCAACATGGCAAACACCATACCTTCCCGGTAGAAGTCCAATCCAAACAGTGGTTTGCCCGTAATGATTTTGGGGTTATCAACGTTTCTGACTGTACTACCAATCAATTTAAAATCTTTGATTTCTTTAAGCTTTACATCAGCAGGAACCGGAATCTGAGCGGCTTCAGAAGCTAACTCCCCATAAGGCAACTGGCGTTTACTAGCCGAATGCATCACCACCCCTTTCGTGGTCGAGCATTCCGATACAGGCACATTCCAGCGTTTAGCAGCCGCTTCTAAAAGCATCTGGCGAGCAGTTGCCCCCGCGACGCGCAATCGTTTCCACGAATGTGGAATCGAGCCACTCCCTCCAGCCACTTGTCGCTCAAACTTTTTTGTATCGAGTGGGGCCTGTTCAACAACCACCTTTGTCCAATCGGCATCGAGTTCTTCAGCGACGATTATCGGGAAAGCGGTTTTGATGCCCTGACCAACTTCGGGATTGGGTGACAAAATAGTAATTATGCCCTGGGGGTTAATAGACAGATAACTATTGAAATCAACACCCGGTGCAGCAGCCACTCCAGCTTCCATCACAGGTGCAGCCCCATCGGCATTCGTCCAGTTAAAACCTAAAACCAGGCCTCCACCAGCCAGCGAAGCAATTTTCAAAAAATCTCTTCGATTGGTATTAGCTATCTTCTGCATAACTATTTTGTTTTTGGCGTTTTAGAAGAACCAGATACAGAATGATCAGCGGCAACCTTTACGGCTTCCCGAATTCGATGATAGGTACCACAACGACAAAGATTACCCGTCATCGTTTCATCGATTTCGGCCTCTGTTGGTTTCGGATTCCGCTTCAGAAGGGCAGCCGCTGTCATAATCTGACCTGCCTGACAGTACCCACACTGAGGCACATCAATCTTATCCCAGGCTAGTTGCACCGGATGAGTTCCGTCAGAGGACAGTCCTTCTATAGTTGTTACTTTCGACTTACCCACTACAGAAACCGGCAATACGCAGGAGCGGGTGGCTTCGCCATTCAAGTGGACGCTACAGGCCCCACACTGGGCAATACCACAGCCGTATTTTGTACCGACTAATCCGAAATGATCGCGTAGCACCCATAAAAGTGGGGTGTCGGGATCTACATCAGCCTGATAGCTACGACCGTTTACGAGTAGTTTGAAGAGAGCCATGAATTTGCTGGATTGACAAAGTAGAGCTAATGTACGAAAAGTAGGCAGTTTCTGATCTCTACTTATTCAAGAAGGTTGTAAAACAGAAAAGGCCTGTCCTACTTGGACAGGCCTTCCGATTTCATAGGTGGCACCTACCTACTCTCCCGCTTGTGACAGCAGTACCATCGGCAGTACGGGGCTTAACGGCTCTGTTCGGGATGGAAAGAGGTGTTCACCCGCCTTAACAGCACCAACCTATTGACTCTTCTGAGTACAGATCCCCTGCACTCTATATCAATGTAGCTTTCAAAGACCCCACAGAAAGAGATTGCCAATCACTCTATCAACACAAGTTT
>NZ_KB893189.1 GCF_000374025.1 Spirosoma panaciterrae DSM 21099 | reverse complement strand
CTGTTAGTGATTTGGGATGGCGCAGCTATCCACCGCAGCGAAGCTGTTAAGAATCTGTTAACTGATAAAGCGGGTCGAGTTCATCTGGAGCGGTTACCAGCTTATAGTCCAGAACTCAACCCAGTTGAGTTGGTATGGAGTCACCTAAAGCGAAGCTTAAAAAATCAGGTATTTACCAACTTAGACGAACTGACCATAGCGGTTCTGGAACAAATCAAACGCTTGGAAGAAAATCCAAAGCTGGTGCAGGCCTTCTTCCAAAAAAAGGAAATAGGCTTCATTACAAGTTAATTCACAGGTCTATAAGAAATATTGTTGAGAATAATTATACTGAAATCGCCTTTATAGTAGGAAATGGCATAAACCGTTACCCTAATAATCCGCTGGCAATTTCATGGGAAGATTTACTTATTAGGCTCTGGCAAGAATTTTCACCAGAAGCTTACAATCAAGTGCCTGAAGGAATCACTTTAACAGAATTTTATGATTTATTGGAAATATCTGCAGGTGATAGTCGTACAACTAATTTCCAAATCCAAAAAAGAGCAAGTGAAATCCTGTCCGATTGGACGTTTCTTGATCACCATACCGCTTTTGTTGATAAAGCATATAGAATTAATGCTCCTATCCTGACTACTAATTTTGATTTAATTCTGCCTAAATCGGTTCATTATAGAGGGGTAAAACAATATTATACAGATACTAAGAAATTCACTGATTTCTATCCTTGGACTACATACTATGGGGGCTCTCAACTTGATTTTCCGACGGATGGCTTCGGAATATGGTTTATTAACGGATTTGTAAATTATCATAGAAGTATACGTTTAGGGCTCACTCATTATATGGGCTCAGTTGAAAAAGCTAGGAACTTGCTTCATAAAGGAGATGATAATAAACTTTTCAGTGGTAAAAATCAGTCGAATTGGAGAGGAGCAAATACTTGGTTACATATTATCTTTAATAAATCACTTTGCATTTTTGGTTTAGGAATGGAAGAGAATGAAGTATTCATACGCTGGCTGTTAATTGAGCGAGCCAAATATTTTAAGAAATTCCCCGAACGTAGAAAGAAGGGGTGGTACATTGACAAAAAATACGTAGAACAAACCAACAGGCTTGTTGGGAAATACAAATTCCTTCAGAGTATCGGCCTGGAAATAGTTGAGGTTGAAAACTATGATGATATATATAAATATCCTTGGTAAAAAGAAGTTTACAGTTATTTACTCAACAGGTATAAAGCTTTTATCATTTAATTGCCTCTCCACAAACCCGTAAGTGTCTAAAATTCCAAGTGCAGACTGTTTATGAAACTCATTCTTGGTCGAATCAATATTTCTAAGGGAAATAGAAACTGGCTGGACTTTGCCTAAAAGAAAAGACACGGTCACTTTAAGGCTTACTAATGAATTCAGCCATTTATCCTTAGCTGGGGTAGCTTTTTCATTTTCAGCCCATTTACATTCCAACACTTTAACCAAGATTGTTGGTAGTGTCCGTTTTCGTCAATTGCATTTGGTTAATTATCCTAATTTCAAGGTTGCCTGGAAGTAGAGTCAATGAATAAATAGGGAAATTCCTTCTTTAACTGATTCAATAAATTAGCCTCTAACCCTGTACACATATATAAGGATTTAGCCCTAGATAGATTTCTCAAGGTTAAGCCTTTTGCGTTAATGAACGAAACAAAGCTAAGATTTGCGTTCGAAAAATTGGTATTACTTAACTCTGCTTCTGATAAATCACTTTTATGTAAGTGAGCATTACTTAAATCTGCATTACTTAAGTTGGCTCCATTTAATGAGGCACCTATAAGATTTGCCGACGCTAATGTGGAATCGCTTAAGTTTACATGATCGAGCTTAGCCTTTATGAGATTTACATTTCTAAGATTGGCGTTAGTAAATTTTGAATAGCTTAAAATGCTTTCACTTAAATTGGCAAACTGAAAGTTTGTATGCCTTAAATCAGATTTAATCATGTTAACCTTTTTTAAGCTTGCGTGTTCAAATGATGAATTTTTTAAGTCTGAGCCCTCGAGGTAAGCTTTGTTAAATTGTGCGTAGTCAAATCTTGAGCCATTATAACTAAAGTAGGCAAGCTCTATTTCGTTGAGGTTAGCATAGTCAAAACGTAAATACTGATACCTCTGGAATAGTATTTTAATTAAATAGAAATAGTTAATATTATTAATGTTTGAAAAATACTTTAATTCGCCTTCAAGTCTATTATATATGCACAATAGGCCATAAAATACTTGTAATGAGGTTGAAATTGCTTTATTTGTCTCGGTATCAATGCTGTTAAATTCAGAATTGCAAAGATGTTCTAAGTAGTATTTTATAGATGTTAATATTGTACGCTGTTCAGCTGTTAAAGTATTCTTCTCACTCCTTTCGTTTTGAATTATTTCGATTAAGTAATTATTTATTTGATCGTTTATGATTGCCTTTCCACTAAAAAGTTTGACAATAGAAAATAATATTGCATCTTTAGGCTTATCTATGCTATTAAATATTTTTTTTATTTCATACCACAGAGCCTCGGCGGCAAGATACTCACTAAATGTTTTGTGAAAAAATTCTACTGCATATTTTCTATGTTTACCAACTTCTGTTACAGTATAATTAAAATAAAAAGCGATAGATAATACTTTAAGTGCGCTTACTTGTTGGTCATTGGCAAGACCTAAAATTCTTAAAATATTATCAGGTATCTGCTCATGGCTTAGATAAGTTGTATTTCTATAGAACATTTCTAGAGAAATCAACTGAAGGATTATTCTAAGTTGTTCAGGGCTTGAAATCCATTGTTTTAGATTTGGGTGCGAATTTTCTAGTTTACTTGCTAAGTGCCAATACCTAGTTATCAATCTAGTAAACAAATCATCATATACTTTACTTGAATTATAATTAGAATTTGGTAGTATATTTATTTGAGATAGAATATGAAGTAAAATTGGTTGTCCGATTACAGGACGTAATGCATGGAGGGGTTCATTAAGTATTTTTAAATCTTCTAAGCTAATTTTGTAGGGAAGATTCCCTTTGGTATTATATTTTTTAATCCATTCAAATTGTTCGGTAATAGTTAATTCATTAATTGATAAGCAAGGAATTTCAAGTCTGCTTAGGTAATAAGTATTGATTTCTTTTCTGGAGGTGATAACAAGTTTATATGGTCTAAAAACTCTATTAGTTAGATTTGCTAATCTTTCAACGAAAGTCTCGTTATCTAGATTTAATATTTTATCGAGTTCGTCAAGCCCGTCAAGTATTAATATTGATTCTTTAAATCTATCTTTTGTTATGGGGATTTCATAAGTAATGTCTCCGTAGGGCTTATAGCCAAACTCAATTATATGTTTAAAAATAATATTAAAGGGGTCTTCATAGAAATTTTCTACTTGTTGAATGTATCTTAAACGAAAGAAATAGATAGGCCTTTCAATTTTGCCAGCAATCTCATACAAGAGTCTATAACAAAAGGAAGTTTTTCCTTGACCTGGATCACCTAGGATTAGTATTATATTATTAAAGCTGTTGGATAATAGTCTTAGGTCAAACTTTTTAAAGTCACCATGAGAATGATTAATCCATTCTAAAATAATTGTTAATAGAGGTATTCTATTATATTTTTTAACTTGAGTACTAGGTTCTATATAAATATCCTGAAGACTTAAATCTTCTTCGCCTAGATTCCCTTTTTTTGTATAAAAACTACGCAAGTACTCATAATATTGATCAAATTCACTACTAGCCCCTTCGCCGTCGGCATATAATTTTAATGCGGTATAATACCTTTCACCAAGATTGATCTCTATTCTTTTTCCTATCTCCTTAAAAGCTAGATAAATAGCTAGTCCCTCCTGATCACCCCCAGTGCTTTCGAGAAGCACATTATCAATCTCAGTAATAGTACGCAAGTGCGCTACAAAGGCAGCTACATCGGGCTTAGTCTTAAGTTGCTTTTGGGTTTCCTTAAAATAGCGATCAGTTACTTTCTGCCACATCGCGGCAAATTCATCATTGGGATAGGAAGGCATGGTACAGTGTGGTTTTATGAACCTAAACAAACTAACCAAAACTAAATACAGACCCCTTTCTACCCGTCCAACACCTTTGCAGGGTCAATTCGTCCGGGCCGAATGGCACTTAGTGTCAACTGATAAATAATTGATCTGCAATGCAAAATAGCAATTTCCGCAATGCGCTGGTAACAGCCATCATTGCCCTGTATACAACTGAATTTATTACCCTGTCAGTGCTGACCATCAGCCTGTTTCACCTGTGTCTGCTTTCGTTCGCCCTGCTGCTGACGCTGTTTATTCTGCTCAACGCGCTGGTTGCCTGCGAATGCTTCGACGAACTGTTTGGCCTGAAAGGCTTCGTGCGCCAAAAGCATTACCACCTGCTGACGCTGAAGCTGCTACTGGCAACGACGGTAGTAGGGGCGGTGAGCATCGATTACCTGCTGCACCCCAACAGTAGTCCGGTTCACCTGACGGGCGAACTCTGGCTAGTCTTACTCAGTGAAGCCCTTACCTACGTGCTGGTACAGCTTAAGATGCACATAGGCCGCTTAAAGCGGTAACAAAGAGGTACGCACAACAAAACCGCCCTAACCGATGACCAGGGCGGTTTTGTTGTGCGTACAGAAATGCTATCTATTCACTTTTTGGCTTTACATGCTGGTAAACCAGTTCTTTCATGGGGCCATTATCAGCAATGCCGTGTAAAGGTAAGACAACGGGAGCGGCCCCTTTTTCCTTAGCATATAGGGTAAACGTATCGTCAAACTCCTCGTACTGGCTGAAGTAACTCCATTTCAAGGTAGTTTGACTGTTTTCAGTCTGGTAGATAAGCCCATCCTCATCGATAGCGATTTGAAAAAGTTTACTACCTGCATAGTCTTTTATCTGCTTTTTTAACTGGCTCCTTTTGGCGAAATGGGAAACAAGCCAGGAAAGAGGACCTAAGGACAGCAAGCCTGCAACGAACAGGTTATTAGCTTTGCCATTCGCCCGGTAGGCTAAAAGCATTAAAATAGGTATTACGATAAACAGGGCTGTTTTCCATTTTTTCCCTCCCTCGAAGTACAGCTTCTTTTCCTTGTAATAAAATTGTCTCCATAACCAGGCTTTATAGGCATCCGTATCGGCCGAGAAGCTAAAACTGTACATGGTGGTTCACGGTGGTGTAGTTGACTCTACAGGGCAAAGGATTTCGTGTAGGTTTTATAATGAGGTTAAAGGTATTGGCAGCTATTTGTTTTTACTGCCTTCCAGCGCCTTGCATAGAAAAAAGACGTTTCGTCTATGCAATATAGAAAGTGAGTAATTGTATTTAAAGGAGAATTTTAGAATAAAATAGCTTCAATTTTTGGATTGAGGCAAGATTTGAGACAAAAGGTGAGACTATTTATGAGTCGAAAAAAAGGGTGTTTTTCCCATGGGAAATGAATTGGCTGACGTAATATTTTTGCTGATAATGAGCGAGTTAATACATGCTATATACTGCTATGACTTATTTATTGATTAAAGGCAAGAAACTTATATGGGTAATCCTATTGATGATGCCACTAATAAGCTATTGCCAAACATTCTTTTTTGGCAAAACAGTAGAGACGGGTTTTGAGCCCGTGGGTACAGATACAAAAGATTATTTCATCCCAATTTCCTATCGAGGAGGGCCGCTTGGCGCTTCGGGCGAAAAAATAACGGTTTCGGTTGATCCAACCAGTACTGCTAATAGTGCTGGCGCAACACCGGACTATACCATTAATATTACCTCACCACAGCAATTACAATTTTTACAAAATACTCCAAATACTCAATATATACATATCATCCTTAGGGATAATAATACAGTTGCAAATGATCAAACTATTATTCTTACCATTGCCCTAGTTCCTGGTGGGGCAGCGGGCGCTTCAATAGATATACTTAAGCAAACCTATACAATGACCATAAAGGATAATAAGCAAGAAACTGATGATAACTCATTGCCATTAGGGATTTCATTAGGAACAAATTTAAATGTCATTGGTAAGAATGCAGATAATCCAAATATATACTTTGATCTTGTTTGGATACAGAATAAGGCGACAACATATAGTAAGAAGTATGATTTTGGCGGATATATAAGGGTATTTCAACAGCAAAGTACAAGTTCACTTAGTGAACAAGGTTTGAATATTTTCCAGCAGGCAACTTTATATCAGCCGGTTTATAAAGTGATGGGTGGGGTTACTATTTCACAAACGAATAACATCCAAGATACAACAGTTAAAGTTCAACGAGAGACGATAAGGCTTGCTCCACATGCGCCAATTGTTAAATCTACAGGTCTTGTTTTAGGAGGCACATTTCATAGTTTTAAAGGTGACAATCCTGACTTTAAGGCAAGTGTTAGCGGGCACCTTGAGATTATTAAACGAGATATAACATTTGGCTATACAAAAACGTCAGTAATAAAAGACACGGTAATAATAAAATATAGGCAATTTATACAGATGCCAGACTCTAGTACAACCCGGCAGCGAACCTATGTCGATGTTTATTTGGGCTTTGGATTTCCGATTAATTATAAATATAAGTCGCTTGAAGTTCGCGCTATACCCTCATTTGGTCTAACTGGTTTAGGGTTGTCCGGGCTAAAATCTAATAAATCCTTTTATGGAAGTATATATGTGCTGCTTATGGAAAGAAAATATGGCTTAAGCGTTGGGTGTGATGTGCGAGCACTGCCATTTAATAATGCAATCGTAAATTTTAATATTTTTGCCAGTAAGGTGTTTGCGCTTGATAAAGTTGCTGAGGCATTAAGTTTAAAATAAGAATCAAAAACCCTGTAAAATCAAGCTAAGAGAACTCAATCTACTTGTGCAACCCCTCCCCCCACAATTATCCGCCAAACCGTTGCTCTTGACAGCCTAAACCGCTTCATGACCTCCGCTACGCAGGCCGTTTTCATGGCTCCAGGCGAAGAGGCCAAGGCCTGAAAGGTAGCTTTTACTTTCCGGTCGCGCTTCTCCTTGGCTTTACGAGTTGCAGTTTTTGGCCCATTCATATTTCTTTTGGTCTATTTCGATGCCGAACCCGGTTACTAGTTCCGCTCGTTGCTGTTCATTCAAACTGAGCAGCCACTTTTTTCATGAACTCCTCCAAATTATCCTCCGTCAGTTCAGTAATATCTTCCTTTTTTCCTTTCTCGGTTTTCTTCACTTTTTGAGAAGGGTAGTCCAGTAGCATCCGTTGCACAATCGGCCAGCGCCCCCCCAAACCAAGTATTGCCAACTCCAGCCGAATTGCGCCAGTATTGCCGCCCGCGAACCAAAAGGGCTTTTACCGCCAACCGATTCTACTCGTCCGCTATCCGATTCGGACTTGTCGTCCGGTTCGCTCTCAGGTATCGAATAGCATTTATAAAATCCCCTATATTGCCAATGGTCAGCACGATGACAGACAGCTTGAGAATCTTTTGGGGGGTCAGGTACCAGAGGAGGTATTTTGCAAAAAGAGGGGTGAGGAGTTTTATTTTCCACTCGCTATTCAGAATGGCAATGGCGATAATCTGATCACTTAAATAGGCATTTTTAAACACGATACGCTTGCTTTCGCCAACCGGGTCGGCTTCCATATACTTAGTCCTAGATGCTCTACAAGTATTGTACTTGATCCGGATTCTCGTTGGATATTTTGAGGATATACTGTTTTTATATTGCTTGTAAAAATAATTTGATAGAGATTCAGGTTATTGCGAAAATAAAGGGGAGTAAGTATTATTACTCTAATCAAAAAAGGAAAATACTTAATAATATTTTAATGTGACTCTCTGGTAATCAGAAGTCTAACTTAATGAAGAATATTGTAAATACCGTTCAGCCCTCTTGATCATGACAACCAAATTTACGCTTGTTAAACGCTGTCCAGCTTGTGGACAATCACATCCTATACGTGTTCATCGACCAGCCTGGTTGAAACGATTTTTGGGTTTCCTGCCACTGAAGGCCTATTCCTGTTCAGAATGTGGGCAACAGTACATGTTAATAGCTTAGGCATTAAGCAAACCATTGCCAGTCCTTCGTTTACCAATCATTTTATGTTAAAAATGTTTATTGATTCACTAGTCTAATCAGAAAAGTGGAATAGTAGCCTGTGCTATTTAAACAATAGCATGAGTATCAAGGTCCAGCAGGCAAGTGAGAAGGTGAGTACACCCAGGCTGATACCAGCACTGATGAGATTACGATTGTTCATAATCAATCTCCTTCAATTAACATGCCAAATTTTCAGCAAGGTCTGTCAGGTGAAACTATGGGGCTGAGTTGTTTCAAGGGGATGTAACACAAGCCAATCGGAAGTGGTTAGAACTGAAAATACAAATCCCGTATTGTATGTGGCAGGAACAGAATAATCAACTTACCCGTGATTTTCAGTTTAACGATTTTAGCGAAGCGTTCGCGTTTATGACCCGTGTAGCACTGATTGCCGAGAAAATGGATCATCACCCCTGGTGGTCGAACGTGTATAATCAGGTTTCGATCAGGCTATCTACGCATGATGCTGGTAATAAAGTGACAGAGAAAGATTACAGGCTGGCCGCTGCCATTGATGAAATTTTAAAGGGCGAAAGTGCGAAAGAGTAAATAAAGCGTCAGAAATTCGCTGGTTAATTCGTTGGCTCCGCTTTTGCGATCCTATATTGCTTTGTATGAAACTGTACCTTGTACCGACTCCAATCGGTAATCTAGACGATATTACCCTTCGGGCTGTGAAGATTCTTCAGAGTGTCGATGCGATTCTGGCCGAAGATACCCGCACATCCGGAATTTTGCTGAAACATCTGTCGATCAGCAAGCCACTGCATAGTTACCATATTTTCAATGAACACCAGACCGTCCAGCGGTTAATAAATCAACTGAAAGAGGGGAAAACACTGGCGTTGGTATCTGATGCCGGTACGCCCGGTATTTCAGATCCCGGGTTTTTGCTGGTTCGGGAGTGTATTAAAAACGAGATTCCGGTAGAGTGCCTGCCGGGGCCTACAGCCTTTGTCCCGGCTCTGGTTAATTCAGGTTTACCCAACGACCGTTTTACTTTTGAAGGGTTTTTGCCCCATAAAAAAGGTCGCCAGACCCGGATGATGGCATTGGTTGAAGAAGAACGCACCATGGTGTTCTATGAGTCGCCCCATCGACTACTAAAAACACTTCAGCAGTTTGCTGACTTATTGGGGCCTGATCGACCAGCGAGTGTTTCGCGTGAACTCACGAAAGTATTTGAGGAAAATCGGCGTGGCACATTGTCCGAACTAATTACGTATTTTGCCCAAAAAACGGTAAAAGGTGAGCTTGTTGTTTGCATTCAGGGGAGAGAGGGGCGAAAGACAGAAAAAGATAAAAAAGGACGTTCGCGGGAATTTGAGGACCATGAAGACGACGAATAGACGGGTGGCGGGCGATAATAAACAGCCCGGAAATTTAAGCACTATGCGATTGATAGGTTTACTGATGCTTCTTTTCCTGTTCGGCAGTTTTCATTCGTCACTCGTTGCCCAGCAGTTAACGCCCTCTTCGCGGGTAAGCCTGATTACCTATGGACCGGGCGATGACGACATTTCGTCGTCGTTTGGACATACTGAAATTCGAATTGTTGACCCGGCTCTCGGTCTTGACCGGGACTATAGTTACGGTGGGTTCGATTACAGAGCAGACTATTTTATCCTGAAATTTTTACGGGGTACGTTGCCGTATTTTCTATCGGTTCACAATTTGTACCAGGTAATGTACTACTACCAGCAGACCAACCGCAGCATACGGGAGCAGCAACTGGTGCTTTCACTTTCGCAGCGACAAAAGCTGTTTGCCGCTCTGGAAACGAATTACCTGCCCGAAAACCGGGAGTACCGATACAAGTTTTATTACGACAACTGCGCGACTCGCCCTCGCGACATGATTGTTGAAGCCTGTGGCGACAGCTTGTCGATACCGTCGCGTTCACGCATGACCGGTAAGTCGTATCGTGACTGGATGAATGATTATCTGAACGAAAAGCCCTGGTACCAATTAGGAATGAATCTGGCGATCGGGTGGCCGGCCAATGAACAGACTGATGGCTGGCGGGCCATGTACCTGCCCGATCAGGTTCACGACCAATTGGCTAAAGCTACGATAAAGCTTGCAAACGGGCAGATTGTACCGTTTGTGCAGGGTGATCAGACCTTATTTGCCGCCCAGAACATCTTTCGGCAACAAGTCCCTATTTTCCTCGATCCAGACGTTGTCTTTACAATTCTGGGCGTTTTGATCGCTGGGTTTACCATCCGTCGGTACGTTGTAGCAGGCAAGGTCGATCGCTGGCTCGATCGGCTGCTGTTTGGGATTTCGGGATTTCTGGGCTGGTTTCTGCTGTTGTTGTGGCTCATTCGGGATGATGGAGTTACAGGCTGGAATCCAACTTTATTGTATCTGATGCCGCTTCATTTGCCACTCATCTACTGGGCCACAGGGGCCACTGCAACCGCCCGCCGTCGGACACTCTATTTCGGAAGCACTGCCCTGCTGGCTGTGTTGGGTATCTTTTTGTCGAAGGTTCCGGGAAGTTTCGATGTGGTCTTTCCCCTGACATTGCTCATTCGCTGTGTAGTGAATATGCAACCTGTTCGGCAGGGCTACCGTACGCCCGCTCGGATTGAATAAATAATTGGCAGTTAAATTTTCAGCAAAGGCTGCTTTACCGCTTACGATAGTCGTTTTTGTGAGGCTTGCGTTTAAGGCCTCTCCAACCGAAACCGTAAACCGTATTCCTGCTTTTATACATGAAAAAACTGCTTTTTCCTGGTTTACTCCTGATTTGGGTTACCAACGTGCTGGCTCAGCCCTCCGAGCGCGTTGTGAAAGTATTGATCACCCCCGATCATCCTAACTGGCTGTATAAAATTGGCGAACCCGTCAAATTTAACGTATCCGTTTATCGGAATAATGTGCTACTTAAAGGGGTCAAACTTCGCTACGAGATCGGACCGGAAAAGATGGAACCGACAAAAAAGGAAACGCTGACCTTAAAAGAGGGAACGCTGGCTCTGGATGGCGGTTTGATGAAATCAGCCGGATTTCTACGGTGTATCGCTACGGCTGAAGTAGATGGCAAAGAGTATAGAGGGCTGACGACAGTAGGGGTTGAACCACAGACCATCAAGCCAACCGTCGATAATCCGGCTGATTTCAAAGCGTTCTGGGACAATGCCAAAGCTGATCTGGCCAAGATTCCGATGGATACCCGGATGACGCTTTTGCCAGAGCGGTGTACCGAACTGACCAATGTATATCACGTCAGCCTTCAGAATATCAACAGTTCACGCTTCTATGGGATTTTGTGCGTACCGAAAAAAGAGGGAAAGTATCCAGCTATTCTGCGGGTACCCGGTGCGGGTGTTCGACCCTACAATGGTATGATAGCAGAAGCTGATAAAGGATTTATTACACTGGAAGTCGGTATACACGGAATTCCGGTAACGATGGACCCGAACGTCTACGTAGACCTATCCCGGGGTCCATTAAATGGGTATCAGGCGGCTAATCTGGATGATCGCGATCGGTATTACTACAAACGGGTATATCTGGGTTGCGTTCGCTCAGTCGATTTCCTGACGAGCCTACCCCAGTATGATGGACAGAATCTGGCCGTTACGGGAGGTAGTCAGGGTGGAGCTTTGTCAATTATAACAGCCGGGCTCGATTCGCGTGTGAAATGGTTAGGGGCTTACTATCCAGCACTTTGCGATGTAACAGGATATCTGCATGGACGTGCGGGCGGATGGCCGCACTTGTTCACAGGCAATGAGCTGGCTTATAATAATAAACCTGACCGTATCAAAACTACGGGTTATTACGACGTTGTCAACTTTGCCCGGCTTGTCAATGTGCCAGGCCGCTATGCCTGGGGTTTTAATGATGAAACCTGTCCGCCCACGTCAATGTATGCGGCTTTTAACGTCATTCCTGGCCCTAAAACCCTGGATACTGACTTTCTCGACACAGGCCATTGGACGTATCCGGAAGAGACTGAGAAAATGATGAACTGGTTAATGGCCCAGTTAAAAGGGTGGAAGTAAACCTGTTAATTGGGAAACCAGTCAGTAGGTTTCGGGGTAGACAATGGGTCAACCGCAACTAAACAGCCTGGATTTTCGTAAATGACGTATGTACGTATTTGTTAATACCAACCTGGACAACCGCTTAAAAGCGGAGCTTCAACAGCAACTCCCTGAGGATATAACAGCCGTTTTTCGGCATGATCTACCCCAGGAAGAGCAGAAAAAGGCCTTTCTGTCGGCCGATTTCATCATGGGTAACCCGCCCGCATCCTGGTTTTCACAACCACTACCAAATGTGAAGTTCTGGCAACTGGATTCGGCCGGATTCGATGGGTATAAACATGTCGACCTGAAGGGCGTAGTGGCCAATATGGGTGATTACTTTGCCTGGCCCTGTGCTGAAACGATGCTGGCCGGCATATTGGCAATTTACCGCTGCATTCCGGAACTGGCTGTCCTTCAAAGCTGCTCGGAATGGGTAGGCGCACCGATTCGGGAACGAACAGGGTTGCTACGCCATAAACAGGTGGTTATTTTAGGCACGGGAACAATCGGCCAGGCCATGCGCCAAATGTTGTCGGGCTTTGCCTGTTCCATTCAAATGCTGGCCCGCACAGATCCTCATGCTGATCTACATTCGGCAGAGGACCTGAAGGCTGTTTTGCCGCACACGGATATCGTGGTAAATTGTTTGCCTGGTACAGCCACTGGCTTTTTTTCGGCTGAACTGATCAATGCCATGAAACCTGGAAGCCTATATGCCAATGTGGGACGAGGAAGCACAACCGATGAAGCCGCGCTGGTTGAAGCTTTACAATCTGGGCGGATCGGAAGTGCTGTGCTGGATGTTACGGCTCAGGAACCACTTTCGGCCGACAATCCACTCTGGACGATGCCAAACGTACTGCTAACCCAGCATACCGGAGGTGGGCAACCCGACGAAGATGCGGGCAAGGTAACCCAGTTTCTAAAAAATCTGACTCGCTTTCGGGCTGGGGAAGCGCTTGAAAATGGCGTAGACCTGGCACGGGGGTATTGAGTGAATCGCCTAATTTATTGTGACAGGAAATGAATGAGCACTGCCAATCCGAAAGCCTGACTCGCCGGGAGTTCATTCGCTCAGTCGGTGTAGTCACGGCCCTGGGTGCTGCTAACCCGGTCGGGCTGGCTGCCTCATTAAATTCTCAAAAACGCTTGACATCCATTCGGATTCGGCGAGTCGATTCAAATTTTGAACGGGAGCCACTCAATCCGTATCGCTTCAAAGGAAGTGCCATTACGGAAAGCTGGCAGGTTGCTTCCTTGCTGGAAAGTGAGTTGGGTATTCGTAAGGTGGGTTTGTGTACGCAGGGGGTACTTTGGTCCGATGCAAAGGTGTTTTCAACTCATTCCGAACGGGTGGGAAACGCACTTATGTATGCCATCAGCGACCGTGCCCTGCAAATTCTGAAAGGGAATACGTTTACAGACCCCGTTACTTTACTCGATAATCTCTTTCCTGATGTGTTCGCCTATGCAAAAACCATCACCCGAAACCCAGACTTACGGAAAACCTTTGCCCTGAACGCACTCGTGAGCGTCGATAATGCAGCCTGGCAACTGTACGCCCACGAAAATGGCCTGGAGCGTTTCGACGATATCATTCCTGAACCCTATAAACCGGGTTTATCCTACCATCATGACAAGGTGGCTAGTATTCCATCGTTCAGTGTAGGTACAACCGTTGAGACGCTAAAAAAAGCCGCCGACGAAGGCTATTTTATTTTAAAACTCAAGACGGGTGCCGCCGGTACACAGGCCGAAATGCTGGAGAAAGATCTGGCTTTTCTGACGGCAGTTCATAAAGCCATTGGGCATTACCAAACGCCTTATACCCAAAGTGGTAAAATTCCCTACTACTTTGATGCTAACGGTCGGTACGAGAAAAAAGAGACGCTGCTCCGTTTTCTGGACCATGCCCAAAAAATTGGGGCATTCGACCAGATTGCAGTTATTGAAGAACCATTCGATGAGCGAAACGAAGAATTTGTAGGAAATCTGGGGGTACGAATTGCCGCTGATGAAAGTGCTCATACGGTCGATGATGCCGCCATTCGAATTCAACAGGGGTATTCGGCGATTGCCGTTAAAGCCATTGCCAAGACCCTGAGTATGACGATGAAAATCGCTCAGTTGGCGTATGAGAAACAAGTGCCCTGTTTCTGTGCCGACCTGACCGTAAACCCAATTCTGGTCGACTGGAATAAAAACGTAGCCGCCCGATTGCCACCTTTTCCCGGTATGACCATCGGGCTACAGGAAACAAACGGACATCAATATTTTAAAAACTGGGAAAAACTGATGGCGTATCATCCGAAAACCGGTGCTTCCTGGACTTACTCCCAACGGGGCGTGTACCCGATCGATACATCCTTTTATGCCGAAAGTGGGGGGATATTTTTACCATCTCCCCATTACGACAACCTGTTTTCGGATTGACGAGCGAGCCAGTCTGGACAGGATTTCTGGTTGATGTCATTCGGGTGGGAAGTTCCCTAAATGAATCATTTCTGGTTAGGAGACGAATCCCGCCAAATCCTGGTAAGGCTGTTAGAAATTTATCGTTTTAGGCAAATAGAAGCCATTTTTTGAGAAAATCTTCGTATATTTAAGGAATCGAATACAACACCAATTGTACCCAATATCCACCTGTTTATTGGCTGGAATAATTCTCCATCATGTCAATGATAAATGAAGAAAATGAAGGATTAATGGACGAAGAATCTCTGAACTCCGATGCGGAAGCAACGGCAGAGGGTAATGACTTAACGGAATCCATTGAGCCAGAAAACCAACCTAATAACCCACCCAATGATGTTCTGCATGATCAGACGGTAGTGTCTGGGCTGTATGAATCCTATTTTCTCGAATACGCGTCCTACGTTATCCTTGAGCGGGCTGTTCCGGCCGTTGAAGATGGGTTGAAACCCGTTCAGCGCCGGATTTTGCATGCCCTGAAAGAAATGGACGATGGCCGTTTTAATAAAGTAGCCAATGTAATCGGGCAAACCATGCAGTACCACCCGCACGGTGATGCCTCTATTGGCGAAGCGCTTGTTAACATTGGTCAAAAAGAACTCCTGTTCGATACCCAGGGAAGCTGGGGCGATGTTCGTACGGGCGATGGGGCTGCGGCTCCCCGATATATTGAAGTTCGGCTCTCTAAATTTGCCCTGGATACCATTTACAACGACAAAACCACCGAGTGGCAGTTGTCGTACGATGGCCGGAAACGGGAGCCGGTAACCCTGCCGGTTAAATTCCCCCTACTGCTGGCGCAGGGTGTTGAGGGCATTGCCGTAGGGCTTTCCACCAAAATTCTGCCGCATAACTTTATTGAGCTGGTTGAAGCATCTATTCAGATTCTGAAAGATAAACCCGTCTCGCTCTTTCCCGATTTCCAGACGGGCGGGCTCATCGACGTCAGCAACTACAACGATGGTCAGCGTGGCGGAAAGGTGCGGGTGCGGGCACGAATTGAAGAACTGGATAAGAAAACACTCGCTATTCGGGATGTGCCTTTTGGCGTGACCACCTCGCAGCTTATCGATTCGATTGTTAAAGCGGCTGAATTAGGTAAAATCCGAATAAAAGCTCCCAGTCGGAATGTAGCCGCTGTGGTTGATAATACGGCCAGGGATGTAGAAATTCTGGTGCACCTGCAACCCGGTGTGTCGCCCGATGTGACCATCGATGCTTTGTATGCCTTTACCGACTGCGAAGTGTCGATTTCGCCGAATGCCTGTGTGATTATTGGCGAAAAACCACACTTTGTTAATGTAACCGACATTTTACGGGTCAATACACACCAGACTGTACAGTTGCTGCAACGGGAACTGGAAATTCGGCGTAGTGAGCTGATGGAACGGTTGCTGTATAGTTCGCTCGAAAAGATCTTTATCGAAAATCGGATTTACCGCAAAATCGAAGAGTGCGAAACGTTCGAAGCTGTTCTGCAAACGATTGATAAAGCGCTTAAACCCTTTAAAAAACAGTTTTATCGGGAAATTACCGAAGATGACCTCATCCGGCTTACTGAAATCAAGATCAAACGTATTTCCAAATACGACGGTTTCAAAGCGGATGAACTGATGCGTCGGCTGGAGCAGGAATTAGCCGAAACGGAAGATAACCTGGCGAATATTACCCGCTATGCAATTGCCTACTACAAAGAGTTACAGAAGAAGTACGGAAAAGGCCGCGAACGTCGGACTGAAATCCGCAGCTTCAACACGATTGCGGCTAGTGTAGTGGCTGCTGCCAATCAGAAGCTCTATGTAGATCGAGAAGGCGGATTTATTGGCTATGGACTCAAGAAAGACGAGTACGTTAGCGATTGCTCCGATATCGACGACATCATCGTGTTCCGGCGGGATGGAAAGTGTGTCGTGACGAAAGTTCAGGATAAAGTGTTTGTTGGGAAAGACATCGTATATGTATCAGTTTTCAAAAAGGCTGACGAACGTAAGATTTACAACATTGCCTACCTGGATGGGAAGTCAGGGATTACGATGGTGAAACGCTTCCCGGTAACGGGTGTTACCCGCGATCGGGAATACGACCTGACCATGGGTAACCCAAAGTCGAAGCTTACCTATTTCAGTGCTAACGACAATGGTGAAGCTGAGGTGATTACGGTAAATTTAACGGCGCAAAGTTCGGCGAAGGTGAAACAGTTCGATTTCGATTTTGCTTCACTGTCAATAAAAAACCGATCGGCGCAGGGGAATATTTTAACAAAATATCCGGTTCGGAAAATCACCCAGAAAACGGGTGGTGTGTCGACCCTGGGCGGTGTCGATATCTGGTACGACGATCACCTGGGCCGGCTCAACCGCGATGAGCGGGGACGTTTGCTGGGTAACTTCGATGCCAAAGACAGTATTCTGGTGGTTTATAAAGATGGACAGTATGAACTGACAACGTTTGATCTGACGAATCGGTACGAGCCGTCTGACATTGCGGTGCTCATGAAATTCGATCCCGAAACCGTGCTGTCGGCCGTCTATTTTGAAGCAAACCAGAAGTCCTGGTATGTGAAACGGTTTAAAGTGGAAACCACGTCGGTCGACAAGAAATTTAGTTTTATCGGCGATGTAAAGGGCTCGAAGCTACTGGCTGTAAGTATAGACCGCTATCCGCGAATTGAAATTGTCCATCAGGTGAAGGAGCGGGGCCCACAGGAAAAAATGATCCTTGAGCCAGAAGGGTTTATTGATGTACGGGGCTGGAAGGCTCTAGGAAACAAGTTGCCTTTTGCCAAGGTAAAAGAAGTGAAGTTGCTGGCACCTAAAGTAGTAAAAGAAGCGATAAAGGCCCCAACTCCGGTACTGGGGGAATCGATTATAGAACCTACAGTGGTTGAAGAGAAAGAGCCCGTGCAGTTAGGGTTGTTTTCCTGAAAAACTGGCAAAGTTTCGATTCGTAACTCACCAACGGTTTGAACCAGTAACCCGTAAATAGAATGCCTAATATGGAAGGAGCCAATGTATTAGGATTGCGGACGGTCATTTATGCCGCACCGAATCTAGCAGAGACCAAAAAGTGGTATACGAACGTTTTGGGGATAACTCCCTACTTCGATGAACCTTTTTATGTTGGATTTAATGTGGGCGGATACGAACTCGGCCTTGATCCAAATCTGCAGCCAGCCGCAGGCAGTACACTGGCCTACTGGGGCGTTTTGGCTATTGAAGAGAGCGTAAGGCAATGGGTTGAACTGGGAGCAACCTTGCAAGCTGAAATTCAGGATGTGGGAGGAGGCATTAAGGTAGCGGCCGTCTGCGATCCGTTTGGTAATGTGGTTGGATTGATTGAAAACCCACATTTTAAATTACCCTAAATGAATACGACCTTGGCTACAAACTACAGCGATGAGTTTCCGCATGAAGCGGTGGGCGTCCGTGTAGTAAAGCGGGTCGTAAAAGGGGCTATTGCTGGTGCTTTTTTAGGGGCAATGATCGTTTTGGTCTGTAACTGGTGGGTCGTGTATAATACCCGTAATCAGGTGTATTTTAACATACATGAACTACCCGCCAACGATTATGGACTTGTACTGGGGACCAGTAAATTTGTTCGGTCAGGCAAGGAAAATCTGTTCTTTCGCTATCGGATGGAGGCAACCGCCCGGCTTTGGAAGGAAGGCAAAGTGAAATACCTGATACTGAGTGGTAACAACGATTCGGAATACTATAACGAACCGGCTGACATGAAACGGGCGTTGGTTCGTCTGGGAGTTCCTCCTTCCGCCATGCTTCCCGATTATGCTGGCTACCGTACCTTCGATTCGGTCGTACGCTGTAAGGATTTTTTTAAGCAGCAAAAAATCACGATCATCTCGCAAAACTTCCACAATGCCCGGGCACTTTACATCGGTAATCATGAGGGAATGGAGGCCATTGCCTTTGCTGCCCAGGATGTGCCAGATGGTTATTCGCTCCGCACTCTGATTCGGGAATACCTGGCCCGCCCCTACGCTCTGCTCGATATTTATGTTTTCCGACCGCAACCCGAAAAAGGTAATGCCGAACGGAAACGGAATTCGTAGGTATATCCTTGTGTACGCTATACAGTTTACAATGACGATTCTGAACGACCAGACGACAAAATCTGTATAGCGTACGTTCCATATAATTACTGCCCGTTGGCAAAATAGAGCCGTAATACCTCGTCTGTAACCCGGAAGGTCATGAGCCGATTTAAATTATAGGGGGAGTCACCAACCTGAATGTACTCATGACCCAGAACCCATTGTCCACTTTGGTCATGAAGCTTTGAGTCATGATAGCGATATACCTGTATCTGTTTGATGGTGTGATCTGTGAGTAGATTTTGAATTTGGTCTTTCATGTTATGGGATATAAAGAGGAGAAGCAAAGAGCGTAATTCGTTGAGATAGTAGGGTTTACATCTGGTCTGAATAGTATCGATCCTGAGCCTGTTTATAGAGTTGACGGGCCCGGTCTCTGGCACGTTGCAGGCGCATCTTTACCGAACCTACTGTAGAGCGTTGATCGATAGCAATCGAGTCGACCGACACCCCGTCGCAGTATTTGGTGCATAATAATTCGCGCTGGTGGTCGGGTAAGATTGACATAACCTGTTCCATCAGCGTGGAGGCAGCGAAAGACGAATCCTGGTTGATGGTAACCTGGGTAGCATAGTCCTGTGCATAGTGTTGCTGCAAAATTCGGTTACGTTGCTCTCTGCGAATTTGAAGGGCACAATAATTAGTTGTGACAGCCCAGAGCCAGGTAGTAAATGATGATTTGCCACTAAAACTATTCAGTTTGTACATCAGCCGAATGAAAATTTCCTGGGTCAAATCATTTGCTTGATCGGGATCTTTGCAATAGGACAAACAGGTTCGATATACCCACGCTCTATGTCGGGAATAAAGGTGAGCCAGACATCGATTATCTTTGGTCTGTACATACTGCATGACGAGTGTTTGGTCGGATAAGCGTTTCATATATGGGTTGTTTAGTAATGCAAAAAAGCCTGCCAATGCGTTGAACGGCACTCACCACCTGAATAAAACCGGGGATAGTCGGAGGGTTTCAACAGGATTTGCTGCAGGGTAATACAATGTCTCCTGATTGGACCAATCCGTAAATGACACAGAGGACTTGGCCGTCAGGTCAGTACACATACCAATTGGTCAGTACAAGCCGACAGATTCATTTCCCGAAATAGCTTGCCAGAACGAGCGGAACATAGGTTATAACGTTATGAAAAATCTAAACAGGAAACAGTATTGGGTTATTGAATTTAGCCTGAAAAGATTCGTTTTATTTCAGTAACGTTAATTTATACCTTTAGGTAGGTATATGTATTGTTACCAAAAATAAGTCAGTAACGTTTCCGCCCAAAAACGAAATGTGAAAAGTCTATTAAATGGGTTTATTTGTTGATGAATACCCATAAAATGTCCACGAAAACAGCATTACTTCACAACTTCCAGGTTCAAGTGACTGATTTGTGGTGAGGAATGCGAGTAAATAGTTATTTTGTAAACTATTCTTAGGGAGGCAGTTTTAAAAAAATGATAAACTATCGTAACGCTTTATGAAAATAAATACACTAGTGGTCGATGATGATGCCATCTGGAAAAAGGTGATTACCAAATTTGTTCAGATGAATCCATTGTTGGAACTAGTAGGCGTATGTAGTTCTGCGATAGAGGCCTATGCCAAACTAGCTCAGGTTGAAGTGGATGTACTAATCTGTGATATAGAATTGCCTGATATGTCTGGTTTATCATTAATCCGTAGTTTACCACGCCCCCCTCTGGTAATTTTTGTAACGTCGTACCGCCATTATGCCTTAGACTGTTATGAAGTATCGCCAGTCGATTTTCTGCTAAAGCCGTTGGAACTGGATCGATTTTTACAAAGCATTGAAAAGGTACGACAGCGGTTGCTGGTGGCTCCCGAAACATCGACTATAGCTCCTTACTTCTTTGTACGAGAGGCTCTGAATTATATTCAGATTGCATATGATGATGTATTGTACATGAAAGCTCAGGAGAATTTTCTGCAAATAGTTACACCTGCTCAATCGTTTTTCCCAATTCTATCGATCACAAAAATGGAAGAGCAGCTAAAAGGGGATGTCTTTTTACGAGTGCATCGCTCATACCTCGTTCATCGGGGGGCAATAGCGTCGATAGGGAAAAATGAACTAACCTTACGGGATGGACAGGTCATTCCTATTGGCGATCAATACAGGGCACAGCTTACCCGAAAACATATTGAGGGACGTTTGATAAGTCGTGCGTAGAGCTATTGATTAAAGCGTTGATCCTGAGAATTTATTACGCAAGTTATCAAGGGTCTGATTGCCTAATCTGAACTGGCTATGGATTACTTCTATAGATTTCTCTCCCTGCTAATTGGGTTGATTGCTGGTTCTGTATATGGACAGAGTAAAATTCCATTGCTGAAAAGCCAGCTTGCATTGGCAACGACGGATACGGCTCGTAGTCGAATCTATTTCGAACTGGGTGGACAATTTCCTGACATAGCGGTCGATTCCAGCGTATACTTTCTTAATCGTTCTGTACTTAGTAGCAAAAAGGCAAACAATTCCTTCCTGCTTGCGCAGGCCTATTGGAAGCTTGGGTTTGTCCAGATGTACTATGAACGGAATGATACTAAAGCCATAACACTTTTTTATCAGGGGATAGCCATTGCCCGTAAGCACAATGATTTTTTGAATTTAGCTCGCTGCTATTCGTATCTGGCTATGGTGGCGTATCACCAGCGCACGGGTAACTGGAAGGATTTGCTGGCGAAAGCCGAGGTTTATGCTAAACAGGCAAACAACTGGCTTGTGCTTTCGGACGTATACGCCATGGAGTCCAACATTTATACCTATAATGATCAGCAGGAGCAGGCCAGCGAAACCATCAAAAAGGCGATGTTGGCCAGTCGGGCTGGAACGGGCCATTGGTTTTCGTATGCGCTGGATTATGCAGAGTCGCTGGCAGCCACAGGCAAAAAAGCCGAGTCGGTAGCGCTATACCAAAAATTGTCATTGGTAAAGAATCAACTGCCACACGACCAAAGTGATTTTGTCTATGAAAATGATCTGGCCCGGCTTGAACTGGGTTTAAAAAACTATTCCAAGGCCGAGCGACTACTGCAGGCTATGGTCCTGGAGGAAAAGACAAGAGCCCGGCCTGATTCATTTCATCTGTTTATTATGACGCGTACTTTACGACAGCTTTATGAAGAGCAGAAAAACTATAAGAAAGCCTATCAGATAGCCAATGAACTGGCTGACTTGCGTGTATGGAAAAGCAACAAAGAGCAGACGATTGATAGCCGACTAAAAATGACCCAGTTGCGGGCTGCTTTGGACCTTCAGAAGAAGGAGGTGCAGATTGCCCAGCTCAAAGCGCACGAACAGCAGAATCAGGTCTATTTAACGGGTGTTTTATTGGTAGCAACGATGCTGGTGAGTTTTGTTGTTGTTTTGCATCGGGCCAAACGTCGAATCGAGCGACAAAGTGCTGATTTGAAGCAGCTTAATCATACGAAAGACAGGCTATTCGCCATTTTGTCGCACGATTTACATTCGCCAGTGGCGAGTCTTAAAAATCTGTTGGGACTCACAAGCTGGGGCGAATTAAGTCAGCATGAATTTGCAGAAGCTACCCAAATTCTGAACAAACAAGTAGGTAATTTATTAACAGTGCTGGAGAATCTGCTGAACTGGGCAATGTCGCAGATGGGAGGCATTCATGCTCGATTAAAACCAATCAACCTGTTTCTGGTCATTGATGAACAAATTGCCTTATTACGGCCTATGGCGGAAACGAAAGGGATTTATTTAAACAACTTTTTGCCAACAGACCTGCCTTTACTGGCTGATGCGAATCAGTTAGGGGTTATCTTCCGAAATCTGCTGCAAAACGCGGTAAAATTTACACATACCGGAGGGCGAATCGAGGTGCGCTGTTCGTATGAGCCTACGAAGTACATCATCTATATCTCGGATACAGGTATCGGTATCCCTCAGGCTTTACTTGACCAGTTGTTACGAGCGGGTTCGTCTGGTAGCCGTCCCGGTACAACCGGTGAGAAGGGGGCTGGACTTGGATTGATGATTGTAAGTGAGCTGCTCGAAGCGAATCGGGGAAGCCTGAGGGTTGATAGTCAAGAAGGAATCGGCACCACGTTTACAATCCTGTTCCCACGATCTGTCGATATACCCCGTTCAGTACAATCCGAATCGGTATACAATTAACCTGTTGATTCCGGCCCGTCAGCTCATCGTTGATCCAATTGACTATCGTTTCGATGGCTCTTTCGGATTGGATCATAGCCAGCCACGAGTTTTTTCTGTTTCAATCTGGCTGAAAGCAAATAATTGATTTATAGGCAATTGCTGGATTTCATGGCTCGGCTACGAAGTCAGTTTATGCATGTCGTTATCTACAGACTGCGCTAGGATGGATATTCCATACATTCCTTTTACCACAGCTTTCTCCTGAATTAATGCCTCTTTACCAGGAGAACAGACAGTAATATATCCCCCAGGTGAGGTTTCAGTATTGTCAAAGTTATTGAGGATAACTGATTTATTATCATAGGGTTATGAGGTTTTAGCCAGAGTTAGGGGAGGTAGCCCTAAGTCGTTTTGCTGACTACGATGTGAAAACGTGAGTGAATGCCCTCAATTAGTTAACCGATCGCCCCAACGATTTTAAGTCATCGTACTCCCAACAAGGCTGCTAACTTAAGGAAAACAGGCCAAATCCTCCCTTTTACTCCATTTTATAGTAATCCACTATAATATCTATAGTTAGTAAACTAGACTTTTTCTAGGATATATAGCAATTTTTATTGTTACCAAATATTGCATTAAGAAAAACAAATTGTATAATTATGCGGTTTTAGTTTAGTAATAGATAGTTTAAGTTCTTTAATTGGTTTTATTAACTAACCTTAAATTGTTGTTAAGATGAAATATGTTTATGTTTTTGGCATTTTGGCTTCAATCTGGGCGCTAAATGCCTGTCAAACGGACCAGGAAAAGACGGGAACGCCCGCACCTGTTATGTCGTCAGTACATAAAGAAGGAGGAGTTGGTGGACCAGAGGCAGAATTGCCAGACCATTCGGGAGCCCGGGATGCAACCATGGCTTTACAACAGGAAGTGTTGACGTATGTCAATCAGGCACGTTCGCAGACCTGTCTTTGTGGGACTACGGTTTATCCACCCGTTCCTGCTCTTACGCTGAACTCACGGTTAAATGGGGCTGCTGATAAGTATGCAGTCGATATGGCCACCTATAATTATTTTAGCCATACTGGTCGTGATGGGTCTCAGCCCTGGGATCGCATGACCCGAGAAGGTTATCAATGGACTTCAGCAGGTGAAAATATTGCGGCAGGTTATCCAACCGCCCGGTCGGTGGTCGATGCTTGGTTAAGTTCACCGGGGCATTGTCAGAATATAATGAACCCGTATTTTCAAAACCTTGGTGTTGGCTATGCCTACAATACAAGTAGTACCTATAAACACTACTGGGTGAACGATTTTGGACGAAAATAATGGTGTAGTGGGCCAGGGACTATCTTGAGGTGTCTGGCCCACTTATTTGTGTTTGCTCTGCCCTTCTTTTCGAATGCCTACATAAAATCCGACACTGTTGTCATATAAATCACCAATATCGGTAGCGACCGCAGCATTCGCAGTAACCCCATTGAGAATATAAAGTGGAGACGATACCGATAGTACAGACGAAAATTGCCTGACTGGCGCTGGAAATGGGACTTCATACGTGCCCAGATTTTCGCTATAAGAGGCTTTAAGCTGAAATTTAAAGAAATCAAGCACCTGGCCCGATAGGCCAACATGCATAACCGCAACCCGATTGTTGTTTGTAAAACCATAGCGCGGCAAATCGCTACGACTATCGGGAGTGGGTGTAATAAATGGAGTACCCATGGTTAAGCCATATCGTGACCAACCATCCTGATATTGTGAGTGGTTGAAGTAATTATCACGGCCTCGCTGGGCGGCATTCTCCAGAAATAAAGCACCGCCCTGACTTTGTGTATACAGATATTCGAACAGAATATCCTGTATCTGAAACCCATTTGGATTATGGGGACGTCTATTTCGGATTCGCAGACCATTCAGGCCATCCTGAATATTAGTTAAATAAAAGAGCGAGCCGTCTTCATAGATATTTTGGCGATAGGCAAAGAGGGAAAACGAATTACCTATGTATTCGAACCCAAGATCTACCGTACCGAGGTGGTTACCAATTCGATTTTCGTGATCAAAATTGCTGATTCGGGTTGTATCAATATCGGTTCTGTTCCCTAAGGGAAGAGCCAGTACCATATTGATGTAGTCGCTGAATTGGTTGGGCAACTGATTATTTTTGATGATTGACGCATTCGGCAGTCGCTCGGTATTTCCCCCCCACATTACCTCATGATTTATGCCTGCATACAGTTTCAACCGCCAGTTGGGTCTGCCAAAACGCGCGTACAAGGCTTTCTGATGCAACATGGTATTGTTAATAAAACGATCCTGCTCAAACCAGCCATGTGCATAAAATCCCTTAAAGCTTATTAATCCTTTTCGGGGAATGTAGTCGGGAATGGCAAACTGGATTTTCAATAGGGGTAAAGCATTTCCTGACCAGGCATATGAACCGGAACTTAGAGTGGAATCGACCAAGCCAACGATTTCGCGCCGACGACCTGCCCATAATTCCATACTACGACCAAACTTCAGTTTTACATAAGCCTCTGGTATAAGTAACTTATACGTATAGCCTGCATTTAGGACCGCTTCGGCTCCCCACCCCCAGTCGACCCGTCGATTGACTGCACGAAGACTATCGAGTTTGCTTTTCGGTGAATCGTGGTAATCGACCCGCAGCCCTTGCCGGATGGTCATGATGGCATGTTCACTGGGTACAATGCCGTATTGGTTGGCTCGAAGCCAGAAAGGTGTTTGGCCGGAAGTCGAAAAATAGCTGCCTACTTCAGTTCGGTAACGGAGTGGCTTAATCGTCTGTCCGTAGCAGATCGAAGTTCCCAGCAGCCAGAGAAAAAGCCAACGGTTCATACACGAGCGTATAATAAGCCAGAGCGTTATAATCTTTGAGTCTGATCAATTACAGTTTAGTCACACTTTCAGTTGGCAATGGATTGAAAAAATGTATACACAAAATATGCCATATGAAACGTTAGGCTGGTAATGAACCCGGCAGAGCATCGAAACGAGACAATCTCAGCCATTTCACTGGTTTTTTTCGGAACGACATAAATAAAGACTTACCTTTGTGGTTTGATAACGAATAGTAAATTATGGTTCCAAACGACGAACTGATTCGCATCATCGACCTGCTAAACACTACCTATGAAGGAGAAGAGGCATGGCATGGGCCTTCAGTTGTAGAGGTGTTACGGGGAGTCACACCGGATATGGCAGGGCGCCGAATCGCTCCAAACACACATAGTATCGCCGAACTCGTTTTTCATATGACCAGTTGGCGAATTTTTTGTGTCAAGAAGATGCAGGGTGATGCAACGTTCGATATTACAACCCCTGATAAAAACTTTGGGGCATTACCTGATAAAATAGATGATTTCGAGTGGGAGGCCCTCGAAATGGAACTGAGCCTAAGTCAGGAAGAGCTCATCAACGAACTCGATAAACGTGACGATGATGAGTTTTTGGAGGATATAGTGCCCGGTCGTGATTACACCTATTACGACATGCTGCACGGTATCATCAATCATGATCTGTATCATACCGGGCAAATTATGATTTTGCGTAAAGCATTGACATTCAAAGGGGCAGGCTCACAATTCGACGATGATGTTGATGAATACGGTTCATCCTTCGACAGCAGCCACGAACACGACGATTATTATTGATAAAACGGGCTATCGCTCCGTCGAATCGGAGCGATAGCCCTCTATTCTTCTGTGAACTTCTGGCTTGTTAAATCTGAACCCGACGCGTACGGGTGGCATCACTTTACGGAACAAGGGCGAGCTGTATGGGACGGCGTTCGCAATTATCAGGCACGTAATAATCTGAAAGCCATGCGGTTAGGCGATCAGGTGCTCTTTTATCATAGTGTTACAAATCCGGCCGTTGTTGGTCTGGCCCGCGTTGTCGAAGAAGCTTACCAGGATCCAACAGTACCTGATGACCAGCGCTGGGTTGTTGTTGAATTAGAGCCCGTTATGGCTTTCGATCTTCCGGTGGCACTGTCTCAAATTAAATCCGAGCCCTTACTGGCTAATCTGAGTCTGATCCGGCAATCCCGTTTATCGGTTATGCCAGTTCGACCCGATGAGTTCGAATTGATCTTAAAAATGGGGCAGAAACCAATGATGAAGCCTGAATGATCGAATGCTGCTCGTAAATCCCTTCATTCATTCGGTAGTTCCTATCCATCATTACGCAATACATGGCTACTATACAGATTGTTACTCCTGCCTCCTGGCCCGATTATGAATTGATCGATTCAGGTAATTTTCAGAAGCTAGAACGGTTTGGTAAGTACATTTTGTCAAGACCCGAGCCGCAGGCAATCTGGGACAAATCCCTTTCCGATGAAGAGTGGGAACGGCAGGCTCATGCCATCTTTCGACGGGATCGCCAATCACCTGAACGGGGCGACTGGCAGACCTCGCCCGACATGCGTGATCCCTGGTATGTATCGTTCAGACAGGGGCAGTTAAAGCTGACATTCAAACTGGCGCTGACCACTTTTAAGCATGTTGGATTATTTCCGGAGCAGTCAGACAATTGGCTATTTATCGTTGATAAAATCAAAACTATGAGCCCCCGGGTTGCCCGGCCCAAAGTTTTGAATCTGTTTGCTTATACAGGTGGGGCTTCACTCGCAGCCCGACAAGCGGGGGCCGATGTGACTCATGTCGATGCCGTTAAGCCCGTTATCAATTGGGCGCGGGAAAATATGGACCACAGTGAGCTGGACAATATACGCTGGGTTGTTGAAGATGCTGTAAAATTTGTTCGTCGCGAAGTCCGTCGGGGCAATTATTATAATGGCATCATTCTTGATCCACCAGCGTACGGCCGAGGCCCCGGTGGCGAAAAGTGGGTACTGGAAGAGCAGCTCAACGACCTACTCAAATCTTGTGCCGATCTTCTCGATCGTACGGATTTTTTCTTTATCATTAACCTGTATTCTTTAGGTTTTTCATCCATCATCGTTGATAACCTGATGACGCAACTATTTGGTGACGTTCCTAATCCAGAGTGGGGAGAACTAGCCGTAACGGATCAGTTTCAGAAGCGGTTACCCCTGGGCGTGTTTTATCGGTTTGGAGTATGAGTCTAGCGGGCAAGAGTAGGCTAAAGAGTGAAAATGTGAACGGGCAGAAGAACAGAACTGGTTTTACCAGCATCTGGCTCCTGCACTTCCTCTCTCTTTCTGTCTTTCTTATGCTGGCCTCCTGCGAGAGTGACGAACGGCAATCGGCGCGCATTCCTGATTTCCCAAAACCGGGGGATAGCAGTCGAACCGAAGGCGCTTTGCGTGCATTGACCGTGGCCATCAATCAATCCTCATCTTCCTCAGCCTATGCCAAACGGGCGGCTATTTTACTGGCGATGGGGCGGATTAACGATGCGCTGGCGGATATTGACGAAGCGATCAGCCGGAATGATAATACAGGCTCTTATTATTTGATTAAGGCGCAAATACTTCGGGTGCTACAGCAGCCCGACAAAGCCTTACAAAATGCCCAAAGGGCCGAAATCCTGGGTATAGATACGCCAGAACTTTATACACTGCAGGGGGATTTGCTACAGCAGCAGAATCAGTTTGATAAAGCTAAACTGTATATTGCGAAAGCGCTACAAATGGCTCCCTACGATGGGGAAGCGTATTTTTTTAAAGGCCTGATGGCTGCCCGACAGAGTGATACGATGCAGGCTTTAACGCTCTATCAGCATTCGCTTCGGCTCAAACCGAGGTATTTGGAAACGTATAATCAGTTGTCGTCCATTTACCGGTCCCTGGGTGACCTGAATTCAGCACTGATCTACAATGCGCAGGCACTCAGCTACTTTCCGAATAATGCAAAGCTCTATTATGGCCGGGGCCTTATTTATCATACCGAGGGTAAACTGGATAGTGCCATGGTCGATTATCAGCGTACGGTGAAAGTTCAGCCGAATTACTACCAGGCGTATTTTCAGATGGGGCTGATCAATCAGAAATATCGGAACTACTATGCCGCTCTGACCAATTATCAGCGTGTACAGCAACTACGTCCACAATTCCCCCGGATCGATACCTACATAGGGTATTGCCATGAACAGATGGGGCAATTTGATCTGGCAATAGTAGCCTATACGAAAGCTACCCAATTGAACAGTAATGATCAGCAGGCTGCTGCTGGATTATGGCGTTCACAACGGCGACAATATGTACAACAAAACCCATATAACTCGTTATTTTTGCCCGATAGTAGTACTGACCGGCCGATAACATCGAACCGAACCCGACCGGAGTTTGATACAACGCGGGTACGTATTTCAACCATTCAGCCAAAGTCGCAGGTGACGAGCCACGCGAGTGATTCGCTCCAGCGGGCTGTGAAACCCATTGGTCAGAATTAATGTATAGTAAATGATATATGATGTAGGATATATGATGTATTATTAAAACCAAATACATCATATATCCTACATCATACTTCAAAAAAAGTGGCTTACAGTTGTAGGTAAGCCGCGGGTACCACCAATAAATGATAGTCGAAATGATTGCGCAGGACGAACAAATCCGCGTGACGCTACCCGATGGTAGCGTTCGGCAATACCCCAAAGGAAGCACTGGGTTGGATATTGCCGCTCAAATTAGTGAAGGCCTGGCCCGTAATGTGCTGGCCGCCAAGGTAAATGGGGTTGTGCAGGATGCCACGCGCCCAATCGAGGATGATGCCAATGTGCAACTCCTGACCTGGAATGATGCGGAAGGCAAGGCCACTTTCTGGCATTCGTCGGCCCACTTGCTGGCCGAAGCCCTGGAAGCCCTGTACCCTGGTGTGAAATTTGGCATTGGCCCAGCTATTGAAACAGGCTTTTACTACGATGTCGATTTAGGTGGTCAGCCTTTTTCGCAGGAAGATTTCAAAAAGGTAGAGGACAAAATGCTCGAACTGGCTCGTCAGAAAGAGCAGTATATCCGCAAGCCCATGAGCAAAGCCGATGCGATTGCCTATTTTGAAGAAAAAGGTGATCCGTACAAACTTGACTTGCTCGAAGGACTGGATGATGGTACGATTACGTTCTATACCCAGGGGAACTTTACGGACCTTTGCCGGGGGCCGCATATCCCTAACACGGGTTTTATCAAAGCTGCAAAACTGATGAACGTTGCTGGAGCCTATTGGCGGGGCAATGAGAAGAATAAACAACTTACCCGAATTTACGCCGTCACGTATCCCAAGCAGAAGGAACTTGACGAATACCTATACTTACTTGAAGAAGCGAAAAAGCGCGATCACCGCAAGCTGGGCAAGGAGCTGGAGTTGTTTGCTTTTTCGGAAAAAGTAGGCGCAGGGCTTCCATTATGGCTCCCCAAAGGAACCATGCTGCGCGAACGTTTGGAGAACTTCCTGCGAAAAGCGCAGTTGCGAGCAGGATATTCGCCCGTTGTAACGCCCCATATTGGGAGTAAGCAATTGTACGTTACCTCAGGGCACTGGGAAAAATATGGCGAGGATTCGTTCCAGCCCATAAAAACGCCCGATCCGAACGAGGAGTTTTTGCTCAAACCGATGAACTGCCCGCACCATTGCGAGATTTACAAAACCCGCCCTCGGTCGTATCGGGACTTACCCTTACGATTAGCCGAGTTTGGCACGGTGTATCGCTATGAGCAATCGGGCGAACTTCATGGATTAACCCGGGTTCGCGGCTTTACGCAGGATGATGCGCATATCTTCTGCCGCCCCGACCAGGTAAAAGATGAGTTCATGAAGGTAATTGACCTGGTATTGTATGTCTTTAAATCACTTGGCTTTGAAGATTACAGCGCTCAGGTTTCCCTGCGTGATCCGGAAAATAAAACGAAATACATTGGCTCCGACGATCTGTGGGAGAAAGCCGAAGCCGCCATCATTGAATCGGCTGCCGAGAAAGGATTGCCAACCGTTATGGAATTAGGTGAAGCCGCATTCTACGGGCCAAAACTCGATTTCATGGTTCGCGATGCACTCGGAAGAAAGTGGCAACTCGGTACAATTCAGGTCGATTACAACCTACCGAACCGATTCGAACTGGAATACATTGGGGCTGATAATCAGAAGCATCGGCCTGTAATGATTCACCGAGCGCCGTTTGGGTCAATGGAGCGATTTATTGCTATCCTGATCGAAAATTCGGGTGGTAACTTTCCGCTCTGGCTTTCACCCGATCAAATCGCGATTCTACCGATTTCGGAGAAGTATGAAGACTACGCCAATGATCTGTTCTTCAGTTTACAGGAGCATGACATCCGTGGCTTCGTCGATCTGCGTGACGAAAAAATCGGCCGTAAGATTCGGGATGCGGAAGTAGCTAAAGTTCCTTATATGCTTATTGTAGGGGAAAAAGAAGCCGCCGATGGCAAAGTGTCTGTCCGTCGTAAAGGACAGGGCGACCTAGGCAGCATGAGCGTGGAAGAGTTTGTCAAAACGTTCCAAATGGAAGTTAAGCTATAAACTTGACGGTTTCGGTTGACTGACGTGGGTTAAAGCAGGCGTTGGTCAACCGAAAACGATCAAGTACGGACTGTAAACTTGTTTTGCAGTGGTATTTTCAATAGTTTACCGAACTTTTTAAAAACCGTTACGTTATCCAAGCGACTTTTCATCAGTTAATTTAAAAGTCAGCGTTAAACAATTTGTTACCCTAAACACAATCTATGGCATTACCCCAGCGCAGACCACCTCGTCGTGTGGTTGAAGAACCGTACAAAGTCAATGAGCGCATCCTGGCCCGCGAAGTTCGGGTGGTCGGTGAAAATGTAGAGCAGGGAATCTACGACATAAATAAAGCACAGGCGATGGCTAAGGCACAGGGACTCGATCTCGTTGAAGTGTCTCCAAATGCCGTGCCGCCTGTTTGCCGTATTGTCGATTACTCTAAGTTCAAATACGAGCAGAAGAAAAAGCAGAAAGAAATTAAAGCCAATGCTACGAAAGTCGTTATTAAAGAGATTCGGTTTGGTCCAAATACCGATGATCACGACTTCGATTTCAAACTGAAACACGCGATAAACTTCCTGAAAGAAGGCGCTAAAGTAAAAGCTTATGTACAGTTTGTAGGTCGGGCTATTGTATTTAAAGACCGGGGTACCCAATTACTTGAGCGATTTGCCAAAGGGTTGGAGGATTACGGTAAAGTTGAAGCTGAGCCAAAACTTGAAGGAAAACGCATGACCGTTTTCCTGTCGCCTAAGGTTGTCAGTAAGAAATAAGCAAAATTCAACCTAAGAGGAAGAAGGGAAGTAAGGAGAAGGGGCGTTAGAAGCAGATTCTGTTTCTTTTCAGCCTTCCCCTTTCTTCCTTTCCTCCTTTTTTATTAACTTTGCGGCCTGTTTACGTAAAATGTTCCATACAAGCGGTTTATTCCAATGCCAAAAGTAAAAACCAACTCGGCTGCCAAGAAGCGTTTCAAGCTGACCGGCACCGGTAAAATCAAGCGGAAGCATGCCTTCCACAGTCATATCCTGACGAAAAAAACCACAAAGCAGAAGCGGAATTTAGTACACGCTGCTGTGGTGGATAGTACAGACGAGCGTCGCATCAAAGCGTTGCTAAACGTTTAGTCTGTCAAAAGGGATGCGGGTTGCATCCTGGTTCTATGTTTCACCCGATGCCGGGCTTTAAGTGAAAGAGGTTTTATGAATGATGCCTGATTGGATTAGTCGTTAATAGACCATCAGCTCTTTGTCTTTCCGCCTGTCGTCAAAAAACAATTTAAAACAAAATGCCACGTTCCGTCAATCACGTAGCCTCACGGGCGCGTCGGAAAAAAGTAATGAAGCTGGCTAAAGGCTATTTTGGTCGGCGTAAAAATGTTTGGACAGTAGCGAAAAATGCTGTCGAAAAAGGATTAGGATACGCGTATCGCGACCGTCGTGCCAAGAAACGTGATTTCCGGGCTCTCTGGATTCAGCGGATCAACGCCGGGGCTCGTATCAATGGTATGTCGTATTCGGCACTGATGGGTGCCCTCAACAAATCGGGCATCGAACTCAACCGCAAAGTATTGGCTGATCTGGCCATGAACCACCCGGAAGCATTTGCCGCCGTTGTGGAACAAGTGAAGTAAACAGAAATTAGTAGTAGAAGCGAGGAGTGGGTAATAGGAATTGATGGCGCATAGCGGTCTTCCTACTACTCATTCCTCGCTTCTGTTATTGCCGCTACGTCTGCACTATCTTCGTTTTTAATCCGGCCCGGCCTTCGTCGGCCTGCAGACCAAGTAAATACACATCTATTTCGGAATCGCCTACGCGAAATACCTGTCGTACGGACAAATCAGCTTCGACCAGCTTTTGTAACTCCTGAAATTTGGCCGTTCGGGCCTTTTCGTCATCACCGTACCAATCCTGTTCGGAAACAACAGGTTCCCAGAAATCGGCTTCCGGTACTTCTTCCACATATATTTCAGGGGGAATCATCAACCAATCTTTAATCTGACTTACCGTGAGCGGTTCGGGCTGTTTTAAGTAACAGGTAACGGTTTCGAGGGGTTCGTCGGATTCGCTCGGATAGAGTAAATCTGGAAGTAGCAGATTTGCTTTTTCGGTAAACAACTTTTTTTCTGAAGTTGGGTTGCTACTTTTGGACTCTTCGTGCGTCATAAGCGTAATTGATAGATTTACGACAAATAAAACCGATTCTAGTTGAAGTAACAGTTGTCGTCTACCTATTTTTAATGCGGGTATCAAGAAAAGAAACCTTTTCCCGCTTAACCATTAAAAACAAGAAACCATGTTTGAAACATTGATGAATCTAGTGCAACAGCAGGCTGGCCAGTCCGTAATTAACAATCCGGCTATTCCAAACAGTCAGAATGAGAGCGTGATGCAGACTGTAGCCAGTAGCATACTGAGCGGTCTGGGTCAACAGGCTCAGGGGGGAGGGCTTGGTAATTTGCTGGGTATGGTTGTTAATGGAGGAAATGTTCAACAAAGCCCCGTTACGCAGGGTGTACAAAGCCATGTCGAACAGAATCTGATGGAAAAACTGGGCATTTCGCCCCAGGTTGCTATGTCGGTGGCGGGTGCACTGGTTCCGATGGTGTTAAGCAAACTTATGCATAAAGCCTCTGACCCGAATGATTCCAGTGTAGATGGAAATTCGATTTTGGGCGCGGCTACTGGCCAGCAGGGGATTGACTGGATGGGAATGGCTGGCTCTGCCATGGCCGACGGTAAACTGGATATGAACGACTTGCTTCGGGTAGCCACTCAGCAGGGCGGAGGAGGCCTGGGCGGTATGCTGGGCGGTCTGTTTGGTGGTCGTTAATCGATTCAGAAACCTGAATTGATTGGTAAGAGCAGCCTGGAGCTGCTCTTATTTTTTTAGCCTTAGTGGTAATCGTGTTTTACGCTATGGCTTGATGAAAAGAAAATTGTATTTTAAAGGCATACAAGTCGTAACGGTTCGTTTTTCTTTGAAAGAAGTCTCTCAATCAGGCTATGAAAATTGGTGTATTGTCCATTTTTTGTCTTCTGTTAAGACAGGTGTATGGAATAGAGCAACCCAGGTCGCTCGCAAAATCGGATTCGCTACCATCGCAGCACACAGCCGTTCTTTCACAGGAAAACTATCGATACCGATTAGGCGGTTTTGGTAGCCCGACGGCGACCAGACGGCTTTTTACACTTGTAATCTTGCCGAAAAACCTCCGGCTTGGTAATGAGATCACGTTGCCAGTGGGCGTAGATGAGCGCACGGTTGTTGTCCGTTCTGGCGATAGAACATTGAAACTTTGGGATGATTACGTATTTATTCCCGATACCAACAAGATGCGAATTCTGGATGATGATGCGTTGAATGCTGACCGACTGATCCGAATCACCTACGAAAAATTATATTGACGCCAGATTTAGTTCCAGGAAACAGGAAGCGGAGTGCTGATGTAGATGAATTAGAATAGGGTAGCCATTCCCAACTTCCTAATCTCTGGTTATTGTCCCGGTGATGTAGCCATAGGGTTCGTCGGTTGCGATGAAAATTTCGTTTTTATTTTCCAGACCAAACTGCTCCAGATTAAATAAAATATGGTGTTTGTTGGGGAGTTTCAGACTTATTTCCTGGACCTCCGGAACTTCGTTAAGGACAGCTTCTCCCATAGCCAGCAGAGTTTGTTGAACAGAAAGGCTCTTATGATGAGCAAATGTCTTTAGCAGCGTCTCCCGGATTTTTGTGAAAAGATCCGTAAAGTCAGCCCCCTGGTGGTTATACTCCCAGCTTGCTTCGCATTGCGTCCCCAAAATTCGATCGGCGGTTTCCCTCAAGGTGGTAAACTGGTCCTTGATATAGCCTTCAAAGCCTGAATCAGTTGTTTTCAGGATTAGTAAGTCCTGAATTCCAGACACAACGGTTGTATTCTCTCGGTTTTGAGTAACGGTGGTCGTATGCTTTTCGGAGTTTCCACCCACAAAAGCATGAGAGTGTGGGCTACCATCAAACGTCATCCGTGTCCACGGTAGTTCACGAATGTCGACCGTAGCCTGACTAACCTGTGGGTTGTTTGCCAGGAAATAATTGGCGAGGTACAGGGCAAAGTTTTCGATGGAATCCGTAAAGTGATCTTTGGCAAGTGCATACACCGTGTTCTTCTGGGTATCGGTTGGCAGAATCTTTGAATTGTCGCCTAGTGTATGGGCGGTTTCGAAGTCGCCTTTCAACGATACATTGACAGAAATCTGGCGGAATTCATGGTGAGTAGAGTGCCGAATGATTTTAGATAGGTTAATCGCATTTTTACCGTACGCATTTTCTTTCAGGATGGTCTTCATGGTCGTTTCGGCTGTTTTCGGTAGTATTGACCTCTAGTATAGCCATTAATTTTCTATTTTTAGTCTTCTACGTGGATTCACGTAAGCCCATCGAACGAGAATTTTCGGTACTGGCATACAAGCCAACCGTTTCAGGAGAAAATCCGATAGGGGAATGATACGAAAAGCAGTATGACCGATTTCGCGCTAAAAAGTAGTCAGGTTATTACGCCTGATGGCATCAGACAGGCAGTGGTTTGGGTGAATAATGGCCGGATTGCTGACGTCTTATCGGAACTGCCCTCTGATTTTTCGTCAGTTGTGCACGATCTTGGGGATAAGGTAGTAATGGCTGGTGTTATCGACCCTCACGTACACATCAATGAGCCTGGCCGTACAGACTGGGAAGGTTTTGATACGGCTACTCGGGCAGCACTGGCCGGAGGTTTAACCACGCTGGTTGATATGCCACTTAATTCATCACCAGTGACTACTACTGCCGATGCATTCGATCAGAAACTAGCGGCTCTTCCGGGCAAGCTGCATACCCACTGCGGGTTCTGGGGAGGACTTGTACCCGGGAATACAAACGAGATAGAACCACTGATTGAGAAAGGCGTATTGGGGTTTAAGGCGTTTCTGACGCATTCGGGGATCGATGAGTTTCCGAATACGTCTGAGAATGATTTACGGAAAGCCATGCCGATCCTTGCCCGGTATAACCTACCTCTACTGGTACACTGCGAACTGTCGACGGATGAAACACGGGCTACGGGCGAAGTTCGATCCTATCAGAATTACCTGGCTTCGCGGCCGAAAGAGTGGGAAGACAACGCCATTGCGCTGATGATTCGGTTGTGTGAGGAATTTAACTGCCGTACGCACATTGTTCATTTATCTTCAGCCAACTCGATAGAGCCAATTGCCAGGGCTAAACAAAACGGTTTGCCACTTACTGTTGAAACGGCACAACACTACTTGTTTTTCGAAGCCGAGGGAATACCGGATGGACAGACGCAGTTCAAATGTGCGCCACCCATCCGGGAACGTACCAATAGGAACAGACTGTGGGAGGCTCTGAAAGGGGGAATTATTGATTTTGTGGCCACCGATCACTCGCCAGCACCCGCCGAGTTGAAACTACTGGAGAGCGGTAATTTCATGAAAGCCTGGGGTGGGATAGCATCGCTTCAGTTTGCGCTGCCTGTGCTGTGGACGGCGGCCCGTCAGCGAGGGTGTACGTTATCTGATATCGCACGTTGGCTTTGCGAAAAACCGGCTGTGTTGGCGGGATTGGCTGGCCGAAAGGGGAAAATCGCTAAAGGATTCGACGCCGATCTGATTGTTTGGGACCCTGCGGAAACCTTCGTCGTATCGGAGTCTATCCTTGAGCATAAACACAAAATAACTCCGTACCTGAATGAAGCGCTATACGGGGTGGTTGAACAAACATACCTGGCAGGTGATCTGGTGTTTAAGCAGGGCAATTTTTCAGGGCTCAACATGGGAAAGGTATTGCTAAACGGGCCGACGAAAGGACAGGGTTAAGTACATATCCTCAACCTGACGGGGATGCGATGGAAAGAAATAGGTACTGGAGTGTAGCTATAAAGAGGACGATGAGTGAAATCAGGAAGCAGACCGGTTCAAAAAATGAGTGGGTATAGTCGACGAGCAAAGGCAATACTTGATAAAATAGATCAACTGGCTTCGATCAGTGAAACCACTATGGGGATTACCCGCACGTTTGGTACACCGTCATTTCTTGAAGGGAGTCGCCTGATTGAGCAGTGGATGCGCGAAATGGGTTTACAGACTCGTGTGGATGCCATTGGTAATGTTCGGGGGCGATGGGTGAGCCCCTGCGAATCGGCCAAAACCTTTGTCATAGCCTCGCATATGGATACGGTGGTCAACGCAGGACGGTTCGACGGGCCTCTTGGGGTAATTATGGGGCTTGATCTGCTGGAACAACTTATTCAATTGGGTCAACCATTGCCATTTCATATCGAATTGATTGCTTTCAGCGACGAAGAGGGCGTCCGGTTTCATACGACCTATTTAGGAAGTAAGGTTGTCGCTGGATTGTTCGACGACGCGCTGCTGAACCAAAAAGATGCTTCGGGTACATGGCTTTCTGAGGTTATTCAGACCATGGGTGGAGATAGCCGCCGTTTGAAATCTGATGCCATTGCACCTCAGGATTGGCTGGGCTACTTCGAAATCCACATTGAGCAAGGCCCGGTTCTATATGAAAAGGCCATTCCCGTGGCTGTTGTGACGGCTATTGCCGGACAAAAACGGATTGAGATTACTTTCGAAGGAATGGCAGGTCATGCCGGTACCGTTCCAATGGCTATGCGCCAGGATGCACTGTGTGCGGCTGCTGAATTCATTCTGAGTGCCGAGCAACTAGCTGCTGGCCAAACGAATCTGGTGGCTACAGTGGGAAAGCTGGTCGTTGCTAATGCCGCCAGCAATGTGATTCCGGGCGACGTGGTTTGTAGTCTGGATATGCGTAGTAGCGATGCGGCTGTGTTAGCCTGGGCCTACCAGTCGCTGCAGGATACCTGTTTCGACATTGGCAGGATGCGGTCCGTTACGGTTGGGTGGAAGCTCATTCAGGAAACTGCTCCGGTAGCTTGTGATGCGCAACTGACGAACCGGCTGGCTACAGCGATTGCAGAAAGTGGATATGACGTAATACAACTGGTTAGTGGAGCCGGACATGATGGGGTTCCGATCTCGCAAGTAGCGCCTATAGCCATGCTGTTTGTCAGATGTTTCGAAGGAATCAGTCATAATCCACTCGAACAGGTTGAATTGGCTGACCTGGCTGCTGCCCTGAAGGTAGCCGATCAGTTTATAAAAAATCTGATTGTGGATTGAGCCGTGCAGTGTTCAAGCCATGTTAGGAGAGCGGAGAAAGAATTTTATAAAAAGATACTATGGAAATATCAGCACTTACCCGGTCGGTTGTCAAACGCAATCATGCCATCATCAGCCCGGATGGGTACATCAACAGTCGGGTGCCCGGCTGGGAGAATTGTACGGTTCATGTAATTATCAATGAGCAAATGGGAGCCCACCTGTGCCAGACACTCATTACCCTGACGGACAAGGGTACAATGCGAGGTGTTACAGAGGCTTCACAATTGTTTTTTTATGTAATCGAGGGGCATGTTACGGCTATAGTCGATGGTGAGAAACAAAAGCTGAACCAGGGGCAATTTGTCTATATCCCCATCGGTAAGGTATATCGATTCGAAGAGCCAGAACCAGGAACCCAACTCCTCAGTTTTCATAAGGTATATGAAAAATTGGACGGGTACGACGTGCCCCCGGTCTTATTCGGTGATGCGGCTGCTATTGAGGCCCCTACCTATTTAGGCGACCCGGCGTTGCGGTTACAGGTGTTATTGCCCGATACGCTTTCGTTCGATATGGCGGTCAATATTTTTACGTACGATCCGGGAGGCCATCTGCCCTTTGTCGAAACGCACATTATGGAACATGGCTTGATTTATCTACAGGGGCAGGGCGTATATATGCTCGATAAAGACTGGTATCCGATAAAAAAAGGCGATTCGATCTGGATGGCTCCCTACTGCCAGCAGTGGTTTACGGCTATGGGAAAAGAGCCAGCCGTATATATATATTATAAGAACGTCAACCGTTTTCCAACCGTAATTTAGTTGCTGCAAGTTATACATATGACTTTGTCTGAATTGAATGAATTGTCTGGTGCTGAGTTAAGAGCAGCCCTAACGACCTGTTGTGGCTCCTCGAACTGGGTTGCCGAAATGGTGAAAATCTTTCCGGCCGATAGCCGGGAAACGGTAACTCGGCAGGCCGAAATTATCTGGTTTGGCTGCTCCGAAACCGATTGGAAAGAAGCGTTTGAACAGCATCCAAAAATCGGCGACATAGACTCCTTACGGTCTAAATATGCCAATACGCGAAAGTGGGCATCGGGGGAGCAGTCGGGGGTGGCAGGAGCTTCGGAAACCATTCTCGAACGACTATCTGAAGGAAACCGATTGTATGAAGCGAAATTTGGCTATATATTCATCGTCTGTGCTACGGGTAAATCGGCAGAGGAGATGCTGGCCATTCTGGAGTCGCGGTTGCCTCATTCGCCAGGGGAAGAAATCTTAGTAGCGATGCAGGAACAGAATAAGATTACCAAAATTCGACTGGATAAACTTTTGATGGCATGAGTGCGATTACCACCCATATTCTGGATACAACTCGAGGCAAACCAGCGAAAAACGTCCATGTGATTCTATACCAGCAACAGCGAGAATGGCTGGAGATTGGCCGGGGAATGACGAATGCTGACGGACGTATCGGAGATCTGCTCTCGAATGAGACGGTACTGCCCACGGGCATTTACAAATTGTGCTTTGAAACGGGCGACTATTTTGAGTCGCTGAATGTGGCTACGTTTTACCCGTTTGTCGAGATTACGTTTGCCATCACAACGGGCGAACATTATCACGTTCCACTACTCCTAAACCCGTTTGGCTATTCAACTTACCGGGGCTCGTGAATTGGGGCTTTCGGTAGGCGTCATGTATACTTATTCAGGGGCCTTGTCGATCGATATCGTCAGCCATATCTAGTAGTTAGTAATGGCTGTCCGATATAAGGTCACAAAGGCGAACCTAACTGTCAATTAAAGACTAAACTGTATTTCTGAATGAACATCAACGCGGCACGTTTACAGCATTTCTTTGAGGTATCGAGTGAACTAGGGAAAATAGGGGAGACGGGCATGTGCCGACCTGCGCATTCTAACCTGGAAAAAAAAATGTTTGAGCACGCCAGAGGCTGGATGGAGTTGGCTGGCTTAACCGTGCGCATCGATAGCTTTGGAAACCTGATTGGTCGATTAATGGGCAAAAATCCGGATGCTCCCATCTTAATGACCGGTTCCCATCTTGATACCCAGCCGTATGGTGGTCGTTTTGATGGGATTGCCGGAGTCCTGTGTGCCATTGAAGCCGTTTGTACCATAGCCGAAAAAGGAATTGTTCCCGAAGCCAGTATCGATGTGATTGCTTTTGCCGATGAAGAAAGCTGGCGGTTCAATAAGGGGCTATTCGGGTCGAGAGGAATTCTGGGTAAACTGGAGGAAGGGGAGTTGCAGCGCACCGATAAAGATGGAATCACTCGTGAGCAAGCGCTGATCGACTTTGGCTGTGATATTACCAAGTTTAAAGAGGATGAATATGCCCCCGGTAGCATCCGGTGTTTTATTGAACTGCACATTGAGCAGGGGCCAATTCTGGACAAAACCAACAAGCCAATTGGTATAGTCAGTGGAATAGCCGGGCCTTTATTGCTCAGTTTGAAGCTAAAAGGAATGGCAGGGCACGCTGGGTCAGTGCCTATGCCTCTGAGGAAAGATGCCTTGTTAGGAGCGGCTAAAGTCGTGATAGCCGTCAATGAAATTGCTTCGCAGTTTACGCCTGCCCCAACTGTAGGAACGGTCGGCACCCTAAACGTTTTTCCGTCCTCACGAAATATAATACCCGAAGCTGTCAGCATGACAATGGAGTTTCGCGATATCGATATGGTGCGCCGGAAGAACTGCGAACAGCAATTGAAAAATGCCATTGACGAGATTACGCAAACGCATGGACTTAGCTACGAACTCACCGTCGATACCGACATCAAATCAAGCTATTGCGCTGGCTGGATTAAGGATACCATTCGGGCGAGTTGTGAGGAGCTAGATCTGGATGCGCCAGAACTAGTAAGCGGCCCGTTCCATGATGCGCTGGTCATGTCGGAGGCTTGTGATTTTGGAATGATCTTTGTGCGATGTAAAGATGGGATCAGCCATAACCCGCTGGAATATGCATCCTATGAAGATCTGGCTTTAGGAAGCGAAGTTTTATACCAGACTATCCTGAAAATTGTGGGTTGATATACGGTTTTAGGGCTTATTATGGGAAAAGTGAAAGTTACTGTTTCCGGGATTTGAGGTTATTTATAATCCCGAAATAATCAGATTGGCGTCGATTTTGCTGCATTTTTAATTGGTTTATCCTGTAAAATCAATTAAAAATGAAAAACATTTTCCGCCATGAACGCTAAAAGCCTCTACACCAGCTTGCTGCTTACGTTTTTGGCAGTAATGAGCCTGAGCAGTAAGGCCCAACAGCTTTATATCAACGAGCTTATGGCGTCTAATTCCCGAACCATTGCGGATGGCTCGGGTTCGTATGAAGACTGGTTTGAGATTTATAATCCCAATGCTACGCCCGTTGATATTGCCGGTTATTATGTTTCCGATAATGCTACGCTTACAAAATATAAGCTACCAACGGGGTCATCCCAGACCATAATTCCGGCGAATGGTTTTCTCCTGTTGTGGGCCAGCGATATGCCTACTCGTGGGGCACTGCACGTTGGGTTTAAGCTTTCGGCCGATGGCGAGATGATTAGTCTGGTACGGCCTGATGGAACCTCGTTAGTCGATCAGGTTATATTTGGGGCGCAACGTACCGATGTTTCGTGGGGACGTCAACCCGATGGTACCGCAAACTGGTTTTATTTTCAACGCACCAACTCGGTCAATAATACGAGCCCTGGCGCCAGTAATAATTCAAAAACTGGCTATGCGGAAATCGTAAGTGCCCCTACGTTCTCCCAGGTTGGCGGCTTTTATACGGCGGGTTTTAGCCTCACCATTACATCGCCTGATCCCACAGCTACCATTTATTATACGCTGGATGGTTCAGAGCCGGACCCTTTCAGCCCAGGTCCTAATACGTTTCAGTATAAAAACAACTACCCCGAAATACCCGGCCAAGGATATGGTTCTTTACTGACGGATAGTTATCAGTCGTATACGTATACGGCTCCCTTGACGATTACTGATCGAAGTAGCGCCCCAAACGACGTATCGCTAAAATCGTCGACTTTCAATTCGTCTCCGTATTATGTACCTACATCCCCCATCTTTAAAGGGACAGTCGTGCGGGCCGTGGCCTACAAGCCCAATTCGTTGATGAGTGATATTGTCACCGAAACCTATTTGATTGCGCCAACCAGTCGGTTTGGAAATCTGCCGGTTGTGTCGATCGCTACGAATGAGCGTTCGTTGTTCGACTACAATTCAGGAATATATACGGCAGGAGCCACATTTGATGGCTGGCGATCGGGCAACCCAACGGCCGAAACGATCTTCTGTTCGCCCGGTAATTTTACCTTAAAAGGGGACAACTGGGAGCGATCGGCCAATGCCCAGTTTTTTATCAACGGGAGTTCGATCCTGAATCAACAGATCGATATGTCCATCAATGGGGGCTGCTCGCGGTCTGTCCCGCGTAAGGCACTACGGCTATACGGCGATAGTGATTTCAGCTACCCCTTTTTCGCAAATCGGCCGATCAACCAGTTTTATAACCGGCTGTTGCTTCGAAATGGTGGTAATGACTGGGATAACACGACCCTGATCGATGCGTTTGTGCAAACCATGGTACGGCATCTTCCGTTCGAGACGCAATCCAATCGCCTAAGCGTAGTTTTGATGAATGGTGAGTATTGGGGTGTGCATACCTTGATGGAGCGGTATGATAAATACTATATAAATCGCAATTATAAAGTAGATGCTGACAGTGTCGATGTCATCAAATTCGATTATGGTGCTTATGTTGCCGATGATGGTGATCTGGTGAAGTTTTACGCCATGAAAGACTATTTTGTTGGGACGCCCACCATCGACTACAATTATGTAACTACCCTTATGGATGTCGAAAGCTTTTCGGACTACCAGATCACAGAAATTTATTCGGGTAACTTCGACTGGCCGTACAACAACCAGCAACTTTGGCGAAAACGGACCAGCCAATACCTGGCCAATGCCCCTAAAGGACAAGACGGCCGGTTTCGCTGGATGATGAATGATATGGATTGGACAATGGGGGCCGGAAATTCCTATACGTCCAACTCCCTGGATCGGGCAACCTCGACGGCCGGTTATGATGCGTCGGTTACCGAATACACCCGCTTTTTGCGTCGATTGCTGGAGGTGAGTAGCTATAAATCGTACTTTATCAATCGATTTGCCGACCTGCTCAATACCACATTTATAACCAGCCGGGGTGTTGCGTTGCTCGATTCATTTCAGCAGGCTCACCAGCCTTATATGGATGAGCATTTCAACCGCTGGAAGACAGGAAACTCGGTTACCAAATGGCTCAACAATGTCAATATTGTGCGTACCTTTCTGCAACAGCGTCCGTCTGCAGTGCGCGATCACCTGCGTGCTCGATTTAGCCTGACTGCAAACCGGAATATTACCCTGGCAGTTTCAGATGCTTCGCAGGGATATGTAAAAATCAATACGATCGATATTCTGTCATCGACTCCGGGCGTTTCGGCCAATCCATATCCCTGGACAGGGGTATATTTTCAGGGTAATACGGTTCGGGTAGTGGCTAAACCGCTGGTAGGTTACCGATTTGTTGCCTGGCAGGAAAATGGAGCCACCATTTCGACCGATACGGCCTATTCTTTCAACCCAACTGCCAATCGGACTTTGACAGCCCTTTTTGATGAAGATAATTCCTTTATTGGTAAGCCTTCGGCTTATACATTGAGTGCATGCGAGTATCGGTTTGACCAGTTTTCGACCACAACGCCTTCGGGTACCTACCCACCCAATATGCACTTCGTCAGCATGAATCAGGCAGACCCTACCTTATCGGCAACCTATGCGCTGGCCGATACGGTGAAAGGGGCTTATAACCTGACCAGTGCTACCCGGATCAATGGATTAGGTACGGATGGAATTGCGTTAATCAATACGGGTAGTGCACCAACCGGCTATGTTTCGACGGCTTTGGGAGGGGTAGTGCTTGCACTTCGCACTACGAATCTGACTGAAGCCTCGGTGCAATGGACGGGCGGAACTGTTACAGCCAATCCAAGACGTTATAACATTCGGCTCCGCTATCGAATTGGGAACTCTGGACCATTTACCGATCTGCTGGATGCATCCAATAATCCTGTCGAATATGTGCGCAATAGTTTGCCGGGACATAGTCAGGTAATTGGCCCTGTTGCCTTACCAGCTACCTTACTCAATAAACCGTATATCCAGCTGTTGTGGCAGTACTACTATACAGGGGTAGGGGTTTCAGGGGCACGGGACCAGTTACGAATCGATGATATTATCATCAGTCGGGGCGCTTGCCAGAGTACATCATCGGGAAGCTGGAATACAGCTACTACCTGGAGTTGTGGGCGGGTGCCGAGTGTTTGCGATGATGTAGTTATTCGGGATGGGCATATGGTTACTGTTTCGGCAAACAATGCGATGGCCCGAAGCATTCGGTTTGAGCCTACAGGGCAGCTACAGTATGTAAACAGCACTGCCTCTGTCTATCTCCAAAATCCCTGATAAAAGATCGATTTCAAACTCTTTTTATGCACCTCCAGATGTAGCGTTACCTCTGGAGGTGTCTCATTTTATAAACGATCACTGAATTTTTTGAAAAATAATCTGTGGTGACTTTTATGTATAACTAATTGTATATCAATTGATTGTAATAGATTCTGTTCGAATTATAAATTTGGTTAACTAATTTTTTGAAAAATTTTTACGATCGGTTAAAGTAAAAACAAATCCCTCTCCGTCATCCCTATCAAAGCACCTGAATTGGAAGCAGATTAGTGAAACGACGCGTCCTGATTGGTAATTACCACTCTTCTTCTAAGCTGGACTTTTAGCACGTATTAAACCATAAACAACATGAACATCATCTGGAGAATAGCCGGTGTCGCACTGGCTGTCGGGTTAGCCCTGTTTCTGCTAACCCTCATTTTGAAAGTCCTGCTGGTAGGGGCTGGGCTTTTTCTACTGGCTCGCTTCGTCGGTCCTCGATTAGCTGGTCGGGCGTTTGGCCCCCTGAACCGAGGGCATTGGCAATCGGCAACCATCATTTCTATCGACGACCCGGCCTATCGGTCAAACGTCGTTTCCCCTGCCTATAGCCGGGTTATTCCAATTGGCTAAACTGTTGCCATAAAACAATCGTAAAATCAGTAAACACAAATAAAAAAACACACAACCATGTATAACAAACAAGCATTCGAAGGAGGACATAAAGGAAATTGCGGTCAGTGGGGCGGATTTGGACGCGGCCGATTTGGCGGCCCCTGGGGACGCGGCAAGGCTGGCGGTTTCTGGGGAGGCCGTCATGGCGGCTGGTTCCAGCAAGTACCTGTCAATATCGAAGAAACCGATACCGACTATACCATCTTCCTGTTTGCACCGGCTCTTGCCAAAGAGAACATCAAACTGGCCATAAAGAACGATGTATTGACGATATCGTATGAAGGTACAGAACCAGCGGAATCGGCGGAAAATCAGACAAAATACACCTATCAGGAGTATGGACACCGTTCGTTCGAACGTGCTTTTCAGCTAAACAATAAAGTGTTGACGGAGCGTATTTCGGCCACCTATGCTGATGGTGTCCTGAAAGTGGTTCTACCCAAGAATCCTGAAACCAATCAACCGGCTCAAACGATTACGGTAGCGTAATCAGCGGGCTCTTCAATTCAAACAAAAGGCCAGTGCTGCAACCGCAGACTGGCCTTTTTTACGCCCATAGTGTAAGTTAATGAATTATTTCTTTTTGATATCTCCACGAATCTCACCGCCCGGATATTGAGCCGTATGCAGGTTCGCGTAATAAAAGCCATTTTTTAAGCTATCGACCCGGTTTTGGTTGGCCAGTTGGAAGGTGCCTGTAATGGGTGACACCAGACTGGTGAACGGGATTTCAACCCCTCCGGTCAAGGCTGTAGTGTTTGTAACGCGATGCAGGTGACCGGCCGTTAACGACGAAGTGAATGGGCCGGTGTAGGTCACCGTGTAGCTTAGTACCCGCGTAGTTTCATCGACAACGCCGGTAAATGTACCAGTAGCCGCCGAACTGGTCGAGCTAGGCTTTTCACTTGCCCCATTCAGGCTTGCGGTTAACGTTGTTTTGGTCGATGAAATCGTTGGATTCTCATCGTTACCGCAGGCAATTAAGCCAAAGGCAAGAACGGCGGCAAATACGAGCGTGATGTTTGCAAATTTCATAGGAGTTAGTAGCTTATCGTCAGCAGCGCAAAAGAATTCCGCTATCTGATCTACGATTGGTGAGTTAATGTGCTTTTAATCCGCAATATAGGGGTATTCTCTATTCGTCATAGCAAATTCTGGGTAAATAGAGCCAGTGGTTTTCCGTACGGATGCCGGGGTATATCTACTTATTTGGTTCGAACCTCTCCACGGATTTCACCGGCAGGGTACTGGTTTGTGTGAAGATTCACATAGAACTGTCCGTGTTTTAAGCGGTAAATCTGCAATGGTGTCAGGGCCGTCGTGCTGGCTTCAATGGGGGAAGTGAGACTCGGAAATGGAATCTCGACCGGACCCGTTCCATCGGTTCGGGTTGTGTCGATCCGGTGAAGATGCCCCATGGTTGGATTCATACCTTCATAGGCAATGGTATAACTCAGAACCCGCGTGGTTTCATCCAGGATGGCTTTGAAAGTGCCTGTAGCCCTGGAGGTTGTTGGACTGGGCTTCTCATTGGCTCCGTTCAAAACCGCTGTAAACGTGGTGGGCAAGGTTGGGTTGGCTTCTTCACAGGCAACGAAAGAAAAGCTCATTCCCAACAAAAGGGTTGCGAGGGGAATTAAAGTGAACCGCATTCAATAGAAAATAAAAACGAAATAGGTCGCCAATATAGATGAGAGAGGTTATTTATTGGTGAGGACCGGATCAAATAACGAGCGAAAGGCCAGAATTGATACCATTTTAGAGCCCTCTTGCCATCTTGTAGGCGGTAATCCAAAGTAATATTTCCAAAACGTGCCAGAATCTTCTAATTTTGGCACGCTAACCGGAATCCATTTTGTGAATTCGTTGGTTGTCTTTGTAGAACAGCTTTTATCAGTAACCTGTTATCCTCATTTGCTATGGCTTTTGATTTAGACATGATTCAGCGTGTATATGCCAACCTTGGTGAACGCGTCGAAGCAGCCCGGCAGGCAGTGGGCAAACCGCTGACTCTGTCGGAAAAGATTTTATACAGTCACCTCTTTGCCGGTACGCCCACCCAGGCGTATGAGCGGGGAAAAGCCTACGTGGATTTTGCGCCCGACCGCGTAGCCATGCAGGACGCAACGGCTCAGATGGCCTTGTTGCAGTTTATGCAGGCAGGTCGGCCGAAGGTAGCAGTTCCTTCAACGGTTCACTGCGATCACCTGATTCAGGCTGAAGTAGGAGCTGAAAAGGACCTTGATATTGCCAAAAGCAAAAACAAAGAAGTATACGACTTCCTGTCGTCGATCTCGAATAAGTACGGCATTGGTTTCTGGAAACCCGGTGCGGGGATCATTCACCAGGTGGTGATTGAGAACTACGCGTTCCCCGGTGGTATGATGATCGGTACCGATTCGCACACGCCCAATGCGGGTGGTCTGGGTATGATCGCTATCGGTGTGGGTGGTGCTGATGCCTGCGACGTAATGGCGGGACTGGCCTGGGAGTTGAAAATGCCTAAACTGATCGGGGTAAAACTAACTGGTAAACTGAGTGGCTGGGCATCGGCAAAAGACGTTATTCTTCGGGTTGCCGGTATCCTGACCGTAAAGGGTGGTACAGGTTGCATTGTTGAATATTTCGGCGAAGGCGCTGAGAGCCTGTCGGCTACGGGTAAAGGAACCATCTGTAACATGGGTGCTGAAATTGGCGCAACCACGTCGATCTTTGCCTATGACGAGAAGATGGCCAACTATCTGAAAGCCACCAGTCGGGCTGAAATCGCTGAAGCCGCTGATGGTGTGAAACAACACCTGCGTTCGGATGATGAAGTGTATGCTGATCCCGCATCGTACTACGATCAACTGATCGAAATCAACCTGTCGGAGCTGGAACCGCATATCAATGGCCCGTTTACGCCCGACCTGGCCTGGCCGCTGTCGAATTTTGCCAAAGCGGTAAAAGAAAACAACTGGCCAGCCAAACTGGAAGTGGGTCTGATTGGTTCATGCACCAACTCCAGCTACGAAGACATGACCCGTTCGGCGTCGGTAGCTGCTCAGGCAACGGCAAAGAACCTCAAAACCAAAGCGGAGTTTACCGTAACTCCTGGTTCTGAACTGGTACGCTTTACGGCCGAACGCGATGGGCTGCTGAACACCTTTGAAGAAATTGGTGGGGTAGTGATGGCGAATGCCTGTGGGCCTTGTATCGGCCAGTGGGCGCGCCATATGGACGATCCTACCCGGAAAAACTCAATCATCACCTCCTTTAACCGGAACTTCGCGAAGCGGAACGATGGAAACGCCGGTACACACGCCTTTGTGGCATCGCCCGAAATCGTGACGGCATTTGCCATTGCGGGTGACCTGACGTTCAATCCGATGACCGATACGCTGACCAACGAAGCGGGCGAACAGGTAAAACTGGACGAGCCTGCCGGTATCGAGCAGCCCGTAAAAGGCTATGCTGTAGATGATGCAGGTTATCAGGCTCCAGCCGAAGATGGCTCTAGCGTACAGGTTATTGTTAGCCCAACGTCCGACCGTCTGCAATTGCTGGCTCCATTCCCAGCCTGGGAAGGTACCGACATTAAAGGGCTGAAACTGCTGATCAAAGCGAAAGGCAAGTGTACCACCGACCACATTTCGATGGCTGGTCCATGGTTGAAGTACCGTGGTCACCTCGACAATATTTCGAACAACATGCTGATCGGCGCCGTAAACTACTTCAATGAGAAGACAAACTCAGTGAAGAACCAGTTGACGGGTGAGTATGGCGAAGTGCCTGCTGTTCAACGCGCTTACAAAGCTGCGGGCATTGGCTCAATCGTCGTTGGGGATGAAAACTATGGTGAAGGGTCATCGCGTGAACATGCAGCTATGGAGCCTCGCTTCCTGGGTGTTCGGGCTATTCTGGTTCGTTCATTTGCCCGGATTCACGAAACAAACCTGAAGAAACAGGGGATGCTGGCACTGACTTTTGCAAACCCGGCCGATTACGATAAAATTCAGGAAGATGATGTAATCGACATCGAAGGGCTGACCGAGTTTGCACCAGGTCGTCCGCTCGAAATCGTGTTGCATCATGCGGATGGTACAACCGACGAATTCCAAGTCAATCATACGTACAACGAAGGTCAAATCGAGTGGTTCAAGGCAGGTGCTGCCCTGAACATCATTCGGATGAAGCAAAACGCGTAATCTATTCGCGGGTTTCCTGCCGGCCAACTTCCGAAAGGTAGTTGGCCGGTTTTTTTGTGCCCTGTGCGACCTGTTTTCGTGGGTCTATCTTAGAATGTGGTGGTTTCTGGCTTTAGATAAAAATGAGATTCAAATCCTAAAATTCGCCTACAGCGATAACCGATCGTTAACCGATGAACGTCCAGGCCAGTGACCAAGCTCCTGCTTCTATAAATCAAAATCAAACTACAAACCCATCCGTCGATTTTCCAATTAGCGAAATCGTGGATTTATCGGATCTGGTCAACCTCTTTGACTTCGAGAAAAAAGCAGAGGCTAAAATGACCCGACTGGCGTATGAATACGTAGCGAGTGGAGCGGCTGATGAGCTAACGCTTCGCTGGAATCGGCTGGCGTTTGATGCGATTAAGCTTAATCCGACAGTACTGGCCGACATGACCCAACCCGATACGCGCGTCTCGCTGTTTGGCGATGAATTAGCTTATCCTATTCTGATAGCGCCTACGGCTTACCATCGGATCATGCATCCTGACGGAGAATTGGCTACGGTACGCGGGGCTGGAATTGCATCTGCCACTTATGTTGTCAGTTCGTTTACTACCACACCCCTCGAAACGATTGCCGAGAACGCTACAAAACCTTTATGGTTTCAGTTGTATGTTCGTGACGACCGGGAATTTACGAAAGACCTGGTGCAAAAAGCCGAAGCCTTAGGCTGTCGGGCGCTCTGTGTGACGGTCGATACACCTGTTGGCGGGGTGCGTAATCGAGAGCAACGGATTAATTTCGGTTTGCCAAGCGGGATACAGGCACCCTATATGCTTGCCCCTGGCCCCCAGAAAAAGCCTCTGACCTGGACCGACATAACCTGGTTAACCTCTTTGGTGAACATTCCGGTACTGGTGAAAGGCATCTTAAATGCTGAAGATGCCGAACGGGCAATTCAGGCAGGGGTTTCGGGTATTGTGGTCTCCAATCATGGTGGTCGGAATCTGGATACAGTGCCTGCTACCATCGACGTGCTTCCATCAATTGCCAGGCGTGTTGCCAAACGAGTGCCTGTTTTGCTTGACGGCGGTATCCGTAGGGGCACAGATGTACTTAAAGCTATGGCCTTGGGTGCCAGTGCTGTGCTGGTAGGTAAACCAGTTTGCTACGGGCTGGCCTGTGGTGGGGCCGATGGGGTTGCCAAAGTGATGGCTATTCTGAGGGAGGAATTGGAATTGGCAATGATTCTGACAGGTAGGGCGACAATTGACCAGATCGATCGTTCAGTCTTGTGGAGCTGACATCGTTTTACAGACGTCAAATGGTTTTGTAAAATCGCTCATACACCTGCTTTTTAATCAATACGCTGAACTGCTCATAGGTTGTCGAATCTGGCAAGGCTGGGATAGACATGAATCGCATGGGTACAGGTGCTTTGTCAGGTTGATAAGGGGGCTGGATATAATCGAATGGATTCAGGGTAAACCCCTGCCGTTCATAAAATCGGATACGCCGATAGCCTGTTTCATCGACAGGACGTTCTACTTCCAACAGACAATACTGAAAGGGTAATTCGAGCAACTTAGTCAGTGCCTGTTGGCCAAATTGTTTACCGCGCTCATTGGGAGCAATGGCAAAGTGTTCTACGAAAATGACCTCATCCCATTGCCAGTAAAGAATAAACCCAACCAGGCTGTCGTCGTTAAGCAGGGCGCACAGGTGCATATCCGGGCAGGAGAGCAGGCGAACCAAATCCGAAAAATCGCGTCGCTCATCAAGGGGGAAGGCGCCCTCATACCAGGTTTGAATCGGAATCAGGTAAGGATGATGGGTTGACATGCGTAAAAAAATCATAAGTAAACGTAAGTTTTTTAATCTAAATTTAATCTATCTTGGAATGAGTTATCTTTATCCAAGTTTTCTAACTATCTGATAAAAAATCAGTTGAGTTTCTGATTTTGCCGGATTACATTTGGTTCGTAAACGATATGAAGAAACAATACTATAACTTTTTGGTATATCGGCTGCTCTGCCTTCTGATCGCCTTGGCGATGCTCAATCTAAGCATCGACGTTCAGGGTACGATCGTACGGTCCGGCCAAACCACCGTCGGCCACACCGATGGTTCGGTGAACCAAATTGAGAGTATTGGTGAGTTCATACTGGAAGAATGTCTGGGGTTGCAGGATGCCATTCCTGAGCACGGTGGCCCGGTCAATACCGAGTTGACCGAACCCGAACAAGACTACGATTTTACCCCATTCTTTGTTTTTGCCCCTAAGCGATTACCCGTTCAGCGCCTGTTGACGGGCAATATACCGTTTCAGCCTGAGTTTGTTTCCTCCTGTGTGCTGGAAATTCCTGCCCCACCTCCACAGGGTGTAGCCTAGACCCCGCAGTTGGTTATGTACGGGTTCATCGAACTGGCTCTTCGTCAGTTCGAAGGGTTGTGTCCATTGCGTACCTCAATTTTCAGAAATTCTGTTGTGCAGGCTTTTGGCGTAAGTCATTGGCTATTGCTCCTATATACCTCTATGAAGCCATGAAAAATACAATTCAATCGCTCACTTTGTTGATAAGCCTATGCCTGGCTGGCTGTTCGGGTCAGGATGCACAGACTGAGCAAACCGAAAAATTAACGCTGCCTGTGGTTCAATTGGCCCGGCAGTCTACCACACTCCAGCGTGACTACGTGACGACCCTTGAGGCCGTTCGAAACGTCGAAATACGCGCCCGTGTATCCGGCTTTCTTGAAAAAATCTATGTCGATGAAGGCCAGTCCGTTCATCAGGGCCAGTTGCTGTTTAGTTTAAATGCGGCCGAATACAAAGTTGGACTGGATAAAGCTGCGGCCTCACTCAAAAGTGCGGAGGCCAGTGCTAAAACGGCCGAAGTAGAAGTTACCCGGGTTAAATTGCTGGTTGAGAAAAAAATTGTTTCGCCTTCCGAATTAGACCTGGCTAAAGCGAAACTCGATGTGGCAAAGGCGCAGATTGAAGAGGCTCAGTCGGCTCTATCAACAGCTTCTTTACGGTTGGCTCATGCCAGCATTCGGGCGCCATTCGACGGGGTAATCAACCGGATTCCATTCAAAATAGGGAGTCTAATCGAGGAAGGGGCTCTGCTAACCACGGTTTCCGACATTCGGGAGGTGTTCGCCTATTTCGACGTATCAGAAAAAGAATACCTGGGTTTCCTGAAAAAGCATCGAGAACTGACTGGGAAAAATGGACAGGAAGTAGAAATGATGCTGGCCGACGAAACCCCATACCCACATAAGGGGCGAATTGAAACCATGGAAAGTGTTTTTGAAGAAGAATCAGGAACCATTGCCTTCCGGGCCCGTTTCCCGAATCCGCAAAAGCTGCTGAAACATGGATCATCCGGTAAAATTCGGCTTCCTAATATTGTGGGTGATGCGTTGTTAGTGCCGCAAAAGGCCGTATTCGAGGTGCAGGATAAGAACTTCGTGTACGTGGTGGATAAAACCAACAAAGTAAAATCCCGAAGTTTTGTCCCCCAGGCGCGGGTTGGGCTGAACTACATTGTTCGGTCTGGACTGGCACCGGGCGAACGGGTTGTATATGAGGGGATTCAGAACATTCGCGATGGTGATCAGATTATCCCGGAGGCTGTAGAAGCCGATAGCACATCCGCTCCTGCTACACTTGCTCAACAATGAAATAGACACCCTCATGTTTGATTTGTTTATAAAACGCCCGCTGCTGTCGGCCGTTATTTCGGTGTTGATTACGCTGCTGGGGATATTAGCCTTACGACAATTGCCCGTTACGCAGTTTCCAGATATAGTACCCCCATCGGTTACCGTAACGGCCAAATATACTGGAGCCAATGCCGAAGTAGCGACCAAAGCCGTGGCTATGCCCCTCGAACGGGCCATCAATGGGGTACCCGGCATGGTGTACATGAATTCCGTATCGGGTAATGATGGAACTACCATTATTCAGGTCTTTTTCAATGTAGGTACCGATCCTGACCTGGCAGCTATGGGAGTCCAGAACCGCGTCACGACCGTGATGGATGAACTGCCCGAAGAGGTTATTAAAGCCGGGGTATCGACAGAAAAAGAGGTGAACAGTATGCTGCTGTACCTGAACATCTTCAGCGAAGACCCAACCGTTGATGAAAAGTTCATCTATAACTTTGCCGACATCAATGTACTGGCCGAACTAAAGCGGATCGATGGGGTTGGCTTTGTCGATATTATGGGTTCGCGGGAGTACTCCATGCGGGTATGGCTCCGACCCGACCGGATGACGGCCTACAGCATCTCGCCCGATGAGGTGATCACGGCAATTCGGCAGCAAAATGTAGAAGCTGCTCCCGGTAAAGCGGGCGAAAGTGCTGACCGTGCCCCGCAGATGCTGCAATATGTGTTGCGCTATAGCGGCAAATTTTTTGATCCCAAACAATACGAAAACCTTGTTTTACGGGCGGAACACGATGGACAGATTCTGCGACTAAAAGACGTGGCCGACATCGAATTTGGTTCTCTGGACTACGATATGCTATCGAAAACAGATGGGCGGCCCTCGGCCTCGATCATGATCAAGCAGCGTCCAGGATCGAATGCACGGGAGGTGATTAATACCATCAAAGCGCGCATGGCTGAACTGAAAGAAACCAGTTTTTCGTCGGGTATGACCTACAACTTTGCTTATGATGTATCACGGTTTCTGGATGCATCGATTCACGAAGTTATCAGAACCCTGATAGAGGCATTCGTACTGGTGTTTCTGGTTGTATTCCTGTTTTTGCAGGACTGGCGGTCAACCCTGATCTGCGCGTTGGCGGTGCCTGTGGCGTTGGTTGGGTCGTTTGCGTTCATGAGTAGCATCGGGTTTTCGATTAATCTGCTGACCCTGTTTGCGCTGGTATTGGCCATCGGAATCGTCGTTGATAATGCCATTGTCGTCGTCGAGGCTGTTCACGCCAAAATGAGTGACGAGCATCTAGAACCGCGTGAAGCCACATTCGCGGCCATGAGGGAGATCAGTGGAGCATTGGTGGCTATCACTCTGGTAATGTCGGCGGTGTTCATTCCGGTTGCGTTTATGTCGGGGCCCGTCGGTATTTTCTACCGTCAGTTTTCGTTGACACTGGCTATCGCCATTGTGATTTCTGGCGTCAATGCGGTTACACTTACCCCCGCTTTGTGTGCGTTGCTGCTGCGGCCATCGCACGGGCACACCTCAGTAGGGGTTTTGGGACGCTTTTTTGCCTGGTTCAACCGGGGTTTTGACGCGCTTACCGGGCGCTATCAGCGCGTACTGAAACGGGTAGCCAGCCGAGGGGTTATAACGCTGGGAATGCTGGCCCTGTTTGCCGCTGGGACCTGGGGTGTCAACTCGATTTTGCCAGCCGGGTTTATCCCGACCGAAGATCAGGGCATGATTTACATTAACGTAACCACCCCCGTTGGGGCTACCCTGAAGCGTACCGAAGCGGTACTTGATAAAATCCAGGAGGTAGCATCAAAACTGGAAGCCGTTGACAACGTATCGACATTGGCCGGGTATAGTCTGATGACCGACGGGGTAGGGGCTTCGTACGGTATGGGCATGATCAACCTCAAAGACTGGGGCAGTCGCCAGCAATCGCTGGATGAAGTGATTGCTGAGTTGGAGGAGAAAACGAAGCGGGTGCAGGATGCCAGTATCCAGTTTTTTCCACCGCCAACGGTGCCCGGATTCGGAAATTCGAGCGGTTTCGAACTACGGATGCTCGACCGTACGGGAACGGGTGACCTGCAAAAGACCAAGAAGGTGGCCGATGCGTTTGTGCAAGCTCTGAAAAAACGACCCGAAATCGGAAATGCCTTCACGAGCTTTGATCCGAGCTTCCCGCAATATCTGTTACAGGTCGATCAGGACAAAGCGGCCCAGAAAGGGGTGTCGATTGATAAGGCCATGAGCACCCTCCAGACCCTGCTTGGAAGCTACTATGCGTCTAATTTTATTCGCTTTGGGCAAATGTACAAAGTGATGGTACAGGCCTCGCCCGAATACCGTGCCAAACCCGAGGATGTTCTGAACCTACGGGTCAAGAACAATGTAGGCGACATGGTGCCCTACTCCAATTTCGTTCGGCTGGAGCGGGTGTATGGACCGGAGCAGATTACCCGTTACAATATGTATACCTCGGCTCTGCTCAATGGCGACGCAGCACCAGGCTATAGCAGTGGTGATGCTCTACGGGCGGTGCAGGAAGTTGCCGATAAGGAGTTGCCGCGTGGTTATTCCTTCGCCTGGTCGGGTATGTCGCGGGAAGAGGTACTGTCGGGCGATCAGGCCATTTTTATTTTCCTGATCTGTCTGGTCTTTGTGTATCTGTTACTGGTAGCGCAGTACGAGAGTCTGTTTCTGCCATTGTCGGTTTTACTGTCGCTTCCAGCCGGCATCTTTGGATCATTCTTATGTCTGCAACTGGCTGGATTGCAGAATAATATTTATGCACAGGTGTCGCTGGTCATGTTGATTGGTCTGTTAGGGAAAAATGCTATACTGATTGTCGAATTTGCCAATCAACGCCAACAGGAAGGACTTCCGATTCTAAAGGCTGCCATTGAAGGGGCGGTTACCCGGCTACGACCAATTCTGATGACGTCACTTGCATTCATTGCCGGGCTGATTCCACTCTGTATTGCATCGGGTGCCGGAGCGCTGGGCAATCGCTCCATCGGTACAGCAGCCGCCGGAGGAATGGCTATCGGAACGGTATTTGGGCTCGTACTGGTACCAGGCCTGTATGTATTGTTTGCCACAGTGGCCCAGAAGATTGGAAAGTCAAAATCGCCCAACAATACGTCCAAACCTGCCATCAAATCCACTAAAACAAATTCGAATGGTGCCCTTCTTCAAGAGTCATAAAACCACCTGTTATCTCATAAACTTTATTCTGATCGGTTACCTGAGTAGTTGTAAAATAGTGCATAATCCAGCACCGATACCTCGTGTAGCGGTGCCCCAAGCCTATACTGAACACCCTAATGCGGCTGTAGCTGATTCGTCGAACATGGGCGAACGCCCTCCTCAGCAACTGTTTACCGACCCCAATCTGGTTGCATTGATCGATACGGCTCTGTCCCGAAACCTCGATCTGAAAATCGCCCGTCAGCGTATTGAAGCGGCTCAGGCTACCTATCGGATAAGCCAGGGGGCTTTGATGCCACGCATTGATGCCGTCGCAACGGCATCGGTCGATCGGTACGGGCGTTATACACTGAACGGGGTGGGAAATTACGACACCAATTTGTCGGGCAATGTGAGCGGTTCAAGCTTGATTCCGAACCCAACACCCGATTATTTTCTGGGGCTTCGCAGTTCCTGGGAGGTTGATCTTTGGGGGAAGCTTCGTAACCGGCGACGGGCGGCTTACACGCGTATATTGGCGTCGGAGGAGGGTCGTAATCTGATCGTTACCAGCTTGATTGCCGATGTCGCCAGGTTGTATTATACGCTCTTGGCTTTAGATGCTGAACTGGAAATAATTGGAGATAACGTTGAGTTGCAGCAAAAGGCCGTTGAATTGGTCGAAGTTCAGAAAGCCGCCGGGCGGGTTACGGAGTTGGCTGTACAGCAGTTTAAAGCGCAGTGGCTCAATACGCAGGCACTGGAGGGGCGTGTGAGGCAGGATATTGTCGAAACCGAAAATCAATTGAACAGGTTGCTGGGTCGGTATCCTCAGCCAATAACCCGTGGCGCATCGATTGAAAAGCAATCGGTGCCCACAGCCATTTCTGCGGGTATACCTGCCCAACTGATCCGGCGACGGCCGGATATTCGACAGGCGGAGCGTGAACTCGAAGCGGCTCAGGTCGATGTGGCCGTGGCACAGGCTGAGTTTTTACCCTCGCTCAATCTGACCCCCTATCTGGGCTTCAATGCCTTCCGGCCTGGTGTTCTCCTGAATCCGCAATCGCTGGCTCTGGGTATCTTTGGTGGGTTGGCGGTGCCTGTTCTCAATCGTCGGCAATTGCAGGGAAATCTAACCTTGATGACCGCCCAGAGCCGGGAGGCTTCTCTGGCTTACCAACGGACAATAATCAACGGTGTCGCGGAAGTGGTGACTGCCCTGAAAGGACTGGAGAATTATCGGAACGTGGCCAGTCTCCAGCGTCAGGAAGTAGCCGTGCTGCGCCAGGCGACGGCAACGTCAAACGAATTGTTCGCGAACGGGTATGCTACCTATCTGGAAGTAATCACTGCCCAGCGAAATGTCTTTGAAGCGCAATTAGCGCTGGTTATGACCAAACGGGCTCAGTTTCTGGCCTTAGTGGATCTATATCGTGCGCTGGGTGGAGGAACGAAATGATGTATGATATAGGATGTAGGATATTGACTTACATTATACATCCTATATCCTACATCATATTACATCATTTCAGCTTTTCCATGGCTTTTTTGGTGGCTTCAAACAGCCGTTTTTTCTGAAGTACGGTCGGAGCAGAAACCCGTTCCCGACAGTCGAAAATACCGCAGCGCTCACAGGTTTGATTCACCACACGAAACGGAATATTCTCCAGCGTTTTGATGTCGTTGGGAGAGGCCAGAAATTTCATTTTGCTCTTCAGCGTATCATTTACCGCAAAGCACATAGATACGCTCATATTCTGCTGGAATTGAGGCTGAACCGGATGCGCGACTGAAATAATGAGGTACTGAAGTCCCGAATCTGCATAGTCAGATAATTGGGCACGGCAAAGGGCACCATCGAAGGTTTTATGCTGCTGCAAAAACTGAAGTTCCTGAAGAATCGTCCAGGCAATCCAACGGCGGCAGAAGTGTTCGTCCATTATACTACGTGGCCCCTGCTGACGCGAAAGGTGCATTTCTTTGGTCAGTTGAAACGTTGCCTGACCGGGAGTATGGTTGAACCGATAAAAGAAGAGTTGATCGATGCCAAAGTAGCTGGGTAACACGTTACTGAGCCGATAAAAAAAACGCTCAGGAGTAGAACCAAAGTGGGTAATTAGCTGCAGGAAATCATCATTGCTCCAGGTGTCCTGCGCAAACAAGGCTCCCAGCCTGGATACCAGCTCATCCCGTCGGATTAAGATCGCTCCGGCAAAATAAGATGCTTTATAATTGTTTAAGATTTGCTCAAAGGACTCTGCCTCGACCCAGGAGTAGGTGTAAGGGCGATTTTTCAGAGACAAATACTGAAAACCAACTTCCCGGCTCAGGATAAAAAGTCGCTGTTCGACGGATAAACCAGCGTTGAGGTACAAGGTGGATTGCTCGGGGCGAAAAACAGAGCGAAGCGAGACTAGTTCGGGTTGAGTAAGCGGATCAAACTGCTCTATACGAATCTCATATCGGGTTTTCAGCAAGTTCGTAAGCAGAGCTTCATCGACAGCTTGATGCGGCAACGAGGCAAATTCCGTGAGGAATCGGTCGGCATCGGCTTCAATCTCGGGAAAGTAATTGTCGTGCATTTCCTGATACGACCGGAGCATCGTCAAATACAGGCGTTCAACGCTCATGTTATAGCTCAGGGCAATATCCATAAACGTACGAATCATCGCACTTACTTTAGCAGGAGCCTCAGCCAGTAGTTCAAGCAAATCAGACGGGTCTATACCAAAGAGTTCAAGCGGAATTTCGGTCAGGAACTTTGAGCGCAACAACTCTGAAATGGGCTCGAGCTTTTTACTGAGTTTGAGCGAAACCAGCGAATCGTAGTCGATGTGCATGGCTTCGGCCAGGGCCGAAATTTTATCGGCTTTGGGATACTTTCGACCCTTCTCGATTTCAGTAACGTACGAAATAGATAAACCGGAAAGATGGGCTAGTTCGCTGACCGACAGTCCTTTGTCGAGTCTTAGTTGGCGCAGTTTCAGGCCAAAAAGCAAGCGGATATGATCGGCAGGCAGATTCAATGCAAAATAGTTTAAGTCAGGACGTGCCCTGACGAATCAATCGAAAGCGGGGTAAGATTCCAGGCACGGGCCGGGTCATAATGCAGATAGCCACGGTCGACAAATAACGGACTATCAACATTGTTGTGGTACAGTTGTCCGGTGCCCAACCCCTGAGGCAGTAAGTGCCTGAACTGGGCTGTATACTGAGCAATGGCGTTCAGACCAAGGTTTGATTCCAGAGCCGAGGTAATCCACCAGCCCATATTCAGCCGTCCGGCCAGTTCGATCCATTCATCGCAGTGCCGTAATCCCCCTAATAAAGTTGGTTTCAGCACAATATACTGCGGTTGAATTTTTTTTAAAAGCCTGAACTTGTCCACGTACTCCATATGTCCGATCAATTCTTCATCCAGGGCAATCGGAATAGGTGTGGTGCGGCAAAGGTCGGCTAAAACATCAGGTTGTCCGGCACGAATGGGTTGTTCGATCGAATGCAGTTGGTAAGAAGCTAGTCGCTCCAGCTTGTGCATGGCTTCATCGGGATGAAAAGCACCGTTCGCATCGACCCGTAGAGTAATTTGCTCAGCCGTAAAGCGTTCCCGAATCATAGCCAGTAAGTCGCATTCCTGGTTAAAATCGAGCGCCCCAATTTTAAGTTTAATCGTTGTATACCCTGCTTCTAGTTTCTCCTCAATTTGCTGGCGCATAAATGCTGGACTACCCATCCAGATAAGCCCATTGATGGGTAACGTTCGTTGGCCAGTTGTAAAATCAGAATCATAGATCCTGCGTTGCCCACCCGACAAAAAATCAAGCATAGCTGTCTCGAACCCAAACAGAATGCTCGGAAACTGAGGGCTTATGATCTGGTTCAGAATAATGGGGACGTTCCAGCTAAACAATTGGAGGTCAAGCTCATTGAAGTCCTGACAGTACTGCTGCAACCGTTCTGTAAAGTCGGGTCGGTCGTCGTAGCTCAAACCCGGCAAGGGCCCACATTCTCCATAGCCCAAAACACCAGGATTCTCATCGTCGAAAAGCCGAATAACATACGATGTCTTCTTCGTCAGCGTACCCCGCGAGGTACCTGCTTCGAAGCGAAAGTGCAGCGTATAGGGTAGGAAGTCAGCTTTTAAACTCATTGTGAGTGTGGCGAGGAGGGAGAAACCCAGCCCTAAAAATACTACTTTTGACTGCTCAATCGGGTAAACAGACGAAAATATTAATGAAACGGTTTATTATTAAATGTATATTCCTGCCGCTCACTATACTATATGGATTAATCATAGATTTTCGTAATTGGCTCTTTGATAACCAATTATTGCCGTCTGTGCGTCCATCCGTATACTCCATCAGCATAGGTAATTTAACGGTAGGAGGGACTGGTAAAACACCAATGGTTGAATTTTTGATTAAACGGTATCGATCAGGTGTGTATATGAACAATGAATCAATTGCTACGGTAAGCCGGGGGTACGGACGGAAAACAAGCGGCTTTCGAATCGCCACACCGAATGATACAGCAGCCACCATCGGGGATGAGCCCTTGCAGATTTATCGAAAGTTTGGAAAGCAGATTCGGGTGTGTGTGGGCGAACGCAGAGTTGAGGCTATCCGGTCGTTGCTGACGCTGCATCCCGAAACAACTCAGATTCTACTGGATGATGCCTTTCAACATCGGGCCGTTCGACCACATTTGTCTATCCTGCTGACGGATTACAACAGGCCATTTTATAAAGACTATCCTTTTCCGGCTGGTCGACTTCGGGAACGGCGTAAGGGCGCTCGTCGGGCTGATGGGGTTGTGGTGACCAAATGCCCAATGAACCTTTGGGAAACCGAACGGCAACGAATTGAAACCCATATTCGATCCTATACCGAAGCGGATACCCCTATTTTTTTTGCTGGCCTTCAGTATGGAGAGCCTCTTTCGTTTGCCTCCCATGAATCAGTTACGGGTTTGGAGAAGGTTACCCTGGTGTCGGGCCTGGCAAATGCCGATCCTTTAGAACAGTATGTCGGGCAAACCTATGGTATTCAAAGGCATTACCGCTTTGCTGACCATTACGCTTACTCTCGTGAGGACTTGGTCTTGATTGTGAATGACTTGCCACCGGGGTCTGCGATCTTAACGACCGAAAAAGATTGGGTAAAACTGGATGCCTTACTAACGGAAAGCGAACGAACGACGTGGCCACTCTATTACCTTCCGGTTTCTGTTCAATTTCTGGCCAATCAGGAAGCCGAGTTTTTGAGTTTTTTACATACGCACAGGCGACTGGCTGCGACTTAAAAATCGTTAAGTAAATCCCATTAATTGCACCCATCGGCCGTTTTGCCTTACTTTTGGGATAATGAATCGGAGTGTTGTTATTTTATGTGTGTTGCTCGCCCTATCAGGTAGAGGCTGGGCGCAGCAGTTTCCTGGGGGTGTTCCGTCTGGATTTGGTGGGCGACAGGCTATGCCTTCGTCCACTACGGGGGTAAATAATGGGGGGATAGATGACTCGACCAAGGTCATTTATGGTCCCAAATCGACGCGTTTCGTACTGGAAGATGATATTCTGAACAACCGCCGGAAATTATACACGCTGGATACTACCATGGATGAAAGCCATCGGTATACCTACGTTCAGCGAAGCCAGAATCTCTATCAGGACTTAGGAACGCTGGGTACACCGATTCGGTCGGTCTTTATTCAGACGCCACCACAATTAGGTACTCAATCGGGCTATTACGTATTTAATCCGTATGCGTTTCAAACGCTGGGGGTTAAATATTTCGATACAAAGTCGCCGTTTACCGACATGTATCTGGCATTAGGTGGTAACAACCAGAATATTTTACGGTTCGACATGGCCCAAAACGTTACCCAGCGTTGGAACGTAGGCTTTAACCTTCAGCGATTTACTTCGCAGAAGCAGTTTGGTACCAGTGGCAATAATGACCCGTTTAAGCTGTTGGCCCAGAACTGGGGTTTTTTATTCCATACGAATTACCGCTCTAAAAACGACAAATACACGCTGCTGGCTCATTTCAACAACATGAATCATAGCCTCGATGAGCAGGGAGGGGTGTTGCCTGGTTTAACGGCTACGAATGAACCTATTATTTATAATTACACGGGTGATTCCCGTTTACGAAGCGGTAGTTCATCGACGCAGGGACCGCATGGCTGGGAAATTCGAAACGATTGGCATGCCTACCATCAATATGTACTGGATAAGGGCTTTCAGCTCTATCATCGCTTCGACTATCAGACACAGAAAAATTTCTATCAGGACGATACCCTCAGACTGAACCGCTACATCCTGTCGCCGATCCTGCCAGACGGAAGGGATACGCTCACATTTTATCCGTCTCTGACAAGCGATAGCTCCCGTATCTTCCAGCGGAGTCGATTCCGGCTTCTGGAAAATCAATTTGGAATCAAAGGAGTTGCTCAATACAAAGGCGCTTCGTTCAATTACCGGGCTTATCTGCGTATTCGGAATTATCGGCAGTCTACCTATTATAATACCTCCCGCACGTTGTTTAATCAATACGAAACCCCACGGACCGAAACGTTTGTTGGTGGGTGGGCCGGGTATTATTTCCCCGATAGTTTATCGCGACTGACAGCAGAAGCCGAATTTGGGGCCAATACTAAAGGAAATGTCACCTACCGAATTCAGGGGCAGTTTGAGAGCAAGTGGCTGACGGCTGGCTATTCGACCATTACCACAAACCCAACCTTATTGCAGGAGCGATTTCAAAGCATTGTTTTTTCGTGGCAAAATAACTTCAGTCTGCCTAGTTATAACCACGCCTATGGGAAATTCAATGTTCGGTACAGACAGTTGCGTATACAGCCCAGTTTAGACTACTATCTGCTTAAGGACTATATCTATTTCAACGAAAAGGCCGTGCCTGCCCAGGAGAAAGCGGCAATACACATTTTACAACCCGGATTGGGATATCATCTCCAATTTGGAAAATTTCTGATAGCCGGACAGGCTTACTACACAGTAAAAGAAGGGCCGGATGTGATTCGGATGCCCCCGTTTTTTATCAATACGCGTTTACAATACGAGCTACTGTACGCCAAGGTGCTCTATATTCAGACGGGCATCGACCTGCATTATAAGTCGCCGTATTATGCGGATGCCTATATGCCTGTGGCGCAGCAATTTTACCTGCAGAACCGAACACAGGTTGAAGGGTATGTGCTGGCCGATGTATATGCGAATTTGCGCGTAAACCGTACTCGGCTGTTCATCAAACTCACCCATGCGAATCAGGGCATTTTGCAGGGAGCAGGCTATTTCGTGGCTCCCGATTTTCTGCAAATGCGCCGTGGATTTGCCTTTGGTGTGGATTGGTATTTGTTTGACTAGCCCAAAAAGTGGCAATTCCTGTGCACGACAAACAGGTAATTTTCTGGCATTTTTGCTTTTAGAACTATAAACTATCAATTTGCTCAACAAAATTGATAAAACATTAAATTTTGCATGGATTCATTTCTGATTAAAAAAGCGCCTACCCAGTATGATGTTGCTATTGTCGGCTCAGGAGCTGGTGGGGGTATGGCGGCTTATACTCTGGCGAAAGCTGGAGCCAAAGTCGTATTACTCGAAGCAGGTGGCTACTTTGACCCCGCCGATCCGAAATACATTACGCAACTGAAATGGCCCTGGGAATCGCCCCGCCGTGGAGCCAGTACGACCCGGGCTTTTGGTGATTTCGATGCCGCCTGGGGGGGCTGGGAGATCGAAGGTGAACCTTACACTAACGTAAGAGGGTCTAATTTCCAGTGGTTCCGTTCCCGCATGTTGGGGGGGCGTACCAACCACTGGGGCCGTATTTCGCTCCGGTTCGGTGCTGACGATTTTCGTCGTAAAAGCATGACGGGTGTAGGTGAAGACTGGCCCATTGGCTACGACGACATCAAACCCTTTTACGATCGGGTTGATCGGCTCATCGGGGTATTTGGGTCCATTGAAAATATGCCAACTGAACCAGACGGTATTTTTCTGCCTCCACCTAAGCCACGACTTCATGAATTGATGATTCGCAAAGGGGCCCGGAGTATTGGTATTCCGGTAATTCCTTCCCGTTTGTCGATTCTGACCAAACCAATTAACAATGAGCGCGGGCAGTGTTTCTACTGTAGCCAGTGTGGGCGTGCCTGCCAGGCGTATGCCGATTTCTCGTCATCGTCAGTATTGGTGAAGCCTGCTCTGAAAACAGGAAATGTGACCCTCATAAACGGGGCTATGGTTCGCGAAGTGCTAACCGACCCGGCTACTGGATTGGCTACAGGGGTTAGTTACGTAGACACCCTAAGTCTTCAGGAGGTTACTGTAAAGGCGAAAACCGTTGTGCTGGCAGCCAGTGCCGGTGAAACGGCCCGTTTGCTTCTTAATTCCAAATCGAGCCGATTCTCAACCGGCCTTGCCAATAGCAGTGGCGTCGTTGGGAAATACATCAATGATTCGACGGGGGCATCACGGTCGGCCTTTGTACCAGCCCTGATGGATCGCAAGCGCTACAATGAAGATGGTGTTGGTGGTATGCACGTATTCACCCCTTGGTGGCTCGATAACAAGAAATTAGATTTCCCGCGTGGATACCACATCGAATACTGGGGAGGTATGGGAATGCCTGCCTATGGATTCGGCTGGGGTGTCGAAGAACTGAATGGCATGATTCCTGGTCGCGATGGTAAAATGAAACCCGGTGGCGGCTATGGTAAAGCCCTCAAGGACGATTATCGGCGGTTCTACGGAGCATATGTTGGTATGGCGGGTCGGGGAGAACCCGTTCCCCTCGAAAGCAACTATTGCGAAATTGATCCAAACGTGGTCGATAAATATGGTATTCCCGTGCTTCGTTTCAACTACAAATGGTCTGATTACGAGATCAAACAGGCGAAACACATGCAGGATACGTTCGAGGAAATTATTCACTCCATGGGTGGGATTGCGTTGGGTGAAAAGCCAAACGCGTCAAACAACTATGGTCTGGCCGCTCCCGGATTGATTATCCACGAAGTCGGAACCGCCCGGATGGGGAATGATCCGAAAACCTCCGCACTCAACAAATACCAGCAGGCTCACGATGTGAAAAACCTGTTTGTGGTTGATGCAGCAGCTTTCCCATCGCAGGGTGATAAAAACGTGACCTGGACTATCCTGGCCAGTTCTATGCGTACCAGCGAATACTTGATCGATCAGGTTAAACAAAAAAACATCTAAACCCAGGTGTAGCTCAGCGATACACCAAGCCATACGAACTATGAAACGCAGAGATTCATTAAAAGCTCTTTCTCTTACCAGTTTTGGGCTGGCTGTAAACCCGGTTGAAGCTGCTGTACCAGCCCCACCAGATCCGAAACCCTTAAAAATTCCGGGGGGACGTCAGAAGTTTGAAGCCGAGCGCGATGCGAAGCTGATGGCTGAGAAGTTTTTTACACCGCACGAGTTGCAGACAGTAACGGTGTTGTCCGACATCATTATTCCGGCCGATGAGCATTCCGGTAGTGCATCGCAGGCAGGGGTGCCAGCCTTCATCGAGTTTATGATGAAAGACCAGCCTCGAAACCAGACACCGATGCGAGGTGGAATCAAGTGGCTCGACAATACGTGTGTAAAACGGTACGGTAAACCTTTTGTGCAGTGTACCAAAGCGCAGCAGATCGAACTTGTCGATCAGATCGCTTACCCTTCGAAGGTGAAGCCTGAATTATCGCAGGGCGCTTCGTTCTTCTCGATGATGCGGAATATGACTGCTTCCGGCTTTTACACCAGCCAGATGGGTATTAAAGACATTGGTTATGTGGGTAACGTACCTAACCAGTGGGATGGCGTACCGGCTGATGTGCTGAAACAATACGGCCTGGCTTACGAAGAGCGTGAACTCACGCAGGGTAAGTAAACTACCATTATCAACAGAAAAAAGCGCTGAGGGCTTCCCAACGCTTTTTTCTGTTTTTAGCTAACGGATTTATAGTTGTCTATTTGACACACGTGAGCTGGTACGGCATCAATCTTGAGAAACAAATCACGATGATTACGACCCCGTTTAGCGAGTATAAGACGTAACATTGGTGTTTTTTGTGAATATAGGTGACAAAAAGATTATTTATAAAATAGATTGTTGAGGGCGAATGGATTACCGAAAATCTGCCAACTTTTCCGTTCGCCTTTTTCCCTTTCCTCCCTTTTTTCCGTACTTTTACATCCCGTAACGACCAAAACACGTTAAAGACATGGCGGCTACGGGACCCAAATCCGCAAAATACATCTTTGTTACGGGCGGGGTAACTTCTTCACTCGGCAAAGGCATCATTGCCTCTTCACTGGCCAAACTACTTCAGTCTCGGGGACTTACGGTAACAATCCAAAAATTCGATCCGTATATCAATATTGACCCCGGTACGCTCAATCCGTACGAACATGGCGAATGCTATGTAACTGATGATGGCGCTGAAACCGACCTCGATCTAGGGCATTACGAGCGTTTCCTGAATCGGCCCACCTCGCAGGCTAACAACATCACCACCGGACGTATTTACAACAACGTGATCACGCGGGAACGACGGGGTGATTTTCTTGGCAAAACGGTTCAGGTTGTACCGCACATTACCGACGAAATCAAACGGAATATCCGGCTGCTGGGCGAAACCGGCGAGTACGATATTGTGATTACCGAAATCGGCGGCTGCGTTGGGGACATTGAATCGCTCCCGTTTGTAGAAGCCGTTCGGCAGTTGAAGTTTGAACTAGGCGAACATGATACCCTGGTAATTCACCTAACGCTGGTACCCTACCTCCAATCGGCGGGTGAACTGAAAACGAAACCGACGCAACACTCGGTACGGATGCTGCTTGAAAACGGGGTTCAGCCGGATATCATCGTTTGCCGGACGGAACACCCACTGCCGCAGGATATTCGCCGGAAAATAGCCCTGTTCTGTAATGTTCAGGTTAGTTCAGTAATTGAAGCGATCGACGCTGAGACCATTTACGATGTACCGCTCCTCATGCAGAAAGAACGGCTAGATCAGCGGGCGCTCTACATGATGGACCTTTACAACGATAAAGATGCGGATCTGGATGCCTGGAAAAGCTTCCTGGCGCGGCTTAAAAATCCTGGCGACACCATTCGGATCGGTCTGGTCGGTAAATATGTTGAATTGCACGATGCCTATAAGTCCATTGCCGAATCGTTTATTCATGCTGGCGCGGCTAACGAATGCAAAGTGCAACTGGAATGGATACAGTCCGAAACGCTGGTAGACGCACATCACTGTGCCGATGTGCTCAATCAACTCGATGCGGTACTGGTAGCGCCTGGTTTTGGCGAACGGGGAATTGAAGGCAAAATCAATGCTGTACGGTACGTTCGTGAACAGGGTATTCCATTCCTGGGGATTTGCCTGGGTATGCAGATGGCCGTCATTGAATATGCCCGTCATGTAATGGGCATAGAAGATGCTCATTCTACCGAAATGGAACCCGATACGGCCAATCCGGTAATCAGTATGATGGAGGCTCAGAAAAGCATAACGGATAAAGGGGGGACGATGCGGCTAGGAGCCTATACCTGCAAACTGAAACGCGATTCATTGGCCTACCAGATCTATGGCAAAACCCAGATCAGTGAACGGCATCGGCATCGGTACGAATTCAACAATGATTACCTGGACGCTTTTGAGAAAGCAGGCCTGCTGCCTACAGGTATTAACCCCGAAACGGGTCTGGTTGAAATCGTTGAGTTGTCGCAAAATAAACACCCCTGGTTTGTAGGCGTGCAGTTCCATCCTGAACTGAAAAGTACTGTGATGAATCCGCATCCGCTTTTTGTCCGGTTTGTAAAGGCGGCACTGGCTTACAGCCAACAGAAAAAGGCCGCTCCGCCAACTTCATCCGATATTGCAGCCGCCCGTGTAGAAACTGCCGACGTGGTTGATTAAGCGCCCGGTTTAAAGTAATTTTGCAAGAAAAAAGTCGATAGTTGTTAAGCAACAATCGTTTGCTGATTAGAAATTGAGGCTGACGATCCTCCGCTAATGGCTATCGACTACTAACTAAATGGATCGTAATCAACTCATTGGCATTGTCCTGATTCTGGCGATGCTGGTCGGCTACCAACTATTGGTACCGAAACCCGCTCCCGAAAAGGAACCGGCCCAAAAAACACAAACCACGAAACCGAAATCGGCTTCTGGCGCGGAAGCAGCCATCAATAAAGCAGAACAACCCCTCGATTCGGCCGCAGCTAAAGCACAATTTGGCGATTTTGCCACTGCAGCAACGGGCGAAGCGCGTGACATCACGGTTGAAAATAAAGACCTCAAAGTAACTTTTAGCACTTGGGGTGGTCGGGTGAAAGAAGTTGTGCTGAAAAACTACAAAACCTTCGATCAGAAGCCACTTGTGCTGATTGATGAGAAAAGCAGCAAAACCCTTCTGGAACTGCCCACTCAACAGGGCAAGGTCAACCTGCATCAGCTGTATTACCAGACAACGACGTCGAATGGTCAGGTAAACGGGCAAAACCAGCAAATCGTTTTTCGGGCAGAAGTGGCACCTGGTCAATCGGTAGAACAGGTTTACACGATACCGGCAGAAGGGTATGTGATCGACTATGACCTGAAATTGAATGGGCTGAGTAATTCGGTTGGAAACGGCGACATCCGGTTTTTCTGGGAGGATAAAATGCGGCAGTATGAAAACGACCTGGCAAACAACCGCCGGGCTGCGACCATCAACTACCTGACCGCCGACGAAAACTTCGAAAATCTGACCGAAGGCGAAAGTAATCAGGAAGCAACGCTTGAGGAGCCTGTTCAGTGGTTTACCATCAAGCATAAATACTTTCTGTCGGGTTTCATCGACAAGAATGCACCCATGACCAAAGCCAGCTTCAAAACGTTGGTTGATCCTGCGGACAGCAGTGTAGTGAAAACGGCCATTGCCGATGTTATGCTACCCATAGCCGATGTGAAAGCGGGAAAAGGGCAGTACAAATTCTACTATGGCCCCAATAAGTTTCAATTGCTGGGTAGCATAGCACCTGAGTTTGATCGGAACGTATACCTGGGCTATTCAATTCTGAAGCCGATCAACAAATACTTCTTTGTGCCGGTATTTAACTTTCTCGAAAAGTTTATAACCAACTACGGCTTGCTGATTATTGCCCTGGTTGTGTTTGTGAAATTGCTTTTGACACCGCTAACCTATAAGTCCTATGTAAGTATGGCGAAAATGCGGGTGTTGGCTCCGGAAATCAATGAGATCAAAGAGCGGGTAGGCGATGATATGGCCAAGCAGCAATCCGAGCAGATGAAACTGTATCAGGAAGTAGGGGTGAGCCCGTTAAGTGGTTGTGTACCTGTGCTGGCCACCATGCCCATTCTGTTTGCGCTCTTCATGCTTTTCCCAAATCTGATTGAGCTACGGCAAAAAGCGTTTCTGTGGTCTGGCGATTTATCGACTTACGATGCATTCCTGAAATTTCCGACCCTTCCCTTTATTGGCAGCCACCTTAGCCTGTTTACGGTGCTGATGACGGCTTCATCGATTGCCTACGCATATTACAACAACCAGACGACGCCAACGCAGCCTGGCCCTGTGAATATGAAAGCCTTGAGCTACATTTTTCCGCTCATGTTCATGTTCGTCCTCAACTCCTATCCGGCCGGGTTGACGTTTTACTATTTTGTATCAAACATTGTCACGATTACCCAGCAACAACTTATCCGGCGGTTTGTCGATGAAGATAAGATTAAAGCGGTGCTGGACGAGAATCGTCGGAAGAATGCTTCTGGTCAGGGTAAGAAACCCGGAGGGTTCCAGGCTTTGCTACAAAAACAATTGGCGGCCGCCGAGGAAGCCCGCAAACAGGCCGAAGAGGCCCAGCGTAAAGCAAAATCAAAAAAATAAGTCGCAATAGGGGCGCCATTAGTTAAAAAAGTATTGACTAATGACTATACACTGACGACTTTTGATAACAAAAGCAACGCCATCGCGTTGCTTTTGTGCATTAACCTAAAAGACATGACCCATAAATTGTGTTTGGTTAAATTTGGATTGATTGGCTTGTTGGTCTTTAGTACCCAGCAACCTTTACTGGCTCAGGTTTCGCCAGATGCGCAGCGTCGGTACAGTGCTGCCGTTAAAAAAGTGCTGGCTGGCGATTATGATCGGGCAAAAACAGAACTAAATGGGCTAATTCAGCAGCGGGGGGCATTGGCTCCGTATGCCAGTTATTACTATGCTCTGGCAGCATACCGGCAGAAAAACTTCACTCAATCGCGTTTGGCACTCCGACAATTGATGGACCTCTTTCCCAACTGGCGAAAGATGAGTGATGCGAATTACCTGTTAGCGGCTGTTTCGATGGAGACGAATGAATTTGAAGATGCCTTGACGGCTATCCAGCAGATCAATGACCCATCTTTACGTACCGATGTAACAAAACTGGAGCAGTCGTTCATTCCAAAGATTACTGACTTAAACCGCCTGAAAAAGCTTAACAGGGCTTTTCCGAACGATCGGGTGGTCGGACTATCCTTGATTGACCTGATTCAGCGTACTGCCAGTGATAAAGATGATCTGGAGCTATCGGATCGACTGACCAACCGATTTGGTGTGCCAGGTGGGTCAAATACACAGCCAACGACAACGCCATCAACTGCCGGAACATCGACCGCTGGTCGTTCAAACATACCTACCCGTACCAATCGGGCTAAAGGCTATTATAACATTGCGATCATGTTTCCATTTCGTTTGGATGATTTCAATTCTGAAAAACGAGTACGTTCCAATCAATATATTTATGATCTCTATAATGGGATTAAAATGGCGAAGTCCAAGCTTCAGGAAGAAGGGATTACCGTCAATTTGTTTGCGTATGACGTCGATAATGATGCCAACAAAACCCTCGAACTGGTCAATAGCCCTGCATTTGCCCAAACCGATCTGATCATAGGCCCTCTATACATCGAGCCGAATCGAATTGCATCGGCCTATGCCAACCAGAGCAATATTGTGTTGCTGAATCCAATAGCAACCAGCAATGATTTAGTGACTAACCAGCCACTATCGTTTTTGGCGCAGCCTTCCCTGAATCAGCAGGCACATAAACTAGCGGAGCACGCCCGAAATTTGAATACTGGACGTCGGGCGGCTGTTTATTTTGGGTCGTCACGAAGAGATTCACTCCTGGCCATGGCCTATGTAAATGAGCTGAAGCAACAGAATTATCAGCTTGTTGATGTTCGGAAAATAAGCGGTAGTGTACAGGCAATGGCCGATGCTATGCAACTGACGGGCAACGCAAGCGCCAGCGTTAGTTCATCTCGTCCGGTATCGACAACCCAGGCCATTCCAATGGGGCATGTGTTTTTTGCCAGCAGTAACGACGAAGAAGGGGGGCGAATGCTCGATGCACTCAACCGTCGGCATGTGACCGGGCCACTACTGGCTACAGCTTCCGCCTTCGATTTTTATCGGATTCCAGCCGCAACATTTACACGACGGGATGTCTATCTGCTGTATCCCGATTATATTGATCCGACGCGTGAGCCTGTGGTTACGTTTCAGGAACAGTATGTGGCCAAAAGAAACACCATTCCATCGGTTTTTGCCAGTGAGGGCTATGATATGATGCTGTTCTTTGGGCGACAATTGGCCCGAAATACCCTGTTGTCCCGAAACCGAAGTATGTTGCGTTCCGATACCGACGACTATCTCCTTTCCGGATTCGATTATACACAAGCCAATGAAAACCAGGTCGTTCCCATTGTAAAATTTGAAGATGGGAAGCTGGTCAAAATTAATTAGTGAATGATTGAGTGATAGAATGATTGAATAGTTATTCTGACTTTCGATATAACTATTCAATCATTCTGTCACTCAATCATTCTATCATTTGTAAAAATGACAACAAGCGAGCAATTATTCGAAAAAGCGAAAACGCTTATCCCAGGTGGCGTGAATTCTCCCGTACGTGCTTTCCGGGCAGTTGGTGGATCTCCACTGTTTATCAAATCGGCAAAGGGCCCGTACCTCTATGATGAAGATGGACGTCAGTATATTGAACTGATTAATTCGTGGGGGCCAATGATTCTGGGGCATGCCTTTGAGCCCGTCGAAAAGGCCGTACGAGACGCGATTCAAGATTCATTTTCGTTTGGTGCTCCAACGCGAAAAGAAGTTGAAATGGCCGAATTGATTACCTCAATGGTCCCTTCGGTTGAGAAGGTTCGTATGGTTAACTCGGGTACTGAAGCAACGATGGCGGCAATACGAGTAGCCAGGGGGTTTACAGGTCGGGAGAAAATTATCAAGTTTGAGGGCTGCTATCATGGCCATGGCGATTCATTCCTGATTGCTGCTGGTAGTGGGGCCATGACCATGGGAGTACCCGACAGTCCTGGGGTTACAAAAGCAACGGCCGCTGACACACTGACGGCTCCATTCAATGATTTGGCGGCTGTAGAAGGCTTGCTGGAAAATAATCAGAATCAGGTAGCCGCAGTCATTCTGGAGCCTGTAGTGGGTAATATGGGATGTGTATTGCCGCAGCCTGGATTTCTGGAGGGTATACGCTCACTTTGCGACAAATACGGCACGTTGCTGATTTTCGATGAGGTAATGACCGGGTTCAGATTAGCAAAAGGTGGGGCGCAGGAGCGATTTGGCATTACCCCCGATCTGACCACAATGGGAAAAATCATTGGTGGAGGCATGCCGGTTGGGGCGTATGGTGGCCGCGCTGATATTATGAATCAGGTGTCGCCTGCCGGACCTATATATCAGGCCGGAACGTTATCGGGCAATCCAATTGCCATGTCGGCAGGGATGGCTATGCTGCACTATCTGAATGAACATCCTGAGGTATATACACGCCTGGAAGCCATTGGGGATAAATTAGTGAATGGATTTCGTAAGGGGCTACAGAAAGCGGGATTGAACTATACGATCAATCATATTGGGTCCATGTTTACTTTATTCATGACCGAGCGTTCCGTATCGAATTTTTCGGAGGCTAAGTCCTGCGATTTACCCCAGTTTGGACGCTATTTTCATGCTATGCTGGACCGTGGCGTCTATCTGGCTCCATCGCAGTTCGAAAGCCTGTTTTTGTCTGTTGCCTTAACCGACGATCTGGTGGATCAGATCATTCAGGCCAATGAAGAGAGTCTGCTGGAAGCGATAACCAAGTAGACATGATGCGTGAAAAGTAGCCTACGGTGGCCTGTTTTCACGCATCATTTTCATCCAATTTCCCGTTTTTTTGATGCTCTTTTCCGTCATCATACCGGTTTTTAATCGTCCAGGTGAATTACGCGAGCTTTTGGAGAGCCTGACGAAGCAAACCTATACCCAGTTTGAAGTGCTCGTTATTGAAGATGGTTCGCGGGAGAAAGCCGACGCGGTGGTGAACTCGTTTCGGGATCGACTGGATATACGGTATTTTTTCAAACCTAACTCGGGTCAGGGCTTTACCCGGAATTATGGTTTTGAACGGGCCAGGGGCGACTATTTCGTGATTTTTGATTCCGACGCCCTCGTACCGGACCATTATTTTGCCGTTGTCAACGAATATATTGCGCGGGATAAACTGGATGCATACGGCGGCCCCGATAAAGCTCACCCTGATTTTACGCCCATTCAGCGAGCGATCAGTTATTCTATGACATCGCCCTTCACCACGGGTGGCATACGCGGCAGTAAGAAAAATCTTGGTGGAACATACCATCCACGAAGCTTTAATATGGGGCTTTCTCGTAAGGTATGGGAAACGATCGGTGGCTACAAACTGACGCGGATGGGAGAAGACATTGAGTTTGCCATTCGAATTATTGAAAATGGTTTTCGTACAGGGCTGATTCCTGACGCGTTCATCTATCACAAACGGCGGACCGATTTTGGCCAGTTTTTTCGGCAGCTTCGTTTCTTTGGTCGAGCCAGGATCAATATTTCGCGGTATTATCCCGGTGAATTAAAGCTGGTACATGCCATCCCGGCTTTGTTTACACTATTTGTTTTTTCAATCCCCCTGTGGGCATTAATCAGCCCCATTCTGTTTGGATTAGCCAGTGGTTTTCTGGGATTGATAACCCTATTGATTCTAATCGATGCCACGCGAAAAGAAAAAAGCCTGAAAATTGGGGGACTGAGTGTTGTGGCTGCTTTTACCCAGTTGATTGGGTATGGCATTGGGTTTTTAAGTGAAGGATGGAAACGAATCCGGGAGCCTAAAGAGTTTAGAGAGACTGGGGCCAGTATTGATTATCCTTCCTGACAAAAACAAGCAACGAAACATCGGTAAACTATTTATATTCGCCAAAGAAGAGGCACTTGTCAACGAAATTGGTTCGTCAGGTGTTATTAAATCAAATATTAGACCCAACCCGATGACCAAGCTTGCCAAACCACCCGGCCAACGATTAGTTAAACGCATGAGTACCCGCACCAAGGGACTGATAGTTGTCTCATTGGGGCTAATCCTTTTCAGTATTGGCCTGTGTGTGTTTAGCGTAGCCGCCGAAGCGAATCAGGCAGGAGCACCCTTTCGGCAGTGGTTTTTATGGGGTACATACAGCCTAATACTGATCAATGGTGGATTACTGCTGTTTGGGCAGGCTGTACGTTACCGGGTTCAGATCGACTATCGACGGTTTGTACGTCGGGAACTCAAAAAACGGGATCGGGAGTGGGCAAGAGCCCTTCAGAAACGAAAAGCCCCGCTTGGTAAAAGCGAGGCCAAATAACTAAATCGTTCTATAAAGTAAGCCTGTACCTTAGGCTTCTTTCTTCTCAGCAAACGAAGCTTTGATGGCCTCTACGTCTACGTTCTTAATGGTAGGCTTGCGAAGGAGTTGCTTAATCGCGTTGGTTTTATTGTTAGCAATGGCCCGGTTCCGACGAGCTTTGCGCTTTAATTCTGTTACTGCCATGATTGTATAAACTAAATTTTAGTCGGTTCGTGAAAATCAGAGCGCAAAATTAGGAATTTTTTAGTCAAAATGGGCTATATATTCGGTTTTTTTACAAGCCCCTTCAGGATTCATCGTAAACACTACGGGCACGAATCGTAAAATTGACAGGCTAATGGTTAAATACTTGGCTGGCAACAGCTTATGAATGTACCTGAACCATATTTCCTGACAAGCGTATGGCGATTTAGGCTTTTTATTTACGAAACGATTTAGCCTGAACAATCGTTAATACAATCCGCCCTCTTAAATAAATCAGTACCAGGTTAGCTTGAATACAGTTTTTGAGTAAGTTGGGCAGGTTATATATTGTCTGACTAGTGAGTACGTTTCGCGCCCACTGCCTTTTTTATTGATGTAAATGGAAGAAACAAAAGAAAATGTTCACCGCTCTGAAGCACAGAGTACCGAACGCATTGCAACAGATTTACCTAAGCGCGACGAGTTACTTCTTACCCCCGATGAACAACGTATAAAAGAAGCGTTTACGGATCACGACTGGAATGAAATAAAAACAGCCGACTCGTGGGTAATTTTTAAGGTAATGGCTGAATTTGTTGAAGGCTTTGACAAATTAGCCAAAATTGGCCCCTGCGTATCGATATTTGGTTCAGCGCGCACCAAACCCGATAACAAATATTACAAAATGACCGAAGAGATTGCGGCTAAGCTGGTGCGTCATGGATATGGGGTCATTACTGGTGGAGGACCAGGGATTATGGAAGCCGGGAACAAAGGGGCTTTTGAACAGGGAGGTAAATCGGTCGGACTGAACATCAAACTACCCTTCGAGCAGCATAGCAATATTTACATAGATCCCGACAAAAGCATCAACTTCGACTTCTTCTTTGTTCGGAAAGTGATGTTTGTCAAATACGCACAGGGGTTTGTGGTCATGCCGGGTGGTATGGGTACCCTCGACGAATTGTTTGAAGCAATGACGTTGATTCAAACCCGTAAAATTGCCCGTTTCCCCATTGTGTTGGTTGGTCGATCGTATTGGCAAGGGCTAATCGACTGGATCAACAATGTGATGCTTGGTGAAGAGCACAATATTAATCCAGAAGATATGAAACTCATCAATGTAGTTGATACACCTACAGAAGCGGTCAAGGTCATTGATGATTTCTACAGCAAATATTTGTTAAAACCGAACTTCTAAGTGCACTATATGAAATAAAAAACGGCCTGCTCTGGTAAAGGAGCAGGCCGTTTTTGTTGATAGGTATACCTAAAATTATTGAAACGTTACAGGGACTTCAACGAGCGCATTATCCCAGGCAAACATCATGATCGACTGAGAAGGCGTGTCATTCGCCTTTTTAAACTGAATCGTAAAATTTTCGGTAGTTGTATCTGTCTTTTTAACGGGAGCCGTTACTCGCAATACATCCAGTTCGGGTTTGTAGCTATAAGCACCCCATTGATCCAGATCTGAATTTAAAATCAACGTCCATTCGGTGTCAGTTGGAATGGCATAGAGTGAATACACACCTGCCTTAACCGTTTTTCCCTGTATCGTTGCATCGGTAAAAAACTTGATTTCAGTGGCTTCGTTTGCGCCCACTCGCCATACCTTACCATACGGAATGAGTTTGCCGAATACGTCCCGACCGTTTTTGGCTGGCCGACTGTAGGTAACACGGGCATACACTTTATCCCCCACTTTAGCGGGGGCAAATTTACGATCGTGGGCAAAATCGTCGGGATAATAAGCCATATCCATCGGGCTTTTGTCCAGCCCTCGTAACGACTGCGCTTCGGTCAATAACGCAACGCAGACAAGTAAAGCACTAAGTAAACCAGTTAATTTCATAGCCAATTGGACAACGAGTGAATGGAGTAATAATGACTTCAGTTGAAGTCGGTGAACCCTGGCAAAAATAGCGAATAGAAATGGGAACTATCAGAATGGTGTTTCCTGACTAGGATCGGCGTTTCCAAAGTTCGACATGTCGTTCGCTTTGCTCTTGAACACACTGCCTGCCGATGGAGGAGCATCGAAACTGCTTAATCCATTAACGTTTGCGCCAAAGCCTTGTGCCTGAACAGGTTCGAAATACGAATCGAGATCACAAAATTTCGTAAACTTATTGATAAACCGAAGCTGAATGGTATCGAGCGAGCCACTCCGGTTTTTAGCAATGATCACTTCACCAATACCAGCAGTCGAATTACCGTTTTCATCCTGCGTAATGTTGTAGTATTCAGGGCGGTATAAGAAACAGACCATGTCGGCATCCTGCTCAATAGATCCCGATTCACGAAGGTCGGAGAGTTGGGGTTTTTTATCGCCCCCCCGTGTTTCGACAGCCCGGCTCAACTGCGAAAGGGCAATGACCGGAACGTTAAGTTCTTTCGCCAGATTTTTCAGCGCCCTTGAGATCGAGGCAATTTCCTGTTCACGGTTTCCACCGGCCCGGCCCGATGTATCGCCCGACATAAGCTGGAGGTAGTCGATAACCACCATCTGAATGTCATGTTGGGCTTTCAATCGACGACACTTGGCCCGGAGTTCCAGAATGGATAGGGCAGGGGTATCATCGATAAAGATGGGGGCTTCGGTAAGCCGTTGAATTTTATGATGCAACTGAGTCCACTCGTGTGGAGCCAGCGTCCCTTTCCGAATTTTTTCTGAATCAATCTCCGCTTCGGCCGAAATAAGTCGGTTTACCAACTGTACCGACGACATCTCCAGCGAAAATATCGCTACAGGCTTACCGTGGTCTACCGCAGCGTTACGAAGAGCCGAAACTACGAAAGCCGTATTGTGGGTGACGGTCATGTCTTCCAGCAGGAATAACCGATTGCCATCAATAGAGAATCCATAGTAATCATCGACTTTATCGTATTCGACTTGAATTCCGGTAACACGCCAGTCGGCCTTTGCTTTCAGCGGGCGCGCCTTTTTCCGCTCGATTCGAACGGGTATTGTATCCAGATTGCCAAAGATCCGTAATCGATAAACGGTTGATATATAGCTTCGGGAAGAGATACTGGCCTGCTTTTCCTTTAATGAACAACGGAAACCCAGTGTATCGCAAAGGTATTTCAGTTGTTCGGCCAGGGCCTTGTTCTTCTGGGTGATCTCGTAGCAATTGAAGGCTTCCTGATAATGGCCATCGCTATCAATCAGACCTGCAAGCAATTTTAGCCGATTCTCAGTCGAATTAATAAGGTAAGAACGTGGAATGTGCTTATTCTCAATAACGGATAGGCCGCGTAACTGCTCCTGTACATTAAATGGTACCTTGGCTCCTCGTTGCCCGGTTGTTATGGCATGACTGGGGGCTTTGCCGACCTGTTGGTAGGTTGAGAATGTCAGATTTAATTCCTCTGCATAATCTTTCAGATAATCAACAACTTCTGTGTCAATATTTGTTATTCGGGAACTATACGAGTGGCCATCCCCTAACCATAGCCCTACGAAATACGGATCGAGAGGAACGGCCTGTTCGGGGAAATGGATAGCAACTTTATACCCTTTGTAGTTCGTTTTAAACTTTGCTGACTTCGTCAGGTAATCCCGCACCGTGATGTTCAGAACATCGCCTTTTTTATAGGGCCCTTCAGTACGGCTACGCTTCAGGGATAGGATATGGCTTTCGTTGACCCGATAGCTAATTCCCTTGTTTTGGTGGACCCAATACATGCGTTCCTGACCTCGCGCAATGCTGAGTACACGGCGTGGCGTGGAGTCATCGCCCATGAGCAGGTCACCATCCCGCACATCTTCTACATTTCGCAATGAGCCATCGAACATGACGACTTTTGTGCCTTTACCCAGACATTTACCCATCGCTGGCCTGGCCGCCAGGATAATGAGTTCGGTAGGTTGCCAGCCAGATGTGACCCGATCCAGTTGCGTAAATCCTGAAGGAACCCCCGTTAAGCCCTCCTGGTTTTTTTTCGTTTCCAGCTCATTGAGCGCCATCCTGACAATGGTGCTCATGTCTGCGTAGTTCTTCTTGATGTTCGATTCCGAAATCTTGAAGAGCGATTGCTCGGTACGGTCCAGAAGCTCAAAAACGTCGGTAGTATCTTCGTAGGCGTCCCGCAGGATCGTGGACGACATAGCAATCAGCGCCCGCTTGAGCGCCTGCTCCGATACAATCCGGGCATGGTATTCAATATTGGCGGCTGAGTTGACCCGAAAGGTAAGTTCAGATACGTACCCGGCACCACCAACCATCTCAATTTCACCCGTTTTACGCAATTGTTGCGTAACCGTTAACAAATCGATCGGGTCGGAATTGCCAAAAAGCGTCAGGATAGCATTGTAAATCCGTTGGTGCGCTTCTTTGTAAAATGTTTCGGGTTTAAGAATGTCAACAACAGATGACAAAGCATCTTTTTCGATCATTAACGCCCCCAGAACGGCTTCTTCAAGATCGAGAGCTTGTGGTGGTAATTTTCCAAGCCCCGTGTCAAGCCAGTGATTACCTGCCTGCTGGCGGCCTCCGGCAAAGGCTGAAGGTTTACGAAGGTGTTGGTTCGGGCGTGCGTTGTTCTCCATTGTCTCACCGCAAGTTTACGAAATTAACGCTTCATAAGGCAAATTCCATCGGACTCAACGTATATACTTCATTGGGGCAAAACGTTCGTAACATTCTGGTAATGTTGAAACTAAGGCGTGGAAAAAAAATAGAGTTTTTAAGCAACGGTAGGGAGTGGATTTGGCGTACATAGTAGCAACGATAAACTGTAGGCTGTGCGTCAGAAAGATACGTATTTATTCCTAAATAATAGGGGTTTTATACCAACCTATCGACTTGAATAAGAAAAGTGGGCGAGCGAATAAATTTTTGAGAAAATGCGTTGTACAAGTAAAGAAATCGCTTACTTTTCGGAATCACACATTAAACCTATTCATCGTTTGGTCGAAAAAGTCATCACCCTCGACAATATATCACTCATCGATTTTTTGGGTGTCGAGAACAACAACATCAAGGAAGTGGCGGCTGCCTTTCCTATGAGCAAAATTATCTCGCGGGGTAACGAAATCCGTATAAAGGGAACAACCCCTGAGATAAGCCGGATCAGTGACATTCTGGACTCACTGCTGGAGCATTACCAGAAATACGGCAAAATTACTCACGAAAACGTGCAGAATTATATCAGTCATAGTGGTCAGCCAGTCAATGGAGGCTTATTGACACCACCGAGCTTACCCGACGACGATGAGGTTCTGGTATATGGGAATCGGGGTGTAGTGGTACGGGCTCGAACCGATAACCAGAAGCGTTTGGTGGAGGCTGCCGAGAAACATGATCTTGTCTTTGCTATCGGGCCTGCTGGTACAGGTAAAACCTATACGGCTGTTGCTATTGCGGTGCGAGCTCTGAAGAATAAAGAAGTCAAGAAAATTATTATCACCCGTCCGGCAGTGGAAGCCGGGGAGAACCTTGGCTTTTTGCCGGGCGATCTGAAGGAGAAAATCGACCCGTATCTGCGGCCAATTTACGATGCACTCGATGATATGATTCCGGCCGAAAAGCTGAAGTTTTATACGGAAAACCGGATCATTGAGATTGCTCCCCTGGCCTACATGCGTGGCCGGACGTTGAATAATGCATTTATTCTGCTTGATGAAGCGCAAAATACGACATCGATGCAGATGAAAATGTTTTTGACCCGGATGGGTCCCACATCGAAAGCCATCATTACGGGCGACCGATCGCAGATTGACTTGCCCAATCGGCAAAAGTCAGGCTTGGTCGAATCGGTTGATATTCTGAAAAATATCAAAGGAATTGCCTTCGTAGAGCTGGATGGTCGCGATGTGGTCCGTCATAAGCTCGTTCGAGAAATTATTAACGCATATGATAAAGCAGGGCACTAATCGCCTGACACTTAGCAAGCGAACCGTTTGGGCCTGGCTCATCGGTTCGCTTGTTTTATTGATTTCACCACTTGCTGGCGCACAAACACCTTCCGACTCAACCATTAAGCGTTGTGCCGTTGTCAATCAGGAACGACTTTTGCAACAACGTGACCCCGGCCGTCTGCAACTGATTCAGGAGCTTAACAGACGTATTGAGCAAAGGCAGAACGAACAGAAATCGTTACGGACTACCGCTGCCGATACAACGGTGTATCGAATTCCGATCGTTGTTCATGTCGTGCACAATACGGCTTCCGGGGCTATTGGGGGTACTAATAATGTTAATATTTCGGATGCGCAAATCCTTTCACAAATTCAGGTTCTGAACGAAGATTACCGACGGAAGGCGGGTACGAATGGGTACAACACCAGCTCGATAGGAGCCGACGCACGAATTGAGTTTTTTCTGGCAACGCTCGACCCGAATGGGAATCCTACCAATGGTATTACTCGACACTATTATCCGGCAAAGGCGACCTTCGATATTGAAACTGACGATGTTCTCCTGTCACAAATCGCTTATTGGCCTAGTGATCAGTATTTAAATATCTGGGTGGCTGATTATCAGGGAGATTATATCGGTTATGGACAGTTTCCAACAGCGGCAGATACGTTAAAAGGATTGCAGGCAAATTTGAATGTAAATACGGATGGAGTGCGGATCGATTATCAGACCTTTGGCCGACAAATTGGTACTGTAAATCGGATGTATTATATGCTGGGGCGAACCGTTTCGCACGAAATCGGGCATTGGCTTGGACTTATTCATCCCTGGGGGGATGGCAATGGTTGTAATGAAGATTATGTTGCCGATACTCCATTAACCGAAGATCGGTCAGCTTCGCCTACATCCTGCAAACAGACCTATTCGACCTGTGTGGCTGGCAAACAAACCCGCGATCTGGTTGAAAATTATATGATGTATTCGCCCGACGCCTGCATGAACATGTTCACTGCTGGGCAGGTAGGACGTATGCGGGCAGTTCTGGCCTTAAGCCCTCGTCGGGCGAAGGTAGTAAAACTGGCTTCCATAACGACGCCCTTATCAGAGTCGGAACAACTGACGGTGAAGGTGTATCCCAATCCGTATCAGAGCGATCTGCCAACAGATATTCCCTTGATGGATGTCTTACTCAAGGGGGCTCAATCATTTCAGGTCGATGTGTTCGACGGTACAGGTCGTCAGGTACGTACGGCCAGTTATACCAATTCATCCAGTACAAGGTTGACACTACCCGTAACAGGATTGGCAAAAGGTATGTATATTGTTCGGGTCAAAACGGATAGCGAAACGGTTAGTAAACGTTTTGTTGTTCAATGACGCTCATTTGCGGTTTTCCGTAAACCGAATCTCGTAAAAAATCCACTTGCTATGATCACGGTTCTACCCATTTCGAGTCCTGCTGATCTTGAAAAAGCCTTTGCTATTCGCCGGGACGTGTTTATTGATGAACAACAGGTTTCGCCGGAAGAAGAGTTTGATGAATTTGAAGATAGTAGTTTACATTTTCTGGCTGTCGATGGGGACACTCCCTGTGGTACGGCCCGCTGGCGACGGACATCTAACGGTGTTAAGCTGGAGCGATTTGCCGTATTAAAAGCATTTCGTGGAAAAGGAGTGGGCCGAGCGTTGGTTCAGGCTGTGCTCGATAGTGTGTTCAGTCAGCAGCCAGAGCCTATCGAGCGTATATATCTGCATGCACAGGTTACGGCAATGCCACTGTATAGCTCATTCGGGTTTGTAGCTGTAGGTCCCATGTTTGAAGAAGCGGGGATACAGCACTACAAGATGGTATTACCTGCATCTGCCTATCCCAAACGATGAATGGGCCACCTTTTCTACGGTATGTAGCCGGGTTAATCGCCGGTATTGTCCTGTATGTGCTGCTTCCTGATTGGTTCTGGTTACCAGTAGGTGCCTGGATTACGGGCCTGGGTTTATACTTGTGGGGATTTGGCCGAACAAGGAAGTCGCGAATTAAACCTATCCAGACTCTGCCAGGGGTTGGCGTATTACTCATATTGATTGGTTTGGGATGGGCGATTACATTTCAGCATACGTCTAGCAATAGGCCCTCTACGATCAGTCAGCTTAACGATTCGCTCCAGGCTTATGTAGGTGTGGTTTCGGCACAGCCAGAAGAACGGGCGAAAACATACCGGGTTGAACTGGAAATCCGGAAAGGAAAGTGGGCGGGTCATTCGACGAATAAACACGAGAACCAGTTAGCCGATTCGGCAGGTGTGTGGCATGCGTTGAGTGGTCGTGTCATTATCTATCTGGATAAGGCGGGTCAGCCCTTGCCAACTTATGGTGAAGTGTGGGTGGTGTCTGGGCCACCCCGGCCCATTGACCCTCCGCTCAATCCTGGCGAATTTAATTACAAACGATACCTGAGCTACCGAAATATTGGTCACCAGCAATACCTCCGACCGTTTCAGCGACAGATTCTATCGGTCGATCCACCGAACCCGGTGATGCAACTGGCCACTCGGGTCAACCGATGGGCCGACAGCGTATTGACGCATCAGATTAAAACCCGGCCGGAGTTTGGGGTTGTAAACGCCATGATTCTGGGTGTTCGTGATGATCTGGATACGGAGCAATACCAGGCGTATTCGGCTGCCGGTGCCGTTCACATTCTGTCCGTTTCGGGGCTGCATGTGGGTATACTGTTTCAGGTATTGACGTTTTTACTTGGCTTCCTGGCGAAACGTAAAGGAGGAAAGCTACTGATGGCGGCCTTTCAATTAACCATATTGTGGTTTTATGCCTTGGTTACTGGCTTTTCTCCGCCTGTGCTGCGTTCGGCTGGCATGTTTACGATGGTGATACTGGCCAACGCTTTGGGGCGTCAGCAGCAATTACCGAATACAGTAGCTGCGTCGGCATTTTTTATTCTGTGTTTTGATCCTTATGCGCTGTTCTCAGCTGGGTTTCAATTGTCTTATTTAGCCGTTGCTGGCATAGGAGCCTGGCATTCGCCATTGTATCAGTCAATCACCTTTCCGAATAAATGGGCCAATAAACTTTGGGAACTAACGGCTGTAGCTCTGGTAGCCCAGCTTATTACATTTCCACTTGGGGTATTCTATTTTCATCAGTTTCCGACCTATTTCCTACTAGCCAATCCCGTTGTCATTGTCCTGTCAGAAATCCTGTTGCCGATGGCTATGCTTTGCCTGGCTTTGAGTTGGGTGCCTTTTGTAAACAGCATCCTCGGATGGTTACTTCAAAAAATAGCCGTTATCCTGAATGGAGCGGTCCAGCTAACCAGTGAATTGCCGGGAGCCGCGTGGGATGGCCTTTGGTTGTCGCCAGCTGCTATGGTACTGACCTATGTACTTATTCTTTGTGGGGCTTCTTTATGGCTGACGCGCAATCGAGCCTATATATGGGCAATCTGCATCGTTTCAATGGCATTGGCAGGGGTACTGCTTATCGAAATCGAAGAACAGGCTCATCAGGAGAAACTGGCCGTCCATTTTCTACCGCATCATACGGCTATCAGCCTGACGAGTGGCCGACAAAGTACGCTTCTGACCGACCTGGATAGCGCCGATTCGCGTTCGTACGATTTTTACCTAAAAAATACGTTTGGCCAGTGGGGTGTTTTGACTACAAAAACGGCTTATCTAAATCGGAATGGGGCTACCAATGGGTCTATGGTATCGATACCGGGAGTTCATCAGTCGGGCGCCTGGACATTGTGGGTATGGCATGGCAAAACGATTTTACTGGTGAATCGATTGGCCAGCCAATCGTACTGGCGGTTGCCTGCGGTGGTAGATTACCTGATCATTCGCCGGAACGCCCTGCAGGAATGGAGCCAACTAGACGGGCGTGTTGTAGCCCGGCATATTATCCTTGATGATTCAAACCGAACTCCCCTGACAGATAAACTAGTAGTTGAGGCCCGGCAACGGGGAATTACCTGTTTTTCGGTTCGGCAACAGGGCGCTTACATAGCCGATCTGGAGGAGTAAAAGCGTAGGTGAAAGACAACGCGAGACGCAAGGCGTTTTGATGTTTAACTATTGCTTTGGAGCACCCGTCGAATCCGATTGGGTTGACGAGCCTTTAGGGGCAGGGGGACGCCAGCCGCCAACCGCCTTCTGCATTTCGGGCTTCTTGGACTGGTATTGGGTCCATTGCTCGGGGGTTAAAATCTCTTTGAGTTTGTCTTCCTTCTCTTCATTAAGCATAAGCATCATATCTTCAATCTGCTTACGGCTCTCAGGAGTCGGTTTACCACTGGTTCCAATAATATCTTTAATGGCCGATTGCTGCTGATTGCCATAGTCATTATTGAGTTGCTTGATGGATTTCAACTGCTCTTTGGTGAGCGACAGATTTTCTTTTAGCCATTTTGTTTCCCGTTGGGCTAGTTCACCCGCAATATTGGGAATATTCGACCGCGAGGTGGCGGTCATGTCCTGGCTAAAGTTGCCCCCCATCCGACGGCCCATGCTACCGCCATAGCCGCCGTATCCACCATAACCTCCATATTGACCAAAGCTTTGAAAGCAGGTCAATAGGCTGACAAAAAGGCATATGGAAGACAGGGTACGACAGGCGGATGAAACATTCATAGTTACGACTGGAATTGACACGATAGGTAAATAAAACGGCTAAGTTCGCAAAAAATGTATTACCGGCATGAACCGAACTTAGCGAGCATAGGAATTCCGACCTAACGATGTCTCGGTGGCCTGAACCCGAACCCGCATCTGTGGCTGCTCACCGTCTGGAACCAGTACGATAATATTGTTGGAAACGGTCTCCCCATTTTCGAGCATATGCCCAGCCTGAACCTGAATGGTTGTGGTGACCACTTTACCTTCAGCGTTTTTCGTGCTGGTCGAATACGGAACGGAGAAAGGACGGGCGCGAACGGTAGTTGTTTTGGACGTCAGGCGAGCACCTGTTGCATTCACACAGTCGAAATTGGCGAGTAAATCCTGATCCTGGAGCCCGAATGTGGTTTGCCGGGGAAAAAACAACCGGGTGCAGCCGCTTTTGTTCGTTACGTAAACGGTTAGTTCATACCGATTAAACGACCCTTTACTGCCGACTTCTTTTTTGCTTTCGTTACGAATTGCATACCCATATTCAATCCCATTAAATTGGGCAGGTTGATCGGTTGTAATCTCGTAAGACGATTGAGCTTGTGTTGAGAAAATGAATCCAGTACAAAGCGCCAGGAGCAGACAAAAAAAGCGTGTGTTCATGAAGAAGAGCAAGAGGATAAGTACGGGATAAATTTACAACGAAAATGATGATTTATCCAGCATTTTTGTGCGTGAGATGACAAACTTTTCTGAACAACAGACCGTTGCAGAAGTATATGGAAACGCTCGAAAAAATCCGCAAGGCGTACACCGAGTACGTCCTGGAACATGGAAAACAACCCACCTCCGTTTTCCAGTTTGTGAAAAAACTCAAAATTGCCGAAGCTGACTTTTACAAGGAATATGCTTCATTCGATGCCATCGAAGCTGATGTCTGGACTACATTTTTTAACGAAGCAAAAGCGACGGTGGAAGCAGACAGTACCTACCAAAGTTACTCCGTTCGGGAAAAACTGCTGGCCTTCTACTATACCTGGATTGAACTGTTGAAGTCGCAGCGAAGCTTTGTGGTCTATAGTTTCGGCCGATTGCGGAGTGAGCGTCATCCTAGCCGGCGCATAGGACCGGGTGCTTGGCAACCTGGTCAGAAATCGCGCGTTTTAGAACCATTTAAAGACGCATTCTACGATTACGCCCGAGATTTGCTGGCCGAAGGCCGTGAAAGCAAAGAGGTTGAACCTCGTCCGTTTATTACGGATCGTTACCCCGATGCTCTCTGGGGACAAACGCTCTATTTGCTTGATTTCTGGGTGCGTGATGTGAGTAAAAATTTCGAGAAGACGGATACTGCCATCGAAAAAACCGTCAACACGTCTTTTGACCTGATTGGACGTTCTCCCCTGGATACGCTCTTCGATCTGGCCAAGTTTATGTATCAGAATAAATAGCATGGGGCAGAGGGTATAAGGCAAGGGGGCTTTCTCTGTTGCCGATACCCCATGCCCCATACCCCATGCCCATGAAAACGCAAACGTCTGTTCCTACCACTAAAGTTGCCCGCGCTACACAGTTTGTCAAGGCGGGGGTTAAGGTTGGGGGGAATTATATAAAACATTACAGTAAAAAACTGCTCGATCCTGAACTGCCCAGAGAGGAGTTGCACAAGGACAATGCGGCTGATATTTATGAAGCCCTGAGTGAATTAAAAGGGTCGGCGCTTAAAATGGCGCAGATGCTGAGCATGGACCGGGGCTTATTGCCGGTAGCGTATTCGGATAAATTTACAATGGCTCAGTATTCGGCACCACCTTTGTCGGGTCCATTGGTTGTAAAGACGTTTCGAACCTATTTCGGTAAATCGCCCGCGCAGTTATTCGATTCGTTTGATATCAACGCTATCAACGCAGCAAGTATTGGACAGGTGCACGAGGCCTGGAAGGATGGCAAAAAACTGGCCGTTAAAATCCAATATCCGGGGGTGGCCGATTCGGTTAGTTCGGATCTGAAAATTGCCAAGCCGCTGGCCGTTCGCTTATTAAATCTGGACGAACGTCAGATTGACTATTTCATGCAGGAGGTAGAAAGTAAACTCCTGGAAGAAACGGATTACGAACTCGAGCTTCGTCGGAGCATTGAAATATCAAACGCCTGCGCCCATATAGATGGGTTAGTGTTTCCGCATTATTATCCTGAGCTATCGAGCCGACGGATACTGACCATGGACTGGCTTGATGGGCTGCATCTGCGCGAATTTCTGGCTACTAACCCATCGCAGGAAGTACGCGACCGTATTGGGCAATCGCTCTGGGACTTTTATGACCATCAGATTCATGCGCTTCGGCAGGTGCATGCCGACCCACATCCGGGCAATTTTCTGATGCGGGCCGATGGCACAATGGGCGTCATTGATTTTGGGTGTGTTAAGGTGATTCCCGATTATTTCTACGATAACTATTTCCAATTGCTTCGACCGGATAAACTGCTTGATCCGCCAGTAGCCGAGCAGGTCTTTCTGAACCTGGGCTTTCTGGTGCCGCAGGATACACCCGTTGAACGGAAATTCTATGCCAACCTGTTTGTGCAGATGATCGAAATGTTGGGTAAGCCTTTCGCTGTCGATTGGTTCGACTTTGGCGATGATGCCTATTTTAATCAGGTGTATGCGTTTGCCGAAGATCTGACGAAAATGGAAGAGCTGCGCAATTCGAAAGTTGTCCGGGCCAATCGGGACGGACTGTACATCAATCGAACGTACTACGGGCTATATGCCATGCTCAACGAGTTGAAAGCGCGGGTGAAGATTACAAAGCCGGAGTGGTTGCATTCAGAGCAACTGGCTGGTCAATCCGTTTAAGGCGTATTTATATTACGGTACAAAACAAATACCCCTCCGTCTGAGATGAAGGGGTATTTGTTTTGTACCTCCCAGAGTTCTTTTCAGACGTACAACTCTTCATACAATTGGAATCAGTTAAGTAAAGCAAGCGCCTTTCAGGGGAACGCTGTACTTTTTGGGTGGAGGGTTTCGACTAGATAGTACCACAGCATGAGTATATTTTCGGATATTGAAGGGTATTTTTATCTACATACAGGTTATTTATACGTATAGTTTTTTGGTGTTAATGAGCTAATAATCAGTAATATGTTGTTTGAAATGGCCAGTTGGAAAACCTGGCCTGTTTTTTATAACTGTATTTTATACCTACCAGTAAGTTTGTATGCGTAAGATCAATTGAATAAATTTGATGTATTCATTTATACTTGATTGTGTTCCATTCCTGACCTGCTGTGCTTCCATTTCGTTCTACTATCCACGTTAGATGGTTCGTATTCCTCATTGTGTTTATGTTTTGTGGGAGGACGTTCGCTCAGACGATAACGCAAGACTCGGTCAACTATTATTCCTTAAAACTGAAAGGGCAGCATACGCCGTTGGAACGGGCAAAATTGCAGACGCAATTAGCTTGGTTTCTTAGCGAAAAGGGAAACTCCAGACAGGCTACACAGCTCACGTTTACTGCAATAGATGTATTCAAACGGTACCAGGCTTACCAAGACTTATATCAGGCGTATACCAATCTGGCTCAAATCTTTCAGTTTGGGCATAGTCTGACTAAATCACTTCAGTATGGAAAAACGGCGCTCGATTATGCTCAGCTATCCAGGGATAGTAGCCTGATTTGTCGGGCTTTACAAAGCTATGCGATGGGTCTGGGAGAAAACCGTCAATTTAAGCCGTCGCTCGTGTATTTTGGTCAGGCATTACAGTTAGCTACCGCCCGTCGGGATACCGACAACCTCATCCGGATTTACCTAAACACAGCCAGTATTCTCATTGAAAAAGGAGATAACCTGCAAACTATAAAAACTGCTCAAAAAGGGCTCCAACTGGCAGAAAAGCGAAGTCGGCCGGACCCAATACTTCGGGCATCGGCCATGATTGGGGCGGCCCTCATCGGGCTGAATCGCTTTGAGGAAGCGGATCGCTATTTTAAACGTGCTGAACGGCTGTTACCTGCCCTGGGCTCCTTATTCTATGACCGGGAGATGGCACTTATTCGTATGCGGTGGGCCGAAAAACAGCATAACTACAAAGCGGCTTATCACTACCAGCAAACCTATTTTTCGCTGGACACGTCTCTGGCCAATCAGGCTAGTCGGCAAAAAGTAGGAGAGTTAGAGGTTCGGTATAAGACGAAGGAAAATGAACAAATCAAAGCTCGGTTGGAGCAGGACTTATCGTATCAGCGTTGGTTGTTTGTGGGTGGTATCTGTGTTCTGGCGCTAATTGTTGTTGTGATCTATCTCCAGCGAAAACAGCTAAGCAATCGGAATCAATTACTGGAGGCTCGGGAGAAAATGACTACCCTGCAATTACAAAGCGCTACCGAGCAATTAACATTTATTGCGGATTCGGTAGTTGAGAAAAACGCCTTTATCGATCAGATAAAAAATGAACTCGAGCAGTTTAGACGGAAGGAAACCGAGGATAGCGACGAACTGGTTGAGCAGCTAAATCGAGCCCGAATGCTTACAGATGCGCACTGGGATGAGTTCCGTATCAAATTTGAACAATTGCACCCCCAGTTTATTGATCGTCTTCGGCAGCAAGTGCCTAGCTTAACCGATACTGAACTGAAAATGGCCTGTATGATTCGGTTGCATTTTTCAGCTGGCCAGATGGCTGGGATGCTGGGAATCTCGGCCGAAAGTATTAAAAAGAATCGGTATCGACTGCGCAAAAAATTAGGGACTGAAGAGCTACCTTCTTATCTGTCAGCGGTTTAAAAATTGTCCACTTTTTGTCCACCCTGTTTATCGGGGTATATGAGGTAGGTTTCTCTAGGTTTGCGCTATACTAAATAGCCTAAGTAGGCGAATAGAAAACGCTAAAACGTAATGAAATCAATTTCTACCTATTTGCTGGTGTTGCTTTTTGGAATACTAGCCTGCCAATCCAAAAACGACCCAGATCCTGCCAATCTGTCCACCAATCCAGATGACTGTGTTCTCACTAAAATCGTTTACTCCAGCACGAGTTACGATGTTCCGGCCTACGATTCGCGGGGGTTAATCACCTCCATTCAATCTTATTCGAGTGGGGCCAAAACGGAACTATATACGAACGTTTTCGATGCCGATGGAAAAATTACCAGTCAGAACCTGAACGGCCTGAACATTCGCTATGTGTATTCGGGGGCTACTCTCTCCAAAATTCAACTGCTGGACCCTTCCGCCCAGGCGGTATTGGGTGAATATGCCGTTATGTTTGACGCATCGGGTCGGGTCAGCAATCTAAAGGTGCAAAATACGGTAGCAGCCTACAACGGCTTCGAGGGCTATAATTCAACGTTTACCTACGATAGCCAGAATAACTGCACTAACATAGACTTAAAAGATGCCCAGGGGCGGGTAGTATACCGAACGGTCTACAGCAATTTTGTGGCAATACGCTCGCACATCACCAAATTCAAAAATCAGTACATCAATCCATATACATCAACAGTTATGGAAAACCTGCAATTCGCTGGCCCCTATAAGCAGCCTAACACGTCACCCAATCATGTAGAAATTTATTCGGCCTACGACGCTGCGGGTAATTACACGGGTACACTAACCAAAACGTATGATTATGTTTATCAGCGGACGGCTAATCAGAGCGGAATAATGACTCTGCGGACATATACAACCACGGGGTTGACCAATAGTTCGGGAACAACCACCTACGAATATAGCGGCTGCCAATAGCCATTTTACTTCTTTAAACGTACTGTCTACTAGCCGCCTTAACTATGCGCTCCTTTCTCCTTCTTCTCCTTACGTTGGCCGTTTTTTATGAGGCCGGAGCAAGTAACCCTTATTGTACAACGACAGGGGCAGCTAGCCGATATAACACATCTCAGGCCTATAATCTGTTCCCTAACTGGCGAAATCGTCCAGAGGGTGAAATGCTGTTGGCCAGTTCACAGACCAATCTTGCCAATGATCTGGCCTTTGCTAATATCGTATCCAATACGGAAGCTCGTTGGCGGGCAAAACTGGGCGCAGCCGGGGCCATTCAGCTCTCAGCGACCGATTTCAATACCTTCGCCCAGCCAGGCAACACCCTGCTCACATACGGCGGCTCAAATGCGGAAAGTACCCTGAACATGGTGATCGGTAAGGCCGATCTGACCAATGCCCAGACCTGGACGTTGCCCGCTGATCTGACCTATCAACTCGATCAGGTCAGCCGACGGGATTTTGTGGCGCCCGGCAGCATTCCCGCCAATCTGCGTATATCCGGGGTTACCAATGCTACCAAATATGTAGCTGACAACCGCGCCAATATTGGGTATCGCCAATACCAGATTAGTGGTTCGGCCGTCAATTTCCTGGGCTATGCGGTGGACCGTAAGGTGGGCAGCGATTATGAGTCGGTCTCGTCTGGGTCGATCATGACGCAATTACCTGCTAAGCTGGGTGACAACTTTACCAGCACGACGCTCTTTGATAGCCCGGACGACGAGCTGCAAACCATTCAGGCAGATACCGTGACTTTTGATGGATTCGGTACACTGAACACCCCAACGGGTTCGTTTCAGGCTCTGCGATACACGATTCGGTCGGGTCTGCACACCTACGATACATCGGGGGGAGCTACCCCTTCGGAGGATAATCTGATCGACACGGAAACGGATCAGAAAGTAGGCTGGGTGACGAAAGAAGGGTACTGGTTCGTCGCCAATTATGCCAACTACAACCCCTCGAAAAAAAGTGCGGAGCTGAGCCAGGTCGCCTACTCGGCCATTGTAAGCACCCGTAGCCTGTCGCCTTCGTTTAGCAATAGTTGCAATTGTCCCCGATGAGCTGGCTCAATCGATTGCCAGCCTGGCTCATCTCGGGTCTGCTCTACGGTCTAGCCTGGCCTAACTTTGCCTTCGAAACGGGCTGGCTGGCCTGGTTTGCTCTGGTGCCGGTACTATTGCGCCTACGATCGGTGCGTTCGTTTGGTGAGCATGTTCGGGTCACGCTGCCTTTGTTTGTGCTGATTCCTCCGTTGGTGTGCTGGTGGCTCAGTTACGTATCGATCTGGGCCATTCCCACAGTCATCCTGACCCAAAGTTTGTTTGTGTGGGTACCCATAGCCGTTCACTTTCCCTTGCAACGGCATTTGGGGTGGCGCAAAGCTCTGCTGCTGTTGCCTTTGACCTGGACCATCTGGGAGTGGGCCTGGCTGAACATCAGTGATGTCAATCTGGCTGTCGGAAACCCCGTATACACCCAGGCCCGGCTATTGTTCCTCAACCAGTTTGTCGATCTGACCGGACAGTGGGGACTATTGGCCTGGCTAATCGGCATGAATGGGCTCCTTGCCCTGATCCTTGACCGCTCGCCCGACTTATCCCTTCGTTCCAGTATCAGGCGGGTGATATGGGGGGGAATAGCCTGGCTGACTGTTCCCGCTCTCTATAGCATTCTGGTGTTCTGGCAGCCGACGATGGTTATGGATCTACACCCCGGTACAGTACGAGTCGGTTTAGTACAAACCAACGAGGATTCCTACGCTCCGGTGAAATCGAGCAACTATCGAGAAAAGATACAGCGGCTTATTCGTCTGGGAACAAAGGCTATTGAAAAACAGCCCGACCTGGTGGTTGCTCCAGAAGGGGCCTTCCCTTTACCGCTGCTGCGCGATTCGTCTTTGTTTGCAGGTATGCGCCAATACGTAGCTTTTTATAATGTGCCCTTTGCGACAGGCCTGATGACCCCGGTCGACAGTACCCACTATTATAACGAAGCCTTCGTGTTTACCCCCGAGCTTAGCCGTGTATACACTCCGCTGCACCTTACCCCAAACGACCTGAAGGTGTATCGGAAGCAAAAGAGTCTGGCATTCGGAGAGCGGTTGCCGACCCTGCTGAACTGGGCGAGTAAGTGGGTTCGGCCCGACAAATCATCCATACTCCTGGGGGATGCCCCGTATGTCTTTCAATTTCACGATCGGAAGCACAATCCACGTAGTGTGGCCATGGCTATATGCTGGGAACAGTTATATCCGTCGACCATCGCTGGCCTGGTTCGGGAGGGAAGCAACCCGACGGATACTGGACAGGGCCTGAGCGAATTCCTGGTTTTTAGTATGAACGATGGGTGGTTTTTTGATAGCCCTGGCCCACGAATGCTGTTAGCCTTTACGCAGTTGCGGGCTATTGAGAATCGCCGGAGCGTTGCCCGTTGCTCAAACCAAGGCTATTCAGGCTATATAAACCCCTACGGACAGGTCGTTTCCTTGTTGCCCCGCCAAAAGGAAGTGACGGGGACTATTACCCTTATTACGAATACGAAACTGACGTTTTTTACAAAATACCCTAACTGGTTTCCGGTGATGTGTTGTTTGCTGCTGGCCGTGAGCCTACTGCGGGCCAGCACACAAAAAACCTCCCTGACCAAATCGGTTCAACTCCCGAAAAAGCGGTCAGACGCAATGACTTTACATGCTTAATCGAATGATTTCCAGTAGAAACGCATCAAAACTATGAAATACTTTTTCTACACTTTGCTGGCTAATTGCCTCTTTGCTGGAGCTGTTTATGCCCAAACTACGGTGATTCTGAATGCTCCAGTGCAAAGTGGTTCGGCGACCGGGCAATTCAACACCGTAGTCGGTTCCGGTAATGCCGGAGCCGCCCTTTCACTTTCCGCTACCAACAACACCTTTGTTGGCTACGATGCAGGCTCGGGTACAGTTTCAGGAGGAGGCAATACGTTTGTGGGGTCGGCGTCTGGGTTTGTCGCCACGAGTGGCAACCAGAATACCTTTGTAGGAACCGCTTCAGGCTATGCCAGCCTCACAGCCTCTTCAAATACATTTGTTGGAAATCAGGCCGGGTTTGGCACCACATCCGATGGGAATACCTTTATTGGGTCGTGCGCTGGATTAGCCAATACGTCGGGGTTAAACAATGTGTTTGTGGGAGCCTGTACAGGGGGCGGTAATCAGACGGGGAGTAACAACACCATTGTAGGTCGGGGAGCCGGCCCTGCTACGTTCAACTCCGACAATAATGTGTTTCTGGGTTACAATACGGGACATAACGACCGGGGGCGGGGAAATACGTTTTTAGGCACCGAGGCCGATGTACTGGCTAGCAGCGAGCCCCTGTTTAATGCAACGGCCATCGGTTATGGGGCCCGGGTAGGTATCAGCAACGCACTTGTGTTGGGCAATCGTGCCAATGTGGGCGTAGGAACATCTTCCCCTACGACGCGGCTTCATGTCGTCGGAGAAAACGCTGGCGAATCGGGTTTACGGCTGGAGACCCTTACCGAACAAAGTCAGCCTGTGGTATCGACCAGCAAATTCCTGACCGTCAATGCAATAGGTGAGGTTGTTCTGGGCCGCCCAAGACTGCAAATTAACTCGCCCGATCAGTGGGCCGACCGGGTGTTTACGCGGAATTACCAACTGCGGTCATTAACCCAGACCGAACGGTACATCCGGCAGCACGGCCATTTGCCGGATATGCCGAGCGCCGAAACCGTACAAAAAGAAGGAGTCGATTTGGTACAGATGAACGCCCTGTTGTTGCAAAAAGTGGAAGAGCTGACCCTGCATGTCATTCGGCTGGAAAAACGATTAAAGCACCGTAGCAAACGGTAAGCTTACGACAAAGGCTGAGGAGGGGGTGTGCCTGAGCCTGCCGGTTTGGACTGGTCCTGGGGAAGTGGAATAAATTCTTTGTTGTCGTTGGGAGGTAAAGCGATCCGGCCAGCCTCCCAGTCGGCTTTCGCCTGTTCGATCCGATCTTTGCGGGAGGATACAAAATTCCACCAGATAAATCGCTCGCCTAGAGGTTCGCCCCCCAGTAGCATGATCGTGGTAGGTTCAAGGGCCGTCAGAACAGGGTCGATACCGGGTGTAAAGACCAGCAACTGACCCGCTCCATAACGATGGCCGTTAATATCTACCGTACCTTTGGCTACATAGGCACCCCGTTCGGGATACCCAACGGGCATACCAAATCGGGTGCCCGGCTGTAAGACAACGTGGGCATAAAACAACGGAGAATGGGTGGTTACATGATTAGACAGGCCAAACGCATTACCCGCAATCAGTCGTAACCAGACCCCTTTATCGGTAAAAACAGGGAGTTCGTGGGGTTGATAATTTTCGAAACTAGGGGTGTCCTCCTCGTGGGCATCGGGTAACGCCACCCAGGTCTGAATCATTTCCAATTGTCCGCCCGCTAACGTGGCCGGATCTTCAAAGCGTTCCGAATGGGCGATTCCACGTCCGGCCGTCATCCAGTTGACTTCGCCAGGACGGATGATCTGCTCGACCCCCAGGCTATCCCGGTGAGTAACCTGCCCATCGAACAGGTAACTCACGGTCGACAGGCCAATGTGAGGATGGGGGAGTACATCCATGCGGGGAGCCTGCTCTGCCGTAAAATTGACCGGCCCACCATGATCCATGAAAATAAACGGGCCCAGCATTCGACGAAGTCGGTAGGGGAGTATACGCCGAACCGAGAATCCATTACCCAAAGAAGCCGGACGAGCGTCGATAATCAGATCTAACATGCTGTGATAGTAGAGGTAAAATGAATTTATCGTTCTGCCGACTGGTAAATTCGCTCAACGATTTCCTGTAAAATAGCGCCCTGCTCGGCTGTGCACACGTTGGATGGTTTACCCGCACAGGCATCCAGAAAAGCGCTGGTATTTTTGAGTTGAATGTCGATGTCTTCCAGAAAAGGAAAATGAATATCGGCCAGTTCGCCCGCCAGCTCAGTATGCAGCGAAAATGGGAAGAGCTTTGCGCCACCCCTGGAGCCAAATACCTCCAGGTTCCGCTCTTTTTCGGCTTCCATGTTCAGAGCAAATGATGCGGAGAGCATAATCGACGCTTTATTCGGAAACGTCAGATACGCAGTAGCCCCATCTTCAACCTCGAATGCATCGGGATTCCACTGACCCAGCAACCCTTTACCGCCCGCTTTCCCAATAAAATCGTACGTATTACCCAAGACCTGATCGGGCGATGGGTAGCCTAAGGTATGAAGAGCCAGGTCCAGCACATGCACGCCCAGGTCCATTAATGCCCCACCACCCTGCATGGCTTTGTTGGTAAAATAGCCCCAGCCTGGAATGCCCCGACGACGCACAAAAGAGGCTTTAATATGATAGATGTCCCCCAAAAGTCCATCGGCCTTGCAACGCATAAGGAGTGCATATTCACTGGCTTGCCGAAGCTGAAAATTGTAGGCTAGTACACGTCCTTTGTGATGGGCCAGATCGGCCATCTCCCGGGCATTTTGGGCATTCAGAGCGGGGGGCTTTTCACAAAAGACATGGCAACCCTGTTCCAGTGCCTCAATCGTTTGGAGATAGTGGAGATAGTTTGGCGTACAGATAATTACCACATCGGGAGCGCATTGTCTGTATAATTCGGCCGTTTGGTCAAAAGCGTGTGGGACGTCATGCAAATCGGCTAAAGCACGGGCTTTACTGAGGTCGCGACTGCAAATGGCAACCAGATCGACCTGGTCGGATAGGTGTTTAAGGGCTGGAATATGATTCTTGTCGGCAATATTGCCTCCGCCAATGATGGCTGCTTTCAGTCTGGTCATGCCGTAAAGAAAGCAAAAAATAACGGTTCGTTATACGCTTCTCCCTACCATATCAACGTAGATGGTCCTGTTCACGTATTTAACAGGCAAATAGGGAAAAACCTCAGATTCTTTTTTCTGATAAATACACCTTTCCACCTTCATAGGCCTTCATTTAGGTTAATCGCAGGGGCTAAGGCTGTATCCTACGCCGTTTGGAAGATTAGTTGTTTTTCACCTAGTCCTTCGATTGCGTGGTCACGTAACACACTTGCGGGCGGGCATGAGCCGTATCGTATAACTTAGCATATTCGGTGGCTTTTGCCTTGCCATACATTTTAGTAAGTAAGCTTGGAATGTCATAATCGCCCCCTTTAAGAACGGGGTCCATCACGAAAAAGTAGGCATAGCTGCCGTCTGATTCGGCTTTAGTGGGGTGTAGAATACGTGTTTGCTGAAATACTTTTTGCTCAGCAGGGCTGAGTTTTGATGCGCCGGGCCAGAAAATTTCGTGCAGAAAGCGCTCATATTGGGCACGTTTGTCCTTCTTGATCGGGTCGAGGCATACCCAAACGGTTTCGCCAGAATGAGCCATGGTACGACTAGCCGTTTTAGATTGACCAAAGGCCTGGGTGGTTAATGCAAGCAATACAATAAGCGCAGACAGTTTCATAAGGCATTGGTTTTAGAGAAGAGACTTAACTTCTAGTACGCAGGAGCGCAACAACCCAATACATATGAATACCTGCACCAACCAGGAGAAGTCAGATAGCTATATATTTAATTGAGTGTATAACTATCTGCAAATCAATCAATAGGGCTTTGGTTTTCCTAGGGTTTAGCTGCGAAATGACTTAACGGTAGGAATTCGTACTAATTCGGTGAATAATTAGTGCCCGAGACAGGCTATTGGAATAAGAACCGGATTATTGTCAGAAGATGAACCCCATTCGCTTTCGCTTATTCTACCCTTAGAATCAGCGAGTTTTACTGATGCTTAGGGGCAGACAGACGGTGCATCCTATAAACTCAAACGCACCCATATCGACCCGATTACCCTGAATCCGTGGATTGCCCGTAATATCGGTCGGCAACAAGTCAGTTATATCGGGGCTACCCGTATTAACGGCCGGACTTGTGGGTTGCAATCTAAAGTTGCCAAGGGCTGGGTCAACAAAAAGTGGATCTGTGTTGAGATTGCCAGTGCCTGGGTAGCCGTTCTGGATAAGTGAGTACGTAGTTGAAAAATCGACTTGTGGCGGAGTAAAGTTGGAATAGATTTGAGATTTAAAAACGGGCTCATCTGGAGCCACATTTTGCCAGATTAAACAGTTTTTTAAATTGATCTTATTTTCCGAAAAATTTGCCCAGATTCCTACATCATTTGAACTGAGTACATAACCCGAATAATTACTGAAAACCCCGCCTGATTGCTTCGCTGTGTTGCTGATAAATGTGCAATTAACAAAATCTTGTTTCGTATTTGCTATAGGTGAACTGTGTAAAACTCCTCCATAGGTGGCGTTGTTATTAGAAAAAATACAATTATTAAAATTCATGCTTGCAAATTGTACATCAATAGCACCACCTGTTCCATTTGTCACCGTATTATTAGAGCTTGTTGGGGAATTGATAAGGACTGGTAGTCGAGTCAACTTTGTATCGACCAAGAAACAAAGTAATGACTAAGCAGTGGCAACCACTGACCGACTACCAGTGGGCAGCAATTTCGCCTTTTTTTAACCTTCAACGCAAGCGTAAACACCAATTACGTGCCGTCATGGATGCCATCTTCTGGATGTTACGCACCGGCTGTCAATGGCGAAACCTGCCGCCTAGCTTTCCGCACTGGCAAGCCGTATACTATTATTTTGACCAGTGGA
>NZ_KB893188.1 GCF_000374025.1 Spirosoma panaciterrae DSM 21099 | reverse complement strand
ATTGATAGCAAAGGAATGCCCAATGCCTGAAATAAACAAGTCTATAAAGCCAGAAGCTGCCAGAATGCATAATCTAATGGAGTCTAGTTGTATTTATCACCAGGGTGATAGGTCTTTTCTACATGCTGCTTAATGTCTTCGGGGTAAAACCAGACGTCTTTGAATTGGCCAGCGCAATAGCGTTCGGCCTGGTCGGTGAAGTGTTTTTCGCCGGGGCGGCTGCTTTGTCCACCCGTTACTACAGACCGGGCTTTTACCCGTTTGCCAAATTCGACTACAGCCACAAAACTATTGCCCACATATCCGTAGCGTTTTTTTGTGTTGGGGGCTGTTCGCGCTCCATAAGCCGCCAGCGACCCCCAGACGGAGGGGGTAAATGCAACCGGAATACTGGGTTTTTGATCGTCGTACGATTCCTGAATGTGGCCCGTCAGCCGTTGGTAGCGGTTGATGTCGCCCCAGGGTGTTTTCCAGGTGCCAAAATCGCGGGTTAGTTCGGCCAGGGTTTCGTTCAGAACCGTAACTTTCTCCTGGGATGTCGTCTGCTTGATCACAAAATCGGTGAAGCTCAGGAAATCGAGTCGCTGGGTGGCCGGAACACGACTACGGGCCAGACGCTGAATCTTTTCACCCCAGAAAATAGCCAGTGTCGTGCCAACGGAGGTGGTTCCGTAGCTTTTGTTCCAGTCTTTGAGTACCTGAATGGCTGCGGCTACATCGGTTGAGGAATGGTCGTTTTTGACCGATTCATAGGCTGTCACCAACGCCGGAATCAGTTCATCGAAACCAGCCAGATGCGGGTCGTTGGCGGCTGCAATCAGGGTGTCGAGCGTGAAGATCGACTTCTGACTCAGCACCCGAACGGCATTGATCCCCCGGTAGTTCTCAGCGTCAGGGGCCATGTAGGCTGGGTAAGCGCTTTGGGCGGGGCTGCTGCTGCCCGAAACGGTATAAGGTGTCGAGTTGCAGTTCTGAATCCAGCCACTAGCCGGGTTGTGTACCTGAACCAGTTCATCGACCGTATGCATCCCTTTCCAGTCCGTAGCGGGGTTGCTGCCATCGACGGGCTGGCTCCAGTCAAATTTGGGGTCGCGTTTGGGCATAAAGTTACCATGCCAGTAGGCGATGTTGCCGTCGCGGTCAGCAAAAACGGTGTTGTTCGACGCATTACCATTCAATTTCATCACCTCTTTGTAGCTGGTGTACCCTTTCGCTTTGGTACGCAGGTACGATTGTTCCAGCGCATTCAGGGGGGTGTTCATCATGGCGACCGAAATCCACTTCCCGTCTTTTTCACCTACCACGGGCCCATGCTGGGTCCAGTACATTGTAAACTCTTTGTATTGAATCCTGTTTCCCGATTTGTAGGGCAGACGAACCCGCTGCATCCGAACAGGTTTGAGCAAACTACCCGATTTGTAAACATAGGCATCGCCTTTTTTCTCAACGGTTTCCAGGTATTCGTCCATCGAGTCGGCACCGCTGGAGGTATGCATCCAACCACAATATTCGTTAAATCCCTGATAGATAAAGAATTGTCCCCAGGTAACGGCCCCATACGCATTTAACCCTTCCTGACTGGTTAGGTGTACCTCCGATCGGAAATAGAAGGAGGTATGCGGATTGATGAGCAACAACGCATTCTTGGTTGCGCTTTTGGCCGGGGCAATGGCAAACCCGTTTGAGCCGACAGGTTCCCGTTCATACTTGTCAAAATCGTTGATCGACGAGGTAAATTTGTTGTGTTCGTAAAAGGCTTTCAGTCGATCCGTCGAAATAACACTGATATTTCCGCCAATGCTGCCTTCGCTAAACATCAGCGGCATCCAGGGGCGGAATCGTTTGAGCAAACGCGGTTTAACCTCCGGATGCGTGTATACATAATAATTTGTGCCATCGGCAAAGGCATCCAGCAGTTTTTTCATCCAGGCCGGACTTTTCTTATAGAGGGCTATGGCCTGCGTTGAGTCCAGGAAGAGCCGCGCCCGCAGGTCGTGGTACAGCGCCGACTCCCCTTCCACTTCCGCCATCCGGCCGATGGCATCGATGTAGTTGGTTTCGACACGGGCAAAATCATCTTCGCACTGGGTGTATAGTACGCCAAAAATGACGTCGGCATCGGTTTTACCACTAATGTGCGGAATCCCCCAGGTATCGCGGGTTATGGTAATTTGTTTGGCCTGTTGCTGCCAGCGGGCAATTTCTGCATTCGTAAACGGCTGCCCCTCGGTGATGAATGCGGTGAGCAGTAAAATCAAAACAGGGGCTAAACGGCTAATCGATAGAGAAAGGTAGGTCATTGATGAAAGGTTGTATGAAAATCGAATGAGTTGCAAAACAAAAATAACCGTTCCTGGCAGTTCGCCAGCATAAACTATTTCTTTCTGCTATCCGACAACGCTAACCCTCGGCAGACGCAGGTGTAACCGTTTATCGAAGAGGGCCTTATGTTGAGGCTAATGCGATCTGGCTAAACAGTACAGTTGAGCACAAAGGACTAAGTAACCTACAGCCAGCGTTCTGCATGAATGACTTTTTCAGGCATGTAGAACGCTGGTCAGCCATTGACTGTACCGAATGTCGAATTACGCAGGCAGGTATACCGTAAAGGCAGCTCCTTCGCCTTCGCGACTTCGGGCAACAATGCCTCCGTAATGATTCTCAACTACTTTTTTGGCAATGGCCAGCCCGATACCCGTACCCACAAAATTTCCTTTTCGGCCGTGGAGCCGCTGAAAAGCGCCAAAAATAGTCTCGCCATATCGCTCAGCATCAAAGCCAATACCGTTGTCGGTGATCGTGATGGCATGAAAAAGTTTAACCGGGCCACCCGCCTGCACAGGCGCGGGGATTCCAATGATGGGGGTTGAGTCGCCGGTGGCTGTATACGTCAGCAAACCTGCCGGAACTTCCTGCGCCTTTACCTGACGGAGGTGAATGCGCACATGCGGTGAACGGTCGGGTTGACGAAATTTAAGGGCATTGGACAGCAGATTCTGAAACAACTGACGGAGTTGTAGCTGATCGCCCGGAACAGTAGGTAAATCGCACCGTTCTATAATGGCCCCTGTCTCATCGACAACCGTTTCCAGATCCGTAAGCACTTCGGCCAACAACGTATTCAGGTCTACGACAGCAAAAGTAGCGTGCAAGGTTGTGAGTCGTGATAACGATAGCAGGTCCTGAATCAGATTGCTCATGCGTTCGGCGGCTGCCTGCATCCGGCGAAGCATATCCTGACCATTTTCGGGAAGTAGCGGACGGTATTCGTTTAGAAGCAGATCGCCAAATGATCGGATTTTTCGGAGAGGTTCCTGCAAATCGTGGCTGGCTACATAGGCAAAACTCTGAAGGTTGTCGTTACTTTGCTTAAGCGCCAGGTTTGCCGCTTCAAGTTGCTCGCGATACCGTCGGTTTTCGGTTATGTCAATGGCCGATGAGAGAACTCCCTTCCCAAACTTCACCATCGACACGTAAAAGAAACGGCCCCAGGCCTGGCGCTCCATAACCAGGGGTTGGCCTGTTTCATAGACGCGGGTGTAGGTATCAAGAACTGCACTACCCATCAGGGCCGGATTCAGTTCGATGATTGTTTTACCATACAGTTCATGAGCCGTTGTGCTCAGTATGTCGAAGGTGGTCTGATTGGCCAGCACAAAGCGAAAATCGATAGCTTTACCCTGTTCGTCCAGAATGGCGTCGTAGCAGGAAATAGCGGTCAACGACGAGTCCAGAATACTTTGTAGTAATGCAGTCTGCTGGTCAGAAATAGCCTTTAGTTCCAGAATACGTTGTTCGGACTTCCGTTGTTCAGTTACATCAATAAAAGTAGAAACAGTACCTTCGCCAGAGCGGGCAATAATGTTGTAGAAAACCCGACCGTCGGCAATAGTGGCATCAAACTGTTCGGTTTCGCCTGTTTCGACAACGCGGGCCAGACGGGCAATGGTCTGGTCGACATTTGCAGCAAACTGCATGGTCCGTACCGTTTGGCCAATAACAGCCTCCCAAGGAACAGGGAGCCACTCTTTGGCCTTATCGTTGAAGTAGATGTATTGAAAATCAACAATATGGCCGTTTTCATCGCGGATGGGTAAATGACTGGATACGGCCATCTGCATCGACTGACTTATCTGGGTTAGCAACTCGCCCTGCTGCTGCCTCATTAACTCGGCTTCCTTACGGGAGTTGATATCAATAAACACAACCGCCAGTTCATCGGGCGCAATGCAGGAAACCGACACATCGAACCACCCACCCAGCCCTGGAATATAATGATCGTTCCGGCGGTTTTCGCCCGATTGAACAACCGTCAAATAATCGTTAAGTAGTGCACTGTCCCGGAATAAGGGAAACAAGCCCAGTAGGGTTGAACCCATGATCGTTTCGCGCGTATGGCCACAGGCAGTTAGGGCTTCTCGGTTTACGCGTAATGGTTTGAAATCAACGATGGCATGGGCTTCGTTTCGTATGGCTCGATACGACACGATACAAACCGGCGCTGTTTCGAAAATACGGTCCAGATGGTCACTGGCTACGTGTTCAACTGGTTGGCCAGGGTTGGCAGGGGCGGCATCAGGCTGGTCAAAATCGGTCATTAGACGCTCAGGAAGGTCGAAAAAAGGTGAATTGACCGTCTGGGCGAAGCAAGATACGAACTCTGGACCGGAATGAATAACAGGATAATACTTTCCTGGGTTTATACCTTTGTTTTCAGCTAGTTATTGTGTATATTTACCTCCCCAATTTTCAACGAACAACACGACTAATGAGCCAGCAATTGTTGATAAAACCGTACCTGGCAACTCAATCCGCATGAAAAAAGGACGTTCGAATCCAGCCCAACTCCAGATCGATTTTCTGGCCGCTTTCCGTCGAATGCTCATAAGTCTCGGCAACCCCGATAATCTGCCCGTAAACGAAAGTCTGTTTATGCGCATGACGGATCAGTGGGAGGCTACCCGAGCGCTTCCGGCCAACCTGCTGTTTCAAAAAAGCCCTGTCGAAGCCGTCGTATTCCGGCTGCAGAAAACCGATGATCGGCTTCAGTTTCCAGATGAATTTATTGCCGGGGAAATCCGGGGAGAGCAGGGCCTGACTGGTTTTTCGGCCAAATTTCGGGAGCAAGGGTGGGTGATACTGCCCGCTGAGCTGTCGATGATGTATAAAAATCTGTTCCTGACCATTCTGGCCGCTTCCATTGGCCTGGAGCATCTGTATCCGGTCAAAAAAGAACTGCTGGCCGAAGCAGAACGGGTAGCCTTGGCGGCTATGCTGCCTGAATTGGAAGTGCGCAAGTTCTTTGGGTTGCGGCTTACTCGTTTCCCCGATAGTTTCCGTAGCGAAGTGGCCAATTATTTCAACCTGCCATTCGATTATGTGCTGAAACGGGCTAATCACCTGGGCATGGTATCGGAGCAGGTAATTGAAGAGGCCAATGCACAATCGCTTCGGTCGCCTATCCTGCGTCGTCCGCAGAGTAGCCGGGCTGCGTAAGTAGTGCCACGCAGATAATAAAAAAAGCCGATCCGTTTTCGTAGAAATGGATCGGCTTTTTCATGCCTCATAAGTAGCGTCCACTGGTCGTGTTACCGAAAAATAACCACTTGCCTGGCAACATCTCTTTATAAATAAGGTGAACAAACTAAGCGGAACGACTACAATCGCTTTGGTGCTCATTCGTTTTAAGTAGCTGGCCAAGTTCGCAACTTCTTAAGCTTTATCAAATCCATATTGACTTATTTTAGGCTTTGTTAGTGCTTAAACAAGAAAATAAGTGCTTTAAGCTGATTTTTGAGCTTATAATTTGGAATAAAACAAAACATATAGCTGATTTACAAAATCTATCAATTCAATAGACTATAAGTACTAATAGTCTATCTACAACCGGGATTAATAGGAGAGTGTAGCAAAAAGCAACCAACACACATGCATGACGGACGCGATCGGCTCGTAGAAAATACTGTATACGCACAGATTCGTAGTTCATAAAGTACCATCAAACACAAGTAGAATGTATAGACTTTTAAAATCCACTTTCTCGATAGGGTTAGTTCTTTTCTCCCTTCTGGCATCTGCCCAAAATGCGCCTATCATCAACTCAACCGTAAGTGGCAAAGTTATCGACGCCCGAACGAAAGAAGTATTGGTTGGGGCTACAGTAACCATCAAAGGAACCACCAACGGCAACGCGACCGATCCGGATGGGCAATTCAAACTGCTTACGGGGCAGAAGCTCCCCTTTACGGTAGTCGTATCTTTTCTGGGGTATCAAACCAAAGAAGTGATCGTCAGTGATAACAATACAGAAATCCAACTGGAAGAAGGGACCAATCAATTAGCTGATGTGGTAATTACTTCCCGACGGCGTCAGGAGTCGGCACAGGAAGTGCCCATCCCCATCTCGATTATAGGTGGGACTCGGGCCGAAGATGCCGGGGCTTTCAACGTAAATCGGTTGAAGGAGCTGGTACCAACCGTTCAATTGTATGCATCCAATGCCCGGAATACAACCCTGAATATTCGTGGTTTGGGCTCAACCTATGGACTTACCAACGACGGTATCGATCCGGGGGTTGGCTTTTATGTCGACGGGGTCTACTATGCCCGTCCGGCAGCTACCGCGCTCGACTTTATCGATATTGAGCAGGTTGAGGTACTGAGAGGGCCGCAGGGAACCTTATATGGCAAAAACACAACGGCGGGTGCATTCAATATCACCACAAGGTCGGCCAGTTTTGTACCTAGTGGAAGCTTTGAATTAAGCTATGGCAATTACGGATTCATTCAGGCAAAAGGATCGTTGACGGGGCCATTGAGCAAAAAACTGGCCGCCAGAGTGTCGTTTACGGGAACGCAGCGCGATGGCTTGTTCTATAATGTACATACTCAGCAAAACATCAATGACATCAACAATATCGGGTTTCGTGGACAACTTCTTTACACGCCCTCCGATAATGTAAAGATTACGCTGATTGGGGATGCCTCTACGCAGAAACCAAATGGGTACGGCTGGCCAGTAGCGGGCGTAGTACCTACCAAACGAGCGGCTTATCGTCAGTTCAACGCCATCATTGCCGATCTAAACTATAAGTTGCCGTACTCAAGTGCCTTTGAGCGCATTGTTGATCTGGATACACCTTCAAAGGCGGATAATAAACTTGGCGGTATATCACTTAACGCCGATATTAAACTGGGCAATGGAACCCTGACCTCTACGACAGCATGGCGTCACTGGCGCTGGACTCCCCTGAACGACCGCGATTACATCGGCTTGCCGGTTTTCACCATTTCGTCGGGCAACTCGATTCATGATCAGTGGTCGCAGGAACTACGGTATGCGGGTAAAGTATCGTCGAAAGTAAGTGGCGTGATTGGGTTCTTTGGCCTTTGGCAGGATCTGAAATCCGACCCTGTACAGACCGAAGAAGCTGGATCGGCACAGTGGCGCTTTGCCCAGAGCTCTACCAGCGCACTCTGGAAAACACCCGGTTTGTTCGATAACTTTGGCATTCGTACCACAAACCGGATTCAGAGCACGAGTTTAGCGGTATTTGGTCAGCTCGACTGGGCCATTACCGATAACCTGCACGTTTTGCCGGGCATTCGCTATAACTACGATAAGAAAGTTGCCAATTACAAGCGGGAAACGTACGGTGGGTTGCAAACCACAGATGCTGCCCTCATCGCCTTGAAAAATGGTGTCTATACCAATCAGGCGTTTGATACCGATGCATCGGAGGCTAATTTTTCCGGACAGGTTACCCTGCAATACAAAGTCGGTAACGCCATCAATGCCTTTGGAACCTATGCGCTAAGCTATAAGCCTGTTGGGATTAACATCGGTGGACTACCAACGGCCAATGGTCAGGTATTACTCGATCTGGCTAAAGTAAAGCCTGAGTCGGTCAATCACATTGAGTTTGGGTTAAAGACAAAGCCATCTCCCAACTCTACCCTGAATCTTGTTTTTTATGATACAGAAATCAAAGATTATCAAACTCAGGTTCAGACCCCAGAGCCGGGTGTAAACAGAGGCTATCTGGCCAATGCCGAGAAAGTGCGTGTACTGGGCGTTGAGCTGGATGGAAGCGTTCGGGTAGGTAGTCATCTGACCCTGAACACGGCTCTGGCCTATACCGACGGTATTTACGTATCGTTTAAGAACGCGCCCGTGCCGCTCGAAGAAACGGGTGGTGAGCAGGCATTCAAGGATATTTCGGGTGGGGTGTTGCCCGGTATTTCCAAATGGTCAGGTTCATTAGGTGGAGAAGCAACGGCCAGAGGAGAGCTTTTTAACCTGAAAGGCAATTACTTTTTGGGCCTGGACGCCTTCTATCGGTCATCGTTCTCATCGAGCCCTTCGCCGTCTCAGTATTTGAATATCGATGGGTATAGCTTAGTCAACGGCCGGCTCGGTTTCCGGGCATCGACGGGCGTTTCGGTTTTCATTTGGGGCAGAAACCTGTTTAATACGAACTATTTCGAGCAATTGTTAGCCGCTCCTGGAAGTGCCGGGCATTATGCTGGTATTGTGGGCGATCCCCGAACCTACGGGATCACCTTCCGCTATACCTTCTAAAGCGGGTAGTAAGGCCCTGGTTAATGTAGTGTTGACTATTTCGGCAACCAGAGCATAAATTTTTTCACTTTACGGAAGCTGTTTGCGTTATGTATCAAATAACGCAAACAGCTTTTCTGTTTTTATGATATTTGTGGTTACTTCTGGCGACGTCATTGGTAACGTGTATGGGTTTGCGTAATCGGTAAGGATGCGAAAAGATGATTTTGTTAATCAAAAAACAGACATCTGATACGAGTGAGACAAATGAAGAATGAGCCGTCATGAAACATCAACTCACGTAAGTAGTTCAAACGTAAATTACCAACTAACTACTTCCTCAAAACGGTAGCCTATGAGACACCTCTTTCTTTTACTGGGATTTATGCTACAGGGACTAGCTACAGCTTATGCGCAGCTAAACCTTGCCGGTATCGTCACTGATGAAAAAGAGCATCCGCTGGCAGGCGTAACCATCCTTGTTCAGGGCACTACAAACGGAACCACTTCGCAGCCAGACGGGCGGTTTTCCCTACAAACCAGCAGCGAATTGCCATTGGTCATTACCGTATCATCGATTGGCTATCAACGGAAAGACGTACAGGTACGAGGTAATAATTTTCGACGGATTCAGGTAAAACTGGTTGAAGAGACTGTAATCAAGGCTGAATTGGTACAGGCAGCAAGCCGCATTCCTGAAGACATTCAAAAAGCTTCCGTAAGTATAGAACCGATTGACAATAAGTTGTTTAGCCAATCGCCCGCTTTCAGCCCATTCGACGCACTTCAAAATGTAAAAGGGGTTGATTTGATCACCCAAAGTCTGACCTTTAAATCCGTTAACCTTCGTGGTTTTGGGGCGAACAACAACGCCCGGTTTGTGCAACTGAATGATGGCATGGACAATCGGTCGCCCGGTTTAGGTTTCGGGTTCGGGAATGTGACGGGTATTCCTGACCTGGACGTTGAGCATATTGAACTGGTTCCGGGCGCTTCGTCGGCACTGTACGGACCCGATGCCCTGCAGGGACTTATGATAACGAACAGCAAGAACCCATTTACGAATCAGGGCCTGAGTGTTCAGCTAAAAGGGGGCGTAAATAATGTCGGTAAGGCAGATTTCGGACCTAAAGCTTTCGGCGATCTGGCCATTCGGTACGCCCGGCAAATTGGGGATCGCTTTGCGTTTAAGGTGAATATTCAGCGGTTTATGGGAACAGACTTCATCGCCGACGACTACAGTGATCGACTGACCCGCTCCCGACCGGGTTTCTTTGCCACCGACCGTAATCAGGGCGGGATTGCCACAGGCGTAGGGTATGCACCGAACAATAACCCCGATACCAATTTTCAATACGATGGGGTTAACATCTATGGTGACGAAGTAAGTGGTAATGGGAGTGCTTATCAGTTTCCTGCTAATTATGCCAACGTATTATTACAAAATAAGTTAGTGACGCGTACAGGGTACACAGAACTGGAATTGCTGGGCAATGCGGGTAAGGTAGTCAATAACCGGGCCAATCTGGCCCTTCATTACAAACTGACCGATGCTATAGAAGCTTCTGTAAGCTGGCAGTATGGGAATGGGAATTTTATGCGCACGGCCAATTTCCGGGAGTATTTTCCAGATTATCAGCAACACCAGATCAAAGCTGAATTGCGTGGTGAAAACTTTTTTCTACGGGCATATACAACCCAGCAGAGGGCCGAAGCCTGGAATCTGGGCCAAACGGCACTGGGGATCAATACGAGCTGGAAATCACTTGCGCAATGGGCTACGGAATTTGGGCAGGCTTATGTAGAAAATAAAGTGACCATTGGGCAATCCCGGATTACAGCCGACCGAAGTCGTTTTTTGCCTGGTACGGATCGGTTCGATGCGGCACGCGATGCCTTTGCAAACACGTACAATACGGATACCATACCGGGTTATCGAGGAGCCAGAGGTACCCGTTTCCGTGACAACTCGGCGTTATGGCATTATGAAGGCATGTATAATCTTAAAGAACTGACGGATGTTGCCGAGATCATTGTTGGAGCCAGTGTTCGTCAGTATGCCCTCAACACGGGAGGTACGCTGTTGGCACTGAAACCCGATAGTTCGGAATATACCCTAAATGAGTATGGCGCCTATATCCAGGCGTCCAAAGAACTGTCGGTTGGGGATAAATTAACTCTTAAACCCACGCTTGCCGTTCGGTATGACAAGAACCAGTACCTGACGGGCGGGTTTTCGCCCCGTGCATCGGCAGTAGCCAGTCTTGGTCCGCATAACTTCCGGGCCTCATGGCAGATGGCCTTTCACAATCCGACACCAGGTCAGTTGTTTTCGGTGCCGATAGCCGGGCGATCTGGCGAAGTTGGCGGATTGGCCTCTACTCTTGAAACGGCTGGCTTCGTGTCGAAACCGTCTTATCTGGAGAGCGACGTTGTCGATTTTGCGGCTGGCCGTATTACCGAATCCCAGCTTCAGGCCCGTGCATTTACGCCTGGTATCTTTAAAACCGAGAAACTAAGAACCTGGGAAATTGGATACAAAACGCTGATTCAGAATAAATTTGCTATTGATGCTTTCTACTTTCACAGCAAATACACCGACTTCATAACAACGCAAACCGTTTACCAGCCCAATACCGGGCAAATCGCGGATCTGAGCAAAGAAGCGTATCGAATCGTACAGGTTAATTTGAATACCCGTAGCGACATCATTGTCGATGGCTGGGGAGCAGGGCTGGAATATAATCTGGGACGAAATTTTACCCTGATGGGCAACTATGTTCATCAGGTGGGTTTAATTACCTTGCGTGACCTCCAGGGAAATTTAGTGGACGATAACGTAGGGGTTCCGATCATCAAGCGTAAAATGAGTAAGCCCGAAGTCGCTCAAAAAGGAAGGAATTATTTCAATACGCCCGAAAATCGCTACAACATCAGCCTGAATAACCCTCATATTACCGACCGGATGGGCGCAACGCTGACTTACCGATGGACCGATCGCGTATGGTGGGAGCAGGGGATTACGGCCGGAGATACTTGGTTGCCAGCCTGGTCGAGCCTGGATGCGCAGGTATCGTATAAAGTGCCTGCCTATAAAACGGTCGTTAAAGTAGGCGGTACTAACCTGCTCAATACTTATTACACCCAGGGCTACGGATTGGCCCGCATCGGCGGCATGTATTACATTAGCCTGACCTTCGATGAATTGATGCGATAGATCTGTGTAATAGATTTCTGTTTGACATTCGCTCACCTGAAAGCGGTCTGTAATGTCTGGGGTATTTTAGTAGAGCCATATAGAGTTGTGAAGGGTCATAATCCAATCGACCCTGAACTATAGGGCTAACGATTTCTCACTCGGTTTAGAAGAAAAACCTCTAAAACCTATCCGCTCCCTTTAAGCCTGTCAACCAGCAGGATCGATTAGCTGAATTAGAACATCGGTAAGGTAGATTCGCGTTGATCATGTTGCTTTCTCAAAATTCTGCGTCTAAGGTAAGTTTATCGTTGGTTCATTCGATAACGTACTTCAGTGCAGCGCTTTCCTCATTTTACGCAACCCGATTCAATGGATTGCGGGCCTACCTGCCTGCGGATGGTAGCCAAATACTACGGACGTTCGTTTACCATGCCTTTTTTGCGGGAAAAAGTAGCTGTCGGCAAAGAAGGAGTCTCCCTTTTGGGTATTGCACAAGCTGCCGAACAAATGGGAATGCGAACAGTATCTGTCCGTATTCCCTTTGCTAGGCTGGCGGCCGAAGCCCCGCTACCTTGTATTGTACATTGGGGACAAAATCACTTTGTGGTCGTGTATGCCATCAAAACCCGGAAGTTCCGAGTTCGGTCGGCTACCAAAGTATATGTTGCCGACCCGGCTTCAGGATTGTTGACATTCTCTCGCGAAGAGTTTGAAAGTCAATGGGCGTCGACCAAAATAAACGACCAGCGAGTGGGGGTTGTCTTGTTGCTCGAACCAACTCCCAATTTCTACGAAAGTCCTGAGATAAGCTCAAAACGGGTCGGTTTTGGGCGGTTGTTTCGTTATCTGTGGTCGTACAAACAGTTGCTGATTCAGTTAGGTTTGGGGCTGGCTGTAAGTTCTATTCTACAATTGGTAATGCCGATTTTGGCGCAGTCGGTTGTCGATACGGGTATCCAGACGCATAATCTTAACTTCATTTATCTCGTACTGACTGCGCAACTGGCCCTTTTTATCGGTCGGATGACCATCGAGTTTATACGAAATCGGATGTTGCTCCACATCAGTACCCGCATCAATCTGAGTATTCTGTCCGATTTTCTGATTAAGCTACTAAAACTCCCTATTTCGTTTTTTGATACCAAACTTACCGGCGATATTCTACAACGGATAGAAGACCACGGACGCATCGAACAGTTTCTGACCGGCACCTCGTTGGCTACTTTATTTTCGCTGTTCAATCTGCTGATTTTCGGTATAGCCGCTCTTTTCTACAGTCCAGTTGTGTTTGCCATATTTATCGGAGCGAATCTGCTGTATGTTGGCTGGATTATTTTTTTCCTGCGCTATCGGAAACAACTCGACTTTAAACGTTTTGCGCTGGCTTCCCAAAACCAGAGTAGTCTGATTCAGTTGGTGCAGGGCGTTTCGGAAATAAAACTGAACAATGCCGAGCAGTTTAAACGGTGGGAGTGGGAAAACCTACAGGTAAAACAATTTAAACTGAGTCTGTCTGGTCTGTCCATTGAGCAATACCAGCAGGCTGGAGCGCTGTTTATTAACGAAGGCAAAAATATTGTCATCACGTTTCTGGCAGCTACGGCCGTCGTAAACGGGCAAATGACGCTGGGTGGTATGCTGGCCCTCCAATATATTATTGGTCAGCTAAACAGTCCGGTGGAGCAATTGATCGGCTTTTTGCAACACTATCAGGACGCTCAGATTAGCCTTGAACGTTTAAATGAAATCCATGAACAACGCGAAGAAGAATCGTACCTTACTGGAGCGGGTGGAGGGGTTCAGCGCAATACCATTCCGCAGGAAGCCGATATCTGGCTTCAACAGGTTGGATTTACCTATCCGGGTGCTGGTAATGTGCCCGTATTAAAAAACATCAATCTGCACATCCCGTCGGGTAAAGTAACGGCTATTGTTGGGACCAGTGGGAGTGGGAAAACAACTCTGCTTAAACTCCTGCTCCGGTTTTATGAACCAACTGAAGGCGAAATCACCCTCAACACTCCTTCTGATGAGGGTATTGGTATGCAATTTGTAACTAATCTATCGGCTGTGTCACACCATGCATGGCGTGCGCGATGTGGTACGGTGTTGCAGGATGGGTTTATTTTTTCAGATACCATTGCCAACAATATTACCCTATGCGACGAAACGCCCGATCTGCAACGGTTGCTATATGCCGTACAGATGGCTAACATTTACCCATTCGTTCAGGGGCTCCCGCTGAAATTTAATACCCTGATCGGGGCCGATGGAAACGGAATCAGTCAGGGGCAGCGTCAGCGCATTCTGATGGCACGGGCTATCTATAAAAACCCCGATTACCTGTTTCTGGACGAGGCCACCAACGCGCTCGATTCAACGAATGAAAGTGTGATCCTGAAAAACCTGGAGTCATTTTATCGTAACCCGAATGGGCATCAGCGGACGGTTATTGTGGTAGCCCACCGGCTCAGCACCGTAAAAAATGCCGATCAGATTGTGGTTATGGATAAAGGGCAGATTGCTGAAGTCGGTACTCATATCGAATTGACACAACGCTACGGGTTGTATTATCAACTTGTTCGAAATCAGTTAGAACTAGGCTCCTAAGCGATATGCCAACAGTAGAACAGCCCGACGCGGCAGGTATTGAACTCCGTAGCCCCGAAGCTCAGGACGTATTGAGCCGCCCACCGGGTTGGCTGGTGAGGTGGGGAAGTACGGTTTCGGCGTTGGTATTACTCTTGTTAGTGGCTGTAGCCTATTGGGTGAAGTACCCCGATTTGGTTCGCGGAAACCTGAAAGTAATAGCCCGACAATGGCCTAAATCGGTTACTGCCCGGACTGCCGGACGACTTATGCGATTGTTTGTACATGACCAACAGGCCGTACGGGCAGGCGAACGACTAGCAATTATTGAAAGTACGGCCAATCCCGATGAGGTATTTGCCCTGGAGGCTGTAGTCGATTCGATGATTCGGCAGGAGCAACAAGGGCATATTCAGGTTATTTCGGCTGCTTCGGTCCCATCTTATTTTCAACTGGGTGAGTTGCAGCAGGCATATCAGCGTTTTGCCGAGAGCCGTGTCTCGGCCAATTCGCTGAGTAACCGGGGCGTATATAATCAGAAACGCCAGGCGTTGGAAAATGACATTCAGCAGCTTCAGGCACTGGCCAATAACGACCGGACTCAACTCGACCTGGAAGAAAATGAACTCAGTCTGATCGAAGCTGAAGTGCAAAGTCAGGAGCGTTTGCTGAAACAGGGTTACGTTTCCCGCAACGATTATCGGCAAACACTGAGTCGTTACCTTGCTAAAAAACAGGCCATTACGCAGGCTCGCAGTGCGCTGAACAACAACCAGATTCAGCAGAATCAGAAGAAGCAGGAACTGGTCTCTCTAAGTCAGACAACCCTCGAAGGCGCCAATGGGATTGTGCAGGCACTTCATACGCTGAAGAGCGAACTCGAAGCCTGGAAGCAACGCTTTGTGGTGGTTGCCCCGGCCACAGGTCGGGTTTCGTTTCCAAGGCTTCTGCAAGAAGGACAGCCCATCCACGACGGTCAGGAATTGGTATATGTGTTGCCTCCAGGAGCGGGTTATGTGGGTGAAATGTATGTGGGACAATACAATTTCGGTAAGGTGCATCCCCAGCAGCGGGTCATTGTCAAATTTGCTGCGTATCCGTATCAGGAATTTGGTACGGTAGCCGGACGTGTGCAACAGATTGCCGATGTGGCCAGCGATACGGCCTGGCGCGTGGTGGTTGAGTTTCCGCAGGGTCTGGTTACATCTACCCATCGGCGATTGCCCTTCCGAAACGGAATGTTGGCCAACGCCGAAATTGTGACTCAGGATGTTAGTCTGCTCAAACGGCTATTTTATGAAATGGAGAAAGCAGTGCGCTAATTCCCACTCGAAACACAGCTTCTTCGGCTTGCTGGTAATCCAGTTGCTGATTGGGGGGCTGAACCGGGCGGTACTTCTAGGGCAGTCGCTCAGTCTGGTCCAATGTCAGGAATACGCCATTCGGAGTAGCCTCGATGTACAAAAAGCTGGCTTACGGGTCGAAACCGACCGGATCAACGCGCAACTGACCCATCAGGCTGGGCTACCCTCGTGGGGTTTAAGCCTGTCCGAGGGTGTAAATTTGGGGCATACAATCGACCCGTTCAGCAATACATTTTTACAGGAAACCATTCACTCTGGTACACTGGGCCTGAGTAGTAGTGTTATGCTATTCAATGGGTTTCGCCAAAAGTATCAGGAGCAGCAGCAACTATTTACCCGGCGTGCCGACGAAGCAACCCTACAACAGCAAAAGCTGGAACTGCGCCGACAGGTTACCGCTGCCTATATGCAGCTATTACTGAGTCAGGAGCTTCTCCAACTGGCAACCGAGCAACGCCAGTTTGTAGTTGTTCAACTCAATCGGGCAAAAGCATTGGTTCAGGAGGGCGTTTTACCCAAAATTGGACTAACCGACTGGGAGGCTCAATTGGCTACAGCCGATTATGAAGTGCTGACGGCCCGGGCAAATTTACAGCAAAATCGACTGGCCCTGCAATGGGTGATGAACTGGCGGGAGTCGTCGGACTTATCCATAGAATCTATCGCTGTTCCTGAACCTCAGCCACCAACGGCCCTGACTACATGGATCGACGAACTGCCCAGCCGTATAAGCCGCCATCCGGCCGTGCAATCTGCCGAATGGCAGCTCAAAAGCGCTCAGACAGGCTATGCTATAGCTAAGAGTGGTTTGTACCCATCCATAGCATTAGGCATCGGAATCAATACGGCGTATTCGAGCGTAGCTCCTCCCGATCTGATCGCCTTTGGTAGGCAATTGCAGTATAATTTAGGGCAGTACATACGGTTAAACGTGAGTTTTCCTACAACCAGTTTCCGAACTACCCAATTGCAAATGGCTCTGGCTGAAGTGAACCGAAAAAGTACAGCCCTGGATATTCAAAAAGCGCGCTTGCAGGTAAACCAAACACTCGAACAAGGGAAAGCATTACTGCTGTCAGCTTACGAGAAATGGCAACAAGCTCAAAAGCAGGTAGAGGCCCAGCAAAGAGCCGTCAAAGCTGCCAAAGCCCGGTATGACGAAGGCTTGTTACAATCTGTTGAACTGGCGCTGATACAGGCCAATCTGGTTAAAGCCTTGTCGAACCAGGTTCAGGCCCGGTATGAGTGGCATTTTCGGAAACTACTGTTAGACCAATTCGTTGACAGATAACTTTTTGGCTTTCCCAATCTAGATTCAGTCTGTTAGAGTGCTAGGAGTATAACAGCCAACTACTGACACAGTCGTTTGGACAACTTTATCCTAAACAAAAAGGTAGCAAAAAGCTACCCTTTTTGTTACATCCATAAACCTGTGAAGCCCGGAGGAGGGCCTGGGGAAACTACTGGAACGGATGGACTCGCAGTACTTCTGAATCCCAGAACACCACCGTTATCAATTATGGGGGGACTAACAACTTTTGGTATAATTGATGGTCTAACAACCTTGGGTATGATCGAGGTTTGGGCTCCCCCAACAACTTCCTTCATTTCCCCTTGAGAAAGCATCTCCTCTTGAGTAAAAGCAATTAAGGATTTCATGAGTTTTGGAATTAAAGTGAAAAAACTGACGAATCTGATCTTTACAACCTCATCGAAAAAAGGGCACAGACCGACTCGAATCAATTAAAGGATTGCCCATCTTGACCCGTCAGCGTTAGTTGTGATGACCGTCGTATCCGGAATTTCATACTGTTTACCTCTGTAGGTACCAATGATAGAAGGTCTACGTATGTAGGTAACGACTGGAGGAGGGATTGTTGCAACGGGAGGAATTTGTCCTGCGGCTCCGCCAACAATTTGTTTCATTTCCTGCTGTGAAAGACTTTCTTCCTGAGCAAATGTGGTGAGTGATCTCATGGGTATGTAAAATGTTAGATTAGGTCTTTAGGACTAAAAGCGCTTAAAAAGTCACATATATTTTTAGTGAGAATATGTAATTTACTGATAATCAGTCGATTTCTTATGGGCTTATGGATAGTGAATAATCTAGATCACTCCAGAGATAAGGCTAAGGTCTATTGGCTCGTTTTGTAAGAGAAACCTGTAAAACTCATTGGCACGATATTCATGCTATAAAGCCAATCGTAAATTCGTATCATAAATGCCGCTTTTTGTATAAGCCTTTAGCGGAGCCTGTACGCCAACTTTGCCTTGTCAAACAAACAACAGGCGTAAACGCTTACAACAATGGCAAAGACAATTTTAATAACCGGGGCGTCCCGTGGTTTTGGTAAAATTTGGGCGAAAGCTCTCTTACAGCGTGGGGATCAGGTTGCTGCTACCGCCCGCAACCTGGATGATTTAAATGATTTGGTAGAGGAATTCGGTGATAATGTATTTCCGATTCAATTAGACGTTACGGATAGAGGCCAGTCATTCGCGGCTGCAAAGCAGGTTTATGATCGCTTTGGCAAACTGGATGTATTGATCAACAATGCTGGCTATGGCGTATTTGGTGCGGTAGAAGAGGTGTCGGAAGAAGAAGCGCGTAGACAAATGGATGTTAATGTATTTGGCTCGCTCTGGATCACTCAGGCCGTACTGCCCTATATGCGGGAGCAGCAAAGTGGACACATTATCCAGATTTCGAGTGTATTGGGCTTGTTTACCCTGCCTACCTTAGGTGTATATAATGCCTCTAAATTCGCCGTCGAAGGCCTATTCGAAACCCTGGCAACAGAAGTGAACGAATTTGGTATTCATGTTACGCTGGTTGAGCCGAATGGCTACGAAACGGACTGGGCGGGCTCATCGGCAAGCCATGCCGAACCACTGGAAGCGTATACAAATCTGAAAAATGCTTTCCGAAACGCCAATAATCCAGATAATTATGGGATTCCAGCTGCCACTACAGATGCGATTCTGAAACTGATTGATGCTCCTCAACCGCCACTTCGATTAATTTTAGGAAAAATTGGTTATCCGGGTGTAAAAGCTACTTATCAACAACGGCTGGCTACCTGGGAATCCTGGAAAGAAGTAAGTGCGTTGGCACATGGTAAATAGTATTGAAACGGTTTGATGCATATGAAAGCAGTAGGATTTAAAACATCGCTCCCCATTTCTGAAACCGAGAGTTTCATCGAATTTGATACACCTAAGCCAGTAGCCAGTGGTCATGATTTGCTGGTGAAAATTCAGGCTGTATCCGTAAATCCGGTTGATTTTAAGATCAGACAGAATTCGGCGAAAGATACCGTCCTCGAGCAGCCCAAAATTATTGGCTGGGATGCAGTAGGTATTGTAGAAGCAGTTGGTGGAGCTGTAAGCCTGTTCAAAGTAGGGGATGAGGTATATTACGCTGGTGATCTGACCAAACCTGGTAGTAACGCGGAATATCAACTGATCGATGAGCGCATTGTAGGGCGTAAACCCTATTCCCTGTCGGCGGAGGCCGCTGCCGCCATTCCGCTGACGGCTTTAACTGCCTGGGAAATCCTATTCGATCGGATGCGCCTTTCCGTGGACCGGGATCGAAATAAGACTTTGCTCATTATTGGTGGGGCAGGGGGGGTAGGATCGATTGCCATTCAGTTGGCTAAAAAACTGTTGGGTTTAACTGTAATAGCCACAGCTTCGCGCCCTGAAACGATCGACTGGTGCAAAAAAATGGGAGCCGATGTTGTTGTCAATCACCGAGATCTCGTAGCAGAGGTTCGGAATGCAGGCTTTCACTATGTGGACTACATTGTTGATTTTGTGGATACCAACCTCTATTGGGAGGCTATGGTTGACTTGATCAAGCCACAGGGCCATATTGCATCCATCACAGGGAGTTCCGTTCCGGTGTTGCTAAACAAGCTGAAAAACAAGAGTGCTAGTTTTTCCTGGGAGTTTATGTACACCCGCTCGACCTATCAGACCGACGATATGATTGAACAGCATTTTATTCTTGACCGAGTGGCAGAATTGCTCGATGAAGGTGTACTGGAAACCACGCATACCCATACGCTGCATGGCCTAACTGCCGACAATTTTAAGCAGGCTCACGCTCAGTTGGAATCGGGAAAAACGATAGGAAAGTGGGTGATAACCTTCTAATGAGTCTGAGCGAATGAAACACTACAAAACGCTTACCGAACTCCATCTGGATAGCGGTTTTCCGGCACCAGAGCATCCTATGCTTAGTCTGCTGACCTGTTCTGAGCTGTCAGTATGCTCATGGGGACAAAATCAGAAGTTTACGGGCGACTTCTATATGATTGCCATAAAGAAGATTAAGGCGGGGAACTTCCTGTATGGCAAAACCAGATATGATCACGATAATGGCTCTATGTCGTTTGTAAAGCCCAGGCAGGTAGTCGAAGTTACTGATGTGGAACTGACCGAAAAAGCGTTTGTCATGTTTATCCATGAGGATTACCTCGTAGGGCATCCTCTGTACAGCCAGATCAAAAAATACGCCTACTTCGAATACGAAACCAACGAAGCCCTGCATCTGTCGCCAGCAGAGGAAAACATCATTTGGGAGCTTTATAATAAAATAGGGCTTGAATACAAGGCCAACCAGGATGAGTTCAGTCGGGAGATTATTCTCTCACATCTCGACTCCATTCTGAAATATGCGGAGCGGTTTTATAAACGGCAATTTTTGAATCGAAGCAACAATCTTTCTGGAACGACCATCAAAAAGTTTCATGAGCTATTGGATCGGTATGTTGAACAAGGGCAGCTTCAAGCCCTTGGACTGCCTTCGGTTCATTATCTGGCCGAGCAACTGAACTTGTCTCCACGTTACCTGAGCGACGTATTAAAGCTGGAAACAGGCAAGACAGCCCTCGAGCACATTCACCTATTGCTGGTCGATGAAGCTAAAAACAGGCTCCTCAGTTCTGATGATAACATTGCTGGGATTGCGTATCAACTGGGCTTTGAAAACCCACCTTATTTCTCTCGGCTATTCAAGAAGATGGTGGGTATCACGCCTTTGCAATACAAAGAGCAACACCTCAATTAAGCGCTCTGCATCAATAAAAAGCCCCGCTCAAACTTGAGCGGGGCTTTTGCATTTCGACTTTATAACGATCCTTAGACCGTTGCCCGTTTTTTGCTGCGGGCGAACTGATCGCGCGATTCGGTAATGATTATTTATCTGGTTTGGTCTCAGTATCTAATTGACTAAGTAAGGCGTTAACTTCTATTTGAAGGGTAGGAAGGTGGTTAATAATGATACTCCAGATAATTGTATTATTTACACCATCGTAGGCATGGATCAGTATATTGCGTAAGCTAATAATCTGGTGTAGACTGCTAATAGGAATACCTGGTTCCATTTTTCGTACCTGGTTGGCCGCTTCGCCAATAATACCCAGTGCTCTTTCAACAGCGTATTGAACGATCAAATCAGCATCATAGATTGCAAAATCGCGGGAATGCTGTAGAAAAGCATCAATATGATTGATCTGTATCGCAATATCAGTCAAATATTTTCGCACATCATGCTGCATACAATAATTGTTTAGATTGCTCAACAGCGCGAGCAAAATAAGGATTACGAAACGATTGACCCAGCAGTAGATCGACGGGGCGATGAAACAACTTTTCTAGTTCAAACAGAAGTGTAAAATAAGTCTCACCTTTTACTTCCGGAGCTAATTCGTCCGACAATTCAACCAGTAAATCGACATCACTCTTCTCTTCGTCAAACTCTTCTGAAGTAACTGATCCAAATGCATATAACCGGACAACGTTATGATGCCTACATAAAGCATTTATTTTGTCAGTATAGGATTGTAGATATGAATGCATCATAATAGTGAAAGATAAATCCAATCAAGAAAAGCGACTTAGGTCTTTGTTAGACATCAACCAAAAGTATAAAGTATTTTTTTTAGTTAGCTATAAGAGTTTTAATTCATCGTCAATATAGCTAATTTTGATTAATTTCTCATCAAGCTTTTTCTTTAAATTATCGTACTTTTGCTGCCCAGCCATATGTAACTCATACAAATAATGTAATTCACCGCCTTTCATAATTACATCCCAGACTATATACTCTAACTCATCTTCATCAGCTTGAATATGCTTTACTAAAACTGATATTTTTTCGTGTCTAATTCTATCGAAAGGTAGATTCTTTTGTGAAAAGAATTTTTGACACATTTTACCTAAATCATTCCTATCTATCAAACTAATATTTGCGGCCTTTGCTAGGATAATCGCTTCCTTTGTAAAATATGAATTAGTTAATACTACTCCCTCTTGGCAACTATAATAATGCATTGCACCTAAAACTTCTTGTACTGCAGAATTGCCTATCTTACTTTTCCAGCGTTTAGCTTGAATAGCAATTTTTATGTTTCCTTTTTTTACAACCAAGTCCCCTTCCTGATCACTGCTCTTTGACGTATGTATAATTTTGTATCACAACTTTGTGAATAATCTAGCGATAAAATTTTCAAAATTTTTACCATCATAATTGTCAATTTTACAAAATTCAGATTTAATCGAATTATAATAATTCCACCTGTAATAATCTAAAGCCTCGCTTTGTATCCTGGTCATATCGCTTTTTAATTGCCTAATATTTTTCTAAAATTTTATTTCTTTGTCTATACAAATCACTTAATTCCTCTTTAAACTCTTTTTTAATCTCTATAAGTGATTTCCTTATTTCGTTTTTTTTAATTCTAATTTTTTCTCGCTCCTCTCTTTCTTTATTTTCTTTAGCCAATATTATTTTCTTCTCTTTACTTAGAAAAACATATTGAATATCATGTCTGTATATGTAATAAAATATGGCAAACAATAATGACGAGAAGAATAAGATCGGATATGAATTAATAGTGATTATTATTAGTGAAAGTACCACTACTAATCCAATGGACCATAATATTAATCCACATCCGTCACTATCATTAGTATATGCATTTCTCATACTATAAGTGAATTTTTGAAAAATTATATATTTATGATAGCTAGTAACTAATTGTAAGTTAGAATGAATATTATTTAAATCAAACAATAAAAAGCCCCGATCAGAAATGATCGGGGCTTTTTGTTAGTTGGTACTGTCAATCGACACTTAGACGGTCGCCCGTTTTTTGCTGCGGGCGAACTGATCGCGCGATTCGGTAATGGTTTCCAGTTCTTCCTTCGAGCCGACAATCGCGTTCTGGTAACGACGAATACCTGTACCCGCTGGAATCAGGTGACCTACAATCACGTTCTCTTTCAAGCCTTCAAGTGTATCACGCTTTCCACGGATCGACGCTTCGCTCAGTACTTTCGTGGTTTCCTGGAAGGAAGCCGCCGAGATGAAGCTGTCAGTACCCAGCGATGATTGCGTAATACCCATCAGCGTTGGTTGCGAAACGGCCGCCATAGCGTCACGAACGGTCACAAGGGCCATATCACGACGTTTCAGGCTGGAATTCTCGTCGCGAAGCTGACGGCTTGTTACGATCATACCTGGTTTGAAGTTGACGGAGTCGCCAGCGTCCATAACCACTTTGGCGTCGAGAACCTTATCGTTTTCCTCACGGAAAGCCCATTTATCGACAACCTGTCCTTCAAGGAAGTTAGTGTCGCCTGAGTCGATGATCTCAACTTTCTGCATCATCTGACGCACGATGGCTTCGATGTGTTTATCGTTGATTTTTACCCCTTGCAGACGGTATACTTCCTGAATTTCATTTACCAGATATTCCTGAACAGCCGTTGGCCCTTTGATGGCCAGAATATCACTTGGCGTAATAGCACCATCCGATAGCGGAGCACCAGCCCGTACGAAGTCGTTGTCCTGAACGAGGATGAACTTCGACAGTGGTACAAGGTATTTCTTCTTCGTGCCGTCTTTCGACTCGATGAAGATTTCGCGGTTACCCCGCTTGATTGTACCGTAGGTTACTACCCCGTCGATTTCGCTCACCACGGCTGGGTTCGATGGGTTCCGGGCTTCGAATAATTCCGTTACCCGTGGCAGACCACCCGTGATGTCGCGGGTTTTACCAACGTTACGTGGAATTTTCGCCAGTGGCTGACCTGCTTTGATTTTCTGCCCGGCTTTTACAACCAGACGCGAACCAACAGGCAGGTTATAACTCTTCTGAAGCGGACCGCCGTCATTATCAGGCAGGTGCAACGTCAGCGTTGTCGTTCCCTGTACCACAATGGCCGGGTTCTTCGCTTTGTCGCGGCTTTCGATGATTACCATCTCCTGGAAGCCCGTCTGTTCGTCGAACTCTTCACGATAGGTGATACCATCTTCGATCGCGTCGAAGCTCAGCGTACCCGTCAGTTCAGAAAGAATAACGGCGTTGTAAGGATCCCAGGCGCAGATGTCGTCGCCCTTCTTCACGATGTCGCCTTCTTTCACCCGCAGGAATGCACCGTATGGTACGTTATTGCTGATCAGGACTTGGTTGCGGTCGTCAGGATTCACGATCCGAACTTCGCCCGAACGACCCATTACGACCGTTTGCGGATTCCCTTCGGCATCTTCCGATTCAACCGTACGCATTTCTTCAAACTCGATCAGACCATCGAATTTCGCCTTGATCGATGCATCGACAGCAATGTTCGACGCTGTACCACCCACGTGGAAAGTACGAAGGGTAAGCTGGGTACCTGGTTCACCGATGGATTGCGATGCGATAACACCCACCGCTTCACCAATGTCGACCATACGACCCGATGCCAGGTTACGTCCATAACATTTAGCACAAACACCCTGACGCGATTCGCAGGTCAGTACCGACCGGATTTCAACCGTTTCAATACTGGTTTCGTCGATCTGTGCGGCTACTTCTTCCGTAATCAGCTCACCAGCACCGATAATCAGGTCTTTGGTAAGCGGGTCGTAGATGTCATGAACCGTTGTTCGGCCCAGAATCCGTTCGGACAGGGGCTCAACTATATCTTCGTTGTCTTTCAGGGCTGATACCTGCAGACCGCGCAATGTGCCACAGTCTTCTTCACTGATGATTACATCCTGGGCTACGTCGTGCAAACGGCGGGTCAGGTAACCGGCATCGGCCGTTTTCAAAGCTGTATCGGCCAGACCTTTCCGGGCACCGTGTGTCGAGATGAAGTACTCCAACACGTCGAGACCTTCTTTAAAGTTCGACAGGATCGGGTTCTCAATGATCTCACCAACTGAGCCCTGCAGGTTTTTCTGTGGCTTCGCCATCAGACCCCGCATACCACCCAACTGACGAATCTGCTCACGCGAACCACGGGCTCCCGAGTGCATCATCATGAAGATCGAGTTAAAACCACCCTGATCGGCTTCGAGCTGCTTCATCAGCGTTTCGGTCAGACGAGAGTTTACGCGTGTCCAGATGTCGATAACCTGGTTATACCGTTCGTTCTCCGTAATCAGACCCATCAGGTAGTTGTCCCAAACACCCTGTACTTCAGCCTTGGCTTCTTCTACCAGACCTTGCTTGGCTTCTGGAATCATTACGTCGCTCAGACCAATTGACAGACCGCCTTTGAAGGCCATCTGGAAACCAAGTTCTTTGATCTCGTCGAGGAACTGAGCTGTCCGCGCACCGCCCGAAATTTTGAAGATCAATGCAATGATTTGTTGCAGTTTCTTCTTCGTAAGCAGTTCGTTGATGTAGCCAACTTCTTCTGGAACAGCCTGATTGAATAACAATCGACCAGCGACGGTATCAATTACTTTCGACACGATCTCCCCATTTTCGTCCCGGACTTTAACCCGGCACTTAATGTTAGCGTGCTTCGAAATCCGACCTTCGTTGATACCAATGATTACTTCTTCAGCACCATAGAATGTCATGCCTTCACCCGGAATTGGATACTCTGGGGTGCTCTTACGACCTTTCGTTACATAGTACAGGCCCAACACCATGTCCTGCGATGGTACCGTAATTGGCGCACCGTTGGCAGGGTTCAGGATATTGTGCGAAGCCAGCATCAACAGAGAGGCTTCCAGAATGGCTTCCTGGCCCAGTGGCACGTGAACGGCCATCTGGTCACCGTCGAAGTCAGCGTTGAAGGCCGTACAGACGAGTGGGTGCAACTGGATCGCTTTACCTTCGATCAGTTTTGGCTGGAAAGCCTGGATACCCAGACGGTGCAGCGTTGGAGCCCGGTTCAGCAGAACAGGGTGACCTTTCAGAACGTTTTCCAGAATATCCCAGATCACAGGATCTTTCCGGTCAACGATTTTCTTCGCTGATTTCACCGTTTTGACAATGCCCCGCTCAATAAGTTTGCGGATAACAAACGGCTTGAACAATTCAGCCGCCATATCTTTCGGCAGACCACACTCGTGCAGTTTCAGCTCAGGGCCTACTACGATAACCGAACGACCTGAATAGTCGACACGTTTACCAAGCAGGTTTTGACGGAAACGCCCTTGTTTCCCTTTCAGCATGTCGGACAGCGACTTCAGTGCCCGGTTGCCTTCCGAACGAACGGCGTTCACTTTACGGGAGTTGTCGAACAGCGAATCGACTGCTTCCTGCAACATCCGCTTTTCGTTCCGCAGAATCACTTCAGGAGCTTTGATTTCGATGAGCCGCTTCAAACGGTTGTTCCGAATGATTACCCGACGATACAGGTCATTCAAATCGGACGTAGCGAACCGACCACCATCCAGAGGAACGAGAGGACGCAGTTCGGGGGGAATCACGGGTACCATTTTGATCACCATCCACTCAGGGCGATTCTCAATATGGCCGTTGGCTTCCCGGAACGCTTCTACCACTTTCAGGCGTTTCAGAGCTTCGGCTTTCCGTTGCTGTGAGGTATCTGTAGCGGCAGAGTGGCGTAGCGAGTACGATAGTTCGTCCAGGTTCAGACGCGACAGCAGCATCTCTAACGCTTCGGCCCCCATCTTGGCGATGAATTTATTTGGGTCTTTATCGTCGAGATATTGGTTGCTGCTGGGCAGTTTGTCAATGATGTCTAAGTACTCGTCTTCGGTCAGGAAGTCAAGTTGGTTGATGCCATCTTCTGCTTTCACACCGGGTTGAACCACTACATAGCGCTCATAGTAGATAACCTGGTCGAGTTTCTTGGTAGAAAGGCCCAGAAGATAACCAATTTTGTTGGGTAAGCTGCGGAAATACCAGATGTGAGCAACAGGCACCACCAGTTCGATGTGGCCCATGCGCTCCCGGCGAACCTTTTTCTCGGTTACTTCAACCCCGCAACGGTCGCAGATAATGCCTTTATAGCGAATCCGCTTGTATTTCCCGCAATGACACTCCCAGTCCTTCACAGGCCCGAAGATGCGCTCGCAGAACAAGCCGCCCATTTCGGGTTTGTAGGTCCGGTAATTGATAGTCTCCGGCTGTGTCACTTCGCCGTAGGAACTCTCCAAAATAGACTCCGGCGATGCCAGGCTGATGGTCACGCTCTGGAAGTCGCTATTGAGTTTTTTGTTCTTTTTGAACGACATTGGTTGGAGATTATAGGTTAAAATGGGTATTGGGAGCGAGTAGTTAGTATTAGGAGTAAAAACGGCTGAAGCACATTCTCACTCCTAATACTCACTCCTAATACTTTACTCTAATGTAATTTCAAGGGCCAGGCCACGTAACTCATGCACGAGTACGTTGAACGACTCAGGGATATTTGGCTTGGGCAGGTTTTCACCTTTCACAATAGCCTCATAAGCCTTCGCACGGCCAACCACGTCATCCGATTTAACGGTCAGGATTTCCTGCAGGATGTTCGATGCACCGAATGCCTCCAACGCCCATACTTCCATCTCACCGAATCGCTGACCCCCAAACTGTGCCTTACCACCCAGCGGTTGCTGGGTAATAAGCGAGTAGGGCCCAATCGAACGGGCGTGCATCTTATCGTCGACCAGGTGACCTAGTTTCAGCATATAGATGATACCAACCGTAACGGGCTGATCGAAACGCTCACCTGTCAAACCGTTGTAGAGGTATGTCCGGCCGAACGAAGGTAAACCAGCTTCGTTCAATTCGTCGGCTACCTGCTGCTCAGTGGCTCCGTCAAAAATAGGTGTGGCATATTTACGATCCAGTTTCTGACCTGCCCAGGCAAGTACGGTTTCGTAAATCTGACCAAGGTTCATCCGGGATGGTACGCCTAGTGGGTTCAGTACGATGTCGACTTTGGTTCCATCTTCGAGGAACGGCATGTCTTCATCGCGAACGATCCGGGCAACAACCCCTTTGTTTCCGTGACGACCAGCCATTTTATCACCTACTTTCAGCTTCCGCTTTTTGGCAATGTACACTTTGGCCAGTTTCACGATACCTGCTGGTAACTCGTCGCCTACTTCAAGCGTAAACCGTTCGCGTTTGAATCGGCCGGTGATCTCACTACGACGGGTGTTGTAGTTTTTCACCAGTGCCGTAATCAGCTCGTTGGTTTTTTCATCGTCCGTCCAGTCGTTCAGGTTCATGTCGGCCAGAAGATTGGCTTCTTCCGGTACAGCATACCCACTTTCATCGCGGTACGCGTTCTTGTCAGGGAACAGGTTGTCGACGATGTTTTTTCGGCTGAATTTTACGCCTTTGCTGACAATTTCGTCACCGAACTTGTGTTTGACACCAGCGCTGGTTTTACCCTCGAGCAAAGCCACTGTTTTTTCGATCATACGAGCGCGGAAGTCATTCAACTCACGGCTGTATTTCTTCATCAGGGCCTTCACTTCGTCCTTATGCTTACCGCGTTCTTCCTTGGCCGGACGAGCAAACAATTTGGTATCGATAACGACTCCTTTCAGAGACGGTGGTGCTTTCTTCGACGCATCTTTCACGTCGCCCGCTTTATCACCGAAGATGGCGCGAAGCAGTTTTTCTTCTGGGGTTGGATCGCTTTCACCTTTTGGTGTGATCTTACCAATCAGAATATCCCCTTCCTTCACTTCCGTACCGACGCGAACGATACCGTTTTCGTCAAGGTTACGAACGGTTTCTTCCGATACGTTCGGGATTTCGGAGGTTAACTCTTCTTCACCGCGTTTGGTATCCCGAACTTCCAGCTCAAACTCCTCAATGTGGATGGAGGTGAAAATATCTTCGCGAACTACTCGTTCCGAAATCACAATAGCATCCTCGAAGTTGTACCCCTGCCATGGCATGAAGGCTACTTTCATGTTCCGACCAAGTGCCAGTTCACCAGCCTGGGTGGCATAACCTTCGCACAGCACGTCACCCTTCTTCACCTTTTGTCCTTTCAGAACGGTAGGCTTGAGGTTGATGCAGGTATCCTGGTTAGTCCGGCGGAACTTGATGAGGTTGTAGGTTTTCCGGTCGTCGTCGAACGAAACAGCGAGTTCTTCTTCTTCCAGATCGTATTTAACCACAATCTTGGTCGAATCAACAAACTCAATCATACCATCAGCTTCGGCAATAACCAGCGTTCGTGAGTCAACAGCAACACGACCTTCCAGACCTGTACCCACAATGGGGGCCTCTGGGCGCAGCAGTGGTACCGCCTGACGTTGCATGTTCGAACCCATCAGAGCCCGGTTAGCATCGTCGTGCTCAAGGAACGGAATCATGGAGGCCGCCACCGATACAATCTGGTTCGGGGCAATATCCATAAAGGTTACGTTGGCTGGTTCTGCCATCGGGAAATCACCTTCGAAACGAGCCTTCAGCCGATCAACCTGGAAGTTCCCTTTTGCGTCGATACCCGCATTGGCCTGAGCAATGTAGTGGGTATCTTCTTCTTCAGCAGTCAGGTACATTACAGGCTTATCCATCGCCACCTTACCGTTTTCAATGATCCGGTATGGGGTTTCGATGAAGCCCATGCTGTTGATTTTTGCGTATACGCAAAGCGACGAAATCAGACCGATGTTCGGGCCTTCCGGGGTTTCGATGGTACACAGACGGCCATAGTGCGTGTAGTGTACGTCACGTACCTCGAAACCTGCCCGCTCGCGCGACAGACCACCCGGTCCCAGTGCCGACATACGACGCTTGTGCGTCACCTCGGCCAGTGGGTTGGTTTGGTCCATGAACTGCGATAGCTGGTTTGTACCGAAGAACGAGTTGATAACCGACGACAGGGTACGGGCGTTGATCAGGTCAACAGGTTTGAAATCCTCGTTATCCCGAACGTTCATCCGTTCTTTGATCGTCCGGGCCATACGGGCCAGACCTACGCCAAACTGAGCGTATAATTGTTCACCTACCGTCCGAACACGTCGGTTGCTCAGGTGGTCAATATCATCGACAACGGCTTTCGAGTTTATCAGGCCAATCAGGTACTTCACAATCGAGACGATGTCTTCGGTGGTCAGTACCCGCATCTCAGACGAAATGTCGAGTTGCAGTTTTTTATTGATCCGATATCGGCCAACGTCGCCCAAATCGTACCGTTTATCTGAGAAGAACAGACTCTGGATAATTTCCCGAGCTGTTTGTTCATCGGGTGCATCCGCATTCCGCAACTGCCGATAGATTTGCTCAACCGCTTCTTTTTCAGAGTTCGAGCTATCTTTCTGCAGTGTGTTATAAATGATATTGTAATCGGCCATGTTCATGTCTTCCTTGTGCAGGATAACCGAACTTTGGCCTGAATCCATAATCACATCAATATCGTCGGCCGAAACCACCGAATCGCGCTCTAAAAGCACCTCGTTCCGGCTGATCGACACCACTTCACCCGTATCTTCATCCACAAAGTCTTCCGTCCAGGTACGTAATACCCGGGCGGCTAACCGACGACCAATCGCCTTCTTCAAGTTTGCGGGTGTTGCCGAAATTTCTTCCGACAGACCGAATAGGTCAAGAATGTCTTTATCGGAGCCGAAACCAATGGCACGTAGCAACGTCGTTACCGGGAATTTCTTTTTCCGGTCGATGTAGGCATACATGACGTTATTTACGTCGGTCGAGAATTCGATCCAGGAACCCTTAAATGGAATAATCCGGGCTGAATACAGTTTCGTACCGTTGGTATGCTTACTCATCGAGAAGAATACACCCGGCGAACGATGCAACTGCGAAACAATGACCCGCTCGGCTCCGTTTATGACAAACGAGCCTTTCTCGGTCATGTAAGGGATATTGCCTAAGAACACTTCCTGCTCAATCGTTTCGAAATCCTCGTTGTCAGGATCACTGTTCGACAAACGCAGTTTGGCTTTCAGAGGCACCGAATAGGTCAATCCCCGGTCAATCGATTCATCAACGGAATATTTTGGTGGATCGACCGAGTAATCAATAAACTCCAGCTTAAAGTTTTCGCGGGAGTCGGTAATAGGGAAATTTTCCTGAAATACCTTGAACAAACCCTCTTCTGAGCGTTGGTTGGAAGGCGTATCAAGCTGGAAAAAATCTTTAAAGGATTTTACCTGGATATCCAGAAAATCTGGGTACCCAATCACTGGCTGAATCGTCGCAAAATTTTTGCGTGTACTGATTTTCGCGTTTGTCGCCAAGATTGTGCTTCGTTTAGTGCGTAACCGATTCTAAAATGGGTGCGTGGCGTAGAGCTGCCACGGCACAGAATTTGATTAACGATTTACAGGATTACAATTTATTAATTAGGCTGTTTACCAAAAAACTCGTAAATTGTAACCTATAAGTCATCGATCAGTACTCTCCAGGTTGTCACCCAACCCTTGGAGAGTCAATAGATAACATAAGGCAATAAAAATAAGTTTGTCTTTTGCAAGTGCTTTTAGACAAAAATAGCTCCAAACAGGAAAAGACCAGACGTTGGTCTGGCCTCCCCTGTCTGGAGTGATATGCGAAAGAGCCTTTGGCTTACTTAACTTCTACTTCAGCACCAGCTTCTTCCAATTGCTTACGGAGTGCTTCAGCTTCATCTTTAGCAACACCTTCTTTCACTGGTTTCGGAGCACCGTCTACCAGTTCTTTAGCTTCTTTCAGGCCCAGACCGGTCAGGTCTTTAACCAGTTTCACGACAGCCAGTTTAGCAGCACCAGCCGACTTCAGAATTACGTCGAACGACGTTTTCTCAGCCACTGCCGGAGCAGCATCGCCACCACCTGCGGCACCACCAGCTACCATTACGGGAGCAGCGGCTGCTGGCTCAATTCCGTATTCATCCTTCAGGATAGCAGCCAGTTCGTTTACTTCTTTAACCGTAAGGCCTACAAGCTGCTCAGCGAACGCTTTCAAATCTGCCATTGTAGTATTTTCTTAATTTGATTGTGATACAATTTGTTAGTAATACGGACATCTTGTCCGTATGGTAATAAAAATATCGGATCAGCAAACGCGGACAAGATGCTGGTACACCAGCCCGGCCACATTGCTATGCTTCCTCGCGCTCCGACAGCGTTTTGAGGATACCGGCCAGTTTGTTGCCACCACCTTGCAGTGCCGAGATAACATTCTTGGCAGGTGATTGCAGCAGACCGATGATTTCGCCAATAAGCTCTTGCTTGCTCTTCAGTGCGATGAGCGTGTCAAGCTGGTCAGCGCCAATAAACAGGCTGTAATCAATAGAAGCAGCCTTCAATTTCAGTTTATCACTTGTCTTACGAAACTCTTTGATAAGCTGCGCAGGTGCTTTGCCATTTTCGGGGTGGAACATCACCGCCGACTGACCATGCAGCACCGTCTCGTTGAACGGCGTATAATCCGTTGCAAGCGGTTCGAGTGCTTTCTTGATGAAGCTGTTCTTCACCACTTTGTACTCAATACCCCGCTCAAAACACATCCGACGTAACTGGTTGACTTCAGCAACCGTCATGCCATTCGCTTCCGTGATATAGAAGAAGGGAACGGTCTGAAACTTTTCAGCCAATTCCTCAATAATTGCTCCTTTTTCTTCGCGTTTCATGGCTTAAATTCCAGCTACCGTGCCTTTATCAATCGTTACTCCTGGACTCATCGTGCTCGACAGGTTGATCGCTTTCACGTACGTACCTTTGGCCGATGAAGGCTTCAGTTTCAACAACGTGCTAATAATCTCCTGCGCGTTTTCGGCCAGTTTTTCTGGCGCAAACGATACTTTACCAATGCTGGTATGAATAGCCCCTTGCTTATCAACTTTAAAGTCGATTTTACCGGCTTTCACTTCGCGAACAGCTTTGCCAACTTCGGGGGTTACTGTACCCGACTTGGGGTTTGGCATCAGACCACGTGGACCAAGAACTTTACCCAGACGACCTACTTTAGCCATTACGTTCGGCATCGTGATGATCACGTCAACGTCCGTCCAGCCTTGTTCAATCTTCTGAATATAATCATCCAGACCTACGTAGTCAGCACCTGCTTCTTTCGCTTCGGCTTCCTTGTCCGGGGTGCAAAGCACCAGAACGCGAACCGTTTTACCCGTACCGTGGGGCAGCGTGGCAACACCACGAACCATCTGGTCGGCTTTACGCGGATCAACGCCTAACCGAACGTCAATATCCACAGAAGCGTCAAACTTTGTGTACGAAATTTCCTTCAGGATCTCGGCTGCCTGCTGGAGCGAGTATTCTTTGGAAGCATCGTACTTTGATTGAGCTTCTTTTTGTTTTTTCGTTAACTTAGCCATGTCTTTGTTTGCTTCGGCAAGTCTGATTAATTCTCAAACGGCGATGTACCCGTCACCGTAATACCCATGCTGCGGGCTGTACCAGCCACCTGCTTCATTGCCGACTCAACGGTGAATGAGTTCAGATCGGGCATCTTTGTTTCTGCGATGGTCCGAACCTGATCCCACGTTACTGAGCCGACTTTTTTGCGGTTGGGCTGAGCAGATCCGCCTTTCAGCTTCGCTGCTTCCATCAGCAGAATCGGTGCGGGTGGCGTTTTGATGACGAAATCAAAGGATTTATCCTTATAATACGTAATCAAAACTGGCAATACCATACCCATTTTGTCCTGGGTTCGGCCATTGAACTGCTTGCAGAATTCCATGATATTTAAACCCTTGGAACCAAGCGCTGGACCGATCGGAGGTGAGGGGTTGGCCTGCCCGCCTTTGACTTGCAGCTTAACGTAGCCACCTACTTCTTTTGCCATTGTGGTAATTGAGTTACGACCGCCCGAGCGGCCCCGTTACTACTTAGGTTCTAATTGGTTAGCCACATAACCAATCCGCACACCGTTCATAACAAATCAACTGGTTTTGGCTGGTCACCCTCTGAGGGAAGCATAGGATGCCGAACCACGGATAACGGATTAGATTAATCAGCTCTCCTTTTCTACTTGTGCGTAACTGAGTTCTACCGGAGTATTCCGGCCAAATATTTTTACAACGACGTTCAATTTCTTCCGGTCGTCGAATACTTCTTCTACAGTGCCGATGAATCCACCAAAAGGACCATCAACTACCTTAACATTTTCACCTTTCAGGTACGTAGCGGTTGGCGCAACAACTTCCTGCGTTTCTTCATCCACCTTTCCCAGAATCCGATTTACTTCGGCCTGCCGAAGGGGAACGGGCACCTTGGAGGTTGTACCTGCCTGCGAATTACCTAGAAAACCTAATACACCTGGCATGTTCAAAATCATGTCGAGGGCCCGGTTGTTGCTTAAATCGGCAGAAATGAGGATGTAACCAGGGAAAAATGATTTTTCCCGAACGCGTTTCTTTCCATTACGCATTTCGTACACCTTTTCCGCTGGAATAAGAACCTGCGGAATCACTTCATCGAGTTTTTGCCGGATAATTTCGTTATCGAGATAAGATTTGATCTTTTTCTCCTGACCCGACACCGCCCGAATGACGTACCATTGTATGCCGCTCATAGTTGTTGTCATTTTTGGTCAAATGTTGTCAGGGTCTGTCAGACATCGTTTTTTTTACGATACTTAACTATACTCAACCACAAATGACAATAGCTGACGTTAGATTAAAACGACTGATAAAATGCATTCAGTCCGTTCTCGAACACTAAATCAATTAACCCGACCAGTAGCGCAAAAATCAGCGAAGCTACCAGTACGAGTGTTGAACTACCCTGGAGGTCGCTGAATTTAGGCCAAGTCACGTTATGCTGAACTTCCTCCCAGGAGGCTTTCAGAAACGAGATAAACTTGTCCATCTTTTGTAAGGATTGGCACGGGTGGAGAGATTCGAACTCCCATCAACGGTTTTGGAGACCGCTATTCTACCCTTGAACTACACCCGTATTCGTTATTGGTCAGAACTGGTCAGGCTTTGTCAAGTATTGTTTTTAACAAACAATACTTTTGCCTAGGCTTGACGATTCTTGACAAGAAAATCCGCTCGTGCCGAATCGGACTGCAAAATTACGAAATAATCTCAAAAAACAAGTGCATTCCCGCTAAGAAATGCACTTGTTTTGACTTATTCGAATATTAGTCGAGGATTTCCGTTACCTGACCAGCCCCTACGGTACGACCACCTTCGCGGATAGCGAAACGGAGACCTTTTTCCATAGCGATTTTGTTGATCAGCGTTACATCAATCGTGATGTTATCGCCTGGCATTACCATCTCAACGTTAGCAGGCAGCGTGATTTCGCCCGTTACGTCCGTGGTACGGAAATAGAACTGAGGACGGTACTTGTTGAAGAATGGGGTGTGACGACCACCTTCTTCTTTCGACAATACGTAAACTTCAGCTTTGAATTTCGAGTGTGGTTTGACCGAACCGGGTTTGCAAATAACCATACCACGACGGATATCGGTTTTTTCAATACCACGGAGCAGCAGACCTACGTTGTCACCAGCTTCACCACGGTCCAGAATTTTCCGGAACATTTCAACACCCGTTACAACTGATTTCAGGTTTTCAGCACCCATGCCCAGGATTTCAACTGGATCGCCCGAGTTGATAACACCCCGTTCGATACGGCCCGTTGCTACTGTACCACGACCCGTGATCGAGAATACGTCTTCGACCGGCATCAGGAACGGCAGATCCGTCTGACGAGGAGGAAGTGGGATCCAGCTATCGACGTTATCCATCAGTTCTTCGATGGTTTTTACCCATTTGGCATCGCCGTTCAGACCACCAAGAGCCGAACCTTGAATAACAGGGATATTGTCACCGTCGAATTGATAGAAGCTCAGCAATTCGCGGATTTCCATCTCAACGAGTTCGAGCAGTTCTGGGTCGTCAACCATGTCCACTTTGTTCATGAACACAACCAGCTGAGGTACACCTACCTGACGAGCAAGCAGGATGTGTTCCCGAGTTTGTGGCATTGGACCGTCGGTTGCAGCTACTACAAGAATAGCTCCATCCATTTGGGCAGCACCCGTTACCATGTTTTTCACATAGTCAGCGTGGCCTGGGCAGTCAACGTGCGCATAGTGGCGGTTAGCCGTTGCGTACTCAACGTGCGATGTATTAATGGTGATACCCCGCTCTTTTTCTTCTGGGGCGTTGTCAATCGAGGAGAAGTCCCGAATTGCGGCCAGACCCTTTTCGGCCAGCACTTTCGTAATGGCAGCCGTCAGCGTCGTTTTACCGTGGTCAACGTGACCAATCGTACCGATGTTTACGTGCGGTTTCGAGCGGTCAAAATTCTCTTTTGCCATGTTTTTTTAAAACGCTATTGTGAACTGTTGTTTGTTATTGAATGAATTCGCTGAACAAAATTAAACCCAGCGAAATCATACCATTTGAGGTCTGACGCCATTTGGGCTTAAAACCGCTTGGGCGGTCCCATCAAAAAGACTTCCCGAAAGAAGCCTTGAGCCGTTACGGGGACTTGAACCCCGGACCTCTTCCTTACCAAGGAAGTGCTCTACCGCTGAGCTATAACGGCAAAAAAGTTTCAGTTTTCGGTTTGCTCTTACAAGAATAACAAACTGTGAACCGTAAACTTTCTGGAGCGGAAGACGGGTCTCGAACCCGCAACCTATAGCTTGGAAGGCTATCGCTCTACCAATTGAGCTACTTCCGCAATTCTAGTTTCTGGCCTGCAACAGTTTTTTTAAACTTAACTGCAAATCGGATGCCGAAAACTATAAACTTTTGTTGTGGGGAGTGGAGGATTCGAACCTCCGAAGGCGTACGCCAGCAGATTTACAGTCTGATCCATTTGGCCACTCTGGAAACTCCCCAAAAATCACTGTTAAAGAACATTTTCCGCCCCGTTTCCGGTTTGGAGTTGCAAAATTACATGTTTTTGCGGTGTTGTCAACAGGTGATTTAAAAATAATTTAGATAAGTGTGAATCTTACTTCAATAATTCGGTCAATCGGGTGCTATCAGGGTAGGTCATTTCGGTAATTCGCCAGCGATTTCCAGCGATCTGGCTAAGTTCAATACGAATGTCGCCGGGTTTGTTGTTGTTCAAAAAAGTAACGTATACAACTGATTTCGAGCCCCCTATTGCGGCTGGCTCAACCCAGGTTTTTTTGATGGCGGCATCAGGTGCCTTGAATAGGAGGTTTATTTTTGAACGATTTACTTTACCTGAAGATTTTTGCGCATCGTTCCAGATCAGGTCGGCAGTGGATTTCGCAAAAAATTGGTCGATCAGGCTTCGGTCTTTGGTTTCGCGGAGTGGGTTCTCTTTGGTGCTATGTTCAAAATAGAGCGCACGAACCAGGCGATCCGCAGCCGAGCGGGGCGCATCGGGGCCAGGTCGAGTTGCCAGGGCCAGGATACTATCCTCCTGAATGGCTCCGGTTGTTACGGCAGTTTCTTTTTCCTGTTTGGGTTTGGTTTGACAGGCCAGCATGATGACAAACAGGCTGGCTATACACCATCGAAGGGTATGCATAGGCGAACGGTTTTAGGCTATTCGGATTAAAGTGTAACGGTCCAGCTTCCTACCTGCCGGGAAAGAATCTGGACCGTTGCTATAGGCCTTTCTGCTTTACCAGACCTTAATGCGGTCATCAGGCTTCTTATACATTTTGTCGCCGGGCTGAACGTTAAAGGCCTTATACCAGGCATCAATATTGGCGACAGGACCGTTGCATCGATATAGTCCGGGGGCATGTGGGTCCGTTAGAATCAGTTGAGCCTGGGTTTCGGGAAGGACATTTGTTCGCCAGATCTGAGCCCATGACAGGAAAAACCGTTGATCGGGTGAGAAGCCATCAATCAGGCTTTTCTTGCCGCTCGATTTACCTTGGGGAGTTTTTTTGAAGGCATCGTAGGCAATGGCTAATCCACCGAGGTCGGCCAGGTTCTCACCCAGCGTTAACTGACCGTTGACTTTGATCGAATCAAGAACCTTGAAGCCGAAAAACTGCTCTTTTACCTGATCGGCCCGTTTTTTGAAATTATCCGCGTCTGCTTTCGACCACCAGTCGCGGAGCGTACCGTCTGCATCATATTGCCGCCCTGAATCATCAAATCCGTGGGTCATTTCATGGCCAATCACGGCTCCGATTCCACCATAGTTAATGGCATCATCAGCCTCAAAATCAAAGAAAGGAAACTGGAGAATGGCAGCCGGGAAAGTGATTTCGTTGTTGACAGGACTGTAAGAAGCGTTGATGGTAGGGGGTGTCATCCGCCACTCGGTTCGGTCGACAGGTTTGCCTAACCGACTGATCATGTAGGTATACTGCCATTTGTCGGCTGCCTGTACATTGCCATAGAAATCGTTCCGATTGATGAGTATGCCATCATAGCTTTTCCACTTGTCGGGATACCCTATTTTCCGCCGGAAAGCGACTAGTTTAGCCAGTGCTTTCGTTTTGGTATCGTTGCTCATCCAGTCGAGGGATTTGATGTGCTCTTTGAAGGAGGCTTCCAGATTGTCGACCAGTGTTAACATCCGTTGTTTCGCTTCAGGCTTGAAATACTTCTGCACATATAATTGGCCAAGTAGATCACTTAGTGAGCCGTCGATGAGGCTACTAATCCGTTGCCAGCGAGGGGTTTGTTGTTTCTGGCCAGTCAACGTTTTGGAAAAGGCGAAGTTCTGCTTTACAAACGCATCGCTCAGATAGGGGGCTGCGCCTTTCACAATATTCCAGCGCATATACGTACGCCAGTCTTCAATAGGAGTAACGGCTATCAGGCTATCGAGCGAGTGGAAAAATGCCGGACTTTGTACCAATACCGTATCCTGACCTTTTGCCCCAAACTTAGTTAGCTGATCGGTCCAGTTGATGGTAGGCGTAAGCTGATTGAATGTCGTGGCGGCTAGTTTGTTGTATGTTTTATAAGGATCACGAAGCTCAACGCGGGGCATCTGAGCTTTTGCCAGTGCGGTTTCCAACCGAATGATGACATCCGCATCCTGCGAGGCCTGGGTAGGCTCTTCGCCAATGAGGGCCAGCATTTTGTTCAGATGCTCCCGGTAGGCATCCCGAATTTTTACACTACGCGCATCGGTTTTCAGGTAATAATCGCGATCGGGAAGGGTAGTCCCCCCCTGACTTAGTTGTGGTAAATATTTTGCCACATTCTTGCGATCCTGCGTAATGCTGAAGCCAAATAACATGCCATTACTTTGGGTGCGCTGATAAGCAAGCTCATCCAGAAAAGCGGCTTTATTATTTACTTTTTCGATGCGGGCCAGATCGGGCTTGATCGGGTCAAATCCACGTTTCTCGATGGTAAGACTGTCCATACCGCTGGCATAATAATCGCCAACCATTTGATAAAGCCGACCTTTGGTTGTGGTTTTTGTGGCATCTTCCAGCAACGTTTTCATTGCATCCAGGCTTTTTTCCCGTAATTCCTGAAAGGTACCCCACGATGTTTTTGAGGCTGGAATAGTATTCTCGCGCAGCCAGTTGCCATTAGCATACTGATAGAAATTATCACCCGGTTTTACCGATAAATCCATATTGGCCGGATCGATAAATTTACGAGGGGCTACGGTTGCTATCAGGCCAATTGAGACAACCGCCGACAGAAAAGCCAATTGCTTGTTCATTTTATAGAGTGAGTTGGGTATCGAAAGGGTACAAAAATACGCAACGCGGGTGGAAACCCGCGATTGAGAGGCTGCTAATGGCATCAATCGTAGGTTTCCACCCGCGTTATCTGTCTAACTGCTTACTTACCAGCCAGCGAAGCCTGGAACTCGCGCGTGTAAGTACCCGCTTTGAATTGGTCAAATGGCTCTTTCTGGTGATAATTCTTTCCAAAATAGGTGATAATCTGGTGGAATGTACGAGCCTCCAGATAGCCGGCAATCGGTTGAATCAGATTGAATTTTTCATCCATAAATACCGTTGTCGGATAGCTCATCTGATTGCGCATCAAGGCGGCTGCCAATTCATGAACACCATTGCTGCCGCTACTGATGTACTTAAATGTCTGCTTGCCCAGGGTTATATCGGCGGTCTGTTCAGCGTTGAACCGGACCGGGTAAAAGTTTTCGTTCACGTAATCGACAATGGCGGGCTCTGAGAAGGTTTTACGGTCCATTACCTTACACCAGCCGCACCAGTCGGTGTATACATCAATGACAAATTTCCTGGGTTTCTTCTGGGTAAGCGCATAGGCTTCCTGAATGGTCAACCATTTAATGTGCTTGCGCTCGTCAGTTGGCTTTACGGTCGATGAATCGGCAGGTAAGGAGGTTCGGAATGCGCTGATCGTTAGAAGAACGAAGGCCGCAAAGAAGAGAAACACGCGGTTCATACAGGCTATTGTTTTGGTTAATAACGTACGGGGGATAATAAAATTAGCGAATTGGTACAGGATCTGCTAAAAAAGTAACTTACGACGCAGGGCGAACGGCCCGTAAAATATCCCGTTTATGTGGAGGACCGGGGTGTTTTTCAACGATAAGGCCCGCCAAACGCAGATTCCGCTGTACATAACTCTTCGAACAGTAGGTAGTCAGTAGTCCATTTGGGAGCAATAAGTGAGCCAGTTTTGCGAAAATTTCTGGCTCCCAAAGCTCAGGCTGGGCCGTAGGCGCAAAGGCATCATAATACACTAGATGGAAGGCGTCCGATGGGCTCCAGTTCTGGAGTTGACTATGAATTTTTAGCAGGCTGAAATACGGATTAATGGATACCGGACTATTCCAGGGCGATTGGTGTAAGCTGGCTAAAAAGTCGGTTCCCAAAAAATTATCGTAGTTTAACTGTTTTGTATCATCGAGTGCCATAGGGTAGGCTTCAATTGCCGTATAAACAACCGGACGCTGATGAATGAGGGCTTGTTGGGCGGTCAGAAGGGCATTCAGCCCCGTTCCAAAGCCCATCTCGAAAACGTATAAAGGGTGATCCGCAAATCGATTAAACGCTTCCAATAGCCCTAATTCAATGTAAACCCGTTGGGATTCCTGGTAGGCTCCGTGAATAGAGTGATAGGTTTTGTCAAGGGTTTGGTTGATGGCTGTATGAGACCCATCGGCTGTAATCAGTAAGCGGACATCAGCATTCATGCAAAAACAAGCTAGTAGTACAGATTTTAAATATTCTACAGAAACAACCTTAACCTCATCTTAATCTGTTCGTTTTTGGGCTAATTTTGCACCCGGTTTCTGTAGACTTAGTAACGTAAATCGGAGACGGACTCGTTATTGAGCCAGCAGCAGCCATTCATAGTCTATCAGTCAGTAAATCCAATGATTCAACGCGTTCAAACCATATTTTTATTTCTTATTGCCGTTGCAATGGGGACAGCATTAGCCACACCCTTATGGGAGAAATCAGGGACAAAATCACCCGAGATGGCCCATTTATCGGCCTTGCAATATACTCAGCAACAAGGGGTTACTACCTATGCCGATACCGTATGGTATTTGGCTCTATTGATTGCCCTGGTGGGGGTAGTATCACTTTACGCCATTTTTCAATATCGAAACCGTCTGACACAAACCGCTTTATGTGCGGTTAATGCCTTGATGCTTACGGCTATTATGGGGATTATCCTGTATCGGACGCTTTACCTGGGTAAATTATACGGTAATCCGGCTGACCAGGGGGATTTCCTGATAGGTTTCTACGCGATTATTGCCGCTCTTGTATTTAACGCATTAGCTAATCGCTTCATTCGTCGGGATGAAAAATTAGTGCGGGATTCCGATCGGTTACGCTAAACCTGCATTCGATTAAATTGGCTAAAGCCTGTTGTTTGATGATTATGTTATCGTCGGGCAGCAGGCTTTATTTTTTGGGAGTAACAGGTATCGTTTTAAGATTTTTTATTCTTTTTTGGTTAACATACAGAAGGAAGTTGTCTTTTCTATGAAAAAGCCTTAATCTTATTTCGTTTTTTTGGAAATAAGAACCTTAGTAGTGGACAGGAAGTGCTTTTGGATGATCATTACCAGACTTTGAGTAAGGGCATATTGAAATCTTATTGTACCAGGCCGGTATGGTTTTAGGGGGTAAGCGTATTGTCATCACTACTCAATTGGCCGTATGTACTGACTAGTATTTTGCCGACTGGCTCGACTTCTACACGTTATCAACAGACCTCTTTTTTATGAACACGTTTACCCGTGTAACACGTATTGGGTTAGCAGCTTTCATGGGGCTCAGCCAACTAGGTATTGCACAGACAACTAGCCCAACTCCAAAATTCGCCTTTGCAGAGCCTGCTTTATCGCCCGACGGACGGGAAATCGCGTTTGTTTCCGGGGGTGACATCTGGACCGTGCCCGCTTCGGGTGGAGAAGCCCGACTTCTGGTGGCGCATACCGATAACGAAACCCGACCCCTGTATTCGCCCGATGGCAAATACCTGGCATTTGGCTCAACTCGCTCGGGCAATGGCGATATTTATCTGCTAACACTGGAAACGGGGGCCTTGCGCCGACTAACCTTCGATGATGGAGCCGAAAGCCTTACGGCCTGGTCGAGCGATAGCAAAATGGTGTACTTCCAGTCGACCAGCCGGGATATTTCGGGGATGAACGACATCTACCGGATGCCCATTACGGGCGGTACGCCTATGCCCGTTACGGCCGATCGGTATGCCAGCGAATTTTTTGGATCACCCTCACCCGATGGCAGTACGCTGGCGTTTTCGGCGCGGGGTATTGCTGCGGCTCAATGGTGGCGGAAGGGGAGCAGCCATCTCGACCAATCCGAAATCTGGACCTGTAAGATCGGGACAAAAAAGGGAGATAAACCGAGTTATGAGCGATTGACGGAGGGGGGCGCTAAGAAACTATGGCCCATGTGGAGCCCCGATGGACAGACACTCTATTACATGTCGGATAAGGGGGGGGCACAGAATTTATGGGCCAAACCACTAAAAGGGCAGCCGGCGATGCTCACGGCATTTAAAGATGGGCGGGTTATCTGGCCATCCATCAGTCTGGATGGAAAGTCCATTGTTTTTGAGCGGGATTTTCAAATCTGGAAATATGACATCACTACGAAACAAGCCGCTCCTGTAACTGTTCGTCTGCGGGGAGCTGCGGCTGGCCCTGCGGTCGATCATGTAAAGCTGGCGAGTCAATTTCGGGATCTAGTCGTTTCGCCCGATGGGAAAAAAGTAGCGTTTACGGCTCATGGGGAAGTATTTGCCGCTTCGGCAAAAGAGGGGGGCGATGCCGTTCGGGTTAGTAACACGCCCGCTTTAGAATCACAACTGGCGTGGACGCCCAACAGCCGAAACCTGCTGTATATCAGTACACGAAATGGGATTGCCAATCTCTACCAGTATGATTTTTCGACTCGGGAAGAAACCCGCCTGACTGACTCTCAACAGGATGATGCCGCTCCAGTTGTTTCGCCCGATGGGCAGTCTGTAGCCTTCCTGCGAAATGGGCAGGAGTTACATATAATGGAGTTGACCAACAAGAAAGATCGGGTGGTGTATAAAGGATTTCTGGGCCGTCCACCCTTTGCCGGTACGGGTTCGGTCGCCTGGTCGCCCGATAGCAAATGGCTGGCGTTTGCTGCCTATGGAACGAAAACATTTCGGAATATTTCGGTCGTACCCGCAACGGGTGGCGAAAGTCGTCCGGTGAGTTTTCTGGCCAACACCTTTGGGGGCAATGTAAACTGGAGTCCCGACGGAAAGTACATTCTGTTTGGTACAAATCAGCGAACGGAGATGGCGCAGATTGCCCGCGTTGATCTGGTGCCCCGATTACCCAAGTTCCGGGAAGATCAGTTTCGCGATTTGTTCAATGAAGAAGTGCCCCGGACGATTCGGCCCACTACAGCGCCTATAGCCCCAACCGTACCCGACAAAGCAGCATCCCGCGATTCGGTTGCCAGTACGTTGCCTTCCGCAAAAGCAAAAAGCACGGGTAAAGAGACAACCAATATTGTGTTTGAGGGAATACGCCAACGGTTAAGTTTGCTACCTATCGGTATGGAAGTCGATGCACAGTCGATCAGTAAAGATGGGAAAACACTGCTGTTGGTGGCGAGCGTGGCCGGACGGCAAAACTTATACACCTACTCACTCGACGAAACGGGACCAGAGCGAAGTGTTGCGCGCCAACTCACCACAACTCCCGGCCCCAAAAGCAATGCTCAGTTTACAGCCGATGGCAAGGAAGTGTTCTATCTGGAACAGGGGCGTATCCAATCGATTTCGCTCGAAAAGCGGGAACCCAAACCGCTGGCTGTAACGGCCGAAATGGATATTGATTTCTCCAGCGAAAAACTTCAGGTGTTTCAGCAGGCCTGGGATGTGCAGAACAAAGGCTTCTACGATCCAGAATTTCATGGAACGGACTGGCAGGCGATTCGAAAGAGTTACGAACCCCTGGCCGCTGGAGCCCGCACACCCGACGAACTGCGCCGATTATTGAGCCTGATGGTCGGCGAATTGAACGCATCGCATTCGGGTGTATCGGGACCGCAGGGCTCGACGGATATCACCACGGGGCGACTGGGGCTTCGTTTTGACCGGATCACGTACGAGAATACAGGTAAGTTACTGATAACGGAAGTCGTGTCGCAAGGACCAGTGGCGTTGGTAGGTACGGTTAAACCCGGAGATTACCTACAGGCCGTTGATGGAAAAACAATCGATGCCAGTACCAATCTGGATGAGTTACTGAATAATAAAATTAACCGTCGGGTCAACCTTGCGATCGTATCGGCTCCGAATGCAACTCCCCGTGAGGTGAGTGTACTCCCTATCAGTCTGGCTACGGAAAAAGGCTTGTTGTACAAGCAATGGGTCGAACAGCAGCGTGAGTATGTCGCAAAAGCAAGTGGTGGACGACTTGGTTACGTGCATATGTTCGATATGTCGGCCGAATCATTGAATCAGTTGTATGTCGATCTGGATGCGGATAACCACGCTCGTGAAGGGGTTGTGGTCGATGTGCGCAACAATAATGGGGGCTTTGTGAATGCCTACGCTCTCGATGTATTTGCCCGGAAGGGCTATATGACCATGACGCCCCGTGGGCTTCCAGCCTCACCAGCGCGTACGCAACTGGGGCAGCGGTCACTGGAAAAACCGACCATTCTGGTCACCAATCAGCACTCGCTTTCCGATGCTGAAGATTTTACGGAAGGGTATCGGGCACTTAAACTGGGTAAGGTGGTAGGCGAACCAACGGGTGGCTGGATCATTTATACATCAGCCGCCCAACTGATCGACGGTTCATCCATTCGTTTGCCATTTATTCGCATTACTGACAATACGGGGAAAAACATGGAATTGAATCCGCGCCCAGTCGACATTCCCGTATCACGCCCAATTGGTGAAAGTTATACCGATCAGAATACCCAACTCGATGTAGCCGTAAAAGAACTTATCCGGCAGTTAGACGAAGCCAAATCCAGCAAAGTCAGTGCGGGCAAATAAATGGCCATTTTTAATTAACGTCAACAGCAAAAGACAACCTGTAAATACATGAAAAAGCGTTTCGTTACCTTTCTCTCACTTGTACTTATTCCCGTTTATCAACTGTTCGCCCAGGCCCCCGCTGGAGGGACAGGTGGTTCGGCCACTATTGCCAGTTTTACGAACGGCATGGAGAAGCATCCGGGCTATCTCACCTACTATTGGGACGCTAAAAAGGGTAAAATCTGGCTCGAAATCGACAAGTTCGATACGGAGCTTCTGTTTTATCCTTCGCTGGCACAGGGTGTTGGATCGAATGATATTGGGCTTGATCGGGGGCGGCTGGGCCAGGAACACGTTATCAAGTTTCAGCGGAGCGGTCCAAAAGTGCTGATGATTGAGCCAAACTATTCGTACCGCGCCATTAGCAATGATCCGCTGGAACGCCGGGCGGTAGAAGAATCGTTTGCCAAATCGGTGCATGCGGGTTTTGATGTAGCTGCTGAAGAGAGTGGCAGGGTACTGGTCGATCTGACGCCATTTATGATGCAGGATCTGGTGGGCGCTATTCAGGCGATCAGCCGCACGCGACAGGGTACTTTTCGGTTAGACCCGGCCCGTTGCGCCATCTATCTGCCGAATACAAAAGCATTTCCTCAGAATACCGAGCTGGAGGCCATCCTGACACTTACGGGTGAGAACCCCGGTGCTTACCTGCGCGAGGTGGTGCCCACGCCAACGGCTGTCACGATTCATCAGCACTATTCGTTTGTGCAGTTGCCCGATAATAATTACAAGCCACGGGTTTTTGATCCACGCATCGGCTATGGGGGTATTGAGTACTTCGATTACGCAACGCCCGTTAGCCAGCCGATCATGAAACGGTATATTTCGCGGCATCGGCTGGAGAAAAAAGACCCGTCGGCGGCTGTTAGTGAAGCTGTTAAGCCCATCATTTATTACATCGACCCCGGTACCCCCGAACCAATTCGGTCGGCCCTGATGGAAGGAACAGCCTGGTGGAATCAGGCATTCGAAGCGGCTGGTTATAAAGATGCCTTTCAGGTAAAATTGCTGCCCGCCGATGCTGATCCGATGGATATTCGGTATAATCTCGTGCAATGGGTACACCGCTCAACGCGCGGCTGGAGTTATGGCGGAAGCATCAGTGATCCACGAACGGGTGAAATTATCAAAGGCAAAGTGACACTAGGCTCGTTGCGGGTTCGACAGGATTACCTGATTGCCCAGGGATTGGTGGGGGATTATGCCGGAGCAACCGCACCCGATCCCAATTCGGACCCCATGATGAAAATGTCCATTGAACGACTTCGGCAACTGGCGGCTCATGAAGTAGGCCATACACTTGGTTTACCCCACAACTACATTGCCAGTACGCAGGGGGGCGGGCAGTTTGGCCGGGCGTCGGTAATGGATTATCCGACGATGGTTGCCAAAGTGAAAGGTGCCAGTATTGACCTGTCGGATGCGTATGCCAAAGGAATTGGCGTATATGATAAATGGAGCATTCGTTACGGATATGAACAGTTTCCGAGTGGGGCCGACGAGAAGCAGGCGCTCGATAAAATCGTAAATGATATGCATAAGTCGGGGTTGACGTTCCTGACCGATAAAGATGCTCGCCCGGAAGGTTCAGTCCATCCGGGTACGCACCTTTGGGACAATGGCAGCAATGCGGTCGATGAACTGAAGCGAGTGAGTGAGGTTCGACGAATAGCCCTGGCCAACTTTACAGAGAAGAAGATTCCGGCCGGAACGCCCATGGCTACCCTGGAAGAAGTCTTGGTGCCCATGTATATGTTCCATCGGTATCAGGTCGAAGCGGCTGCTAAGGTTGTAGCGGGGCAAGTATATACCAATGCACTGCGGGGCGACGGACAGCCCGTGGTATCGACGGTGCCGGTTCAGGAGCAGAAACGGGCGCTGGAGGCTCTCCTGACTACGATAGATCCGGCGTTTCTGGCAGTTCCTAAACCCGTGCTGGCTCTGATTCCTCCTCATCCATTCCGATATGACCCAAACCCACGGGAAGTATTTAAGCGTCGTACGGGGCTTTCGTTCGATCCACTGGCAGCACCCGAAGCAGCCGCTGGTATGACCCTTCAAATGCTGTTCAATTCGGAACGGGTAAGCCGACTGGTAGCTCAATCGGCTATCGATCCGGCCCAATTGAGTCTGGAAGGTATGCTTGATCAACTCTTGGCCGCTACCTGGTACAGAGCTGACCCGGCTGATGGCTATCAGGCCGAAGTGAAGCGACTGACCGATAAATTATTTTTACAGAAGCTACTCGATTTGGCCAATGGACAGGAAGCAGCCTCACAGGCACGAGGAATTGCTTTATTGAAACTTAGCCAGTTGAAGGCAAAAATATCGGCCCCAGCGGCCAATCCGAAAACAGCCGCTCATCACCTGCTGGCACTGGATCAGATACGTCGGGCCGAAGGTAATATTGCTGATTTGAAGCCTACCAATTCGCAAACCCCACCCGACGGTATGCCCATTGACACGGGGCAGGAATGGCTCGCTCCCGACTGCGACTGGAAGTAGCTATAGATCGAAAAAGCCGCCTGTTTTCAAAGCAGGCGGTTTTATTTTGCCCTTTTCTCAAGGTGGCTATTGCATTGGTAGAATTCTATAGTCTAATTTTAATCTCTTTTTAATCTTGTTGATCGTTTTCAGATAGCACCTGTTTCTTTCTCGTTTCGATCAAAAACCAGTATCTGTATGAATTCTGCCTTAAAAACGGTCTGGTTGATCGCTTTACTAATGCTCAGCCAGTTTACAATTGCTCAACACTATGCTGCACCTGATTCCATAAAACCGCCCCAATCGAACGAACTGAAGTATAATCTGAATCCATCCGGTTCCCATTTTTTTAAGGTTACCTTTCTAAACCAAAGCTGGCTGCGGTTCAACCAGAGCAATCCGGGTACGACGGTCATAAGTGAACCTAAAGACAACACACTCGATATTGGCCTTCGCCGGACGCGTATCCAGTTATTTGGACAGATCAGCGACCACGTTTTTTTATACCTCCAGTTTGGCCTGAATAATTTCAATTACCTCAACGGGGGCTTTAATCCAACTGCAACATCGAACCGAAAAATACAACCCTTTTTTCACGACGCTTTGGGTGAATACATAGTCTGGAAGAACAAAGACTACCTGAAAATCGGCTACGGCCTGACGATTGTAAATGGGCTGTCACGCTTTTCGGCACCGGGAGTAAGTAACATTATGAGTATGGATGTGCCGGTTTTTGCGCAGGCCACTGTAGATCAGACGGATGAGTTTTCGCGAAAGCTGAGTCTCTATGCGCGCGGGCAAATTGGGCATCTGGATTACCGGATTGCCCTGAGTGACCCTTTCCCGATTCAAACCAATGGGGCAGCTTTGCCCGTTTATGGACCGAATGCCATTTTTGCCTTGAAAGGCCATACCAAGCAGTACCAGTGCCTGTTGATGTGGCAATTTTTCGATAAAGAAGCGCATCAGACACCGGGGTATACTACCGGAACCTATCTTGGTTCAAAGAAAATTTTCAATCTCGAAGCAGGTTTCATTACCCAAAAGAACGCAACGGTGAGCGTTCCGGCTGCGGGCGATACGGTGTACCACAACCTGAATCTCTGGTCGATTGCATCCTTTCTGGATATGCCTCTCAACAAAGAGAAAGGTACGGCCATGAATGCCTATCTGGGCTACTTTCATACCGATTATGGCACGAATTATTTACGTTTCAACGGCATCATGAACCCCGGTAGTGGGCTTGCGGCTGGTTATCCTGCCAACACGCAGGGGAATGCGTTTCCAATGTTTGGTACAGGTAATGTGCTATATGGTCAGTTTGGCTATCTGCTGAAACGTGATCTGTTCGGTGCCGGTAAGGGGACACTCATGCCATATGTTCAGGCACAGATTGCGGATTATCAGCGCGTAACGCAAACGCTGAGCGTTTATAATATTGGTATCAACTACCTGATCAAAGGCCATAGCGGCAAGTTTACCCTCGATTATCAGAATCGACCTTCTTATCAGGCATCGGGCAATCAATATACACCCAGTGGTCGTCGGGGGCAGTTGACCCTCCAGTATCAGGTTTTTATATAATAGTATGTGGTGTCAGATAGGCGCATCTGACACCACATAGAGCATGCCCCTACATGTTCGGTCTTACTCTTTAAAGTCTTTGTCGTAGGGGAATTGGCGGGATGCCTTGCGCATGATGGTGGTAATGATACTGCCCGTGTTACTGCCAAGCCCACGGGATAGTGTCTTGTCGTATTTCCAGAGAAGGTCGCCCGTTTTACCATCGTTGATGCTGATGGTTGTTTTTCCCGTGTTGGTAGCCCCGCCAAAACCAACGGCCAGGGTCATGGCAATAGCGGCTCCGTCTGACATGGGCTGTGTACTTTCGAACGTTCCCGATACAATGCCATCAACGTTTAGGATTTTGGCCAGTTCTTCTGGTGTAAAGCTGGATAAGGTTTCGTAGGTGACGGCATTACGCTCCAGCAAGGCGTTTGTCCGGGCCGGGTCCTGAAAGTCAATAGAGATGTCGTTGCTTGCTTTCCGTTTTAGGAAGTAGGAATGAACGGCGCTTTGTACACCGAGTCCTTCACGTTTTTCGAGAGCAGCAACGCCAGCTGGACCGCCGTTTTTTTCGACGTCTTTTGGCCGTAGCTGCAAGGTGGTTTTAAATGGGAGGATAGCCAGTACTTTATGATCTTTGGCCAGCGTTTTAAAATTGGGGTTTGTATAGATCTCACGCGTTTGCGCAAAACCGCTAATCAGCACGCTAAGAATAAGTCCAGTGGTTAATAAGGCTTTCATGAAAAGAGGATGTTAAACACTGCATAGTTACGAAAAACCCTGTTTGTTGGAAACGTAAGTTTGAATAAAACGGCATGAATAAGGGATGAACTGGAGAAAATAAAAAGCCGGTCGTCAGGACCGGCTTTTTAAGAATGAGCAGTCGGAATGATTAGATACCGATGTTCAGCGTACTCAATACGCTGTTCATGTTCCGAACGGCATCGGCCGATTTGTTGAAGGCTGCCTGTTCTTCTTCATTCAAATTGTAATCAATGATTTCTTCCCAACCATTGCGGCCCAGCACAACCGGCACGCCCAGGCAAATATCCGACTGACCATACTCGCCTTCGAGCAGTACGCAGGAGGGAATTACGCGTTTCTGATCGCGCAGAATGCTTTCGACCATATAGGCACCAGCCGCTCCCGGCGCATACCAGGCCGATGTGCCGATCAGACCCGTTAAGGTAGCACCACCAACCATCGTATCAGCCGCTACTTTTTTCAGGGTGTCTTCGTCCAGGAAATTGCCAACCGGAACCCCCGCTTTCGTTGCCAGACGGGTCAGCGGAATCATGGTTGTATCGCCATGACCACCAATTACTGACGCCTGCAAGTCGTTTGGCGAGCAGTTCAGCGCCAGCGACAGATAGGTTTTAAAACGAGCCGAATCCAAGGCACCACCCAGCCCAATTACCCGGTTTTTGGGCAGACCAGACGCTTTCAGGGCCAGATACGTCATAGTATCCATTGGGTTCGAGATGATGATGAAAATAGCGTCGGGCGAGTGTTTCAGAATGTTTTCGGTAACGCCTTTTACGATGCCCGCATTGATGCCGATAAGGTCTTCGCGGGTCATGCCTGGTTTCCGTGGAATCCCCGATGTAATAACGACGACATCCGAACCCGCCGTTTTTTCGTAATTATTGGTAGAACCGATTAGTTTAACGTCGCAATCGAGCAACGTCGACGCCTGAAGCATATCGAGGGATTTACCTTCGCTAAGCCCGTCTTTGATGTCTAACAGCACAACTTCGTGGGCAAGCTCCCGGCGGGCAATGTTATCGGCGCATGTGGCTCCAACGGCCCCGGCACCTACTACTGTAACTTTCATACGGTATTCGGAATTAAAGGGTTAACACGAGACCGCAAAAGTACAGTCCTGGTTCTAGACAAACCAATAGGAATAGGAATAAAACTTATGGTTCAGTTCCAACGTTAATAAATTATTCGAAAAAAGTTGTTAGACATTCACTACCATCTGCTTTGTTAATCAGCCATTCTTTGGAATGGATATGTCCATGAAAAATAGTAATCTAATATCCAGAGTACTGTCCTCTATTTTCTTCAAGCGGGCCAACGCTGGCGCATCCCGTTACGCCCGCAACAGTCGTAGTTTGTTTGAATTGATTCGGGAAGCCGTTGAAAAAAGTGGTGGGCTGACAGGCGCTAACTTTTCAACCTTTCGTGACCAGTTAGGCGTAGTTACCCGTTTGCTGAAGGCGTATGCGTCGGGCGATTACCGGGAAGTGCCCTGGAAAACCCTGCTCAGAATGATTGCCGTGCTCATTTATTTTGTATCGCCACTGGATTTCTTACCGGATTTTCTGCCTGTTGTTGGTCTGACCGACGATATTGCACTGATGCTCTGGTTGTTTAGTGGCATAAAAGATGATATAGAAAAGTTCAGGCAGTGGGAAAATCCGATTGTTAATCAGCAAAGTGAGGCTCCTCGCCGGACCGCAACGATTAAGATCGGATAAATGGATGAGCGATGTATGACTTGCGATGAGTGATTCGGCAAAAGTCCAATCCTAGTTCGTAACTTTTATATCGTAAATCGTAAATCGTACTTCGTAATTCATTAATTTTGCATACATTCAAATTCCAGGAATCATGGTTTCAAGCATTTTTGCAATTATGGGTTTGGGCGGTCAGGAAATGATTTTTATCTTCCTGGCGTTGCTCCTGTTGTTCGGCGCTAAGAAAATTCCCGAACTCGCACGGGGCCTCGGTAAAGGCATCAAAGAATTCAAAGACGCTACGAAAGACGTTCGCGAAAATATCGAAGAAGGTCTGAAAGAGTCGGATAAACACTAAGCATGTATTATTCAGGGCAGACAATCAGGCGGTTTCACTATGGAGCCGTCTGATTGTCTGTTTTTATTAGTTTGGCTACCTACATCAAGCGAGCGATGAAATGTTCTTCTGTGTAGGTAGTGATAAGCCATTTCCTTGTGACGCTATACCGTAGCTTTTCTTCAGTACAGGCCGATCTAAAAACAGGCCAGATTACCTGCCGCCAATTGGTAGAGCAGTACCTCGACCGCATTCAGGATACTCAGCACCTTAACGTTTTTACCGAAGTTTACGCTGATGAAGCCCGTCAGGAGGCTGGTCGGGTCGATCAGAAACTGGCCGCCGGTACGGCGGGTCGATTGGCGGGCATGGTGATTGGTATCAAAGATGTACTTAGTTATGCCCATCATGGGGTACGGGCTGGTAGTCGCATACTCGATAACTTTGTAGCTCAGTTTACCGCTACGGCCGTTCAGCGACTGCTCGATGAGGATGTGATCATCATTGGAAGGCAAAACTGCGATGAGTTTGCTATGGGCTCATCGAACGAAAACTCTGCGTTCGGCCCCGTTCGAAATGCGGCAGATACCAGTCGGGTGCCTGGCGGATCGAGTGGAGGGTCGGCAGTAGCTGTACAGGCTGGTCTTTGTCTGGCCAGTATTGGTTCCGATACAGGAGGCTCAGTTCGCCAACCGGCTGCATTCTGTGGCGTTGTGGGCCTGAAGCCTACGTATGGCCGTGTAAGTCGCTGGGGATTGATTGCCTATGCATCTTCCTTCGATTGCATTGGGCCAATCGCCAACACGCCCGACGATGTGGCTCTCCTGCTCGAAATTATGGCTGGCCCCGACGAATTTGATAGTACCGTTTCGAGCCAGCCGGTTTCTGCCTATAGCCAGGCCTTGCTCCCTGAACGGCCTTTACGAATTGCCTACCTGCGTGATGGCGTCGAAAGTGAGGGAGTCGATCAAAGCATTCGTGAAGCTACCCAGCGTACCATCGATCAATTGAAAGCGGCAGGTCATACGGTTGAGCCCGTTGAGATTTCACTCTTACAGTATCTGCTACCTACCTATTACATCCTGACAACGGCCGAAGCCTCATCGAACCTCTCCCGTTTTGATGGCGTCCGGTACGGATACAGAAGTTTATCGACGGGTACATCAGGAATGGACCTTTTGACGTTGTACAAGAAAAGTCGGACAGAAGGGTTTGGTGCTGAAGTACGTCGGCGGATTTTGCTGGGTACCTTTGCGCTGAGTGCCAGCTATTACGACGCCTATTATACCAAAGCGCAGCAGGTTCGACGGCTGATTCGTCAGGAAACCGAGCGGCTTTTTGAACAATACGATTTTTTACTGTCGCCCGCCACACCCACACCTGCCTTTCGGTTGGGCGAAAAAACGGAAGATCCCCTGCAAATGTACCTGACCGACATATTTACGGTTCAGGCAAACGTAGTGGGTTATCCGGCTATATCGATTCCGAATGGTACCGACGCAAATGGACTGCCCATAGGTATACAACTCATGGCTCCGCCTTTTGCTGAAGGATCACTAGTAGCATTGGCAAAAAATTTGTAATACGGCTGGAGAGCCGTTCTTCTTATTTTTTATAGCTAGCGGCTTTCCAGCCGTATTACAAACGTAACGTAATCTATATGAACTACCTGAACCGTAGCCTGTTAAGACTGGGGCTGTTGAGTGCGGTAGTGGGGTCGATCTTTATTGGGTCGGCAAACAGAGCCCACGCCGAGACTACGATTCAACTGGACAGTACGATCGTTAAGAAAGACACCATCGCGTATGTGCCGACTGTTCCCGACAGTTTGATTCGCGAACGGCTGGCAAAGTTGCAGAAAGATATTCCGCTGAATTACCACAAGGCGGTACAGGCTTACGTCGATTATTTTACCTTCCGACGGGCGAGTTATACCCAAACCATGCTGGAGCGAATGCCCCTGTTCTTTCCTCTCTACGAGCGGGTACTGGCCGAATATGGGTTGCCGAGCGAATTAAAATACCTTTCTATCGTTGAATCGGCGCTGAATCCGCGAGCGATCTCACGGGCAGGTGCGGGTGGGCTCTGGCAAATTATGCCTGGTACTGGCCGTGATTTACGTCTTTATCAGGACGATTTTGTAGACGAACGAATGGACCCGGTCAAAGCGACAGAAGCGGCCTGTAAATACCTGCGTGATCTGTACAACATCTTTGGTGACTGGGAGTTGACTATGGCTGCCTACAACTGCGGACCCGGAGCGGTGAAGCGGGCGATGCGTCGGACGGGTGGCGACTCATTCTATTCAATTTATGATGCCCTGCCTAAAGAAACACGCGGGTATGTGCCTCAATTTGTGGCTTTTACCTATCTGATGAACTACGCCAACGACCACGGAATCGTGGCCGAAAATTACGAGTATCCAATTCCCCACGATACGATTCATGTGACGGGCTATTTTAACCTCGAAACGTTCGCTAAGCATAGCACAATGCCGCTGACCGATTTGCAGAAGATGAACCCGGCTATTACTACGACAATTTTGCCTGATTACACAAAGCGGTACCCATTGCGTATTCCTCATCAGCAATACGGTTATTTTGCCAGTCGTCGGCGGGCTATTCTGGATTCGGCCAGCAAAATACCGGGCCGTATGGAGCACATTTTACTAGCCAGTGCCGAAGATGTTCGCTATGGGGCTGACTCGATGGGCCTCTGGGCGGCTCGTAGTCAGAACGCCTTAGCCAACATCACGCTAGACGAAACATCGGCGGGCGCGAAGCAGGTGATCGCTGAATCGGAAGATGAGCCTGAAGAAGACATCGAAACGATTGTGATGCGGAAACCCCGCAAGCAAACGTATGTGGTTAAAAAAGGTGATAATCTGACAGATATTGCGGATCGGTTCAACGTTGAACTGTATGACCTAAAACGCTGGAATCATTTGCGTTCGACCAAAATCCAGCGAGGGCAAAAGTTGACGATTCTGAAAGAAGTGGCCGAAACCCATACAGAGCGACTGGCCCATCAGGGGACGGCTAAAGCCGTTAAGAAAGCCGAAGTTGTTGCCAAAACCAAGCGATATAAGCCTCGTTATCATCGTGTACAGGATGGCGATACGCTCTGGAATATTGCCCAGCGCTATGATGGATTAACCATTGAACGGCTGAAGAAAATGAACCACATTCACAGCAATTCGCTCCGGCCCGGACAGAAGCTGATTGTAGGGTAACTGGTTCAAGCATTAACTCTGAAACCGGCGACTTATTCATGAGAAAGTCGTCGGTTTTTTGTATCTTTATATCTACATAACAGGCTTAAAAACAAGCCTTTGTCCCTAACGAATGATTGCTTATTTAGACGGAATTCTTGCCTATAAAGAGCCTACTCATACCATTATCGATGTTCATGGGGTAGGCTATATGGTACACATATCGCTGCAAACCTATTCTGTTTTACCCGGCGGTGGCGACCGCATCAAATTATTCATTCACCATCTGTTTCGGGAAGATTCGCAGTCGTTGTATGGTTTTGCCAGCGCCGACGAGAAATCGCTTTTTCTGGATCTGATTGGGGTGTCGGGTGTAGGGCCGAATACGGCGCTCGGTATGCTGTCGGCTATGCAGCCGGGCGATTTACGGCTCGCTATCCTCGGTGAAAATGTGCGGGCTGTACAGGCGATCAAGGGGATTGGTGCCAAAACCGCGCAACGGATTATTCTGGAACTGCGCGACAAAATGAAGAAATCGGGCGTTGTACCAGATGGTCCGACGTACCGCCAACAAACCACTAACCCGGTTCGGGAGGAGTCACTAGCCGCTTTGGTTGCCTTAGGGTTTCCTAAAGCTACGGCCGAAAAGAGTGTCGATGATGCGTTGAAAGCAGAACCGAACCTAACGGTCGAAGAGGTAATTCGACGGGCGTTGCGACAGGGCTAAGCAGAAACAGGAAACGTAGCCAGATTCATCTGACTACGTTTCCTGCCTATATGATGATGGACAGAGGAGGAAAGCATCCTCGTTTGTTGTTCCAATTTAGTCAACGCCAGCGGCTTTCTTAGTTTTGGCTTTTGCCACCGCTTTTAGCTCTTTTGCGTCGCTTTTCAGTTCTTTCTTTTCGGCTTTTTCCATTTTGCGGTCAGCTTTGGCCATCCGCGTTTTAGGATCAGATACACCGGCTATCTCAAGGCCTTTACCGCTACGGGCGTTGGCATTGAGTTCATGCGCTTTCGAAATTTTCTTTTCAGCTTTCATTTCTTTTTTAACCGCTTTGCCTTCCTGTACGGCCTGGGCGAAACTGGTTTGTGCGGCTGTCAGCATGGCGCAGACAGAAGCAGCAATGATTAGCTTTTTCATAACGTTTGATGGTTTTAGTGAATTTACTTATTAATCAAATTAGTGTCGTGAATGCAGTATTAACCACCCATGTCTACGTTTGTTTGCTTTCGGTCTAATTTAGAATTTGTTTAAATCCCTTTAACGAGCCCTAAACGCACTTTTTATCAAAAAAGCCCAGCTTTCTGGCCGGGCTTTGGAATTAGTTGACTGGGGTATTTTTTAAGTAATTTTCCAGGTAGGTTGTGTATTGCTGATATAAGAGCAGCTGAGTATTCGCACTGTAAGCAACCCCGTGGGCACCGGGTGGATAGATTCGTAAGTCGGCATCTTTACCGGCATCTTCCAGAGCATTCATCAGCTGGAATGTGTTCCGAACGTGTACGTTTTCGTCCATTGTAGAATGGGCAATGAACATTTTTCCGGCCAGATTTTTGGCGTAGGTCGTCACAGCGCTGGCTTTATATTTCTCCTCATTTTCGGGTAGTAAGCCCATGTAGCGTTCGGTGTAAATCGAGTCGTAAAGCCGCCAGTCGGTAACAGGGGCACCCACAATCGAGACTTTAAATACGCCCGGATGGGTCAGCATGGTGTAGCTGCTCATGTACCCGCCGTAGCTGTGCCCGCGAATGGCCATCCGGTTGGCATCGATCCAGGGAAGTTTCGCCAGATAGGCAGCCGTTTCGGCAAAGTCGAGGCTCTCGTATTTACCAAGTTTTTCATAAACGATTTTCTCGAAGTCGCGGCCATAGCCTCCGCTGCCCCGGTTGTTTACGCTAACGACAACATAGCCGGTCTGGGCAAGCCATTGGTGCCAGCCCGTCGTCGCAAATTCGTTGTATACCGACTGAGCACCCGGCCCCCCATAAATGTCAAGCACGACCGGATACTTATGACTCGGATCGAAATCGATGGGTTTGATGATTGAAATGTCGATAGGCTGGCCGTCGGAGGTAGTGAAGTTCGCCAGTTCTTTATGGGCATAATCATGATTGGCGATATAATCCCAAACGCGTTTGTTGGTTTCCAGCGCCTTAATAAGCTGACCTTTGGTGTCGCGCAGCTCAACCTGAGTAGGGGTTGTTACGTTTGAGTACTTGTCGATAAAATATTGGCCGTTAGGCGAAAAATTGACCGCATGTCGTCCGGCTACACTGGTCAGCCGCCGTTTGTTTTTGCCGTCAACATCAGCGACAAATAGCTGCCGTTCCAGGGGAGACGCTTCGGTGGAAGTGAAATAAACCTTCTTTGTTTTGGGGTCGATGTAATGCACATACGTTACCTCCCACTTGCCACTCGTAACGGCATTGAGCAACTTGCCCGAGTAGTTGTACCGATACAGATGTGAATAACCATCCCGGTCCGATACCCAATAAAACTCCTGAACGCCTGTCGGGAAATACATCAGGTGGTTGATCCCTGCGAAGAAATCGAAGATATCGACCCAGGTATTGGAGGTTTCTTCCATGATCTGGCGGGCATCACCTGTCCGAACATTGGCCATGTATACCTGCAAGTGGTTCTGCTTGCGGTTGAGGTGCATGAGCGCCAGTTGCCCTTCGAGTGATGTCCAGTAAATGCGGGGAATGTAGCCATCTCCAAGATCAACGTTCATCCATTGTTTGGCCTTATTGGCAATTTCGATGACCCCGATGCGGACGATTGGATTGGTGTCGCCCACACGAGGGTAGGGGAGCGAGTCGTATTTTTCGTCGAATCCTTTGTAATCGGTCAGCCGATACATAGGAACCTGCCGCTCATCCGACTGCCAGAACGCAATGAACTTACTATCGGGCGACCATTCCCAGGCCTGAGCCAGGCCAAATTCTTCCTCATACACCCAACCGAAACGACCATTGAAAAAAGCTGGTTTGGCATCGTCGGTAAGCTGGGTTTCCTGTTGGGTAGCAAAATCGAACACAAACAGATTACCACCGCGCTCGTAACCAATTTTCTGTCCATCGGGCGACAGTTCGGCCGTTTGGGCATCTTTAGCCACCAACTTCAGGCTTTTATCGGCTACCGAATACACATAGTAGTCTGAAATGCCTGAACGCCGATAAACGGGGCGGAAGTTGCTCTGAAACAGGATATTCTTCGAGTCTTTCGACCACTGAAACGATCCGTACGCAAACGGGCGGTCAGAATTGGGGAATTTCAGTTGAGCGCCATCAAAGATGACCTCTTCTTTCTGGTCTTTGGGCGAAAAGGTCTTGATGGTGTTCTGCCCATCGATAAACGAAAACTTGCTGCCGCCTTCAATCCAGTTTACGGAGCGGGGGCCAGGCGACCCAGTTAATTGACCACCCGAAAACAGGGCTTGTTGAAGATTGGCATAGCGCTGTCGGGACTGTGCTGCTACCTGCTCCAGATTTAGAAGTATACTTAGGATAGCAGCTCCAAAAAGTAGCCCGAGTCGATTACGGTTGTTCATTGAAGAAATGAGTATGACTTATCGAAGATTCAAATTTACAAAAAAAGGCTTTTCGGGTTGGTGCAATGATTCCCGCGCTGTCGGTGTCTTTAGGCAATCATTTATAAGTATATTTCACCATTAATTAACCGTTTATTTTTATTTCCATAACAAACTACCTACTGACCTATGACAAACAGGTACGTACTGGTTAACAGACCAATCCATTCGCTATGGATGTTCTGTTTAGCCTTAATGCTTTGTACAAGCGTGTTGGCACAAAGCACCCGCTATACGCTCAGGGGCCGCGTTACTGACCCTGATAAACTGGCTCTTCCGGGAGCAACCGTTGTGATCGTTGGTACAACAGTCGGAACTACCACCGATGCTGAAGGAAATTACTCCCTGCCCGTAACCCTTAAACCTGGTCCTATTACTGTTGCGTTTACGATTATTGGGTATGAAACCCTACGTAAGGATATTACCCTCGGAAATGCCACTGAAGTAACGGTGGATGCGGATATGGTAGCCGCTCCTACTAATCTGGATGAGGTTGTCGTAACAGGCTCTACCTTATCGGCTCCCAAGCGTGAACTGGGTAATGCCATCAGCACCATTAAAGCGACCGATATTCAGCAGTCGGGCTCGGGTAACCTGATCAACTCCCTACAAGGGAAAATGCCAGGTGCGCAGATTACCCAAAACTCAGGCGATCCGGCAGGGGGTATCAGCATTCGTTTACGCGGTATCAAGTCGCTGGTTGGCTCGTCCGATCCCTTGTACGTCGTCGATGGGGTCATCGTGAGCAATGCCAGTACCAACGTATCGCAACTGGCGCTGGCGAATGATGTGGGGAATGCCAACGTTGGGCAGAACCGTCTGGCCGACCTGAACCCCGATGATATTGCCTCTCTCAATGTGATCAACGGAGCTGCGGCAGCCGCTCAGTACGGTTCACGCGCGGCCAACGGTGTTGTGATCATTACTACCAAGCGCGGGCAAAGCGGTAAACCACAGGTAACATTTACTACGTCGTTCAACATCAATGAGCTACGTAAAAGTGTGCCTGTAAATACGTATGGCAAACAGTTTGGCTTTTCTTCCCTGCGTTTATACCCGATTGGCGTAATTTCAGCCGCTCAGGTGGCCGCTAATCCAGGAACCACTACCGTAAACATTTACCGGGATGGTGCTTACTCAGCCCTCGCCAATAACCTGGTCGATGTACAGCGGTACAACTATTTCGACCAGATTTTTCAGACGGGAACGGGAACGGATAATAACATTGCTGTTTCGGGCGGTCGCGACAACACCCAATATTATGTGTCGTTCGGCTATCTGAAAAATCAGGGTATTATCAAGCAGACCGACTTTACCCGGTATAACCTGCGTGCCCGCGTCGATCAGCGATTGACCAATTGGGCCAAGTTATCGGTAGGATTGAGCTATATCAACAGCTTGTCCAACGAGAAAGCCAACGGCAACGTGTTTTATAGCCCGATCAACTCGGTCAACATCACAAACAATATCTACGATATTACGCAACGGGATGCCGCCGGGAACTTACAGGCCGTTGAACCTACGCGGGTAAATCCCCTGTCGACGATTGAGGATATGAAATTCTCGCAGGCCGTTAGCCGGACGATCAACAGCCTGCAATTAAACCTGACGCCTATCAAAGGGTTGAGTGTCGATTACATTGTCGGGGTTGATGCCTACTCGCAGTTTGGTAAGAACTATATCCGTCCATACCCCTATCAGGCCGTTGCTGGTTTGCCAGCGGCTCGGTATCCAGGCGGATTTGCGGCAACGGCCACCAACCAGGTTGTGCAGTTCAACAACGATCTGAATGCCCAGTACGAACGTCAGTTCAATGACAAATTCAAACTGAATGCCGCAGTGGGCTACAGCTACCAGTTCTTCCAATCCGATTATACGTACAACAGCGGTCAGAACCTATCTCCTTTTATCGAGACTGTGAGCGGGGCCAGCAATACAACTTATGGATTGGCGTACAATCTGGATCGGTTTAGCCTGAGTGGAATGTTTGCCCAGGCCACATTTGGCTATCGGAACCTGGCCTTTATTACAGGGGCGGTTCGTCGTGATCAATCCTCGAAGTTTTCGCCCAGCCAGACCAATCAGTACTATCCCAAAGTTAGTGGTTCGTTTATTGTATCGGATCTGGATTTCTGGAAAAACCTGTCTTTCAGCAATGGGTTCAATAGCCTGAAATTACGGGCTAGTTATGGGGAAGCGGGTAACCTGTCGGGTATTGGTTCATACGCCCGTTTCTACCAGTTCAGCCCGGTGGGTTTTCTGGGTAAAAACACGGTTGTGCCCGGAACGCAGTTGGCTAATCCTGATGTACAACCTGAACGGATGGCTGAACTCGAAGGGGGGATCGATCTGGCTTTCCTCAATGGTCGACTTGGCCTTGGCATAACGGCCTATCACCAGAAAATTTCCAATCTGGTTGTAAATCGCACCTTGGCACCTACTACGGGCGGTACCAGCATCGTAAACAACGTAGGGGCAATGGAGAACAAAGGGTTTGAGATTGTGCTGGATGCTAACCCTATCAAAACCAAGGATTTCAACTGGGACTTCACCGTGATTTATAACCACAATCGGAACAAGGTGCTTGATCTGGGCGGGTTACCAATCATCAGCCCCGATGCTTCATCGGCCTCAGGAACACCCGTGTATATCATTGTTGGTCAGCCGGTTGGGGTATTCTATGGGACGGGCTATGCTCGTAATGCCGATGGTTCGCTGTTCTTATCCCCATCTGGTTTTCCGCAGTCGGAACGGGCGATTTCGCAGGCTAATGGTGCGATCGACTATGTACCTGCCAGTCACAACAGTGATGGGACCATTGATTCCTCGAAGCCAACGGCGAACCTGATTATTGGTAATCCAAACCCCAAATGGACGGGCTCGTTCAGCACCAATGTGTCTTACAAAAAGCTGAACCTGCATATTCTGTTGGATGCTGTGCAGGGCGTCGATGTGTTTAATGCTGATAAACGGACTCGCCAGGGTGTTGGTCTGGGCGATTATGCTGAGCAGGAGCTTCGCGGAACATTGAAGCGGGGCTATATTTTCGGCATCTACAATACCCAGGAGTTTCGAGTCGATCCTGGTTCGTATACCAAACTGCGGGAAGTGGCCTTGAGCTATACACTTCCTGCGCTTATTCCGGCAATCAGTCGGCTGACCGTATCTGTGGTAGGACGGAACCTGTACTCGTGGGATAAATACACAGGGTTTGATCCTGAGACCAATGCCGGTGGTAATAACGACCTCGTACGAGGTATTGATTTCGGTAACGTGCCTATTCCGCGCACCTATCAATTCAAACTTTCAGCAACATTTTAACTCATGAAAAAGACGCTCATACTGACACTCATTACGGGCATAGTGTTCACACAGTTTGCCTGTAATCAAGAATATTTGAACCCAAGTACCATTAGTCAGTCGCAGGCCGTTAGCTCACCGGATGGGTTGATGACGCTGGCCAATGGTCTCCAGTACCGATATACCACTGGTGGGGCGGGTAGTGTACTATACGCTAGCACAGCCGGTGCCGGATTGACCACGCGCGAGGAGTTTGTGCTGAATGTCGGGAATCTGGACGAAGCTAATCTGACCGTCGGCGCAGGGAATGTCAGTAACATCAATAGTGTTGTTGTCAATCTCTGGACGAAGAGCCATCTGGTTCGTTCGAATGCCGAATTGATTCTGGCCAATACGGGCGTTGTCAGCGATGCTGGTACGAAGAGCGGTATTATAGGGTATGCATCGATTTTTCGGGCTTTATCGCTGGGCACGCTGGGCTTGTTTTTTGAACAGTCGCCCGTGACAACAGGAACCAATGTTCCGTTTGTGCCACGTACCCAGGTGTTTAAGGAAGCGATTACGACGCTTGAAACAGCAGCCACTCAATTGGCCTCTGCCCCTGTTTCGGCGGATTTTAGCAGTAAGATTGTTCCCGGTATCGACATCGCGAATACCCTTCAGGCATTGATTGCCCGGTATGCCCTGTTTTCGGGCGATTACGACAAGGCGCTGGCGGCTGCGGCTAAAGTTGATCTGACGAAAAAATCGGTATTCAACTTCGACGATAATACCCGCAATCCATTGTTCGAAGCCACCTTTGGAAACCTGAACGTGTTTCAGCCGACGAATGCCAATCTTGGCCTTACGGGGGCACTAACCCCTGATCCTGCTGATAAACGGCTTGCCTTTTTATCGAAACCGAGTACCAATACAGCGGTAGCGCCTGTGATTGCGACGGCTTTTTACACCGCCAATAATTCGGCTGTACCGGTCTACCTACCTGGAGAGATTCTGCTGATTCAGGCCGAAGCCTATGCTCGCAAAGGGGATTTGACCAATGCCGTTGCGTCGTTGAATAAGGTGCTGACCAAAACGACGGATGCGTTTGGATTAGGTGCCGCTTTGCCTGCGTACTCAGGTGCGCAAACGGCCGATGCAATACTGACCGAAATCTACCGGAACCGGCAGATTGAGTTGGCGTATCAGGGATTCCGGCTTGAAGATAGCCGTCGGTTCAACCGCCCAGGACCGGGCGCTACCGGGGCCGAACGCAACCGAAACTTTTTCCCCTATCCGCTGACGGAGCGTAACAATAACACCAGTACGCCTGCCGATCCGGCGAATTAAAAAAGAACGCAGTAAAGGGAGTAAAGGGAAGAAAGGGATGAGAGGAACACTTAATTTGCTCCTCTCATCCCTCTCATCCCTTTCTTCCCTTTACTCCCCTTATTCCCTTTCTTCCCACTTAAAACTTCACAGGAAGCCCTGTTCGGGTTGATTCGTAAATAGCCTGAAACAAAGCCACTACTTTACGACCATCTTCGCCCGTCACCATCGGCGGACGACCCGCCCGGATGGCGTCGCGAAACTCGGCGATCTGGATACCGAAATAATACACCGTGGCATCGATGGTATTGAAAAAAGCGGTGTCTTCAGCGACAAATTCAGCGAGTTTAGATTCCTCGCCCGGTACGGTCCAGAGGTCGTTGACAGGCGGATCGGTAATACTCGACATCCCCGCAATAAATAACGCTCCTCCATCCGTCTGCACACCCACCGAGGCACCGTTTTCGCCATGCACGTGCACTTTTCCGAATATGCCCGGTTTCTGACTGTTGCTGACAATGATATTGCCTAATCCACCATTCTTGAATTTGACGATGGCCAGTGCCGTGTCGTCCACTTCGATATACGGGTGATTCAGGTTACGCCAGACCCCGTACACTTCTTCAATATCGCCCATATACCACAGAAGCAAATCCAGTTGATGGGGCGACTGATTGACCAGTACACCACCCCCTTCATCGGACCAGGTGCCCCGCCAGGCATCGCTTTGATAATATTCTTCGCTTCGCCAGCCAAGCATCTGAATCGTTCCCAGTACAGGTTTACCGATTTTGCCGGTGTCGATAGCCTCCCGAATCCGCATGGAAGGGGCATAAAAACGACGCTGGCTAATGGTGCCGAGGTAGCGGTTGTTCCGATTGGCGGCTTCGATCATGGCGTCGCAGTCTTCCAGCGTAGAGGCTAGTGGTTTTTCGACCAGTACGTGCGAACCAGCATTCAGAGCGGCTACCGTAACTTCCCGGTGCGACGGGTGCGTAGTACAGACCAGACAAAGATCGACGTTCTCCCGGTCGACCATGTCGTATATGTCGCTGTAGGCCCGAATGCCATACTGATTGGCGAAATCTTCAGCTTTCTGGTAGGTGCGGCCATAAACGGCTACGAGTTGTGTGTCGGGGGTTTGCAAAGTTGCTTTGGCATGCAGATGCGCTACTTTGCCGGGGCCAATGATGGCAATACGAAGAGGGTTTGGCATAATTCTATTAGACCGTATTCCAACGAAATGCTCAAAAATAGGGTCTTCTACTCATGATAACTACTTGCGTGGGATGAAACAACTCTTTACTGGATTGATTCTGATGAATCTGGTTACAATTTCCTGCCAAAGGAAAGATAATGACGGCGGTATTGGCCCCTATACCACGACGATGGCCTGTGGTGCGCTGAATCCTGCCCAGAATCTCCCCTGGCTGCGTTCTGTTATTAGTCAATTCAACGCTGATATCGTTCGGGCAGCTACATACAAAGGCGAAACGTATATCGATCTATACGCTTATCATTGGTCGTGTATGGGATGTCATATCTACCGTTGCGACGGGAGTTCAGTAGATATGAGTCAACTATCGTCTGCAGACCGAGAAGAAATCATGAGTCGTTTATGGTCGCAGGAGCCGTATGTTCTCTATAAACGAAGTCTGTAAATCGCTCATCAGGCTTAAAACCGAATTTGTGAAGCATAACCTTTAGAGCAGAAATTATGAAATCGTATTTACTCAATGGAATTGTACTGCTTCTACTGGTAGTGGGGTGCCGACGAACCGACGACGTAGCGCCCAACGATCTATTATACCGGAAATGGCGAATAGCGAAGGTCCAATACGACACTGGCGATCCGGTTGAGGTAGCCGCAACAAATTCCTGGGCACTCGTTGAGTTCAGGCAGAACGGAACCATTCTGTACGGCGAAGACGGGAAATATGATCCCTGCTGCTCACCTGCCCGGTTTAGGTGGAAAGGGGGTATCCTGGATCTACAGAATGTGGCTGATATACCCATGCCTGAGCGAACACCCAATGGCCTATGCGCTCAGGTCAGTTGTGCGCTATTTGACCCGTTTTGGCAGATTGCTAAGCTCAGTCCGAATGAATTAGTTATTCAGCAGGATAGGGCTGTCGTAACGTACGTACCGTATCCTTAAGAGATCAGGTCTATGCTATGAGAAATCCGTTTATAGTCCTCTTGCTGATTCTGATAGGAGCCTGTCAGCGTGATCAGGTCGTTGGCCCTCTGGACGATTTTTATCAGCGCTGGCACCTCATTCGGTATCGACCAATACAGGACACAAAATGGACGTTTCACGATACGGATGCTTATTATGATCTGGAGTATCGGCCAGATGGGGCCATCGTGTATCGGCGAAATGGGGCGTCTGGTCAGGGTAATTGCTGTGTCCCTACAGCGTTCACCCGCGAGGGGATTACAATCAAGTATTCAGACTGGGTCTTATGCCCTACTGCCCTTTGTGGTACTGTAAAAAAGACCACGATTACACAGCTAAGCAAGCAGTCACTTGAACTGACAGATGATTACATGGTTAGCCAGTATGAAGCCGTTAATTGATTTTGGACACCAAAAACGATTGATAGGCTGTTTTCTAACGTAGGGGGCAAGAAGAAAGGCCGCATGATGCTATTGGGTAAACGGAGTTTTCTATATTGCAGGTGTCTCAAAACTCAACCACCCGCATCAGGTTACTTACAACTCAGCAATATGAAATTGTTCGTCGGCCAGTATCTCCTTCTTTTCCTCATCAGCCTCCTTCCAATACTTACGGCTTCGGGCCAATCGCAACCAATACCAACCATACGGGCTCAACGAAATTCCCTTATCATGTACCTGGATAAGGAACGGGGTAACTTCAATGGGATCAATGATATTCCGAAGGAGTTCTCGTATGATTTTGGTACCGAGGCCGAACGTACGCCCTTAACCCTCGTTTCGGAACAGGATTCGATTGTGTTGTTGCTTCGTCATGGCGTCCAGACTAATTTTCAGATCATTCGGCAGGAAAAAGGCGATACGGTTCAGTGTCATTTCTCCAGTCACCCGTTTGTGAAGGCGGCTGTCTTTACGGATGCCTACAAAAAGGCCAACCAGGGAAAAACGATCATTGATGTACCAGAAGTCTATGAACTGATCAATGTGGTGTTTTCCCTGACCGACTACGGCAAAACGGACGCTATTTATAAAGGAACAGACTATTATTCGGCTGTGATGACGCAGTTTGTACCTTACAAAAGTAGTCGGGCTGTGCAGGTATTCGACTCGTTGCTACGTGCTTCGCCCGATCAGTATCATAACCTGAAAATGGATAGCTATGCCTTCCGATTCGAGGGCGATAGGCTAGTGAACGGTGGTGTCTATGATCGGGTCAGTTGGGGAGAGCAAAATACACTACTGCCGTATATTCCATTGCTCGAACAATTTGCCAAACAGTCGAAATTCAAAGCTTTTTACACAAAACATCAGCCATACTATGCGAGCCTGATTAGGGATTTTAGCCAGAATGTCGATGTCGCCTACATGAAAACCTGGCTGGAAAAACAGTTTCCAACCACGCGTTATTCGGCTCTCAAAGTGTTGTTTTCTCCACTGGTTGGCTGGAATCAATCAGCAAACAATTTCAGTGATAACGGCTTTACCGAAGCACAGGCCCATGTCGATTTCCCATTCGTAAGCGCAGTTCAGAAAAGCCAGCCAGCGGCCATTACCAAAGGGCAGCGAATGAAGATTGTGTTCACTGAACTAAATCATAGCTATCTGAACCCAGAAGCTGAAAAATACACCCCACAGCTAGGAACTGCTTTTAAGGATTTATCGAAGTGGATTACGAAAGACAAGCCATCGGCTGGTTACAACAATGCGCTTTCGTGCTTTGAAGAGTACATGAACTACGCCCTTGTTTCGCTGCTATACGCTGATCGGTTTGATTCCAAAAGTTTCGATACGCTAAATGCCAGTGTCGAAAAAGGGATGGTCGTGAACCGGGGCTTTCAACGTTTCAAAGAATTCAACGAGGAGTTGCTACGGCTTTATCGCACAAAAAAGCCGGTCCAAACCGTTGCCGATTTGTACCCGGCTATTATTGCCTGGGCAACCGCTCAGCCGTAGTTAGGGCTTCAGAACGACCTTTATTAACCCTTTTTCTTTGGCGTACAGCCGCTTAAACCAGTCAGCTCCTTCTTCCAGTGGGACTTCGGCGCTCAGAATGGCTTCGACATTTATTTTGCCCGACGAGATCAGGGCTAAAGCCGCTTCATACTCTCCATTGATAGCACACGAACCTTGCAGGCGCAACTGACGGGTTACGACGGCTTGCAAGGGAATCTCGACCGTCGGGGCCAGGTTACCGACAAGGGTTACGGTAGCCCCTTTCCGAACGCACTCAATGGCGGTTTCGACCGTCGGGCCAGCGCCCACTACTTCAAACGAAACGTCGGCACCCCGGCCATGCGTGAGTGCCTGTACCTGCCGGGCTACCTCACCACTTCGCGCATTGATGGCGTGTGTAGCGCCCAACGTCTGCGCCAACGCCAATCGGTCGTCGTCCAGGTCGATCGCAATGATCGTGGTGCAACCAGCCAGTTTCAACGCCTGAATGATAAATAAGCCAATCATACCCGCGCCCACTACTACCGCCGAATCATTGATCTGGATAGGGGTCAGGCTGAGCGCGTGGAGTGCCACGGCTACCGGCTCGACCAGCGCGGCCTGGGTAAACGTAACGTTATCGGGAATGGCGTACAGAATGTGTTGAGGAACGGAAACGTACTCCGCAAAAGCCCCCTGGCGTTTAAAGTCGGGCGTTGATACGCCAACCACTTCGCGGCCATCACTGAGGTTGTAATGCCCCCGGCGGCTATACCAATCGTCCAGGGCATATACGGTCGAATCGAACGTAACCCGGTCGCCTACCGACCAGTCGCGAACGTCGCTACCCACCTCGGCAATGATACCGCTGGCTTCATGCCCCATCACAATGGGTGGAATACGTCGGCCGCTGCTGCCATCCATGCCATGAACATCAGACCCGCAAATACCTACGGCTTGTACGCGAACCAGAACTTCGTTTGGCCGAATACCTGGTTTGGGCAGATCCTGCAAATCGAACTGATTGTATTCGGTAAGAACAAGTGCTTTCATTTCTTTTTTCTAGGCTAATTCAGTCTCTGATATATCCTGATAAACGCGTCGACAGGTACTTGATCGTAGGCCCCCTGTTGAAGATTTGGGTTTATTTCATAGGTTACGACATCATCCATCGAGTCGGGTAGTTCGCCAAACAGTTTGCTGGCGGTGTTGGCCGTATATTTCTTTTTAGTCCGAACAAGTCGATGATCGGGATCTTTGCCCCAGGCTATATTGTCGCCAAGTACCAACTGAATTTTGGCCCAGTCGTTGAAGAAATATTCCTGCAATAACGGAATGATCCGGTCGCGAAATGCCTGACACAGATCCGCAAAGGTGTCAACAGGAGTCAAATACGCGTGGCCAATCTGATGATCACGGTCGAGAAGATATTCGATACGCTCATTCATGGTCCGAAGCAACTGGGCTAAATCGACCCCATCGACGGTCTTTAAAATGGACGGGTCCGGCAACATTTCCCGAAACGAAAACCGCCGACGGAGTGCAATGTCGAGCAGAGCAATGGATCGGTCGGTGGTATTCATCGTGCCGATCACAAACAGATTGATCGGTACGCCAAATCGTTCCTGCGAGTAGGGGAGGGTTAGCCAGAGTTCATATTCAGCACCCAGTCGTTTGTCCGATTCGAGTAGCGTGATCAGATCCCCAAATACACTGGCCACATTGGCCCGGTTGACCTCATCGATGAGCAGGTAATGTGCAGGTGCCCGTTTCAGTTTTTTGCTTCGGTTTTCCGCTGAATCATTCAGGCAGTCGGCCAGGGTTCCATAACCTGCCTGCTGAATGGCTGTCAGACACGCCCGGTGAAAAATCCCTCTGCGAATTTTATAGCTAATCTGATTATTGATGACCTCCGGCCGGATACCTTCAACAAACTCTTCGTAACTGTAAGAGGGATGAAAAGTAATCAGACTCGCATTCTTATCGGTCAGGTAAGGTTGTAACGCAAACGTTTTGCCTGTACCCGGCGGGCCAAACAGGATAAGGTTATGTGGCTGATTGGGCAGTGAAGGCTCCGGCTCGTAGCTTGCTTCGGGCTCTTCAAGCATCTGCCCGTTTACCAGTCGCTCTCCCAAGCTCGGGTCATCGGCCAAACGAATCATGTCACTCAGGAAGGCTTCGTCTTCTGCGGCCTGGTACACATCCGCATTATGCCGGGCCAGATGCGGCCCTCGTTTGGTACTTTCGACCAGTTCCAGCAGACAATCTTCCCAGCAGGTGCGTAGGGTAGGGTTATACAGCAAATGAGCCGTCGATTGACCAATGATCACGGCCAGATAATCGGACTTTTCGGTCAACGGTTCAAAGCCCAGCTCGTCCAGATTTCTAAGGCGGTCCTGACAGGATTTTTTGATCGTCAGGTGATATTCAACTTCGCCCCGGCGCGGTTTCTGAATTCGGAGTGCCTGAAAGAAGTTGATATTGGCCGTAATAGACGCTTTATCGGGTTTTACCACAAACGCCAGCCGGGCATCGCCATTCGGTAAGTTGACCATATCGATCAAGTCTTTGAGCAACCCGAAAAACCGACGGACGGCTTCGGCATGGCCAATGTCGCGAATACGGTCAATCAGGGCTTGCTGCTGAGAATCGGCGGTCACAGAAAAAGTGATAAGTATGGCCTACGAAGTTACGATAAAATGCTTGGAATGAGATAACGAGAAGGCTTTTACTCGTCGTAATCGAAATGATTATTCAGGTAATCGATAGTGAGTCGGCCTTTCCTGAATTGCCCACTGCCAACCGTACCGTCTTTAAGGACACTGCATATTAGTTCGTTAGAACGTTCAATTGGGGCCTTTCTCAGGTTTAATACATGCGGCCCCATATGAATAATTGTCTGCTTTACCGTTTGTTCTTTACGAATTTTAAAGCGTCCACCCAACCCTAACTGAGCACCAAGTCGACTTCCCTTTTGATACGGCCCGATTTTGGAAATTCCCACAGGTGTTAAACTTATTCCGGCATTGGAGCCGGTATCCAAAAATAGATCGAGTTGATTACCTATATCACTTTGAGAAAGCAGGAGAAGCCGACCAATTCCCAGCAGGTTACGTGTCGCGGTTGGCAGAAAAATTGGTTTTCGAAAACTAAGCTGTTGAGCTTTATAGTCGATGGTAAATCGAAACTGTTGCAACACGTCCCAACCCAAAAGTCCATCGGCCGGAAAACCTGTCATGCTTGTTTGCCAAACGGGTAAATCTCTGACAATCAGCTCGCCGATTTGGAGCGAATCAATCCGGGTGAAGACACTAGAAACGGCTTGATGAAGACTGTTGTTAACAGATGTATTAAGTAAAGACTTGGCCTGTAGCCTGGCTGCCAAATGCTTCGAAATAGTTGTTCGTTCGGCTCCGGTATCAATAATGAAACGGTAGGGCTTTCCGTGAATCAGCACCGTCACAATCGGCCATTTTCGTACCCGTATCGGCAGTTGAATACTATCGGCTGGAAGGCTGAAACTGGGAAGCGGTTGGGAAGCTAATAAACGGGCTTCAGACAAGTTATAACCCCTATAAGCTGTTGAATCGCAAAAACGGACGTAGGCTTGGTATTGATTTCGCCGGAAATAAACGTCTTCCAGTAATAGATATCGGGCTGCTTCGCGATTCGGATGTTCTTCGTTCTGAATGATTTGTTTCAGTAACTTTTCTGCGTCGGTAAACTGGTGAAACAAACAAAGGTCAACCGCTTTGACATAGTCTGGCGCAATGGTATCTGTAGGTGAAGTGGACTTAGGAGCAGCGATTGTATACGTAATGGATAAACTTAGTAGTAGCCAGATCAATGGTTTATTCATGAACGCTTTTTGTAAAAGCCCTACTGTAGCCATTTTAGTTATGGCGTTGAAAGCCGATATTTTTTTATAAGGTAAGAAAATAGATTTTATAAGTTACATACTGCTCTGTTCATTATACTTTTATATTTTTGTATAGTTCCAAATTGTATTATATGGAAAACTTGCTGGATAGAATTACACTCAACCCGGATGTACTACATGGTAAGCCATCCATTCGAAACATGCGTTTTGGCGTAACCCATCTGCTGGAATTATTAGCTTCTGGTATGACCCATCAGGAGATACTTGGCGATTATCCTTATCTCGAAGAAGCAGATATCTTAGCTTGCCTTTTGTATGCTGCGAAAATTACAAATACAAAAAATATAACGCCCCTGGCTGCTTAAGGCAGAATGTTACGATTTATTGTTGATACTCAGCTACCTCCTGTTTTAGCATCATATTTATGCAGAAGAGGCCTCGATGCTGTCCATACGACGCATTTTACGAATGGCCATTTACTCGCTGATAAAACAATTCGGGAAATAGCTGTCCATGAAAACCGGATCATTATCACGAAAGACAGTGATTTTCCGGATTTCTATTACAAATTTGGTAGTCCTCCCTCCTTATTTTATTTGACGCTTGGCAACATACGCAATAACGACCTAATCGACTGGCTTGATCGGCAATTGCCAACAATAATCAAGTTGTTCGAGGAGGGAGCAACAATGATAGTAGCTAATCGTACTCATCTGATTAGCTACTAATTCGCTACGCCAGATAACTCCCGATACTCACTACATCGGCAAATACGCCTGAAGCGGTTACCTCGGCACCAGCGCCTGGTCCTTTTACTACCAATGGGCGATCTTTATAGCGTTCGGTGGTGAACGAAACGATGTTATCGGCACCGGTTAACTGATAAAATGGGTGCTCCTGACCAACTGGACGAAGACTAATGGTTGCTTTGTTGTTTTCGAAACTGGCGACAAAACGGAGCTTTTCACCATGGGCTTCGGCTTCGGAAAGCAGATTTTCGAAATAGGCGTTATTTCGTTCGAGCTCTTCAAAAAAGGCGGGAACCGTTGGCGCCAACTGGCAGGCTTCGGGTAGTAGGGGCGTGATGGTAATGTCTTCCGGTTCGAGTGGAAAACCAGCTTCGCGGGCCAGAATCAGAATCTTTCGGGCTACATCCAGACCACTCAGATCGTCGCGGGGATCGGGTTCGGTATAGCCTTTCTCTTTGGCTTCACGGACCACATCAGCGAAAGAAGTTCCGGGACGGAAGGTGTTGAAAATGAACGATAACGTTCCTGATAAAATAGCTTCGATTTTCAGAAAACGGTCACCGGCGGTCATCAGCCCTTGTACGGTGTTGATAATGGGTAAACCGGCTCCCACGTTGGTTTCGTACAGGAATTTAACCCCCCGATTCAGGGCTGTACGCTGTAACCGCCGATACTCGCTGTAGGGGCCTGAGTTCGCTACTTTGTTTGGGGTTACAACGGAGATATTGCTGTCCAGCAGCGATTCGTAAAACTGCACAATGTCTTTATCCGACGTACAGTCGATGAATACCGAGTTGGGCAGGTTGTAATCTTTAATCCGATCAACGAAGGCAGGTAAGGAAGTCGTTACACCTTCGGTTAAGAGCCGTTCGTGCCAATCGTCGAGCGAAATACCTTTGGGGTCGAGCAGCATTTTTCGGCTGTTCGTCATGCCCACGACACACACTTTCAGCAGTTTTTCAGTCCGCAGAAATTCCGATTGGTGATTGATCTGTTTCAGAAGCGTTTTGCCAATCAATCCAGTACCGACCAGATACAGATTGAGTACGCGGGCTTCGGACTGGAAGAAGATATTATGCAGGGAGTTGAGCGCCTTCGAGAGGTTGTTTTTGTTGATGACCACCGAGATGTTGATCTCCGATGAGCCCTGCGCAACAGCCACAATATTGACCCCGTTTTTGCCCAGTACCGAAAATAGCTTTCCGGCAATACCAGAGCTTTTTTTCATGCCTTCGCCCACGGTGGCAATGACCGACAAATCACGCTCGATGGCGATGCTGTCGATATGCCCATGTTCGATTTCGGTAGCAAATTCGGCTTCCAGAATCGCCTTTACGTTGTCGGCTCCGCGTGGGTCGATGGCAAAACAGATGGAGTGCTCCGACGACGCCTGCGAAATCAGGATGACGCTAATCCGATGGGCGGCCAATACACCGAACAACTTAGCCGATACCCCCGCTACACCGATCATACCTGAACCCTGTACGTTGACCAGCGCAATATCGTCGATGCTCGAAATACCCGTAATGGTGTACTGCCGCCGTTCGGCTGTCCGGCTCACAATGGTGCCATTATGGGTAGCATTGAACGTATTGAGTACTCGGATGGGTATATTTCGGGCGAAGGCCGGTTGCAGACTGGGTGGATAAATAACTTTCGCTCCGAAATGACTCAGTTCCATCGCTTCGGCATACGTAATGGTCGGAATGTTGAACGCATTCGGCACCTTTCGGGGATCGGCCGTCATCATTCCATCCACATCCGTCCAGATGTCGATCACTTCGGCATTCAGCGCGGCCCCAATAATTGAGGCTGTATAGTCCGAGCCACCTCGGCCCAGCGTAGTGGTTTCGTTCTTCTCAGTAGAGCCGATGAAGCCCGTAATTAGTTGCAGGTCAGTGGTTTTTGAGAAATACTCCTGAATCAACTGATTGGTGAGGGTATAGTTGACTTCGGCATGACCAAACTGCGCGTCGGTCTTGATGAGTTTGCGGGCGTCGCAATACTGAGCCGGTATCCCACGACTTTTTACACATTCGGTAATGACGGTTGTGGATAACCGTTCGCCAAAACTGGTAATCAGGTCGTGGGTACGGGGCGATAGCTCCCGAATGAGCGAAACACCCCGCAGCAAATCTTCCAGTTCGTTAATAATGCCCCGAACATGGGCAAACACCTTACTCTGTTCTTTAATGGGAATCAGGGCTTTTACCACGTTGAAGTGCCGGTCTTCAATCCGTCGAACCAGTTCCATATAGTCGGTTTCGCCGGTAGTGGCCATGCGTCCAATCTCAATAAGTTGATTGGTAACGCCCCCCATTGCCGAGAAAACAACAGCAATCTGGTCGCCGTTCTGGCGGTGATTGTCAATGATTTGGAGAACCAGTTTGATACTTTCTACGGAACCGACGGAGGTGCCACCGAATTTAAGAACCTGCATTTGTAATGGCGAATGAGTGAATGAGCGAATGAGTGAATTGTTTATAAACACTCAACGCGATTTATTCAGGAAGCTATTGATGAGGTAGTTTTAAAGGCGCAAAGATAATGCCTAACGCAAATTATACAGGATTTCTCAATAAGAAAGGCGCACCAACCGGTACGCCTTCTGCCACGTCTGGTTGTTGCCAGTCAATCAACAGCCAGAAATGAATTGGCAATCATCTACAAAAAGCAACGGAGGTGGATAAAATGGAGACTGGATTGCCTTCTATAATGTGCCGTCTTGATAAAATTGAACCACTTTTTGGCGTAACAGACGTTCATATCGTACCTGAATCAAATTTAGATTAACTCGGTCCAGATTGCTTTTAGCTACGTTATACTCAACCGCATTCAGCAGGCCAGCCCGATAGCGAGATTCGGCGGCTTTATAGGCCTGGGTTATCACTAAAATCTGTTGTTCCAATGCCTGGTAGCGTTCGTTGGTATTTTGCCACTGGTTCACGGCTTGATCGATAGCCTGCCTTAAATTCCGGCGAACGCTTTCGGCGTTCGATTCGGCCAATTGCTGCTGCAAGCCTGCCGTGGTAGTGCGGTAGCGTACCTGAAATCCATTCAGAATCGGTATTCGTATGCTTACGCCTAGGCTCTTGTACTGGTTATTGCCAATCTGCTGAAAATAAGAAATTCGATCTGCACTCGATAATGGGGCCAGTACTTTAACTGGGTACGATTGACCAGCCACATCGACAAAACCAGCCGTTGTTTGCTCAACCGGGTCGGAGCCATATACGCTCTGACGGGCTGCACTGGAGTAGGATGTGCCCCAGCCTGCTGTTAAGACTATACTCGGATACGCCATTCCTCTGGCCAGTTGCAGACTGACCTGAGCGGCTTTTGTCCGTAACTCGGCCGCTTGTACTTCGGGCATAAACGTTCGGGCCTGCGTATAAATCTGATACCCATTTAATCCGCTAACAGTTGATGTTTCGGTACTTGTATCGACGAATCGAATCAGATGAAGCGGTGTACCCGATGGCAGATTTAGTAGCTGCAATAACGACAGTATGGCCGTATTGAGGTTCATCCGAGCCTGTACGCGCTGGGTTTGATCGTTGGCCAACTGGCTTTTAACGTCGTACAGATTATAAGGAGCCGTTGTACCGGCTTTGACCAGCTTTTCGGTATGTTCGACCTGTGCCTGGGCAACGGCTACCTGTACATCGCTGGCAGAAACTAAATCCTGTGCTGACAACACCTGTAAGTAGGCTAGCAATACATTAAGTACGACCATATTCCGGGCTGCAACTGCATCGAATCGAGCTGCCTGCGCCGTAAGGCTTTGTTGGGCCAGCGTATTTTTTAGTTGAAATCCATTAAAAACAGTCCAGTTCAGGGCAAGGCCGAGATTATTGGTGATGATCGAAGCATTGGTGATTCCATTGGTATACGGGTCAACGTTTCGCCCAAAATTTATACCCTGATTGCTATTAGCCTGTAGGATAGGGAGCTGACTTTTGCGGCTCTGTTCAACGGCGTTGTCGGCAAGTTGCTGCTGCAAAACGGCCTGCCGAACCGAGGGTTGATTGTCCAGTGCCCTTGCGATACACTGATCAAGTGTCAGGGTCATGGACGTTGCCAAGGAAGTATTCCCCAATTGCGCCCATGCTGTTCCGGTAGCCCACAGCATGATTATTATAAGCAGGCTCTTTTTCATACGGTTAAGGCGGTTTGAGGTTCTGCGGCATTCAGGGTTGATAACGGCTGGTCGCCATTGGCACTGATCTGGAGCAGATCGAGTGATGGAATCGATAATCCTGCTGCGGTTAGGGGCATTTGGGATGCCCAGAGTTTGTAGTAGGCATTGCCCCTGGTCAGCAATTCGGTATGCGAACCTTCTTCAGTCAGTTTACCCTGCTCGACCACCATGATTTTATCGGCGTGCATGACCGTACTCAATCGGTGAGCAATCAGAATTACGGTTTTGTGCTGTTGGCGCAGGAGCCGAATGGTTTGCTGTACGCATTGCTCCGAGATCGAATCCAGCGAGGAGGTAGCTTCGTCCAGAATCAAAATATCAGGGTTTTGATACAGGGCCCGTGCAATGGCAATCCGCTGTTTTTGCCCGCCCGATAAACTAGCCCCATTTTCGCCCAGATAGGTATGGAAGCCATTGGGTAGTTTCTCAATAAATTCGGTAATGCCCAGTTGCTGACAGATGCTGACAATGCGCTGCATATCGGGCTGGTACTCGCCAACGGCAATGTTGTCGATCACATTACCGGCAAACAGGTCGATTTTCTGCGGTACTACGCTTACCCGACGGCGTAGGCTTTCGTTGCTGATATGCTTAATGTCGTAGTCGCCAATACGAATCGTACCCTGTTGAAGGGGATACAGGTTCTGAAGCAGTGAGAGAAGTGTTGATTTGCCCGAACCGCTTTCGCCCACAACAGCCGTAATTTTTCCTTTCGGAATAGTTAGGCTAAGCTGATCGAATACCTGCGTGCGGGTGCCGTAGCGGAACGAAACGTCCTGAAAACGAATATCGCTAATCATATCGGGGCGAAGCTCAATTTTGTTCTCGGTAGCTTCGCGTTCCAGATCCATAATCTCAAACAGCCGATCAGCGGCAATCAGCGCGTCCTGAACGGTTCGGTTGGCACCGATAAGCTGGCTGGCGGGACCCGTGAAATAGCCAATCAGCGAATAAAAGGAGAGCAACTCGCCCGGTGTAATCTGATTGTCGATCACAAAGCCAGTACCGACCCAAAGCAGAATAATCGTGAACAGACGCGACACTATTTCGGTGGCATTGCCCGACCAAACGGAGTTGCGCGCCGACGTAAAAATGGTTTTGAGCAGTTTTACAAACCGCGTTTCGGTTTTGATGTTGGCAAAAGCTTCCAAACCGAACCGCTTAATGGTACCCATCGCATTGAGCGACTCGACCAACTGCGATTCGAGTTCGGCGGCATCTTCCATCAGGGTACGCTGGTATTTTTTGTTCAGCCTGTTTACGACGAAATAGATAGCCGCATAGAACGGAATCACGGCCAGCATAATCAACGCCAGCTTCCAATCGTAGGTAAACATCATACCGAACGAAAACAGCACAATGAATACATTGACAACCAAGCTGGTAGCGGCATCGTTGATAAAGGCCCGAATCTTAACCGCATCGTTGATCCGTGAAATGATTTCGCCCACCCGCATGGTATCGAAAAACTGCTGGGGCAATGTCATCAGGTGTTTGTAATAACCCAGAATCAGTCGGGCATCAATCTGCTGGCCCGTTTTCAGGGCAAACATGCTTTTCAGGCTACCAATAAAAAGCTGAAGTGCCAGAATCAGAATCATTGTGATACTCAACAGATTGAGCAGGTTTCGATTGCCCTCTACAATCACATTGTCCACAATTTTCTGGACATAAATGGATGTCGATAAACCCAGTACGGTGTAAATCAAGGCGCCAAACAACGCCTGAATCATGACACTACGGTGCGGCCGAATCAATTGCCAGAACCGCTGCATGGCCGATACTTTCTCGTTGCCGGTTTCAAATTGTTCACCGGGGAGCAGTAAAATCAACACGCCCGTCCAGATTTTCGTAAACTCTTCGTGGCTGTATTTTATGAATTTGCCGGGGCCGGGGTCCATCACCACAACCTGTTTGTCGGTCACGTCGTAGATAACGACAAAATGATGGAGCACTTCTTTTACGATGACGTGCGCAATGGCTGGTTTCGGAATTTTCGACAGGCTTTCGAATGTACCCCGCACGCCTTTGGCCTGAAACCCCAATCGAGTAGCCGCTTCGATCATGCCCAGTACATTGGTACCTTTCTGATCGGTCGATGCCATTTGCCGGATGCGGGCAATGGGCATCATCAGCTTATAGTGGGCCGAAATAGAGGCCAGGCAGGCGGCTCCGCAATCGGTTATATCGTGTTGTTTGATAATCGTATTTTTTGCCATGATTTTCTGAAAGCTATTGATGGCCAGGTGGGGCTTAGTTTTGGGCCAGGGCGTTGGTTTGTGGATTCAGCCAATCGTCGGCTTTGTCGTAGAGTAGGTCGAACAGGCTACGGCGGGTCACTACGAAACGTGCCCGGAGAGTCATGCCTTTTTTGAGGTAGCCTTTATAGCCCTCCTTGAGAGCCAGAAAGTTTTGGTCGAGCTTACATTTTACCTTAAAGACTGGCTGTTTGGCCGATGCTCCATTATCCATCACCACAATATCGTTGGAGACTTCAACCACTTTGCCCTGCGCTAATCCCCATTGATTGTAGTCGAAAGCATCGACTTGCATTCGGGCCACCATGCCAGGCCGTAGCAACCCAATATCCTTTGGCGATACATAACACTCAACCAGCAGATTAGAATCGGGCGAAACCACGCCTAGTACCTCGCCCGGTTGCACATAACTACCCGGATACCGACCCGCCAGTTGGCTAACCGTACCCGCGACCGGGGCTTTTATGGTATGTAAATCGCGTTCGTGCAGGAGTTGACGCTCTTGCGCGCGGAGTTCATCAAGAGCCAGTTGGTGCTGGGTAAGTGTTGCCTGCCAATCGCTCACTTGCCGTTCTATCTGCGATGCATACTGAGCCACTACAGTCTTATACGCATACTCTTTATCTTCAAACTCCTGCTGAGCTAGTACTTTGTCCTGATAAAGTTGCCGCGTAACGTCCAGTTCACGTTTGCGTTTTTGCTGCGTCTGGGCGTTTTCGGTTAGCAGAAACCGAAACTGTTCGTATTGCTGCCGAATCAACGGAGATTGTAAGCCCGTTAAGCTCAGTAAACTGCTCCGGTCAGCCCGAACGAGCCGCTGGAGGTCGTAGATATTAAGGAGCTTCTCAGTTTGTTGGGAGCGGTTGAGCCGGAGTTTGGTTTCGAGCACGTCGGTCTGAAGCCGAATCATGGGTTGCCCCTGGCGAACGGGTTGATTATCGTGTACCAGCACCTCGGCCACCGTACCAGCCACCAGTGGACGAAGTTCGTTCCGTTCGGCTACCGGGCGAATAATGCCACTGCTTTGCACCGACACTTCGGTATGGATAAACGGGAGCGAAACCAGGGCCATTACAACAGCCAGAGCAACCGAGCAGTAGATGAGTTGGCCCCGAACCGTAACCTGGGGCAGGTAGGCCTCCGTTGTGTACTCGATTATGGCAGGCGGATGTACGGTATGTTGCGGCATCGTTTTGTTGACGTTTGGGATAAGGCTTCCGCTTTCGTGCGGTTATTTAGTATTCCAAAGGTCGGGCGATGCCACGCGGGACTCAATAACAGGAGGTTGTAGTTTATAACGGGGGCGAATAAGTTATGCCCTCAAAAATGCCATTTAATGCCGAACGATACGTTGATGGGGCGGGTAAGCCGAGTTGAGGTCGTAGACGAAATCTCGAATTCTGTATCATTCAGCGCAGCATCTGCTTTCTTATTGAAGAGTTTTCCCGTTTCCCGAAATCGTAAAAAAGGCGTTTTATTCAGCAGAAGATATTGATTTGACTCGATAAAATATTCGCGTCTTTTTTTGAGAAAAGCCAGACCAAGACCACTTACCAATACGGGTGATTTATCAGCATAAAATACGTTAATGGCCCCCGAAAGGCGTTTGTTTTGTACGGTATACCCATCTGGCCGATCAAGCTTTGTGAACAGGTACCCTTCTTTTAAATAACCAACCCCGGCTAAGCCATACAGAAATAGTGGGTGGTATTTGTCTGATTGTGCCTAAGCACACTGTAATTTAAGCCTTTGAGTCTTTTTTGTCATTCAGACGACGGAAGCCTCTTCGGGTAAGTATAAGTTTTTCGCTTACCCGAAGAGGCTTCCGTCGTCTGAATGACAGGAAATTTAGATTGCATTTAATAAACACATAATGCAGGTTTAATATACCTTATCATGTTTATCCGGCCCCAAAAGCAGCGTCGCTTTCAGAGGCCGGATAGATGTAGATTCAGGGTTCTTCCATAGTTTTTACATTATCGCTGGGATGGCGATCAATGAGCAGATTCAGTGGATCGATACCGGCACGCTCCGGCTTTTGACTCACGCGCCCCGTAATCGTTTGACTAGGCTGGCTAATGCGATGTCGCTGGTAGTACAGCAGTTTACTCCGTTTGGTATCTTTTGACTGAGGAGCATATACCCCGATCCATATCCATTCGTTGATCGGCAGACTGGTTTCGTTTCCCAGGCTATCGGCATGTACTTTTTGGGCCGACACCCGGAGCGTTACCTCATACGCTTTTCCGGTAGGTTTTACCGTTACCCGATCCGTCTTCAGTTCATATAGCGTGATTTTATTGACCCAGTCATCCAGCAATCCCTGTAGCGTGTCGGGTGTTATGGCTCGTAATTCGGCGGTCAGATCGGCGGCCGTTGGGTAGATCCCCGTTTTAGCCACCTGCTCGACATTCCAGCGGGCGCGGTAACTGCGTAACGCCTGATTGAGCCGATTCTCGCCCAATTGATCCTGCAAGGCATATAACACCAGCGCCCCTTTATTGTAGTGGATATACGACTGGTGTTCGCACTGCGAGAGGGGCTGTTCTTTTTTAGTCTCGGTCTGGCGACCTCTCAGGTAATAATCCAGTTCGTAGCTCAGAAACTCCTTCATCTGTTCGGGAGCGTAGTGATGTTTCATCACCATGAGGGCACTATATTCGGCGAGCGATTCGGACAGAAAACCACTTCCCCGCACATTGGCTTCCACTACCTGATGTCCCCACCACTGATGAGCCGTTTCGTGGGCCGTCACAAAAAAGGGCATATCTACATCGTTTTGGTCATCAATGTCGGCCACAAACCCCATATCCTCGCCAAAGGGAATGGTATTGGCAAACGACTGAGCATAGGCCCGATAGCGAGGAAATTCCATGATTCGTAGCTGCCGATGCTGAAACGGACCAAAATTCGTCTGGTAATAGTCCAGAGCGGCCTTCATACCACGCATCATCCGATCCAGATTATGGGTATGCCCCGGATGGTAGTATAGTTCCAGACTAACCGGATTGCCTCCTTTGCTACGGTATAACTCTTTTCGGACGGCATATCGGGCCGATACGATGGAGTAGAAATTGGCAATCGGACTGTCCATCCTGTACGAAAAGTATCGCCGGGGCATACCATCGGGGCCTTTGGCGGTCCACTCTTTTTGCAGGTAACCCGGTGCAATGGCCAGTTGATCGGGCGATGTACTAACGGTCATGGCAAACCGAATCAGGTCGGCATCTTTCCCTAAAACATTCTGTCGTCGGGCAATGGGGTCGTTCTGCGCCCGCATCCGTTCTTTAGGGGCCAGGCCGTTTTCTTTTCGCTTGTCGTCGTCCTGTAGCTCATACTGCTCACTGTAGCCAATACCCGGAAAATACTGATTCGTAAAGAAGGTACCATTCTGCACGATTTCGGTGTTTTCGCCATTGTTTTTAAACCCTTTGGTCCGATACAGCAAGTTGAAATCGAGCCGGAGGCTATCGCCCGGCAGGAGCGGTTTATCGAGGGCAAAGATTCGGTATGAAAAATCGGCCGCATAGCGGTCATCGAGCCGATTGGGCACCGATAGCCGAAGCTGTTTTACCTGCATTTCGTCGGCTGGTAAGAGTTGCAGGTGGAGTTGCTGAATGGGCTGATTTGTTTTATTCTGGAGTATGTACCAGCCTTTTGCCGTAAAATCGCGGGTTTGCGGATACAGATCGACAGCTACCGAAACATTTGTAATGCGGGGTTGCGGCAGGTTAACAAATCGTTGCAGCGCTTTTTCGTAACGAGCCCGTTCGGCTTCGTCCTCTTTATGATTCTGGTACTTGTGAAGTACGTTCGTGTTGAAATAGACATACGAACCCGTACAGATAAACACCAGAAAAGCCGCCATCACAAAGGTCAGCATAGCGCGCGTTAGCTGATAACGCCCAATACGCAGCCGAACCTTCATCAGGGCTTCTGAACCCCGAACCGACAGCACCACCGCTGCCGCAAACAGAATGGCCCCGAAAGCCAGCCAGTAAAGCGATGTCCAGGAATAGGGAGTGACATAGTGACCGAAGCCGTTCATGTCAGAATACGTGCCGAGCGAACCCCCTCCGAAAATGAGCAGGTTGTGTTCAATGCCGAGGTAAGACAGCATACCCAGCGAAACGAAGAACAGAATCAACAGGGCATGACCCGCAAACTTATTGTTGACGACCACATGGATAAAAAAGCCCAGCAACATAAATGTCAGCAACGACAATAATGCGTTTCCGTATAGACTGGTAGCATATACCCGCCACTCAATCAGGTTAGCTTCGCCTTTTAGGGCCTGCATACAAGCCCCCAGCAGTATACTTAGTGCAATGACAAGGGCGAAGGCCAGACCCAGGCCGAGGTATTTGCTCACTAGCCGAATCCAGTTGGGTACGGGTAAGGCATCGCTAATCTGACTGATTCGAACGTCGCGCTCTTTCCAGGTCAGATCGCCCACATAAAGCACCATCAGAATGAACAGAAACAGCCCCGTAAAAATCGTCATCTTGTTCAGCATGACATAGGTTGTGGGTAACGTGTGGGTGCCATACCATTCGCCCGTATTATTGACGGCTGAGAATACAAACATGCCTAATCCGCCAATACACAAGGCCAGAAAAGGTAGGTCTTTCATGACCACTTTGGTATAAAAAACCGTCAGTCGCCACAGGTTGAGCAACCAGCTCCCCAGCCCATATTGCCGCGTTACCTGCTTTAACGGAGCGCGAAGCATCCCTACATCGGTTTTGGTAACCAATGGCTTCTCTTTTCCGACTGACTGCTTTGTCACCGACTGATATGAGAACCGCCAATACGTAATAACCAGACACAAAGCCGCTATGCCTAGCCACAATACCCGATTCCAGAGCAGTATATCGCTCAGTGGAATTAACGAATTATTTTTCTGGCTAATCGACCAGTATTGGGTTGTGTACCCTACAGCTCTCATACCAAAGGGGTCTAACAGGGCGGCAATTTCGCGTCGATCTATTTCCGACAGCAGCGTACCCGATACCAGATACAAAATCAGAAACCCCATTCCCTGCACAAACACAACCAGCATTCGGCGGCTCAGGGCTCCGACCATAAAAAATATACTCCCGGCAATGAGAGCATTCGGCAGCAAAATCGTCCAGTAGGGTTGCCAGTAAGCGGCTATCCGAATGGGCAATAGCCGATCCGGGTTTCGCCAGGGAGCCAGATCGCCCAGCAGCAGGCCGAGCGGTATGGCCGTAAGCGTAAGAAGCAAAAGGAGCATGGCGCCCGCATATCGGCCGGTCAGAAACTCCCAACGACGAATGGGTTTGGTGAAAAACAAGGCATCGGTTCGATGCTCAAAATCACGCACTACCGCTACACCCATAATCGCTGAGCTAACCAGTATGCCCATCATCATAAACAGAACCAGGCTAAGGGTGGTCAGAACAGTAGTACCATTGTCTTTCACGGCCCCTCCCGACAGCCCCTTAATGAGGTCGGTAGCCACGATAGCAAAGCTAAGGCCGAGAAGTAAGGCAAAAAAAAGGTACGTAGCCGGACGATTTCGCCGATAGCGAAACTCAAAACGCAGGATCGATAACCAGTTCATAAGGAGGGTCGATTTTTCAGGAGATAGGTAGATACTAGGTGGCCGACGACGAAACGGTTGGCTGGGTCTGATACCGCCTAGCTGCATCGGTTATCTGTGTAAAATAAACCTCTTCCAGACCAGCCTCGACGGGTACAAAACCAGGCGCTGGTTGCGCTAACGAATAGGCATATACGACGGGTTCGCCAGCAATCATGCGTTCGTTGATAATGATGAGCGTCCGGTATAGTTCATCGACTTCCGATAGGCTGGCCTGTTTTTTCCAGATATGACCTTTGAGGTGGTTGATAGCCTCCAGTGGATGCCCTGAGAGCAGCACCTGCCCTTTATTGATGATGGCCATCTGGCGGCAAAGCTCTTCAACATCCTCAACAATATGCGTCGATAAAATCACAATTGCTTCCTGCCCGACTCCAGCCAGCAGATTCAGAAAACGGTTTCGTTCGGCGGGGTCCAGGCCAGCCGTTGGTTCATCAACAATAATGAGTTTGGGGTTACCCAGCAGGGCCTGCGCAATGCCAAACCGCTGCCGCATACCCCCTGAGTAGCCACTCAGGTTTTTCTTTCGCATATCCCAAAGATTGACCCGTTGCAATAGGGTTTCGACGGTTTCTTTCCGCTCCGACCGATTATGAATGCCTTTGAGCATGGCCAGATGATCGAGCAGTGTAATGGCATCGATACGGGGATAGACGCCAAAATCCTGCGGCAGATAGCCCAACACCTTTCTCAGTTCGTCGGGCTGGCGAACCGCATCAATATCTTGCCCGTTAATATCTTGCAGCACAACGCGCCCTTCATCGGGCAGTTGTAGCGTGGCAATTGTCCGCATCAAACTCGACTTACCCGCTCCATTTGGGCCAAGCAATCCAAAAAGACCGGGTTCTATCGTGAGCGATACATGATTAAGCGCCCGAACACCATTGCTGTAGGTTTTGGCAAGGTTTTCAATCAATAGTTTCATACATATCAGCAGAAAGAAGGTGGTGTATGGCAGATTTTCTGTAGCTGCCATGCTGTCAAAAGTATACATATCCACCCTTCGGCATCAACTTATTTCGACCAATGCCTACATTCTTTCGACCAATGGGCCCATAGAAACCGACCAACTATTGGCCAGATGGTTGATTAGCAGAGTTATTTTTATAAAGATGTCTATAAGTAAGGTTCTTCGGCACAATTATCATTAGGCCAGCTTTTGTAGGAGCATCCTACACGAGCACAATAAAACGCATATGCCGCATAAGCCAAAGAGTTATAGATTTCTTTCAGGATCGATTCTTCAAGTAACCTCTGATTCCTAAACCTAGTGATGTTGCCCCAACTAATAAATAAGGAAACGTAGTTTCAGTAGAAATATAGATGTATATGCAAAATATGCCTGCAACACCTGCAATTATATATATTACCAAAAGAATTTGTTTTGATGTCATTTTTATGGAATTCAGTTGACCTGACAGATAAAAATAAATCTGGCAGGTCAATAATTTTAAATTAATTAACGTGGCATTTGACTTCGTTCATCATCTCACTCTTTAGCTGCATAGCCTAAAATGCATCCAATAACTATGCAAATTACTAAAGGCTTTGTTGCATGGCTCTCGAAAGGTCGGTTTTTGAGTTCAATCACTATAAAAAATGACTTGATAAAAGCTGATAAAGTAACTGTATTCTATTATTTAGATGCTTGGTAGGCTTTTTGCAGGCCTCTTTGTTGGGAACCAAACTATCGTTTGAGAGCAATGCAACAAAGCCATAATCATAGCTAAATCTTCGCTAAACCTACAATAATTTATACCATACTACAGAACCATTAATTAATATGTGGAGAGCTATAGAACTTGCTATGCTATTCCTCAGCCTAATGGCTCCTAAGATAAAACCCATACAAATTTGTGGTAAAACATAGATAGGATATATAAATAAAATACTTAACTGTATAGGGTAGAAATTTAAAATATGCGTAAAGCCAAATAAAACAGAGCTAACAATTAGGCTGTTTTTTTTATGATGAGACAAGTAGTAAATTATAGTTGATTGATAATGTAATACGCATAAAGAAAAAATTATAGCTGTAACTACTCTAATAAAATAATTAATTAATGTACCATACCCAAATACCAGCTCGGTAAAAAGTAGAAATGAAAAGATGGATGATACTAACAAATTAATCCGTGTCGGTCTCAATAATAGTCTAAAAGAAAGTTCTTCAACTATGGGTCCTTTAATGGTCATAAGGAATGCTCCCAGGTATAACCCTTTTCTTTTTAAATACTCGTCTGTATTATAATGTGATTTAAGGATTGATGGATAGTGCAATACTTTCACCACAAAAATATCTGTAGTGTACATTAAAATTCCACAACCTAGAAACACTAGGAAATATATAAAGAAAGCATATACTAGCTCCTTTGTTTTGATGTATAAGCCTGATTTATTATTAGGAGTTATATACTCCAGAATAAAATGCGTTGCCAAAGTTGAAAATTTAACTATTTTGAATCCTTAGGAAATGTTTTTCGATTAGATAAGCAAACATACCTCCCAATGCTGAAGCTATAATATCATACCAATCAAACATGCCGCCAAAAGAGCCAGAAGGGGTGGATTGAGTAAATATTTCATGAGCTATTATACCCAGAAATGCCGCCATCATAGATGACGATGTCTTCTGTTTAGCTTTTTTAAAATGAATAAGAATAAATGAGAATCCCAATACAGCCAAAAAATTAGGTAAACTTCCAAGAATGATATCTAAGTATGAATTTATTCCTCTCAAACTTGGTCTTATCCAAAGCTGAATTAGTGCTGTCAAAACAGCACATGAAATCCCTATCAACAATCTAGTAATCTTCATTAACTTATATGCCTTACAAAAGTCAAATAGTACGGGCTTTTATATTAATGGCCCGTACTATTTGTAGAATCTTCACTAAATTACATATATAAATAATAGTCGTCAGTCTGAAGCTTTGATAAGTTATCGCCAAGCCATGTTAAAGCTTTAACTGTCCAATCAGATATTTTACCACCACCGTCTACTTCAATCATTTCATCAATTGACAAGGCTGTTACATCCCCAAATTCAATGTGTTTCATTTTAGTGTTTTTTTATATTTTTAAAGATTAACGACTTCTTTCACCATCTGCATAGCGTACAATTCCATCCAGAACTTCACCCGCAACATATACAATAAGGCCTGCAACGAACCAGTGTATTCCTCCATTAATCGAGGTGAGTTCCTGAAGGTCAAGATCTTCTTGAGCATCCATCTGTTGATTTTCCATGATTAGAGCTAATTAGTCGATTCTATTAATAAAACCTTATCGTGATCTTTCTCCAGAAGCATACCTAAGGACTCCATCCAGGACTTCTCCAGCAATATACCCAGCAATACCTTCCAATAACCAAGCCCAGCCTCCGCTCACAGCTCCTATTTCTTCGAAATTGAGTTCTTTTATTTCAGGATATTCATTATTTAGCAAATTATTCATTATTAATTTTGTTTAGGTTAAATTTATACCTATCCCCTCCTCTGCTTAAACCCGGGATGCATCGGTTGTGATAGGGCACTCTTAATATATTCTATAACTTGTATTTACTAATCGAGCTAATGTAGCAATTTTCTAACTAATGTCTTTGCTGGGCTGCTGCCCACATCTGATAAGAGCCTGTTTAGTTATCTTCCGAAAATTTGCCGTAACTAGATTGGTGTATACAGTTATAGTTCTTGGTTGATAAACTTGCTAATTTGTAGCAAGCTATACTAATTAATTACCTGATCCATAGGCAAATCTTTTCCCTGGCCTAAGGATGGGTTGGTTACAGGTTGCTCAATTGGTTGTATTTTAATAGGCAATATACGCTTCGTTTTTACTGCTGAATCAACATCGACGACAATAGTTGCTTCGGGTTGGTCATCAGCACTATACGTAGTAGTGCTATACGTTGGTTTTATGGTGTCATTTTCTTTGCAGGCAACCGCCAGAATCATCAATCCGGCTGCGGCCATGAACGCTATTTTTTTCATGATCTTGTTTGTGATTCGTTTACTGGATGATGCAAATTTCTGGCGAACAAGCTTCTGTTTCAATAACTTCGGGTTGTACTTTATTCGCTCAGATTATAAGTTATTCTGTTATTATTAGCATGTAGGAAAAGAAGAACTCCCCATTTTTGAGTAACGGGGAGTTACTCATTTTTATCACACACATTCGTATGCATATAACTGATACGTTTCCGCAAACACGGTATTTATCTAGAAGGCCGTGCCTGCGCTGTTTAATCTGTATGAATTCTAGTACATTTATCCTACGTTTCTTGTATAGGTCTTACTAATTGCAATGTATTAATTCAGTACAAAATTTCAATAGGGAGTTCGGGTAGTTTAGGGTCTGGATTTGGAATACATCCACCATCGTTGCCACCGATGCCACCATTTAATTCACGTAGCTCGTTTTGATCGAGCATACATACATCTACATTTTCGATTGTTTGATTCTGACTATTCATAATTTGTTTCATAAAATTTAAACTGTTAATAAACTGAATTGTAAAAAATACTAAATTAAAAGGCTGGATAGTTGCAGTATTCTTATTTTTTAATTCACGTCGGCTTTCTGGAAAATAACTCGTATGTTAGGACCTAATTGAGCGGCTTACAGTCTAACTTATTTTCGTAATCGACATTGCAAAGATGATGGGTAGTGTGTTGTGTTTCAAAAACCTTAGGTTGTACTTTATTCGCTTTGGTTATAAAAACAATACGGCATTAGGCCACTTCTTCATAAGAACCCATAGGATCATTAGTCGGTAGGTTCATCTGGCTAAATAGATCGCTTGCCGATACAATCCAGTTGTCATCGAAAGAGCCAGTTTCGTCGCCCAGGTTGTCACTCGCTTCGTTAATCCATACCTCAAAAGAATACTCCGAATGAAGGTGCTTTTTCATAGCTATAGTTAATTTAGATATCCATTCTTTGATTTCGCTTGGCTGATTTGTTGAGTCAAAATTGAGCGTTATTTTCGCCTGTTTCAATAACGAGTAGTTGTAGTGTAATTCGTTTGATTATATTGTATTCGGATTAGTTATAGAGAGTGTAGTGGATATGAAAACGAGTAATATGAGTAAGGCTTTTGTAGGCTATTTTGATTTTATGCGTTGGACGTCAATTGTTGAGCCTGTACCGAGTCGTAGTATTTAGCCAAGCAGTAGTAGAGTACTAGCTCATAAGCCCGCTGCTTGGATGGAAATAGCCGATTTACGATCATGTGAATCAGACTGTCGATAATGGTGTGCAATTGGTAGGAACTGACGTTGGACTGCATTAATTGTTGGAGTAGGCCTTCCTGCCGATACTCCCAATCGCTAAGTCCCGGTATGGATAAAAAATTGGCACTCAGGCCCTGATGAATAAGGGGACGATAGGCGCGGTATTTTTCGGCTAGTTGATGGCGTAGGATGGGGGTGCCGCCAAATTCCTGGAAAAAACGCTCTTTTAGCGATTCCAGGATACGATGGCAGGTCTCTATTGGAAAACCTGCCCCGGTCAATAGTCGATCAATTTTGCGTATGGCAAAGGCCAGGCGAACATTTTCATCGAAGGTGTCGCCCATATAGGCCAGAAAAAGTAGCGTCGATAAGCTATCGTAGTAAAACAACCGTTCGCATAGCGGCATTTGCTCCAGGCTATAGCGCTCCAGTTCGCGCTGGTAGGTATCGACCTGCACCCGATGCACAACGCCCGATTCTACTGCCTTATGAAGGGCTTTTTCCATGGCCCGAACTACCTGATGATAGAATTCCAGGTGGGCATTTCCTCTGAACCGTAAGCGCAGATGAGGGTCGGTATCTTTATAGCGTACAAAAAAGAACTCCTGAATAATCTGAGTTTTTAGCAATTGGGCTACGGTTGGGTAAATGGTATCGATCAGGAGTTGGTCCGACGTTTTTTCGCCCGTATATACTTTCAGGTAAAACCATTCGCTACCCACCGAGAACTTACGCTGTAGTCTGGGTATTACCGCTTGATTTAATCCGGCAAAAGGCTGTACGCGTTTGTTTCGAAATGGAATGAGTAGTTCATGCGTATAACGGTCCCGTTTATCCTGCAAAGGGCATTGCTCGGGAATCGATAAGCATTCGATCAGCCGAATATACCCTGGCATATCGGCAGTAGCTCTTCGTTCATTTTGTGGATTAGCCTTCTGGTGGGCAGTTATCTGTCGGCGAATTTCCTGCATAAGCAGTGCCAGTGAGGCAGGGGTATGCATCGAAATAAAGAGTTCATTATCGCCCTGTACCAGCATAAACTGATTAGGTAAGCCAGCCGCTGTTAGCTCGGTTACCAGTCGTAATGGATTATCGGGCGTGAGTTCGCGGCAGGGGATTTGCCAGGTTGCCCGGCTCAGTATAATGGAACGATAACGCACGCGCGGTAGGTAGGTCTGGGTGCGTAGCAGACCCCAGTTCCAGCCAATCGACAAATGAGCATCCTGGGTCTGTAGGTCGCATAGAAAACGATAGATCGGTAGCCCCTGTGTAAAATTATGGGCATTAGTCAGCCGGGGAATTACCCGCCGGTCGAGTCGTTTTGATCGTAGAATGAGCGTATCATTTCGCACCGATACCATCAGGTCGGTCAGGGGGATCTGATGGTCAGTATCTACCGATGCGTGACCCATATACGGTATTTCGTATTGATGGAGCGTTGGCCGATGTAGAATATTACCAACCCGATTTTCGGGCAGGTGTACAATTTCGGCCATAATTACATCGGGATGATAAGCTTCCTCGGCCCGTATGCTCCGTTGCATACGTTGGGCCAGTTCGGCATGACCATTGCCAAACCGGGCCATCAGATTTATAGCCGATGGCCCTTTGCAAGCCAGCAGATTAAAGCGGAAGTTGCCTTCATCCAATTCTTTGGGCGAGTTGGCTACTAAAGTACCAAACACATAAAAGCTATCGGGTAGAGGTGCCTGAGACGTTTGATGGCGACCAATGTAGGCCAGATCGTCGTCGGTAAGGACAATTTCATCGTTTGTACCTGCAGTGCGTGTCGTTCGCAGTGCGCGGGTATATTTGTCCATGACCAGGGTTTGCCACCAATCCCAACTTGTATGAGCAGGAGCCAGATCGGTCGAAAGGGTTAGGTCGTCTATTAACGGTGCATAGCCAACCCCGAATGCTGCTCCTGACCCATAGCCTACGCCAAACTCAGCGTCGATGGCTAGTGCCAACGGAATTTCTTCGTCTTCATAGCGATTATAAAACCGGCGTTTAAACTCGTCCAGGTCCGGACAAATGGCTGACCGATTCAATACCAGTAATTTTTCCAGATCGCGTTGTAGTTGGTGTAACACCCGGCGGCCAAGCCTGGGTGCCGGATGCTCGAAGAAGGTGTCTACCTGTACTAGATCGGCAACGGGTAGATGGATGTCACGTTCAGTGAACCAGGCCCGAACGCTTGTATGCGCCTGTAATCTATTGGGTTGTTGAATAAATGCCTGTAGCTGACGTAAGGATTCTACAATAACGGAAGTACCAGTCAGTGTGGCGATACGGTTTATCAATCGATCCAGATAATCAGGGCCAGTTACGGTAGGCCCGATCTCGAACGATAGTAATTGTCCTTCAATTAATTGTTCAATAAACTCAACGGCCTCGGTTTCTTCAATTTGAAAGCGTGTTAAAACGTATGCCAATTCCTGAATGGTAGCCCCTGAATGGGCAGCTTCCAGAATGGCCGACAGATGTCGGTCGGCATCGGTCATGCTAATGAAATATTGCCGTTGGCCTGTTCCTGGCTTTGCCGTTTCGACTTGCTGCTCTACATACCGCAGCGATGTACCTACCGGATAAAGCGATGAGTTAGGGAATAAAAGCAGCTGATCCCGGAGAACGGGGTGGAGTGTAATCCAGCGGCAAAGGGCCAGCATACACTCGGTATCAAGGCGAAGGTGTGTCTGAATGGTGTTCGCTGTTCCGGCTCTCCATTGCGTATGCTCATCGAAATACCCTATTGTACAACCGGAAAAAAGGCCATACGGTGTAGGACGACTACACATCCGAATCAGGTATTTATGCAGGGTGATGTAAAGCTTCTCCTGTTCGGGAAGTGTTTCGCCCGCCAGCCAGCGTTGCATTCGTTCATAGAGGAGGGGCGATGCGGTCAGAATGGCCTGCTGGGCTATCGGGTGCCGATAATGCTGGCGCAGCAGTTCGCCGATGGGTTGGGAGAAAAGTTGAGTATAAAACTGAATCAGGTTATTGATTGGAAACGTTGGTTGACGTAGGATAAAGTAATCGTCAGGCTGAATCATCGAACTAGATGGATAAGCCTCAAAGATATTTTGTCGTCAATGTAAAACCAATAGGATAATTAGTACTAACCTATTTTTTAATACAGATTCACTTAAACAACCCGAAAGAGCCTCCTTCAAAGAGGAGACTCTTTCGGGTTGTGCTGATTCCAATACCGTTCCATACAACGTGCGAAACGCTCAAATGAATACGGCTCAGTCAGAAAATCGAGCGGATGCAGGTTCAGATGACTGAACAGATGTTGTGGATAAGGTGAAGTAACCACTACGGCAGGATGTTGCCGCAGTACATCCAGAAACGGTGCTGGTACCGGGTTGTCCAGTTCAGCCAGCCTGACAAAAACCAGCGCACAATCATCGGACTGGATCATAGGCAGCATTTCCTCTGTAAATGGACTAGACTGCCAGATGATAACCCAACCGATGCGCTGAAAGTAATAGGCGAGTTGACGTTTACTCGCCCAGGATGGGTTCAAGAGAAGATAGATTGGCAAAATGAATTAAGCAATTGTAAAAAAATCACATAATCTGCTTGAGTCACCTCCTTTGGGGCCGTTTTTAGTATGCATAGTTGTTAGACAAACAATACGTTGCCTTTTAAAGACTAAGCGAGCTGGTGTGTTGGAAGCAGGAAGATCGGGTAATGTTAGCGTTTTCATGAGTGTAAGCAAATGCTGTGGTTTTAATGATTTAGGAGCCGGAACGGTGTCCTTTGACTATTCAAAAGTAGCAGATTCATATAGGCCGCTTCAACTACTTTCGACATGTGAACATGACTTTTTCGACTAATGGACTAATACCTTCGACTAATGCTTTGTTAGGGTAAAGGTTCTACTTTTATCTTGAGCGTAACTGTATAGGTAGTTGCAGCTATATTCGTAATTAATTCATAGTTGCCTTTGTACAATGCCTCTAATCGCCTTCGGATATTGTCTAAACCAATGCCTCCCGACTTCTTGTCTGGCTCACCAAGCGGTCGTTTAAGAGGAATACTGTTTTCTACCTGAAAGATGAGTTGGTCCTCTAGTAAACTGGTCCTTACCTGTACATAGGCGGGTTCTGTAGTTCCTTTAATACCGTGTTTGAAGGCATTTTCTACAAATGCAATGAGCAACAAAGGGGTAATTTGAAAAATTGAAGAATTGCCACTCTGTTTATAATCAATTACTACATACTGATCTGAAAGGCGATTACGTTCCAAGTCAAGGTAGTTTTGTATATAGGCTAATTCTTTATCAAGAGCAATTTTGGGAGAGTCAGTTTCATAGAGATTGTATCGCATCAATTCCGATAAGCGTAGCACCAAATCGGCGGCCTTTTCATTCGTATCAAAAATGTCGGCATAAATACTATTGAGGGTATTGAATAGAAAATGAGGATTAACTTGTGCTTTTAAAAAACTTAATTCCAATTCAAATTTATCTCGTTCAACTGTTACTATTCTTTTTTGATATGTTATTATGTCACGAAATGCTTTGAATACTAATAGTAACATTGGTAAAAAGAAGCCATAAGATAAATTCCATAAACTAATTCGTAAATTTGTAAAGCAGCCTAGCCAGCCACTTTCTTTAAGCATGGTTGCTATTTTTATAGCATAAGTATTTCTTTGCTGATTTTGAGTGCTTATAGAAGCTAAATAATAGAATAAATTATAGTTTAGCTGATAAACACAAAAAAAGATGAATACTAAAGATAGCAGTAATGTAGCGTAATATCTTTGATAAAATAATCGAGGAAAAATATAGTAACCTATCAAATAATATAATACTATAGTTTGCAAAAGATCTACAAATGAAGCCGTATTGATAACTTTTGTATTATCTTCGAATATCCTTGGAGCAGTGCTTCTTATTAATAAAAAATAAACTGCTATCCACATTAAAATATGCCAAAACCCACGGATTGTTTGGCGGTTGCTTTCATAAAAACCTAAGATAAAGTCTTGTGTGGATTGATTGATGTGTGATTGAATCTTCATGTATTTAACGGAGAGTCATATTTGTAGTTAATGATGGATTAATAAAACTTATGACTGGACATTGCTTATTACTTCGTATTCATTCTTAAATCATATTTTTCTTCAATTCTTCCATCACGCGTTCCCGATACGTGACCCCAATGGCTACTTTTTTGCCGTCGAGGGTAGTGATTAGGTTTCCATCGATTTCCTTAATGGCTTGTCGACGAATCAGGTAAGAACGGTTGATGCGTAAAAACTGCGAGGGAGGCACCATCTCTTCCAGCTTGCTCATGGTCATGTGAGTAATGAGTACACGGGAAGTCAGGTGCAGTTTGATATAATCTTTCATACCCTCGGCAAACACAATGTCTTCCGGGGCTACTCGAATCAGCTTTTTGTCTTCTTTAATCAGGAAGTAGGGAATCTTTTCGCGGGGATCAACAGGTGGCTCGGTCTGGGAGCGAATAGGAGGCTTGGTTGGAATAGGGGCTTCAGGATCAATAGCAAAGCCAAGTCGTTTGGTAACTCGATTAATCGCTTCCAGAAACTTGTCGAAGCCAACGGGTTTGAGCAGATAGTGTGTGACCGAGTCGAAGTTGTAGGTTTCAATGGCAAACTGGGGCGATGCCGTTACCATAATAATCACCGGATGCGGCAAGGGCAACGATTTTAGAAATTCAACACCCGTCATATAGGGCATTTCGACATCCAGAAAGAGTACATCGGGTTTGAGGGCCTGTACTTGCTCCAGTCCTTCGAACGGATCGTAGCTTTTGCCAAGCAAGGTCAGATAAGGTACCCGGCTAATGTATTTCGACATGATGACGTGTGCTGGCGACTCATCATCAACTAAGTAACAGGTAAGCGTTTCGTTCATAATGGGGGCAATATATTCGATTTAGCGATTCTGGTGACTCATTTATCGATCAAGAATCCACATTTGTCGAAATATATTTCCCTTTCTGGCCACAGGTCTTTGTTTTGCAGGTGTTAACTAACACAAATTTTTCCAGTTTAATCTATGAATGCCTTAGCCACCAAAATCCGCAAACTTCGGGAAATTCACGGTTATCCACAGGAATATGTAGCCTTTCAACTAGGCGTAAGTCAGGCGGCTTACAGCAAAAAGGAAACCGGCCGAACGGAATTATCCCTAACCGTCCTGCAACAGGTGTCGTCGTTATATAATATTAGTCTTACCGACCTGCTCAGTCTGACAGTCCCTGATTTATTAGTTATTGCTGTGCGCCAGCAGCTTTCTTAGGGTTGGATATAGATACAAAATCACTGCTTTCGTAACCGCATGACCTGACCACCTCCGGCGGCTAATTTCAGCGATACGACTTCCAAACGGCCAACCGCCTGGGTTTGCTGGATGAGATGATTCGGGTTTTGAGCTACGTCGGGAGCATCTGCGTAGAGTTCGGCCGAATAGTTGCCCTCGGGCAGAAAATCCAGTTTGACAGATAGCTCGCGGGCGGTTGAGTTGGTGATGCTGCCAATAAACCAGTCGGTCCCTTTGCGACGGGCTACGGTGATGTATTGACCTACTTCGGCGTTCAAAACGCGGGTTTCATCCCAGGTGGTGGGCACCTGCTGGATAAACTCAAAGCCCGGCTGACCTCTGTAGGCATCCGGGTAATCGCATACCATATTGAGGTAACTTTCGAGCACAACGTACATGGCCAACTGGTGGCAGCGGGTGCCGTGCATGAGTGGGCGGGTATACTGAATTTTGTATTGCTTATCCGGTACGGCCCGAAACCCACCGAGGTGCATATCCGCTGGGCCCGCCAGCAGTCGGGTAAACGGGAAAGAAAGGTCATGATCGGGCGTATCCAGGCCACTCCATTTGTTGGTTTCGTAGTTGAGTGTGGCTTCACGGGTGAGTTCGTTGGGATAAGTGCGGTGCATACCTGTCGGTTTGTAGGCTCCGTGAAACTGGATGTGTAATTTATGACGGGCGGCTGAGTGCAGAATTTCGTTTTGAATATTGACCATTTCCTGGTCGTCGCGGTCCATAAAATCGACCATTAGCCCGCTGATTCCCCACTTTTCGTATTGTGTAAATACCTCTTCCAACTTTGGGTAGAGGGCCGACCAGTAAACCCATACCCGAATACCAACGCCTTTACTTTTGGCATAGTCGCACACCTGCTGCATATCCAGCCCTGGTACCGCCTTAGCCGCATTGACGTTCGGACCTGGTACGAAACCTGCTCCATCGTTGACATACCATTCATGCAAACCGTACTCAACTACAGAGTGGTAGTCGATGTGATTGGCCGCACAAAAGTCGATGTAATACTTCTGGGTTTCGAAATTGTTGCCGGGGGCAAAAGTCGTATCAGGGGTTACATTGCCATTCCACCAGGGGAAAGTGGTTTTGCCAGGTTTCAACCACGCAACATCCTCAAACGGGCAGGGTTCATTCAGGCTGGTCAGTATGTTTGATTCGATCAGGGTGCCGACCCGGTCACTGATGAGCATCACCCGCCAGGGAGTCTGGTGAGGAAGTGTGGCTTTTACTTTCACCTCTTTCTGATTCGGTAGGGGCGAAAGCTGGCTGGTCAGCACATTATTCTTTTTCGTCAAATACATGCCCGCATAATTTACCAGTGCCGCTTCGGTGATAGCCAGATAGGTTTTATTAGGAAACTCAAACAGCGCGGGCATATCCATCAGCGTATCATTTTTGATTTTTGCCAATGGAATAGTCGTATAAAGCCCTTCGTGGGAAGTGGTGAAACTGGGTAGAAACAAAGCCCGAACAGTTGGGTTCTGAGGGAGTTGGAATGTCGTGTTTTCGTCTGTAAGGATATATGATTCCCAGTTGGCCTGTTTCGGAAACTCATACCGGAACGCTACGCCATCATCGAATACGCGAACCCATAACATAATCTGTCGACCCGATTGCCCGGCTTTATTCCGTTCAAGCAGAGGGATGGTCGCTTCCCGATACACCGTATGCACTTTCTTGGCCTTCCCCACTACAAGCTCGTAGGTATCGTCGATAGTTTCGATGGTCGGTTTTTGCTGAAGCAGATTGGGGCCGAACAGGTCAGCATTTTGAAATGTGAGGGTTAGCGTTGAGTGGTCGACCAGAATCTTTTTGTCGAATAGAATCCTGTAGGTAGGGGCCGACGGAGTTAGGTTAAAAACAAACTCGATACGACCATTGGGCGACGATACCCGTACCTCACAGGAGGCAATCTGTGCCTGAAGGAGCAAAACAATCAACAGGAAAAATAGACGGTTGGGTTTCATAAACGATGGTTTACCAGCAGGAAATTAAGCAAAAGGAATGGAGAAAAAAGGATTCTGCCACAGGCTCCAAATGGAAAATATAACTTGGTAAGACAATAAGAATGGGGTGGTTTAACGAAGGGTTCGCTCTAATAGCCTTATTTTATACGGACTTATGTGTAAATTGAACGCTAATCGAACTTAGTTTCAAAAACTGTCTTTTTTGATGAAAAAGCATAACATATTAGTTTCTTCACTGCTTTTGGGCGGGCTTTTGGCGCAGTCGGTATTCGCGCAGGTGGCTACCTTGAATACCCGAATGGATAAAATGGCCGAAAGTCTTGAAAAAAAAGTGGTAACTTGGCGTCGTGATTTTCACCAGCACCCCGAATTGGGGAACCGGGAGTTTCAGACCGCAGCCAAAATAGCGGCTCATCTTCAGTCGCTGGGCATAGAAGTGAAAACGGGTGTGGGCAAAACAGGGGTTGTGGGCTTGCTGAAAGGGGGAAAACCTGGCCCGGTTGTGGCGCTTCGGGCAGATATGGACGGGCTTCCGGTAACTGAACGGGTCGACGTTCCTTTTAAATCGCAGGAACGGACCGAATATAACGGCCAGCAAACGGGGGTTATGCACGCTTGCGGGCACGATTCGCACGTGGCGATCCTGATGGGGGTAGCCGAAATTCTGACATCCGTAAAGGCCGACTTGCGCGGAACGGTTAAGTTTATTTTCCAGCCTGCCGAAGAAGGGGCTCCGCAGGGTGAAGAAGGGGGCGCTTACCTGATGGTGAAAGAAGGGGTTCTGGAAAATCCTAAAGTAGACGCCATTTTTGGTCTGCACATCAATTCACAAACCGAAGTAGGAACCATCAAATACCGGCCGGGTGCTACGATGGCTGCGGTCGATTCGTACGCTATTAAAATCAAAGGGAAGCAGGCCCATGGTGCCGCTCCCTGGTCGAGTGTTGACCCCATCGTTACTTCTGCACAGGTGGTTTTGGGCCTGCAAACCATTGTGAGCCGTAACCTTACTCTGACCGATAATCCGGCTGTAGTAACCGTTGGGGCATTGCATAGCGGTATCCGGCAGAATATCATTCCCGAAGAAGCGAACATGATTGGCACCATCCGTACGTTCAGCCCCGAAGCGCAGCAACTGGTGCATCGTCGGATCAACGAAATAGCGACCAATATCGCCGAAAGTGCTGGCGCCAAAGCCGAAGTGAAAATCGACATCATGTACCCGGTTACGTACAACGATCCGAAGCTAACCGATCAGATGATCCCGTCGCTCGAAACCGTTGCCGGTAAAAACAACGTCAAGATTACCCCCGCGCAAACCGGAGCAGAAGATTTCTCCTTCTATCAGCAAAAAGTACCGGGTTTCTTTTTCTTTCTGGGCGGTATGCCTAAAGGGAAACGAGGAACTGAAGTACCTTCGCACCATACGCCCGATTTCTACATCGATGAAGGTGGTTTTGTGTTGGGTATGAAATCGTTGTGCCGCCTGACGACCGATTATATGGAGTTTGCCAACAAAGGCGTTGCCGTTAAGGAATTGACTCTGGGCGGGCAGTAAGAATTATTTTGACATTTGTGGTTGGCTGACGCGAAAAATCAGGCGTCAGCCAATGTATACAATTTTTTAATCAATCGTTATCGTCTAATAAGCCTTGTTCACGTAATCTAATAGTATATTCATCTAAAGACAGTGGACAGTTAGCCAGATCCATGAAATCAGATTTATCTAGTTTACACTGCCTCTTCATTTGACCAATGAGAAAATCCCCTAATTCTTTTTCTCCGTGGCTAATTTTAGTATAGAGAACTACTTTCCCCTTATGGCGAAATTCCAGATATTTATGGTCATCACTTCGACTAGGAGCATCTTCAAATCCCTTCTTTTTTAAATTTTTATATGTCTGTTTTGCGTCAAGCGTGGGCATGGATATCGACTTGTTTAATTAAGGCGTTTAGGATTGTTTTAATGGATTGAAGTCGCTGAGTAAGTTCTTTATCGGACAAAGCATTGTAACGTTTATAAATAAACTCAAACTCTTCTGCAAAACTTTGCTGTGCTTCTTCTATTGACAAACCTGTGCCGACTAAGTCGAGTAACTCACATGTTAAGACATAGTAGTCATCTTCTTTTTCAAGAAGGCAACGAAGAGGGCTGATTAATCTATAAGTATGCGTATGTGATAGGATCTGATCTGGAGCTAGTGATATAGCTGCTTGTTTGTCTGAATACTCCTCGACTGTCTTGGTTTTTACTCGTGCTCCACCGCGATAAGTTGTAACTACCCTTCTTAGGCTGATCTCTTCTACCGTCTCTAAGTCTCTGCTTTCAATAACAGTTGTAATTAATCGGTCACGAACTTCTTTGCCAAAAGGCCGGATGCGATAAAGTGGGGTGATCTTATCTTTACCTTTCTTAGCATCTAAATCAACCACACTTACGGGAGAGTTACCGAAACTGTTAACGAAATTGTACAACCCATCAACCACTTCGTTTCGACGATAGGCATCAGGATAAAGCTGTCTTACTTTAGCGAAGTCTCCTTTGCTTGAAGCTTCAACCACTTCGTCAAACTTTTGCCTGACTAACAGTCGTTGATTATCAATGTCAGCATCAAGTGTAAGTCGTCTGCGAGGAGTGAATACAAATTGTGGTACAGCACTACCTTTTTGAAATCCAGTAAGTTCTAACTTGAAATTGTTAAGATCTATGGTTGAACCGTCTGATACATTTACTCTGGCAAGTGTTTGTAAGAAATTTTGGAGGTTTTTAGCAATTTCAATAAGATACTCAACAGGCAAAGAGTTATACTTGCCAACCTCTCCACCAATCTGCAGATTAAATATTTCTTTGGGCTGCTCTTGCATAAAAGGTTAACAATTTAAGCGTGAATTTGCTCCAAAAGTACAAAAATTAGGCCAACTACTTGTTTGCTTAAAAGCTGCAAAATGAGTTCGTTGACTAGTGCATTGTTTTGGATCAGAATGCCGTAAGCATGCTCAAACCCCTTTTCGGTTGCGAAGGATTCTGGATAATAAGCTGGGAAAGAGACGCTTGAGGTAGATGCCGTAGATTTCGTTCCCACCAATATATACCTCTTCTTTTTGAGATTCGACAGCTCGTAATAGCCGTCGGGCGAAGTCGTCAGCAGCCATGCCTTTCTGCTGATTCTCGTCCATCTGGTCGTGCTTCTGTCCATCGGCATTAAGCGCATTGATCGAAATGGCTGTCCGGATATACCCAGGACAAACAATGGTTACCCGAAGCCCGGCCTCATAGACCTCCGACCGAAGAGCATCGAAAAAACCATGCAGCGCGTGTTTGCTGGCGCAATAGCCGGAGCGTTGCTTCGTCGCCAATTTCCCGGCTACACTGCTGGTCACTACAAAATGACCACTTCCCTGTGCCAGCATAATCGGCAAAACCAGCTTGGTGAGTGCTACCACACCAAAGAAATTGACCTCCATGAGTTGCCGATACACTGAAAAATCGGTGTCGACAACGGAACTTCGCTGGCTGATTCCTGCATTTTGAAACAGGTAGTCAATCCGGCCAAACCGCTGACGAACCGTTTCGACATGAGTTGCTAAACTGTTGATCTCGGTCATATCCATGGGCAATACAAGCAAATGGGAAGCTGGTAACCCAGTTTGATTGGCTACCCGATGTAGTTCGTCGGCACGACGGGCTGAAATCACCAGAGATATGTTTTTATAGCTGGCCAGCGCCACAGCGATAGCTTCACCGATACCAGACGATGCCCCTGTAATCCAGACAACGGAATTGGCAAAACTCATAGGAGAGATCGGTTAGAATACGAGCTGGGCCGTTTGAGTTGTTAGCTGTAGCGTAACTGTTTTCCCGATTGGTAAGGCCAGATTGAACGGCACATGGCCCGCCGGAAAATCGAACAGTACGGGATAACGGTAGGCCGAAACGGCATCGGCAATAATCTCATTCGCGTCTTTGCCAAAAGGAAGTGATGCGTTGCCGCGCATGTCGGTAAACTGGCCCACTACCAAACCTGCCAGATTGGCCAGCCTTCCACCTCGCCGGAACTGGGTCAGCATCCGGTCGAGGGAGAAAAACGTTTCGTCGATGTCTTCGATAAACAGAATTTTTCCGTCGAGATCGACATCGGTAGGGGTACCAATCGAATTGCTGAGCATGGTCAGGTTACCACCCACCAATGGACCCGAGGCCTGGCCAATCCGGTTCAGTGGATGCACAGGTACAGTGTAATGAGCGGGGATTTCGCCAAATAACCATTGCCGAACCGATTCCAGCGAAGCGGCTCGGTCGGGATCACCAAACTGGCGGGGCATGAGTCCATGCAGACTGACCAACTGATGATTATGGAGTAGACTAAGTAATACCGTTACGTCGCTGAAACCAATGAGCCATTTCGGATTGGCCTCCAAGCCCGTCAGATCGAGCCCGTCAGCAATTCGATAACATCCGTATCCACCACGAGCGGCAAACACTGCCCGAACCGTTGGATCATCGAAAAGCCGTTGGAGATCGGCCCGGCGGAGGTCATCTGAACCCGCAAAAGGTCCGTCGATTGCGCGCAGACTATCGCCTTCGATGACATTTAGCTGCCAATCGTCTCGCAAAATGCGGAGCCCATCGGCTAGTTCTTCATAAGGAAACCAACTGGCCGGAGATACCACACCTACCGTGTCGCCAGGGCGTAAAAAAGGAGGTACAATCAAGGTTAATCTATTGTTTGCGGTTTAGGGTATTCAGTTTACCATAAACACCAGTATCAATTTAACGTAGCTTCTTCAATCTCGTCAAGTTTGTCCAGGTCAAGTATGACCCGGCCGGTTTGAGCCCCGTCGTACATAGGCCGGAATTTATAGCCCCAGCGTATCTCATCATGACGGTAGGAAAAACGCCGATGGACACCCTGCACAAAGGTGTCGTCCAGTGCCTGAAATGAAATTAAGAACTCAGTATCCGATTTTTCCAGATCCTCGGGAGTCAGACCATACAAAGGACTGGTTTCTGTAATCGCGTGTACCAGCGTCCAGTTGGCCGGGAAAAAAGCCACTGTATTCCGTTCGAGATGAATTGGGTAATATTTTCGGGTGAGTATACCTTGCGCATTGGCTTCTACTCTTGATAAACTCACACTGATTTCCAGGTTGATAAGCTGGTTTGGACGTGTGTTGATAATTCGGAACATCCAGGCGTTGACATCCAGATAGGGGGCTAGTACGGCATGCTTCGAAAAACGAATGTGTGCCACCGGACGCGAAAACCGACCGTAGAGCAGGCCGGTAGCGAGTGCAAATGCCAGCAGCCCAACCATCGATTCGAAGGCTGAAATACAACTGGTCAGGAAGCTATTGGGCGAAATATGCCCGTAACCTACGGTCGTAAGCGTTTGTGAACTGAAGAAAAAACATTTCCAGAAAGGACCGTAAATGGAGTCATCATCCATACCTTCGAGGGTGCCGGCCCCTGCCAGCATATACACACCGGCAAAAAGTGTGTTTGTAATCAGATACGCCAGTAGAATCCAGCCAAAAAAATGCGACCAGCGCATTGTAATGAGCCGATTATAGATGTTTAACTGATCCCATAAACTGACGTTGGCATGAACAATATTGAAACTTCCGTCCTGGTTGACCAACCGGGCCTGGGCATCGGTGAGCTTGGTGCCGAAGCCAATGTCGTTACGCTGTTCTTCCTGTTCAACTAACCGACTGTTTTTGGGCGTTTTTTTTAAAACCTGGCGGGTTGATGAATTCATAAGGCGTATAATTGTTACTCTATCACCAGTTATGGCCTACTGACAAAGTTATAGCAAATTTGCCGGGCTTTAACCGTTAAGCTGCAATCATTCCAATTCTGATCATTCAATGCATCCAATTGAAATTGTAACAGGTCTGCTGGGGGTCACTACCTTATTGGTGGTCGTGGCCCGTTGGCTGCGGATATCGTATCCAATCCTGCTGGTTATTGTGGGGCTATTGATCGGCTGGATTCCGGGATTGCCTCCCGTTATTTTGTCGCCTGATGAGGTTTTTCTGGTTTTTTTGCCTCCCTTGCTGTACGCAGCCGCCTGGCAGATCGATAACGTAGAATTAAAATTATATAGCCGTTCGGTATCATTGCTGGCTGTGGGGCTGGTTTTATTTACATCGACACTGGTAGCCCTGTTTGCTCACGCTTTTATCCCCGGTTTTTCATTGGCCCAGGGCTATTTGTTAGGGGCAATCATTGCACCACCTGATGCCGTAGCGGCTACCTCCGTTATGCGCGGACTCAATATACCCAAACAGATCACGACTGTACTGGAGGGCGAAAGCCTGGTCAATGATGCCACCAGCCTGATTATTTATCGGTATGGACTAGTAGCTATCCTTACCAATCATTTTGTTCTTTGGGAGGCTAGTTATCAGTTCATTGGTATCGCGTTGATCAGTGTAGCAATCGGTCTGGCCATTGGCTGGATTATGATCTGGGTTCATCGGATGATTAGTAAAGACAATGTGACGAGCACCGCCATAACTTTACTGACACCGTATGGGTCCTACCTACTTGCCGAAAACTTTCACCTCTCAGGTGTGTTGGCCGTTGTGACTACCGGTTTGTTTCTGTCGGCCCGAACCTCGCAACTCTTTACCTACCACAGTCGATTACAGACCAATTCGGTTTGGGAAATTGTGGTTTTTCTGCTCAATGGCCTCGTCTTTATCCTGATCGGTCTGCAACTTCCCATGATTGTGGCTGACCTGAACGGATATACACTCCCCGAAGCAATCAACTATGCCTTACTGATCAGCGTAGTAGCCGTAATAAGCCGACTGATATGGGTATTTCCGGGGGCTTACCTACCTCGCTGGCTCAGTGCCCGTATTCGCCAGCGTGAAGCGAAACCAGCCTGGCAGCAGGTTATGGTGGTTGGTTGGGCAGGCATGCGTGGAGTAGTCTCGCTGGCTGGTGCGCTGGCCTTACCCAATACCTTACCCAACGGGCAGCCCTTTCCTGCCCGCGATCTGATCTTGTTCATCACCTTTATTGTGATTCTGATTACCCTGGTCATACAGGGGCTAACCCTGCCTTTGCTGGTCGAAGCACTTAATGTGCGGGAAAACATCGACGAGAAGCAGGAGGAACGGAAGCTTCGCCGGCAAATGGCTCTCCAGGTGATTACCCATCTGGAAGAAAACCATTCGGCTGGCTCGGTGCATGATGACGTGCTCAACTATGTGAAAAACACGTACGAACTACGGATTAACGAGCTAAATGGTATGCTGCGCGGGTCGATCAGTACCCCTCATAAACCAACGGAACTCTACCAGCAGGCGATCCGTCTGCAACTCGAACTGATTGATGTAGAGCGAACCGTGCTGACGGAGCAACGGCAAAGTACGTTGCTGGATGGGGAGGTCATTCGGAAAATGGAACAGGAGCTAGATCTCGAAGCGGCCCGTCTGAGTCTGGTCCAACCCTAGACCTAAATTGGGGTGTATGCTCAGTCTGGCAAGTGGTTAATAGCTAGGGTATTAAAAGGCATTATCCGAAAATTAAAGATTATACAACGGTTTTTTTGTTGTGCATTAGGTAAATCTACTTATATTTATACCCAGTTTCTTCGAAACCCCATCCGTAATAATTCCTTACTAATTAGTAACCTATGGCATTTCATCAGGGTATGATCAGTTTGGTTGTGCCCGCTTATAACGAAGAAGAGAATTTACCCGTGCTGGTACATCGGCTGATGGCGGTAATGAAACAGTACGAATCGTATGAAATCCTGATCGTTGATGATGGTAGTTCCGATCAAACCCGTTACGTACTGCGGCAATTGAGTCAGGAATACCCGGTCGTGCGGTTCATTTCCTTCTCGCGCAATTTTGGCCACCAGATGGCTTTGCGGGCTGGTTATGACAATGCGCGGGGAGCCGCTGTCATTTGCCTGGATGCCGATCTGCAGCACCCTCCCGAGTTGATTCCGGCACTGATCGACAAATGGCGGCAGGGCTTTGAGGTGGTTTATACCGTTCGGCGACCCGATCCTAAGCTGTCGTGGTTCAAACGCACTACCTCAAAATATTTCTACCGTATCCTGCGCCGGGTTTCGAATCTGGAGATTGAAGATGGAGCTGCCGATTTCCGGTTGCTCGACCGAAAAGTCGTGGATACCATCAAGCAGTTCAAAGAAGCTGATCTGTTTCTGCGGGGGGCTATCTCCTGGGTAGGCTTCCGCCAATGCCGGATCCTGTATGAACCAGCCGCACGCTATGCCGGTCGTTCGAAATATTCATTCCGGAAAATGATGCAGTTGGCCGCTATGGGAATTACATCGTTCTCAACGCGTCCGCTCTATCTGTCGGTAACACTTGGCTTTTGTATGTCGCTGTTTGCTATCCTGTTTGGGGCCGAAGCGATTTATGAACATTATTTTACCGACGAAACCGTATCGGGCTGGACAACGCTGGTACTGCTATTAGTGCTGATTGGCGGGGTACAGTTTATTATGATCGGGATTATCGGCGTATATTTGGGCAAAACGTTTGTCGAAGTGAAAGGCCGACCAGCTTATATTATCGGCGACACGAGCGAGATCGAGGAGACTGTAACGCCATGGCAATCCCCAATCGAGGAAGAAATATTTTATTCACCGTTGACGTAGAAGAATTTGATACCGCCGTTGAATTCGGCCACAACATTCCTTTGAATGAACAGGTGGCCGTTTCAACGCGTGGCTTAACCCTTCTGGCCGAACGATTCGATACACTGAATGTTCGAACGACGCTGTTCACAACGGCCAATTATGCCCTTCACGAGCCGGACTTGATGCTACGTCTGGCTGGCAAGCATGAAATAGCTTCTCATGGCTATTATCACACCACTTTCGAACCCGCCGATCTGCTCAAATCCCGACTCGCACTGGAAGATTTGCTGAATCGTCCCATTACGGGTTTTCGTCGCGCGAGGATGGGCTTTGTCGATCCAAACGACGTGAAACAGGCGGGGTATCAGTACAATTCCTCCTTGCATCCGACCTGGCTTCCGGGCCGCTACAATCACTGGGGCGAACCCCGGCATCCGTTCCGGGAGGTTGGCGTCTGGCAAATTCCGGCTTCGGTTACACCAACACTTCGCTTACCTCTGTTCTGGCTGAGCCTGAAAAATTTTCCGTTTAGCTACTATAAACGACTTTGCCGCCAGACCCTCGAAGCAGATGGGTTTCTGAACCTGTATGTACACCCCTGGGAGTTTACCGACTTATCGGCCTATGAAAAAATCCCTACCTATGTGCGTCGGCATTCGCACGAAGGGTTGCTGGATCGGGTCGAAAAGTTACTGCAATACCTGAAGCCGATGGGCGAATTCAAGGGCATGCAGGAATTTGTAGAAGGGTTGTAAGCTTATAGGCTTCGTAAACCGTTTCTAGATAAAGATAACATCGTCAATCACATCGCTGCCCATGTCTTTATTGACGAGTTGAATCAGTTTCTGTTTGGCATTGACAAGTTCATTACGAAGTGGAGCCGACGCAATTTCGATGTGCAGCTTCCGATCACGGACATAGAGCCGGTTTGTTCGGGAAGCAATAGCTGGCCCCATCATTTTTCCCCAGAAGGCTTCCAGATACGTTTCGTTGAAGCGCGTTTGAAGCTGATAAGCCTTCAACAGTTGCCCAATGGCGTCCTTAACCGTAGTGGTTCCTGCTACGCGGGTAGCATTGTCTCGATTGTAGCGGTACGTTTGGTTCATGGGGTGGGATGTTGTCGTTTTGCTACAAAAGTAAAGAAGGATTAAACGCCGTGTATGGCAAGGATGTGTGTTATCACAAAAAATATTTTAACCGTCAGAAAAAGCGGTCGTTTTTTGGATTCGCCCTCGTTGACTGCTATACTTGCAGTATCAAGTCAATAGGTACGCGGTTTTATCATACCGACGCGCGTTGATTTATAAAGAAGCGGGGAGAGATCAGGCTCTGCGAACCGCTGGCAACCTACCACATGGCAAGGTGCTAACTCCTGCCTAAAGTTATTTAGGGACTATAAATCGTTTCTTCACATGCTCTGTATTCAACGCTGTATGCCCTGTGGGGCCTACTAAGCACAACCACCTTCTGCCACGAAAACCGGGAGGGTTTGTCGTGTGCTGTTCGTTGCTGGTGACTATAAATTGGTCAACCAGCCAAATATTCACCATGAGTCGTAAGATTTTACCAAAACCACGTTAGAACATACATCCTCAATCATGTCAGAACTGCATTTCGAAACGCTCCAGCTACACGCAGGGCAAGAGCCAGATCCCACGACCAATGCCCGGGCAGTCCCAATTTATCAAACGACATCCTATGTATTCAACGACTCAGCTCACGGCGCTGATTTGTTTGCGTTGAAAGCGTTCGGTAATATTTACACGCGCATCATGAACCCGACTACCGATGTGTTTGAAAAACGCATGGCGGCATTGGAGGGCGGTGTAGCTGCGCTGGCCGTATCGTCGGGGCAGGCGGCACAATTCATTGCTCTGAACAATATTCTGAATGCGGGCGATAACTTCGTGACCACTTCATTCCTGTACGGTGGTACCTACAATCAGTTTAAGGTGTCGTTCAAGCGGCTGGGTATCGACGCGCGTTTTGCCGATGGCGATAAGCCCGAATCGTTTGCCAAACTGATTGATGAAAATACGAAGGCTATTTATCTCGAAACCATCGGTAATCCAGGGTTTAATGTGCCTGACTTCGAAGCCTTCGCGGCTCTGGCCAAACAGCATGACATCCCACTGATTGTCGATAACACGTTCGGTGCAGGCGGTTATCTGTTTCGACCGCTCGAACATGGAGCCGCTGTCGTGGTTGAGTCGGCTACAAAATGGGTGGGTGGCCATGGCACCAGCATTGGTGGCGTTATTATCGATGGTGGAAATTACAACTGGGGTAATGGGAAATTCCCTCAGTTCAGTGAGCCGTCGGAAGGGTATCATGGCATGGTATTCAGCGATGTTTTTGGGGTGGGCGGGCCTTTTGGCAACATCCAGTTTATCATTCGGGCACGGGTTGAAGGTTTACGCGATTACGGTCCGGCACTCAGCCCGTTCAATGCATTTTTGCTGATTCAGGGGCTGGAAACGCTCTCCCTTCGCGTTGATCGGACCGTTCAGAATGCCTTGGCGCTGGCCCAGTGGCTCGAGCAGCACGATCAGGTTGAATTTGTCAATTACCCCGGTCTGGAAAGCAGTGCCTACCACGAACTGGCCAAAAAATATTTGAAACGAGGCTTTGGGGGCGTGTTTACATTCAAGGTAAAAGGCGATAAAGAGGCAGCCGATCGGTTTGTAAACAGTCTGAAACTGGTGAGCCACCTGGCGAATGTTGGCGACTCGAAAACGCTGATCATTCACCCGGCAGCTACCACTCACCAGCAACTGAGCGAGCAGGATCAGGCCAGTGCCGGTGTTGAAGCGGGTGTTCTGCGGGTTTCGGCCGGGATCGAACATCTCGACGATATCAAAGCCGATTTTGAGCAGGCCTTCGCCCAAATTGCCGAATCAGTACGTGTTTAATAGTTTGGGGTCTGCCGTTTGGGGCTGGTTCATCCGAAGCACACAGGGCAGACCTCAGACCTGAAACTATTTTTCAATTGACACTACAGTATTTCGATTACAAGTATTCTTTTTCGCTCGAATCGGGCGAGAGCCTGCCGGGGTTTCGGTTGGCCTATACAACACGCGGTACCTTAAATGAAGAGGGATCGAACGTTGTGTGGATATGCCATGCGCTGACGGGCAATGCCGATGCGGGCGACTGGTGGGGTGGTATGGTTGGTTCTGGCAGGTATTTTGACCCGGCTCCCCCCACGGGTACCGGGCAATTTATTGTTTGTGCCAATGTGCTGGGTTCCTGTTATGGCTCAACCGGACCTTTGTCTGTAAATCCTGCCACCGGGCAGCCCTATTATCATGATTTTCCCGCGATTACCATTCGGGATATGGTGAACGCCCTGGATTTACTTCGGCAGGAGTTGGGTATCGAAAAAATACATACCTGTATAGGAGGATCAGTAGGGGGAGAGCAGGCGCTGGAATGGGCGATCCTACAACCTAATCTGATCCATAATCTGGTAATCATTGCCGCCAGTGCCGTGGCATCGCCCTGGTGCATCGCCTTCAACGAAGCCCAGCGTATGGCTATTGAGGCCGACCCAACCTGGCCCGAACGACGAGCCGATGCGGGGGTAGCAGGTATGAAAGCGGCCAGGGCTATGGCCATGATTTCGTATCGGAACTATGATACCTATGGCTTTACCCAGGCACTGGATAACAATGAACAACTGGATGGGTACAAATCGGCCAGTTATCAGCGCTACCAGGGCGATAAGCTGGCCGACCGTTTCAATGCCTTTACGTACTGGACCCTGTCGAAGGTGATGGATTCGCACAATGTGGGCCGGAATCGGGGGAGTATTTTGAACGCGTTGGGGCAAATTAAGGCCTATACACTGGTAGTAGGCATCCGGTCTGATTTATTGTTTCCGCCCACCGAACAGCAGTTTCTGGCTCGCCATATCCCGAATGCGACCTACGAAGAAATTGATTCATTGTATGGCCACGATGGATTCTTGATTGAATTTCGGCCACTAGCAAACATAATCCGAAAATGGATGGCAAGCGCCCCTGCCGAAGTTGTTAAGTTGGAAGAAGTTGTGCGGCAGGCTAAATAACAGAATATGGTTTGGTACGAAGCCGAGGTTCGGCAATTGGAGTCGAAGTTAACAACATTACCGCCCGCGTCTGACAGGGTGGTTTTTTATGGTAGTTCCTCCATCCGGCTCTGGACCACGCTGGCGCAGGATTTTCCGCAGATCAACGCCCTAAACCTTGGCTTTGGGGGCTCTACACTGGCGGCCTGCTCCTGGTTTTTCGAGCGGCTCCTGTTACCTGCCAACCCTAAGTCTGTTGTGTTTTACGCGGGCGACAATGATCTGGGCGATGGGCGACATCCGGAAGAGGTGTATTTATTCTTCTGTACCTTCGCCGACAAAATGCGCCACCATTTCCCCAGTTTGCCGCTTTTCTATCTATCCATAAAAATTAGCCCGGCTCGCTGGGGTATTGTTGACCGGATTCGGTATACCAACTACCTGATCGGTAAAGAGGTTGAAAAAAGACAGAATGCGCATTACATCGATATGACCGCGCCGTTGCTATGGCCAAATGGGCAGCCTCGTCGGGAGTCGTTTGAGAGTGACGGTCTGCATTTAAGTCCGGCGGGATATCAGGCCTGGAAGCGAACGCTTGAGCAGCAAGTCCCGAGTTTTTAACGATTTATTTACTTGCCTGATATTAATTTTTTGATCGGGTCGCCGTATTTTCATGGGTACTTAACACATGCGGTATGAACCGTGAGTATCATAAGTGGTTCAGTCCTAATCTGAACCGTGACATGGAACTACTCGTTTTCGGCCATGCTGGCGCGCGGGTTCTGGTGTTTCCAACCCGACGTGGTCGCTTTTATGAATACGAAGAACTGGGCCTGGTTGAAGCATTAGCCGATCGTATCGAAAACGGCTGGCTCCAGCTTTTTTGCGTAGATAGCGTTGATCGGGAAAGCGTATACAATCGTGCAGCTACTCCGCAAGATCGTATTCGACGCCATAATCAGTATGAACAATACATTCTGAACGAAGTACTCACGTTTTCAAGACTGAAAAATCCGCAGCCGTTCATGATCGCGCATGGGTGTAGCCTGGGCGCTTACCATGCGCTGAACATCGCGTTTCGGCATCCGCAATGGTTTGGGAAAGTAGCCGCATTCAGTGGTCGATATAACCTATCGGAGCCAGTAGCTGAGTTTCGGGGGCTTTTTGATAATTACTACGACGAGGATATTTATTTCCACAGCCCGAACCATTTCCTGCCCAATCTGCAGGACGAAGCCCTGATTGGCCACCTTCGCCGGATGGAGATTGTAATGACCATTGGAGCCGACGACCCTTTCCTGCCCAGTAATCTTAGCTTGAGTGAAACGCTTTGGGCTAAAGACATCGCACACGACTTATACCTTTGGGACGGTCGGGCCCATCAGGCCGACGATTGGCGAAAAATGGTGCAATTGTATCTGTAGGGGCTTTTATTCGGTTTGATTGAATAGATCAAGCAGGTTAGGTATCGCATCGGACGAATGCAGGCTGGCTGTTTGAGCCAATGTGAGTCGGGCTACTTCAGAAGCTCTAGCCCGCATCTGGTTTTCATACTCCGCAATGGCCGTTTGGGTATTTGTATAGGCTCCGCTGGTCAGGCAGTTGCTTAATTCGAGGGCATCCAGCATCGCCATATTCACGCCCTCACCTGCGTAAGGAGGCATCAGGTGAGCTGCATCACCCAACATGGTCAGATTCGGCAAGGCATCCCAGGTCTGGTCTACAGGCATACAGTACTGCGGGCGCAGCGTTAAGGGGAAACTGGCATTTTCGATCAGTTCAAGCCAGCCAGTATCCCATCCGCTAAAGGTTGTCTTAAACCAGTTCAGTACCTGGGTTCGGTCACTAAAATCGATGCCATTGTCGCGAAACCAGAATTCGTCTGTTTGGCAACCCGTATAGAACACCAGACTGCCATCGCCTTTTGAACTGACGATCAGGGTTTTTTCGTCACCTAGCGCAAAAATTTTACCGCCCATCAATAACGTATGGATGGCTGATACTTTGGTTTCAGCATCGTAAACGCTACCCTCCACAATGGTAATGCCCGAATAGAAAGGTTTGACCGGGGTGATGAGTGGCCGTATTTTTGAGTTAGCTCCATCGGCGGCAATCACCAGATCAGCAAAAGCCGACGAACCCTTTTTAAAATCAAGCTGCCAGCCATTACCGGATGGACTCAGCGATAAAAGATGACTGTCCCATACGACGGTATCAGGTTGTAGTGAATCCAGTAATAATTTTCTGAGCGGTCCACGGTCAATTTCTGGCCGGAACAGATCGTTACTGTCGTTGAACTCGTCATCAAAGAGGATCTTCCCCGCTTTATCGACAATTCTCGTTTGGTCGGCTCCCGGCCGATAGGCGGCTTTAAACGCATCCATCAGTCCGGCTTCCTGTAAGGCTAATAACCCAGAATCGTGGTGAAGGTCCAGTGTAGCGCCCTGTACGCGGACATGCGGATTGGCGTCCCGTTCGTAAACGGTCACATTCGCTCCTTTCTGTTGTAAAAGTCGGGCGAGGGTCAACCCTCCTGGTCCACCGCCAACGATCGCTATTTTTTTGTTTGTAATGGGGTTCATTGGTTTGTTGCGATTATTGATGTTTGTTCGTTTTGATAAGCATACCACTGATTACCGTTTGGCAACAGTCGAGCAGGAGTTCGTCGGTGATGGGCTGCGCGGGGCGGTCACTATGTTCAATGTACTCGTTGATCAGATCGAAAAGGGGCGCGAAGAGTAAGGCTCTATGGACTTGAAATGGAAAATGCTGGATAGTGCCGGCGCTGGCATGACGGGCCAGAAACCGATGAATGGGGGCAAAGAACTGTCCTTCCTGAATGTCCCTTTCCCGAAACGCCTTGTTAAGTAAGGGCGATGATTTGCCGTATTGCATCAGCGTAAACGCTTGCCGATTGTGTCGGAAATACCGGAAACTGTTCTGCCATAGCCTTTTGACGCCTGCTGAAAACTCCATGTTTTCATCGAAATTTTCCAGTACAGCCGCTTCATAAGCACCCAGCACTTCGTCGATGAACAGCTTAATGAGAAGGTCTTCTTTGTTCTCATATTTTATATAGATCGTCCGGGGCGACACGTTGGCGGCTTTGGCCAGCTTCTGCATGCTCAGATTTTCCAGCCCTTCTTCCTGAATGATTTTTAAGGCTACTGCCCGAATCGACTCTTCCTTTTCAATATTTCTTGGCCGCATAGAACCTGCTATTTGCTGAAATAATGTTTTTTAGTAAGTAAACGTTCATTTACTAATTGATTTTTTTCCTTATTTGTTTCAGGCTTTAACTAGAATCGGATTTTTGCTGGAAATCGTTAACGCTGACAAGTTTGCCATTCCGATCGAAGTACGTAATGGCAAACTCGATGCTTAGTCGGCAGAAGCAGTACTAACTTGGTGAGCTACATCTTCAAAAATCAGGGGAGCTTCTCGGTAAGGTATAAATAGGGCAAATGAAAATGGTGGATAAAGACTTGGTCTTTGCTATCGGGATATTTAGCGAAATAGGCGCTGTCGGCCAGTAGTACAATGGTGTTGCCGGTTCGGACGTAGTTATTGCTTTTGTAATAATCAGGGGCTACATAGCCGTTTAGATTCTTTTTTACGGTGCTGGAGGCTAGTTTGCCCAGGTATTTCTGGTAGTTTTTCTGAGCTTTGAGCGCGGGCTTACTCAGACTGTTGTAGACGTACTTGAGGGCGACACGCTTCAGAAATTTCTGTTTTTTGATCATGGCCGGAGCACCCACAAAGGGATTGGTCGGATTAAAATCATTGACAGTCTGAACGGTTAGCGGAACCTCCGGCACCCAATCGGCGGAGTTGACCACGTTATAGGCCCACCCGGCCTGGGTTGCGGCTTCGTATTCATAGGCGAAGTGCAGATTTCCAGGCTTGGGGCCAGCGCTGCAATACGTTTTGAATTGGATGTCGGCAGGCAGTCGGGACTGTTTTTGCAGATGGCGAAGGTGAGCTGTTAGCAGAAACGCGATGGCACCACCCTGACTATGCCCCACGATCAATATATTTTTAGTGCCTGTCCGATAACACGAATCAATCTTGGGGAGCATGTCTTTCGTCAGAAAGGCTGTACTGACCAGCCAGCCAACATGCACAGCCGCTAACGGACTGGAAGCCAGTTCATAGTTGAATTTCTCGGTGTCGCTGATCTGGAGTTCGCCTTTGGCCGGAACCATAGCCGCGTAGAAATTAGCCAGCCAGCTAACGCTGTTGGCCGTAGTACCCCGTATACTCAGAACCGCTACGCCCTGATTGTTGGCCCATAAATCCCAGCGATTATCCAGCCCGACTATTGGTGAACGGTAAACGAACGTAAAGCGCTCGGGCGTTGGAAAAGCCCTGACGTAGGTTGAATCACCAAATTGGGCCGATACTTTTAAAAGTTCGATGTACTCCGCTTTATCGAACCCCGGCTTTAGCGGCTGCCCGAGAAGACGTACAGGAAGTAAGATCAGTAGAAAGTAAATAATACGATTCATAGTTGAGGAGCGATAAATAGTACTGACGAGTTCAATAAGTAACAATAACTTATCGATCAGCCGTTTAGTGTTCTCAAATATGAAAAAAAACAGTATACTTACTTTCTAGTGAGTACTATTTTGACTAAATGGCTATAAGGCCTTGACCAGAGCTATCACCAGCTTGGCCGAGTTGCGGGCGGCTGTTGGATAAAATTTGTCGTAAGCAATGTGGGCTTCAGCATCGGCCCGGTCGCTGAGGCTGCGGATAATCAGGTGGGGCACCTGAATCTGATAACAAACCTGGGCTACTGCCGCGCCTTCCATTTCGGTCGCGTCGGCCCCAAAATCGGTCCGCAAACTTTTTACTTTATCAACCGAGGCTACGAACACATCGCCCGTCACCACCGTACCCGTTACCACCTTTACTGGCCGATCCGAGACCCCACCCGACGCTAATGGAATGCCTTCTAACGAGACTGTTCTGACTACCTTTTCGGCCAGATGCATCAGTGACGAATCGGCGGGGAAATAGACGGGATTAAATTCTTTGGTGATGGCGTTGCGGGTTTGCCGGGTGGGCGTGTTTTTGCTGGTAATGGAACCATAATCATGATGAGCTGTCCGGCCTGCAATGACGATATCGCCCGGTTGGAGATCGGGGTTGGTGCCCCCGGCAATGCCCGTAAACAGCACACGCGAAGGGCGGAAATGGTCGAGCATGAGGGTGGTGGTCATGGCGGCATTTACTTTACCAATACCCGTTTCGGCTACGACAACCCGCTGATTACCAATTCGGCCGCAGGTAAATGAAACACCGTCGACGATAACCGTTTTGGGTTTTCGCAACGACTCTTTTACCAGGGCTACTTCGGCTCCAAACGCACCCAGCAATCCCGTAATGGGTTTAGTTTTGTAGCGTTGGGCAAAAGCGAACGAGTAAAAGAGCGAAAACGTGAAAACGAGAAAAAGGCGCCTTTTATTCATGCCAGGAAAGTTAATCAATGTCCACTCGTGAGGGCCAGTACACAAAAAATATCGACAACCCACAGGCTTAACGGGAGTTCGTTCGTTTTGCCGATGGCCAGTTTAATCACCGTCCAGGACAGAAACCCCCAAATGAGTCCCTGTGTAATCGAGTAACTAAACGGAATCAGCACCAGCGCCAGAAAAGCCGGTAAAGCATCGTCCAATTTTGCCCAGTGGATGCGCGTAACGGGTTTCATCATGAATGCCCCTACCAGTACCAATGCCGGAGCCGTAGCAATAGCTGGGATAACGGATAGTAATGGCGACAAAAACAGGAACGGAAGAAAACAACAGCCCGCCACAATGGCCGTTAGCCCCGTCCGTCCGCCCTGCGCAATTCCCACCGCTGATTCGATATAAGCCGTGCCCGGACTGGTGCCCAGGATTCCGGCCAGGGTGGTAGCTACAGCATCGGTTAGCAGGGATCGGTTCAGATTTCGCGGGTTGCCCTGTTCATCCTGCAACGCACCTGCTTCGGCCACGCCCACAAACGTAGACAGGCTATCGAACAGATCGGTAAACGCGAACGCAAAGATCACGGGCCATAGTGACCAGGACAACGAACCCATTAGATCCAGTTTGCCCAGTAGAGAAAAATCGGGGGTAGCCCACACGCTCTGAAAATTGACCAGCGTTTTTTGCCCGAAATTAATGGCCGATGCATCGCCCCACCAGCGTCCGATGGGCCAGGCAACCAGCGTAGTTAGCACAATTCCGATGATAATAGCGCCCGGTACATCACGAATGACGAGGACACTGGTGAGCAGCAGGCCAAACACAAACGTGAGTATAATCGGGTCGTTCAGGTGGGCAATACCAACCAGCGTAGCCGGATTGGCAATGATGAACTTCGCGTTTTCGAAGCCAATGAGGGTGATAAAGAGGCCAATACCAGCCGACACCGCGTAGCGTAAAGGTTGCGGAATAGCCCGCACAATGGCCGACCGAAGATTCAGCACCGACATCAGCAGAAACAACACGCCCGCCCAAAACACCGCACCCAGGGCTACCTCAGGCTGAATACCCATGCCTTTTACCGCCGTAAAGGTAAAGAAGGCGTTCATCCCCATGCCCGGTGCTACCACAATTGGATTTCGGGCATACAGGCCCATCATGAGGCTGCAAAAGAACGAAAGCAGGACCGTCGCCGTCAGAACACCGCTAAACGGTAAACCTGCCTGGCTCAGGATAGCCGGGTTCACGACAATGATGTACATGGTCGCCAGAAACGTCGAGATACCAGCCAAAATTTCGGTTCGACGATGAACAGTAGCAGTTGGCAGAGAGGTCAGCAAGGGAAAAGTTTGTAGTTTGAGGTTTGACGTTGGGAGGATTGCAGCTTCAAACTACAAACTTTGAACGAAAAACGGTAACTATCAAACCAATTTTCCGGCTGCTTCATCGACCCAAACCAGTCCGTTAGGGTGTGTTTGCAGGATACTGGCGGGAACTTCGTTGGTAATGGGGCCGGTCAGGGCTTCGCGTAGTTTGGATGCTTTCTTTTCGCCACTCACCAGCAGAATAACCTCACGGGCTTCGGCCAGATGCCGTAAACCAACGGTAATGCCCTGTGTGAGAGTGGTTTCTTTGTTAAAATATTTTTGCCCAACCGTGATCGTGCTTTCGGCTAGCTGGGAAACATGACAGCCCAAGTTGAAAGGAGTGCCGGGTTCATTAAGGGCAATATGCCCGTTCATCCCCATACCGACCAGCAGTAAATCCAATCCACCATTGGCCCGAATGACCGCGTCAATTTTGGCACATTCGGCGGCAAGGTCGGATGCTTTTGCATCGAACACATGAATCTGGTCGGGTCGTAATTGGAGTGGATTGAATAAATCCCGGAATACATAATATGAGCAGCTACCAAAATCGTCCGGGCCAAAACCAACCCATTCATCCAGGCCCACAAACGTACATTGGCTGATGTCGACTTTCCCGGCTTTTACCAGATCGACAAACCGATGGTAGGTTTCGATGGGGGTATCGCCGGAAGCCAGACAAAGTAGGGCGTTTGGTTTTTGGATGATGAGTTCGGCAATGTGTTCGGCTGTATGTTGCGAAAGGGTGTCGTGGTCAGGAAATTTTTGAAGAATCATGCTTTTAGTTCAGATTTAAGGGTTTACGTTGGTGAGGCTGAAATGTTAAACAGGTTTATCATTTCAACTCATTGGCCCGTATATCGCGGCTCCAGCGTTCGGCCCCTTTCTGGTCATAGACTTTTATTGTCAGTACCCGGTCTTTAAGAGGGCCGCTTACACTGAGAAGCCCAAAATTACGCTCCGTAACCAAGGTACCATCTATGTAGGTGGGTTGCTTCAACTCATCGGCGCGGGGCTGAGCTACCGAGGACGTCAATGGCGAAATGGTTAAGTCGTAGATGGGATAGGTATTCGAGCGGTCCAGTTTATGCAGGATGGAGTGGTGTCGGTCGCCAGTGATGAACAGAACCCCGGGGATTTTGGCATCGGTAATGGCTTTCAGAAGTCGATCTCGTTCCGTACCGTAAATACTGTAGTTTTCGAAAGCCTTCGTTGGATTGATGATCTGACCACCCGTTATGATAAATTTAAATGGAGCCTGACTGAAGGTTAGGGCATCGAGTAGCCACTGAATCTGTTTATCGCCAAAATACGCTTTCTCTGGCCCATCGGGCATGTCGTTTGGAGCCCGGAATGTTCGGTCATCGAGCAGAAAAAACTGGCAGTCGTTCCAGAAAAATGTACCCGCGCAGCCTTCCGGAAAAACGAAATTCGGATTGGCCCAGAAAAGCTTGAACGCTTCCAGGGTAACCGGTTTGAGCCAGTACGAACGGTCGGCATCGTTGGGGCCGTAATCATGGTCGTCCCAGGTAGCGTAGTTGTGTGTGCTGGCGAGCAAAGGCTGCAGTTCGGGTAGAGAGCGTGTATGGGTGTAGCGTCTCATAACCCCTGTGCGGCTATTCCAGTCGGTTTCGCGGGTATAGGTATTGTCGCCCGTCCAGAGCATGAAATCGGGTTTCTGAGCCGCCAGTGCCGTAAAAATCTCATATCCTCCGCCGTAGGGTTTACCAGGGCGATCGGTGTCAGGTTCGTTGACGTAGGTGCAGCTTCCGACGCCGAAACGAAAAGTCGGTGGGTCGGTTCGCCACTGCCACAGGGATTGGGTTTGAAACTGGGTCGGGTAGGGCAGGCTCACCTTCTGGCCCCCGATCAACACGTCGTATTCGTATTTTTTGCCGGGTTCCACCCGATCGGCGAGCAGGTGGGCGGTAAAAGCCGCTTGCCGGGTCGTTTGTACTTCGTTGGTCAGATAAACCGGGTTATCCTTGCCCGCTTCATGGTAACGAATCTGAATTTTGGCCGGCTCGTTGGTTTGTGCCCAAAGCATCACTTCCCGCATGTCGGAATACCCTACCATCGGGCCCGACTGGAGCCTGGACTTCGATCTGGCGGGTTGAGCTGCGTTGGCCGGGCGACTCTTCGGGGTGGCAGTGGTAGGTCGCTGAGCAAAAGCCGGATACGTACCAAGCAGGATAAGTATGAACAGATACCTTTGAATTTTGTACATGGGGGAAAGATGGCGTAATTTTGCGATTCGTTTTATGAAGGTATGCAACTAAATAACCAGGTTTATCAGATTCAGGGTGTTGATGTACGGGCTATAGCCGATGAGTTCGGTCTGCCCTTGTACGTGTACGATGCCGACAAAATTATCGAAAAAATCGGCTTGCTCCGGTCGGCTTTTGCCGGAGTTAACCTCAAGATAAAATACGCAGCCAAGGCATTGACCAACGTGTCGATTCTGAAGTTGATGCGCCAGCAGGGGGTTGAAATGGATTCGGTGTCGGTCAACGAAGCCCGGATGGGTATGTTGGCTGGCTTTGCTCCGAATCAGATCATGTTTACACCCAGTGGGGTTTCGTTCGGCGAAATCAGCGAAGCCATCGAGTTGGGCCTGCAACTGAATGTCGATAGTTTGCCGCTGCTGGAATGGGTAGGGCAAAACTACGGTAGCCGGGTTCCGGTTAGTATTCGTATCAACCCCCATATCAGTGAAGGCGGCAATATCAAGATTTCAACGGGCCATGCCGACTCTAAATTCGGTATTTCGATCCTGCAACGAGCTGAAATGCGGGCATTGGTCGAAAAATATCAGATGTCGGTAACGGGGCTGCACGTTCATACGGGATCGGATTTCAAGAATGCCAACGCCTTTCTGAAAGGAGCTGATGTTCTGTTCGATCTGGCGACCGATTACCCTGACCTGACATTTATTGATTTTGGCAGTGGCTTCAAAGTAGCTTACAAAGAGGGCGATCACATTACGGATGTTGCCGAACTGGGCAATCAGGTGTCGGCGGCTTTCCAGAAATTCTGCCAGCAGTATGGCCGTGAGTTAGAACTCTGGTTCGAACCCGGTAAATTTCTGGTCAGCGAAAGTGGGCATCTGCTGGTACGCACCAATCTTGTCAAACAAAACCCAACCCGGACATTTGTGGCAGTCGATTCGGGCCTGAACCACCTGATTCGCCCGATGATGTACGATGCGTACCACGACATCAAAAATATCTCGAATCCAGCGGGCGAGCCTCAAAAATATACTGTAGTGGGGTACATTTGCGAAACGGATACCTTCGCCACCGACCGTACCTTACCCGAAGTACGTCCGGGCGATGTGCTGTCGTTCGAAAATGCAGGGGCCTATGGCTTCAGCATGGCATCGAATTACAATGCCCGTTTTCGTCCTGCCGAGGTGCTGGTCTATGAGGGTAAACCCTACCTTATTCGTCAGCGCGAAACCTTCGAGGATTTGATGCGAGGGCAGGAAATTATTGAATTTGAATCAATTGTATATAGTCATTAGATCGCCATTAAGTTGTCAGTAGTTGTCATGTATTGCCTTTGCTGCTTACAACCACTGACTACCAAATGACTATGGAATGACCACTTAATGACCACAAAGAACAATGGGAAGAGCGTTTGAATACCGGAAAGCGCGCAAAATGAAGCGGTGGGGGCAAATGGCAAAGACCTTCACCCGCATCGGCAAAGACATCGTTATGGCCGTTAAAAGTGCTGGTCCCGACCCGGATACCAACGGGCGGCTACGGGCCATCATTCAAAATGCCAAAGCGGCTAACATGCCGAAGGAAAACGTAGAACGGGCCATTAAAAAAGCCTCGTCGAAAGAGCAGGAAGACTACAAGGAAATTGTATACGAAGCCTACGCTCCGCATGGTATTGCGCTCGTCATCGAAACGGCAACCGATAACCATAACCGTACTGTCGCCAACATTCGGAGTTACCTGAATAAACTGGGCGGTAGCCTGGGTACACAGGGCATGCTCGATTTCATGTTCGATCGTAAGTCGGTTTTTCGTATTCCCGCCGAAGGGGTCGACCGCGACGAACTAGAACTTGAATTGATCGATTACGGTGGCGATGAAATTGAATACGACGAAGACACTGATCAATTGGTTATTTACGGCGGATTCACCGCATTTGGGAGTCTACAGAAATTTCTGGAAGAAAAAGGCTATGAAATCAAACAGGCTGAATTCGAGCGGATTCCGAACGATTACAAAGAGTTAACTGACGAAGAAGTTGGTGATGTTGAGAAACTCATCGAGCGTATCGAAGAAGACGATGATGTTCAAATGGTGTATCACAACATGAAGTAGGCCGATCAGAAATTGGTAATGAAAAGGGAGTAGGGAATCCGTACTGGTTCTGCCTCCTCCCTTTTTCATTACCAATTTCTGCTTGGCCTCGTGTCGTGAGCTTATTTCATGGAGACACCCTCCCGCAGAATCTGCACCCAGCCCTTCAAAACCTGGGGCGGGGCATCCTTCTCCAGCAACCCATACCGCACCGTGGCCTGATAATAGTACAGACCCGTCGGCAACTCCGCCCCATCACTGCTCCGACCATCCCAGCTCAGGCTACTGCCCACACTCTCGTACACCTTGGCCCCCCATCGGTTGTAGACCACAAACACCACCTGCTCCACAAACCGGGGACACTTCAGCGGCTGGAACACATCATTCTTGCCATCCCCGTTGGGGGTGAACACGTTGGGCAGCAAAAAACTCGGGCATGCATCCACACACACCTTGTTGGAGGGNGCNCTCTCCAGNCCCCGNCGGCTCACNGCCGTCACGTAGTAACACCCCGCCACGGTCGTCAGGCTGCTGTGCTCAAAGCGGGTGGTGGGCACCGANACCGAGCTGAGCTGGGTCAGCGANTCGGTGGGGTAGCGGCCGTAGTAGATCNTGTAGGATACCAGGTTGGCATCACAAGTGGGGCTGGTGGTGGGCTGCCAGCTGAGCTTGTTGGTGAAGCTGCTCTGGTCACAGAGGGCCTCTGAGCTCAGGGAAGCGCAGTCCAGAGCCTCCACGCTCAGGGCGGGGGGGCAGGGCCGGGTGGTGTCCGAAGGGGANGCACAACTGATCTGGCTGTAGTTGAGCAGCACCCCCAGGCGGGCCAGCTGGAGGTCGGTGTACTGGCCCCGGGTCATCACCCGGTAGCAGTAGCTGCTGTCGGCCGAGAGGCTGCGGCTGGTGTTGCCATCGGCGGTGAAGCGGTCGGAGCCGTCATCGGTGAAGGTGTAGGAGCTGGCCGAGGTGACGGG
>NZ_KB893187.1 GCF_000374025.1 Spirosoma panaciterrae DSM 21099 | reverse complement strand
ATGTTCGGCGATCAAGCCTACAACGGCGTGTTTGCTCAAGAGCTTGACCGTTGGAGTATCGATTTTGAGAAAGCGTCGCGGCCTGAATCAGCCCAAGGTTTTGTACCGGTGGCCAAACGATGGGTAGTGGAACGAAGCATTGCCTGGACGAACTATTTTCGGAGAATCGTCAAAGACTATGAGCATACAGCATCTTCTTCGGTCAGTTGGCTGTATCTGGCCAATAGCCAGATCATGTTACAACGAATCGAGACTTATTGCCAAAGATGATTTCCCAACATACTCTTAGGAAGCAGTTATCTGATCCGCATAGGCATTCACTTCACTTTATGCGTGATTGCGATTAAGGTAAAAGATGAACGTTACCATGCCACCTTAGCCCTCCTGTCGCTGTTGTTTACAGTTGTCTGGATTAGCCAGCAATATCTGATTGTTTAAAGATTACAAGAATACGCACACAAAACGCCCATGTCTAAGTAAATGCAGACATGGGCGTTTTGTGTGCGTAAAGTAGACATCAATCAGGCCGTTTTAGCCAGGCTTCTATTGTTTGATAATCTTATAGAATTCGCCGTCGTTCGTTCGGAGAATGTACATCCCTGACGTCCATATATTCGTTGGGAGTACGTTCTTGCCTTTTTGAAGCAGGACCGTAGTGGTCGATCGGCCACTTAGATCATACACCATTACCTGCGTTTCGGCATTGCTCTGAATGGTCAATTCGCTGGCCACGGGATTTGGATAGACAAACAAGGAACGGTCTTTCGAATAATCAACGGGCATTATCTCACTGTACGATACCTCACCACTATAGGTAAGCTGCATGATGCGGTAATACACTATACCCTGCCCCGAGCTATCAATCAGTTTCGGCAAATTCTGGTGGTAAAACTCGTATGTATTTCGGCCACGGCCTTTGCTGGTCACCACTCCGGCCTGTTCGAAATGTTCGCGGTCATACGAATAGTCGACGTAGTATTGCGCTACTCCCTTTTCAACGACCTCCCACTGCACCACCGGCTTGCCCTTTTGCATATACGCGTTGGTACTAATCCATTCATTCGGTTGCTGGCTGTTGTACGTGGTCAGGAAATAGGCTCCAAAACCTTCGGTATAAAAGCTCACCTCCCAACGTTGGGCCAGCGCATTCCAGACCACATCGGACGGTTTAGGAAATAGCTCCCGAACATTGCCCGTATACGAGTTCAGCAAACCGCTGTTGTCGGCGCTTCGGCCTGGTTTCTGCCAGATCATCAGATTACGGATACCAACAGAGTCGCTGGCCTGTTTCGGTAGTTTATAGGTTGTATTGGCCTTGTTGTAGGCGTCGAATTCCGGCTGGGTAAAATACAGGGTAACTCGGGCACTGGCGGTGCTGGCGTTTCGGCTGGGTATAAGCTGATAATGCCTTTTCACGTACTGCGTTCCCTGTATTGGGTCAATCCAGACCGAAGCGGTAAGCGTATCGGCTACTGCAGTTGTCGTATAATCACTTTCTACCCGGGCAATGAGGTTGTCGCAGTCAGCTTCGTAATGATTCGACAGGCCATAGGGCTGCACTTCGGTTTTGCTCATGCTTCGGCTGGCCAATCCACTGTGAGCGTAGGCACTCATGGACACATAGACATTACGGGTTACGCGATGGCCCATCGCATCCGTAATCCGCACTTTATGGTATCCTTCCGTCAATCCGGTGGTGGTCGCCGTCGTGTCGCCGGTCGAAACCCAGTGGTATTTGTAGGGTGGGTAGCCACCCTGTACCGTTACCGAGGCAACTCCTGAATTGGGGGCACTACAACTCACGCTCAGGTGCTGATCGGACACCTGCATCTGTCCGTTGTATACACTTACTTCATCGTACTCATTGAAATCGGTGAGCAGTTGCATACATAGGTCCGTATACAGATAGTCCGACGCGTCGGTATAAATGATGTTGACCAGGTTGCCGGGCCGGATGGTCCCACTCTTCTGCAAATCATATAGGGTTGGATACAGCAGTCGATTTGCTTTATCCACCTTTGACATACTACTCTCACCAAATGCGCTCATCATCCAGCCCAGAATCGTGATCAGGTTGCGGGGGTCTTCGGGTTCGGCAATGGCTTTAAAGACAGTGTACCCCATTTTACCCACATCGGCCGCACATTTGGCAATGTGCCAAATATGGTGCCACAACCCCGGTTTTGGTGCCTGAAAGCAATTTTGCAGGGGCCGCATATCGCACAAAAGCTTATTCTGCTTCAGGTTAACCTGCCAGTCCATCCGCTTATACGAACCCGTGTAGGCCGAATTGGCGAAGAAATTTCGTTGGTTCGTGGCCAGATGATCAGGGCGGGTATTGGTCGGGTTAATGTATCGGTACTGACTACTTGTGCTGGTTTCAAAAATATCCTGAATCAGGCCGAACCTCGATGCGATCTGTTCATCCGTAGCGGTCAGAATAATTTTCCCCCGAAAGGCGCGAATCGGCTTATTGACCAGATCGGCAAACGTTTTTTCATTATCGGGCTGATAAAACCTGCTTTTAAACGGGGCAAGCGTTTTGGTCAGATCGTCGATAATAGAGGAGAACGAATACATGGCCGGATTCAGGTTCTTCAGATTGATGATGATGAACTCCTTCGGATGATTCGTCAGAAAATCGGTGGCCGTCTGAAGTATGGTGGTCAATCCTTCGCCCAGACAGGCCGAAGCGGTTGCATCGACTGGCTCTACGGAGTTGTGCAGTACGTTTTCGTCATCAAAGAATTTGAAGGGGCCTATGTCAATTTTCGTATAATGAGAGTTGGAAATATCGAGCCCCAAATACCGATAGCCCATATTGAGCTGCGCTTTCACATCGGTCGGCTGGGTCACAAACCCGCATTGATTGCACTGGCCAAAATCCGGCATCTTCAGGTCGCTATAAATAGTGGTTCCATTAGACACCTGGGTTACGTCGTTCATGCCGGCATTGTTACTACCGGGTATCACCATGTTTTTGAGTGTATGCTCATCTTTCAACAAGGCCCCCATCCAGCCTTCATACGGATAGTCGAGTGCTTTCGCCATCATGATATTGAAATAACTACTGATGAACCCGGTTCCATCGGCGGTTGGCCAGATCATGTAGGTAATCATTTCATTGAGCGAAATCAGTGTGGGCGTCAGGTTGGCGACGGCAATGTTGGTGGGCAGGGAGAACTGTTTAAAACTGTTTTTATTATCGAGGTTGATCACTCCCTGCCACACTTTCGTATCATCGTTAGCACCCCGCCACAGAATATGCACATCCTTGTCATCGACATTGTCTTTTCTGAACAGCAGCGGCCCGTCGATGTGTGAACTGTGATCATTATACGTATGCTTGTCAGCCAGCGCAAAGGACGACTTATCCAGAAATGCAGAATTAAGCTGATGACCCGAGTCGGTGCCCGTCCAGGCAAGCAGGTACCGATCATTGGTAGCTTCGCAGATACCTACAGTTCCGACGCAGGTTTCGTTCAGTTTCATATCCAGAACAATTTTCTGAAATGGCCAGTGAATCTGGATCGGCCCTATGTCTGTTTTGCCAATGCCTAAAAAGCGTATATGACTATCATCTTTATCCCGCCCAACAAACAGAACGGCATCGGCCCTGGGGTAATAAAACGTGTTGATATTGATCAGGTTATCGGGCGAATTGGGTATAACCCCGCGACGAGCCACCTTAACGGTACCCTCCTGCCCTACGGCCAGGTAATGGATTTTGTTGTCTTTTTGATTGTTGTAATAAATGTAGAGCGAGTCATGATAGACGATCATGGCAGGTGAGTAATTCGAATAGGCAAACCCGCCCAGCGTATCCTCAAAACCATGATAGACATTATAGTCGATCAATTTGTCGTCCTCTACCAACTCCTTCTGGTGTGTACTTCCCAGACAGGCAAAATTGATACTCGACAAGACCCCCGTCCAGGCCACATAAATATGATCTTTGAACTTGATCGATACCACTTTGCTGGTTGAATTGCAGCTCTCGGCATAATCAATTTTTCCACGGTATTCGCCGTGTAGCATCTGCAAAGGAGTGCCAAAATGGAAAAGCGATGGGTCATTTTCGGCCGATAGCTGTCCATACGAATGGGCCAGGCCTATGAGGATGAACAGGGCTGTGAAGCTATATTTCATTGCGTTAAGTCGATTTAAAGAATACTGTTAAACCGTGAAGCAGCATGGGCTACTTCACGGTTTACGTGGAAGATGAAGCCGTAAGGAACAGCGAGTCCGTCGCTTACGACAGGCAGTCTCACCAGTTCGTATAGCCTGAGTCCGACTGGCCCCTTTCGTTAAAAGCTCGTTGCAACGACCCGCATATCACTGGATTCATACACACCTGCCGGGAAGATGGTTGATTTATAGAAATTGCCAATCCCTACACCGTGAGCCTCCTTAATGGCCCACCAGGCCGAACTGCTGCAGATAAACCGATCAGGTGCTTTCCATTTGGCATACGCCATTTCCCAGGGGTCACAATATTTTTTATCCATAACAGTCGTGATCTTCCGATACGTTTTCGAGTTATCGAGATCCGATTGTGACCGTTCCCAGTAGGGAATAATGCCTTTTATGGGCTTGTAGTGATACTTCACTTCGATGGGTTGCATCAAATAGGCTATCCCGTGCTTATTGGTCCAGTCGTCTCCCAGTACTTCATTGTGCATATGCTTCTCACTGTTTGTGCCGATCGAGAGCACATAACTCTTATCGATCTTGGCCGGAATTTCTGAAGCATCCTTACTGATGATCGCTACGTGCCCCACATCGACAATATCTTTATAATTTCCGGCCGCATTGATGGCTAACGGTGTGCCGGTAATATACCCCCCCGGTAAAGAGACCAGTATGCGTCCTCTCCGCAGTTCACCCCTCATCTTGTCGACAAAGTTCTGTGGTGAATTGTTAAAACAGCCCGGATTGAACGTCACCACATTGTATCCCAGAATGCCAGAGTCGGCCAAAAACTTCAGGAAAGCCTGCTCCGTCGTTGGTTGTGACTCAAGCCCCACTTTCGGCGGTGCGGTGCCCAGCGTTTTCTGAATATCAGCGGCAACCGTCTCGTAGGGGTTATTGCCTTTCACCCGGGCGGCTTCGGCATTAAAGTCAAAGTTTTCAGAAAAGGCGGATGTCTTTAGTGTTTTATCCACTGCGGCATTGACCATCTCGATATGGTCGTCGGCCTGTTCGTTGGCCGCCAGTTTGAACTTGCTATCCAGGAAGTTGGCTTCAAGTTTCACGTAATCTTTCAAAAAGCTATGACGGGTGGTTTCGTCCAGGTCAAAAAATGAAATTGGCTTTTCATTTTCGTCGTAGAGCTGCATCGATGCCAGCTCCGCTACAAAATCATTATAGAGCGAATCGGTGTACTTTTCAGCACTGTTTTTGGCAAGTTCAGCTTTCAAAACGGTTGGATGATCGGCATACCATTCGGCCATGACCGCAATATCTTTGTAGAATTCAACCGCATCCTGATCCAGCGACGCCAGATTCACATCGGTTGCTTTGACAGGGGTAGGATCTTCGGCTGGATTTAAATCAGTAGCGGGTTTGGAACAGGCTCCGGCCAGCACCAGGAGGATCAAAACGAGAGTAAGACGTGAGTACTTCATAGTTAAGCAGAATAGTAACGTTTCTGAGCAAAACTATTGACCCAACCACGCCCGAAAGCTACCCGAATGGATAGTTCTGGCGTCAGGAAGCTAAAACTACCCCAATGGGTAGGCCATTGCTCCGTCAAATCGCAGGGTTTACGCTGGTTTATCGGGCTGAAACGCTTTGTTTTGCCAACAAATCGTTGTCGTTGTACTCAACAAAGCCTTGATGAAGTCGTTTGTGTATTATCTGAGTGTAGCCGGATTAACCATAGCCACCCTTTTCTGTTTCCATTTTCTCACCGAACAGCCAGTCAATCCTTCCCATTCTGAAAAACTATGCCTGGGTGGGCTCTCTGCTTTTCTCAACGTGTTTGTGCTGGCTTATCACGCCACCCACCCACCGCATCCCAAGTTTTTCATGGCTATTCAGCGTCGAATGCTTCTTTATATCCATATTGGTTCGGGCTGTCTGGAATTAGCCAGTTGCCTGTTTGCTTACTTCACCGGAAACGAAACCTGGGCACTCATGGCAGCAGGCGTAGCTTTAGTAGGTCATATACCTACGTCGTATTATCAAACCCCAATCGTATCGGGCTCGAAAGCGATCATGATCCCAAGCTATGTGTTTGTCACAACCCTCCACCTGTTTTGCGCAATTCACCTGCTGAAAGAACCTCAATCGGCCTACTGGCTGCTCAATCTGTTTCTGGTGCTGAACACGTACGTATGGGTGCGGGTCTTCTATTTTCTATTTGGCCGGATCGGGCTTTTCACCGAATCGTTGTATAGTAGCTCTGTACTGTTTGCGGTATTGCTGGTTTTGCCCGCCGTTTTAGGAATTGTCGGTAATGGTCTATTCGTCGGTTACCTGGCCGCAACCGTGTTTCTTTATTACCTCCTTCGGCAGCCCAATCGCCGGAAACGCTCTCAGTTGGTCGTTGAAAATGCCCGGACCCGACTAGTAGCCAAATTCGGTCAGGAACTGAGTGAGGAGTCAGCCTAGGCGCATGAATACACCTAAAACAAAGTCCCGCCACCTGATTCGTTGCGAGACTTTGTTTTAGCTTTTCTTTTGCTTTCCGGCCAGGGCCTGTTTTTCTGACATGGCCGTAATGGCGGTCACCAATCGGTCGAGGTCTTTGGGTGTATGGTACACGTGCGGAGTTACCCGTACACCTTTGATGTTTTCCCACTCGATAGCCGTCGTATGGATTTTGTATTTGTTCAGGAGTTGGCCGTCTATCTCCCCTGGCTTCATGCCATCGATGGAGAATAGCGCTACTGCTCCTGCAAATTCCGGTTTCAGCGATGTATGAATTTTTACACCCGGTAAATCCTTTACCCGTTCCATCCAGTAATTTTTGAGGTAATGCGCCCGGGCAAACTTCCGGGCGGAGCCAATGCTGTTATGAAAATCAATAGCTGTGCCAATAGCCATTTCGGAGGCAAACGAACGCGTACCCAGACTCTCGAACTTGCGAATATCCGGGCCATCGGGTTCGTTGTTGGACAGCAGCGCCCATATATTGCGAATCTTATTTTGCTTAATGTAGAGCATGCCGCTGCCAAAAGGCGCACATAACCACTTATGCAGGCTGGTGGCATAATAATCGGCCCCCAGATCGGGAATTTTGAAATCGAACAGGGCAAACGAGTGTGCCCCATCAGCAATCACTTCGATGCCGCGCTTATGGGCTTCATCAGCTATTTTCCGAACGGGCATCACCTGCCCAATCCAGTTGATCATGTGGGTTACATGAACCACTTTCGTTTTGGAGGTAAAGGCCCGGATGTATTGTTCAGCCAGCGCATCCTCATTCTCGCTAGGCAGATTCAGGTCCAGAAAAACCAGTTTGATCCCATCCCGCTTTTCGCGCTGTTTCCAGGCATTGAGCATGTTCGGATAATCCTGTTTGGTCAGCACTACCTCATCGCCGGGTTTCAGATTCAGGCCAAAAATGACCGTATTCAGCCCTTCGGTTGCGTTTCGGTTGATGGCAATCTCTTCGGGGGAGCACCCACCCAGGTCGGCGAGTTTTTCCCGCAGCGACTCGCGGCCCTGATCCAGAATCCGCCACATATAATACGACGGGGCTTCGTTGCAGTACTGATAAAACCGGATGTGCGCATCCTGTACTACTTTAGGCTGCGGACAAACTCCACCATTATTCAGATTCAGCAGGTTGGGCGACACCGTATACTCCGATTTTACCCAGGCCCAGAAGTCTTCATCTTTCGCCCATGCAGCAGCGGATTTAAGTCCGGCATCGGCGGTTGAGATCGGACTGGCGAATGTTTCAGGAAGAAACGACGGTAGAGTAAGGGCGCCGGAAGCTGCGGCTGCAGATTGGCGGAAGAACGCTCTGCGGGTCGACATAGTAGCTTATGTATATGAGGATGAGTGCTGTATCGGTAAATCTACAGGTTTTTCGGTTATTCTGTTGAAAAGAATCTGATTAGTTTTGCCTATGCCAACGACAGACGCAGTTAACGCGTATCGCCCTCTCCTTTTTTCCATTGCGTATCGAATGACTGGTGAAGTTATGACCAGTGAAGATATTGTTCAGGATACGTTGACGAACTGGCTCAGCCGGCCATCGGAATCCATTCAGGATGTAAAAGCGTATCTTGCCAAAAGCGTGATACATGCGTCGCTCAACCACCTGAATGCCGTCAAACGCCAGCGGGAGGCCTATAAAGGCACCTGGCTACCCGAGCCTGTCGTATCCCCCCACCCCGTACTGGAGGCCAGACTGGATATTTCTTATGGCCTCTTGTTGCTTCTGGAAAAACTATCGCCCCTGGAGCGGGCCATTTTCCTGCTGAAAGAAAGTTTCGAGCTGACCTATTCCGAACTGGCGGATCAGTTCGATATAACGGAAGCCCATTGCCGCCAGCTTTATCATCGGGCAAAAGAAAAAGTAGCGGGTTCAGGCCGTCGGTTTACGCTCGATCCTGATCAGCAGCAAACGTTGCTCGACGCTTTTTCGAAGGCCAGTGCCACAGGCGATATCGACAGCCTGATGCAGTTACTAAAGACGGATGTCGTGCTTTATTCCGATGGCGGAGGCAAAGTACCTACGGCCATCAATCCGTTGTTTGGTCGTACCGTGGTGGAGCGCTACCTCCGATCTATACTCGACAAACGAGGGCCACAACTAACCGCCAGACTGGCGCTGATCAATGGATCGATTGCCTTTTTGTTTTCTGATCGTGACACACAAACCCTGACGACGGTTATGGTGCTGGACATTGACGAACAGGGCATTGGCCACATTTTCTCCCTCCGCAACCCCGACAAACTGACTCACCTTCAAAAAAAATAAATCAACGTCTGTCACAAAATGAAAGGGTGGTTTGTCTTGCGCGAAACAATTCTCAGGTTTCACGCATATGGTACAAAAACACCCCCGCTGGGTACAGGCGCTCCTGCTCTATTTTACCCTGGTCAACAGCATCCCTGGCATCTGGGCCCTCGGTATGCCCGTCGATTTTTATCATCATTTTCCAGGCTTCGGGCATGCTTGGGTTGCCGTCGATGGTCCGTACAATGAGCATCTGATCCGCGATGTCGGCGCTTTTTTTCTCGCCTTAACCGGCCTCAGTTCATTGGCCCTTGTCGCCCCAGGAATCGTAACCCCCAAAGCCGTAGCGCTTTGCCTGCTTCTTTTCAATGTACCCCATCTAGGGTATCACGTACAACATTTGCACATGCTCTCCGCAGCCGATCAGGTTGGCAATGTAGTGACGCTTTCGCTAAGTGTTCTATTGCTCATCCCACTCCTGCTGTATAAGCCTAATTCTGGTCATCAACAACACTCAACTCAATATTTATGAATACGGTCTTAATTCTTGGCGGTACGGGGGTTCTCGGCTCGGCAGTATCCAACTGGCTACAGAATAATCAGGTTGATTATCGGATCGGCAGTCGGCATCCGGTCAAAACGGAGTCGTACAGTATGGTTAATCAATCGTCTGCTTCTACCTGGACGCATGTGGATCTGGTTTCAGGCGAAGGGCTGGCCGAATCGCTGGTGGGTGTCGATACGGTTTTGCATCTGGCTAGTGGACCTGGAAAAATTGGCCGGGAGTCTTTCGAATCCGTTCTTACCCGAAACATTCTGAACGCCATCCCTAAGTCAGATGTCAAGCATTTGATTTACTGCTCCATCGTGGGGATCGATAAAATACCGTATTCGTATTACCGGGCCAAGCTGGACTCGGAGGCTTTGATTCGGAGCAGTCAGGTTCGGTATACTATTCTGCGGGCTACACAGTTTCACAACCTGATCGATTATTTCATTAATAAGCTGATGCAATTTCCCATTGGCTTTCTGCCCGAAAAGCTACTGGCTCAGCCCATTCATGTCGATGCAGTAGCACAAAAACTCTATGAACTGGTGTTGGCCGGAAACCAGAACACCATCCTAAATCTGGGAGGGCCGCAGGTGCTCGACTTCCATACGCTGGCTCATTCATGGATGACTTATAGACATATATCGAAACCCGTTCTTCCGATTCCTTCGCTGGGAGCCCTCATGAGCGCGATCGCCAAAGGCTATAACACGTGCCCGGAAAGGGCTGTAGGATCAAAAACCTGGGATGATTATCTGGAGGAGATGTACGGCAAGCCTTCGGCTTGATAGTGCGGGCTTTGGCTCTGCCTGCCCGAGAGTAGCCAGAAAGATAACTATCTGGTTACTCTTCCCCGAACCAGCTCTGAATTGCCCCCTTTTCTGGTTCCATTCTATTCGCATTTGACTCGTTTGATATGCTCTTGCCAGACTGACCAAATCTTTATTTCCATTTTAATTTAGCGCTTTAGGCACTATTAGTTGAAATTAAAAATTATTGATTTTATATATACATTTGTAAAAATTATACATACAAATCTTTTAAATGAAACGGATTCAGGTATTAATACACATTTGCCAATTGGTTGTGATAATCTCGTATCCCTTAAAAGCACAAACACCTTTCCGTGAAGGTGTATTGACTTATAAAGCGGATACTATACGTCGGCTTGAGTCCATCCCTGCTGCTTATATTATATCAAAAGTTGTCGTTTTTAAGAAAGATGACTTACTCCGAATTGAAATTTGGCGCTTCAATAGATTGAACAAATCCGTCACTGAAAAATTGATTCAAATTTGGAATAAAAAAGGGACTTACTTATTCAGTGAACATTCTGAGCCCATTTGGGCTAGAGTTGACAAATCTGCAATTTTTATGACTCATGAAGAAGAGCAACAATTACAGAACAAGCGAAGTCAGTTTGGGGCTATAAAAAGTTTCGCAGTTAATAAGGTTAGTCAGCATATAAAATGGTTTAACCTAGATACAGAAAAAGTAGAGCTCAAAGGAGGGCAAGAGTATGGAGGAGCACTACCCGAAGCCATAGTAAGTACTTCCATTAATATTCCAATGAGTAAACTTTTTGATTCTGCATTCGAGTTGCCGGGTACGCCTTTGCAATTTCCTATTAGCGAATATGGATGGCTAATTCAACTTACGGCTACGACATTGAAGCAAACTGATGTACCTGATAATCTTTTTGAAATAAATACTTCATTCAAGCTTAAAAGCATGGCCGACATTTGTCGAGAAATGGCTGACTTTAAATAGGATTATCATATACTCCATTGAATATCATTGCCAGTAATCCCAGGCAACTTTGGCAATCCGGGCGATAACGGCTTCACGCGTTTTCGCATCGGCTTTGGCATCGGAAACGAACACGGCAAGGGCAATATGACGTCCATTGGGTAAGGTAATGATCCCTACGTCGTTCGTGGCGGCTGTTATTCCGTCGATTGTCCAGGAAGTTCCGGTTTTATGCGCCACTGTAGTCCCGGAAGGTAGTAATCCTTTTAGCCGTTGAAGACCCGTTTGGGTATCGGTCAGTAGATGAAGCAGGAAGGCATGGCTGGTTTTGGAAAGCCCTCTGCCTTCCTGAACCGCTCGTAATAAGCTGGCAGCCTGGGCTGGTTTTGCCCAGTTTCGGTACTGGACGGCATTATCGCTTCCAATTTCTAGCTCCGTATTCAGAACCATCATCTCCGTCACGTTCAGTGTTTTCAGATACGACATCACGACCTGCGATCCACCGACCATCCGCAACAACACATCACTGGCCGACCCATCACTTTCTGAAATTGCATACCGAAGCAGTTCAGAAAGGGGTATATCGACGCCCTGAGGGAATTTATCTCGTATGGGACTATGCTGGCGGTCAGCTATATAGTCGCTCTGGGTCACATGAACCACCTGAGTTAGTGCCAGCTTTTTCTGATCAATCTGATGCAGTACAGCCATACCGATGGGCAGCTTATACACACTTTGCATCGGGAATTGCTCCATCTCGTGAAACCCGACCGATTCGCCCGTTTCCAGCAACGTAGCCGCAACCCCTACACGGCCCTGGGCATCCCGCGCAATCTGCTCGATCTGACTACGGAGTTGATCGACCGATTTAGTCATTTGTTTCTTAACCTGGGCGCTCGTGGAAAAAGCCCTAAACAGCGCCATCACAATGAGGAGATAAGGTCTAAACACAGGTTTATGTACAGTCATTTTTCAAGGTAAATCCATCGGAAAATTAGCCATAACTCTCCGGCTCTCAACGGTCAGCCTGCCATTTAGCCATCCATGTAAAAAAAGTTACGACCTCCTACGACTTGTCCGTATCTTTCATTATTCGGCAACTCATTCAATCGTTTATTACAGGCACCCGTCGTCATTTACCCTAATTCATACACTTTCTATGTTTGGCAAGAAAACTGAGACTACAGCAAAAGCGCCTAAACCCAAAAAGTCAGTCCTTCGGGAATGGCTCGACTCCATCCTGTTTGCGGTCATTGCCGCCACACTGATCCGATTCCTCACCTTTGAAGCCTTTGCCATACCGACTCCATCGATGGAAAGTGATCTGATGGTCGGTGATTATTTATTCGTCAGTAAGCTTCATTATGGCGTACGGACGCCCAAAACGCCCTTGCAGGTCCCCCTTACCCATCAGAAAATATGGGGTACCGACATTCCGTCGTTCAGCAAAGCGATTCAGTTACCTATCTACCGATTACCCGGTTTTACCACCGTAAAGAATGGGGATGTAGTCGTTTTCAATTACCCACCTCCTAAAACGGGTGAGACCGACTACCCGACTGATCTGAAAACCGATTTCATCAAGCGATGCATCGGGATACCGGGCGACGTAATCGAAATTCGGCAGGAACAGGTGTACGTAAACGGGAAAGTCATGCCCACCCCCGAACGGGCACAAACCACCTACTTTGTCAAAACGACCGAAGAGCTTGATGACCGCTTTTTTCGAAAATACGACATCGTCAACGATTTCAAATCAGCAGAAGGGCCGTTCATCAACTGGCAACCGCTTGCCGTATACAACGACACCACGAAAACGTATAAACTGGTCGGTTACCGGGTCAATACCACGAAGGATAGGATTGCCAAATTCCACGATTTCGACTGGGTAAAAGGCATCGAACCCATGACCGAACCTGCTGGTCAGGCAGGACCGGGTATTTATGGCAGTTCAGCCTTCGCGTGGAATCAGGACAATTTCGGGCCACTCAAAATTCCTAAAGCGGGCATGACCATTCCCATAAACCAAAAAACCATTGCCCTGTATGGCCCAGTTATTGAACGCTATGAAGGCAATGAAAAAGTAGAGGTAACCTCCTCAGCCATTCGCATCAACGGTCAGCCAATTACGTCCTATACGTTTAAGCAAGGCTATTATTTCATGATGGGCGACAACCGACACAATTCGGAAGATTCGCGCTATTGGGGCTTTGTTCCTTCCGACCACATCATTGGCAAAGCTGTTTTCGTTTGGATGTCGATTGATCCGGTTCCGGCCGACGCATGGCACAAAATCCGCTGGAATCGCTTATTTCGATTAATCGATTAGGAACGTAGTCGATCGGAGCCGATTTCTTCTATGGGTCGCTCCCATCTTCGAATTAGTCTACTCAGTAGATATACTTATAAATAACAAATGCCGGAACCGCTTAGGAGGATTCCGGCATTTGTTATTTATAACGACTGACAGTCAATGCCTTACAATAACAGACTTTGACAATTTCGCATTTATTTCGTTTTCCTGCCTAAAACCAATCGTATTTATCCTTGTAGCTCAAAAACCCCGATCCACCACCTAAAATCGGGCATTCGGCAACATTCATTTTCTGGCAACTACGCTGCGTCGCAATTTCGCCCTCACGAAAAAAGCACCTCACTACAGCGGAGTACTACCATGAAAAAAATACTTCTTTTACTGCTTATAAGCACTACAGCTTTTGCTCAATTTGGCCCTGGTGGCGGTGGCCCCGGTGGTGGCCGATTTGGCGGCCCTGGCAGTCAGGATGGATTTGGCCAGAAAAAAGAAAAAACATTCATCCCCGGAACCGATACCGACACCCAGCCCAAAGGAAACGGTAAGATTTCAGGCATCCTGATGGATTCTACGACCAACAAGCCTGTCGAATACGCCACCATTGCCCTGATCAATACCCAAACCAATAAGCCCATCGATGGAACTACCGCCGATGAAAAAGGGAAGTTTACGCTTTCCAAACTGGCACCCGGTACCTACAAACTTCAGTACTCCTTCATTGGCTATAAAAATCGACTGTCGGCTCCGATCACGATTGCCAAAGGCTCCGAAATCAATGTGGGGGTTGTAAATCTTCCCCCGGATGTGCGCACACTGGCCGAAGCCACGGTAACGGGTCAGGCATCGATGATTGAGGAAAAGGTAGACCGCCTGGTGTACAACGCCGAAAAAGACGTAACCACCAAAGGGGGCGATGCGTCGGATGTGATGCGGAAAGTGCCCATGCTGACCGTTGACCTCGACGGGAACCTGACCCTGCGGGGCAGCAGCAATATCCAGGTGCTCATCAACAACAAACCCAGTACGATTGTGGCCTCCAGTGTAGCCGATGCGCTAAAGCAGATTCCGGCCGATATGATCAAGAGTGTAGAAGTCATCACCAGCCCATCGGCTAAGTACGATGCTGAAGGTTCGGGGGGGATCATCAACATTGTGACCAAGAAAACGACTTTGCAGGGCCTGACGCTTGACGTAAATAGCGGTGTGGGCAACCGGGGATCGAACCTTGGTCTGAACGCCAACTACCGTACGGGTAAAATGGGCTTTTCGCTTAGCGGCTTTGGTCGGGCCGAGTACAACGTAAAAGGAGAATTTGAAAACACCCAGACTACCAAAACCGCGAATGGGAATCAGGTCACGATTCAAAATGCGAATACGCTTACGCAACGGCTGTTTGGCAACTATCAGTTGGGCTGGGATTATGACATTGACAAAAACACCTCGCTAACGGCTAGCGTACGCTACGGGGCCCGCAACGGAACCTCGACGCAAAACGGCCTGCTGACCACCACCTATTTGCCGGGAGTAAGCAACCCCGTTCTGAATTTACGAGACGTATCCACGAAAGATATAAACGGCAACCTGGACGCCAACGTCACGTACACCAAAACCTACAAACCGCAGCAGGAACTGAGCATTCTGGGCCTGTATAGCCAGAACAACCGCCAGAATGATTTTACGGCCGATCTGCTCAATGCAACGGATATGCATACCATCCTATCGCGGCAGCGGAACGATAACCCCAGCCAGAACAAGGAATCGACCTTACAGATTGATTACCAGACCCCATTGAGCCAGAAAACCCTGCTGGAATTTGGCGGCAAAGGGATTATTCGGCAGGTCAACAGCGACTACACCTATTTCATTGCTCAGGGGGCAACGGGCGATTATGTGGTAGACAATACCCGGCAAAATAATTCACTGAACTATCAACAGCAGATTCTGGGTGCCTATGCTTCGCTCACAGCCGCACTGCCTAAAAAATTCACTCTGAAAGCTGGTGCGCGGTATGAATATACCCTGCTCGATGCCCGATTTGGTTCCGAGCAAACGGGAACACCCATTTCGCTGTCGAACTATGGGAATTTGGTACCAAGCATCAATATTTCAAAAAGCCTGAAAGGTAACAAAACCCTGAAACTGGCCTATAACCGTCGGATTCAACGTCCGGGTATTCAATTTCTGAACCCGAACATCAACGCATCGAACCCAACCAACATTAGCCAGGGGAACCCATACCTATCGCCCGAACTGACCGACAATGTTGAGTTGAGTCTGTCGATGCCTCTGAAAGCCGTTTATCTGACCACATCCCTCTTTGTGCGCCGGACCAACAACGAAATCACCAGCGTTCGCGACACGGCTACGGTACTGGTAAACAATGTGGCGCAAACGGCTATTCGGACTAATTACCAGAATGTCGGCTACGAAGATACCTACGGCATGAACGTTTTTGGTAATATCAACCTCTCTTCGAAAGTTCAGCTCAATGGTGGCTTCGATCTGATGCATGTTAACCTGACCAACAACAACGCCAACCCAATTTATGCAGCCTCCAATTCGGGCTGGGTACTGGGCGGACGGCTCTTCGGCACCTACACCATCGGCAACGGCTGGGGCCTTCAGGGTGGTGGCGGCATGATGGGACGCCGTATTCAGCTACAGGGCTATCAGGGTTCGTTTGCCTTCTATAACATCGGTTTCCGGAAAGACATCGCCCAGAAAAAAGGAAGCATTGGCCTCGTTGCTGAGAATTTCCTGAACCACCCCTTTACGGTTCGTTCAGAATCAAGCTCATCCATCCTGAGCCAATCCAGCATCAGCAGTTTTTACAATGCCGGAGTTCGGTTGACCTTCAGCTACAAAATTGGTAAGATGAAGTTCGTCGATAGCAAACGGAAAAAATCGATCGAAAACGATGATGTAAAAGGAGAAGGCGGTGGCGGCAACGACGGTCAGCAACAGGCAGCTCCTGCTGGCGGTGGCCGACCCCGTTCCTAGACGCAATTCGATTTATCTTTCTAAAGTGATTTGGCCCCATCTGGGGCCAAATCACTTTAGAAGGGTACCTTATTCTATAAGCCAATCTTCTGCTGCATTAAGATTTAATAGTGTGCCCTCACTTACACCTGGTTTTGTAAATAGTTCACCAGCCATACTTTGTATAGGATTTTTCTATCTTTCGTTGATCAATTCCAATTTACTATTGTCCGGAAGTCGTTATGCAAGTCAGGTATTTCATAGGCCACTTATTGCTAGTCCTGGCTATCTTTTTGCAGGCTGTACCCAATGGGGTAGCGCAGGCAAGTCGGACGGACAGCTTACCCCCGTCCCCCGCTTCGATTGCCCAGATTAAATGGTTGCGAAAAAGTCTGCAACAAAACAATCGATTACTGAATCGATCCACGGCCGACTCCCTCCTACAAACGGCCCGTCAACTCAATGATCAGGCAAGCCAACTTGTGGCACTTTGTCAGCTTGGTAGTATTCAAAGTCAAGAGATTAACCAAACTCAGGAGGCCAATACGGCCCTGACAAAAGCGGTAGACATGGCGACCCAATTATCTGACTTTAGAGCGGTGAGCTGGGCTATGTCAACGGTAGGCGATCTGATGAAGCGCGATAACAGCAACCGTTTATTACCTGTTCTACGTGCTTTAAGTACCAGTATGAATCAGGCAACTGTTAATACCCGGTTTAACGGAAGTACGCCCAGAGGGCGATTCTCTCAGTCTAACAGCGAGGTCTTACTAAATGGCCCATTTCAGGCGGTTCGCCCCAATCTGTCTTACCAACGATTTACTCCCGAAAAATCTGCCCAGTTTACCATACCCGTTCCCATACATTTCACAGAGCGTTGGCTCGATAGCTTGGTTCAGCAAAGCGGACAACCTGCATCCGAGCTGATTAAGTTAACCGCAAAAAAGAAAATCCGGGATTCGAGCCAAGAAATGAGCCAGAGGTTTGCGCAACGGGGTGATTTTGCGAAGGCCTATAATTACTATGTCCAGTATACGGCTTACAAAGACAGTCTGGCTGCCGAAGTAACGGCTCGTCAACTGGCTGCTATTCAATTTCGGCAAGCCAGTCAAAAGAAAGAAGCTCAGATAAAGCTGTTGGTTGCCGAACGTAAACTTCGCGAACAGGATGCCCGACAGCAACGCCAGCTCGTGTTTGTTCTGGTTGGCCTGGCGTTCGTGTTGCTCGCCTTTTCGATTACGCTCATCCGTTCAAACCGGCTCCGAATGCGGACAAATCGGCAATTGCACGATCAGAAAGAAGCCCTTCAGAGTACGCTGAGTGAACTAAAGATGACTCAAAACCAACTCATTCAATCGGAAAAGATGGCAGCCCTAGGCGAACTAACGGCAGGTATCGCCCACGAGATCCAGAATCCCTTAAATTTTGTAAACAATTTTTCGGAAGTATCGGCAGAATTGATTGATGAGTTGGTGGAGGTTCAGCAGGAAGCCGCCCAAGTCGATGCACTGCAAGCTGAATTATTAGCCGATTTGAAACAGAATCTCCAAAAAATCACCCAACATGGCGGGCGGGCCTCAGCGATTGTAAAAGGCATGCTCGAACACAGCCGAAAGGTTACCGGCCACAAAGAGCCAACCGATTTGAATAACCTGGCGGAAGAACAATTACGGCTGGCCTACCATACCTTCCAACGCAACGATTCTCCATTCGAAGTTTCAATCTCTACCGATTTTGACGCTACCTTAAGGCCGATCAATGTGGTACAACAGGAAATTAGCCGGGTTTTGAGCAATCTTTACAACAACGCCTTTTATGCTCTTCAGCAAAAACTTGCGTTGAGCCCAACTGGGTATAAACCGGAGTTACGGGTGCATTCAGCCTGGAGGGGCCACCAAATGATGCTATCGATCCGGGACAACGGCACAGGTATACCGGAATCGGTTCGGGATAAAATATACCAACCTTTTTTCACAACCAAACCTAACGGCGTGGGTACTGGGCTAGGCTTATCTCTAAGCTACGATATCATTACCAAAGGGTATGGTGGAACATTAACTATGTCTACCACATACGGACAGTTTACCGAGTTTACAATTACGCTACCTGTATCAGATTAACAATTTCACAAAACGCATATAATTATTCATTCATTCACTGAAGCATATATGTCTTATACTCTATCTTTGACCGTCGCACACACGATAGCCATCTTGAAACCTCCAATTTCTTACCGTTATGACGATTACCTTTACGCCCATTGAGCTTCCTTTCAAAGTTGGTGCTGTTGTTTATGTCAATCAGGAACACGGCCAACGACGTCAGGATGAGAAAGGCCCTACCTACCCGTATTTCGAGGCTCAGATTGAACGCATTTTCTTTGATGGCCGTCTGGAAGAAATGAGTGTAATCGATCAACCGGTAGATGTCTACGAATTGAAAGTAGCTACTGCCGTGTATGAACTGAAGCCAATTGGCCAATATGAAGACCTGGTCAAAATGCCGTTGAAATTGAAACTGCCCGTAAAAGAGCCCAAGCTATTCGGTAGTGAGCAGGAACTTAAGGATTATCTGAAATCCCTCGAACATATCGAACAGCACGTAATCCCCTTTAAGCCTGACCCGGAAGGCGAACTGTCTTAAACCAGTACTCCCGAATACTGATAACAACGTCCAGTAACTGACTATGGGTAGACGGCTTTACAATAACCGATTGAGCACCTAATTGATAGGCCAGTGATATTTTATCGACATCTTCTACACCGGTAAGCATAATAACCGGAATATCAGCCCATTGCCGATTTATTTTGAGGTTCATCAGGATTTCCAGCCCATCGGGATACGGCATATGCATATCCAGAAAAATCAAATGGGGTTTGGCTGCCGGATCGGCCAGAACCTCCAGAAGAATCAGGCCATTGTAGAAAATACGTAATCGACAGTTGGGAATAATTTCATGGATAGCCATCTCAAACAGAATGGTATCCTCTTCATCATCGTCTACTAAATACACTACTCGACTCGGGTCACTTTTGGGTAGAGATGATGTTGTCATAAGTTGAGATTTCCAAAGTATGAATCATAAGCTATTCATACATAACTAAAGTGGCCCCTGAATGTCCCGGATAAAATTTAAATTTTACGCCAAAGCTATGACATTCTTAGTGATCGACCATATCAGAGACGGATTATTAGCCAGAAAGTAACTGATTGGTTTGCGCCCTGCGGTTTTCAACAGCCCAACTGGACCGTATGCGTTTATTGTAAACCGTAGGGCGCAAACCTTTTCCGTTTATGGGAATTTTGGAAACTTACTGAAATCCGGTTTGCGCTTCTCCAGAAACGCGTCTTTCCCTTCTTTGGCTTCTTCCGACAAATAATAGAGCAGTGTAGCATCCCCGGCCAACTGTTGTATACCCGCCTGCCCGTCGAGTTCGGCATTGAACGACGCTTTCAGCATACGAATGGCAATAGGACTTTTTTCAAGAATTTTCCGGCACCAGCTTATAGTCACTTCCTCCAGTTGCTCAAGGGGCACTACTTTATTGACCAGGCCCATTTCCAGCGCTTCCTGTGCATCGTACTGATCGCACAAATACCAGATTTCGCGGGCCTTTTTCTGGCCAACCACGCGCGCCAGGAACGAGGCCCCAAATCCGCCATCGAACGAACCGACCTTGGGGCCAGTCTGTCCAAAGCGGGCATTTTCGGCAGCAATCGACAAATCGCAGATAACGTGCAGCACATGCCCGCCCCCAATTGCATAACCGGCTACCATGGCAATGACCGGCTTCGGAATCCGTCGGATTTGCATTTGCAAATCGAGTACGTTCAGGCGTGGCACTTTATCTTCACCAACATAGCCACCATGCCCACGTACCGACTGATCGCCCCCTGAACAGAAAGCTTCTCCCCCTTCACCTGTTAAAATAATGACCCCAACCCGTTCATCCTGCCGGGCTATCTCCATAGCTTCCGACATTTCCTTAACGGTCAGTGGCGTGAAGGCGTTGCGCTTATGTGGGCGGTTGATACTGATTTTAGCAATCCCGTCGTAATAGCTGAACAGGATTTCCCTGTATTCTTTAATGGGTTCCCAAGGGTAGTTACTCGTCATAAATTAAGAGTGAAAGAGTGAAAGAGTGAAAGAGCGAGAGAGAAAATAAAGCCGGAATTCCGCACTAGCACTCTTTCGCTCTTTCACTCTTTCACTCATTAAATGAAACTTCGTGATACTGCACATCCCAGGTATGATCGGCCATCATGCGGACCGTGGCCAGGCAACGCTCAAACGGAAACTTGCGGCCCCATTCGTTTGGCGCCACCATCGAAAGAAGGTCCGTGCCATTTTTACGTTGGTAGAAGTAATAGGTATGCCCTACCACAGGCTCAAAACTCATTTGGGCGGCATATATCCGTTCTGATATTTCGACCCGGTTCCGAATCGCCGTAGCCTGCTCGGCCAGTAACTGCATCTGCCTGTACAGTTGGCTGAGCTGCATATCGGTTTGCTCGCGCATAGCCGCTACAGCCCGCCCAGTAATTTTCCCTTTGTCTTCGGGGCGAATAATAGCTCCGCCGACCGAGTGTGCGTAGGCCAGTAACCCAGGCGATTCAGCAACTTTATCTGGTGAAATCGGATTAATAAAAACTTTCGCTTCTTCCATATTTGTTAATTGGGTAACCGCCCGGCAAACGTCTTTGTTTGCTGTCGTTGAATGACAAAAAATAACGCATATTTACACCGATGATTCCGGTATAATGCCACAAAAGTACACCAAAACTATTATGGATACTACGTTTTTGCCTTCAGATCAGCCAACAATGCACCGTCAGGAATTCTTTCGACTAGTCGGAATCAGTATTGGTGCCATTGTACTTAAGCGCTGTATGATTGGTTGTAGTGATCAGGTGAACGGAACTCCCCCACCTACGCCCAGCCAGAAAGTTGACTTTACCCTTAAGCTGGATGACCGAGCCAACGACAATCTGAAAATAAAGGGAGGCTATGTGATCAGCAATGGGGTAATCGTAGCGCAAACCAAAGATGGGCAGTATGTAGCGGTATCGGCCAACTGTACCCATCAGAACACCCAGCTTGTCTACAAATCCGTTGAGAACCAGTTCTATTGCCCGCTCCACCTCTCCCGCTTCGCCACAAATGGCGATGTAATCGCCGGACCGGCAGTCGTTCCACTTACACAGTATATTGTGGAACCCAATCTTACAGCAGGAACCATTCGAATCCATAATTAAGCGACCATAAACCCGTGCGCAATCGAGTTTGGTATGGACTGCTACTGGTGAGTGTAGTAGGATTGGGGCTGGCATCGAGGTCGCTTCAGAGCCATAACGCTTTTGTCAGGAATTATGTAGGGGATGCCCTATGGGCCCTGATGGTCTTTCTGGGGTTTGGATTCATTTTCCGTCGAAAATCGACAACCTCGATTGCGCTGATGGCTTTTCTTTTTGCCGTTTCTGTTGAACGAAGTCAATTGTATCATGCTCCCTGGATCGATCAAGTTCGATCCACACGGCTGGGTGGCCTGGTTTTAGGCTTTGGTTTTCTCTGGAGTGATTTAATCTGTTATGCCGTAGGAATTGCGGCTGGTTTCTTTGCCGAACGGCGTTTGTCAGCCACTCGTCCAGATACCCCTACTACCTATTCATCTCAACGTTTCAATTCCTGATCCATCGGTATGCTCTACATTCCCTCACCTGGGCAATGGCCCCAGCCTAAAACCTCCTATGAATCAGAAGCGCTGGATTTTTGCAAAGCCTGGCAAGATGGACAATCGGAGTTTGTGCTCAATACGTCAGGCTCGACCGGAACCCCTAAACCCATTCGACTAACCCGGGCGCAGATGCAGGCCAGCGCTCACCTTACCGGACAAACACTAGGTTTGCAGACAGGCGATTCGGCATTGGTTTGCCTGAATATCCGGTACGTAGCTGGTATCATGATGCTCATCCGGGGGCTGGAACTTGGCTTACCCATGACCATCATAGAGCCAACCAGCAACCCACTTGAACACGTAGATCCAACAACCCACTTTGCCTTCACGGCCTTGGTTCCCCTGCAACTTCAGACCATCCTGGAAAAATCACCCGAGAAGCTTCCTGTTCTAAATGGTATGAAAGCCATACTGGTGGGCGGTGCAGCTACTAGCCCTGCCCTGGAAAAGTCTTTGCAAGTGATCACCGCCCCCGTTTTCGCTACCTACGGCATGACCGAGACGGTTTCGCACATCGCCCTCCGCCGACTGAATGGGCCCAGTGCATCCGATGTATTCCAGGCTCTGGACGGGGTAACCCTGGGCACCGACGAACGAAGCTGTCTGCACATTACGTCGGCTGCCACCAATTTTGAGCAGATACAAACCAACGACGTGGTTGACCTACTGGATAAGCTGCATTTTCGCTTGCTGGGCCGGGCCGATACCATCATCAATTCGGGGGGGGTAAAAATCCAACCAGAATTGGTGGAGAAGCGAATCAGCCAAGCCCTAACCAACTATGGTCTGGCCTATCGGATCATCGTGGCAGGGCTGCCCGATGACCACCTCGGACAGCGCGTAGTAGCCCTGATTGAACATGACAACCTCGTGCTGCCCGACCTGTTTTCAAAAGCCTGGGAAGCTGCTCAGGGCGAAATCCGCCAGCAGATTGGTCGATACGCGGTTCCCAAAGATGTCATTATTGTCCCTAATTTTGCCGAAACGCCAACCGGCAAAATTGACCGTCGGGCAACCGTTGCCAATTATTTTGAACAATCACCCTCCTAAGGGCTGGTTTTCGATCAACATCTATGTTTAAACACCTCCAGATTCGTTATCAAACTGCTCGTTCGCTACCGGCTCCGTATGCCTATTTTTATACGCTCAGTGCCCGACCGGTTGGCTCAACTGCCCTACAGATTGAACTCGTAATCACGTATCCCGACCGCGATGATATTGATGATGATGAACTACAGGCAGAAGGTTTTACCCGTGATGACGACTTTAGCTGGAAAGGTCAGTTGCCCAAAACCTGGCTGGATACGCTGACAGCCCTGATCCGAAAGACTGAATTGCAGCCGCTGGAAGAGGATTCGCTGGAGGAAGATGACGATTTCTGGAACATGACCATCGAAGCCAACGGCAAGCAGCAAGGCCAGCCCAGCAACATCGACGATTGGCACTATCTGGTTCAGGAATTGATGCAGGCCACTTATGAAATCACGGGCCGGGAACGCCCGTTCGAACTGATTTACCTGAACCTCGACAGCCGCCAGGGCGATACAGAACTGTATCTGACGGGCTCTTTTGCCGAACGACAGCTGACAATTCGCAGCCTGCATCAGCGACGGGAGCGTTCGCTAACATTTCCCTGGACAACCCTCCAACAAATCATGAGCAAGATCTACGCCCATGACTTTTCGCCTGACGACGCGCTGCTGAAACGCCCAAAACGTGACGGGCAGTGGCTGAACCTGGGTGGTGACGAGTGGTACGACATCCATGCGATCCCGGCTTTAACCAAACTCTTTAACAACTTATAGGCAGTGCCTAAAAGGGCCTTATCGGACCCAAACATCGGCAGCTACCATTCCCTTCAGATGGCTTCTTTGCTCCCGCACCGTTAAGCTGGCGGTGGCAAGTACCTGTTGCCAGTTGGCCAACTGTTGGATCTTAATACCCGCCGTTAGCCGAAAAAACCGGATCATCGTCCAAAGCAGTGCCCGCTGCCACCCGATCGTTGTAGGCACAAAATCGGTAACCAGCCATAAGCCCCCCGGTTTCAACACGCTGTAGAGTCGGGGCACAAATGACTTTTGCAAAAAAGATTCAGGAAAGAGGTCCAATACAAATGGCGTCAGAACCACATCGAATGGCTCCTGATCGGTCAGGCTGGTTTCATCACCCAGCCGAAACTCGACGGTCCCAATGACCGACTGACGCAACAGACGCTGACTGGCACGGGCAAGCATCTGAGATGAGGTTTCCAGATATACCACGCGCTTCGGCTGGCAGCGCGTCAATAGCTGTTGAAGCAGCCAGCCCGTACCTCCCCCCACGAGCAGCACCGTGGCCCCCGTCGGAATTCGGTTCAGCCAGGTCAGTTGCGCCTGTTGTAGCTTCCTTCCAAATACAAGGAAGGCGAGGAAATCATAAATCGGCGCCACTGCATTAAAGTTTCCGCCAGCGTTCTGTTTGGCCCCCATCTGCAAATGACCAATTTAGTCGGTTTCCGATGCCCCATGCTGAACCAGCTCCACCTTATTTTTCCAGCTCCTCACCAAACGACAGAAAATCGTGGTACATCGCACATTCGCGAATCATCTCCTGATTGAACGAACCATGCCTGTGATTGTTAAAAAAGTCTTTGTAATACTGAGCATATCTGGTTTTGCGTAGGCCCAGCATGTTTTTCACAAAGGTTGAATCTTCCTCATATACATAGCCATTTCGAATCTGCTCAATCGACTTCTGCAACGAAAAAGCATTGGCCTCACACCGGGCGGCCATATACGCCGAGCGGTCGGCCAGAGCGGGGGTTTTAGCCGATTTCACCGACTTTTCGAAATACGTACGGGCGGTCGTCGTCGTGTAATAGTCCGTATGCATCAGTTCATCGAAACGCTTTTGCTTCTCTGTGGGGTTGGTTGACGTATCGTAAACGGGAGGCTCTCCGGCGCTCCAGAAGGATTTTGTCACGAGCCAGGCATTGCCGTACCAGCTCATATTCCAGGCTCCGCACCCTAACTGATAATACAATTCTGCCGCCTTATCGCCCGAAGCCGCTTTGGCCTGCTGTTCCAGTTCAGCCATACGTTGGGCAAAGGTTACAGGGGTATAGGGATTGTCTTCAGGCTCGGCGGGAAAGTTTATGTTCTTTGCCAGCAAACGGGGCATTTTTACAGCAAATGGGTTGCGGGTAAAGAAGGTAGAGAAGGCATCGTCCGTCCAGGTTTTGGGGTCGACTTTGGTGAATGCGTCGGCAGCTTCGGCATATTGATGTTCCATCATCAGCCGTCTACCCAGGAGCAGATTCAGGTGATCGTTGGTCAGGCCCGAGAGTTTTAACAGCCGTTTGTCGAAGTCGGTCTGGCTCGTCTGACTCATATAAGCAAGTGTCTGCCGAACGGTGGACGACGGAACCGAATCTTCAATAGCAATCGGGTCAGCAATACTCGAAAAATCACCGTTCCCCTTTGTCGTCAGCATGGTCAGTAAATACGCTTTTGCCTGGCTCGGGCCGTCAACCTCGGGTGTTTTTGAGCGCGTACAACTGGCGAACCACCCACGTTTAGCGTCTACTTTCTGCTGATATATGGACGCAAATTGTTTGCAGGTCGCCACAAACGCGTTGTTCAGTCGAAAGCTCTGGGTAGTATCAAACGCTTCCAGATAGCCAATCAACTGGTTCTCGATCTCGGGGGTCATGGAAGAGGTTTGGGCAGCCAGTAGCAGCATACGCTGTAAGGCAATCTGCTTTTTCAGATTCGGATTGCTGGTTGGGAACTGAGTGGCCTGATCCAGATGCGTTTGCGCGGCTTTATAGTCTTTCCCGATATAGTCCAGATAGGCAGCCGCTGTGTACCAGAAGGCTCCATCGCCTAGTGCCTTGTTCTCGGCCGCTTCAAGCGCAAATGCCCGAAGTTTATCGAAATACGAAACCGACTCGGCCCGCCGGCCTACGAATCCAACCGAATCAGGTTCGGAACTAGAGGTACTATGCATATACTCCGGCCCATCCATGAAGAAATAATACTCATTCCGGTTTATTTCCCGCGCCATGACCAGCTCGACCAGCGGATTTTTAGGTGCCAGGTGTACCAGCGCCTTTAGTAGTTCCAGTGCATCCTGCCCCGGCTGAATGGCACATAGCGCATAAACGGCTGCTCGCTCCCTATCCGTTTTGGCGTATTGCAAGGCATCGTCACGAAACTTGATTCCATATTTTCGCAGGCTCGTTTCGGCAGCTCTCCGTCGCGACGGGCACCGATCGAACACCTGCGCAAACTCATAAATTGCCTGCGACGTATCGCCCAACGCCAGTGTCGCTCCCGCCCGTCGGCAGAGCGCCCAGTCGCTCATGAACGTTTTCGTAGGCAAAGGCTTTACAAGCTGATCGTACAACTGGGCTGCCTGTTTATAATTGGCTAGTTCGCACGCTAGTTTTACCGCCTGAAACGCATACCGTTCCTTCAAAAAATCATCGTTCGTGGTTTTGTAAGCTGTTTTTGCTTCCTCTAAAAGCTGTGGTAGTCGTGCACTGTCAATAGGGGCAGCATCAGTTGACCAGGGGTTGGCCTGTCCATCATCGGCCGACCAGGCGAATTTCAGGTACGATACGGCAGGCGCTTTAGACTTTTCCAGGGCTGATGTCAACTTCGAAACGGCTTCAGGCTCTTCATTGTAAAGTGCCTTGCTGACTTCGGTTTCGGCCAGCTTCCCTCCGGCATACGCAACCCAGGCCCGCACATTGTCATCGATCACGAGGGAGTCTTCATACGTACCCCATTCGTTATCGGCATAGAGTTGGGGAGAAAAAACAAATCCCCGATCGCTCGGTAACATCGTAGCCGATTCGGGTTGAAAAAAACTCATAAACTCGTTTGGATCGAACGAGGGGCCACAGGCAAACCCCAGTAGTACAGCTACAGAAAGGGCAATTTTACGGAATCGGACGGAGGAGGGTTTGGATGGTTTCACGAGAATAAGCCGCTAAAACGGTAGAATCGAGGTGGTATAAAGCAAAAGTAACGGACGGGTTTCTAATCTGCCGAAGAACCCGCTCTTTTTCTGCCAACAGGACTTCGGGGGACACAGACTCGGTTCGAAACTGGTCACCCCGGCGGATAGAAAACCCAAAATCGGATGTATCGCGATTGGCTACAAAACGGGAGCGATCGGGCTGTGTCGACAGGAACGGGCGGTTTACCAGCATCTGCCGATCCACGTTATTTAAAAACGTCAGAAAGCGCCCGTTTCGATACACGACGGTCCAGCGAAACAACGGGAGTACCAGATCGAGGGGTAAGGGGTAGGCCTTTACGAACGATAGGTACTGGTTTGCCACATCGGCATCATAGATGGAGTTTCGGGTATCCGCCCGTTTCCAGTCGGCCACATTGTAGAGCATGAGCATGCCCCGGCTTACAGGCGGTATACCCGTCTGGTCCGTGTATTTGATCTGATGCAGGCGAATGGTAGCCGAAATCGGACAGCGAAGCTGAGTTGTCAACAGATTCAGTAGGCGGAAATAGCGATCGCGGGTGCGCGTACTCCAGTCGCAGTCGAACTGCACCTCCCGAAACGTAATCCCTTGCTGCTGACCGATTCGCCGGATGGTTTCGGCAATATGCGTAGCCAGTTCCGGTAATCCTGCCGACGATTGATTCAGTAAGGTACGATTGGTAATGAACACGACTGGCACAATGGTCCCAATCGGCTTTTGCCGAAATCGAACCAATGCCTTAGGAATAGCCTGTTGGGTTTTCACCTCCCAATCCACATCGAACAGGTGCAGATATACCTTTTTAACCTGCGCATCCCTGCATAGTTCCAGCTCTGAGGGGTCAGGGTTATAGGTTGACTTCCAGTGATAAAACGCGGTGGTAAGCTGTTTTGGGGAATCGGTTGGCTGGCAGGAAAACAGGGCTAAACTTACCGCTACCAGGCTATATCTGTTTACCAAAAAACGTTTCCGTTTACCCATTTGGCGTAGCTATGCAATTATTTATAGAACACGGGTTTTTACCATTGATAAAGATCTGTGTTAATCCTGACAATTCGTGTTCTATCATTCGTTACCGATATAGTCTGGATGGATTTTTCAGATTATTGATCCATTGCCGAACCTCGGGCAATGTACCGATCATGGCACCTGGCTGGCCCTTTACCCAACCCTGATTTGTCTCAGCATCCAGGGTTACTTCACAGGACAGTAAACCCGGATAGAGCCGAAGGTGCATCGTAACGGTCGAAGGGTTAATCCATTTCACATCATCGCCCGACCAAAGCGAGTCGAGACTAAACAAGGTTACGTTGTCGCTCACCCGTATCAGGTAAGGTTGATCGATCCAGTGGCTCATTCGTATTTCGTTACTGGCCAAACTTACTTTATAGCGCTGATCGGGCGAAAAAAATTCATTCATTGGTCGTTGTGTTTGTCAGCAGCAAAGCTAGGTGGGCAATACCGGTATCATCCAGCCCCATTTAGTAGCTGGCAATCTTGTCTGAATAGCTGGTACAGAAAAGCAAACCGTTTACAGGCGAAAGCGAAAATCCCGAATAAGTCATTGTGGTAATCCTTCAGCGCGCACTATCTACTCCACGGCATCGTTCGATCACTTGATCAGCGGGAGTGCAACGACAAAATCGGTTGACGTTTCCTCAACGGTTGGGGTCATCTGACCCAGAAGCTGGTATTTCGAGAGAATGTTCAATAGCCCTTTCTGCGTTGAATTGACCCGATTAGCCGATTTTCGCTGGAGTGTATTGCTTACCTTTAACCAGCCGTCGGGGTTGGTCGATAAATGAATTAACAAGGGGCGATCGGCTGAAACGATGTTATGTTTTACCGCATTTTCGAGCAGCAACTGAAGGGTCAGGGGCGGAAGCTTATACTGCAAAAACTGCTCATCTACGGTTTTAAACAGGTTTATGCCAGCGCCATAGCGGGTCTTGAGTAGGTGATAATATGACTCCACAAAGCCCAGCTCGGTCTGAAGGGTTGTCAATTCGCTCCCATTATTGCGCAACAGATACCGATATACACTCGACATTTCGTCGACAAATCGTTCGGCCTGTTGCGGATCATCGGCAATCAACGACGACAACGTGTTTAGGCTGTTGAACAAGAAATGTGGATTAAGCTGCGATTGCAGGGCCATCATCTGTACGGCCGACATTTGCTGCTGGAGTTTCTCGGTTATCAGCTCCGATTCAAGCCGTTGTCGTTGTAATTGTTCCCGTTCCCGGGCCAACCGCTGCTCCACAATGGCACTTTTTATGGCTGCCCTTCGCTGCCGATACCCTAAGATCAGGGTAAAACAGATCAACTCGGCCAGTATACCAAACTCGAAATAGGTTAGTGGCGCATCCAGAAACGAATCGGGGGTTTTCATTTGCATACCTATTGCTGTCAGTAGCATCGAAGCCGCTCCACCAGCCAGAATGAATCCTGATCCCAACGCTACATACTTTGGTACTACGCCATTCAACTGGCTGATCCGCCAGACCCCATACCCCGCCAGCCCGATCATAAATAGCCGCATCACCGTGTGGGCAGTATCATACAGGGTCGGATACCACGCATCAGCAACAAAGCAAAGCAACCCCATCAACACTACATAAGCCAGGATGAGGCCCTTTGCGGCTGTAAACCATCGAAACAGACTCGGCAATCGGTCGCGTATCTGAATGAGCGCGTTCGCAAAATCGAAATAGACAAAATAGGCAAACATGGGCGCAGCAACCCGAACAAAGTACCAGGTGCTATTCGACACGTAATGGTAAATCTCGGCCACCCGCAAACTAAAATACACCAACCAGGCCAGCATATACAGCGTGTAAAGGCCATAGAGACGCTCACGGTAAATGCCCCACTGTACGATGTTCAGCATTAAAATCGAGCTGACCATACCCGTAAACAGCAGATTCCAGGTGGTAAATGTCATGAAGTACGATCTCAGTTAGGTAAAAGTGCTTAAAATGGCCATTTTCGGTAAAATGCGTCAATCTTTTTCCGGATGAACCGGACCATCCGGCTTATGAAGCGTCATAAAGTGGGGATGAACCTGCATTCGGCTCCTGTTAAAACATTCGGCAAATTTAGTAAACCCCGAACCCATGAACGCCAAGTATTTCATCATTTGAACGGCACTAAAAAAAATGGGCTTCCTGTAGCCGAACAGCTCAGAAAACCCATTTTCGAGTATGAATTATCCCTTATCAGTTGCTCAAGCGCTTACTTTATTGCCAACTGTTTTTTTGCTCTCTGGGTTTATGACAACCTCTTTTCCAAGCAGACATAGGGTTATTGGCCCCGCAGAAAAATTATGTACCGTAACATCGGCCTGCGTAGTCGTTACCGCCAGCAGGGCATCACGGAATCGAATCTTAAACGAGAAGCCAGCCCAGTTATCGGGGCAATACGGGTTCAATACCAATTGCTGATTTTCGACCCGCAGCCCACCGAAGCCTTTCACCACGGCCAGCCAGGTACCAGCCATACTGGTGATGTGGCACCCATCTTCGGTATCATTGTTGTAATCGTCCAGATCGAGCCGGGCGGTACGCAGATACATTTCATACGCTTTTTCTTTCAGCCCCAGCTTCGACGCTAAAATGCTGTGTACGCAGGGCGAGAGCGACGATTCGTGGACCGTCATGGGCTCGTAAAACGCGAAGTTACGCCGGAGCGTATCGGTGTCGAACTCATCTTCAAAGAAGTAAATCCCCTGTAGTACATCGGCCTGCTTGATGAAACAGGACCGCAGAATCCGATCCCACGACCAGTTCTGGTTGATGGGTCGCTGCCCTTTCGGAATATCCGTCACGGGCATGAGGTCTTTATCCAGAAACCCTTCCTGCTGCAAAAATACCCCGAGCGATTCATCAGATGGCAGGTACATTTTGTCGATGATCTGCCGGGCCGTGGCCAGCTCTTTCTCTTCGCGGAAATGAATCCGGTCGATCAGTTCAGCGTATTTTACCGAATCCAGTTCTTTTACCTTCGCCACCGATTCGGAGGTGTACCGGAGGGTCCAGGCGGCAATGTAGTTGGTATACCAGTTGTTATTGACGTTGTTTTCGTACTCATTTGGGCCTGTTACACCCAGCATCACGTACTTTTCTTTGGCCTTCGACCAGTTGACCCGCTGGCTCCAGAACCGACTGATGGCAATCAGGACTTCCAGCCCATAATCGACCAGATACTGGTCATCGCCTGTATACCGCACATAATCGTAAATGGCATAGGCAATGGCCCCATTCCGGTGTATTTCTTCAAACGTAATCTCCCATTCGTTATGGCACTCTTCACCATTCATGGTCACCATCGGATACAGGGCCGCTCCGGCCCGGAACCCTAGTTTCTGCGCATTTTCGATGGCTTTACCTAATTGTTTATACCGATAAATCAACAGGTTTCTGGCCACTTTCTGATCGGCCGTAGCCAGGTAGAAGGGTAAACAATAGGCTTCTGTATCCCAATAGGTTGAACCACCATATTTTTCGCCCGTAAAGCCTTTCGGGCCAATGTTGAGCCGCTCGTCTTCGCCGGTGTACGTCTGATTCAACTGAAAGATGTTGAACCGGATACCCTGCTGAGCCGCAATGTCGCCCTCGATTACGATATCCGCCATTTTCCACTTATCGGCCCAGGCCTGCTTCTGCTCAAACAGCATTTTATCGAAGCCCTTACGCGTGATCCGCTGGATATACAGCCGGGCATCTTTGATGATGGTATCCGAATCATAGTTCAGCGACGAGAGGTTGACTCCGTATTTATAAATAACCGTTTCCTGCCCCTGCCGACAGTCGAGTGTAATGCGGTTGGCTACATATTTCTCATACTTGATCGGCTGCGACTGATAATCGACCCGTACGCCATCCTGCTCAATCTCCACGCACATACCCGTAGCCACGTGAAAGCCTGTTTTACGGGTCCGTAATTCGATGTATGCTTCACCATACCCGGTTTCCTTACGAACTTCATCCCAGAAGGTCTCGTCGTAGTTGGCATCACGATTCCGGATGTCGCCATCGATGTAGGGGGTTATCGTGATTTTGGCGTCGAAGTTCAGGGGTTTCAGGGCATACCGAATGGCCCCTGATTCATCATCAACAATTGAACAGAACCGTTTGGCTACGACCTGCACTTCTTTGCCACTTTTGAGCCGGGCGATAAACGAACGCTCCAGGAAGCCTTCCTGCATGTTCAACACCCGACGAAAATCGCGAACCTCACAATGGGCCAGATCGAGGGTTTCGTACTCAATATCGATGTCGATACCAATCCAGTTGGCTGCGTTCAGAACTTTGGCAAAGTATTCGGGGTAACCGTTTTTCCACCAGCCTACACGGGTTTTGTCGGGGTAATAGACCCCCGCCACGTAGTTACCCTGCAGGGTCTTTCCGGTAAATTTTTCCTCAAAATTTCCCCGCTGACCTAATCGGCCATTACCGATCGACATCAGGCTTTCGGTAATTTCGTTATAGTCGCGGTGAAAACTTTCTTCAACGATGTTCCAGGGGTCTTGGGTCAAATAGTGTTTCATTCAAATCATAGGTTATACGCTAACTTACAGGGCATTTGGGTTCCAGGTTATGTATGCCAATTCACGAGCCAAACCATTTAAGCGTTCATCAGCACTAGCCAAAATCACGGTTGAATATGGAAGTTGTCGAAACGTTGCTAATTGAATGGCATCTAATGTTCGTAATGCATATCGTACAGCAAATGTCTGAATCAACTGCTCGGCGGACCGACAAATTGCTTCACTAATTGGTTCGATATAGAAATTAGTTAATGATTGCTCAAATGCCTGCATAGCACTTTGCCATTCCTGAAGGTTGATTTGATTTGTTCGGCATTTAGTGGCTAGAGAACTCTTGATTTCAATACAAGCCAATTGCGAAATAAACAGGTAGGTATCAGGGTCCTGAATAATTGCGGTTACCTGTTCACTGCCTTTTTCATTTGTATAATATTTTACTAATGCCGACGAATCAAAGAAATAAATCATAATCGATCTTCACGTTCATCAATAATAAACTGACTCATAGAACCGCTAACATCTTTAAATGCTTTCCGCACATCCAAATACGCGTCATTCTTAACACGCCGTGGAGGCAACTGTCCCTTTAATTCTATGATATACTGTGAAACCTTTGCCAGTTCTGCTTCTGACAGTTGATTCAACTGAGAAGATACTTGTTCTTTCAGGCTCATAAACAGTTTTCATTTAGACTGAGCAAAAGTACCCATTTCTGCTTTAACTCGCAGGGCTTGTTTCAGATGCCGTTCGGTATGAGCCAGCAACATCAGAAACGCATCCCCCAACCGGATTTTGAGCCAGTTCCCAAATAAGGTCATGACTTTATCCCGATTCCAGTCGAGGTATACAGCTTTCGCTAACAGGTCTCGCAGCAGAGTTTGTAAGTTCATAAATTGCCCGATTACATCAGCCGGAATTAAATCGGCAGCCGATCGGGGTCGAACCATACCGGGGGCAGGCAGCTTTAGTTTTACCTGAGGGTCCACCGCAAACAACAACGCCTTTCCCACCCAGTCGCTTTGCAGGGTCTGGTCAGTTGGCGTCGTTTGAACCAATCCCAGTTTGTCCACTTTATGCTGTATGTTTCGAATGTAGAATCGTTCGGCCAGGTTCAGATGCTGCAGGCACTCAATAATACTCCAGCGTTCGGGCGCGGGTTTCCAGCGAAGCTGCTGGTCTGACATCGAAGCAAATTCCTGTTCTACAGTTTGCAAAACTGCCGAAAGGCGTGTTTGCAGCTCATGAGCCGTCGTGAGTTTTTGCATAGGGTATTAACGCAGGGTCACAAAAAACGGTGATAGACCAGCAATATATCGATAAATCGCTGTATACCTTACCTGTCTTTGGGTCGATCAAATTTATTGGGCCTGCATATGAGCCTGTTGAAACTGCTCCACATCCCGTTTGGTATTCAGGTCGATGGAACCCGCTTCAAAGGGCACTTCGGCGCAATCGTTGCGGTGGCGAACAATAACCCATTGCAGGCTTTTATCCCCATCCATCTGCAGCAGTTCGGTTATATAGTCGCGATTAAAGATGGCGGGCACGCCAATCTGTGTACCGTATCGGCAGGCGATAATCCCTTTGCCCGATTCGCTACGGATGTCAAGCATGTGCAGGAGTAGCCCCAGCGATACCAGGGGTTGATCGGTATGCAAAACCAACACACCGTCCATATCCTTGTGGGTCAGATAGAGGGCCGCTAATCCCGTTTTGAGTGACGATGCCTGCCCTGTCGACCAGCCCGGGTTGTCGATAACGGTGATCGGTAAGCCTGCCAGTTCCGGTATGATCTGTTCGCGATTGGCCCCAAGTACGACCACAACGGGCCCGCGTTGCAGGGCTAGAGCACTTTCTGTAACCCGTCGAATAAGGGTCTGCCCTTTGTAGAGCAGCAATTGCTTAGGTTCGCCCCCCATACGAGACGAATCACCAGCCGCTAATATGATGGTTCCTATTCTCAAAAGATTTTGTTTTTGCTTCAATATATCTAAAAACAGTGAAAGCGTGAAAAGCTGGCACAACACAATACTTTACGTCGGCCAGGCTACCTCCTCGCTCCTAACTACTCACTCCTTTTTTACTAAATACTTCCTCAGGATACCCAACCTGTACCAACGCCAGCCCCTCGGCAGGAGCAGCACGCCCAGCCCGTCTGCGATCGCGGGCCTGGATGATCGTCTCAAAATCGGCCACACTAAGTCGCTCCTGCCCTACGGCCAGGAGCGTGCCGACAATAGCCCGTACCATACCATGCAGGAATCGATTGGCCCGAATGTGAAACACTAAATCTTCGTTTGATTTTTGCTCCCAATAGGCCCAGTCGATCAGACAGTTGAACGTCCTGACATCGGTTTTCACTTTGCTAAAACTTTCGAAATCCGTATGATTCACCAGGATGGACGCAGCTTCGTTCATTTGGTCTACAGCCAGTGACGGTGTAAACACATAAGCCAGCCCTTCCTGAAATGGATCTTTCCGTCGGATAATCTGATATTGATAATAGCGGGAGGTAGCCGTATAACGAGCATGGTCGTCGGCTCGCACCGGGAAGCAGTCGTATACGGCTATATCGGGCGGAATCAGGCTGTTCAAGGAACGAAGCAAATGTGAAGGCAACGGAGCTTCGGTTTCAAAATGAGCAAATTGCTCACGAGCATGAACCCCCGCATCGGTTCGACCGCTCCCGACAATAGCGATTGGCTGTCGCAATACGGTCGAAAGGGCTGTTTCGAGCACTTCCTGAACACTCACCCCATTCGGTTGACGTTGCCAGCCGTGGTAATGGGTACCTCGATACGCCAGTTGAAGAAAATAACGCATAGTCGCAAAAATACGGACTGAGCGTTGGATCTGAGTAGCAGGGGCTTTGGTATCCGTATAAATTCGGTGTCCAAAGCCCCACTACACCAGGAGGAAGGGCCGAAAAATCGATAAGAAATCAAGGGACGAAGCCCCTTCGTTGATCAGATTTCGTACCGAGCACCGCTAATTTACTTTTCAAAGCAGGTTGTCGCTTTGTTATACTCCCTAACTACTATTCGTTAGATAGAGTTTATGTAAATGTACCAAAAAAGTAAATAATTAGGCCATTAGGCCACTATTTCCCCTTTACAGGCTAGCCGTCACTAGTTGTTAGAGCCGTTCCACTTCGAACCGCATCTCGTCTATGAGTTGCCGAAGCCGATCTGTATTGGGCGGTGGCGGGGGCATGGTCTGACTTACAAAGGCACAGATTTCCCAAACTTCCAATACGTCTTTCAGAGCAATCTCATGGTTAGGAATATCAGCCCGGTCGGCAGTCAGCAACAGTGTACCTTTTATTTTTACCTGATTATAGACCCGTCGGCAACAGATACCAGTTCCCACCGAAGGATGCGCTACCAACAGCACATACTGTTTTCCATCCGCAATATCGAACCAGTTCCGAATGAATCGCCCAACCAGTAAGGCCCCTGGAAATGCAAAATCGTCACCAGCTTCAAAGGCGCGGTAATGCCCCTCGGGTAAGGTTGGCAGTTGCATAGCAGGCAATCGATAGATGAAATCAGACTGCTGGTACCGCTGTCGGTACTCCCCAAACAATCGTTGCATGACTACCGGAATACTGGAAGCGATCGTTTGCGAACCCGCCGTCGTTTGCACCGACCCAAACGATTCCTTGTATACGTTGTTGAATGTCATGGGCTCCTCCTGTCGGGAAGCAGGCATGGCAGGACGCGAACTCGCAGGCTGACCAAACAACTCATCGACAGCAGGTTGTACGGGCGCATTCGGGGTTCGAGGGCCCGGCTGCACCGACTGATACGAGGCTGATTGCCGGGCTGGCTCCGGCCGGATCGGTGAGGTAATTACAGGTGGCCCCGGCAAAGCATGGTCGGTTGAACGGCGAGGCTCCTCCTGTGTTTTGTAATACTTATTCAGCACCGACGACAGGGGCTGTGGTTCAGGTGCCGAAGGGGATGGCTGAGTAAAAATATCCGGAAAATCAGGGTGCTGAAATGGATCATTTTCGTCCGCATCAAGCTTGCCGTCGGTTCGAATAGTCGATGACCGCGAATCGATTGGTTTGGCCGATTGCCCGAGTGGGATACTTAAATTAGGCGTTTCGCGGATTTTCCGTAGATCCTGCCGCGTCAATAATTCAACGGTTGTATTGAAGGCTCTGGCAATAGCCTGCATATTCTGCTGATTTGGGTTGGCACGACCCTCCTCGTAAGCCCCTAACAGTGAACGCTTTATATTAATCTTTCGGGAGAACTGCTCCTGGGTCAGCCCATTGAGCTTACGCAGGTAGCGGATATTATCACTAACGAGCGACATCCAGTATTGGTGATAAAGTTTCAGCTAAGATAAACGATTCATCCTGTAAATCCATATCAACCATTATTTTGTATTTTTATCGTAAAAAGTAGTCCGTTTACGCTTTTCCGTTTACTGGTTATCCTTTTTCGGGTTAAGCGGTTCATTTCAAACCCGTCGTATAGATGAACAGACGAATGAGCAAGCCCATAGCAAGCCCATAGTAAACGGATATTTACAACGTAGAAGCCGATACCCATAACTCTGTACTCATGACCACTCCCGCTCCGAAAATTGATATATATACTACGATCCGCGCTGCCTTTGATGCGCAACGTCGGCATGCTCCCCAACAAGCGTTAACCACTGTTGAACAGCGTCGCGAGCGACTTCGACGTATTCAATCCTGGATTACGGTTCATGAAAAGGACATTCAGCAGGCCATGTATACTGATTTTCGGAAGCCTTCGGCCGAAGCCATGCTCGGTGATCTGATTCCTCTCCATGCCGAAATCAAGTATGCGATCCGGCATTTGAGCCTATGGATGAAGCCCCAGTCGCTACCTACGCCGTTACCATTGATCGGAACCCGCAGCTATATCCATCATGAGGCCAAAGGAAATATCCTGATTATTTCTCCCTGGAATTATCCGATTTCGTTGAGTCTTCGTCCACTGGTGCTCGCTTTGGCGGCAGGCAATGTGGCCATTCTGAAACCTTCCGAACTAACCCCCCATACGTCGGCTCTCCTCAAACAGATGATCAGTGAGCTGTTTCCGCCGGAGGAAGTTCTTGTCTTCGAAGGGGATGCAGCCGTTTCACAGGCACTGCTTGACCTGCCCTTTAACCACATTTTTTTCACTGGAAGCCCGGCAGTTGGGCGAGTAGTGATGACGGCTGCGGCCAAACACCTGGCCTCCGTAACTCTCGAACTCGGTGGTAAGTCGCCGGCTATTGTCGACGCATCAGCCAATCTACATCAGGCAGCCGAACAACTGGCCTGGGGCAAATGCCTGAACGCGGGCCAAACCTGCATTGCGCCCGATTATGTGCTGGTACATCAATCCGTCAAAGAACCTTTTCTGAATTTGCTCAAAGAGCGATTGCAAACGATGTACGGGCCGGATGGCCAACCCATCGACTCATCTACCAGCTATGCCCGAATTATCAATAACCGCCATTTTCAACGGTTAAAACAGACTCTGGACGATGCGTTATCTAAAGGCGCAACCATTACAGTTGGTGGGAAGGCATTACCCGACCAAAATTTTATGGAGCCTACCATACTGGAAAATGTGTCGGATGCTATGCAGGTGATGCAGGAAGAAATCTTTGGCCCTATCCTTCCGATTATCCCGTTCAACGACCTGGACGAGGCCCTACAAACGATTAACCGACGCGAAAAACCGCTGGCGCTTTACATTCATAGCCGAAACCGGGCCCACACACGCTATATTCTTGATCGCACGTCGGCAGGCGACACCGTAGTCAATGATACGATGCTTCAATTTTCGACTATCGACCTGCCGTTTGGCGGAGTGAATCACAGCGGCATCGGTAAATCGAACGGTTTTCACGGATTTCAGGAGTTTTCGAACCAAAGGGGCGTCATGTATCGTGATTTCGGAACTATGAAGTTCGTCTATCCTCCTTATACCGACCGGGTAAAAAAACTAATCAATTATATCGTGAAGCTCTTATAAGACGTAGATCGGTATTTCCCCTACGCTTACTTTTGGACTAAAATACAGTACTGCCGAGTGCCCGACTGTTTCTCTGATCGCTCGCTGCCCAACGTTACACTATGACAAATTCCTCGTTAAGTAATCTGCTGGCCCGGGTTGGCCTCGACTGGTTCATTCTGGCGCTGTTGGGCATGATCGGTTTAGCCAAACTCTGGCCGGAACCAGGTATTCAGGAAGGAATCGTATCGCTTTCGGCTATTGCCACCTATGGCGTTTCATTCATTTTCTTCTTCTACGGGCTTCGCCTGAACATGGAGCAGTTGCGGGCTGGCCTGCGTAATCATCGACTACACCTGGTTATCCACCTGACTACGTTCGTTCTGTTTCCGGCGATCGTACTGCCTGTCCGCTCCCTGTTGATGACACCCGAGACCACCTTATTGTGGCTTGGTATTTTTTATGTGGCCGTTCTGCCCTCTACCGTTTCCTCATCGGTTGTCATGGTATCTATTGCGGGTGGAAATCTACCGGCTGCCATCTTCAATGCCAGTATTTCGAGCCTGATTGGGGTATTTGTCACTCCGCTTTGGATGAGTTTTTTACTAAGCAACACGACCGGGCAGTATGATCTGGCTAGTGTGATTGGCAAATTGACCGTTCAGGTTATCGTGCCTGTACTTCTTGGCCTGTTGCTCAACAAACGATTGGGCTGGTTTGCCAACCGTTATAAGACCTATCTGCGCTATGGCGATCAGCTTACCATCCTGCTTATTGTCTATACCTCATTTTCCGAATCGTTTTCGTTAAACCTTTTTGCCAATTACTCCCTGGGAGATCTGGTCTGGCTGTCGTCGCTGATGCTGGGTTTATTTTTTCTGATCTTCGGGCTGGTGTATCTACTGGGCAGGCTATTGAATTTTTCCCGGGAAGACAACATCACAGCCTTGTTTTGTGGCTCCAAAAAATCGCTGGTGCAGGGTAGTGTGATGGCCAAAGTCCTGTTTCCGCCAACAACGGCCGGGGTAATGCTCCTGCCCATTATGATTTATCATGCGCTCCAGTTGATCATAGCCAGCATACTGGCCCAGGCAATGGCTCGCCAAGGGAACATTTCCGAGGCCATTCAGAAGTAATTTCAGGGACTTCGGCAGATCGAAACCGGCATTCAGCCAGAATGGGCTATAGGCCAATTAAACGCAAAGGGCCGCTTACCTTCTAAGAATCAGTAACGCACAATAAAACAGATACTGATCATGAAAAAGACAATCGCCACCGCCCTTACATTTTTCGCTTTTGCAACTACAGTAACGTTTGCTCAGGGCGTATATTCAAAACCCTTCGATAACCGTGCTCCCCAATATGGTGGCCAGCGTTACGACAGGGATCAAATTCAGGATGAACTGAAAATCGACCGGATCGACGCCATTGTTGGGTTGACTCGCCGTCAGGAAAAACAACTCCATAAAATCGAGGACAATTACGACCGCATCATGCAGACGTCCCGCATGACCCCTGATGGCCTTCGTCAATTACAGCTCCGCAAACGTCAGGACATGCTGGCCGTACTGACCTCGGTACAACGCGATCGGTTATTTGCCGCTCAATCCAACAACCGATACAACCGCAACGTCCCTCCTTTCGGTCGTCGTGGCTAGTTCAATAGTCTGACCGATTAGGTTTCAATCGATTCCGTACCACCGTTTCCCCAATCCGGTATATTAAATTATCGGGTTGGGGATTATCTTTTTAGGGCAACCCGGTAGCTTTGCGCGTTCAGCAAACAACGTCTACACGCTGTGTTACCTAACTCAACGATTCTACCTGATTTTGACCGTAATGCCTTCGGACCTGACTTTACATGGGGGACAGCCACAGCTGCTTATCAAATTGAAGGAGCCGTAGATCGAGACGGACGCTCCCCTTCGGTCTGGGATGTATTTAGCAAACAGAAGGGAAAAATAAAAACCGGAGAAACGGCCGAGATTGCCTGTGAATTTTACGACCGATACGAGTCTGACCTCCTTCTCCATAAAGAACTGGGGTTTAATGCGTTTCGTTTTTCGTTATCGTGGTCCCGTATTCTGCCCGATGGGGTTGGGCCTCAATCGGGTGGGCGTATCAACGAAGCGGGCATTGCCTTTTACGACCGACTGATCGATCACTGCCTGAATTTGGGTATTACCCCCTGGATTACCCTGTATCACTGGGATTTACCCCATGCGCTCGAACAGAAAGGTGGCTGGCCTAATCGGCAGATCGTCGATTGGTTTGCGGAGTTCGCCAGCATCTGCACTTTGGCTTTCGGCCACAAGGTAAAACACTGGATTATTCTGAACGAGCCACTGGCCTTTTCGGTACTTGGGTATTTTACCGGGCAACACGCTCCGGGTCGGCGGAGTTTTCGAAATCTGTTGCCCGCTATCCATCATACTGCACTGGTTCAGGCTGAAGGTGGCCGAATTGTCCGGCAAAACGTACCTAATGCGCAGGTCGGTACCACTTTTTCCTGTTCGCCTATCGATCCATTTACGCCCCGCGATCAGGCGGCTGCTACGCGGGTCGATGCGCTCATGAACCGGCTGTTTATCGAACCTGCCCTTGGCCTGGGGTATCCTACGAAGGAATTGCCGTTTTTAAGCGGTATTGCCAAAAAAGTAGCGAAACCTGGTGATCTGGAGCGACTGGCGTTCGACTTCGATTTCATCGGTCTCCAGCACTACTTCCGGGCCGTTGTCGAGCAATCGTATTTTATGCCCTATCTCTGGGCAAAAGACGTTTCTCCCCTCCGACGCAACGTGCAGACAATTACCGAAATGGGCTGGGAAGTAAACCCTGAGACCATGTACCGCATCATCCGCCAGTTTGGGCAGTACGACGGGGTAAAAAAAATCTACATTACCGAGAGCGGAGCGGCTTTCTACGATACCGTTCAGCAGGGAATGGTTCACGACCCGGCCCGGATACGTTATCATCAGGATTACCTGAAAAGTACGCTCAGAGCCAAACAGGAGGGATTACCGGTAGCAGGCTATTTCGTCTGGACCTTTCTGGATAACTTTGAATGGGCCGAAGGCTATCGACCTCGTTTTGGCCTAGTGTATGTCGACTTTCGGACCCAGAACCGGATTGTAAAATCGTCGGGGCGCTGGTTTCAGCAGTTCCTCAATGATTAATATCAGGCGGACCGCCCGTAGTTATCACAAAAACAGGCAGGGCCGGTTGGTAGTTTTGCCTTCAGATTCAATTCATTTTTGACTAATACAACCCCGCAATGGCGTTTCATTTGCCCATTACCAGTCCAGAAAAAGCGGTCTCGGCCATTCAATCCGGCAATCGTGTTTTTATCCACAGTGTTTCACAAACTCCGCATACACTCATTAATGCCATGGTAGCTCGCGCCGATGAACTGCGCGACGTAGAAATATGCCACATGCATACTGAAGGGCCTTTGCCATATCTGGAACGGCAATATCAGGCTTCTTTCAGGCCCAATTCGTTTTTCATTGGGGCCAATATGCGCAAACAGTTGGCCGAAGGCATCGGTGATTACGTTCCTATTTTTCTGAGCGAAATTCACCTGCTCTTCCAGCGTAATATTCTTCCGATCGATGTTGCCCTCGTTCAGGTTTCTCCCCCCGATGAGCATGGCTACTGTTCTTTGGGGGCTTCGGTCGACATCTCGCTGGCGGCCATCCATTCGGCTAAGTACGTCATTGCCCAGATCAACCCTCGGGTTCCGCGTACCCACGGCGATGGCCTGATTCCAGTATCCTTATTGCATGCTGCTGTTGAAGTCGATACGCCTATTTATGAAGTATTGCCTGCTCCCATCAGCGATCTGGACCGAAAGATTGGCCGGTATATTGCCGGACTGGTCGATGATGGCGCTACGCTTCAATTGGGGATTGGTGGGATTCCGAACGCTACTGTAGCCGAACTCATCCATCACAAACGGCTGGGAATCCACACGGAGATGTTCTCTGATGGGGTAATCGATCTGATTGAACGAGGGGTCGTTACGGGCGAACACAAAGCGGTACTCCCCTATCGGGTTGTATCCTCTTTTGTGATGGGCAGCCAGCGGGTTTATGATTTTATCAACGACAACCCCGGTGTAGCCATGAAACAGACCAGCTTTACAAACGATACCGCCATCATCCGACGAAACCCCAGGGTAACGGCTATCAATTCGGCCATTGAGATTGACCTGACGGGTCAGGTTTGCGCCGATACGATTGGGACGTACCAGTATTCAGGTGTTGGCGGACAGATGGATTTTGTTCGGGGCGCAACGCTTTCGGAAGGCGGCAAACCCATCATTGCCCTGGCCTCTACAACCAGCCGGGGAGAAAGCAAAATCGTACCTTTTCTGAAAGAAGGTGCGGGCGTAACTACCACCCGGGCGCACGTACACTACATTGTGACCGAATACGGCATTGCTGATCTGTACGGAAAAAACCTACGTCAACGCGCCTACGCGCTGATCAACATTGCCCACCCCGATCATCGGGAAGCACTGGATCGGCAAGCACACGAACGGTTTAAGTAACGAAAAAAGGATCACCGGATAATTACCCCAGGTTAATCCATTCGGCCGTGATAGCGCTTTCGGCAGCCACCGACTTAGCAAAGGGCAAGTGGCCTTTGGGGGTTAGCAAATAGAGCTGCCCCCCTCCCAGTAAAGCTAATTGGCTAAGCAGTTTGAGCTTGGATATTAATCCATCTACGGGGTCGGTTTTAAGAACGACAGTAAAGTAGGATTTCTGCTCAAATTGCTGAGCCGTTACGTCGGGAATAAAGGTTTGCCCGTCTTGCTGGCGGCCATAGCCACCTGGTTTTGGATAGCCTTCCAGATTGGCCTTAATGTCTACGAAACCACGGGCTCTAGCCCAGGCAACCGCCTGAGTAATGTAAATCTGTTTGCTCATTTGTTGGGTTGAATCGTAAAGAAACGTACTAAGAGAGTTGTTTATGCCTGTATAGAAGCGGTCTGTTTTAGCTCGGAAATGGCCCGTCGGATGTGTCGGTTCAGATAAACCCGCTGGTCATCGATAAAGAAAGCCAGTTCCTCCTCGAATTGAACGTCGAAAAAGCAGCCATTGGCAAAATACCCCCAGCCCGCATTCGCGTATCGATTTACGCGATTTGTAGCAAGTTGACCAGGCTTTTCTGCGGTTAACTCGGGCAAACAATCATGCATCCAGCTAATTAATGAGGTTATATCCTGTATTTTCCCGTTCACCCCCACATCGTCCAGAAAATCGACACGTTTACCGGCTTGATCAGCCAGCGTCAATCCGGTATGGACCGACTTGATAAGCTGGATAAACGCGGGTTTCCAGGGATCGTCTTCGGATGTATTTAGATTCAAAGCGGAAGAATTCAGCGCCGTATCGATCGCCAGTAGGTAATTTTTGAGCGGATTGTTGTTGGGTTGCATAAGTTTGAGTGTGTATACAGTTATTCTTCGGCTGGCTTATACGGATAGACTTCGTACACCATCGCTGATGTAGTTCCATCAGAAAACTGAATGGTTTTCAGCAGACGTAGAATCCCTTGATTATAATCCGTAGGGGTCTGATTGAAGGCCACATAGAACTGACGATACGTCACCTCGGTTTCGTTACCCGATTTGACTTGCAGACTTACTTCAAAGCCATCCGTTTCAATATCCCCTAGCTGAGCACCTTTTGGCAGAGCGACTTCGTTGAAACCGGCAAATAGGATAATTGTAAGGTCCGTAAGCATAAGCAGGCATTTCGTTAGTAACCCGGGCGAAGGCCAAACTGGGGAATCAAGTCGTGCCGTTTAGCGGCTTGGTCAGCCGTCAAATACAAGACTGTACGCGGTATATCCCGTACTAGATAAGGTTTTTTACTGGCTTCAATCTGTTGACGAGCGGCTTGCTGACGTTCTTTTGACGTTACTTTCATGCGTTCTTTAAAATTAAAATTTGATTTTTCGCTGGCTCAGCACCAGACTCCAAACGAAAAGGCCATACACCCTAAGCTAGCTGAGCTTATGCCCTACAGGTGCCAAAGCGACTATCGGAAAAATAGTCCCATCTGCGTTGCGGAAGGGATAACAGTTGGGAGAGAAAAAAGGGAGGTTTACTGCCTGAGTGCGTATGGCAGCCCATTCCGTTTTTCGGATTAAACCCGTGGTGATTTCCGTAAAACGCGACGAATTCCGTTGGGTATCCTTAACGATATGTGCCCAGATCAGATGTAAATCAGCAAGAAGCGGTTTAATCCAGTTGGCAACCAGGTAGTCAATCATAAGCTGGGCATTTGACCGCCGGTTAGTATACACGCAACTACGTATACAGCTTGAACGCGCTTTCAACTAAAAAGATTACAATTTTGGATAGTATTTAGTGAAATTTCTAAAAAATAAGGTAAAAGACCATATTCCATAAAATATATTGAAAATCAATAGGATAGATGAGTTTATATCTCTAGATTTACAAAATCTTAAAAATTAGAAGAATGCAAATAGGAACTGTTAAGTTTTTTAATGAACTCAAAGGATTTGGGTTTATCAGTCCTCAGGACAACCAAGCCGACATCTTCGTTCATGCCTCCGGTCTTATTGATCAAATCCGGGAAAATGACCAGGTGAAGTTCAATGTAATTGATGGTAAGAAGGGCGTAAATGCTGTCGATGTAGAAGTAATTTAATTTGCTTTATATAGATTCAGAAAAGAAAAAACATGCCTGCAGGCATGTTTTTTCTTTTTACTGCTTACTGTTTTTCTGTTTTCTATGCTTTCATCCACTTCACTCCAAGTGCCGGAGCAAGGCTATTGACGAACGAACTGATCAGATCGGTTAGAGTGTACAAGCTATAGGCTCTTCCTATACTTTTTCAAATACCATTCGGTAATGCTCCATTGTTTCCTGCTCAAAACACACCCGATTGGGACTGACCCGAAACACAGCGATCCTATTTCGGAAGGATTTATCGGTCAACAACTTGAGCAGTAGCGAAGCATAGAGCCCATATTTTTTCAGGCTGAAAGCCCGAAATCGTTTTCGCCACTGGCCAATGGTTTCAATATAATCCAGACGACCGCTACTTTTCGAGATGAGTTTAAAATGGGGTTTTGCGTTGTGGATAACTTGTTCGGCCCCATAGGGCAGCCAGGAGCCAGGAAACTGAGCGACCATCAAGGCCAGCGCATAGGATGGCGAATCTTTGGGCGCATCCAGGCTAATTTCAGCAAAAGGGATCATGTTCTTTCCAAAAACCATGGTCTGTATATACGCCCTTCCCCCAACTGGTAGCAGATCATTCAGTTTAGCAAAGAAATCGGAATAAACAACGTCCTGTTGCCCCGCCAGATACTGCTCTACCGAACAGAAATGCTCCATTGCTCCTACGCTACTAATGGCATCGAATGTTCCGTAATCAGCAGGGGTAATCTGGCGGCAGTCTTTAATGTCTACCTTCAGGCCATTTGCCCGACAGGCTATAGCCTGGCCCTGCGAAAGCGTTACACCCTGTCCAATAGCCCCCCGTTCTTTTACATACTGAAGAAAAGGGCCCCACCCACAACCCAGATCCAGGACCCGTGACCCAGGCCTTACGCGCAAGCTATTGGCAATGAATTCGTGTTTTTGGCGCTGCGCCTGTTCCAGCGTAAGTGAGAAATCGCCATTGTACATGGCTCCGCTGAAATCGCCGGTTTGCCCCATGCTCAAACGAAACAGTTTATCAATGGTCGTGTAGGTAAAATCAAGGTCTTGCTGAGAAGCCATACGTCGAGTATTATTGGGTTAATACATTGAAGATAAATCCATAGCGTTAAGGGCTACTAGGCAGGTCGTCCCAGGGTTTGTAACAGGCGATAATGGGAATAGAGCGCTGAACCGAAGCTGCGATTCTCCAGATAAGGCAAACCAAATTCATGGGCGGTACTCCTGACAATAGCCGTAATGGCCGGGTAATGAATATGACAAATCTTTGGAAACAGATGGTGCTCAATCTGGCGGTTTAAACCGCCACAAACAAAGGATGCCAGCGCTGAATGGGGCGCAAAGTTGGCCGTCGTATACAACTGGTGCATCGCCCAAGACTCCTGCATGTTGCCTTTCTCGTCAGGGATAGGAAATGTCGTTCCTTCAACGGTATGGGCCAACTGAAAAACAAGCCCCAATACCAGCCCTTCGGCCAGATGCATGATCAGAAATCCGATGAGTATCTGCCACCAGCTTAAACTAAGCGCAACAAATGGCAGAACCAGAAAGAACAAATAATACAACACTTTAGCTACAAATAGCTTAACGTATTCACGTCGGGGATGCCTGGTTATATCGTGTTGGCCAATCCGGTTTTTAAAGATCTTGACATAATCCTTCCGCAACACCCACGAGAGCGACGCGAGAGCATATAACGGAAAGGTATACCATTGCTGGTAGCGGTGCCAAGGCCGGAGCGGCTCCTGCGGGTCTAGTCTGACCAGTCCCGGAGCAACTTCAATGTCTTCGTCGTGCCCTGGAATGTTGGTAAACGTATGATGAACGATGTTGTGGGTTATTTTCCAAACGTAGGGGTTCGCTCCCAGCAGATAGAAACTTCCACCTAACAATTTATTCACCCAGGGACGGGCCGAAAAAGCGCCATGCAACGCATCATGAGAAACGTTGAAACCGATACACGCAGCAAATACCCCGAGCAAAACAACCAGTACCAGCATGACCCCCATCCCAAACTGATTGGACAGAAGCAGTGCATAGAGCAGGACATAACCCAACAGGAAAAACAGCGTTTTAGCCCACATGGCCCTATTGGCATGGGGCGAAAGTGCACGCTCGCTGAAATAGGCATCGACCCGTCTACGAACGGTACTAAAAAAAGTGGACTTAGTGGTATTCGTAAATTTAAGTTTAGTTGGCATAATAAGCAGTTAAAAGATGAGTTTACCGAAGGGCCAAGCCAACTTATGTCGCTAAGACAGATTTATCCGTTCGGTAGGTGTAGATTCCATGTAGCATGGATTTTCGGTTTATATCTTTCGCAACCAGAGCCCCGACAAACTGGAAATTTTATTATCGCTCCAGTAGTATTGAACAGGTTGTTATTCCGGGTCAGCTCATCCAATACTACAGTCGTGTAGAGTCGTCTTTAGTGCAAACAACCTAAAACCCCTTATGATTACGAGCAGATAGGTACAGGAGTCACCCCTTGTTAAAATTTGAAGGCGCTTGCCAAAACAGGTTTACTATGAACCAGAAATCAAATGGGGCAACTACGTATTGGTTTGTGATAAGTGTATAATCAGGCAACCAATACATGACCAATGAACTGAAGACTAACGGGAATAAAAGTTATTTAAACGTTCGTTATACGAAAGGCTGTAAAAGGGAAAATGAATTTGTTGAAACTAGACTGAAAACGTAATGAAATAAAGGCCGGACAGGCTAAAAGAAGGGAGTCTGCATCGTAAGTGGACTAGTGCATACACTTACAAAAACAACCAGTGTTGTAGCGAGTAAGGTAGATTCACTTAAAAATGAATCACTATTTATGTATTAACTGGCTTCTAGAAAGGTTTGTTCAAAGCCCACCGAGTTTATTAACTAAAAAGTCGGAGAAAACGGGGGTACGTATCCTCGTTTTCTCCGACTCGCTTTTATTCAGGCAACGAGCTTCGCATAAACTGTATGCGCTTACCCCATGCCTTTTGCTATTACATCGTTTTCAACTTATCAATGTTCCGGTAGCTGATGGCAATCGATTCGAGCGGTGGGAGCTTGCAGACATCCTGTTCGACGAAATAGTGCGTCATACCTGCCGTTTTCTTCTCATCGAAAATACGCTGGAAGTTGATGGACCCCGTACCGACCGGAGCAAACGCCCGTTCGGCAGTCTTTTCCATGTCTTTCACATGCCAGAGTGGGAACCGACCGGGGTGCTTTTTGAACAGTGCAACGGGGTCCTGATTGGCAAACGTAGCCCAGTACAGATCCAATTCGAGTTTGACCAGTTTGGGATCGGTGCCGCTCAGGAGTACATCGTACGGCAATTTGCCCTCCATTTCCTTAAATTCGAAATCGTGGTTGTGGTAGCAAAACTGCATGCCAGCGGCTTTAACCACCTCCGCCGATTTATTGAACAGGTCAGCAAATTGCTTATAATCGTCCAGTTTAGTCCGTTCGTTCGGGAACAGGTAGGCACAAACCATGTATTGCTGGCCTAGCGTAGCCGCATCGTCAACGGCGCGCTTCCAGTCGTTGGTTAGCGTACCCTTTACAGTAGGCATCGTTTTTCCGGTCGTATAATGCCCGCTGGGTACAGCCAGACCAAGATTTTTCAGAATGGCCGAAAACTCTTTCGGAGTTTTACCGAAGAATTTCCCATCGGCATACCCAAACAGTTCAACCTCTTTATACCCGATTTCAGCCACTTTTTTAAGGGTACCCTCCGGGTCTTTTGCCATCAAATCACGCAAGGTGTACAACTGCAAACCGACTTTCCTGGGCGACATCGCCAAAGCATCCAGATTGGGCAGAAAAGCTGCCGAGGTTGCCAACGCACCCAGTTTAATAAATTGCCTACGGGTAATGTTCGACGAATGATTCATAATGATGGAGTCGGTTAATGAGAACAGTGGCAGGCTACTTACCTACTCACATAGTGGCTAAAGAAGCAGGAAGTCGGTGTTTACTGTTCTGATTAGTCCTCTACAAAAGGAGAATTAGCCATTGGCCTATTTTTTAATCGCAACTAAATAACGAATCGTTTTAGCATTTCTGCATTCCGTACCGCATTTCCAGCGCCATCGTTGTTGAAATAAACAAATACCTCTTTCCCCATGCTGGCCCATTCATGCAATCGATCGGCCCACCAATGTAAGTCATTGTCGGAGTAAGCGCCACCGTATAAGTGCTGCTTATCAGGCCCATGCATACGTACATACACAAATGGAGCGGTAGCCCGTAGAATACAGGGCAGATGCGCTCCACTCATGATGCAATAGGCGGTCTGATGTTGCTCCAGAAGTTGAAAAATAGATTCCTGCTGCCAGCTCGGATGCCGAAATTCCACAGCAACCCGTAGCCAATGCGGAATTTGGTCCAGAAAATAAGCCAATCGGTCGTAATCGCAGGCTTGATTAGGAGGAAGCTGCACCAGCAACACGGCTCGTTTTTCGCCAAGTTCGTGCCAGCAGGCTTTAATCCGATCCAGCCAGACTTCGGGGGCATACAATCGTTTGGCATGGGTAAGGCCACGGGGCGCTTTTACCGTAAGCAGGAAGTTATGAGGCAAACGCTGCCGCCAACCGGCAAAAGTTGACGGTTTCGGCCAACGGTAAAAACTACTGTTCAGTTCAACCGTCTGAAATCGTTGTATATAATACGCTAGTCGGCGATGAACAGGCGTTTCGGGTGGGTATAACACCCCCTGCCAATGGTCATAGCTCCAGCCTGAGGTACCAATATGGATGCCCATAAAAAAACGGGTAAGGATTTAAAACCTTACCCGTTTGAACGCTCATACTCATAAACTGTTATTTCTTTTTCGAAGCAACTGGCTTACGGGCCGATGAAGAAGCCTGGTAACTGATTTTAAACAGGGTTCCGTGCAGGTCATCTGTCACATATATGGATCCATCGGGGCCCTGTGCCAGTCCGCAAGGGCGGTGCTGAACGGGGCCGGTTGGTTTTTCCAGATCAATGCCTGCAAAATTATCCGCAAAGATTTCCCACGGACCCGATGGTTTACCATTTTTGAATGGGACAAAACCAATCATATACCCCTTGTGAATGGGCTGTGACTGACTATGGAAGGCGATAAACGCTCCATTTCGATAGCGCTCGGGAAACGCCTTGCCGGTATAAAATAGAAGTCCATTCGGACCAAGGTGTGCCGGGAACGCCATGACCGGGTTAATGGCTTTTTCACCCCCGGTTTTCTTTCCATCTCCCCCGTATTCAGGCGCCAGAATCTTCTTCTTCTGCACTGGGTCGTAGTAGATGTAGGGCCAGCCCGCATCATCGCCCTGGTGCAGTTCATACATGGTTTCGGCAGGCAGCTCCGCACTCATTTGGGGTGTATAATACTGCGGATAAAAATCATCGAACTTTCCCCGACCATGCTGCATCACAAACAACGTATTGGTTTTTGTATTCCAGTCGAGTCCGACAACATTTTTCAGTCCAGTGGCATATCGAATACCATCACCATAGGTTTGGTTAGACGCATCGGCTTTAAATCGCCAGATACCGGCTGCCGAATCCAGAATAGTACAGGGCGTCATCCCTTTGCCCGTACCCGCTTCCCGGCAGGCATCATTGTAGGAAGCTACGTTGACATAGACGTAATTCTGATTATCGACAGCGATGGATTTCGACTGATCCCGATCTCGAAGAACCAACCCTGATACTAATTTTTCGGGTTGATCGGGGCTAATAACTTCTTCATTTGCATCCAGCTTGTACCGAAAAATGCTGTTATTCGAAGAAGTGTAGAGATAGCCATTTTTAAGGAATATCCCCGTACCTGGGTAGTCGCCAAATCCAACCCGCTCGTCGATCAGGCCATCTTTGTTGGTATCCCGTAACCGATACACCCCTTTCCCATCCTTCAACTTTGACAGCTTCACATAAATATCTCCCTTTTGAGTAATGGCAATGTGTCGGGCTGGCCCCAAATCTTCAGCAATGATGGTCCCGGTAAAGCCAGACGGTAATTTTAAGGCCAGCGGAGCATCCGTTTTCTTCACTGTGGGATGTACAGGTCGGAGGGGTCTGTTGGGCGGGGTTGTAGTGTTACCATCTGTGACTACCAGCGTAGCCAGCAGACCTAAGATGCCCAAAAAAGATTTATTCATGGTTTTCAAAAAAATAATAAATTAGCCAGGCTGAGTTGTTTTAAGCCACCGGATTAAAAGCGATTTTTCGCCTGAACATACTGAAATAGCCCGGAGTCGATCACCTGCAAAAACGCCGTGTCAGGGTTTACCTCCCAACACGGCGTTCTACGATAAGCAAACATATCCCAAAAAAGCAGGTTATACTAGTCCTTTTTTCAAGCCTTTGACTGCATAATCGGCGGCACGAGCTGTGAGCGCCATATAGGTTAGCGACGGGTTTTGAGTGGATGTTGAGGTCATACAGGCCCCATCGGTCACAAACACGTTTTTACAATGGTGAACCTGATTCCATTTATTAAGAATCGATGTCTTGGGATCTTTACCCATGCGGGCACCACCCATCTCGTGAATATCGAGTCCAGGATTCCGGTGATCGTCGCGAACACGAATGTTTTTGAAACCAGCTTCGGTAAACATTTCCGTCAGTTGCTCCTGATAATCTTTCACCATCTTATCGTCGTTATCGTCATACGCGATGGCTATTTTCAGTTGCGGAATACCATATGGATCTTTCAGGGTTGGGTCGAGTGCCACATAGTTGGTTTCTTTAGGAATGGTTTCGCCCATCATATGCGAGCCTACGTACCAACCACCCAACTTCGGATTAAGCAGGCTTTCTTTCAGGTCGGCTCCTACTCCACTCTGATCGGTCCGTGAACTACGGCCAGCCGAGAAACCGGCCGCATACCCCCGCAGGAAATTCGTTTCCTGCTTTTCGACGTTGCGGAAACGGGGAATATACGGACTATTCGGACGGCGACCGTCGGTAGTTGAATCCAGATCCCCATCGTACTCGGCTGAAATACCAGCCCGGTAATTATGGAAAGCAACGTACTTACCCAGTACCCCACTATCGTTGCCGAGCCCATTGGGGAAACGATGCGAAGTCGAGTTCAGCAGAACCAGATTGGAGTTCAGCGCGGCCGCATTGAGGAAAATGATGCGGGCATAAAACTCATGCATTTGTTTGGTCTGCGTATCCACGACCCGAACGCCCGTTGCCCGACCTTTTGCTTCGTCGTAGATAATTGAATGAACGGTCGAATGGGGTCGTAGCGTCATTTTACCCGTTTTGGCTGCCCACGGAATCGTACTGGCGTTGCTACTGAAATAACCACCAAATGGGCACCCCCGCTCGCAAATGGTTCGGTGCTGACATTGCGCCCGCCCCTGCTGGAAATGAATGGGCTGGGGCTGGGTGATGTGGGCCGCCCGACCCATAATTACGTGCCGATCTTTGTACTTGGCCGCTATTTTTTTCTGAAAATATTTTTCAACACAGTTCCACTCGTGCGGAGGCAAAAATTCACCATCGGGCAATGTGGCCAGGCCATCCTTATTTCCCGTAATACCCGCAAACTTCTCGACATAACTGTACCAGGGGGCAATATCGGCATACCGGATTGGCCAGTCGACGGCATACCCATCGCGGGCAGGCCCCTGAAAATCGAAGTCGCTCCACCGCTGGGTCTGTCGTGCCCACAGGAGCGATTTTCCACCTACCTGATAGCCCCGAATCCAGTCGAAGGGTTTTTCCTGAACATAGGGGTGCTCGGCATCTTTCACAAAAAATTGCTCGGTACCTTCATAGAAGGCGTAGCATTTGCTGACAATAGGGTTGGCCTCCCGAATATCCCGCTTAAGCTGATTCCGGTGTTCAAACTCCCAGGGCTGCATGTTGGTTGTCGGGTAATCGGTCACATGCCGAACATCGCGGCCCCGTTCGAGTACCAGCGTACGCAATCCTTTTGTTGTCAGTTCTTTGGCTGCCCAGCCTCCACTGATACCCGAACCAATCACAATGGCATCATAGGTATTCTGAGCCTGCGCGTCAATATTGAAATAAGACATAGTTTATTGGAGTGAGGAGCGAGGAGTTAGGAGCGAGCATGAGGGATGCGAAAGCAGACGGATGCGCCAGCCATTCTCACCGTTTCGGGCCCGGTTCTACCTTCCCGCTCCTGTTTACTTTTTAGAAACAGGTACACAGCCGTAGTAATGGCCGGGAATAAACTGGTAATGGGTGAGGTTGGTCATCACATACTCCGAAGTCATATAGCCACGGATGGTCAGGCCTTTCACTAACGAGTAGAAGTCTTTCTGAGCCGAATCGTCCGATTTTGCCAGTTGCGTCATTAAGCCTGTGCGCTGGGCAACATCGCCCTGAGCAAATGCCTTCCCGAACGATTTCTGGGCCCATCCATCGAGGGAGTCAAGACCATTTTTGAACCGATCCTGTGCGGTTTTGTCATAACAGTCGGCTACCATTTTCTGCACAAACTGATGAACATTCAAGGCTTTCGCTCCTGGCGTGTCCGTTGCCGGAATAATTGTTTCGACCATTTCGGCCAGCAATTCAGTCTGCCCATACGTAATAAACAGTTGCGATGAGCGAATCGATTCGGCCGTCCAGCCATTTGCCCAGGCAGGCAGGCTAATTAGCCCTCCGACGGCACCCGCCATCGTTTTTAATGCATTGCGTCTTTCCACAGGTTTTGCTTACACTACTGGTTAAGTTGGTACTAACTATTCTTGTAAAGATACAACGTAAATACTCTTACTGTATGCGGCTGCCTGGCAACGCGGGTAGCCATCGGCATTATTCCGCAAAAATTTCGCGATCCGACCCACGTTACTAAACGGGTAAAGGACTTTTTTAGAACCCCCTGGTCGTGGTGTCAGGTTATAAAACCTTGCGGTATCAGATGCTTACATTTGACGGCATCCAATCGTGCTAAAACAGGGGTTAGAGAAAGCCCTCTATCCGTTTATTAAACCTTGATTAAATACGATGCAAACGAATGCCTATTGCAACATTCACTATCGTAGTTACGTATTCCTTAGTAGATAAGCAGTTTAACTTATTCGACTTAATCTATAGAACTATAAGTTATGAATTACGTACATAGCGTAACAAAGTATCTACTTACCAACCGTACTTTGGGGTTTCGGTGGTTATTCGTGGCCGGATTTATCGTGTCGGTATCTGCCTGCCAGCAAAAATCAGAGGATGTTACACCTCAGGCGTCGGCCACAACCAATGATAATACCACGATCAACGACTGGATCTTGCAGAATATGCAGGAGGTCTATTACTGGAACGATAAGATACCAGCCAATCCAGATAAAACGCTCTCACCCGACTTATTTTTCGACTCACTCCTGAATAAATACGACGCCACGACCAACCCGACCGGCGACCGTTTTTCGTGGATTGAACAAGACGCCAACACCCTTACGGCCGAACTAAGCGGACAAACCACCACAACAGGCATGGAATTCAACCTGTATTTGCGTTCGTCGGGGTCTACCAGTGTGATTGCTCAGGTACTGTATGTCCTACCCGGCTCACCAGCCGCCACTGCTGGCATCAAACGGGGCGACATTATCTCGAAAGTAAATGGCCAGTCGATAACCACGTCTAATTATTCTGACCTATTGTTTTCAGGAACCAACTTCACATTTGGTTTTGCTACGGTGAGTGGCTCGTCGCTGGTCGATACCGACAAAACCATTAGTGTAACCGCCACCACTTTTCAGGAAAACCCGGTCTTTCTGGATTCGGTGTACACAGTTGGCAGCAAAAAAATAGGGTATCTGGTTTACAATCAGTTCGTTCCTGGTGCGAATGGGAGTGATGCGGGTGAATACGATGCCCAGGTCGACGCGGTTTTCAGCAACTTTAAGACGCAGGGAGTCAACGAACTCGTTCTTGACTTACGCTACAATCCGGGTGGTTATACATCTTCATCGGCCAATCTGGCTAGCCTGATTGGCAAGGGGATCAGTTCCAGCAAATTGTATTTCCGCGAAGAATGGAACAGTTCGATTACCCCTGAACTGCAAAAAGCGTATGGCTCCAGCTTTTTCATCCAGAACTTCCTCGATAAATCGCAGAATATCGGCGCCAACCTATCGCGGGTATTTGTATTGACCACCGACCATACAGCCTCGGCCAGTGAACTTATCATCAACGGCTTGCGCCCCTATATGACGGTAACCACCATTGGCACAACAACATATGGAAAAAATGTTGGCTCCATCACCATTACCGACGACACTGGCAAAATCAAATGGGGCATGCAACCGATTGTGTTCAAATCGTATAACAGCGCCGGTACGTCGGATTATTCCACTGGGTTTACACCGAATGTAGAAGTAAATGAGCCGATCAATCTGTTACCCCTGGGCGATACCAACGAAGCACTGCTGAAAGCGGCTTTGAGCCAGATTTCGGGCAGTACGGCCAACGGCCGCCAGGCTGCCATCGCAGGAAATTCGTTGCCACAGATCGGGTCGTCTATTCAGCGGAAAGCGGGTGGAAAATCGATGATTCGTCCAATCAAAAGCCTGAACTTGTAGAGCATCCTGATGATTTTCAGTGAGACTTCATGCTGTAGCTTAACATTTTTTAACAGATGCTTTTCCCAACGGCCATCACAGAAAGCGGGTCTTTGTGTCATGGCCGTTGGGCTTTTTTAATCTGTTGTTAACCCAGCTACGTATAATTAAGAATTTTTATGAATGAGACTCATTGGTTAGTAACCCCCGTTTACTGTAATTTTGCAGGAATTAATTGATACCGTTTGCTTCCTGAATCAGCCAGTCAATTCGTTAGATCAGGACAATCAGGCTGTCGATACCGTCGTTTTTAATGCAAATAGGTGTACCTTTACGTTTTCGTTCGTTTGATCACGCTCGTTTTTCATGATTCATTTACCATTTCGATTTCTTTCGGCTCAAAGCTCCCAGTCGGAATCTGTATCATCTGAGACTCCTTTCTCTACCCACAAGAAGACCTCACGTGTCAACTGGATATTAGGCCTGCTCTGCGCAGGTTGGGCAGGAACACTCATTGGCTGTTCCACATCAGATACCGTATCAACGCTGGGCGACTGGACGGTAAAATCCGAACTAGAAGGTGTGGCTCGATTTGGTGCCGCCAGTTTTGTATCCGGCAACATCGCCTACATGGGCACAGGGGCAGACGCGAGTAACAACCGTCTGAAAGATTTCTGGGCGTATGATCCTTCGCGAAATGCCTGGACACAAAAAGCCGACTTTGGTGGGGCTGCCCGTAACATCGGTGTAGGCTTTGCTGTAGGTACAAAAGGCTACATTGGCACTGGTATCAACGCCAATGGCGACCGCCTGAAAGATTTCTGGGAATACAATACCGCCACAAATACCTGGAAGCAGGTAACCGATTTCGGTGGTACTGCCCGTCAGGCAGCCGTCGCCTTTACCATTGGCACCAAAGGATACGTAGGTACTGGTTTCGATGGCAACTACCTCAAAGACATCTGGTCGTATGACCCAACGGCTAATGCCTGGACGAAAGTAGCCAGCTATGGCGGTTCGAAACGGATGGGTGCCGTTGCCTTTGTTATCAACAACAAAGCGTATGTGGGTACGGGCAACAACAATGCTATCGTACAGAAGGATTGGTACGAATATGACCCGGCGCAGGATCTGTGGACGCAAAAGGCCGACTTCACAACCGATCAGTCGACTATTGCCCGTAGCAATGGTATTGGGTTCTCCATTAACGGTTTGGGATACATTGTTACCGGCGATGGGACAACAGCAACGAAAGATGTTTGGGAATACAATCCCTCGACCGATACCTGGGCAACCAGAGGTGTGTTTGAAGGGGCTACGCGTTCGTACGGTGTAGGCTTTGCGATCGGCAGTAAGGGATACGTTACAACGGGCCGTAATGGTACCTCCCCCCTTGATGATCTGTGGGATTTTGATCCAACGGTTGCTCAGGTACAGTAATGCCAGTTGCCTCTACGCCTACGCAACCCAAACGGTCACGAGCACGTCTTATCCAGCAGGGATTGTTGTTGATACTGGTTGGTCTAGCCTGTCTGACAGTCTACCAAGTGTATAAACAGCGTGAATCTGACATTCGGGTTGAGGTAATCAAAACACCAGGAGGCTGGGGCTACGACATACTGAAAAACAATAAACTGGTTATCCATCAGCCTACCATCCCGGGTCAGCCCGGAATGGTAGGCTTTACCAGCCAGGAACAGGCCCAGCGGGTTGGTGAACGGGTGGTTGAAAAAATTAAGCAGACGAAGGCCCTGCCGACGCTGACTAACGAAGAGTTACGCCAATTAGGCGTAAAAATTCCCTGAATTCTTTACATATGCGTACTTTCTGGTACGCCGGTTTGCTCCTGCTGACCGGTATGGTGCTATTTGCTTGTCAGTCGGGCGATCTCCTTGTCGGCCAGTCGATCATCAATCCACAGGAATTGGTGATCCAGTCGGTCGATACGGTGACGGTTCAGACATCTACAGTTATGCGGCCCGACTCGTTCGTTACTTCTGGCGATCTTAATTTGCTGGTAGGGCGCTGGTCCGATTCGCAAACCGGCACAATGACTGCCCGGTGTTTCGCTGCCGTTAACTATGCGGCCAACACCTTTTCGACGCAAACGAATCTGCGGCTCGACTCAATGGTGGTGGAACTCAACTATGCCTTTGTTCATGGCGACAGTACTTCGTTGTTTGATCTGAGTGTACATAAGCTGAGTAAGGAACTGCTTATCCAGGCCTACTATAATACCAGTTCGGTTGGCTATGACTCAAAGCCGTATTTGCGAACCAGCGTGCAGCCTCAGCCCAAAAGCCGGACAAAACAAATCCAGCTTCGTGTACCCAACGATCTGGCGCAGTCATTCTTTGATAAGTTAAGTTCGGGGCAGATTACCGATGCAACAACATTATCTGAATTTCTGCCAGGTTTTGCGTTGAACTGTAATTCTACCGCCAATACGTTTGTCGGGTTTACAGCGGCTACGAGTGGGTTGCGGCTTTATTATCATACCACAGATCTGGACCGTACGTCATCGAACCTACTGTTTCCATTCTCGTCTATTTATTTCTCTCAGTTAATAAACGATCGGGCAGGGACGCCATTAAGTGCGCTGAAAAGTCGGGTCGATGTTCTCAGCAGTCGCTTGACCAATAACACAAGTTTTATTGTACCTGGCGCTCAATTGTTCACGCGCATTGAGTTCCCATATCTCAACGACTTTATTCGTCCTGAGCGGTATGCCGATTTGAATAAAGCGATACTGGTTCTTAGACCCGTTCGGAAAAATCTGAACGATAATGCCCCCCCGCCGACACAACTGGCTCTGTATTTTACAAACAATCAGAATGACATTCTGTCAACGGCCGTGCCAGCGGGTATTGCGGGGACTACATCGCCACTGACGACCTACGCCTACGACCCAACAGCGGTGATTCTGGACGATGCCTATAAGTTTGATCTAACCTACTATATTGGTCAGGTTATCAAACGGAAAGCGCTGATCCAGCCGCTTTTGCTGGGTGCACCTACGAGTTCGTATACTCTGAAAGAGTGGGTACAACGGGTAACTCTCGGTAATCAGCAAAATATCAACGATAAACTCCAGTTGCAGTTGTACATGACGTCGGGTTCCTAGCCTCGCAACTCTTAAAACGAAAACGCCCTGTTAAATCAATTTAACAGGGCGTTTTCGTTTTAAGAGTTTTTTATTGCCCAACACCTCATACTCAGCATAGGCAAGGCAGTCAAATAACCATGCTGTTTTTGACTGCAAAGTGTACAGATCTACGCACTGACCGATTTAATGGTCCCCGTCGGTAGCCGATGCGACTAATTAAAAAAAGAAACAATTGCACTAGTTCTGATAGTTGGCCATATGGCGGCTTAACAGTGTTAAATATGAATTCTCAACTGCTTTTTGAATAGATCTTCGATTCGCTTACGTCATCCTTTCCACGTTATCCGGGATTCGGAATTAAACGGCCGTATTTTTTTCAGAAAAAAGAAGCCGATTCAGATTGGTTCGTTTCGTCAATGACATAAGACTAAAAAGCGGCAAATGGTCTATAAGTAGGGTCCTGCCAAGAGGCTTTGCGCAGATTGTTTAAAAAAGCTTAAATTCCTGAATTGAACACCTACGGTCGCCACGAAGTTACGTCAGGCTTCGTACAGACAAATAGCACATAAATCCCCAGAATACTCATCGATAAGGCAATTCTGGCAGATTAGCTTATAAAGCCCATTTGACAATTGCTTTAGGCGAACAGTCAGATGTTTGTTAAAAAAGGCTAAATAAAACCCGATCCCTCAAACCTGCACATGCGATTGACGAACCTGTACGTTACCTGTTTAAACCGAGAGACAGCGGATAATCTGAATAGCTCAACTCATGCAACGTACACCCTTCAACTCACCTGCCGAAACCAACACCCCTAGTTTACAGACTTTATTATCGCAATCAGAAGATGGTTTTTACGGGAGCCTACAGCGAATTTGGAATCATGTCCTGCAACTGGAAGATATGGGCCTGATTCATCAGGAAAATGACAAATTTGTCTACGCGTATCGATTTGCCGAAGCCGAACTTCAACGAGCCTATTCAACGCCACCCATAGCCCATCAATCCCCATTGCGGTAAGGTGCGTCTGGCAATTGACGAACGAAGCCGGCCAATATATAGCGATTAAGGCCCTGGCCAGCTTCGTTCGTTGTTTCTTACAAACGGAATCAACTTGTATATGAAAACCTACCGGAACGAACATGTCTGGGTGGAAGTAGACTGTAGTGTCCATTTGCTTCGACAGACCTGGCTTGGCGTCCCTTCCAGCGAAAATTTCCGTGATGGTTCACTGGCTATTTTAGCTCTGGCCAAACGGCATCGGGTCAAACGGTGGCAGATCGATCTGCGGAAGCTCCGGCTATTTAATCCCGTCGATCTGCACTGGTTTATTGACCATTGGCTACCTCAGGCAAATGCGGGAGCGGGATTAACGCCACAGGCACGAATTGCCGTGGTGCTGAACGACCCCAATCAGTTTGGAAAATTAGGGGCCGACCTGATTCTGAGGGCTTCTGGCCAACTCAACCAGGCCTTATCCAGCCGCTATTTTGTGGGTACCGACGATTACCATCAATGGCTGCTCGACGGTTGACCCTTCCTTCTGCCTTGTTACCTATTTTTAATCTCTTCATAACTCCTTTGCAACGGAGCCTGATGCGTATGCGTACAAGCGGTATATAGCCGAATTGTGTACGCTACATGAAAATTACTACCTTCTTCATCTTTATAGGATCGCTTATCTGGATTGGACTGGCATGCCAGCCTAAATACTCGGAAGTGTCGCCTAATCCAGGCAGTACGACCAATCCAGACTGGACTACCGAGTCGCACAGTGGTGATGCCCCCCCCAGTTATTCCGTGGCCTTCTCGCAAACGGATGTCAAAACCATGGAGATAACCATGACCGCTGATCAGTGGAAATCGATCCAGAGCGATATGACGGCTAAAGCCTGGGGAGCGTTTGGCAGTGGCAATACAGGGGGTGGTATGCCAGGGGGCAACCCAGGCGGTGGTGGATCATTTGGCGACGACCCGGCGTATGTAGCGCTGCCCGTTCGGATCAATGGTAAGCTATGGGACAATGTTGGCTTCCGGCTCAAAGGAAACTCAAGCCTTTCGTCGGCCTGGCGATCGGGTATTTATAAACTTCCTTTCCGGCTCAAAATGGATGAGTTCGAGGATACGTATCCCGACATTAAAGACCAGCGGTATTACGGGTTTAAAGAGTTAAGTATGTCGCCGGGTTTTAGTGATAACTCCCTGCTGAGGGAAAAAATCGTAGCTGATATTTTCCGACTGGCTGGTGTACCCGCAGCACAAACAGCTTTTTATCGGGTTTATATCGACTTCGGCTCTGGCAAAAAGTACTGCGGTGTGTATACGATGGTCGAAGTGATCGACGATACGATGGTAAAAACCCAGTACGGTGAGAAAAAGGGGAACATTTATAAGCCCGAATCAACGCTACAGACGTTTGTGCAAAGCCAGTTTGAAAAGAAGAACAACGAAGACAAAGCTGACTATTCCGATGTTCAGGCGTTTATCTCGGCCCTCAACGCTGCCAACCGCACCACTGATCCGGTAACCTGGCGTGCGAATCTGGAGAAAACGTTTAACGTCGACCTCTTCCTTAACTATCTGGCTGTCAACAACACCATTGTGAACTGGGACAGCTATGGAGCTATGGCGCATAATTATTACCTCTATAACTCCCCGACAAATCACCTCACCTGGATTCCCTGGGACCACAATATGGCAATGAATAGCCTATCGGGCAATGGAGCCGGTGGAGGGAAAGCCGTTTCGCTCGAGATGACCGAAGTAAACAGCAGTTGGCCACTCATCTATGCCATTGCTCGTGATGCTGTTTACTATGCCCGATACAAACAGTATGTCAAAGATTTTAAGGAAAATGTATTTACCCTAAGCCGTATCAACGACATCATCGACCAGAACTTTTACCTCATTGCGCCTTACGTTACGGGCACAGAACCCGAGCAGAAACCCTACTCTTACCTGACCAGCACAACCGATTTTACAACCGGGATCATGGCCTTAAAAAACCATGTGGCCAACCGTGTTCAGGCTGTCAACTATTTCCTAAAATAGTCCGGCGACTCACCCCTGAAAAGCGGAATACAAGCCTTTCTCTGAGCGCGAATAAAGCGCTATTTACCAGCATACTACCTTTTTATAAACTGAGTAAATCTAACCAATGCATAAAGTATTTGCCAGGTTGCCACGTTTTATAATTACGATACGTATTGGTAAATAAGCGGCAAATCTATTACGAAATCAGGGCGAACATATATAGCGTACATGGCTCATCGTTTATAGTACCATATACCTTAAAAAACAACTGTTTATGCCAACTAATCAACTTCCAGACACGGTTTCTGAAACGCACCCTGCTTGTTTTTTGCAAGTAGGTCATGAAAGGCAGATGATTTTGCTAGAATCCGTAAAAACAACTAATACTTGTTTAAAAAACGTTTGGAGTACACAAACCCACTCTCTTGTATGACTCGCTTAGAATTTTTGAAATCAATGGGCTTTACAGGTTCTGCCCTGATGGCTTTACTAACGTCCTGTGTGCACGAAGAGGATACGGTTGTTAATGCGCTTTCTTTGTCAGGTACGACCACCACAACTCCGTCAACCACCACAACCGGAGCTACCAGCAGTACTACTACCAGCACTACCACTACCAGTGGAACAACTACGAATGGTACCGACCTGAACAGCATAAAAAACCGACTCCTGACCATCGATCTGGCCTCTTCGGCAGCTTCGGCCCTAAAAACAGTGGGAGGCTACATTACGCAAAGCGGTATTGTGGTTGCTCAGTCTACCGCCGGCGTTTACGTTGCGGCCACACAGACCTGCAGTCATGAGCCCAAAAAGGCCATCATGTTCAACAAAACAGAATACTACTGTACACAGCATGGCGCCCGTTTCGATCTTACCGGCAAAGGGAAAAACAGCTTCGGCAGTAGAGGATTAACGGTTTATAAAACGGCTACGGATGGAAAAACACTGGTCGTTTACAGCTAATGCACTTATCCACTTAACGAATACATCAAATCACCATGAAAGCCCTATTAACAGTCGTTCTCTTCAGTTTCTTAACGAACACAATCAACTGGCAGTTGAATTTCGATCAGGCCAAAACGGAAGCCTCTCAGGCTCACAAACTCATCTTACTCAATTTTTCAGGTTCGGATTGGTGTGGCCCCTGCATAAAACTCAAAAAGACAATCTTTGAATCGGACGAGTTTAGTCAGTTTGCGGCCGACAACTTAATTCTGGTTCGGGCCGACTTCCCTCGACTGTCGAAAAACCAGCTCGATGCCAAACAAACGGCCCACAATGAAGCATTAGCCGAAAAATACAATCGGCAGGGCAAGTTTCCGTTTACGGTGCTGCTCAGCTCCGACGGAAAAGTGTTGAAAGAATGGGAAGGCTATCCGCAATCACTGACGATTTCGTCGTTCATTGAATCCATTCAGACCGTTCGGCTGGCCACAAAATGACCACTTCGCCGGGCATTCATAAACGCGTACAACGACTCATGGGCAACCGCTTTGAGCTGAGTGTGGTCAGTGCGGATGGTACCTGGGCCAACGATTGTCTGGATGCTGCTATTGATGAAATCAGTCGAATCGAACGGGTACTGACTACGTTTCGTGAGGATAGCCAGACCAACCAGATCAACGCGAATGCAGGTATACGGCCCGTTCAGGTCGATGCTGAAGTCTATGGCCTGATTGAGCGTTCGTTACGGCTGTCGGCACTAACGCAGGGCGCGTTTGACATTACCTATGGTTCGCTGGACAAACGGTTCTGGAACTTCGACACAACCATGACAGCCCTGCCTGACCCCAAAACCGCCCGGCGCATGGTCCGATTAATCAATTATCGAAACGTGCTGCTTGACCCTGACCAGCAAACGGTGTTTCTGAAGGAGAAAGGGATGCGCATCGGATTTGGCGGTATTGGTAAAGGCTATGCGGCAGAACAGGCCAAACGGGTGTTGCGCGAACGGGGTGTCGAGAGTGGCATTGTCAATGCCGCTGGTGACCTGACCACCTGGGGCATGCAACCAAATGGAAAACCCTGGACTATCGGTATAGCTGACCCAAACCTATCCACGCGCGAAGCGTTTTCCTATCTGGCTATCAGCAACATGGCCGTAGCCACGTCGGGTAGTTATGAAAAATACGCCCTTATCAATGGCAAGCGGTATGCGCATACCATTGACCCTAAAACAGGCTACCCGGTATCCGGTATGAAAAGTGTGACCATCATTGCCCCCAACGCTGAACTGGCTGATGCCTTAGCTACCCCCGTTCTGGTTATGGGAGTTCGGGTCGGTCTGGACCTGATCAACCAGATGCGGCACATTGCCTGCATCATTATCGACGACAACGACGTACTCTACACATCGGCTAATATCCGGCTCACAGCACCAGCCATATAACTTGTATAAACCTACGATATGAACAAGAACCTGTTTCGTAAAACCTCAGGCCTGATGGCCTGTCTTGGCCTACTCAGCCTTACGGGTTGTACAACCGTTAAAGAGTACCAGAAAAGCCGGATCAACGACGCCGAAATGGAATTATCGGCTCGTAAATCGGAGAAGTTTGAACAAAATTTTTATCTCTATCGCGAAGGAGCTGCCGGGGCCAATGGTGGTAAAAGTGGCGGTGGCTGTGGCTGTAACTAATAAACGCGAACCATGAAAAAAATCTGCATTTCGGTTGGCGTTTTGCTTAGTCTGTTCCGGGCGGGCTACGGTCAGTCTGTTGCGCAGCCTACCTACGAAAAACGTAAACTCAAGCTGGAAGAAATCAATCTGGTATCCTCTTATTATCAGCAGGATGGGAATAACTCGGCCGTAACGGGGGGTATCGGTACAGAAAAACTCACCGATTTTGCCCAATCGTTCGATCTTGTACTGAAAACGACAGACCAGCGCAACCGTCAGCATACCATCGCGTTCGATTTCAACATCGACCATTATACCTCGGCTTCATCGGATAATATCGACCCCCTGACGGTTTCATCGGCTTCCCGGAGCGATACGCATATTTATCCGTCAATAGCCTGGAATGTTCATAACGATAATAACCGGACGACCAAAGGGCTTGCTCTCTCGTACTCAACGGAGTATGATTACAAATCATATGGCATCAATCTGAATTTTGCCAAGGCGTCCGCTGATAACAACCGGGAAGTCAGTCTCAAAGCGGGTGCCTTCTTCGATACCTGGAAAGCGATACTTCCTCCTGAGCTTCGGCCCGATGGCTACGGCTCTGGTGCCCATGGCGATCGTGACCCTATCGATTACAAACCCCGTAACTCGTACAACCTGAGTTTGGCTTTATCTCAGGTCGTGAACAAACGGATGCAGCTTCTGTTTACGGTCGAACCCTCGTTTCAGCAGGGCTTATTGAGTACCCCCTTTCACCGGATATATTTTCAGGACGGTGGCGAAACAGTCGAAAAACTACCGGGTAGCCGACTCAAGCTTCCGATTTCTTTCCGACTGCATTACTTCATGGGCGATCGTGTCGTGGTACGAACGTTTTATCGCTACTACATCGATGACTGGGGTATGCAGGCGCATACCGCTAACCTGGAAGTTCCGGTCAAGGTGACCTCCTTTATTTCGGTGAGCCCGTTTTATCGCTTTAGTCACCAGACGGCTGTACGCTATTTTGCCCCGTACGAACAACATAAGCAAACGGAAAAATACTACACGAGCGACTATGACATTTCTGGATTCAACAGCCAGTTTATAGGTATCGGATTCCGGACAGCTCCACCCGGCGGCCTGTTTGGCATTGGCCATTGGCAGAGCGTAGAGCTACGATTGGGCCATTACACCCGCACTACGGGCATGGTGGCCAACAGTGTAACGTTACTAGCCAAGATTAAATAAGTGGTACGGCTGATTCGCAAAGACGCGAAGTCACCAGGAATACATGCTTACGCGATTCTGTTCCTGGTGCCTTTCGCGCCTTTGCGGTTCAACCAATCCATACCCTCAATAAAGTGCGTATAACTACATGAAGTTTTTCTTTTCCAGAAAAAGCAGCGTGTAGCCATTTCTAGCTAAGTGTTTAAGACGTAACTTGTTAGGCTATCCAGCCAAAAGCTAAAGTAAGCGTGCCTACAGTATACAACCTGTGAAGTCGTAATGTGAGTGAGTGATCGATGTTTTAGAACGGCTTGTTTATGCGTACATCTACTTTTGGATTCCTTGGCTGGCTCTTTATGCTGGGTATGCCACTGCTTTCACTGGCCACCCACCAGGTAGGCGGGCAGATAGAGATGCAGGCAATTGGTGATATCCCCGGCCACTTTAAGATCATTGTTACCAATTACCTGGAAGATAACACGCAGGGAATAACCCGACAGGCAGCAATCGGTAACGTTGGCATCTTTCGGATACGCGATAATGCGCAGATGACCGCTTTTACCGTTACCCAAACGGGTGTGAAGTCGCCTGTCGTTTATTCCAATGCTTTCTGCGCATCACAGCGCAATCTAAACTTTGTAGTCTGGGTATACGAAGCCACCATCCAGCTTAACCCCGGCACCTATACTGATTCACAGGGCTACTACATGTCGTACCAGACGCGGAATCGAAATGCAGGCATCAACAACATCGTCAGTCCCGACCAAACGGGGTTTACCTTCTATCTGGAATTTCCCGCTCTTCAGCAAAATGGTCAGTACGTTCAGAACTCATCGCCCCAATTCAATAAAATAAACGGTGAATACGTCTGCCTGGGCGATGCCTTTACCTTTGCCTTCGGCGGAAACGACCCCGATGGGGATGAGCTTCGGTATTCGATGGTAACGCCATTGAACCAGAAAGGAACAGCCCAGAATGCCGTTTCGGCAGGCCCCTACCCCGACATCTCCTGGCGCCCTGGGTACAGTGCCACCAATGCCATGCCGGGAAGTCCAACCCTACAGGTGAATCCGCAATCGGGACAATTATCCGTTACAGCTACCGAATTAGGCCTGTATGTTTTTGCTGTGAAAGTGGAAGAATACCGAAACGGGGTAAAAATCGGTGAAGTTCGTCGGGATTTTCAGTTTCTGGTTATCGATTGTCCTCCCCAGACGACTCCCGATCCTGCTGTTCAGTTTCGAAACTTCCCCACCACACGGACACGAACCATCTGTCTGGGCGATTCGGCCGTGATCCAGGCTGCGTTTAATGCCAACTGGAACTATCAGTGGCGTAAAGATGGCATCAACATTACGGGGGCAACCAATTCATCGCTGGCCGTTCGGGAAGCAGGTACATATATGGTGGTCGTCTCTCAGAAAACAACTTGTAGCAAAACTGGCAACTCCGAAGACATGGTGGTGAAGGTGATTGGCACGCAGGCAAAAGTTTTTGAAGGTGGGCATTTATGCGCTACGACCGGAACCGTTCACCTGACAGCCGTAGGCGACAGCAATGTTACTTATCAATGGTACCGAAATGGGCAGGCACTGGCGGGCCAAACGGCCGATTCCATCGCCGTAGATCAGCCGGGCAATTACTGGGCCGTTACAACCGATCTGACTTATGGCTGTAAGGTTCAAAGCGATGTGGCCCTTCTCCAGCGTTCGGCCGCCGTACAGGCCGTCATTCAATCGGCATCAGGGCAGAATCGGATCTGTCCGCAGGAGTCTTTGTCGTTGAATGGGAGTGGTGGAGTAAGTTATAGCTGGCAGAAAGACGGGGTGACGGTTGGCGGTAGTTCGGCCCAATATACTACCAGTCAATCCGGCACTTTTGTTCTGATCGCTACGGATACGTACGGGTGCACCGGCACCTCCGCCCCCGTGACGATCATTCAGTTGGACCCAATTGATGTTCGGCTCGATACAATTCCCGAAGTGTGTGGAGACAACTCGCCGGTGTACACGCTCGTGGGGAGCCCGCCCGGTGGTGAGTATTTCGGGCCGGGCGTGACCAGCAACAGGTTCGATCCCAAAGCGGCCGGAATTGGCGAACATCAGGTGACTTACACGGTTAAAGCCGCTCCTGAATGCAAGGGAATAGTAGCGACGCGGCTGGCGGTTGTTGCCCCCATCCCAACCATTCAGCTTGCCGATTCGATGGTGACTTACAAAGGAAACACCTTTACCATGAACCCGGTTTATACAGGCAATCCAAACCAGTTTCAATGGGTTTCGTCAACGTATCTGGACGACCCCAGCGCGGCCAACCCAACCGTCACATCCATCCAAGAGGACATTACCTACACCATCGATGTAAAAAACAAAACGGGTTGTGAAGCCAGAGATACCATCCACATAACGGTATACGCCCGGGTCTGGATCCCCGATGCGTTTTCGCCCAATGGGGATGGAAAAAATGATACGTGGGAGTTGTTTGGGATTGAGGCTTTCCCGGATGCCATCGTCACCATTTTCAACCGCTGGGGCGAAATCATCTACTCATCGGGCAAGGGCTATACCAAACCCTTCGATGGAACCCTCAACGGTTATTCGCTCCCCCCGGGCCTCTATGCCTACACGGTCCGAACGGTTCCTGAAAAACCCATCATTCGGGGTAGTTTAATGTTGGTAAGGTAAATTTTATCCACTTGTAGACCTACTTCTTACTTTTTCGGCCAGGTCCCCAGATTGTACGGCCGGGAAAAGCCCCTGTATGTTCCCCATCTTTCAGCACCATTTTACCGTTCACCAGCACATACTGAACACCAACCGAATACTGAAATGGCTCGGCAAAGGTGGCTTTATCGGCAATGGTAGCAGGATCGAAAATAACCACATCGGCATAATAGCCGGGTCGAAGCAACCCCCGATTTACTAACTTATGATTACTGGCCGGCAGGCTCGTCAACCGCCGGATGGCTTCTTCCAGCGAGATTACGTGTTCGTCGCGGACGTATTTACCCAGTAGCCGGGCAAAGTTGCCAAAGGTTCGTGGATGTACAACGCCCACTTCTTTGCGATCTTCGGACAATGACCCGGCATCTGAACCGAACGACACCCAGGGCTGGCGTATGCCTTTTTTCACATTCTCTTCCGACATCAGAAAATACGTCGTTTCCACCCGTGTCTTATCGGCCACGATCAAGTCCATAATGGTTTCAATTGGGTCTTTATGCCAGGTTTTAGCGATCTGTCCTAAGGTCATCCCGTTGTATTTTTTCAGCGAGTCGGCTTCAAACGCCGTCAGCAGAATATTCTCGGTTGATCCGGCCAGATCATACATATTTTCCCAGTCTTTCCCCTTCTGCTGTACTTCGGCCTTTAGCTTCTGGCGGGTAGCGGGGTCCTGCAACCGTTTCCAGCCCGCCATGAATCCACCATTGAACAGGTAGGGTGGCAAACACGACGTAAGTCCGGTGGCTCCAGCCGTGTAGGTATACATATTCGCGGTTATGTTCTGCCCCCGCTGACGCGCTCGATTGATGAGGTCTATCGTCGACTGCATTTTGGGCCAGTTACGTTGTCCTGAGGCTTTAAAGTGATACAGTTCGACGGGTACATTGGCCGCTTTCCCAATCTTGATCAGTTCACCAACAGCCTCTTCCAGCCGATCGCCTTCACTCCGAATGTGCGCAATATAACGACCGCCATAGCGCCCGGACTCTTGACAAAGTGCGATTAGTTCGTCCGTGTCGGCAAATGAATTGGGCGGATAAATCAATGCTGTGGTAATTCCTAAGGCCCCTTCTTCCATGCCTTTCCGAACGATAGCCCGCATCTGATTCAACTGGTCGGGGGTTGGCTTTACGTCGGCTTCCCCAAGAATTGCCTGGCGCACCTGAGCTGCTCCCAGATAGGAGGCAATATTGGGCGTGATGCCCTTTTTCTGAAGCTTGGTCAGAAATTCAGCCAGGGTTGTCCAGTCGCAGGTTTGGTTGTAGGGTTTCAGAAACAGATTTACCTGATCGCGCATGTCCTGCGTAGCAATTGGCCCCCAGGAATCTTCACCAAACACTTCAGTGGTTATCCCCTGTTTGGTATCGCTCATCGACCGCCCGTCTCGTAATAATTCAATACCTGTATGCGACAGTACATTGATAAATCCCGGCGCCACGGCTTTCCCTTTGGCATCAAGAATGGTTGTCGCTTTAGCCCCAGCTAGTTTCCCGACAGCCAGCACCCGATCGCCCAGAATACCTACATCCCCCGACACTGGCGGTTGTCCTGACCCATCATAAATCAGACCGTTACGGACAAGAATATCGAAATGACGGGATGGTGTTTTTGTCGATTGAGCAACCAGATCATAAAAACTGGTGATGACGATCAGCAGGAGAAACGTAACGCGCATAATAGGTTGTTTGGCAGCCCAAAATACGAATTACCCGGCAAAAATGATTAGTAAACAGCGAAATCCGGTTAAAACGGGTTCATTGTTTTAACCGGATTTCATGGTTTAAAAATGGGGAAGAAAATAGTTTAACGACGGTTTGTATACCCTACACTCATGCTGTTGTAGCGCACAGCCGATTCGGTTCCTAAGAAATCCATTGTAACTGACGAATCATATCGGATGTCGTCATCAAAGTCCCAGGCATTACGAACCAGTAGCTGCTCACCCGTTGGTTTGTAAACGGCCGTAACCTTATAACGCCCCATCGGAATATCTTTAATCTCGCTTTGATACCGCTTTTTAGCCTGAAGTTTCAGCACTTTCCCCGTTGACCCATCAATTAGTGGCCCAACAGGCGTCAAGGTAAATTCAATGTTTTCTGCATCCACCATATCATACATATTCGGATCGCGGGATAGTTCCATAGTACCGCCATAATAGAGATCGAGGCTCAGATCGGGGATATGTCCAGTTAGTTTCCACTGAAAGTTGCGAACGGGCTTTTCGTCGCTCGTAAACGGTTCGTCGTTCTCAGGATCAAGCTGGATTTTGTAGACCCGGTCATTATACGATTTCAGTATGTACCCTTTGGCTACCCACTCGCCCGCCAGATTGATCATCTGAATTTTATAGCTCCCATCAGCAGCCGATTTCACCTCGGGGCCATTCCCGGTAATTACGGTGTGGTCAATAAAAACAGTGGCTTTGGATAAGGGCTTTCCCTGCGGATCGGTAACGTTACCTGTCAGGTATCCGTCCAGACCGGTTGAGCCGTTGCCCGGTGCTGGAGTCGGTTCATTGGGGTTTGTCTGGCAACTGGTGGTTATGAGCAAAGTACCCAGAAGGAATACGCCCATGATGGCACGGAAGGAATGGTTCATGTTCATACAGTTCTTGTTGTTTGATGAGTCAAAATTGGCTCATCCATGCCCTGGACTTCAATCGGGAAGCGCTGGGCTGCCATAAGTACCGTATGAGTTGCCGAAAAGTGTAGGCAGATTGTGAACGCAACCGTTTGTCCGTACGACTTAACTGTACTGCCTTAACGCGCAATGCGGACCACGACAACGAATGGTCGAGGCCCGCATTGCTTTTCAATCAGGTTGTCTGTATTTTCTGGCCAATTAGGCTTGTTTTGTCAATTGAATGTTCAGAACGAGTTTTACGTCATCGCTCACCACAACGCCACCGGCTTCGGTAACTGCGTCCCACGACAGACCAAACTCTTTCCGTTTGATGGTACCCGAAAGCTCAAAACCCGCTTTGGTCTGACCATAGAAGTCGCCCATCTGACCGCCGTATTCAGCTTTCAAGGTTACGGGTTTCGTGGTGCCCCGGATCGTCAGATCGCCAGCTACTTTATAGGTATCGTCGTCAACTTTCGTCATGCTGGTTGATACGAACGTCAGTTTTGGGTGGTTTTCAGCATCAAAGAAATCGGCTGATTTCAGGTGTCCATCCCGTTGCTCATGCCCTGTGCTGATGCTGTCGATGTCGGCCGAGAATGAAACTTTCGCATTATTGAAATCATCCCCTTCGCTTTCTACCGTGCCTTCAAAAGTTCCGAATGAACCCGTAACGGTTGAGATAACAAGGTGTTTTACTTTAAATTGTACTTCAGAATGTGAAGGATCGATTGCCCAGGTTGTCGTAGTGGCGGTTTCCGTTGCCATAGTTGTATGTATTTTGAAAAATATGTGTTAAGGTATTTGATGTATATACATTTAATTTTCCAAAATTGTTCACGGATTTTAAAAATTCTTTTGACCTGGGTCAGCTTAGTCAGGTATGGTCAAGAAATTGTCAGGCATAGTCAATAAGCAGTAGGCATCTTAACCACTTCTTGCCTACACTTGACCACCTCCTGACTACTTTATGACCATTCATCGTGTAGAGATGGGTTTATCGGCCGGGTCAGGCGTTTTGGCAAGCTCCATGCCTCCACCAGTCAGCTTAGCCACTTTCCCCTGCTGGTCGAGAACAAAGCTGATTGTATCTTTTCCGTTCCAGAACTGATCGTAGGTGAGTCGGAACGTATCGTAATGCCAATGATCCAGGTATCCGGTAAGAACCGTATTCATGGAGGCATATAAGAGTCCATTTTTCAGGCTTACGATAATCGTACCATACAAAGGATCGGTGTACGAACCGATATAGGCCGTCAGGGGCAACGACGGTTTCGTATTCAGCACGCGGGCGCTATCAGCCTTACGTTCAGCCTGTTTGGCCTGCTGTTTGAAGCTCGCGTACAACTGCCGAAATTCGCTGTTCCAGTCGTGTTCAACGCCCAGTGCAAACTCATCGAATGCCCGGTACATCAGCGCATGACGGAGTTCGGCATGATCGAGATTTCCCTGGATGTAGACGGCCAGCTTTTGATCGGGCAGTTGACCATGAATCGCAATCATACCTGTCAGGCTTCCGGTGTGGAAATTGACCCGATGGCCGCGATAGTCGTGCTGAAACCAGCCCAGGCCGTAGGTTTTCCAAACAGGTTTAGTCAATAGCTGTGTCGGGTAGAACTGACTGTCGGTCACCAGGGTCTGTGGTTTGAAGAGTTCAGCCCAGGTTGTCGGTTTGAGCAGAGTTTTACCGGCATAACGGCCACTGTCGAGCATACACTGCATCCAGGCCGTAACATCATCGGGACAAGTCCAGACAGAACCCGCAGGCCCGACGGCATCTACCAGCCCTTCCTCCCTTAAACTATTCACGACCCGTATAGTATCATTGATTTCCATATGTGGCTTAGCCCGGTTCGCATCGGCGACCTCTTTAAAAAGGGCTCGGGTCCGGCTCATGCCTAGTGGTTCGAATAGTCGAGTCCGGATGAAGGTTTCCCAGGGTATTCCACTTACTTTCTCGATAACCTTCCCAGCGGCCAGATACATGATATTCTGGTAAATAAAGCTCGATCGCAATGAATAGGATGGTTTAATCAACCGCACTCTGCGCAGGATTTCATCGGATGGAATCTCCATAGCGGCCCATAGTACATCAGCATTGCCTATCCCTGTGTTATGAATGAGCAGATCACGCACCCGCACTTCCCGGGTAACAGCCGGATCATAAAACTGAACATCGGGCAGGTAATTCATGACCGGATCATCCCAGTGCAGTTTCCCTTCGTCGACAAGCATACCCAGGCAGGCAGCCGTCATGGCTTTGGTCGTCGAGGCCATGGCAAAGAGCGTTTGGGTATCTACAGCACCCGGTTTTCCCAATTCCCGAACACCATAGCCTTTTCTGAGCAAAACTTTCCCATTTTTTACGACGGTCACAGTCATGCCTGGTATTTTCCAGTCTTTGACAGCCTGTTGAATATAGGTATCGTAATGGCTTACCGGATCAACGGTTGCTTTTTTCGATTGGGCCTTGGTTAGTTGCCCGCCGAGGCTCAGGGATACAAGGACAACAAATGGTTTTACAAAGAGGAGAAATTGTTTCATGGTCGGTTGTTTGTTGCCCTAATATAAGCTTTTATGGCCGTGTACTGACCCAGAATAGCGCTGTGCTGTGTAGATTTGTTCTCTTCCAAAACTTTGTCTGGCAATACAACCATGAGTCTTCTCAACAAACGAACAGGACTGAAACGGCTTACCTTGGCGCTGGTGCTCCTGTCAGTGAGCGTATCCCTCACATGCCGTGCTCAGCCCAAACCTACCCCAACGGGAAATGCAGCATCTGCCATTAAAGAAAGCGACATCAAACGAGACCTGTTTGCGCTGGCAGGTGATCACTTTCGCGGTCGGGAAGCGGGCTCCCTCGATGAACTGAAAGCGTCGGTCTGGATTGCCGATCAGCTACGGGCCATGGGGCTTCAACCCGCTGGTGACGACGGCACTTTTTTCCAGTTCTTTCATATTCAACGCACCCGCATCACCGAAACCAGTCGACTTACGATCGGCTCCCATGCCCTGACGCATGGGCAGGACGCGTTTATTCTGGCTCCTGCCATTGCGTCGGTCGATGCCCCACTGGTTTTTGTCGGGAAAGGTACAGCCGATGAATTGGCTCAGGTAGACATTAAAGGGAAAGCGGTTGCGCTGGAATTTTCGGGAACGCCCCCCGCCGAACTGAGCTATCGTCGGTTTCTGACGGGCACCATGAATCGACGGGCAGCCGAGTTGGTCAAAGCTGGTGCCCTCGCAGTCGTCTGGATTTCCAATGCCGATGCCCAGTTTTATTTCGACCGCTGGACAACGGGCCTGGAACGGGGCCGGTACGATCTGCCGGGCGGTCCCAACACCCGTGTTTTTTCACAAGCCCCCACGGTCTGGCTCCCGGCGAGTGCCCTCTCCTGGATCAAACAGCCGGGGCAGCAATTTACCAATGTGGTCAATGTAGAAAGCTTCAGCTATCCGTCCGTAAACATCGTCGCCAAAGTACCGGGCACTGACCCCACCCTCAAAAATGAGTATGTTCTGTTCAGTACCCACCAGGATCACGATGGGGTTCGGCGGGCAGTTGCCGGCGATTCGATCTGGAACGGGGCCGATGACAATGCCAGTGGCTGTGTGGCAACCATGGCGATTGGACGCGCATTTGCGCAGAAACCCGGCAAACGTTCGGCCCTCTTTGTTTTCCACGGTGCCGAAGAACGGGGTTTGTTAGGCTCCCGATATTATGTCGACAAACCAACCGTACCGAGAGAATCCATTATTGCCGTTCTGAATGCCGAAATGATCGGTCGCAATGCCCCCGATAGCGCCTGTATTCTGGGTCAGCAGCCGCCCCACCGCAACTCTACGGATCTGGTCAATGCAGCGCTGGCGGTCAATCAGTCGGAAGCACACTTCAAACTCGACACCTTATGGGATAAACCCGATCATCCCGAAGGCTGGTATTTCCGGTCCGATCACCTCCCCTACGCTCGTGCCAATGTTCCAGCCATTGCTTTTACGACGCTGTTGCATACCGATTACCATACGCCCAAAGACGAGCCCGACCGCATCAACACCGCAAAGGTGACCCGTATTGCCCGATGGATTTACCTCACTGGCTGGGACGTTGCCAACCGACCGCAACGGGTACGGCTAGACAAAGGCTTTAAACTGGAACGGTAGATTGATTGGTGTTAAGAGGTCATTGAAAATACATTAGATTATTTTTTATCATCCCGACGCAGGAGGGAACTTCGGTAATCACTTTTTATCTCATTTTCGAAGTTCCCTCCTGCGTCGGGATGACAAAAACGATCTCACAGTATATCCTAAACTATTTTCCCATAAGTACTTAAGTGGTCATTCGGTGGTCATATATGGTCATTGATAGCATTTCGGGTTAAGGAGCTACAACCGAATGACCACCAATGCCAACCGTTACGGTGCCCGCAGTACATAGCCTTCGCCAATGACGGTATGGATAAGTTGGGGAGAACCGGGCTGATCGATTTTTTTGCGTAGAATACCCACATACACTTCGATCGAATTGCTGCTCATGGTGTATTGCATATCCCAAACCTGTTCGGCAATCGAAGCCCTGGATACTACCCGGCCCTGATTCTGCATCAGGTATTCGAGTAGCTGAAACTCCTTCGCGGTTAAATTGATGGGCCGATTACCCCGCTTGGCAGTACGTTCGTCCTGATTGAGTACCAGATCACTAACCGTCAGGGTGGGTTCGGAATTCAACCGTCCCGTATGACGGCGGGTCAAAGCCCGGACACGGGCCATCAGAATATCGAACTGAACAGGTTTGACCAGGTAATCGTCGGCACCGACATCCAGACCCGTGATAATATCGTTGGATGTGCCAAGCGCACTGAGCATCAGAATCGGCGTATCAACCTGCTGGCGACGGAGCGTTTCCACCATATCCCGACCATTTTGCCGGGGCAGATTGACATCCGCAATGATCAGGTCGTAAGGGTAATCAAGGGCCATTTTTTGCCCCATCAGCCCGTCGGAGGCAATTTGAACATGAAAACCATTCGATTCCAGCCCCTTTCGTAAAAAACCGGCAATCGACGCTTCATCTTCAACGATGAGTATGTGCATAGTGATAAATGTTGGGGCGAAATTAGAAAAACTTCTCCACCAACATACCAACCCTATTTGTAATCAGTTTATGAAAAACGTCGGGCTGGCCCAATCGAATTAATCGTGCCAGCCCGACGTAGTACTTATGCTTGCTCGTCTCTACCGACCACCGTGAAAACCACCACCAAAACCGCCGTGGAAGCCTCCGCCACTAAATCCCCCCCACCGAACGAACGAGCCCCACCACCCCAGGCCTGTGAATGATACGTGTTGGCATTCGTACCCTGATACCGACCGGGTGAGGCTATCCGCGATGACCCAGCACTGTTCCAGTTGCCTGAACGGCTGTACTGACCAGGATTGGTGAGCCAATTAGCCCGAGCATTGGGGGTTCCTGCCCCAAAGGCACGATGGGCGGCCGACATAAATCCGGCATTGGCCGGAGCCCAGACGTGACGTTCGCCAACCGTGCGGACATAATAATTATTGAAACGGTTATACAGATGCGGGTACGCATAACGGCCTGTGTGAAAGAACCAGTTCGAAAATCCCAACGAGGGCAATCCAAACATAACCATATTACCACCAAGCCCGAAATAGAAGCCCGTTCCGTACCACCAGGCCGACGGATACCACAGTGGCGATGCATACCAGTAAGGATACCCAAACCAGAACGGATACGGATTCTGATAATAATACGAGCTATTTACCCAGGCCGGATTCGGATTGATGCCCGTATTATAGCCGTTGGCTTGTGCATACGCCTGACCCGCCTGTTGAAGCTCCTGTTTAGCTTGTGGGTCATTGTTCAGTTCGTTCTGATAGGCAGCCAGTTCCTGTTGGTTCTGCACTGTTAAGCTATCGTGCAACGCGGTCAGATCTTTGGTTACCTGATCGGGGTTAGCGCGATACGCATCACCCAGACGGGTCGTTTTGTCGATCTGGTCGGTCAGTTGGGTGAGCACGTCCGGCATGTTGATCAGTTGCCGGAAGGCATTCTGCGTCGGGATATCCAGCGGATCAATCAGGTTATCGAAGGCCAGATCGGCCTGTTGATTCAGGTTATCGACCTGCACCAGATCATCATGATGATGACGATAGAGCTTCCAGGACGTTTCCTGCAAATCGGAAGGCAGGTTTTTCGTCAGGTCTTTTACCGACGATTCGCTGGTTCCGGCAGGCAGGGTTGCCAGAGCGTGCATCACATCCGGAAAACGGGCGATGTCGTAAAACCAGGCTTGTTTCTTCTGTCCATAGGTCTGGATCAGGTTCGTAAAAGTCTGTTCGCTGTTGGTGCGTTGCTGAGCCAGGGCCGTTAACACCTGGGGTTGCTGACTCGCTAATAGAATGGACCGACGAACATCGTCGCGGTAAGGGGCAATGGCTGAGATAATCGTTTGATCGGTTATGGGAGCCGATTGCGGTTCGGGTTCACTGACTTGCGCAAAGGAGGGGTGTAAACCGGCCCCGGCTAAACCAAGCGCAAGCAACAGCGCTTTGGCGGGGAATTGAATGAACGCTTTCATGACTGCTAATGAAGGCATTAACTGTCTTCTGTTTCAAGTACGACTTGTTGTATTCACGGTCGGCAGTCGGCCCCAATAAAAGCGAAAATTCGGCGATCAATGGGACCTTTTGCTGACCATACAAAAAACGTCAGGCAGCCTGAAGCGGGGCTAAAGCAGGGGTTAATGTTTGGTTAAAAAATAGTTGACAGTACTTATTACCTTATACCAGCCGTATGCCCGTCTCTTCGAGCACAATTTTTCGTTCGCGATAGAGCGTCCCAATCGCTTTTTTAAAGGTCTTTTTACTCATTTCCAGCGCCTTGTAAATTTCTTCGGGCGGGCTATTATCGGTCAAGGGCAGAAAGCCGTTTTCAACTTTGAGTAAGGTGAGAATCCGCTGGGCATTCGGCTCTACATTGTCGAAACCGGCCTTTTGTAAACTAACATCCACCAGGCCATCGTCCCGAATGGTTTTGATATAGCCAATAAGCGGATCACCCGGCCGAACGGTTCGAAAGATTTCGTTGGCGTAAATCAGCCCTTTGTAGCGATTGTTGATAATGACATTCATCCCCAGATCGGTGGTTTCGTAGGCCAGAAGTTGTACTTCATCGCCTTCATGTAACGCACTGACATCCGGGTCCAGAAATCGGCTTACCTTGCTCGATGCCACCAGTCGGTTGGTACGTCGATCCAGGTACATAAATACTACATACCATTCTCCTATCTGCATAGGCCGGGCCTGTTCGCGGTGAGGTACGAGCAGATCTTTTTCCAACCCCCAGTCCAGAAAAGCGCCCGCACTGGTTATCGAAACAACCTGCAATGTCCCAAACTCATTGCGTTGGATGGCAGGGGTCAAGGTTGTAGCAATCGGTCGATCTTCGGAGTCGGTGTAGACAAACACGTCAATATCGTCGTCTACTTCCAGCGTTTCGGGTACGTACTTATTGGGCAGGAGAATGTCATTACTAAAATCCTGCGTTCTCCGGTCTGACAAGTCACCGAGGAAAAACCCAACACTGGTCTGACGGAGCGCCGTCAATGTATTTATTCGTCCGATTTCAATCATAAGTCGTTATGGGTTGCCCATTCATGAAGCAACGGGGTAAACCGACCGAAAGTTATGAATTTTTAACAGGGTCCTCATGCTATTTTCTGCCAAACGGTTCAACTTTATACGTTAGCAGGTTTTGCACTGGAAGCTACTGGCGCTCAGTAGCTTCCAGTGCCAGCATCATAAAAAAATCCTATTTTCGCCATACGCCACTTCTTATATATGATTGATTATCAAGGCACTAAACAGACCCCATCACCGTTATCATTCATTACCATCCTCAATTTAGTTTTGTTAAAGCGTATTGGATTTTCAGTTTTAATGGCCGCTTTACGTCCGGCTGTTGCGATTGCCGCGAAGTTCATTCCAGTGAATGCGGCCCCAGCGTCTCTCCTCTCCAAAGCCAGTATTGTGGCCAAATCGGATGCAACGGCATCGAGCCAATTCCACCCTACTGCGGAAGTATTTTTTAAACCGACACTGGCTTTCGCGCCCGAACTCCCATTGCTCGATGTTAATTTTTGTGGGGAATGCTTACCGCTCGATCAATCCGACGTTGTAGATCGGTGGAAACACGTATTTACGCTGTTTCGCTCGCACACCAGTGACCTGGGCAACCTCCAGCAACGTGCCGATTCGTTTTTTCCATTAATCGATCCGATTCTGGCGAAATACGACATTCCTGATGATTTCCGCTACATCCCATTGGCCGAAAGTGCCCTCCGCCCCAAAGCCATCTCTCGGGTAGGCGCGGCTGGCTATTGGCAGCTTATGCCCGGTACGGCCCGTGATCTGGGTCTGAAAGTTAGTAAACGCGTAGATGAACGTTTCAATGTACAGAAAGCTACCGATGCAGCCTGCCGCTATTTACGGGCCCTATACACCCAATTAGGCTCCTGGTCGTTGGTAGCAGCTGCGTATAATGCAGGACCGGGCCTGATCAAAAATCAGCTTAAACGGTACGCCCATCGGGATTATTACCGCATGAACTTACCCCGCGAAACCCGCTACTATCTATACCGGGTGTTGTTATACAAGGAAGTTATGTCGCGCCCGAATGATTACTCCTCTTTTCTGTCACGAGCTTCCCAAACGGCTTACCGGGCCTGGCAACCAATTGGCTTTCAGCAGGCAGCTTAACCCGTCAGCATAAACTTTAGGGAATTGAGTAGTCGAAGCGCAACAACGTGTTGCGCTTCGACTACTTTTGCCAAAATAAAACCACGGCTCAACAAATCAGTTATATGGGTATAGGTAACCCTATGTTACTGACCAGCCTGCTTTTGGCATTAATCTAATTTCCACCAGTTGAATGCAATCGGACGCCAATAAATCCCAACAGGCTACTGGCCGGCCTGTCACTACACGAAAGCTAGACCAGCTTTTTTTAAATCTGGGTGATGTAGCCGCTTTCATAGGGCGCTTCTTTCAGGAGGTTTTTGTTCCACCCTATGAATTCAAGGAGATCATCCGCCAATGCTATGAGGTTGGCTATCGATCACTCCTGTTAATATCGACAACCGGATTCATTACCGGAATGGTTTTCACCAACCAGTCGCGCCCATCGCTTTCCGAATTTGGGGCTACTTCCTGGCTACCTTCCCTCATTGCCATCGCGGTTGTTCGGGCCCTGGGTCCGCTGGTAACCGCTCTGATAGCAGCCGGTAAAGTCGGGTCAAGCATCGGTGCTGAAATCGGCTCGATGAATGTTACCGAGCAGATCGATGCAATGGAAGTGTCGGGTACTAACCCGTTCAAATTTCTGGTTGTAAGCCGCGTGCTGGCCACCTCGTTTACGATTCCACTCCTGACGATGTACACGGTCTTTGTAGCGCTGATCGGTGCTTTTCTCAACGTAAACGTCAATGAACAAACGAGTTTCACCTCGTACATTCAGGAGGTTTTTGGAGCCATTACCTATCTCGATATTTTCTCGTCGGTTATCAAATCCATTGTGTTTGGCTTCACCATTGGCATGGTTGGCTGCTACAAAGGCTACCATTCCTCGAAAGGAACCGAAGGCGTTGGAAAGGCGGCAAACTCATCGGTAGTCACAGCCATGTTTCTGGTATTTATTGAAGAATTGCTCTCACTGCAAATCGTGAGCGCCATTCGGGGCAGTTAAACAATTTTGAATGAGTGAATGATTAAATGATTGAATCAAAACAGGCGTCAGCTATTCAATCATTCTATCATTCACGCATTCAATCATTACGTATATGAGCGAAAAGAAAAATGAACCCGTTATTGTGATCAAAGGGCTGAAAAAGTCGTTTGGCAGTTTGCACGTACTGCGTGGGGTTGATTTGGAGGTGAATAAAGGTGAAAACGTGGTGGTGCTGGGGCGGTCAGGAACGGGCAAATCGGTGTTGATCAAGATTATGGTCGGCCTGCTCAAGCCCGATGCCGGTAAAGTGATTATTCTGGGCGAAGACGTCGAAACCCTACACGGCAAAGAACTGGATGCGTTCCGGCAGAAAGTAGGATTTTCGTTCCAGAGCAGTGCCCTGTACGACAGCATGAGCATCCGCGAAAATCTGGAGTTTCCGCTGGTTCGAAACGTCCGGAACCTGAGCCGGGCAGAAATCGATAAGGCTGTCAAGAAAGCACTCGACGATGTTGGTCTGTCACAAACCATCGACCAGATGCCCGCCGAACTCTCGGGTGGACAGCGAAAACGGATCGGTATTGCCCGAACGCTGATCCTGAAACCGGAAATCATGCTGTACGACGAACCTACAGCAGGGCTGGACCCCATTACCAGCGTCGAAATCAACAACCTGATCAACGATGTGCAGGAGCGACTGGGAGCGACGTCCATCATCATTACCCACGACTTGACCTGTGCTAAAACGACTGGCGACCGAATAGCGATGCTGCTGGATGGCAAATTTGCACGGGTCGGTACATTTGACGAGGTATTTGCCGATAAAGACGAACGTATACAACAATTTTACGATTACAAGTTTGTGGATTGACCTTATTGCCTGAAGAATTAAAACATTTTGCAGGCTTCACCGATTACACTAACGCATATACTACACCACTTTCACTGACTCCACTTACTACTAGAAATGAGTACTGAATCGACAAAACGCTCCGTGGTCGTAGGCATCTTTGTCCTACTGGGCATAATTATTCTGATCGCGGGAATATTTGTACTGGGTGGCCAGCAAAAACGCTTTACCAGTACTGTTCGCCTGATTGCCCTTTTTAAAGATGTAGGCGGCCTGAAAAATGGCAATAACGTCTGGTTTTCAGGGGTAAAAATTGGCACGGTCAAGCGCATCAGCTTCGTAAGCAACTCGCAGGTAGAGGTCGACATGAACATCGAGGAAAGCTCCAAACAATTCATTCGGAAAGATGCGTCAGCTTCCATTAGCTCCGATGGACTTATCGGAAACAAAATCGTCGTGATTTCTGGGGGAACGACCCGCCAGCCTGAAGTTGAAGACGGCGACCGGCTTAAAACCACCGAAGCCCTGAGTTCCGATCAAATTATGGCGACCCTGCAGGAAAACAACAACAACCTCCTGAAAGTGACCAACGATTTTAAAGAACTGGTTGGCAACCTCCGACGCGGGAAAGGCACCGTTGGGGCCGTCCTGACCGATTCCATTGTAGCGGATAATTTCAAACGGGCCATGGTCAATCTGGAAAAAGCGTCGGATAATACGGTGCGGGTGACGGGGTCAGTGGCTCAATTTGCCGCGAAACTGAATACCAAAGGAACACTGGCCAATGAGTTAGTAACGGATACAACGGTATTTCGGCGACTGAGCCGGGCAGCTACCCGATTTGAATCGACGGTAGCGGCTGCCGACCAAAGCGTGGCTACGCTACGGCAAACATCGATTAACCTGAACCGGGCTTCGGATAAACTAAACAATACCAACAGCCCGCTGGGTATTCTGCTGACCGACAAGGAAACGGCAACCAATCTGCAGGTCACGCTTCGTAATTTGAGTAAGGGTACGGAATTACTGAACGAAGACCTTAAAGCCGCACAAAGCAACTTCCTGTTACGAGGCTTCTTTAAGAAGAAAGCGAAAGCTGAAGCCAAACAAAAAGCCGATAGTACTGCGGCTGCTACGCCAAAACCGTAAAGGTTTTTTTTGTCATTCCGCTCTTCGGGCGGAATGACAAAAAAAACCCTGGCAATCACCTCGACCAGGTGCACTTCTTTCCTTACCAAATAGGTCAGGCCCTACAATTCGTTCTGTACCGTACTGGCTCCGCTTACCCGCTGGGCAACAGCCGGTTTACCACGGTAGCGAACCGAACTGGCTCCACTGGCTTCAACGACCAGACTACTGCTAACGGTCACATTGGCTTTGCTGGCTCCCGACAGGCCCAGCCCTGCATTATCGACCGGATAATCGAACGCCTGTAAACTGGATGCGCCGGATAAATCGGCCGTCAGAAAGGTCCCTTTCCCATTCATTCGAAGCACCGAAGCCCCCGACAGATTAACCGTTGGGCGGGCCGCCTGTACGTCAAACTGCCCTTCAGACGCACCCGACAGCGTAACATCGAACCCATCCAGATTTGTAAACCCTGTGATTGTTGACCGAACAGCACCCGAAAAATCTACGCCACGGAGGCTAGGCATTGTAATGCGAAACGTTGTGGTATATTGACGATTCCGGGAAACGCGGTACTGAGCTTTGAGCGTGCCATTGCGCGTATACACATCCAGGTCATCCAGGTTTCGGCGGTCACCCTCAACAGTAATGCTGTAGGCAGGTCCCTGTTGAACCGTAATCACAAAAGCACTCCCCATATCCAGTCGGTCGAAATTGGTAAATCCATAGCTTTGCTGGGCACTCTGGTAAGGGCCAACATCTTCCCGAATTAAAGAACAGCCCGTTAATGAAAGCGAGAGAGCAACAAGGGTAATGGCTAAAAATTTTGAACGTGTCATGGTATACTTGTCGTTTTAAAAGTTTTCGGAACTAGTCAGGTTGTAATACTAGCTCCTTTGAAGGCATGACAGCCAGAGGGTCCATCACCCCTACGCAACGACAAAACTTTTTCTAAAAAATTGCATCGTGCCGCCTAACCGGGCAATAGGCTGAAGGTTTTAAAAGAACCGCAGGCCAACCTGGCATCCGATCCACCCCCAATGACGCGTATTTCTGAAGTTGGCTGGCTGATCCGACACCAGCAGGATTTCGGGTTGCAGCAGCGGAATTGGGCGGTTGTCGTTGCTGAAATACCAGTTGGCCGACGGTCCGAATGCCAACGCCAGATGGTTACCGAATCGAGTCTCAATTAGCGTGTTCAGCCGAATGTGATTGTTCCAGCCTTCCGGATAGGTTCTATCGAAATAAAACAGGTGCTGATCGATGAGTTCGAGATTGAATAAGGTAGCTTTCGACACCCGAAAGGCCGTTCCCAGACCATAACCGGCACTCAGCCGGGGGCTACCTATTCGGTCGAAACTGTGCCCGGCTGTCAGAATATTATACAACCGCTGGACACCCGTACGGAACGTCACATTCAGCAGATTGACCTCATTAGCGGCAATTTCAACACGCTTGTACCCTCCTTTCCGGACAAAGCTCAGCAGCCCAATCGGCACGCTCCCAACCGTGTCGGCCAGGTTTATCAACCCAATCTGTGGGCCGTTGGCCACTCGCTGGGCCACGTTCAGGACGCCACTGATCTGCAAGCCGCGCACCTCTCCCCGAGCCACGTTTACCAATCCGGCCAGTTGAATCCCATTGACTGATCGGCCCGATAGATTGATCAATCCGGCAACCTGCCCACCCTGAACTCCCTGATTCGCGTAATTGATTAACCCAGCCAGCTGGGCACCCGTAACTGACCGACCGGCGGTATTGATGAGGCCTGCCAACTGCGCCCCCTTCACCGTATGGTTGGTGTAGTTAATTAGACCAGCCGCCTGAACTCCGTCGACGTGGCCACCAATCACGTTGGCTAAACCAGCCGCCTGAAACCCATCGACATCCGTTCGAACCAGATTCATTAGTCCACCAACCTCAAACGCCCGAACCCCAAACGAATACCCCATGAGCATATTGACCGAAAATCGGTTGCTGATACGCCCACTCAACCGCCCATTGGTTCCCAGAAACGGCACAAACGACACCTGCCAGTCGCGGTAAAGCGTATCGCGGTTCAGGTTTATGTCGTGGATAGTCTGTTGCGCTGATACAAAAAATTTCGATATACCGGCCCACCCTTTATCGACCACCGACAGGGGTTGATGCGCCGTTGAATCGAGCATAGGTGCTGGCGCTTCGACCGAAACGGAAGCTAAAGGTGGCTCTGCGGAGCGCATGGTATCTTCCGTCACCCGAATCGGTAGGGTTTGAATCGACGACGGGGTTGTAGGCGGCAGGGGGGTCATACGGATATTGACGGCATGGGAAACCCGCGATCGGATCAGCACCGTTTCACCCAGATAAGCCTGTTTACGAACATCCAGACGTACGTTGGCAAGCCCGGTCGGTAACTGGAGCTTATAATAGCCAAATGGATTGCTGACCGTAGAGGCTAACGTTGTTTTTTCGAAAATACTGGCCCTGGCAATGCGTTCGCCAGTTTGCTCATCCAGAATATAGCCATCCAGCAGAAAACTCTTTGGAGCCGATTCTGGCGGATCGACACGGACCAGAATGATGTGGTTTCCCCGCGATTTAAACGTGACCCGATTCAGAAATACCCGGTTCAGTACCTCCCGAACCGGGGCATTCGTGAGCCGTAAGGTAATGGATGTGTTGCCATCAATCCGGGTTGGATCGTATGAAAACTCAAACCGCCCGGCCCGGCTGATTTGCCGAAGTGCATTGTCGAGCGTAGCGTTCCGAATATCTACTGAAATAACCCGGTCCAGTGGGGGTATCGTCTGCGCCGACAAGTGTAGGCTGATAAAGAAGCAAAAAAGAAAGTAACGCATTGGACTTACTAACAGTGGTTTAACGACAAGACAGCCATCTGGTCGCTTACCCCTATTCATCGGCACCCGGCACCGTCTAAAATAATCGACTTCCCTTCATGACGAACCTGTAAACCAAGCGTTTCGGCCGTTACGGCAACCACTTCATCGAGCGACATTTTATCGAAACGGGTTTTCAGACGGCAGTTGTCCAGCCGGGTACTGGCCAGTTGAACGTCGGCACTATAAAACTGATTGATGGTCTGCACTACCTTCACCAACGGTTCATTGTCGAACACCAGCAGGCCCGTTTTGTAGGCAAAGGCATTGGGAGCTAACTGCGCAGCCCGACGAATGGTATCGGTCTGTTCGTCGAAGGTAGCTTGCTGATCTTTTGTAAGCAGCAGTGCTTTGTTCCCGCTCGAAAACCGCACTTTACCCGTCTGGACGGCTACGCTGACATTATTATCATACGCCCGAACGCTGAACGATGTTCCCAGTACCTGTACCACCGTTGGGCGGGCCTGAATGCGAAACGGTCGGTCTGGATCGGGGGTTACGTCGAAAAACGCTTCCCCATTCAGGGTTACATCACGTCGTTCGTCGGCAAAAGCAGCCGGATAGGTCAGCGTAGAATGTCTGTTTAGTACAATTCGGGAGCCGTCGGGCAGCGTTTTTCGAAGTTGTCGGTCGCCCGTCACCAGCGTGACCGTATGGATAGCCGGATTATCGTGGCCCATATACCGGAATTGATACACCAACCAGCCCAGGCTCATCACCAATGCCAATACTGCCGCCACTCGATAGCTTGTCTGCCGCCAGAAACCGTCCGATTCTGTGCGCTGGCTGGGCAATGCCCTGACTGTGGGGGCATCTTCGGTACGTCCATCAATGATGCGCATTTTTTGTTGCACTGATTTCCAGGCGGCATCGGTATCCACGTTCTCTACCAACGAGGTACTTTTTCGCGATTTTCTGGACGAAGCAGGTGCTTGCTCCTGTTTGGCAGCATTCCAGATGCGTTCAAACTTGGCAAAATCATCATGCGATGGTTCAGAAATTCCCGCATTACGGCTGATGAGCCATTGTCGTACCCGCGCCGATTCGGCCGGATCAGTTTCACCTGCCAGAAACTTGCCCAGTAGGGCATCGTCGATGGGTTGTTGATCGGCCATGAGTTAAAGACAATAAGTAATGAATACCAGATTAGGCGTAATGGTCAGTACGGATACCAGGCCGGCTTCGTTTAGCCAGCGCACCGTATTCAGCAGCCACTGGCCATTACCCATACCAAGTGCCAGTACGATGGGCAGATACTCACTCAATTCGGTCCGTAAGATACGCAGGGCTTTGCCAATCTGATTCTCAACCGTTTTAATTGAAATGCCTAGTTGCTCTGCAATTTCGCCGTACCGAAGTTCTTCATAGCGGCTCAAGGTAAAGACCAGACGACACTGTTCGGGTAGTTTCTGAATCGCTCGCTGGATCTGATGGGCCAATTCCTCACCAATGACTCGTTGGGCGGGTGACTCGGCCATTTCTTCACCAACATGATGCACGTAATCGCGATGTTCGTCCCGGACAGCCGCGTGCTTAAGTCGATTCAGGCAGCGATTATGAACCGACCGATACAGATACGATTTGAGGGATACGGTGATTAGTAGCCCTTCGCGTTTTTCCCAAATAGCGAGAAACATCGCCTGGACTTCCTCTTCGGCTTCGTCGGGGTCGGGCAATAACTGACGGGCATAGCGACATAGCGACGCGTAATGCTGCCTGAAAATGGCCTCAAAGTCGCGCTCGCTACCGGCCCGGATAGCCGCAACGACATCCTCTTCGGTTGGTGGCACTGGTGTAGTATGGTAAATGACAGGTGACTGCAAAGCTATCATTTTCGGCAAACATCCGGTTGTTCATCTGTATGACAGTTAGCAGGCGGTCGACCCCTACGCTGTTTTAAAAAAAAATTTCAGTCCAATAGCTAGTAATTCTCGATCATTCATGCTCGGCAGTAGCCAGATAGGGTGTATACGGACCAGGATTCGATTCCGCTACAACAAATGGTTTTGCCCGATTGGCGGGGTAAAGCTGCTCCAGAAACCACTGAGCGGCATAATGATACCCTACAATCGCCAGTACAAACACCACCATGAACAGGTATTCCTGAAAAGGATGAGCAGCCTTCGCGAGTTGAAACAACAGGGCGATGGCCGGTGGATGGACCGACGAAGCGGAAGCCATCAGGGCAACGGCCAGTACCATCATACCCATCAATCCAAACAGAGTATTTCCCCAAAAAACATAGTCGAGTAAACCCAGATGCCCCACCAGTATGTAAGCCGCTAAAACCGTACGGGGTTGCGCAAAAGCCCCTTTCGGATTAGCAGCCAGCAGCATACAACTTGCCGCCAACGGAGGCACTAGCGACAAATGCTGCACCTTTAATGCAACCAGAAACAGGATTTCGATGCCAAGAATGTACAAGGCCCAGCGAATTGCGGTCTGCATAACGAGGGCGTTTAGGAATTCAATGGAACATACGCCGATGGCTTAGGCGATGGGCCGGACCGGATTGTTGACAACCACCAGAAAAACAGAAACCCACCAACTACCGTACCGAAGCTGATCAATACGACAACCGTTGGCGGCCGCAGCGCGATCAAGGCCCCGATATACTGAACAACGGTGGTGATGTACAGGAATTTGGCAATGGCCTCCCGCGTCAGGAAATTAATGATATAGGCCCCCAATGGAGCCATTAGGATAGCAACTGGAATGGCACACATCCAATACTGAAAGGTCATCGGCTGGAAATCATGCAAAACAAATACGTGCAGCAAAAAGCCAACGATCGTATGGATGGTCATGATTATAATGGATGTGGGCGTGGCGACCTTCTCACTGGTTGAGTAGTACAGCGTAAACAGGCAGAAGGTGAAAATATTTATCCCATCGCCGAAAATAGCCGTGATGACTCCCCCAACAAAGCCAAAGCCAACGATGCGCACCAGGTCAACGACCTTCAACGGCCCCAGCCCATTGGTGGTTACGCGGTCCGTTTTCCGATTGGCTAAATACAACGCAAACGCAAAACTCAACCACAACGACACAAAGAAAATCTTGGTCATGGGTCCACTGATCAGCGGCACAACGAAGAAAGCGCCAAACAGCAACCCAGGAATACCACCAATGGTTACGGTACGGATAGCGCGCCAATCGACCGGAATTTTCAGACTGATAATCAACAGACTGGCAGACGTCATCCCGATACTTTGTATGGCAAATGAAAAGTTACGGGCTACGGGTGGCGGAAGTTTGAGCAGCAACGTGAATACTGGAAACGCTACCGCTCCACCCCCTTCCGATGTGGCTCCGGCCACGAACGATCCAAAAAACATGGTGACAGGAGCGGCCCAATGGTCGTTGTAAAACGAAAAGCCGTTTTGGGTAATCATGTATATGAGCCAGATAGGCATCACCAGGGCGAAAAAGAGCAAGTAGGCGGTGGGTAACCTTTTCATAAACGAGGTAGTTTAATAGTCACCTAATTACCATTATCATGCCAAGCTTATTGTAAATACTCTATCTAAATTGATTTACAATAAAAAACCAATTTATTCACGGCGAATTGCCATGCCCAATACCGTTACCTGCTTGTAGAGGCACAGATGCTGTTTAACCAGATTCACGACCATGTCCAATCCTGATCTGTAACTTTTAGCACGCAGCATAGGGGTCAACGGCTCATCGGCTGTCAGGAAAGCGAACCATCGTTTTCCAAGCTGCTATGCAATTTCGCTCACCATTCACCTTACTGGCTATTTTTCTGCTCTCTTTTCCTCTGAATGCCCAGCCGCTAACCCAAACCATTCGGGGAACAGTTATCGATCAGAGTCTGCAAACACCTCTGCCCGGTGCCTCGGTCATTCTTCTCAACGCGTCGCCCATTAGAGGAACCAGTACCGATGCGACGGGCCAGTTTCAGCTTACGCAAGTACCCGTTGGTCGGCAAAGTCTGCAAATCAGCGTAGTTGGCTATAAAGTAGCTACGCTTCAAAACATAGCGGTCGATGCCGGAAAAGAGCTGGTCCTGAGCATTTCTCTCGAAGAAGCCGTTAGCCAGCTAGGCGAAATAACCGTAAAGCCAAGCACCGACAAAGACAAACCAATCAACGAAATGGCGACGGTATCGGCCCGGACGTTTTCGGTCGAAGAAACGCAGAAATTTGCGGCTGCCGTCAACGACCCGGCCCGTATGGCAACGGCCTATGCCGGTGTGGTCGGTGCCGACGATGGGGGCAATTACATCATTATCCGGGGCAACACGCCCAACGGACTGCTGTGGCGTATGGAAGGGGTCGAAATTCCGAATCCGAACCATTTTTCCAACCTGGGTACAGCGGGTGGGGGCATTTCGATCCTTAGCGCCCAGTTGCTGGCCAATTCGGATTTTCTGACCGGATCTTTTCCCGCTGAATACGGCAACGCGCTATCAGGGGTGTTTGACCTGCGCTTACGACGGGGCAATACCACCAAACGCGAATACACCATCCAGGCCGGTTTGCTCGGCATCGACCTGGCCGCCGAAGGCCCAATAGCAAAAGGATATGCGGGTTCGTTTCTGATCAATTACCGCTACTCTACCCTGGGCTTACTTTCGAAACTGGGGGTTAATATCGGTACAGGCGACCGGGTGTTTCAGGATCTGTCGTTCAATATCTACCTGCCTACCCGAAAGGCTGGAACATTTACGGTATTTGGCTTTGGTGGCCTCAGCAGCAGCAAAATCAATGCACCGGCCGATTCGGCAAAGTGGGAAAACGACTATGATCGGTATAACGAAGATTTCCGCTCCAATACGGGCGCGGCCGGCCTTACGCATTCGCTCCCCATTGGGCGGAAAGCCCTGCTAAAAACCGTGTTGCTGGCCTCGGGCTATGAAAATAGTTTTCGCAACGCGCTTTTGGAACCAGCCAACGGCTATGCCGCTTCTGAACGGAATGATGCCTCCTACACCATTCAAAAGCGGATTCTCTCGTCAACACTGACCTATAAACTCAACGCTCAGCACACCTTTCGGGCCGGATTGATCGGTACGCAACTGATTTACAATCTGCATCAAAAATCGTGGGAACCCGAACAACGTCGATTGCTAACGCGGGTGGAGGTTAGCGACCAAACGCAAACCGCACAGGCATTTGGCCAATGGAACTACCGGGCTTCGGAGCAACTGACAGTCAATGTGGGGATGCATTATCTCTATCTGGCCCTCAACGGAACCTCGGCCCTGGAGCCACGAGGTTCGATCCGATGGGCCTTTTCGTCTGATCAGTCCGTCAGTCTGGGGTATGGCCTACACAGCCAGATTCAGAATCCGGCCACCTATTTTATGATGCCGACCGATCCATCGGGTAATCCTGCCGGAATATCCAACCGGGCGTTGGGCTTTACCCGCTCGCATCAGTACGTGCTGGCGTATGATCGACGACTTAATCATCGACAAACGGACTCTCCGCTGCGGCTGAAACTGGAAACCTATTACCAGCATCTGTTCAATATTCCGGTGAGCGCCACGGAGAAAAACTCGTTTGCAATCATCAACCGATTTGATGGCTTTACCGACCAGGTACTGACCAACGCCGGACACGGGCGTAACTACGGGCTGGAACTGACGCTGGAGCAATTCCTGCTCAAAGCAGCATCGGGCAACAGCTACTATTTTCTGCTCTCATCATCGCTCTATAATTCCGACTATCAGGGGTCGGATGGTGTATGGCGCAGTACCCGCTGGAACGGGCGTTTTGCGCAAAGTTTGCTGGCCGGAAAGGAATGGGTATCGGGCTCCAGCGTGTTCGGGCTCAATCTGAAACTCAGCTACTATGGCGGCTACCGCGACACCCCTATCGATCTGGCCGAATCCAAACGCCTGGGCGAAACGGTTTACATCGAAAATCAGGCCTTTACCGAACAACTACCCGCCTATTTTCGTCCCGATATCCGGCTAAGCTGGAAGAAAAACCGTCCACACTCAACCCGTACCCTCTCGCTGGATGTACAGAATGCCATCAATCGTCAAAACATCTATGGACGCTACTATGACCCGTCCAGCGGTACGCTTAAAATCAGCTACGGAAGCGGTCTGATCCCAATTCTTAGCTATCGGGTGGTATTTTAAGGCCTGGAGCCAGCTATACCGGCAGTCGGATAATGAATTCGGTCCCTTCGCCTTCCTGGCTTTCGACCGTTAGTTCACCCCCATGCCCTTTGGCAATAATATCGAAACTCAGGCTCAAACCAAGCCCTGTCCCTTCGCCCGTAGGCTTTGAAGTAAAAAAAGGTTGAAAGATTTTCGATTTTATTGTTTCTGGAATCCCTGCACCATTGTCTTTCACGCGGATTTCAACGCATCCATTTTGCTGGCGCGTACTCACCCATAGGGTCGGTCGATAGTCGCCAGCGAATTGGGTGCGTTTCTGATGCATGGCATAAAACGAGTTGTTGAACAGGTTCAGCAATACCCGACCTACATCCTGAGCAACGAGTTGTACTATGCCCACATGATCACCAAAATCCGTTTCCAATTGACACGTGAACTCTTTGACTTTGTTTCGGTAGCCCTGAAAGGCCAGATGCAGATGTTCCTCGACCAGTTTATTCAAGGGCGTAGGGGCTTTTTCCCCCGTCGATGTCCGGGAGTGCTCCAGCATGCCCCGTACAATGGCATCGGCCCGTTTCCCATGATGATTGATTTTTTGGAGGTTCACCCGCAAATCCCCAATAATTTCTTCCGCATACTGTTTATCAGCGTCATTGAGTTGCTGGAAAGGACCTTGTCCTAATTCATCAATCAGTTCAGTGCTGACTTCGGAGAAATTAGTCACGAAATTCAGAGGGTTCTGAATTTCGTGGGCTATACCTGCCGTAAGTTCGCCTAAGCTCGCCAGCTTTTCGCGCTGAATTAGCTGATTCTGCGTGGCCTTCAATTCCGTCAGCGCGGTTTCCGCTTTTTGTCGCTGAATATTGATTTCATCCCGCTGCTGTTTCAGAATCACATTCGCTTTCTGCTTGATCCGGTTGTTACGGTAGAGTATAAACGCAATGGCTATGAAGGTGCCAATGGCCCCAATGAGCAGGTAAATGGTGATTCGAGTCCGGTATTTTTCTTCCAGCCGCTGCTCATCTTCATGCCTCATTTTCTCGTTAAACTCGATATTCTGAAAGTTTTTAATTTTTTCGGCATTAACCAGACTGTCTTTGGCTACGGTGGCAATTTTCAAATAGGCCATTGCCCGTCTCGGGTCTGTTGGCTCGTAGGTATCGGTCAGTAATGAGCTGGCTTTGATAATATTCAGTTGTAGGGCGCTTTGCTGCGCTACATTCAGCGATTGGGTAGCATAATAAATTGCCGAATCGCGCTGATTCATTTTTTTAAAGACGTCGGCCATTTCATAATACGTCTGGCTCAGTACGCGGGCATTTTGCAATGTTTTTCCATTTTCCACACTTAGTCTGAAATACCGCAGGGCTTCTTTGTATTTACCAAGCTGGCCGTACACATTACCCAGATTCATCAGTTCGGCCTGCTTATCGGCATTATTAAGCTTCACCGCTTCCTGATAAGCCATGGTCGTATACTTCAGGGCCGAATCCAATCGGCTTTGCGAAATGTAATCATAGCCCAGGTTAGTAATCGCTATTTGCTTTAAATCGTTGTCTTTCAGCTCTTCGGCCAGTACAAGAGCTTTTTGCAGATAGCGGATGGCCTGCGCCCAATTATTCTGTTCGATATACAGGTTACCCAGGTTATTATACGTTCGGGCCAAGGCGTCCTTATCCTGATTCGCTTCGGCAATGTTGATGGAGGCCAGATGCGCTTTTAAGGCCTGATCGTAATTACCCGTCAGGCGAAAAATGGTACCTATCCGGTTTTGAATCCGAGCCTCTCCCCGTGTATACCCAATGCGCTGGGCAATTCGTAACCCATCCCGGGCATATTGCATGGCATCAAATGGTTTTGAATACATCAGTACACGACCTAAGCGGTCGAGCGTCAGCACTTTGGTGGTATCGGGTATGGGCTGGTTCAGAAGATGTTGCAGACTATCGGCCAGGCTGATCTGGGCAATCGTTGGGTACGAAACGACTGACAAACCAATGAGCAGGAAAAGAGGCTTCATAGGGATATGAGTTGGCTAACAAATATATATATTCGTTGCACATTGATTATCAGCCGAAACGGCATAATCACATAATCTTCCTACCTTACCTCACTCGATGAAACGCATTGGTTTACTAGTCTTCTTTTGCTATTGTACGATAGCGGTTTTTGCCCAGATCCGTTTTCTGGGAACGAGTACGCCCGAGTTGAGCCATTCTGCCAATTTGCTGCCCAACCAACAACCCACTCCGTTACCCCGCCCACCGGCCAGCCAGCCACAACTTCATGTCGTTTATGTTGAAGAACAGAATGAGCTTGAATTGGCCCGCATCAACATGGAGAACGACAGCCTGCTGGCACAGGTCATCAATAAAATTGCCCGTGGACTGACCTATCAAATCCAGTACTGGCGGGTACCGAAAGAGCACTTTACCAGTCAGAACCTAAAAGAAACCGTTTCGTCTCTCCAAACAAATCCAAAGGATATTATCATCGTCTATTTTTCAGGTTATGGTATTGCCGCAACCGCCCCTAATGCTAACCTGGCCAACTGGCGACTGGACGATGTACCCGAACGGGGCTTCGCAGTCAGTGAACTGGAAAAATGGTTGAAAGCCCAAAAAGCACACCTTAGCCTGATTCTGGCCGATTATAAGACCGAAACAACCCTGAAAGAAGGAGCCATAGCTGGCACTGTAGTTTATACCGTTAATCTGGAACGGGAAATCCTCAAACGACTTTTCGTACAAAACTGTGGCATCGTCAAGTTTGGCAGTTCCTTAAATCCTAAATTTCGCTATCAGGGGAATGGAAATGCAGGTTCGTTGTTTACAAATGCCTTCAATAAAGCCTTTCTTACTATACTGGACAATACCCGGCCAGCAGAGCTTTCGACTGTATCGTTTCAGCAGGTGCAAGCCATTACGGACATATACATGCCCGATAACCGACAAAGCACGATTCTTGCTATAGCCCCCTGCAACGAACAACAAAAATTAGCCCGCAATCCAGCTATCCCCCCCCCCTCAGGCAATGCCTCGCAAGGGGCAACCTGGCAGGGCTTTCGAGTGGATGAGGAGAAGTATAATGCGCTGCTCCAGAAGCCCATACTCAAGTTGGGGAAGCCCATTCCTCCGTCCATCGACTTATCGAAGTATACGCCCCCGGTTGTCGATCAGGGCAATGAGGGGATGTGTGTGGCGGTTGCGATTGGCTATTATATGCGCTCGACGCTGGAAGCGATAAAACGTAACCTCACCGATAAAGCAGCGATACGTAAGCATAGTTTTTCGCCGTCGTATCTCTACAATTACATCAAAGATGCAGGGGACGGCAATTGCACATTTGGCGTTTTTGCAGAGAGCGCCTTCGACTTTTGTCAAAAATTTGGGTTGGCCAGTTTTGCGAGTTATCCCGATGTAAACGCCTGCCTTGGCCCTCCTTCTGCCAAACCGGCTCCCAACTCAAAACTACTTGACTATGTTAAACTGTTCAGCATTACCGACGACAAAACCGATAAAGTGTTGGCAACCAAGCAGGCTTTGGCGGAGCGTTCACCGGTTGTAATCGGCCTGGAGCTAACCCCTTCGATTGGCAATCTTTCGTTTAGTCGGCTCTTTTTCACCAAGCTCAAAAATTCCGTTATGCAACTCGTCTCGTCGGATACGGCTCCTCCTGCCAGCCAGTGGAACCCCGACGCATCAAATACGCTCGACTTTGGCCATGCCCTTTGCGTGGTCGGTTACGACGATAAGATGTTGGGAAAAGGGGCTTTCAAATTAATCAACAGTTGGGGGAAACACTGGGGCGATAACGGTTTCTTCTGGATCACCTATGAGAATTTTGCCCGCTTTGCCAAGTACGGTTATCAGGCATATTTACCTTCCACGAATGACGCCGTTGTTTTGTCGGCCGATGTTTCGCTCTACCATGCCCTTTCACCTACGACCCCGCTGGTCACTTCGATCACCCCATATGGCCGTTCTCTAAAAGGCTATACGGTTTCAAAACCACTTCCAACCGGCACCTCCTTACGGCTATCGATAAAGGCAACCACCCAGTCGTATCTATACGTGCTGGCGGCTAATTCAAAAGACAGTGTACAGACAACGCTCTTTCCGTCGGGTATGTATTCTCCACTTCTATCGGCCAATACCCTTGTCGATGTTACGAAAGATTCCTTATTGACCCTTTCCGGCGATCCCAGCACCGAGTATATGTTATTTATTTTCTCCAGCGAAAAACTAAATAACCTGGATGCCATCCGTCATCAGCTCCAAACGCAGACAGGAACCTTCCCCGAACGCGTAGGAGCCGTTTTTGGGAACATAAACCCGCTTCTTCAACGCAATAAACTGGCTTACAAATCGAAGAAAACCGGCTTCTTTTACTATTCAGACCCTTCCCTGAAAGGCCGACCCTACATCGTTCCCTTACTGTTAGCGATCAACCATGTAAACGCACTACGACCTTGACGACCGTTTACCCAACAGATAGCCGATAATCAGGCCGATTACTAAACCAATAACGATGGATACCAAATCGATCCCTGAAAAAGTGGCTCCTCCCGTATCCTTCCCAACGCCCCCACCATTTTTCACTTGTGCCATGCCAGTTGTGGCAACCGAAAGAATCGTAAAAACGGACGTAAAAAGTTTGTTCATGGTGGCTTTTGTTAAGAGGTTCGTTTGGGTAAATGTAACAAATAAGCCGTTAATGTACTGATTATTACCCGTAAAACTCATCAACAAAACAAACGCCGGAGAATTTACAGCACCAGATGGGCCGACTGCACTGGCTCACCATAAAAAACGGTGGCCTGTCGGTCGAAATCGTCGGTTGAGTCGGTAGTCAGAAACGTGCGCTGTCCGTACTGACTACACTGTGCTTCGATTTCGGGGTGACGTATCAGGTAGTCTGCCAGACTGTCGGCCACGATACCACCCTGGCTCAAAATGGTAGCGTGGGCAGGAGCATACTGACGGATTTTATCCAGCAATAGCGGGTAATGCGTACAGGCCAGCAGAATCGTGTCGATTTCGGGCGATTTAGCCAGCAGTCTGTCGATATGCTGTTTGACAAAATAATCGGCTCCGGGATGATCGTACTCCCCATTTTCGACCAGCGGCACCCACATCGGACAAGCTTCCTGAAACACGCTTAGCTTCGGGAAAAACTTTTCAATCTCCACCATATACGATTCCGACGTCACGGTTCCGCGCGTCGCCAGAATGCCGACGTTGCCTGTTTTTGAGTACTGGCCAATAACCTCAGTTGTGGGTCGAATTACGCCCAGCACCCGTCTGCCAGGCCCATCCAATCCGGGCGCTAATGTGGGTAAATCCAGTTGCTGGATATTCCGTAACGCCTTGGCCGAAGCCGTATTACAAGCCAGAATCACCAGTCGGCAACCCTGATCGAACAGATGCCGAACGCACTCTAGGGTATAATGGTAAACGGTTTCAAACGAGCGCGTACCATAGGGGGTTCGGGCGTTATCGCCCAGGTATACGTAATCGTATTGAGGGAGCTTTTTAACAATTTCGCGTAAGATGGTCAGGCCACCGTAGCCGGAATCAAATACGCCAATCGGTTGCGACGAAAGGGTCATTATCGGGTACTGGCTTTCTTTTTTGCTTCGGCCAGTAACCCATCCAACGCCTTTCGGGTATACACGGTTCCGCGCAGTATCACGGTGTTAATGGCCTGGGTAGCCACAATAGACTGCAATGGATTCTGGTCGAGTAATACAATATCGGCACTTTTACCGGCGGCAATGTCGCCATACAACGCCGTTTTCCCCAGAAATGCAGGACCAGGCAGAATGGCCGATTGCAGAGCCTGTAAGGGTGTTAAACCTGCCTTCACAAAATAACCAAGTTCATGATGGAGCCCTAAACCCGGATACACATATGAATTCAGAAAACCGGCATCCGTTCCGGCCATAATGGTCACACCCGCTTTGTGCAGCAGAGGCAACAAGGCGCTCGTTTTTTCATACAGTGCATGTCGCTCCGCAATGGCGTCTGGTCCATCGTTTGCGACCCGGCTCACCCGCCAGGCATAGGTATTTTTCAGCCCCTGACCAATGTATGAGAGGTATGTATCGCGCTGGTGATTGTCCTGATCCAGAAAAGCAATCATATGGCTAATGGTCAATGTAGGGACCACAATGGTTCCGCGCTGAGCCATCCGTCCATACACGGCCATAGCCGTTGCCTCGTCGAAACTCTGTGTAACCATGGGTGAGGCCACTCGGGCCGTAAGCGTACCGGCCCGCACTTTGTCGGCCACTTCCTTATCGCGCGACGAACCCGCTTTCAGCAGATAACTCAGATGTTCGACCGAGCCTAGTCCGGCCGAAGTCACCTCATCCATCGTTAGGGCAAATGGGACGTGGCCCGATGTTTTCATCCCCCGTTTTTTAGCTTCCTGCAAAATGTAGAGGTAGATATCCGGCTTGATGGCATTATCGGTAATCTTCACAAAATCGACTTTCAATCCTTGCAGTGAATCCAGCATCTTATCGACTTCGGCGGGTGTACTCACTTCAATATCACCTACCCAGCTTGATTTATAGCCTTCCAGTTTGGGTCCCGATGTAAACAGGGTCGGTCCTTCCAGCGTACCCTTTGCAATCTGGTCGCGCCAGGCCAGCACCGACGGACTCAGATCGGCAGCCGCATCGCGTATGGCCGTGATTCCATGCGCGATGTACAGCGGAAGCAGCGCCTTATTTTCGTCAATCAGCGTATCGCCCCCACCAAAGTGCACATGCATATCCCAAAGCCCCGGAATGATGTATTTACCCTTGGCGTCAATCACCGTTTTCGCCTGGAAATTACGTACCTGCGACTCATCGAACACACCAACAATCGTCTTGCCACGTGTAGCGATCAACTTCTTTGTCAATACATTACCCGTCCGCACATCGATCAAAGAACCCGACTTGATCAACACATCAACGTTCTGTTTCTGCGCTTGAGCGGTATTGGTGAGTATAATCAAAACAAGAAGGTTAATGATAAAGCGTCGCATCATGGGCATAGATTCGTTTAATAGAAAAGTTTATTACACAGAGATACACGGAGTAAAACAAAGATGCACAGAGGAGTTAAAGAGAAAAACCGTTGTGTATCTCTCTAATTTCTCTGTGCATCTCTGTACAATAACAACTAGCTTACCCCAACAATTCTCTACCCTGCGCCAGTGCGGCATCCAGGCCCGAACTATCCGAACCACCCGCCGTTGCAAAGAAGGGTTGACCTCCCCCACCGCCTTTGATGTTCTTTGCCAGTTCTTTCACCACCTGACCCGCATTCAGGTTTTTTCCCTGAATAAGCGAATCGGGCAGCATCACTGCCAGTTGAGGTTTACCGTTAATATCGGCCCCAAGTACGACTGCCAGATTATCCACTTTCGCTTTCAGATCGTAGGCCAGTTGTTTCAGGGCATCGGCCGAAGGTACGTCTACTTTCTCTACCAGTCGCGAATGCCCGTTGACGGTTTCAACCTTTTCCAGCAATTGATTTTTCAACTGCTGTACTTTTTCATTCTGTAGGGCTTCAACCTGCTTTTGCAACGCGCTTCGCTCTTCGAGTAATGCCTGAACAGCTTTCACCACATCTTTCGGGGCTTTGAGCAGTTCTTTCAACTCCGACACTACGGACATCTGCTCGTTGATCAGGGCTTCGGCACCTGCTGATGTTTTAGCCTCTACCCGACGCACCCCCGTCGAAACAGACCCTTCGCCCGTAAACTTGAACAGCCCGATATGGCCCGTTGCGGGTACGTGCGTCCCTCCACAGAGTTCGACTGAATAGCTGGGATCGAAGGTGATGACCCGCACAAAATCACCGTATTTCTCGCCAAACAGAGCCGTAGCGCCTAGTGCTTTGGCTTGTTCGATGGGTACGTTTCGCTTTTCGTCCAGCTTAATATCTTCCCGAATTTTCTCGTTTACGATTCGTTCTACTTCAGCCAGTTGTTCGTCGGTCACTTTGCTGAAGTGTGAGAAGTCGAAGCGGAGGGCGTCGGGGCCAACATAGGAGCCTTTCTGGGCAACGTGCGTACCCAGCACATCACGAAGGGCCGAATGCAGCAGGTGCGTAGCTGAGTGGTTGCTGGCAATGAGGCCACGGCGCGACGTATTGATGACGGCATAAACTGTATCGGCTTCGGTCAGCAAATCGTCGATACCGTCCGCATTCTGGACAATATGAATCACCAGATCATTTTCCTTTTTCGTATCGAGTACCGTCAGTGTACCGATCTGGTCAGAATCCTTGAACAGTTCAAGAACCCCCGTGTCGCCAATCTGTCCACCCGATTCGGCATAGAATGGGGTTTTATCCAGTACCACCTGAACCTGCGTTCCCTGTTTGTTCTGAATCTTCCGATACTTCACAATCTGGGCGTAAGTATCAGGCTGGTCATACCCGACAAACTCAACCTTACTGTCCAGTTCAGCCAGTTCGATCCAGTCGCCAGCCGACGAGGCCGCATCTTTCCGCGACCGGGCTTTCTGCTCCTGCAGGGCTTTCTCAAAACCTGCCTGATCGATTTGTAAGCCCTTTTCACGAGCAATCAACGCTGTTAAATCAGCCGGGAAGCCAAACGTGTCGTTCAGTTCAAAAACCGTTTCGCCCGGAATTTCTGTTTTTCCATCCGTAGTCAGTTGACCGATGATCTGATCCAGTCGGCCAAGTCCGGTTCCCAACGTCCGGAGGAAGGCGATTTCTTCTTCCCGGATCACCGTTGCAACAAAATCGCGCTGGGCGTTCAACTCGGGGAAAACGTCGGCAAACTGCATGGCCAGCGTGGGCACGAGTTTGGTCATGAACGGCTCCGTCAGGTTCAGGTACGAATACCCGTACCGGATGGCCCGGCGCAGAATCCGGCGGATCACATACCCTGCTTTAGCATTCGAGGGCACCAGTCCATCGGCAATGGCAAACGATACGGCCCGGATATGGTCGGCTATGACGCGCATAGCCACATCAGTCATGCTCGTACCAGCCTCATATTTTTTGCCCGACAGTTCTTCGATCACATGAATGGTCCCCGAAAACACATCGGTATCGTAGTTCGATTTTTTACCCTGAATCGCCATACACAACCGCTCAAAGCCCATACCTGTATCCACATGGCGGGCAGGCAATGGTTCCAGCGACCCATCGGCTTTCCGGTTGAACTGCATGAATACCAGGTTCCAGATTTCGACAACCTGAGGATGGTCGGCATTGACGAGTTCTTTTCCTGGCGTTTCGGCTACCTCTTCGGCCGAACGCAGATCAACGTGAATTTCTGAACAGGGGCCGCAGGGACCCGTATCACCCATTTCCCAGAAGTTGTCTTTCTTATTCCCGTAAATGATCCGGTCTTCGCCCACAATGGGTTTCCAGAGATCGAACGCTTCCTGATCGAAGGGAACGTTATCTTTTTGATCCCCCTGAAATACGGATACATATAGCCGATCTTTCGGCAGTTTATAAATTTCGGTCAGGAGTTCCCACGCCCATTCAATCGCTTCTTTTTTGAAATAGTCCCCGAACGACCAGTTGCCAAGCATCTCGAACATGGTGTGGTGATAGGTATCGAACCCTACATCTTCGAGGTCGTTGTGTTTACCCGACACACGCAGGCATTTCTGCGTATCGGCCACCCGCTTGGACGGGGGCGTACCATTGCCGAGGAAAAAATCTTTAAACTGCGCCATACCTGAGTTATTGAACATCAGCGTCGGGTCGTTTTTAGCAACAAGCGGAGCTGACGACACAATCAGGTGGCCTTTGGAATGGAAGAAGTCGAGAAAATGTCGACGTATTTCGTGGGAAGTCATCTGTTTAGTTAATGGCTTTAGGAGCGAGGAGCGAGCAGTGAGGAGCCAATCGGTCATGCCTTACCCGCCGGATGGCTCCTCACTGCTCACTCCTAACTACTAACTACTTTTTTGCAAAAATACGCCAAAACGTTGCAGGTTTGACGGAACGTCAGCAAGTTTGTCGAATGGAAGGTTCAGGTAAGCTTTATTACGGTATAAAAGAGGTGGCCGAGTTATTTGGCATCAATGCCTCCAAGCTACGCTACTACGAAAAGGAGTTCCCCACCCTACAACCCAAGAAAAACCGCTCTGGCGACCGGATTTATACGCAGGCCGACATCGACCATCTGACGGAAATTCTGGATCTGATCAACAATCAAAAATACACACTGCCGGGCGCCCGAGAGTTTCTGAAAGAACGGGAAAGCCGAAAGCAGGAAAACGCCCGCTACGTTGTCAAACTCAAAAAGCTCAAATCGTTTCTGGAGAAACTTCGGGATGGTATAGGAAGCGACGAGTGATTATTTCTGCCTAGCCCTCTTTTTCGCTACTTCTACAAAAAAATCCGAAGCTGTTCGGCTAGATCGAGGCTGGTTCAATAACCAGTTTTCCCAATCTTCCCTAGTCGGAAAGCGTTTTTTGAAATCAGCCATTGTAGTATCGGAAGCGAATTTCTCTTTCATGGGGCAAATATACTTGGATAAAACGGACTGTTTCTTCTCCGATTAATGTAAATGTAAATGCTAAAAATTTAGATTTCAAACTGAATCCAATCATATACTCAAACTCTTCAACCCGGTCAAAATCATCATAAAACGTTTGGGCATTATAAAATACTCCTTCAATCTCATCGGTCGTAATGCATTGGTTCTTCAGAGCATCCAGGTTTAAAATGAGTAGTCAAAATTGAATCGGGGAATATCCATCAAGGGTTGGCGAATTGGGTACTAGTCAACGAGCAAAACAAATTAGACGCGCAATAAGTATCCAAGTATCGGAATAATCTACAAAAAAGCAGATGTTTGTGGCCAAACAAGCCTATTGATTTGTGTCGACTGATACCCAGCATCAAATTGCCCTTACCCTTGTTCCAGGCATTGGCAGCATACTGATTCGTCAACTGATTAGCTACTGCGGGTCAGCCACTGATGTTTTCCAATCCCCTCCGGCCCGATTACTGAAAATTCCGGGCATTGGAGAGGCTACCGCCCGATCTATTCGAAAACCGGATTCACTTACCGAAGCCGAACGGATCATAAATCGACTGGAGACCTTAGGCGCTTCGGCACTTTTTTACACCGATAAAGCCTATCCTACCCGACTCAAAACCCTTTACGACGCCCCAGCCCTACTCTATGTTCAGGGTGCAGGTGATCTGAATGCTACTCGAACCATCGGCCTGGTGGGTACCCGGCAGGCTACCGAATACGGCCGACGGATTACCAACGACATGATTGAAGCACTACTTCCGTATGGTGTCAACGTAATCAGTGGTCTGGCCTATGGCATCGATATAGCCGCACATCGCGCCAGCCTGGTCCACGGTTTACCAACATTTGGTGTAATGGCCAGCGGTATCGATATCATTTACCCAAATGTGCATCAGAAAACAGCTCAGGAAATGCTCATACAGGGAGGCTTACTCACGGAGAGTCCACCGGGTACAAAACCCGATGCCCATCTGTTTCCAGCTCGCAACCGAATCATTGCCGGCTTGAGCGATGCTGTCGTTGTGGTTGAAGCTGCCGCCAAAGGTGGGGCTCTGATTACGGCCGAATATGCAAATAATTATCACCGCGAAGTATTTGCCGTACCGGGTCAACTAAATCAGACATTCTCGGCAGGCTGTAATAAGCTGATCCGGGAAAATAAAGCCCAGATTTACACGAACCCCAAAGACCTGATCGAAGCGCTTAACTGGGATCAGCCCCAAACTCAACCTTCCAAACAGATTTTTACCCACTCAGGCACTTCATTACCTCTGGATATTACCGACGAGGAAAGTCAAATTCTTGCTCTGCTACGTCAGGCATCAGATGTTCATATCGATGAGCTAAGCTGGAAGAGCCAGGTTCCTATGGGACGGCTGGCTTCCCTGTTGCTCAACCTCGAATTTAGAGGATTTGTCCGCTCACTCCCTGGGAAAAAGTACGCTTTGGTCTATGTGTAATCATACCTGGTGCTTATTTTTCCAGACGACGCGTACACCGTTGCAGTTGTCCATTGCTTTCAGCATAGCCAATAGGCTCGAAAGGCCTGATCATCATCAATTTATACCATTTACCTGCATAGTACAACGTAATATGTATATTTTGTCTATAAAAAAGAAAGATTATCTACATATACATGACCTATTTTATCAATTAACATTAGATCATAATTTATAGTACCTACCGTAAAATTAATTTATTGTTTTTTGACGCAAAAAACAGAAAGCTTAAGCCTCCTTTTTGTTTACAATATCGAGATTTCATAACCATAACAACTATCTTTACAAACCAATATAGCCTTATCTATTAATTCCACTGGCAGGCGTTGTACGCATATGAAAAAAGTATACCATGTTTTAGTGATCGAAGATGACTCGTTTATTCGGAAGGTACTGCGGCAAACCTTGAAAGATGATTTTGACGTAACCACCACCGAAAACGGGATGGAAGGTATGGCCTGGCTGGAAGAGGGACATCCTGTCGATATCATTCTGTCGGATATACAAATGCCGCATATGGATGGCAAAAACCTGATCGGCATGCTCAGAGCCAGTCCGGTTTTCCAGAAACTGCCCATCATAATCTTATCCACCTACGCCGATAGCGACACCCGAATCGCCTGCCTCAAACTGGGTGCTGATGATTATATCATCAAACCATTTAACCCCATGGAGGTAAAAACCAAGATTATGACTGTTTTACGCCGGATAGAAGCCAATAGCGTAGGACAGCCCAATGCCGATTGATAAGAACCTGTCTGACAACAAATCATGAAGGCTGTTAGTGACAATACACAACCCTTTAGGGTGCTATATGTTGACAACGATGACCGACGTGTAAAATCGTTTCAGCGAGCATTCCCGTCGCCTATCGAGGTTATCGGTGTGGCAGATGGCTGGTCGGCTATTTCGTATCTGGATGATTCCGAAGCGGTCGACCTGATTCTGTACAATGATGATTTAAATACAAGGGGGTTTATGAACGCCTATAAGGCGAAGCAAAGCCGAACCAAAATTCCCATTATTTTACTCACGGATCAGGAGCGAATCGACCTGACAGCGGCTCCTTATCATGGGTTTGTGATCGACGCGTTTCCGCAGAACTACTCGGAGGCCGCTCTGCAAATTCGGTTGAATTACCTGATTCAAAAACGGGATTATCAGCGGAATGGCCGGGTATTGCACAAGCCGGTTTCAGTCCGTATGCCCGTGGGTAAACGCATTTTCGATATTCTGCTCTCGTTTACCATTCTAACCCTGATTTCGCCTATACTGCTTATTGTAGCCGTGCTCATCAAGCTCGACTCCAAAGGACCTGTTTTTTACAGTTCGAAACGGGTGGGCATGGGCTTCAGGATCTTCGACATGTACAAGTTTCGCACCATGAGTACGGGTGCCGACAAGTTACTGGCCGGTATGGCCTCGCAGAACATGTACAATAAGGTAGCGGAGGAAAAACCAGCCGACGAATTGTGCGAAGAATGTAAACTGGCCAATACCCCCTGTCAGCGCCCACTCTACCTGGACCAGAAGCAGATCTGCGAACTTCAGTACCAACGCGAGCAGAAGGCGAAAGCCATGTTTAGTAAGTTTAAGGAAGACCCCCGTGTGACCAAACTGGGTAAAGTCCTTCGAAATACAAGCATCGACGAACTACCCCAATTGTTTAATATCCTGAAGGGGGATATGTCGTTTGTGGGCAACCGTCCACTTCCGGTATACGAAGCCGAAAAGCTGACCAATATCGGCTATGCCCGTCGGTTTGCCGCTCCAGCCGGACTGACCGGGCTGTGGCAGGTAACCAAACGGGGCAAGGCGAAAGTATCGGATCTGGAACGTATTCAGTTGGATGTGCTGTATGCCAAACGGTACTCTTTCCGTACAGACTTAATTATTTTGCTGAGAACCTTAAAAGCGGTATGGCAGAAGGAGAATGTGTAGAATCAAGGCCGCTGATTTCGCTGATTACGATCAATTACAATCAGGCGGCAGTAACCTGCGATCTGTTGGAATCGACACGGGCGTTGACCTACCCACGCTACGAAATCATTGTCGTGAACAATGGATCGAAGGATGATCTTGCCGAACGAATTACAAAGGGCAACTATCCCCACGTAAACTACATCGAGAGTCCCGAAAATCTGGGTTTTTCAGGAGGTAATAATCTGGGAATTCAGCATGCTCAAGGTGATTATTACTTTCTGCTCAACAACGATACCATCGTTACTCCGGATTTACTCGAACAGTTACTGGTTCCCTTTACGGAGAATCCAGCCGTTGGCGTTGTCTGCCCAAAGATTCGCTATTACGACCAGCCCACCATCATCCAGTATGCCGGATATCACCCTCTGAATGAATATACCGGACGTACCTGGGCAATCGGTCTTATGGAACCCGATCAGGGACAACACGATAAGCCCGGTCCCACCTGGTTTGCACACGGAGCCGCCATGCTCGTCAGCCGGGCGGTACTGGAGCGCGCGGGCTCACTCGACGATAGTTTTTTCCTGTATTACGAAGAGCTGGACTGGTCGGCACGGATACGCCGGGCTGGCTTTACTATTTATTACCAGCCACAGGCGCTGATTTACCATCGCGAGTCGATGAGTGTTGGCAAGATGAATCCAATGAAGGTGTACTACCATACCCGGAATCGACTCTGGTTTATGCGCCGGAACGTCGGGGGATTCCCGCTAATGGTTTTTTATCTATATTTTTTCTGTATTGCTCTCCCCAAAGCCCTAACCCAATATACGTTGCGATGGCAGCCAGCTTACCTTAAAGCCATAAAGGATGCCATCTTCTGGAATTTTACCCACACACCTAATCCAACTATCCCCGCACCGCTGCCAGCCGTCGTTGCGGGCTAATTACATTATTCGAATGGAAATACTGATGTTGATTTGTATCGGACTTGTGGTCTATACATATCTGGGTTATGGGATACTGGTCTGGTTAATGATTCGGCTCCGTCCACGGCGACCACCTGTTGCCAGTTTGTCGGAAGCGTATTTGCCGGATGTAACCCTGATTGTACCAGCCTACAACGAACTCGATTGCCTGCCCGCCAAGGTAGCCAACTCACTGGGGCAATCGTACCCACGAGAGCACATCCACTTTCTCTTTGTTACCGAAGGCTCAACCGATGGCTCGGACGAGTACCTCCGTGCCAATTACGGAGATGCCATATCCATTCTGGGCGGAACCGAACGGCGGGGTAAGGTGGCCGCGATGAACATGGCCATGCAGCAGATCAAAACGCCTATCGTGATCTTTACCGATGCCAATACGCAGTTGAACCTGGATGCCGTCAGCAATATTGTCCGGCATTTTCGGGACCCGAAGGTAGGCGCGGTTGCCGGAGAAAAACGAATCCAGACTACCGACAGCGAATCGGCTGCGGGTTCGGGCGAAGGCATCTACTGGAAATACGAATCGCAGTTGAAACGCTGGGATGCCGAACTACATACGATTGTGGGGGCTGCCGGGGAGCTATTTGCCGTTCGGACGGAACTCTATGAGCCGGTGTCGCCCAACACCATTCTGGACGATTTTATGATTTCGCTGCTCATTGCCGGACGAGGCTACCGGGTTGCCTATGAGCCCGATGCCTATGCCCTTGAGCGCCCATCTTTTTCAATCATCGACGAACAGAAACGAAAAATACGCATTGCTGCTGGTGGCTTTCAGTCAATTGTGTGGTTAAAGCATCTGCTCAACCCGTTTCGATATGGCATACTTACGTTCGAGTATGTATCCCATCGGGTCATGCGCTGGGCCGTTACGCCGATTTGTCTGCCCATCATCTTTCTACTGAACGCGGGATTGGCTCTTCGAGACGGGTGGACCTCCGTTTGGGGCTGGCTGTTTATCGCTCAAATTTTATTTTACGGTGCCGCCTGGCTGGGCTATACGTTGGAAAAACGACAAATACGCTGGAAAGCCGCTTTCGTTCCCTTCTATTTTACATTTATGAATATCTGTGCACTTGCAGGATTGGTTCGCTATTTGCGGGGTAACCAATCTGGTACCTGGGAGAAAGTGCGCAGGGCCAATGCAGTAGACGCACTTACGTAATTGACCCGATAGTTTCTCACTCGTTATGGCGCAGTCGGTATTTTCGCTGAACAGTCCTTCATCTGGCCAAATATGGCTATATAGCCTCCTGGGGGGGCTATATACGGTCGGTGTTGGGTATCTGATCAGCAAAATGGGACCAGTGGGTGGGGTTATGGCCCTGATCGCTCCAATTGCCCTGCTTACGGTCATCATGGTCTTCAAAGAGCCCAAATTCGGCCTGTTCCTGTATTTACAACTTAGTTTTCTGATTGGCTGGTCACGATTCCTTAATGTTTCTATCCCAATCGGGTTGATAATTGACGGCGTACTGGCTCTGACGCTCTTCAGTTTATTCGTGAACGGCCCACGAATGGAATGGCATCGACTACGCAGCCCAACATTTGTATTGATTGCCATCTGGTTTACCTATACCGTTATAGAACTGCTCAATCCCGAAGCCCCTTATCGTCCGGCCTGGTTCTTTCATGTCCGGCCTTTTTCTATGCATTGGTTCATGGCGGGGCTGGCGGTACTGGTTTTGCCCATTACCATTCGCGACATCAAAATTCTGGTGTATTCGTGGCTGGGATGGTCGCTGCTGGCGGCCTTATGGGGGTTTAAACAACAGTATCTGGGGCTGGAACCTGCCGAGCAATACTGGCTCAGTCAGGGAAACAATGCCCTTACGCATGTGTTGTTCGGGCAGCTCCGAAGTTTTTCGTTCTATTCCGATGCCGCTCAGTTCGGGGGCGAAATGGCGGGAGCAACGCTGGTAGCACTGATTTATAGCTTTGAGGAAAAAAAACTGACGCACAAGCTCTTTTTTCTAGCGCTGGGGCTCACGTATTTCTGGGGCTATGCGGTTTCGGGTACGCGTAGTGCGCTGTTTGTGATGCTGGCCGGGTTTCCCTTTTATCTGCTGCTGAAGCGGGATTTCCCCAAGCTGATTATCGGGGCCATGCTGGCTATCCCGCTTGTTCTGCTTCTGCTATATACGAGCGTGGGAAGTTCCAACTATCAGGTGCAACGGATGCGTTCGGCTCTTACCCCCATGAACGACCCGTCGTTTATCCTGCGGCTGCAAAATCAGGAAAAGCTCAAACGATACTTATCCCAATATCCTTTCGGTGCGGGTATTGGCACCTCCACCGATATGGGTGCCCGGTTTTCTCCCTGGCACTGGGCCGCTCAGACGCCCCCCGATAGCTGGTATGTCGAACTCTGGATCGAGACGGGACAGGTCGGGCTTACCATGTATCTGATGATGGTTGCGGGCTTAGTCCTTATTGGTGTGTACCGAGTCTGGCAATTAAAAGACCCCTGGCTGGTGAAAGTGATGTATGCTTTTCTGGCGGAGTTTGTCGGTATAGCCGTAATGGGCTACTCGAACCCAGTGATGGGGCAGTTCCCGACCGACAGCATGATTTTTATGACGACGATCCTGTTTACAACCTGTTACCGCTGGGATACACCTGTTATCGGGGCCAATCCTGATCCTGATGCAGTCCTGTATTCAACCCCCACGCCCGACACCTATGAAACAGTTTGATAGCATTGTCTGTATTTCGCAAACCTCCTGGAAGGGTGATTTCCAGAAGGCTGTGGTCCAGCTCATGACCGAGTTATCGGCCCGGCATCGGGTCCTTTTTGTGGATTATCTCTACACCATCAAAGACCTGATTACGGGCCGTAAAGAGGTGTCGAACAAAGATTTGTTGTTTGGCGATCCGTTAACCAAAATTGACAATCAGGGGGGCGAAGATCTGTATGTATGGTCGCCACCGATCATTCTGCCAATCAACTGGATGGATGCCCCGGCTCATGATCGGTTTCTACAGTGGAATATCAATCGGCTGGTAGGGCAGTTACAAACGGTGTTAAAAAAACTGGGGATGCATCGTCCACTGGTCATTAACGCCTATAATCCGGTTATTGGTGTGCCGATGCTCGGAAAACTCAACGAATGCGCAACGCTCTATTATTGTTTCGACGAAATCTCGGCAGCCGGTGAGTGGATGAGTAAGCATGGCACCCGTTTCGAGGAAGCTTATCTCCGGCGGGTCGATGCTGTAGTAACCACTTCCGAAACCCTGCGTCAGGATAAGTCTACCGTACAGCCGCAGACGTTTTGCGTCAAGAACGGCGCCAATTTCGACCTGTTCAACCAGGCACGGCTCTTGGCTCAGCAACACCCCCCCCAAAAGCCAGTGGTTGGGTACCTGGGCTCTGCCGACAACCGGGTCAACATCGACATTATGGAACACTGCGCCCGCACCATGCCGGACGTAGACTTTCAATTCATAGGCGAAGTGCACGAACCCTTGCTAACCCAGCGGCTGGCGCACTTTCAAAACGTAACCTTTATACCGCCCCATCAACCCGCCGAACTACCCCCTTTATTGGCACAACTTAGCGTGGGGATAATTCCGTTCGTCTGCAATCGGCACACGTATACGATCTACCCACTCAAAATCAACGAGTATCTGGCGGCAGGCCTATCCGTTGTGTCGACGCCCTTTTCCATACTGGACGATTTCGATGGGGTGATCGAACTGGCCGATACACCCGAACAATTTGCTCAGGCGATTCGGCGGGCGCTGGCCGATACCAGCCCCCAACGGATACAGCAACGGGTAGCTATGGCCCAGCGCAACGCCTGGCCAGAACGGGCGCGTGAATTCGAAGCGGTGATCCAGCAGATGCCCAAAGCCTGGCGACAGGAACAACCCGCTTAACCTTACCTCAACGTTTATCCATCGATTTTTCCAGGATTTCCAACTAGCATGAGATTACACACAATAAACCGATTGAAGCAGCCGCTCTTGTCCCTTGCCGGTACGGTGATTTTGGGGATGATAGTCTATACTGCCGGTTATGGTCAGGGTAATCCACCAACCACACCTACAGGAACCCAGCCAGCCTCTACTCCATCGGCCGCTGTTACTGCCGACAGCATGACCTTCGATTTCAATCAGGACATTTCGGTTCAGCTTATCCCCTTTGAGGATATGTTTAAGCTGGCGCTGGCCTATTCACCAACCATCAAGTTTGAAGCAGCCGTAGCGGCTGGCTCGCAGGCATCGTACAACCTCTCAAAAGTGCAGATTCTGCAAAACCTGACAGGCTACGCCAACTACTCATCGGGCAATCAGGCTATTCTCTCAACAGGCACGAATGCCAGCGATCAGTTGGCGCAGATTTCGAACGGTTATCGGTACGGAGTCAATGTGGCCTTCAGTATCCACGAACTGTTTGGCAGGCCCCAGCAGATCAGGCTGGCCAAAGCCAACTACGACGCTACGGTTGAGCGCAAACGGCTCGCCGAAATTCAGTTGCGACGCGATCTGTTCAACCTATACCAGGATCTGCTGCTCTCACAGAAGATCTTACAGATTCGCCTGCGGGATGATCAGGCATCGCTGGCAGCCTATCGGATTGCCGAAGTTGAGCTTCAGAAAGGGAAAATTGCTCCCGAGGCTCACGCATTTAACAGCAACCGATATGCGGAAACCCGAGCGACGGTCGAACAGGCCAAGACGTCGTTCATTAAAGCAATTTATGCACTCGAACTGTTCGTTGGTGTGCCGATTCGTCAACTGAAACGTATGTAAGCTATGACTTTCCAGGAACTTGGGCGGCTTTTGAAGCAGCATCTCATTTGGTTTATTGTATTTCCCTGCCTGGGAGCCGGAGCCGTTTATTATTTCATGCGGAATGAGGTTAAAACGTACAAAACCAAGGCTACACTCTATACAGGTTTTACGTCGGGGTATCGGCTCAATTCGGCACGCGAGGGCTTTCAGGTCGATTACTCGGGGATTAGCAACGCTTTCGACAATGTACTGACAACGCTTAATTCGAACCAGACCCTATATCAGGTTGGGCTTCGCTTACTGACGCAGCATCTGTACCTGACCAAACCGACCGAACGCCAACTCTCGACAACCAGTTTTCAGAAGTTGCAGCAGACCATCCCAGCCAGTCTGCGCCAGTCGCTGACGAAGACGGGGAATCTGGACTCGACCCGCAATCAGCTTGACCGACTGGCTCAGAGTTCTACCGATAATCCCGTTCGGACGTTGCTGGCCAAAGCAGGGAATGATTATTCAGCCGAAACCATTGGCAAAAAGCTCAAAGCATCCCGCCGGGCCGCCAGCGATATGCTGGACATGGAATATGAAGCGGATGATCCGGCCATTGCCCAGCAAACCCTGGAACTGGCCGTTATGGAACTGAACGAACGATATACCAGTCTGAAACGGGGCGAAACGGCCCCTGTCTTGAGCTATTACGAATCGAATGTGAAATCGGCCAAGCAAAAGCTGGACCAGGCCGAATCCAAGCTACGGGCCTTCAACGTGGCCCATAACGTCCTCAATTTTGAAGACGAAATAAAGACCCGCTCAACCACGCGCGAAGCACTGGTCGATGAATACAACAAGGAGGTGATGGCCACCAAAGCTGCCAAAGCCGCTACGGATGCCCTCAACCAACGGATGTCGGGGGGAGGAAATCTGCTAAAAATAAACACCCAGCTGACCGACAAACAAGCCGAACTGACAGCGGCCGAATCGCAGTTGATCAATGCCCGTGCCAATGGACAGCCTCAATCCGTTCTGGACACCTATCAGGCTAAAATCAACCAGCTTTCAAACGAACTGAAACAGATTGCCCAGAATTATTTTGCCGCCGACAATACGACCGAATCGGTCCCCAAACTAAAGCTGGTGAACGAATGGCTGGATAAGGTGCTGGAATACGAAGGCGCGGCTGCCCGGATGGACATCGTCAAGAAACGACTGGATGAATACCAGGCCGAATCGTCAGCTTACCCCCCGCTCGAATCGGAACAGAGGCAGTTAACGCGGGATCTGGATGTTGCAGAAAAAGAATACCTGGCACTGGTTCAGTCACTGAACGAAGCCCAGACGCATAACCAGGATATTTCACTGAAAGGGGCGTTGTCGGTACTCGATCCGCCCGTATTTCCCCTGGCTCCACAAGCCCCGAAGAAACTACTTTTTATGGCCATTGCTGCCGGAGCAGGTCTAGTGATTGCCTTGTTGCTGGCGGCCTTTCGGGCCTGGGCCGACAAACGGATCAATTCGCTATCGCAGGCCGAACAGCGCCTTGGCAGCCCCATTATTGCGCTGTTTCCAAGCGTCAAAAAGTTTGCAGCCAACTCAAAGGCCAGTCGGGCGGCTACCAGTATGTTTGAGCAACTGGCCAATGCCATTAACATTACCATTGAGCAGCGGAGTAATCCCTCCTACCCACCGATTATCACCCTGTTCAGCACGCGCAGCAAGCAGGGAAAAACCTGGTTTGCCCACGGACTTGCCCGCATCTATGCGGAATCCGGTGAACAGGTGGCCTATTATTATCCGCAACTGGCAACTACAGACCAGAAGTTCGAACAGGAAGGCATCCATTTCTTCCCCTACGAACTACATCCCAATTTTATGAACATCCGCGAACCGGAAGATCTGCTGACGGGCGACGATGCCATGATTGTTACCCGTTTCGATAAGGTCATTCTGGAATTACCCCCCCTGGTAAGTAGTTCTATTCCTCTGCATCTGGTGGGTAAGAGCGCCGTTTCGCTGATGGTTTTAACGCTTCATACGTTATGGGGCCGTCGGGATAAGCAGTTATTTGCCCTTTACCTTAAAGCGGCCCGACAACCCGTACTGGTAGCCCTTAATAAAGTAGAAGAAAGTAATCTGGATGCCCCAAGTCTCAACGACATCAAGCAAGGATTACCCCGTACGCAAAACGGACCGGGCATTCCAGGCCAATCTTCCAAAAATCCAAAGCTCCTTAACCAATAGTTGATATGAGTCATAAGCAACAGGCTATCAGTGGGGGTAAGTGGATGAGCATTTCCACAGCGCTGTCGACTCTGTTTCAGTTTGGACAGGTGGCCGTGTTGGCGCGACTGCTGGAGCCATCGGTCTTTGGCATTGTAAGCGTCAGTACGCTCCTGATCGCCTTCTTTAACATTTTTGCGAACCTGGGCTTTTCCAATTCCATCATCTACAAGCAGGAAGACGACCAGCAGGTACTCTCCACCATTTACCTGTTGAACCTGATTCTGGGGCTAGTCATTGGGGTTGTCGTTTTTTTTAGCTGGCCGCTGGTAGCTGCCTATTACAAAGAACCGCGCCTGGAGTCAGTCATCAAGCTATCGTCACTGTACTTTATCATCGTGTATGTAGGGCAGATTTACCTGTTCCTGCTCCAGAAAGAGTTGCAGTTCAAGGCCGTAGCCACCATCGATATGACGGGCACGGTTATCGGTACGGGTACAACGATCCTGCTGGCCTACAATGGCTTTGCCGAACTGGCCCTGATATATGGACAACTGGCTCAGCAAACGGCCAAATCGGTACTCCAGATGATTTTTGGAAGTACCTACTTCAAGCCTACTCTTACCTTCAATCTGGCCCTCATCAAAGATCACCTGCGGTTTGGGCTTTACAACGTAGGCGATGGCCTGGTTGGATTCATTCAGGCCAATTCTGACAATATTCTGGTAGGGGGTTTATTGGGCGTAAAGCCACTGGGGTATTATACCCTGGCTTCTCAGTTAGCGGTTTTTCCGATCTCACGACTCAATCCCATCGTGCTTCAGGTAGCCTACCCAATTCTGGCCCGGTTAAAAGGTGACACGGATGAGCTAAAAAAATCGTACCTGACCATTCTGGATCTGCTAAGCTATGTCAATTTGCCCTTACTGGCCGGCTTATTCATTACCGCCGACAGTGTAGTTCCGCTCTTCTATGGCCCGGGCTGGGAGCCTACCATCCTGCTCATCCGCATTTTTGTCTTTGTCAGCATTTTCACTTTCCTGAGCAATCCGCTGTTTACCCTTGCCTTTTCGAAAGGCAAACCCAAGCTGCTCTTTCAGCTCAATGTGGCGACGCTGTTCATCAAAATTCCGCTCGTTTATATCCTCGCGCAGTACTGGGGTGTTGTGGGCATTGCCGTTGCCTTTATGCTGGCTACACTGGCCAATATGCTGCTCAACTTTCGAATCGTTCACTCGCTGATTGGTCCGTTCTTAACCGAATTCGCGCAGGCGATTGCGAAGCCCATATTCTTTTGTTTGCTGATGGTTGGGGCGATCTCCATCTATAAATCGTTTTTCGACACCATTAGTGTACCGCATACCATCGTGCAAATCGGCATAGGGGCGCTGATCTATATTGGGCTAACCCTTCGCTACAGATTTCCGCTTGCTGAATTAAAAACGCTTGGAAAGGCAGTTTGACCCCGAAACTTGACATTGATCCTATGGAACGGCTTATTTTAAAATCATTGTATGTAGTGGCCTGGCTGCGATACCCGAAGCTCCGAAAGGACCTGCGGTATTTTGTTCGGGATAATTACTACTGCAAACTGGTGCAAGGCCGTTATGCCATCCGGGATTATGCCCTGAAAAAGAAATACAAAGTCATCAGCTATCAGGGCGAATTCGACCAGGAAATCCGCTATGTACTGCCCTTTGCCTATTGGCACCATCTGAACGGAACTCTGAAAAAAACCATCTCCGCCAGCAATACGAAAGAGTTTTATTTTTTCAGTCCTGATCACGAAGAACGGTTTACGAAGCGCATCTGGACCGAATCGTATGCCCATTACGACGTTCCGAATATGACGCACAGCTATACCTACAGCTTTCGCAAGTGGGTGCAGGTGCCCTACAAGACGCACTACCAGAACGATGTTTTCGTGTTCGACAAGCCGATTCTGGTCATAGCCAATAAGTACAACATCGAGTGGGACCAGCCGCCCATCAACTATCTGGACATTCCCACCCTCGACCAGATCATCAAGACCTACGGTTCGAAATACCAGATCATTTACAATCGCCCTCTCCCAACTCAGATCGTTGGCGACAATAGTGAAACGATGTCGCTTAATGAACATAGCTGGCTGCGGGAAACCCACCCCACTGTATTGCTGATGGATGATTTGTTTGCCAGGTATCACCCATCGGTCGTGAACAATTACAACCACCTGCAACTCATGATCTACGCCAACTGCAGCCACTTCATTTCGATGCATGGGGGTACAGCCGCGTTAGCCAGTTGTTTTGGCGGAACCAATATCATTCTGTCGAATCCCAACTGGGGGCATGAGCATGCTTTTCAGGAATACAAGACGCTGTTTCCCAGGCTGTCGGGCGCAACGATCCTGCACGCCCGCGACCGGGAGGAGCTATTGACCCATTTGAGCACGAGTTACTGATTTTCAGGGCATTTCAGTGTTGATCTCCCCCGCTTCTGAACAGCAGGGGGTAGGGTGAGGTCAGCCGTTATCACCCATTTTTTTACAAGTTACCACCGTTCCCTCTTTTAACTAAATGCACTCATTACAATGATTATCAGCAGAGTAACCAGCGGCTTAGGTAATCAGCTTTTTCAGTATGCGGCAGCCCGTAGCCTTTCGCTGAGAAATAAGACGGCGTTTTACGTCGACCTGAGTTATTACTTGTATGAGTACCCAGACGATACATCCCGGTCGTTCAAGCTGGGCTTCTTTTCGGTGCCCTACCGTATCCTTCAGGAATCGCCCGTCGAATATCTGTCGAAGTCCACAAAGCTATTTCCAAACCGTAGTTTGCGGCCTTTTTTTCTATTTCTGAAAGAGAAGCAGTTTCATTTTGACCCGACCATTTTACAAGCTCATGCCGGGTGCGTCATCATGGAGGGCTTCTGGCAGTCGGAATGTTACTTTCGGGATCATGCGGAGATCATTCGTCGTGAATTACAATTGAGCAAAAGCCCCAGCTCTGAATTTGAAGGGTATCATCAGCAGATTCAGGCAACGCCCGTTCCCGTATCCGTCCACGTCCGGCGGGGCGATTACGTCAACCATCCCGAGTTCAGCAAAACGTTTGGTTTTATCGGGCTCGACTACTACAAAACAGCCATTCGCCACCTGACGAAAACCATCAAAAACCCTCATTTTTATGTCTTTAGCGACGATAAAGAGTGGGCCCGAGCGAACCTGCCCTTACCCACCGATAGTGTTTTTGTAACGAACACGGGGCCAAGTGGCGATGTAGCGGATCTGGTTCTGATGAGTACATGTCATCATCATATCATTGCCAACAGCTCATTCAGTTGGTGGGGTGCCTGGCTCAATCCCAATCCCGACAAACTGGTGATTACCCCTAAACTCTGGTATAAAAACCAACCCACCTGGAATACCAAGGACCTGCTTCCGCCGACCTGGGTATCCCTCTGACCAAACCCCCTCTACCAACCTCCCAAGACTACGATGAAAGTTTTTATCGATCACCAGAAGTTTACGACCCAGAAGTATGGCGGAATCAGCCGGTACTTCGCCAACATAATCGAAGGCATCAAACAGAGCGATTCCATCACGTATCAGCTCGGAGTTTTACATGCCAAAAATCACTACATAAAAAATGAGCCATTGGCACTTAAAGGTGCCCTGAGTGATAAGATTTTAAGCCGGAGCGAGAAAGCCGACTATATGCTGAATCAGTATTACTGCGAACGGCTGCTGGGCAAATCGGAATTTGATGTGTTTCATCCCACCTACTACGACCCCTACTTTTTTAAACAGCTTAAAAAACCATTGGTCGTCACGATTCACGACCTTACCTATGAGCGGTTACCTGAATATTTCTGGGCTAAAGATCCGCTTACTTACCAGAAACGACTGAACATTGAACGGGCCGATGCAATTATCGCCATTTCGAACACGACCCGGAACGACCTGCTCCATTTTTTCGATGTCGACCCGGCCAAAGTTTCGGTGATTTACCACGGCATCGACATTGAGACACCCCTTCAATTTGCCCCCATCGCCAACCTACCCGAGCGGTATGTCCTTTTTGTCGGCGACCGAAGTGGCTATAAAAACTTTTACCTGTTCATGAACGCCATTAAACCACTGCTCCTCGGCGATCCAGGCTTACAGGTCATTCTGACGGGTGGGGGCCGAATCGAAATCGCCGACGAAGAGTTTCTGAAACGACTGGCGCTTACAGACCGGGTTCGACACATCAACGCGACCGATGAGCAGCTTAATTCCCTGTACCGGAACGCCCAACTGTTTGTATATCCATCGCTATACGAAGGATTTGGCTTACCTATTCTGGAAGCCTATAAAGCCGGTTGCCCTATTCTGCTGAGCGATACGGAATGTTTTCGGGAGGTGGCCGACGACGCAGCTGTTTTTTTTAAAGCAACTGACCAAGACGACCTGACCAGCAAGCTTTCCAGCACTCTGGCCAACACCGAACTGAGAGCGGATCTGGTGAAAAGAGGCACAAAGCGACTGGCCGATTTTCCCCTGAAAAAATCCATCGACGCTACACTCGATGTCTATAAATCACTGGCCTGATCATACATCCTAAACCTTACGCAGCATGCGGTTTCGAGCGGTTGATACATTTCGGGGAATGGCTGCCATCCTGGTTATTTTTTTCCACCTGCAGCACTTGTCCATCCTGAAGGGGAATGATTTTGTTGCTAAAAGCGACATTTTTGTCGATTTCTTTTTTGTGCTGTCGGGCTTTGTCATGACGCACAGCAACTATGCCAAAATCACGGATATTTCGAGCATCAGACCGTTTGCTATCAAACGATTCAAACGGCTTTACCCGCTCCATCTGTTCACCCTGATACTGGTTCTGCTATTCGAGCTTTTCCGCTTTGGCGTGGATCGGTATGTGGTCAGGTTATCGAACCCGGTTTTTGGTCCCGACAAATCGTTTGTTTCGCTTCTGGCCAACCTGACTCTTACCCAGTCGCTGAACCTGTTTGACAGTACAACCTGGAACGGTCCAAGCTGGAGTATCAGTGTCGAATTTTACACCTACCTGCTTTGGGCATTGTGTCTGGTCGTTTTTCGGAAGAATTTATGGGTTATGTGCACCCTTTGCTTCGGTCTGATTGCCTGGTTCATTGTTCAGCATCAGGGCAATATCATTTACAATTACGACTACGGCTTTATCCGTTGTTTCTATAGTTTTCTGCTTGGTATGCTCACCTATCGATTGAGTCGACGCTGGCAATCGGCAGGTGTCCCGTGGCTCTTTTCAATCGCAGAAATGCTCCTGCTGGGTATTACGCTAGTGGCTGTAAGCCGGTTTCAACATGCCGAAAGCTGGATGATGCCGTTCCTGTTCGCCCTGATGATCCTGGTATTTTCGCAGGAGAAAGGCCGGATTTCGGGCATACTGGCGAGTGATCGTCTGGAATTTCTTGGTAAGCTTTCCTATTCGTACTACCTCAACCACATGGTAGTTCTGAACGTGCTGGACCTGGTCATTTTCCGGGTCATTAAAGTGCCCGCTACTCCGCTGGGCGAATGGTCGTATGTGCTCCTCTGCCTGATCGGTGTGCATCTGCTATCGTTGTTTACGTATCGGTATGTCGAACTGATTCTGCAAACAACACCACCGAGCCGAGTCCCCCGATCAATCCCCCAACCCTCGTCGGCCGGGTGATGGCTGTACCTATATGATACCATCTTCTGACATGCCTAACTGATTTGTATTATGAACCTGCTAAACGCCCCAGACTGGATCAACCAATTTAATTTCCCCTATAAATCGTTCGAAGACATTCCGCAATCGGTATTCGATGCGATCAACAAAGACCTTGATGCAATTCAGAAGCCAGACCCTCTGGTGAGTATTGTTGTGCCAGCCTGGAACGAGGAGGTAAATATTCTCCGCAGTATTGCTTCACTGGCCAAACAGAAAACGAGCATCCCCGTCGAGATTCTGGTGGTGAACAACAACTCAACCGACAATACGCAGAAAACGCTCGACAGCCTGCATATTCGATCCGTCTTTCAGCCGATACAGGGCTGGGGCCCTGCCCGGCAAATGGGCCTGGAGCAGGCTCGGGGCAAATACCTGCTTACCGCCGACTCCGACGGTCTGTATCCTCCAGACTGGACCAATGAACTGATGGCCGTTCTCCAGCAACCCGGTGTCGTTTGTGTATACGGTCGGTATTCGTTCATTCCTTCGCCCGGTTTTCCCCGCTGGAAACTCACCATGCTCGAAACCATGAAGGATACCATTGCCGAACTACGGCATCTGAAGCGACCCCATCTGAACGCCTATGGCATCAGCCTGGGCTACGTGCGCGAATATGCCCTGAAAGTTGGCTATGTGATGCACAAAATCCGGGGCGAAGACGGACGGATGTGTTTCGACCTGATGAACTATGGTACGGTGAAACAGGTAAAATCCCGAAAGGCACGGGTCTGGACAGGCACGCGTACCCTCGAAAAAGACGGCAGTTTCTCACGCACGGTCTGGCTGAAAGTTGGCATCGAGCTACGTCGATTTCGCAGCCTGTTCGTCCCTCAGGCTCCGCACGATACCAAAACCTCAACGAACAACTAGTTTCTAAGCGCTTATGGCTGCGCCCCAGTCCGTTTTCTGCTGGATGATTCTCCTGCTACTGGTACTGGCAACGGGTACACGCGGCCAGGCCCAATGCAGCCAGGGGGCTATCATTTGCGAAACATTTGGAGCCGGTACCCGGGGCGCTTTGCCCGCTGGAGAGACAAAATTCACCTACAACCCCATAGCCTGCCCCGAAGATGGCGAATACAATGTGATGGATACGGTATCGGGAAGTTGCCACGGACAAGCCTGGCATTACATAGCTGAGGATCATACCGCCGGAGATGTTCGGGGCAATATGTTCGTGGTCAATGCCGCTTACCTGCCCAGTGAGTTTTACAGTCAGACCGTTACGGGCTTGTGCCCAGGCATAACTTACGAGTTTTCGCTCTGGGCATTAAACCTGAATAAAGTCATGCAACCCGGTGCCTGTGACGGCTATAGCCTGCGTAATCCGATCATTGTGATGCGGATCGAACAGACCGACGGCACACTCATCCGCGAGGTTGTTCAGTCGGCTATTCCTCGAACGCCCTCACCAACCTGGGTTCAACTGACCATGCAATTTAGCATCCAGACTAACGTAAATGACATCGTGGTGAAGCTGGTCAATCAGGGGCTGGGTGGGTGCGGTAACGACCTGATTATCGACGATATTGGCTTTCGACCTGTTCACCCGGCTCTGTCCATCCAGTTTGCCAATTCGACGGGGGATCAGCTCACTGCCTGTGCCTATAGTGCTGTAACGCTAGAAGTCGGCTCGGCTACAGGCTACCCTAACCCGGTGTATTTATGGCAGCAGAGCCGCGACAATGTAAACTGGACAGCCGTACCGGGTGCAGGCCAAGCGAGCTATACCATCAATCCGGTTCGGGCTGGCCGTACCTACTACCGCCTTCATAACACCCAGCCAATCAACGAGGCTGCTGTAGGGCGATCGCAATGTTCGGCCGAGTCGAATGTACTGATTGTCGATGGCACCCCCGTAGCCACTGTCGATTTAGGGCCACCCTTCATCCTGTGTGAGGGGGCGTCCGTTGTATTCAACGTTCCTGACACCCTATCCTCCAATGCGGGATTCGTTTGGTCAGATCAGAGTACCAGCCGGAGCCTGACCGTAAAAACAGCAGGTATTTACTGGCTCGAAACAACGCTCAACAACTGTCCGTACCGCGATTCGGTTACCGTAATCGTTCAGAACTGCCACCTGGAAGATACGTACGTACCCGATGCATTTACCCCCAACGGCGACTCGATGAACGATCAGCTTCAGATTCGCCATGCCGGAACCTTTCTGACCTATCAGTTCCGAATCTACGATCGGTGGGGCAATTTGATTTTTGTCAGTAAGGACCCCGAAAATGCCTGGGATGGCACCTACCGGAATCAGCCCTGCGAAACCGGTTCGTATGCCTGGACTTTTGACTATAGTATACGATCCATAAGCCGCGAAGAACGCCATGTCGCCAAAAGTGGCTGGGTATTGTTAATCCGATGAATATCCAGACCCAGAACTATGTACATCCGCATACATTACTTTCATGAAAAAAAACTACGACTTTCCTAATGTTACCCTTCTGGTCACTCACTACAACCGCAGTCAGTCGCTGGAGAATCTTTTACAAACCTTCCGCCAGCTCGATTGCCACTTTGGCGATATCGTCGTATCGGATGATGGCAGTAAAACAGAGCATCAGGCTTATCTGAAAACCCTACAGGCCAAATTTGGCTATCAATTAATTACTACTCCTGTCAATAAAGGTTTAGGTAACAACATCAATAAGGGCCAGGAAGCGGTCCGAACCGCCTATACCCTGTATGTACAGGAAGACTTTGAACCCACCCCCCTATTTCCTGATCGGCTTGTCGAGTCACTGGCCATCCTCGATCGTGAGCCTCAGTTCGATATTATCCGATACTATGCATATATCCGCTATCCATTTCTGAAGCCTTACAATGAAGGTTTCTCAGAAATGTATATGCCTGCCTGGTCGCTGAACTATAAAAAACTATACGAGTACAGCGACCACCCCCACCTCCGTCGAAGCTCGTTTTTGCAGAAGTTCGGTCGGTATGTAGAAGGTATCCACCCCGACCAAACGGAGTACCGAATGAGTATTGCTTTTATCCAGAAAGGCGGAAAAGGATTATTCTTCAACAAGTTCACCGAGTTATTTTACCAAAAAAATAGCCAGGAGGAGCCCAGTACGATCAGCCGTAAATTCTGGACTTTCAGTAAAAACCCGGCGATTGCCACTATCCGCTACCTGTACCGACTCATTAAAATTAACTACGACATTCACTTCTTACGGGTTTAATACAGGCGAAGGCTGGCTATTCTGCTTTTCGACGACGCCATATTCCTGCCACACCTCGTTCGAAACGGGGCATCATAAACGCGGCCAGCCGAATACTGGGATCAGAAATCTCGACAGAGAAGGTTTGCAATAAGGCATTCAGAACGATCACGAAATTCAATTCTGCCAGATGCTGACCGATGCATTTCCGGGGGCCAGTCAGAAATGGGATGTAGGTAAAGGGCACAGATGGTTCCTGCTGCCAGCGACTGGGTTCGAACTGATCGGGGTTTTGCCAGAAATCGGGATGATGATGCAGGGCATGCAGCAAAATCAGCGTTTCCTGCCCTTTAGGTATCGTTACACCATCAACGGACATTGACTCACCAAATCGGCGGGCAACGCCCATTGTGGCCGGATAAACCCGCAAAACTTCTTTCATAAACTGAATGGTATTGGGTAACACCCGGAAATCATCGCGGGTAGGATAGCCACGTTCACCTGTCACGGCCCGAAGTTCGTTGCGGAGAGATTCGACCAGGGCGGGGCGTTGGCTGAGTTCATAAAAAGCCCCTGTCAACACATGATCCAGGGCATTGTAGGCCCCATACAGATGGTTTACTTCATCGGCTATTTCCGCCACTGAAAAGCCTGCTTCCTGCAAACGGTGTATCCAGTTCAACCCTCTCGAATCCCCTTTTTGTCGTTGATGTACCAACGACTGAACCTGTGCGTGGAGCTGCCGTTTTTTACGATTCCGCTGCCAGTGTGACCTCACAAAGCGGGGCAACCGGGCAAATTGCCGTTTCCCCATGCCAAAATCGTCGAGCCGAGTACGGCTGTCCATGTAATGAAACTTGAAATCGACCAGCGCACGGCCCAGCTCATGAACACCTGGCTCGTCGGGGTCAAGCCCACAGCCTACCTTCAGAAACAACGCGCTATTCAGGTTAACCAGTAGGGCATACAAATCCTCGAAGGGCTGATTTTCTGACCAGTGTGTTACATGCTGAACAACCTGCTGGTGCATACATTCGGCATATGAATCGACATTCGCTTTCGTGAACACAGGCATTACAGCCCGCAGTCGTTTCTCCCAGGCATCCCCATCCATAAACAGAAGTCCAGGTGCTATCGGAATCATCCAGGAAGCGTATTTGTACACACTGGATCGACGCTGTGTATGCGTACGGTCCATCAACAGGGCTTCCACAAGTCGGGGGTCGCAGGTAACCAGATTCCCCTGATACAGAAAACTTTTCCCGTATCTCTGGGTCAGCATTACCCAGGCTTTTTCCCGATGCTGCTCAAGCAGGTGCTGGGCTTCGGCCACAACAGGGCCAGGGGGTATACCCGTCCGGTTCGTTTTCATCCCTACGTATGTGCCGTGAGTTGAGCCGCTACCGGACCCGCAAAACGGGGAATCAAGTAAGGCAATATGGACAGGTTGCCTGAAAGTACCCGTACATTGAACCGTTGCAACAGGGCATTCAGCGTGATCACAAAATGTAGTTCGGCCAGGTGCCTTCCAATGCATTGCCGGGGGCCAGTCAGAAACGGAATGTACGCCCGGGGTTCACGCAAGGGGTGACTCCAGCGGTCGGGGTCGAAAGAGGCTGGATTATCCCAGAAATCGGGATGAAAATGAAGCGCCTGAATCAGAATCATAACTTCACGGTTCTTCGGCAAATAAGCCTTCCCCGCAGCAAGAGGCTCCCCAGTTCGTCGCAGCACCGCAGCTGCCACAGGATAATACCGGAATACCTCTTTCATAAAATTCGTTGTATCGGGCAAATGAGCCAAATCAGCGCGGGTAGGATACAACCGATGCTCAAGTACCTGATTTAGTTCGTTCCGGATACGTGCCGCCCACTCAGGCCGTCGACTTAGCTCCACCAGTCCACAGGTGATCACATAATCGATCGCGTTGAAAGCCCCGTAAATATGATTCAGTTCATCGGTGATCTGCGGAAGCGAAAAGCCCGCCTTATTCAGTAAATTGAACCAGTCCTGCCCCTTACTGCCCGCTTGCTGCCGCTGTTGCATAATCTGACTGACCACCTGATTCAACCCCTGAATCCGTTTCTTTAACTCGTATCGTTCGCGAAGAAAGGCGGGGATAATCCGTAGCTGATCGATCGAAAACCCAAACTCATCCAGCCGGGCGCGGGTAGTCATGGTCTGTCGTTTATAGGTCATCAGTATTTCCCCAAATTGCTGCGTCAGAGGGTCGGAGAGCTCAAGTCCGTAGCCTATCCGCAGCACAACCTGCAACCCCACTTGCGTGATCGATTCGAATAAATCGGGAAGCCTATCTCCTGGCTTCCAGTCAGCCAGACAACTGACCACGGTTTCATGCATACGACCAGCATACGAATCGACCGTCGATTTTGTAAATACGGGCATCACGGCCTGCACATGTTTGTGCCATTCTTCCCCTTCCATAAACAATACACCCGGCGCTCCCGGAATGAGCCGCGACATCAGTTTATACCCTTCCGAACGATGCTGGGTATGTGACCGCTGCATCAGCATGGTCTGAATCACTTCCGGATCGCAGGTAGCCAGTCCGCCCTGATAGCCGAAACTGTTCCCATATTTCAGCACTAAATCTACCCACCCCTGCTGTGGATTCGCGTGGATCAGTCGCTTTGCGTCGCGGGCACTGGGACCTTTAGCAATACTGGTCATGCTTTTTCTGTAGGTTACGGCTTACGAGTGAACCAATCAACTCGGCAACGTCAAAAATGGCCCGGTGCGCTTCTGTAGCCGCTCGTTGCTGATAAACCGGGTTCGTGATGATCTGCTGAATAGCCGGAACAATCTCGCCAACATGCCGGGCCAGAATACCTACCTGATGGGCCACCAGCCAGGCCTCGTTGCCACGCTGCACTGGGCGCATCCCTTTACTCTTTAAAGCGATCAGTGGTGTTTTCGTAATCAACGCTTCGGTGATGGTCATGGCCCCCGGTTTTCCAATCGCGAAGTCGGCCAGGTGCAGATACTGTATTGGGGTCTCCGTCTGATACCCCAGCACCCGTTTTCGATAGGGTGTTTTCAGGTTCTGGATGGCGTTAAAAACGACTTCATTTCGACCACACAGAAAAATCAAATTGACGCGGAGGTCTGCCTGGGCAACGGCTTCGGCAATGGTTTTGAGATGGATGCAACCCTGCCCCCCAAATGAAATGACCCCCGTAGGCCAATCGGGGTTTAGGCCCAACCGGGCCCGTTCGGCTCGTTGTTCCAAAACAGGCGTTTCATAACACAAAGGATCGACGACCATGCCTGCCACCCGATAGTTTTGGCTATCTGGTACGCCAGCCTTCCGGGCCTGCTGGTATAGCCGATCGGTGCCATTCAGATAATACTGTTCAACGCGGGGGGTAAACCAGTAACGAGGCTTTACTTCCTCAAAATCAACCGGAATGGTTATGCAGACAGCCGATGGATTGACCAGACGAACGCTAGCATACAGTGCCGGATTGTACATGGGTGTTACCGATATGACCACGTCGGGAGGGGTTTCCTGCCAGAATGTGCTCAGTTGCCGGATACCCTCTTTCCCCAACAGATCATGAAAAAGCAGCGACAGGTTGATCTGTCCCCCCAGATCAAAAACCTTGTCCCGCTTAAGCTGTCGGTTGAACCGATCGATACCGTAGCGGGCAATTTTCCCAAACCGTTTATGCTGATCAAACAGGTCTACGATATTGACCAGTCGGACAGACCAGTCGGTATAGCACCTATCCAGCGCCCGTTTCAGGCCCACAGCAGCCGACCGATGACCAGAAGCGGCATCAAAATAGACAACTACAACGTGTTTCATAAATCACTTTCTCGTGTCGGATAACACCATCAGACGGATTTAGTCGGCTATGGCGTAGAGCGTATAAATATTCATGAGTCGATTTCTGCTGTAAAACCTCGTATAAAGCAGGGATAGGCTCGAAGGCAAGTAGCTTCAAATTGGGGTAGGTCTGCGTCAGGAAAATGGAGTACAAACCAATGTTTGCCCCTACATCGAACACACAGTCGCCATCGGCCAGCCGGATTCCGTGCTGCTGGCAGGATTGCATGACGAAAATCTCATGATACAGCACATCGGCTTCGGTCCTGTTCAGCGCGGCCACACGTAAGCCATTGGGCAATTGAACCTGTTTCATTGTCAATACGTCACCGATTAAAGGCCAATTCAGTAGTGCGCTCCGACTGTTTTTCGGTAATTAGCCAGTCGCCATTTTTCGGATTTCGCTGAAGTTCAGGCAGGTTTTCTTCACCAATGTCGGTAAACTGCTGGCTCATAAACGGAATCAATTCTAAAAAACCCGGCAAGCCATTGCCCGACTGAGCAACCGAAATTTTCAAAAACAGACGAAACTTACGGGCCTGAAAAACAAGGGTATCGAACCAGAACAGCCCCAGATAATAAAAGCTCCGCTCCGGCTCAAACGATTCAAGGTACTGGACCGCTTTAGCGGGATTATTGAACACGTCTGTATAAACACCCTGCCCCTGCCCGATCAGATCGTGCGTAAACAGGCAAAGCTGGAAATATTCGCTTACCACAAGCCGGGGTTTCGCTGTTCCAAGAAAATGCGGTTCAAGCTTGGTGAGCAAGGCTATGCTGAGTCGACTGAGTATCTGTTGAAATTCAAGTAGTTCCTGCCAGGTGTACCGAGTTCGCAAGTGCGCTACCGTTTGGGGCATCGTGGCCCAGTCCAAACGGCTTTCATTGGCCAGTGGTATAAAATCGTTCCAGAAATCAGCCAGACTGGTTTGCAAATCAGCTGCTATGTGCGTCCAGATCTCATCGGCCTGGGCCTGTTGTACACAGGTCTGCAAGGTCTGAATACGCGGGGCCCGGCGTTTCCAGTGGATCGCATCGGGGTGAAACAATTCCGGAGGCAGATACCGTTGCTTCCAGATTCGATCATCCCGTCTGGTTGGAGGCTGGTGAGTTCCGGCAAATGTACGGGTCCACCAGCGCCCCGTTTCCCGTCGCTCGGCCAGTGTAGTTGGCTGAAACCGATAAAACGTAATTCGTACGGCCGCTGGGGGCGCTCCTACCGGAAAAGGACATTCCCGAAACAGAGTCCGTACCATCGGCTCATCCTCCAATAACCGTTGCACCAGCAATTGTACCCCACTCACTGGCGAGAAATCGTATGGGTTACCACACCCTAGGGTCGACCACCCAAAGTTGGCATCGTTCGAACCAAAAGATTCGTAGAAAATACCATGATCGAGCCGGGGATGATACGGAGCTACATACCGGGGTGGACTTGTTTCGGTCGTAGTCATATACCGATAGGTATACGGATGCCAGGTATGCCCGTCCTGCGTGCCTTCAATAACGGGGACCCATCGAATGGGTGGACTACTGGTCGGCGGAAAAACACCGTAGGCATGCACCACCCGAAAGCGGTTCAGTATCCGATAAAAGCGCAATACCGCCTGAACAATCGGAACCTGAATTCGAATGAATACCGGCCAGTGCATCCAGGTGTGGGTACACCAACTGTTGAACGGCAAATTGATCAATCCCCCTATGGCCAGCATCACCAGCACCCCATGCGTAGCCAGGTTGCCCGTTATCATGCCCCATGTGGTATTCCAGATCGACGACTGGGTATCCAGCAGGGTTAAACAGAGTACCGTCGTCAGCAGATTGAAGAAGCCAAAATTGCTCACCAACTGAATACCCACCATAAGACAGGCCGTAAACAGAGCGACTACCAGCCGGATATCGCCGGAAATGAAAACCCCGAACGGCAGTACGATTTCGGTTGTAAACACGACCAGTACCACTACCTGAAACACCCATTTCGGCAATCGGTACATGTACCAGCCCAGGTAAGCAGGTAAGGGGATATTAATCAGAAAGTTATGAAAATACCCCCGGTCCCGTAAACTGCCGCCTATGAATTTATACTTACCAAACCCAAATAGCACCCGGAAAAATAACCAGCGATACGACCAGGCCACAAAAGGCAAGGGTAAACTGGTTGCTGCCACGGTTGGCAGGGTCGGCAGACTGGGTAGAAACAGGCCCAGAAATCCCGCTTCCAGCAACAGGCAATCCCAGGGATACGTGAAGCCCAGCGCCTGATCGAATGAAAGGTAGATGAGCCAGCAAATCAGTAAGGCTGGTCCGGCCATAGGGCCGCCATACACGACCAGCAAAGCCGCAGCCGCCCCCAGCCCAATCAACCCCCGCATGAATCGATCGCTACAGCTAATCCATAGCAGCGATGGAAAATACAACCAATGCCGCCAGCCGGGATAATCCTGCTGGATATGGGCTAATTTCTGCTCGATCGGTGAGATACCCCGACGGCCAGCCAAGGGCAGTACCTGATGGTATAACTGACTGATGGCAACAAAAAACACAAAACCTAACCCACGGCCAAACACACCCCAGACCAGCTCAGGAGCCGGTAGCTCAACAAAACCCAGTAGTGTTGACACGACGTTGGACGATGAAATAAGGGATTAATAATGACGCTCCAGCACGTACCAGCTAAACGCTCTCAGTCTGATTTTCACATCTGAATCCGGGAAGAGGTTGTCCAGTGTTTGCCAGGCCTCCTCAACCAGACTTTCGGCCTGCTGCTTACAGGCTTCGATGGCCCCGCAGGCTTCCAGTGTATCAATCACCTGCCCAATGATGTCAGGATCGGTGGGTTTCTGACGGATGGTTTCCCACAAATCGCGACGGGCAGGCCAACCCAGTGTACCTAAGGCTTTGGCGACGGGTAACGTGATTTTGCCACAGGTAATGTCTTCGCCCCGACTCTTCAGATTATTCTCAAACCCTCTCAGATTCAACACATCGTCAATAATCTGGAAGGCCAGCCCCATCGATTCAAAAAACTGGCCCAACACCCTCGCCTGTTCGGATGTACCATCGCCCATGATGGCTCCTAACTGCGCCAGCGAGCTCACCGGAGCAGCCGACTTCAACCGATGCACGGCTAAAATGCGCTCTTCCAGCAAGGCGCCCCGTCCATAGCCGACCACTTCGGGCATGAGGGCTTCAAATCCATCAATGTCGATGGCCTGACCCGCGTGAGCCGCCCGCATGGTTTCGAAATACAGGGTATACAGTTTAAGCTTCTTGGCATCGGACAGGGAGGAATCGACCAGCAACTCGCCCAGAAAGTAACAGGCATTGCCCGCGTTGATGGCCGTAGCCTGTCCATAGAGCATATGGCACGATGGACCACCCCGTCGAATAACTGACTCATCCTGAACATCGTCGACAATGAGTGACCCCGTATGCAGCAATTCGGGCCAGGCCAGCCAGTTCATGTATTGCTGCGAATTTCCGCCTACCAGATCCAGGCAAGCCAGCGCAGCATAGGATCGCCAGGATTTCCCACCCCGATCGATCATTTCCCGGATGGGCTTCAGCAATACCCGGCTATATTGTACCGGATCGAGCCCATCAATGAAGTGCGGATTTCCACTACCTGCCACCATCCTTTTCAGTTGCTCATCGGTAGGTGACAGCGGCAACAGGGCTTCGATTGATTTTCGGGTTTGTTTCGTAACGGCTTTAAAAAAGTCGGTCAGCTTTTCTTTCAGCCCAAACCCACTTCGTTCCACGTAGCCTGTTCCTACAATCGGTTCACCGGCAAACGAGCCGTTGATCGAAACCCGCCCCTCCCAGAATGCCCGCTTGGAAATAATGGTGTTGAACTCCTGAGCCGGAAAAGCAGCCTCGGCAAACAGGCTGATCTTGGCTTCTGGAATGGTCAACTGCCACGAAGTCGGGTAATCGGTAAAGGTTCGGGAACTGGTCCAGCTTTTCAACGGCTGGAAGATAAAGTCATCGTACTGGCGGGCCTTCCCCTGTGGATCAATCAATACAATCCAGCGCCCACATCCGGCTCCGTCGGCATTGTTATCAAACAAATCATAGGCACTGATCTGGTATCCGTTGACGAGCTGAACCGAAATCCAGTTCCAGGCAATTTTATGTTCAATTTTCGCTTCGGGGGCATCGTTGGTCGGTTTGCCAAATTCGTGATCGTACCAGCCACTGGCACTAGCCACCTCAATGGTCTGCCCCTCAATCTGCAGGGAACCGTCTACACGGCAATTCGGCATAAAATAGTAGAACATATCCTCCCCGGCCGTACCCCGCACTACCCCATCGTCGCCATGCCGAACGGGAGCCGTTTGCGGATGAAAGGTCAAGGTTGCCCCGACTTCTTTATCAGCCCGTAAGAGGGTCAACAAATAGCTTCCATCTGCCTGCTTCTCAAACTGGTTGCCATCATAATCGAGAAACAGACGCTCTTCACTCACCTGCGCTTCTTTGCTGAGGAGCCGATCTGGTAAAGGCACATTACCTTTCACCAGCACTTCCCGCAGAGCCCGCTGCAACAACGGATCGGTCGTATCCTCGCCTTTGTCGATGGTGTTTAACCCAATTTTAGGAGCAACCGGATCAACCAGCGAGTCCGTGTAATACTGTTGCGTACTGACATCACTAATTGCCCAGGTCAGCGAATGCGCGTAGTGATACTGCTGGGTTTGTTCATCCCGGCCAATAGCCATGCGGAAGAACGAAGCGAACAGCGAACATTGCCGATGATCGGCCAGGGTTAAATGGCTATTCACATACCACCATTCGATGGTTGAGGATGCATGCGGGCAGTCATGGATTTGTAAATCGATCGGTCCTAACGCGGGCCAGTCAGTCGGATACAGATGTGAAGCTAATTCAGGAGCGGTAGTAGAGATTGTTTTGTCAGAGTGAGACGTTTTAGGCGAAACCATACAGGGTTAAATGAGGATGGTTGAAAGTCGTTTTAAAGCCGTAAAGAGATTGGCAATTCAAGAAAATGTAAATGAATAACTATTGCACTCTAGTAACTTACCAAATAATTCAGCAACCTTTTTGCCATCGACAGTATAATCAATGGCAAAAGCTAATCACTAAAATAACTTATTTTAACATACCTCTCACATCACAAGGAAACTTATCATTATTAGTTTTCACTTTAAGTATTTTTACATACTAAAAATCATACAAATGAGGTTATTTTATATAAATAACGCTGGATTTTAGCCAGCAGACAGAGCCGTCTGACCAAATCCAGCGTCGTAAAAATACTTACAGTAATACAGGACTATTGCACGCGCAATACCTTATGCTGAACGCGTTCGCCATCCTGCTTCACTTCCAGAATATATACCCCAACCGCCAGTTGGGTCAGGTCTAATTTTTCGGAGAATCGGTCGCCCGTTTTATGGATTTGAGTCGTCTGATGAACCCGGCCCTGGCCAGCATCAAACAATGTCACATCGAGGGGGGAGTTGCTGATGCGTTCAACATCGATGCTCACATAACTTGCCGTCGGATTGGGGTAAACACGGATCGATTCGGCCAGGCTTTTTTCTTCCGTGTTCAGGCTGGCAGCTACCCGTGCATTAGGAGCCGCTGTACCGGCCATTACAAACATTGGGGTTTCGGTTACGGTCAGTTGGAGTTTGCCCTGATTCGTACTTACCGTTTGTAACTCCATGTCGTTAACGCCCACTTTTGGCCGATAAATCTGCGCCTGAGTAGCCGACCCTAAATCCAGCGTATAGGTTGCCGTACGGCCAATTTCGTCGGGCACAACCAGCACATAGGCCGATTTCCCATCTTTCTCGTACCGATCAACAAATGGATCACGGGCAAGTGTTTCCTTGTAGGTGTATTCGCCAAATAGCTTTTTGGTCTGATACAGATAATCGGCGGCAGGCCGACGGGTCAGGTTATCGCCATTCGCCAGCCCCGACGTGCCGAACATGCCCCCTGATCCGTTGTCGTCGTAGAGCTGATAGAAGAACAGCTTCTCGATGCCTTCGCGGGCATAGAGCAACGCCGTCCGTAAAATCCAGTCTCCCTGCGTTTCGAGCGCCGACTTGGTACCGATCGGAATCGCACGGAGCGGGCTTCCCTGGTTTACATCATAACCAGCCTCGGTTATCCAGACGGGCATATCATACGATTGCAAATGTGCTGTTTTCCGGAAGTCCTGAGCGATTTTATTGATCGGTGCTACTTCAGGAGCCGCTCCCCGCGTCGAGTTGCCACTCTGCGACGAGGATGTATTATCGGCATACATGTGGTAGTTGATGATGTCCCAGCACAGGTTAACGGTACCATCTGGATTGTAGCCCCGGTACTGCTTGCACCAGTCGATCATACCTTTTACGTAATCGGAACCGGCCGAAGCTGAGGCCAGCCCCCCAATCACTACCTTCACCGATGGGTCAGCATTTTTTACCCCAACACCGGGCCCCATGGTGTTTTTATGTCCATCATAGAACGCCGACAGGTTGGCAGCATATTCACGAGCCGTCTGATAGGCTTTCCGGCCTTTCCACCACTTGTCACGCTCGTTGTCGCATTCGATGTATTTGATCAGCCCAAGACCAATTTTGAGGCTATTGGGCGTATCACCCGTCCAGCGTGGGGTTGTATTGACACTCAGCAAAGCGGGGTTAACGTTCGGGTTGCTGCCATACCGGGCCATGTACTGAAAGCCAACCTTCGCCTGCTCGATGTACGAATTCGGGTCCGTGAAATCTTTGCCATACCGAACCGGCACATTTTCAGCATCGCGCTGGTCGCTGGGATACGTATTCACCATCCAGTCGGGCAAAGTTTTCAGGCAGGCCAGAACCTCTATCCCTTCCGCCTTACAGCGTTCGTAGATGGCATCATAGTTCCAGCCTCCGCTCAGCGTTGGGTTGTATGAATAGTCGCCCTGGTTAGATTCCAGCTTATTCCAGTCCATATAATGGCGAATGCCCGTAAAGCTTTTCACCACGTTCATTTTCGCTTCGTTGATCTGCCAGGGTGAGTTGCCATCCTCAAAATTCCATTCGTAGGCATTTACACCCAGCATATCTTTTAGCTTCACAGCTTTGACAGGTGCGGGTGTCTGAGTTTGGGTCGATGGCGTGTAGGCCCCATATACTTCCATTTCTGTGGGGAAAGCCCCATAGGTATTGATGACCAGATAACGGGCATTGCTTACCGGCACGTCGAGCTTGAATTTCGCATCGCCGGAGGTTGTCCGATCGGGATAAGGCCCCACCCAGGCTGCGTATTGATCGCCTGTGAAGGTAGCGATAGGAATCCGCTGCCACTGATCGGTAATGATCGACACCGTCATTGGGTTATCGGTAAAGACCCCCGTAAAATCGAAGAATTTTATACCCTGGATGGTCATCGACTCACCTGGCAGAAGCGGGTAGTAGGCATCATAATTGGCCAGAACCTTGCCCCACCCCGTTTCTACGTTTACATCGGTAATGCCATCGAACAAGCCATCAAGACCATTACTCACGTTATTGAGCTGATACCACCGCTTCGGATCGATGGGTATTTTCTGACCCAGCGTGACTGTCGGAGCGGTTACGGTAATGGTCTGGGTCACATTAGCAGCCGCCTGGAACGAAGCCGACGCAGTTTGTGAGGCCGTTATAACGGCGGTACCGGCACCGGCAACCGACGCTTTCCATACTCCGCCGGCATTCGACACCGCCACAACAGACGGATTAGACGACGTAAAGGTGATGGGTGTTTCGGTATTGGTACTCGTTGCGGTCAGGTTGAAATCGGGATCACCAACGGCTTTGTTGGGTAAGGCCGAAAAGGTTATGACGGCCGGGTTTGTTACCGTCCCTCCCTGGATTACATTGAACCAGTTAAAATTCCAGGTACCCGGATTCGTATAGATGCGTACCACCTGACTTCCTGCCGACAAAGTTGCGGTGGTGCTGATGGTCATCCAGTTTTGCCAGCCACCCGTACGGGGCACGTCAACACTACCGAGTGTGGTTCCGTCTTCCGACTTAATAAAAATTACGCCATTTCCGTAGCTATTGGCCACCCGAAACTGGAACGTGTAGACCCCAGCCGACGGCACATTAACATTATAGTCCATCCAGTCGCCATCGTCGATATAACCCAGATTCTGCCCACCGCCATCGTCGGAGGTAGTTTCGGGCCGCACATCGGTAGCGACATCAAAACTTTCGGCTTCAATCTTTGCAGGCAGGTTCCGACTTCCCGACGCTTCGAACCAGTTCAGATTCCAGTTGCCTTTCACAACATACAACCGAAGCGTTTGGCTACCCGCCGTCAGACGAACCGTAGCGCCAAGGGTTTGCCAGCTTTGCAATCCACCCGTACGGGGTACATCCACCGATTTCAGTACCGTACCATCGGCCTTGCGAAGTTCAAATTTGGCGCCATCGCCCCAGCCATTGGCCACCCGGAATCGGAACGAATACACACCGTCATGATCCACACTCACCGCATAGTCCATCCAGTCGCCATCATCAATACTACTAACGTTTAATGCTCCTGTAGCATCGGCCGTCGTCTCGGTCTGAACGCCCTGCATGGCGGTATAATCTTCAGCTTCCAGATGACCAGGAATCGAGTTCCCGTTTCGAATGACATTGAACCAGTTGAAATTCCAGGTCCCCGGATTTGTGTAAATGCGTATCACCTGACTTCCTGCTGATAAATTAACAGTCGTACTGATGGTTACCCAATTCTGCCAGCCATAGGTCCGTGGTACATTCACGCTTCCAAGCGTAGTGCCATCTTCGGTTTTAATAAAAATTACGCCATTTCCATAGCTGTTGGCTACCCGAAACTGGAACGTGTACTCCCCTGCCGACGCTACATTGACGTTATAATCCATCCAGTCGCCGTCGTCGATATAGCCCAGATTCTGCCCACCCCCTTCATCAGAGGTTGGTTCGGGCCGTACGTCACTGGCCACATCAAACGTTTCGGCTTCAATTTTACCCGGTAAATTCCGGCTTGCGGAGGCTTCGAACCAGTTGAAATTCCAACTCCCCCGTACAATGTACACCCGCAATGTCTGGCTCCCTGCCGTCAGGTGTACTGTAGCCCCAATAGTTTGCCAGCTTTGCAGCCCGCCCGTACGGGGTACATTCACTGACTTCAGTACGGTACCATCGGCTTTGCGGAGTTCGAACTTCGCATCGTCGACCCAACCATTAGCCACCCGGAATCGAAAAGAATATACGCCTGTTTGCGGAACGCTCACCGGATAGTCCATCCAGTCGCCATCGTCCATATTACCAATATTCTGTCCACCGCCCTCATCGGAGGTCGCTTCGGGCTGGACTCCCTGCATGGCACTGTAATTTTCTGCTTCAACGTGCCCCGGCAGAGCGACTTCGCTCACCTGACGATTGAAGAGAAGATAGCTGTATGCATCGAATGTGCGGCTTAAAAAAGACGTGATGCCTCCGGGTCTTGAAAGCACCGCTGTTGTTACCGTTAACAGAGATAGACAGACGAGAAGTAGAGTTTTTTTCATGTGGGAAGGTTGATTTTATTTAACGTATTACGGGAGGATTTAATAAATTGAACAAGTTGATGGTCAGGACGTAAGCTTAACGAAATGACAAACCGCTAAAATACGATATATTTTTCATATATCAACCCCAAAATAACCTCTTTGTTATTACCACAAAATCAAACATTCACTATTTAAGTAGTCTGCGAAAAATAGTTTGCATTATTTTCTAACTTGCCCTCATGGGCCGAGTAAACACCCCGGGTCTAACCGATACCCAACGGATCGAGTTAGAACGTGAACTGAAAACTAACAACAGCCATAGCTTTCGGATGCGCTGCCAAGCCATCCTGCTCAAAGCGGCTGGCCGTAAATCGAAAGATGTTGCCCAGATTGTGGGTATGTGCCATGTAAGTGTGAACAGTTGGCTGAAACGCTTTAAAACCGATGGACTCCAAGGACTAAAAACTAAACCAGG
>NZ_KB893186.1 GCF_000374025.1 Spirosoma panaciterrae DSM 21099 | reverse complement strand
TGGTTTAGTTTTTAGTCCTTGGAGTCCATCGGTTTTAAAGCGTTTCAGCCAACTGTTCACACTTACATGGCACATACCCACAATCTGGGCAACATCTTTCGATTTACGGCCAGCCGCTTTGAGCAGGATGGCTTGGCAGCGCATCCGAAAGCTATGGCTGTTGTTAGTTTTCAGTTCACGTTCTAACTCGATCCGTTGGGTATCGGTTAGACCCGGGGTGTTTACTCGGCCCATGAGGGCAAGTTAGAAAATAATGCAAACTATTTTTCGCAGACTACTTACTTAGTTTTAAATTTATCCGTCGATTGTATGAATACGGGTCAGAATGCGCAGTTATTAGTGGTTGAAGACGAGCCTAAAGTAGCGACGTTCATTAAAAAAGGACTGCAAACCCAGTCGTATTCCGTAGCCATTGCATCAACGGGAGAAGAGGCCAAAAGCCTGCTGGCCAAAACTCGCTTCGATCTGATTATTCTGGATGTTAATCTGCCCGATATAACGGGTCTGGAACTGGCCGAATACATCCGAAACCAACCCAGTCAGGTGCCGATTCTGATGCTGACGGCGCTGGATACCATTGCCGATAAATTGCTGGGTTTTGAAGCCGGTGCCGACGATTATCTGGCCAAACCGTTCGATTTTATGGAACTGCTGGCGCGGGTAAAAGTACTCCTGCGCCGGGCGCCTACGGTAGAAGAGCCGGGCCGACTTTTGCGGGTGTCCGATCTGGAGCTGGACCTGCACGAGCGCGTAGCCCGGCGGAATGGACAAACCATTGACCTGACCGCGCGTGAATATGCCTTGCTGGAATACCTGATGCGCAATGCGGGCCGGGTGGTTTCGCGGGTCGATATTGCCGAACACGTCTGGGATATTGGATTCGATACGGGAACGAACGTCATTGACGTGTATGTCAGTTATTTGCGGGCAAAAATCGATAAGGATTATCCGAACAAGCTCATTCATACACTAATTGGGATGGGGTACGTACTGAAAGAAAAATGAGCCTGCGGAATCGATTGACCCTGTTTTTTACGACCATCGTTTCCATAGCGCTGGCCTTGTTTTGTCTGCTGCTTTATCTGGTAGCGGAGCGGTATCGGGAAACCGAATTTCAGAATCGCTTACGGGCCGAAGCCACGACGGCGGGGCATCTGCTCGTTGGGCGGGAACGGATCGGGCCTTCGCTCTATAAATTAATGGATAAGAACCAGTTGACCGTACTGCCCGATGAGGAAATCATTATCTACAATCAGAAAAATCAGTTGGTCTACGAAAGCGGTACGGATTACCTTACGCTGACAGAAGGTACGCTGAATCGGATTCGGAAGCAGAAGCAGGTGAACTGGAAAGAAGGTGGACGCCAGATCGTCGGATTGTTATTCATCGATGACCAGATTCCATTTGTTATAATAGCCTCCGCCGTCGATACATACAACCTGCGGACGATTCAGAATTTCGGGAAACTACTGGGCATTGGCTGGTTTCTCATGACAGGGCTCATGGTCGTGGCTGGTCGTTTGTTTGCTGGAAGAACCTTGCAGCCGATCAATCAGATCAATCAGCAAATTGACGACATCACTGCTCTTAATCTCTCGCAACGTTTGCCGGAGGGCGATCAGGCTGATGAACTGGCTCAGTTGGCGCACCGCTTCAACCGAATGCTGAATCGGCTGGAAGAAGCGTTCAGGTTACAACGGTTGTTCGTATCGCATGCATCGCATGAGTTGCGCACCCCGCTGACGGCCATAACCGGGCAATTGGAAGTTTCCCTGCTGGCCGACGATGAACCCGACGAATTGCGGGCCACGATTCGTTCGGTACTGGACGACGTGCGTGGCCTCAACCGAATGGCCAACGGACTTTTGGCCTTGACCAATGCCAGTATGGATTCATCGACCTTACCGATGGGAACTGTCCATATCAATACGCTGCTTGAGCAGATTCGGCTGGAGTTTCAGCGACTTCACCCGGCTTATAATGTTCAGGTTAGCATACCTGAGCTAACGAAGGGGCATTGGCAGGTGTTGGGAAATGAGAGCCTATTACGCACGGCGTTTATCAATCTACTCGATAATGGGTGTAAGTTCTCCAGCAACCAGGCCGTATCCGTGAGCCTATGGGCCGGGGCCGCTTCTGTTCAGGTGAAAGTACATAATACGGGCTCTGTAATTCCTGCCGATCAGCTCAAGGCGATCTTTGTTCCGTTTCAGCGGGGGCGCAATGCGGGGGGGCAACCTGGTTATGGAATCGGTTTGCCCCTCACCGAACGGATCGTTCATATCCATAAAGGAACAATTGAGGTCGAATCCTCTGCCGAATCGGGTACTACGTTTACCGTTACGCTTCCCCACTAGGTGCTGGTAAAGACAGATTGGTTTGTTGAGCCCACTCCTCTTCAGGAGGGTGAGAGGCTTAAAACTAAAGACGGTAAAGTCCCTCTCCTGATTTCAGGGGAGGGACTTAGGGTGGGGTAAATACCCGGCTTTAATTTCTAATCCCGTTCTAATGTGGCTCTAACACGAGCCTAACGCCCGTTCATGACCTTTGTACTGTCAATCAGGCACGGCTTATAATAAGCTCGTTTTTAGCCAGGTTGACCAATTGTAAACGGACAAAAGCCATGAAAAAATATCTTGTTATAGCTGCCCTAAGTACCCTGACTATCTTTAACGCTTCGGCTCAGGATGATTCAAAATTGCGTCGCGATGTGACGTACTCAACGCATAATTACAAACACCCAAACAAAGCGGCCACCGCCAGTCAATGGGCTGACAAGAAAGGCGTTGCGGTTAAAGCGCCCGCTCTGAATCAGGGGGCCATGCTTAGCTACAAACACCAGGCTCCAGGCACAGTGCCGGTAGGAGGGGTGGTAACGACACATACCCCCGAAATGGACCTGGCCGTTCGGAATTACAAGATTCAGCGTGTTAGCGAGCCTCGTTCTGCCAGGACGCCTGATTCGGACGTAGCTTCCAGCGTACAACAAAACCAGAGTAATACAGGAGGCAACTAACGGCGCGTCGATGGAAGCGTCGCCCGAAAGTTGACCATGTTTACAGACTGGTTCCTACAACGGTTGTAGCCCACGGTAGGAGCTGGCCTGTAAACATGCACCGACTCGACGGACTGTTTAATTTTTCTTTTCACATTTTCAGACAGCAACATGACACGCACCTATCAGGACTTATTTGTTAATAATAAAAAGTGGGTTCAGGAAGTTACCGAGCAAAAGCCTGATTTTTTTAACAAACTATCGGCCGGGCAGCAGCCTAAATTTTTATGGATTGGCTGCTCAGACAGCCGCGTACCCGCCGAAAAACTGACGGGTGCTCTACCCGGTGAGTTGTTCGTTCATCGGAACATTGCCAACGTGGTTATCCATAGTGATATGAGTATGCTCAGCGTACTGGATTATGCCGTAAACGTGCTGGAAGTTGAGCATATCATCGTATGTGGCCACTACGGCTGTGGCGGGGTCGCTGTAGCTATGGGAAATAAACAGGTTGGCCTGATCGACAACTGGTTACGCTACATCAAAGACGTGTACCGACTCCACCAGGATGAACTCAACGCCATTGACGATTACCACAAAAAACTCGACCGGCTGGTTGAGCTGAATATTCAGGAGCAGGTGTACGGCCTTACAACCACCTCCATCGTTCAGAACGCCTGGAGCCAGGGAAAACCCCTGGAGGTACACGGTATGGTATATGATTTAAAAACAGGTCTGTTGAACGATTTACACATCAGCCGAACGGACTCCAGCGTGATCGACAATGTGTATCGGCTTGAGCCTGAATACGTCTGAGTAACACTAGTGCATCGTGTGGCGAACCCAGGGGAACCGATATTCCGTTTGGTTCGCTTTTTTTAACTTAATTCCCATCAATCATGTATTCCCCCGATATCGCACTCGGCTTAGGCAGCCTCGTTTATGCCCTGTCTACGTTGGACGGGCGACCCCACCAGGAAGAAATGCAAACCGCCAAAGCGTTACTGGGCCGAGAGCCCTATGGCTCAGTAGCCCTCAACGGCTTCTTTTTACGGGAAGATGTACGGGAATCGCCCGAAGAAGCATATGCCTTTGGTATGCGTCGGTTGGTCAGTAAGCGAACCGAATTGACAGACAGGCTGAAACGCCGATTTGTGGCAACCCTGCTGCGGGTGGCCCGATCACATAAAGGAATCTCCGCCAACGAATGGCGGTTTATCCGCCGATTCTGGCACGACATCCGGCACCTTTGACGAGGCTGTCTGGGTGAAGATCCTTTCAGAAGGTAATTACAGAAAGGAGTGTGGGTGTGCGCATCCGTAACAATCTGTGCGAAATCGCACAGATTGTTACGGATGCTTTTTTGTTAATAATCTGATTGATAGGGTTTTATTGCTTGGCATGTTGTTTGGCTATCTATAGATGAATGACAACACAGAAAATGGACCGAGAACTAGCCCCGGAAGTAGTAACCCGAAGCCGGAATAAAAGCCTGCTGATCGGCGTGGTGGTCGTTGTTTTGCTGGCCGTAGCTTTGACCTGGACACGCAACGCTCTCAAGACCTCCATCGAAGCTGAAAAAATACGCGTCGCCACGGCCGATACCGGCCCGGTTGAAAATACGCTCGATGCTACGGGTGAGGTGATTCCGGCCTTCGAACAGGTCATCACCAGCCCCATTCGAGCCAGTATCCGGCGCGTGCTGCTCACCCCCGGCACCTCCGTCAAACCCGGTCAGCCTATCCTCGACCTCGATAAATCTCTGACGGAAATTGAACTGGAGAAGATCAAAGACCAGCTCGAACTGAAGCGGAACGCTATCGACCAGTTGCGGATGAAACTGAACAAAAGCCTATACGATGCCGAGGTGAATGATCAGATCAAGCAACTCAATATCAGTAAGCTGAAGGCTGAACTCGATGGGGTCCGTCGCTTGCAGAAAGTAGGTGGAAATACGACCGAAGATGTAACCCGATCCGAGAATGCCCTGCGTGTGGCTGAACTGGAAAAGAAACAACTGGAAAACGATCTGAATTACAATCGACAGTCGATGGGGGCAAGTCTGCGCGAAACAACGATACAGGCCCAGATCGAGGAAAAGAATGTCAGGGAGCTTCAGCATAAACTAAAACAGGCCGACATCATCGCCGATCGGCCGGGCGTGCTGACCTGGGTTAATGAGAATATTGGCTCTGCCGTCAACGAGGGAGAAATGCTGGCGAAACTGGCCGATCTGGCTAGTTTTCGGGTCGAAGGTTCCTGTGCAGATGTGTATGCCGACCGGGTGAAAGTGGGTTTGCCCGTTATTGTAAAAATAAACGAGACCTCGCTTCGGGGGCAGATAACACAGGTAAAACCCGCCGTCAAAAATGGCGTCGTTCAATTCGTGATTCAGTTGGAGGATAATCGGAATAACTCCCTGCGACCCAATATGAAGGCCGATGTGTTTATCGTAACCGATCGTACAGCCAATGCCGTTCGTGTCGCCAATGGGCCCGCGTTTAAAGGGAAGCGGAAGCAGTTTGTGTATGTACTACCGAAAGGAAGTCAGGTTGCTCATCGGAAGGAAGTCACCATCGGCCTTTCCAACTTCAATTTCGTCGAAATCAAACAGGGAATTCAGCCGGGCGAACAGATCATTCTGACCGATCTGAGCGAGTACGAACATCTGGAAGAGATCACCATTAGCCCGAAACGTTAGCCGTATGAACCGTATCTATTACTTTCTTTTCGGCTTGCTGGTGATAACGGGGCAAACGTTTGGCCAGGCGCAGGTAGTGACCCTGAACGAAGTATTGCAACTGGCGCAAAGTCAGTCGGTAGCTTCCAAGCGGGCCGCTACCCAGCAGCGCACCAATGTCTGGTCGTACCGTTCGTTTCTGGCTCAGTTCAAGCCCCAGCTTAGCCTGGACGGAACCTTGCCGAATTTTACCCGCTCGTATGTGCAGGTGGTGCAGCCCGATGGCAACATTCGATTCGAACCCGTTTCGTACAACAACTCAACGTTGAATTTGTCGCTCAGCCAGACAATAGCCCCTACGGGCGGAACCCTATTTATCCAGAAGCAGATCCAGCGGTTCGACAATTTTATCCAGAACAGTACCCTCTATAATGGCGTCCCGTTTGGTATTGGGCTGAACCAGCCGCTTTTTCAATTCAATGTGATGCGGTGGGACCGTCGGATACAGCCGCTGCTCTATGCCGAAGGAAATCAACAGCTTCTTGAAAACCTGGAACAGGTTTCGTTATCGGCTACAACCTTGTATTTCGATTTGCTAGTGGCTCAGGTCAATTTGCAAATTGCCGAAACGAACCGGGCCAATAACGACACGCTTTATCGAATTGCGCTCCATAAACTGGATTTGGGCCGGATTTCGCAGAACGACCTGTTGCAGTTGCAAATGGGAGTATTGAATGCCGAAAAAGACCTGGCATCGGCTCGACAAACGGCGGCCGTCGCTTCGCTGAAACTGAAAACGTTTATCGGTGCACGGGATGATCGGCCGTTCGAACTGGTGATCCCGAGTCAGCTTCCCATGCTGACTGTCGATGTGAAGCGGGCGCTCGACGAAGCAACATCCAATCGTTCGGCTGCGATCGCTTTCCGGCGTCGGCAACTGGAAGCCGACCGTGATCTGGACAAAGCCCGCAAAAATAACGGCCTGAACGCGCTATTGACGGCGGGGTATGGCCTGTCGAATCAAGGGCCGAATTTGGGTGATATTTACGTAAAACCGCAGAATCGCGAATACATTTCATTGCAGTTTACCTTACCTATAATGACCTGGGGACGGGCGCAGGCAACGGTCGAAACGGCAAAAGCCAACCGCGAATTGACGCATCAAACCGTAGAGCAGGATAAGCTGACCTTTGAACAGGAGATTTTTACCCAGGTGACCCTTCTCCAGATGCTTCGGCAACAGGTGACCCTAACGGCACAGGCCGATCAGATCGGACAGAGCCGCTACCAGATTGCCCAGGATCGATTTAAGTTAAGTGACCTGAGTGTAACCGATTTAAGCATCGCAACCCAGGAAAAAGATCGCGCCCGTCGCGATGCGATTCTTGCGCTGCGTGATTTCTGGCAAGCCTATTTCACCCTGCGTTTATTGACCTTATACGATTTTGAAACAAACCAGAAAATAAAATGAAGGAGGAAAGGGAGGAGGGGGACGAATGGGAGGAAGATATAAATACCTTACCCTGTAATCCGTACTTCCTTCTCGTCCCTTTCCTCCTTCCTCCCCCAAAAAATATGATACACCTCCAAAACATCGAAAAAGTTTACCGGACCAGCACCATCGAGACGCTGGCCCTGAACAACATCAACCTGAATATCCGAAAGGGTGAATTTGTCTCCATCATGGGGCCGTCGGGTTGTGGCAAAAGTACGCTCCTGAACGTGATGGGGCTGTTGGATGAGCCTTCGAAAGGAACGGTCGAGATCGACGGGCAGGCCGTTACGCAATACCGCGACAAAGAACTGGCAAAGCTCCGAAATCAGAAGATCGGCTTCATTTTTCAAAGCTTCCATCTAATCAATGACCTGTCGGTACTCGACAACGTAGAGATTCCGCTGCTGTACCGCTCGGCCAACGGTCGTCCGCGTCAGGATTATGCGAAAGATGCCCTGACGAAAGTAGGACTAAGCAACCGCATGAAGCATTTTCCGAAACAATTGTCGGGTGGACAGAAACAGCGGGTGGCTATCGCACGCGCCATCGTCGGTAATCCCGACATTATACTGGCCGATGAGCCAACGGGCAACCTCGACAGTGCGATGGGTAACGAAATCATGGCCATTCTCCAGCAACTCAACAACGACGGGGCTACCATCGTAATGGTAACCCACGATGAACAAATGGCCAAACGTACGCACCGGCTGGTACGGTTGTTCGACGGAACGCAGGTCCTATAGATGTTGAATGATTGAGTGATAGAATGATTGAATAGCTGACGCAAAATCATTTCACCACTCAATTATTCGTTCATTCAGTCATTCTATCACTCAAAATTATGTTCGCTAATTACATAAAAATCGCCTGGAAGGTCTTGCTGCGGCATCCGTTCTATACGTTCATCACGCTTTTTGGCATTAGTCTGACGTTGACAGTACTGATGGTGCTGACGTCGTTTCTCGACCACATTTTCGGGAGCCATTACCCCGAAACGAATCGAGATCGCTCGGTTTATATTATGAGTATGGTACAACGGGATTCGGCCCAGACGGGGCAGAGTTCGGGACCGATGAGCTTTAAGTTTCTGACAGAGTATGTGAAATCGTTGAAAACACCCGAACGCGTAACCATCTGCACATTTGTCAATAGCTCCAATGCCTACGTAGGGTCGCAGAAAATCAAGCTCAATACCAAATTTACGGATGCCGATTTCTGGCGGATCATGGATTTTGAGTTTCTGGAAGGAAAGCCTTATAACGAACAGAACATTGCCAATGGCGAATACGTGGTTGTGATCAACGATGAGCTGAAAAAGAATTATTTTGAGAGTACAGGTGAATCGGTCATCGGCAAAACAATTGACATCGAGAATATTAACTACAAAGTCATTGGTGTAGTAAAAGGCAGTCCGGCTACTCGGCCCTTTTCGTATGCCGACGTGTATTTTCCGTATACGGCCCCCAAAAGTAATTACCAGCAGAATGGGTTGAGGGGAGGTTTTGTGAGTATTGTTCTGGCTAAACAGAAATCAGACATTCCAGCCATTCAGGAGGAGTTTCAGGAGCGAGCCCGTCGCATTCCGGTGCCAGGAGTAGAAAACGGCTGGAAATACTCGACCATAGAGATAAAAGCAGAGCCCTATGCTGAAAATTTTATCGGAACGATTATGGATGGTGGGCCCGGCCTGAAAACCGCTTTCTTTGGCATTCTCTTCTTCGTGCTGTTTATGCTACTGGGTTTGCCAGCCATCAACCTGGTCAACGTGAACGTCAGCCGTATTATGGAACGGGGGTCGGAAATCGGTATTCGGAAAGCCTTCGGGGCACCCATCCGTACGCTGGTGTGGCAGTTTATCATCGAAAACATATTCATCACGTTCATCGGTGGGGCCATTGCTCTGTTGCTCACGGGTGTGATCATCCAGTTCATCAATAGCAGCGGCTGGATTGCCTATGCCGACCTGACCATCAATCTGAGCGTATTTCTGATCAGTTTGCTCGTGTGTTTGATTTTCGGTTTTCTGTCGGGCGTACTGCCCGCCCTTCGTATGTCGAAACTTACCATTGCCGAAGCGCTTAAATCTTAATGATTGAATGATTGACTTGTTGAATGATTGAATAAAAAAGGGCCTCCTGTTTCATTCAACCAGTCAACCAGTCAATCATTCAATCATTCAACCATTCAACCAGTCAATCATTCTATTCTCATGCTACAACATCTCTTAAAACTCATCTGGAACAAGAAGAAGGCCCATATGCTGCTTATTGTCGAAATCTGGGCTTCGTTTATGGTGTTATTTGGTCTGGCAACGCTGATCGTCGTGAATGTCGGAAATTATCGCGAGCCGCTGGGCTTCTCCTACGAACGCGTTTGGGCAATTGGCCTGAATACAAACCAGGATACGACTGAGCTCGCCAATAAAGTCCAGCGAATCGTTCAGCGTTTGAAGGCTTATCCGGAAGTAGAGTCAGTGACGCGAATGAGTGGTAATTTTCCATTTTCGGCCAATCAGATGAACAATGGCATTGAATACAACAAGCGAAATGTATTAGCTGATCATTACACAACTGATGAAAATTTCGCTAAAACGCTCGAAATGCCCGTCGTTGCAGGCAGGTGGTTTCGGCATACCGACAGTGTTGGCAAATACTGGCCCATTGTGATCAATCAGAAGGCGAAAGAGGGGCTATTTGGCGACGAAAATGCGTTGGGCAAAGTGGTTGCCGAAAAGTTCAAAGTGGTGGGTGTGGTTGATAACTTCAAGGCTAAAGGAGAATTTATGTCGAATAAACCCGCCTATTTTGAATTGGTAAACGCGAAAGAGTCCTGGAACAACACCATGCTCATACGGGTAAAGCCCGGAACGGATGCCGTATTCGAAGCCAAAGTGGTAAAAGATATTGCCACCATGGTAAAAGGCTGGAGTGTAGAAGTCGACTACCTGACCGACTCCCGAAAAAATCAGCATAATCTGGTGATGGTACCCGTGATTATTGCCTCCATTATATCCGGGTTTTTACTGATCAATGTGGCATTGGGATTGTTCGGTGTCCTGAACCTGAGCATTGCCAAGCGTCGGGGCGAAATCGGCTTACGTCGGGCCATTGGTGCTACGGGTAGCGGTATATCGTCACAGTTCATCGGTGAAATCTGGGTATTAGCTACCTTTGCCCTGCTGATCGGGTTGCTCTTTGCGGCACAATTTCCGATTCTTAATGTGTTCGATCTGGCGACCGGAGTTTATGTCACGGCTATCCTGATCGCCGTCGGAGTTATTTATGGTATCGTTACGCTCTGCGCTTTATTTCCAAGCCGTCAGGCAGCCCTGATTCAACCCGCCGTAGCTTTGCATGAGGAGTAGAGACGCAATACCTTGCGTCTCCTTTGTGTCAGCCATTGCAAGCACCCGTAAACTAGCTGACCTAAAACCATCCGGTTAGATGACGCAGGGTATGCGTCTCTACACAAACAATTCTATGATCCTTATCATCGACGACGATATTGCCATTCAAACGTCTCTTTCGCTCTTATTTCGAAAGGAGGGCTTCGCGGTTCGCCTGGCCGATGGACCGTTCGAGACCTTCGACGTGCTGGAGCAGGAGATCCCGGAAGCTATTCTGCTGGACATGAATTTTTCGGTCGATACCTCGGGGGATGATGGGCTGCGGTTGTTGCGCCGGATTCGGGAGCGGCTCCCCAATGTGCCGGTGATTCTGATAACAGGTTGGGGAAGTATCGACCTGGCAGTAGAAGGCATGAAGGCCGGGGCCAAAGATTTTATTACCAAGCCCTGGCAAAATGAACACATTGTACAATCGGTGCGGACTGCCCTGAATCTGGCCCAGCCCACGCCAGCATCCCCCAACCGCCGAAAGCTCGATCAGCAGTTTGAGTTTGAAAATATCGTTGGGGAAGACCCTAACCTGCTGGGCATCCTGACAACTATCGGACGGGTAGCGCCAACCGACGCCCCCGTACTGATTACGGGCGAAAGTGGAACCGGGAAGGAGTTGATTGCAGAAGCCATTCACCAGAATAGCCGTCGGAAACGACAGGCGTTTGTGAAAGTCAATCTGGGGGGTATTTCTGCCACGCTGTTTGAAAGTGAACTCTTCGGGCATGTACGGGGTGCCTTTACCGATGCCAAAACGGACCGGGTGGGGCGGTTCGAACTGGCCAATAAAGGCTCCATTTTTCTGGATGAAATTGGCGATCTTGACCCCGCCAGCCAGGTAAAACTGCTGCGGGTGTTGCAGGACCGGACATTCGAGCCGTTGGGTAGCAGTAAATCCCGTACGGTCGATGTACGGGTCATCTGTGCGACCAATCGGAATCTGGAAGAGATGGTCAGTAAAGGGCAGTTTCGGGAAGACCTCTTCTACCGCATCAACCTGATTACCGTTCAATTGCCTGCGCTTCGGGAGCGCCCCGGTGATATACCCTTACTGGTCAATTACTTTGTCAACAATCTAAAAACCATTTACAATCGGCCCGATTTACAGGTTAGCGCTGCTGCCCAGAAATGGCTCAAGAACCTGCCATTACCGGGAAATATCCGGCAGCTTAAAAATGTGGTAGAGCGTACCGTTCTCCTCGCATCCAACGACGAACTCCAACCCGACGATTTCGAGCGCAACCTTCCCCAAAAGGCCAATGACCAGCAACTGACTCCTCGCTCGCTGCCAGAAGTTGGCGCTATGACGCTGGAGGAAATGGAATACCAGATGATTCAGCGAGCTATGGCCTTCCACCAGAACCGGGTGGCAAAAGTAGCGCGGGCGCTGGGGATCACTCGTTTTGCACTCTACCGCCGATTGGAGAAATTTGGCATTCCATACGAAGATGCATAGGGCAAAGGGGTAAGGAAAGAGGGAAAGCGTCAATTTTATCCCCAAGCCCTCTGCCCCCTGCCCTTATCCCTCTGCCCATGTACATAAGCTTTCGAACCCGATACCTGTTGTATATCATTGCTGTTCACCTGGCTATCGGTGGGCTCCTGTATAAGCTTTTGCAGCAGGATAAACCCGTATTTATTGCCAGTGAATTGGGCCTGTTGCTGTCCATCTACATAGCTGTCAGCATTTACCGACAGTTTCAGCAGCCGTCCGAATTTATCGCGTCGGGGATTGAAGCCATTCGGGATAAAGACTTTACCGTCAAATTTGTGCCGACGGGCAATCAGGAGGTTGATGAACTCATATCGGTATATAATCTGATGATTGATCAGCTACGGCAGGAACGTACCCGACAGATCGAACAGCAGTTTTTTCTGGAAAAACTGATCGAAGCCGCCCCGATTGCCATTCTGATATTCGATTTCGATGGGCAGATTGCGTCCATCAATCCGCGAGCCTGTCAACTGCTTTCGGTAGAGCCTGACGATGTAGTGGGCAAACCTTTGGATCAGATTGGGTTTTCGCTGCTGGCGCAAATGGCCGATATGACCGATGGAGATTCGCGTGTGATGAAACCAAATGGCATTGAAACCTACAAAGTACTGCGATCGAATTTTATGGACCGGGGGTTTCGGCGTTCGTTCCTGATCATTGAAGAATTGACGCCGGAAATCCTGGCGACCGAAAAAAATGCCTACAGTAAGGTAATTCGGATGATGGCTCACGAGGTGAACAACTCCATTGGGGCCGTCAACTCCATCCTGGGCGTTACGCAGTCGTATGTCGATGAACCCGATGTGCAGCATGCCTTGCGTGTAGCTGTCGAACGGAACCAACGGCTGAACCACTTTATGCGTCGATTTGCCGATGTGGTACGGCTACCGCAACCCCAGCGACAAGTTGCCGATGTCAGCGAAATTGCCCGAAATGTCGTGCGACTGATGCAGCAACAAGCCGAGGGGAAACAGGTTAGCCTGACCTATTATGCACGTAGTGCCAACCCTCGATCCGTCGATGTTGAACAGATTGAACAGGTGCTGGTCAATGTGATCAAGAATGCACTCGAAGCCTCTGAATCGGGCAACCAGATTGAAGTAATCGCAACGGCTAATGCGCTGCTGATTCGCGATAACGGCCACCCGATTCCCGAATCAGCAGCGACTAATCTGTTCAATCCGTTCTACAGTACCAAACCCGACGGACAGGGAATTGGCCTGACCGTAACCCGCGAAATCCTACTGAATCACCACGTTCAATTCTCTCTCCAGACTAAACCCGACGGCTGGACCGAGTTTCTCATTGAATTCCCTTAAATCACCACCCTAGCGGAAAAGCCATTTGGCTACCAGTCGAACATACCGGGGCATAATAACGAAGGTCATAAGACCGACAATGACCGCGCTGGTTAGCAATGCTCTAATAAACAGCGTAGATAAAGAAGGCGCGGCCGAGAAAACAGGCGAGAGAAGCCAGGGCACAAGCATCGAAAGGGGATAAATGGCCGACAGCGTAATCAGAAATTGTTTGTGGGGTGGAGCTGCTTTACTGATGGCTTTGGGTGGCGTAAACCAGAACTCTAGGCCTGTTTTTATGTCAATTGTTTCGTCCGTGTTAAGTAGAGGGCGAACCTTCTCAATCAGTCGTCGGCGGGTATCGCTCTCCAGCCAATTACGCAGATTTGTTTCCGATGAAAAGTGCAGAACGATGGTGTATTCATCGCTAGATCCATGCGGCCTGATGATATTTACGCCCCGATGGCCGGGTGCCGACTGAGCCAGCGGTACAATTTCCTTCAACCATTCCTCATACGCTTCAACTTGCTGCTTAAACGGGCGCTGAATGATAATTGTCGTGACGGCACTATCTAGTTCAATGGGGATACCGGCTGGCATGGCAGAACGTAATTTATGTAAAAAGTTTTTGACTGGGTCCTTAAAATAGGTGAAAGAAGTCAAAAGCCATTCGGATTGGACTGGCTGATTAAATATAGAAGTATTCTCTATAGCTCAATAGGGTTATCCTGAGCGAGGCTAGTATTAATTGGAGAAAGAAGCATGGGGTTATATTAAAATGAGATTAAAAATAGTACTTTGCTTCACCTTCCTAACCGCTTAATTATGCCAAAGCTCACCATACTCCACAACCCGCATCAACTTGATTTCAAACAACTTTTTGATAATCTGGCGACCGATCCCAGGAAAGGGCTAACTGCCGATGAGGCTCGCTCCCGGCTGGAAGAATTTGGGCCAAATGCGTTGCAGGAAACCAAACGTGAAAGTGCCTTAACGATCCTGCTGCGCCAGTTTACGGGCGTCATTGTCTACATACTGGTAGCTGCGGCAGGGATTTCCTTCTTTCTGGGCGATACCGTCGAGGGTGTGGCTATACTAGTGGTACTGTTAATCAATGCCGTAACGGGTTTTGGGCTGGAATGGAACGCCCGGCAGTCGATGGATGCCCTTCGAAAGCTGGACAGTACCCCCGCCCGGGTGTTGCGCGATGGACATGTGCGTGAAATTGCCTCCGAAGACGTAACCGTTGGGGATATACTGGTGGTTGAAGCGGGAGACCTGGTAGCGGCCGATGCGAATTTGTTTCAGGTCAATCAATTGCAGGTCAATGAATCGGCATTGACGGGGGAGTCGCTGCCTGTCAATAAAAATACACAGATACCAGCCGATGATGCGCCCCTTGGCGATCAGCACAATCGGTTGTTTAAAGGTACAGCCGCAACGGACGGTAATGGACGGGCTATTGTAACAGGGATTGGCCAACAGACCGAACTGGGTAAGATTGCCACGATGGTTGAAGAGGCCAAGCGGTCGGCCACACCGCTTGAAGAAAAGCTCGATGCGCTGGCTAATGTGCTGATCTGGGTGACGGTGGGCCTGGCGGTTCTGTTTTTGATTGTCGGACTGATTCGGGGAGAGGAGCCCCTTCGCCTGGTCGAAACGGCGCTGGCCTTGGCCATCGCGGCTATACCGGAAGGCATGTCGGTAGTGGCTACCATCGCGCTGGCATACGGCATGTTGCGACTGGCGAATAAGAAAGTGATTGTCAAACGACTCTCGGCGGTCGAAACGCTGGGAGGCACGAATGTGATTTTTACGGATAAGACGGGCACGCTAACCCAGAATCGGATTGAGGTCAATACGATACAACTGCCCAACCTGTGGGCCGAAGTGCAGGTGGAGGAGGGAACTAAAAACCTACAGGTTATCGCTGGCAACAGCGAGATAACGGATTCAGACGTATTTCAGAAACTGGTTCAGGTTGGCGTGCTCTGCAACAATGCCGAGTATGATGATGACGATGGGAACTTCCGCGAAGTGGGCGACCCGGTAGACGTGTCTCTGCTGAAATTTGCGAGGGCTGTCGGACTGAACCCTGATGCGATCAACCTGGAATATGCACGCCGGGCCGAAAAAGCGTTCAGTTCCGATACACGCATGATGGGTACCCTGCACGAGCATGAGGACCGATACATAGTAGCCGTAAAAGGAGCCGTCGAAGAGGTGATGAATCGGTCGGTTTCTCTGGACGAAAAAGCCCGGAAAGCGCAGTACGAAATAGCCGAAAAGATGGCGGCCGATGGATTACGCACCCTGGCTTTTGCCTACCGTGAAATCGATAAAACGACCCGACCTGGTGATGATTTTGCCGATAGAGACCTGACCTACCTGGGGTTGATCGGGTTTCTGGACCCGCCACAAACCGAAGTGACACCATCGCTTGAAGCCTGCCGACGAGCGGGTATCAAGGTAATCATGGTTACCGGCGACCATCCGGCTACCGCCCTGACCATTGCCTCAAAAGTGAAACTGATTGAACCGGGCGAAGAAATCGTTCTGACGGGAAAAGATCTCAAGCCGATCGATCAACTTAGGGTCGATGAGAAACAGAACGTGCTCAATTGTCGGGTATTTGCCCGGGTCAGTCCGGCCCAGAAACTCGATATGATCGAGTTGTACCAGCACGAAGGCAACATTGTAGGGATGACGGGTGATGGAGTGAACGATGCGCCTGCACTCAAGAAATCGGACATTGGCATTGCGATGGGCTTACGGGGGACACAGGTGGCGGCCGAAACGGCCGATATTGTGCTGAAAGATGATTCGTTTACGTCGATTGTAGCCGCTATTGCGCAGGGGCGGGTCATCTTTGAGAATATCCGCAAGTTCGTGTTGTTTCTGCTGTCGTGTAATCTGAGCGAGATTTTCGTGGTTACGTTTGCCGGTTTCCTGAATGTCGGAACGCCGTTATTACCGTTGCAGATCTTGTTTATTAATATTGTCACCGATGTTTTCCCTGCCCTGGCGCTGGGGGTTGGCCGCGAAAATGCCAGCCTGATGGAACGGCCACCCCGAGATCCGAAAACGCCGATTATGGACACCCGCGACTGGCAGACGGTGGTACTCTATGCGCTGGCGATGACGGCTTCTGTACTGGGAACGTATGTGATAGGTACCCGGCTGCTGGGGCTTAGCCAGGATGAAGGCAACAACCTAACCTTTTACGCTTTATCATTTACCCAACTCATGCATGTGTTCAACCTGCATTCTGAGCGGTCGTTTTTCATCAATGAAATCACGCGGAATCGCTATGTCTGGTATGCTCAGATGCTTTGCCTGGCCATTCTTGCATTCACGTATTTTGTACCCGTACTGCACGAGGTGCTCAATATTCAACCCATGACTACCACCGAATTCGGGTTGATTCTGGCGGCTGGTTTTGCTCCCGTCCTGTTGATTCAGCTTGTGCGACTATTGGCCAGGATGATGAAGTAATCCGAATGGCTGTATGGGGTGAACGAATGTCTAGTCTTCCTGTCTACGTACTTCATACGGGATCAAGCCGTTTTTCGGGGCTGTTGAGCAGAATCATTCGCTAGCGATTGCCCCTCCCAAGACAACAAACGACCCGATAGCCATCGGAGCAACGAACTTGAACCCAGATAAACGTACATCAGCAGCAGGATTTTAAAGAACCCTCGCCGGAATGTAAAGGGAATATTGGCTCCTTCAACATGGAGGATTAGCAGACCAAACTGAACATACAAACCGAGAATCCAGAATAAAAGGGGCAACCCTCGGCGATCGCGAAAGAGGAACAGGTTTACAACTGCGATTCCCAGGAATACATACACTGAGTAGTTCCAGTAGGTGTCGTGAAAAACGACCTGCTCGGCCATGCCTTGGTAAATGGCCAGCAGATTCTGGAAATAGTGGTCTGGTACCGTGTGGGCTACACCCAAATGGGTGTGGGAGGGAAGAGGGACATAACCCCGTAAGAACCCGTAGTTCCAGAACACCACAGGGAGGGAGCAAACCAGCAGAAGAATGGCTGCGTCACGAATCGCCAGGATTTTTCGGGCATGCCCCGTCTGGCCCACGATCAGCAGTGAGCCGATGGGTATGAAGAAAATGGTTTCGGTACGGGTCCAGCACGCGAGCGCCAGAAAAAGCAGGCTTCCTATGAAAGTTCCTCGCTGCTTGGTTTGCCCATACGAGTGCAAAAGCATGACCCCAGTCACAAAAAAAGCAGCATTGGCCCAATCGGTCTGTACAAGAAATGTATACGCAAATAATTCCGGGCTGCAGGCCAGAATGGCTACGAGTAAGCCTGCCAGTACAGGGTGAGTACGTTCGCGCAGTTCGGCATAGAAAAACAGCCCAAACGCAACCACCAGCACCGTTAGCCATAATTTTCCGAATGCAAACCAGCCAACTCCATCCGCAGCCAGGAGATACACGATCTGTTGCATCGCTGTAAAGGGGGCATAGAAAGGCTGGTTGCTGAAGACAGATACCGATGGCAGATGACTGGTAAAAACGGATGAGACCAGTGTGTGTTCTTTAACGGCAAAGGTGGCGACCAGATCAGGCCCAACGATGGTATCGAAGGGAAGATTGGGATACCAGGCACATTTCCAGGCACTGATAAACAGGAGATAACCCCAGAATGCCAGAAAGGGTAACTCACTGAATCGGATCGTAAGGTGTGATCGGGTGAAAAGGGGTTGCAGATAGGCTCTACGATGCCGTAACCCGACAAGCGATATGGCAGCTAGTAGGGCTAGTCCGAAAAATAGGGGCGTTCGGGCAATGGGCAGGCGCATAAATTCGAGCGCGAACGGTAAGCCCGAACTAATCCCTACACCCACAAGCATGGACAGCCCCAGTAAACTATAGCCGTTGGTCGCCGGACGTAGATAGGTTATCACGCCGAAACCGATGAGGAACTGTGTAAAGAGTACGAAAAAAATGGAAAAACTCATGGTTTGGAACGCTTGTACCGACGTGCCTGATCGGGAGTGTAAGCGAAGAAATGCGGATCGTATTGGCGAAATACGCTGATAACCAGTGGTCGATTGTGTGGTTTGAAGGTCAGTAAAAAGAGCTTGTTATCGTAAGCCCAAAACGTATGCGTGGCTCGCTGAAGCAGCGAATCCGGCGCGGTCATGTCGATCAGATGAACCGATTTGCCCAGATGATAATAGAGCACACTCGGATACAACCAGACGTATCCGGTTGATTTGCCCTGCTGCCAGGCATTCCGGATCAGGTATTGCTGGGGCGGAATCAGAAAATAATCGTCGGGGCCGCATCGCTGCTGGATAAGGGATGTGAACGTGTAGGCATCTCCATAACCTTCCTGCAGGCGCGTAGAAAGACTCGTCTGATTGGATAGCCGTTGCCGTTGTGTGTAAAATCGCTCAACGGTCGATGTCAGCCAATCCCGATTTTTCGGGAGCCAGAGCCATAGGAGTAAGCACAAACAACTACCTGCCAGATAGATAAACTGAATGAACTGGTAAAAACGATTTTTTTGATTCATAATCCGGCATGCAAACGAATTCATGGAAACGCCACTGGCAATCTGATTAAGCTAAGATAGAGCCCAAAATTGACACATTCGGATAAATCGAAGCAAAACAATCGTTATGTTTGTGCAGATATAACGATTGGGTAGTAACGCGCATGAATCAGTTACGTTTACGAAATTGCACAGGCCGAATAGCGTCGGTTGCAGCATTGGTTATGGTATGCCTAAGCAGTAAAGCCCAAACTGTGCTGACCATCTCGGGCGAGGTTACTAAACCTCTGACGTTGCAGGCTGCTGATTTACAGGCGATGCCGCATACTACGGTAACTGCCAGAGATCATGATGAAAAAGAACATCAGTATTCGGGAGTACCCGTATCAGAACTGCTTAAGCAGGCCGGGGCTCCATTAGGGGGGCAATTACGTGGGAAAAACCTGCGAAACTATGTGGTTGTTAAAGCGGCTGATGCGTATGAAGTGGTGTTTGCCCTGCCCGAATTCGACCCTGAATTTGCCAGTCAGTCTATTCTTCTCGTCGATCGTGTTGATGGGCAGCCCCTGGATAATGCTGTCGGTCCGTATCGACTCGTTGTGCCCGGAGAAAAAAAAATGGCCCGGTGGGTTCGGCAGGTAAAACGAATCGAGGTAAAGGTTGCCAACTAACTTGAATGAAAAAACTACTTGTCTGTCTTTTGCTTTGCCCGTATCTGCTTTGGGGGCAGCCGCTTCGGGTAGCAGTAGCCGCGAATGCGCAGTTTGTCATGGAGGAGCTTAAGACGGCTTTCCAGAAAAAAACGGGGGTTCCGCTCGAAATGATTGTCAACTCTTCGGGTAAACTGACTACCCAGATTCAGCAAGGGGCACCGTACGATGTTTTTTTGTCAGCCGATATGGCGTATCCGCAAACGCTCTACAAAGCAAATTTGACCACAGCCGCTCCGATTGTATATGCGTATGGCTCATTGGTACTTTGGACAGCGGGCGAGCTGCCGGTATCCGCTACCCTGGCTGTATTGTCGAACCCCGGAGTGCGGCACATCGCCATAGCGAATCCGGCTACAGCGCCTTATGGTGAAGCAGCCATTGGCTATTTGAAAGCGAAAAAATGGCTGGATAAAATACAGGCCAAAATCGTGTATGGCGAAAGTATTTCACAGGTAAATCAATACATCCTTTCCGGGGCTGCCGAAGTTGGCTTTACAGCCAAATCGGTAGTAATGGACCCAACCCTTGCCAAACGGGGCCATTGGGTCGACTTGCCACAAACAGGCTATGCACCCATTGCACAAGGGGTCGTCGTGCTGAAACGAACAACCCAGACGAAAGCGGCTGAACAGTTCCTGACCTTTTTGCGTAGCCCGGACGCTCGGCGTATTTTGCAGAAATTTGGTTATAAACAGACGGAATAAAGCGAAAAAGGAATACGAATTTTGTCTGAATCTTTCCTCCATTTGGGTTTTCTTCCCATTTTTCTTTGCATATGATGCCCATCGACTGGGAACCTATATGGCTGACATTACGACTTGCTGGCATCACAACCATGCTGCTGTTGCTGATTGGTGTACCATTGGCCAGTTGGCTGGCTTTGAGTCGTTTTCGCCTAAAGCCCGTACTTGAAGCCATCATCAGTCTGCCGCTCGTATTGCCCCCTTCTGTAGTCGGTTTTTATCTATTACTGGCCTTTAGTCCAACGAGTGATTTTGGTGCCTGGTTACTGCATCACCTGAACCTGCAGCTTGTTTTTTCGTTCGAGGGGCTGGTGGTAGCCTCACTACTGTACAGTTTACCTTTTATGGTACATCCGATTCAGGCGGGGCTCGAAAACCTGCCGGTATCCTGGCGCGAAGCAGCTTATACGCTGGGGCAGTCGCCGGGTCGGACGCTGTGGCGGGTATTGCTGCCCAATTGTAAACCGGCCATATTGACGGGTATCGTGCTGACGTTCGCACACACGATCGGGGAGTTTGGGCTTGTCCTGATGATAGGTGGTAATTTACCGGGTCAGACCCGGGTTGCATCGATTGCGATCTACGATGAGGTCGAGTTGCTCCATTTTCAAACGGCCCATACGTATGCTGCACTACTGCTGGTTCTATCGTTTGCTATTTTACTGCTGGTCTACTTTGTCAATAAACGAGTAACGGTATGATCGAAATCGACCTGACAATGCCGCGATTATTTACGGAGGGGCCTGGGGAGTTAACGATACGAACTAGCTTAGAATCAGGGAGTCTAACAGTGTTAACCGGGCCATCAGGGGCCGGTAAGACAACCCTGCTTCGCCTGGTGGCTGGCCTGGAAACACCAAGTTCTGGACGTATTGTGGTCGATGGGCATGTTTGGTTCGATACCCAACAGCGCGTAGACCTTCCCCCTCAAAAACGTTCCATTGGCTATGTATTTCAGGATACGGCGCTCTTCCCGAATATGACCGTACAGGAAGCGATTCAATTTGCCGCCCCTAAAGGCGATCCGGCCTTTGTGAAAGAATTGATCGATAGGACGGGATTGGGTACGTTTATGCATCAGAAACCAGCCCAGTTGTCGGGCGGGCAACGGCAGCGGGTAGCCCTGGCCCGCGCCCTGGTTCGTCGGCCGCAGGTGCTATTGCTCGATGAACCCTTTGCTGCCCTGGATACGCAGGCCAGTGAATCGCTTCGACAGGTTCTTTCCGCACTTCATCAGGTATGGCAAGCCACAACCCTGCTGGTGAGTCACCACGCTCAGGATGCCCAGATTATGGCCAACCGGGTGATTCGGATCGTTCAGGGGAAGGTGCAATTGGATGAGCGTGCTATGGATAAAGCGGTATCGGCTCAAGTGATGGAACCTATACTCCATATAGCTTACCATGAAGAACACCAACAGTGGATAATCCAGACAGTCACCACGCAGCTTCAATCAACTAATCCAGCCTGGGGGCAGCAGCGGGTGGGGGATCTTATCCTGGTACGCACTGCAAATTAGTTCAATTGATTGGGGCATAGCAAACGCATTTTTGAGTTAGGTGTTTTTGGTTTCAACTGTTTGATAGTCAGTTGTTTTATGTCTGAATGGTGATGAACTAAGCAACTGGTTATCGCGTTAAGTAGATATACCCTCAACGTATTTTCATGCCCGATTTTAATCCCTCATTGATCCTGTATACGACCGATTCTCTGAATAGCCAGGGGAAAGCGGTGTTGGCTAAATTTCCTGAAGCGGAAACTCTGGAAGTGAAGCAGCACAATCGTCTGCCCGACCTGGGTCTGAATCATTTCAAGATTAAATCCAATGTACTGGTGCTGGGTCGGCTAAAAACACAGGACATTAAATGGAGCGGGCGTAGTGCCGATTACATTGCGCCTAGTTTGGCAAACGGCTGCTTTGGTGGTTGTACGTATTGCTACGTTGATCGTCATAAAACGGTGAATCCGATCACGCTTTTCACCAATATTGACGAAAACATGGCCTCAGTCAAGGAGCAGATCAGCACGTTGCCCTGGCCCAAAGTGCCAAACCAAACCGACGATCTGTTTTATACCTACGATATTGGCTGCAATTCGGATATCTCGGTCGACTATGATTTGACGGATGGTATTCAGCAGGTATTCGATTTTTATAGGACGCATCCACGAGCTAAGGCAACATTTGCGACGAAGTTTGTGAATCGGGAAATGCTGAATGTCGATCCACAGCGAAAAGTGAGAATACGGTTCAGTTTGATGCCTGCTCACGTGAGTAAACTGGTCGATGTACGTACCGATGGTATTGAGAAACGACTCGCGGCCATCAATGATTTTTATGACGCCGGTTATGAAGTACACGTCAATTTCTCACCCGTTATTGTTTATGCCGGACCCGACGGCGACCGAAAGGCCTGGCGAAATGATTACCGTGATCTGTTTCGACAACTCGATGCTGCCCTACGCCCGGAAGTTCGTCAACAGCTTAAATGTGAAGTTATTTTTCTGACCCATAACCAATGGCAGCATCAGGCCAATCTGGCTATTAACCCAAAGGCTGAAGAATTGCTGTGGATGCCTGAATTACAGGAGAGTAAGGTAAGTCAGTTTGGTGGCTGGAATATTCGCTATCAGCACCAGTTGAAGCGTAAAATGATCGAGATTTTTGAGCGACTCGTTCAGGAAGAAATCCCCTGGTGCCAGATCCGGTATATATTCTAAACCGCTCCGCCGGGCCGGCGGGTTTTAGCTGATTTATAGATTAATCCGATTTTGTTTAACCCTTCTTTGAAGCGATTAAGTGCAAAATCCAGCTAATCCATAAATCAGCTAAATCCCGATCTTACTTGCTACGCCCAGATTTGCTGCCGCCTGTCGAGCCACCAGCACTGCTACTGCCTTTTGATGAGCTTTTATGTGATACCGAACTGCGGCCGTTTCCTTTGCTCCCATGACCAGTGCCATTATCCTGATTGCCGGTAATGCGCTGGCCTTCGTATTCCTTTTCTACTTTTTCCAGGGTTTTGTCTGCAATAACGTTGATTGGTTTATAAACAAACCAATAACGTCTCAATGGGCGTGTTGTTTAACGTACTCGTCCATCGAAAAGCGCCCAGACCCCAGCACCGTAAAGGCCAGTAAAAGGCCCAGTACGATCAACGATAACCACAGTTCAGAGTTCAGGGGGGAAAATCCCTGACGAATATTGACGAAGAAAACGGCCGCAACCAGAATGGGCAGTTGAAGGATGCACATCAGACGGGTCAAACACCCCAGCATGATCAGGAAGCCGCCCATCAGGTGCGCAAAGGCAACATAATGAACGGCCATAACCGGAAAAAGCCCAAAATGGACCCCTCCGACCAGTTGGTTCAGATACGTAGTGTCACTAATAAAACTGATTCCTTTCAGGATCAGGATAATGCCCAGCATAATCCGTAGGGCGTCGGTCCAGGCGGGGTGATGGCTATCGCCCCAATGCTCGATGCGCGTTAGTAGGTTCATATCTGTAAGCGGTTAGTGATTCTGAACCGAATCTACAGATAGAATACCGTTAAAGCAAGCTGGCTGTCAGTCTATTAGTTCTATTTTTTGGTGGATTAATCTAATTTTACTTTGTGGCCGGAAGTAGATCGTTCGTAGTAAACAAACCTTAGCGTATTTCTTCGAAGGGACCGATATGTACTGGTGTTAGCTTCGCCATCTCCTCGGGCTCAAATAATCGTGACCGGATGATGAACCGGACACCCATTGGAATTTCCAGCGAGAAACTGGCCCCGCGTCCGGGCGTTACATCAACGGTCAGGTGCGTATGTTGCCAGTATTCAAATTGATCCTGCGACATCCAGAAGTCACAATTATGAATTTGACCCAGCCATACGTCTGATGAGCCGATAATAAAATCACCGACGGGGTAGCACATGGGTGAGGAGCCATCGCAGCACCCACCGCTCTGATGGAACATTAGCGGGCCGTGCTGGGCTATTAACTGGTCAATAACATGGGTAGCAGCCGGTGTGCAATCGATACGGTTCATAGAAATAAGCTGAGATTTACAACAAATTTTGTGGGTATCTTACAAAAAAGCCAGCATTATTCTCTCAAATACATGCAGAATCCTATTAAAGCGGAATGACAGTACCTGTATGGGAGTTGGTTAGGGTTGATACATCAGGCATATCAGTATGTTTTACTTAAAATATAATGAGCTTCAGCACGCACAAAAATCAGGGTTCTATTGTACCTTTGGCGAGTTATGGCAAAGCAATCGGCATCAAAATCTACCTTTACAGCGGCCACGCTGGAGTTCATGCGTGAACTGGTTCAAAATAACAACAGAGACTGGTTTCAGGAAAATCGCAGCCGCTACGATGCGGCTAAAGCAGAGCTTGTAGGCGTTACCGAACGGGTTCTGGCAGAACTGAGCCCTTTTGAACCGCTGGCAAACACATCGCCCAAAGACTGCATATTTCGGATCAACCGCGACATCCGCTTTTCAAAAGACAAAGCCCCTTACAAATCCAATCTGGCGTTTGCGATTGGGCCTGGAGGGCGGCATTCGGGACGTATCGATTATTATGTGCATATCCAGCCTGATAACCAGTCGTTTCTGGGGGCAGGGATGTGGCAGCCAACGCCCGCCAATCTGGCGAAATTCCGGCAGGAAGTAGATTATAATGCCCAGGAACTGAAAGACATTATCGAAGCTCCTGAATTCAAAGCCTATTTTCCAGAAGCGCATGGCGAAACCCTAAAAGTCATGCCCAAAGGCTATTCGGCCGATCACCCTGAAATTGAGCTGTTACGCCGGAAAGAGCTTTTCTTCATGCATCGCTATACCGATAAAGACGTGCTTAAACCCAATTTCGTCGATGAAATTGTAAAGGGATGCCGCATTATCAAACCCTATTGCGACCTGTTGAATTACCTGTTCTACGACGAAAAAGAAGAATCGATTACGTTATAGGCTGTTCCAATCATAAAAAAAGGCTCACCGTTTTAATGGTGAGCCTTTTTAGCTATTAAAAGGAGAAGATTACTCAACAGCGACCAGCGATACCGCTTTGGCTTCGAGCTGACTATCACCCATGAGGTAACTATCAGCCTGCCGAGCGGCCTCGCGGCCTTCAGAGATTGCCCAGACGACCAACGATTGCCCACGGCGCATATCGCCGGCAGCAAATACTTTCGGATTTGTCGTTGTCTGGTAGTTATGCGCTTTTACGTTTCCACGCTCGTCGTACTCAAGCCCGAGGTCATCAAGCAGTCCATTGTGTTGTGGGTGAAGGAACCCAGCCGCAAGCAACGCCAGTTCGCAGGGAATATCGCGCTCCGAGCCTGGCAGTTCGACCATTTGCATCCGACCATTTTCGTTTTTCCAGGTCAGGTCTACAATCCGAAGCGCTTTCAGGTTACCGTTTTCATCGCCAATAAACTCTTTCGTATTGATCGACCAGTGCCGATCGCAACCTTCCTCGTGTGAAGTGCTGGTCCGCAGCATCATTGGCCAGTTGGGCCAGGGCGTACTTTCGGCTCGCTCTTTCGGAGGCATCGGCATCAGTTCAATTTGCGTAACGCTCTTGGCTCCGTGCCGATTCGACGTACCCACACAGTCGGAACCAGTATCCCCACCACCGATGACCACCACGTTTTTATCAGTGGCAAATAGGTCGCCATCGCCATATTGAACACCACGGTGATCGACTTCTACCGGACGGCCAGCTACCCGTTTATTTTGCTGGCTCAGGAATTCCATGGCCGGGTAAATACCTTTCAGCTCACGGCCTTTAATGGGTAGATCGCGCGGCACAGTTGAGCCGCCGGTGAGCATGATCAGGTCGAAATCATTCAGCAGATCGTTCGCTTTCAGATCAACCCCTACATTAACTCCCGTTTTAAATGTAACCCCTTCGGCTTCCATAACCGCTATACGACGGTCGATGGTCCACTTTTCGAGTTTGAAATCAGGAATACCGTATCGCAGCAGCCCGCCAATCTGGTCAGCGCGTTCAAAAACGGTTACCGTATGGCCTGCTTTGTTCAACTGAGCCGCAGCCGCTAAGCCAGCAGGGCCAGAGCCTACAACGGCAACCTGTTTGCCTGTTCGCTCTTTAGGCGTTTTTGGGGTGACATAGCCTCGCTCAAAGGCAACCTCGGCAATCGACTTTTCGATGAATTCGATGGCAACGGGTGGTTTGTTGATACCCAATACGCACGACGCTTCGCACGGAGCCGGGCAGATGCGGCCTGTAAATTCCGGGAAGTTATTAGTCGAGCTTAAAATTTCATAGGCGTAGGCCCAGTTCTGCTCGTAAACAGCGTCGTTGAATTCAGGAATGATATTGCCCAACGGACAGCCACTGTGACAAAAAGGCGTACCACAGTCCATACAGCGAGCAGCCTGCCGTTGCGAATCCTGTTCGGAGTGAGGGACTTCAATTTCTTTGTAATCGTGTACTCGATCCTGTGCAGCGCGCTTTTTGGGTAATTCACGCGCAAACTCTAAAAATCCGGTAGGTTTTCCCATTTTACTTCGTTCTTATCCGTGCGTCACATCGACGGTAATATCCTGATAAACCACATTTTTGTCGCGAATCTGGTCGGCCAGTGAGATACCGCGCCCAGCCAGTGCCTGCCGGAAGTCGCCAGGCATCACCTTCACAAATTGACCAACCAGGTTGTCCCAATCCTGAATCAGATTCAGGGCTACATTACTGGTCGTATATTGGAAGTGCTTATCGACGTATTCGCGAACAATGCCCAGATCTTCTTCGGTCAGGCTTTCCAGACTGACCATTTCACCATTTACTTTCGAAGCAAAGGTGCCGTCCTGATCCCAGACATAGGCTACACCGCCCGACATACCCGCTGCGAAGTTACGGCCGGTTTTTCCCAGAATGATGGCCAGACCGCCTGTCATGTATTCCAGACCATGATCGCCAACGCCTTCCACCACAACTTTAGCTCCTGAGTTACGTACGCAGAAGCGTTCGCCCGCCATACCCCGTATGAAGGCTTCGCCCGATGTAGCGCCGTAGAACGAAACGTTACCAACGATGCTGTTTTCTTCCGGTTTGAACTGAGCCGTACGGTCGGGGTACACAATCAGTTGAGCACCACACAGACCTTTGCCAAAGTAATCGTTGGCGTCGCCTTCGAGTTCGAGTTTGATACCGCTTGTGCTGAAGGCACCAAAGCTTTGACCCGCCGTACCACGCAGTTTGATATGAATTGTACTCTCGGGAAGGCCGGGGCCACCGTATACTTTCGAAATTTCATTCGAGAGCATCGTGCCAATGCTTCGGTCGATGTTCTGTACCGGAAATTCGCCATATACCGATTCGGCCGAGGTCAACGCGGGTTGCGCCAGGTCAATCAGTTTGCGGTCGAGTACCTCCTCCAGGTGGTGATTTTGTTCTTCCTGCTTATACTGAGCTACTTCCAGCGTGGTCGGCTCTTTATATAGAAGCGCATCCAGATTGATTTTCTTGTATTTCCAGTGCGCCATGTTGTCACGGAGTTCCAGCATCTGCGCCTGACCAACCATTTCGTTAACGGTACGGAAGCCCAGTTCAGCCATAATTTCGCGCAATTCCATCGCCAGGAACGTGAACATGTTCACGACATGCTCTGGCTTCCCGGTGAATAGCGCCCGAAGCTCTTTATTCTGTGTAGCCACACCAACCGGACAGGTGTTGAGGTGGCATTTCCGCATCATGATGCAACCCGTAGCGACCAGAGCAGCCGTGGCTACACCAAATTCTTCAGCCCCGAGCAGAGCCGCTACGGCCAGGTCACGACCCGTACGAATCTGACCATCGGTCTGTACGGTTACCCGTCCGCGCAATTTGTTTTTCACCAGGGTCTGATGTGCTTCGGCCAGACCCAGCTCCCAGGGCAAACCCGCATGGCGAATCGACGACAGAGGAGAGGCTCCTGTACCCCCATCATGGCCCGAAATCAGGATGTGGTCAGCATGGGCTTTCGCAACACCAGCCGCAATGGTACCAACGCCTGCTTCCGATACCAGTTTGACGCTGATACGAGCGGCCCGGTTGGCATTTTTAAGGTCGGAGATCAACTGGGCCAAGTCCTCAATCGAATAAATATCATGGTGAGGAGGTGGCGAAATCAGGCCAACACCAGGAGTGGAGTGACGGGTTCGCCCGATCCAGTCATCGACTTTGAAGCCTGGTAGCTGACCACCTTCGCCCGGTTTTGCACCCTGCGCCATTTTGATCTGTAACTCCTGCGCGTTGGTCAGGTAATAGCTGGTCACGCCAAAGCGTCCCGAAGCGACCTGTTTGATGGCCGAGTTCATGCTATCGCCATTTTCGAGCGGCTTGTAGCGAAGTTCGTCTTCACCGCCTTCGCCGGAGTTACTTTTGCCGCCAATGCGATTCATCGCAATCGCCAGGGTCGTATGCGCTTCCCACGAAATCGACCCGAACGACATGGCACCCGTAGCGAACCGTTTGAAAATACTTTCGATGGGTTCAACCTCGTCCAGTGGAACAGGGGTGCCTTTCTTGAACTTCAGCAAACCCCGAATGGTGATCGCTTTCTGGGTTTGATCGTCGATCAGCTTCGAGTACTTCTTGAAGATCCCGTAATCGTTCTTGCGGGTTGCCTGCTGGAGCAGGTGAATCGTATCGGGGTTAAAGATGTGCTTTTCACCCCGTTGCTTCCACTGATAAATACCGCCTACTTCCAGACGTGGAGTTACCATTGGTGTTGTTGGGAACGCTACTGAATGGCGCACCTGAATCTCGCGAGCGATTTCATCCAGACCCATACCGCCAATCCGCGATACGGTGCCGGTGAAGTAACGGCTTACAACCTCCTGATTCAGGCCCAGACATTCGAAGATCATAGCGCCCTGATACGATTGCAGGGTTGAGATCCCCATCTTCGAGAAGATTTTCAGGAGTTCGCCATTGACGGCCTTTACATAATTTTTATACAGCTTGTCGAGGTCATAGTCAACACCCAGCAAGCCTTTTTCTTTCATGCTGGCAATGGTTTCGAAAGCCATATAAGGGTTAACACCCGAAGCACCATACCCGATAAGGGTAGCAATGTGGTGAGTTTCCCACACATCGCCCGCTTCGACGACGATGCCCACTTTACCCCGCAGCCCCTGACGAATCAGATGATGGTGAATGGCTGAGGTAGCTAGCAGGGATGGAATGGGCGCATGGTTGGAGTCGATTGCCCGATCTGAGAGAACTAGAATCGAATACCCATCCTGAATGGCATCTTCGGCGTAGCGACAGATCCGTTCCAGCGCCCGCTCGAGGGATTTCCCCAGACCGTCGACCGTAAAGAGGCAGTTGATGGTTTTCGCCTGAAACTTCGGTTGGTCGATAAAACGGAGTTTATCAAATTCTTTAGTCGTCAGTACAGGTTGTTCCAGCTCAACCTGGTGGCAGTGTTCAGGAGACTCACTCAGAAGGTTATACGTTGCGCCAACAAAGGAGATGAGCGACATGATCGCCCGCTCCCGGATTGAGTCGATGGGCGGGTTGGTCACCTGCGCGAACAACTGCTTGAAGTAATGGCTCATGTGCTGGCTTTGTTCCGAAAGCACGGCCAGCGGCACATCAACGCCCATCGAACCCAGGGCTTCTTTGCCTGTTTCGACCATCGGTGCCAGGATCATCCGCAGGTCTTCAGATGTAAAGCCAAAAGCCTGTTGCATCCGAAGCAGTTTGGCCGGATCATACGGATTATACGACCGGATGGGGGCTTCAAGGTCCTGGATTTTGATCTTATTGTCGGCCAGCCATTGCTGATAAGGTTGCCGGGAGCAGATGTCGGCTTTAATTTCTTCGTCCGATACAATCCGACCCTGCTCCATGTCGACCAGGAACATTTTCCCAGGCTGCAAACGACCTTTAGAGACGACCGTAGCCGGGTCGATGTCGAGCACCCCCACTTCCGATGCCATAATGACGACATCTTCGTTGGTGACCCAGAAGCGCGATGGACGAAGGCCATTCCGGTCGAGCGTAGCCCCTACGATGCGGCCATCTGTGAAGGAGATCGAGGCTGGACCATCCCAGGGCTCAATCAGAGCAGCATGGAATTCGTAGAATGCTTTCCGGACAGGGTCCATATGCTCGTTGCCATCCCAGGCTTCAGGAACAAGCATCATCATCACATGGGGGAGCGAACGGCCACTCATCACCAGCAACTCAATGGCATTGTCGAGGTTGGCCGAATCCGATTGTTTAGGATCACAGATGGGCAGCAACATGTCCATCTCTTCTTTCGTAAACTTGGCAGATTCGAGCAGGCCTTCAGCCGCTTTCATCCAGTTGACGTTGCCTTTTACGGTGTTGATTTCCCCGTTGTGGGCAATGTAACGGAAGGGCTGAGCCAGTTTCCAGGATGGGAACGTATTGGTCGAAAAGCGAGAGTGAACGACACCGATAGCCGATACAACCTCCTCATTCTGTAAATCGGGGAAGTACGGCTCCAGTTGTAAGGTTGTTAGCTGACCCTTATACGTAATGGTCCGGCAGGATAACGACGAAAAATAGAAATGGTCGACACCCGCAATGGTTTCATTGATGATCCGGGTGCTGTAATTCCGCAGAATATACAGTTTACGCTCGAAATCATCGGCATTCGTAACGTCGGAAGGACGTTTGATAAATACCTGCTCCATCTGAGGTTCTGCCGAGCGCGAGCCATTCCCCAGATCGCTGTTGTTGACCGGTACAACCCGATAGCAGAGCAGTTCCAGGCCGAGTCGTTTCATTTTCCGATTCAGGATTGCACGACATTCTTCGCGAAGCCACACGTCTTTTGGGAAATATACCATGCCTACACCATACTCAAGAGCAGGTGGAAGATGTACACCCAGTTTACGGGTTTCGTCGACGAAAAATTCATGTGGAATCTGGATCAGCAATCCAGCTCCATCACCAGAATTGGGCTCAGAGCCTACAGCGCCCCGGTGTTCCATCCGCCGAAGCATCTGGAGCGCATCCGAAACAATCTGGTGTGACTTGCGGCCTTTGATATGGGCCACAAAGCCGATACCGCAGTTGTCGTGTTCAAACTCGGGGCGGTACAGTCCCGCCAGTTGGTCAACCTGATCAGACATGGTCGTAACAGCGTTGGATATGGCCGTTTTTTGAAACGCTATTTAACAGAATTGCAAAAAACGAGGCCGTTTATTAAGAAATTCTAAATTAACAGGATGCCCGGCCTGTGAATTAATCAAGGAGAAGGCAATCGAATTGAAGGGCGTTTGTGACAAAGTCATGCAATATACTACTAAAAAAATTTGGCAAAAACAGCTTTTGTCAGAATTTAATAGCAAATGGGCCGAATTGTGAATTTGATTATAAATCTTCTTGAAAAGTGAATATGTTCTGTGGGCAAACCAGCACTTGTCGTCCGTTAAATCGATTTGTCAGAATGCCGGTTTAACAAAGTGGCTTATTGGCATGTGCTTTTCCGTATCAATTGATGAACGAAATAGGTCTAGGTCGTACTAACCAGCCCTGGAGGGAGCCCTGGCTGACAAAGCCAGCAGGAGCATAGGAAAATAAAAAAAGCCGCTCAGTTGAGCGGCTTCCGTATTTTTGTGATTCGGCTGGGATTCGAACCCAGGACCCATACATTAAAAGTGTATTGCTCTACCAGCTGAGCTACCGAATCGATTCCCGTTGAACAAACAGGGGTGTCGTCGTTTGGGATTGCAAAAGTAGGACTTTGTTTTTCTAAACGCAAGTGTATGGCTAAAAAAAAGTTAATTGGTGCGTTAATTTCACCACTTCGACCGCTTCACGTACGTCGTGGACCCGCAAAATGGATGCCCCTTTGAGCAACGCTATGGTGTTTAGCGTGGTGGTACCGTTTAAGGCTCTATCCGGGCTGATGTTCAGTGTTTTCCAGATTGTTGTTTTGCGGGAAAGACCTACCAGAACAGGCTCTTCGAACAGGCTGAACGCATCGAGTTGAGCCAGTAGTTCAAAATTTTGTTCGGTTGTCTTGGCAAACCCAAATCCAGGGTCCAGAACAACATCTTTCAGCCCCAGCAGTCGTAATTCGGCCAGCCGAACGGCCAATTCATCCAGTACATCGGTCGTAACGTGCTGATAGGTGGCCAGCGACTGCATGGTTTGGGGAGTACCCCGAATGTGCATCAGTATATAAGGTACCGATGCCGAACGACTCAATTCGGCCGCTGTGCTGAACATCGCCGGGTCGAGGGTACCGCCAGATACATCGTTAATGAGTACGGCTCCGGCTTCGACTGCCTGCCGGGCCACCGATGCCCGAAAGGTATCGATGGAGATGAGGGCATCCGGAAATTCAGAAAGGATGGCTTCAATAAGCGGTAAAACGCGGTCCGCTTCTTCAGTAGGGCTAACCGTGGCAGCCCCTGGACGGGTGGAGTACCCACCAATATCCAGGAAGGTGGCTCCATCGTCGAGCATCTGCTGCGCTCGTTCAACGGCAATGGCAGAGGCTTGATGATCGGGGGCAAGACGGCTGCCCGAAAAAAAAGAATCGGGTGTTGCGTTGAGTATTCCCATTATGGCGGGTCGGGTCAAATCGACCAGTCGGCCCCGGCAGTTCAGCGTTTTTTTCGTAACTTTCGGCATTAAACTGTCATTCCTAGTTATTGATCGTCATTCTTAGTCATTGACCGTCACCCTCGTTTTCACGACAGATGACCTGGAATGACAGCGAATGACTATACTCTTATGTCCACTACGGAAATCGAATATCGGCAGGTTATTCAACGCTGCAAAGACCTGTTCCTGAAAAAAAATAAAGATTATGGTACTGCCTGGCGCATTTTGCGGCTTTCCAGTATTACCGATCAGATTTATATCAAAGCGCAGCGAATTCGTACATTACAGGAAACCGGAGTGAGTCGGGTAGGCGAGGGGATTGAGCCCGAATTTGTCGGTATCATCAATTACTGCGTTATGGCCCTGATTCAGTTGCAGTTAGCGGATGACAAGCGAACAGATATACCTGCCGACGAACTTGAAACGCTGTACACCGAACAAATTGGCCGGGTTATTGATCTGCTGTTTGCCAAAAATCACGATTACGGCGAAGCCTGGCGCGAGATGCGAGTCAGTTCCATGACCGACATTATCCTGATGAAATTGCTCCGAACCAAGCAGATTGAAGATAATCAGGGAAACACACTCGTTTCGGAAGGCGTTGACGCCAATTATATGGATATGATCAATTACGCCGTTTTTTGTCTGATCAAACTAAGTCATGCGGGGGGGAGCCCGCAGTAAGAAGAAGAGCGGGTGGCCACCCGCATACGTGTATGAACACAGCAACGACCCAGCCTAAACTAAAGACCGGTACACCACCGATGTTGATTGCCGCCCGTATTGCCCGAATTCTGGTCGGGATTGTTTTTATTTTTTCGGGCTTGATTAAACTGAACGACCCGGTCGGGACGCAGATCAAGTTTGAGGAATATTTTGAAGTCTTCGCCCAGGATGTGCCATTCCTGCACGATTTCTTTATGGGCCTGGTGCCGTTTACGTTGGTGATGTCGGTGTTGTTTTGTGCCGCCGAGGTAATATTAGGGGTTGCTCTGCTTGCTTCTTACAAGCCTAAGGTCACGGTTTGGCTGTTATTCTTTCTGATCATTTTCTTTACGTTTCTCACCTTTTATTCGGCCTATTTCAATCGGGTAACGGATTGCGGCTGCTTTGGGGATGCTATCAAACTGAAACCCTGGACTTCGTTTGGAAAAGATGTCGTTCTGACCGTATTGATTCTGTTCATTATGGGGCACCGGAACCGACTACGCTCCAGAAATACGGGCTGGCTGGTCGCCCTGACCGTTGTATTTACACTGGGACTGGGAATGTATGCGGTTCAATTCCTGCCTCCGATCGATATGTTGCCCTATGCCGTCGGCAAAAGCATTCCCGATCAGATGAAACCGTCGGAGCCACTGCGGTATAAATACCTGATGGAGAAAAACGGAGAGGTGACCGAATTTGAAAAATACCCGACCGACCCGAGCTACAAATTTAAGGAAATGGTGCTGGTCAACGAAAAAGCCAAGCCTAAGATTACGGATTACCGGGTCTGGAATGATGACAGTGATTTTACCCAGCAAACCTTCGAAGGGGAGAAGCTTTTCATCATCATCAAGAATACAAAAGACATCGATGCGGGTAGCCTGCCGGCTATTCGGGCGCTGGTGGAGGGCTTAAAGGGAACGTCTGTAGCCCCTTTTATTCTTACATCGACCAGCGACGATGAGATCAAAGCTTTCCGAAAAGAGTTTCAGTTAGAAAATGTACCCTATTATAAAGCAGATGCGACGGTGCTGAAAACGATTATGCGGTCGAATCCGGGTACATGGCTCCTGAAAAATGGCGTTGTTCGGGGTAAATGGCACTATAATTCAACGCCGGATGCGGATGAGGTAAAACGAATTGTGATTGAGTGAAAATTAATGAGCGAAAGAGCGAAAGAGTGAATGAGTGAAAAAACGGCATCAGCAATTTTTCACTCATTCACTCTTTCGTTCTTTCGCTCTTTGCAATACATGAAAAACATCTTCTTAATTGGCATGCCATCGTCTGGTAAGAGTACGCTGGGGAAACGTATTGCTGATGCCCTCCACTATCGTTTTGTGGATACCGATAAAGTGATTGTTCGGGAGGAAGGACGAGCGATTGCCGATATTTTTGCCCAATCGGGCGAAGCGTATTTCCGGGAACTTGAAAAACGGGTATTGCGTACGATACAACCTGGTAGTAGTAAGGTCGTATCGACGGGTGGTGGTATGCCCTGCTTTCATGACAACATGGCCTATATCAATGCAACAGGCATATCGATTTTTCTGGATGTTCCGGTGTCGATTCTGGTGAGTCGGATTATGGCACATGCACAGGAAGACCGTCCATTGAATAATCCGAGTAATCCCGAATTACCGCTGATCTTAGAAAAACGGTACGAATTAAGACTACCTGTTTACAGCCAGGCTACCATTACGATAACGGGCGAGACAACCGTAGAGGAAGTGCTCCAACGACTGGGCGAATGGCTTTAACTTCCCCCTTTTAAAAGCAGACTTCCAGGGGAAGTTTATGTATAGATAGCGAAGGCTAGAATTGGTTTCCAGTAAGTTTATTTTTTCAAATACTGGTATATTTTTTGCCAATTTTAGTGGAAATTCGCCGTGTATGCGTTTCTTCGTTATTTGTCAACTTCTTCTTTTTGTAATTAGATCTCATGCGTTACTGGCTCAATCCAAAGGCTGGCAGGAGCTGACCATTTCCAACGGGTTATCGCAGGGAATGATTTTTGATCTGAAACAGGATCAGAAAGGCTTTATCTGGGTGGCAACCAAAGATGGCCTGAATCGGTACGACGGCTATAATTTCAAGGTATTTACCCACGACCCCTATGACGCCTTCAGCCTTTCCGACAATGCCTGTTCGGCCTTATTGATCGATCGCCATCATCGGCTCTGGATCGGTACACAAAACAAAGGGCTTAATGTATACGATGATCGAACCCAGCGATTTTATCATGTAGCGATTCGTGATCAGACGCTGGCGAACGGGACGAATTACGAAATCAGAGGACTGGCCGAAGACCCTGAAGGGAACATATGGGTAGGGACCAATGCCGGAAAGCCCTTTAAAGTAAGTATACCGGCCTCATTGCAAACCAGGTTTCCCGAACAGGCCGACTTTACGAACCAGCTGAAAATCAGTTCGATTGTTACGGTTCAGGAACAGACCAATCATCCTAATCTTGCCTTTAGTTTCAAGCCATCGGGCGAAGCGCTTACGGTATTAGACAATGGCGTATATGCGTTTAACTGGAAAAAGCCAACCACACTATCCCGGCAAACGCGTATCACGGATGAGCCGTCGGATGTGTTTGATATGTACGAGGATACCCAGGCGGGTATTCTGTTTGTGAGTGTCAAGCACCAGATTGACTGTTGGTATAACGGAAATCGAAAAACCATTTTCCTGGCAGACAGGAGCAGCACAGGTGTACAGATCGAGCCGATTGCAAAAAACCTTCTGGCTATCAGTACAGTAAGTTATCTTTGGTTACTCTCCCCGAATGCGTTATTTCATAAAGACAGCCTGTCGATACAGGATGCGTTCATGACGTTTCCTCCGAATTTGTATGCCGTGACGCAAGTGCTGCAAGATCATACAGGCAACATCTGGGTAGGTACCAGTGGCTATGGTATACGGAAGTTCAATCCCCGGATCAATCAGTTTCACTCGTATCTTCCCCACACGTCGCTGTCCTATCTGTATGTCGATCAACAGGGACGAATCTATGCCCGTTATCAATTTGCCTATGGATTACTGGATCGGAAGTCGAATCGATTAATCCCGTTTCTGGATTCTAAACTTTCGGAAGCCGACCAAAGGCAGCGGTATTTTATGCAGGATCGGCACGGAACGTTCTGGGTATCGAATGCGAATTTTCAGACCCATACCCAGCATTTGTTCAAGTTTTCCAGTTCCTGGCAGTTACTGAATAAATATCCGTTACCACCCGGGGTTGAATTTGGGTTGTGGGGCAATCAAACTGTGGAAGATCCCTCCGGCTGTTTATGGATTGGGGCTATGAATGGCAAATTACTTCGGTTTGATCCGAAGGCCGAAACGTTCCAGACGTTCCAGTACTTATCGAAAAGTAGCCCTGAAACAGAAACCTATGCCTTGCTCCGTGAGGCAGATGGTACGTTCTGGATCGGTACGCAACAAGGGCTTATCAAGGCTGAACATCTTCCGGAAAAGCCTGTATATACCCACTACAGAAACTCGATTACGAATCGGCAAAGTCTAAGCAATGATTTTGTTTTGAGCCTGGTCAATGATCCGTATGAGCCCGAGCGGTACCTCTGGATCGGTACCAAAGGGGGCGGGTTAGAGCGGCTGGATAAGCAAACAGGGCAATTTCGGCATTATACCGAAGCAGAAGGGCTACCCAATAAAGTGGTGTATGGGCTGTTGACCGATGCCTACCATAATCTGTGGCTTAGTACGAATCGGGGCCTGTCGCAGTTTAATTCCCAAACGGGGCATTTTCGAAACTATACGCAGGCCGATGGTCTTCAGGATGATGAATTTAACACGGGTTCGTTTGTTAAGTCGCCATCGGGAGAGTTCCTGTTTGGAGGGGTTAATGGACTGAATGTGTTCAAGCCATCGACGTTGGTGCGGGAAAACCAGAAAATACCTACCGTAAACATCCTTGGGTTGCGGATCAATAATAAACCGATTGAGGTTGGCCGAAAGGATAATCTGCTGAAGCAGAGCATCGATTACACGAAGGACCTTGATTTACGGTACGATCAGAATCTGCTCACGTTCGAGTTTGGTGTAATGGACTATACCAATTCGGCCAATAACCAGTACCGATACCGTTTGATCGGTATCGACGACGACTGGGTTGAGGCTGGCACCAATCGGTTTGCCAACTACGCTCAGTTGCCCAATGGAAGTTACCAACTTCAGATGATGGGGTCTGTGGATGGCGAACATTGGAGTAAACCGCTGGAATTACAGATTCGTATTGCCCCGCCCTTGTATCGAACCTGGTGGGCGTATCTGATTTACATAATAGGTGCCATCGGGATAGCTTGGCAGTTAAACCGATTTCAGACACAGCGGTTGCTATTGCAGCAGCAGGTGGCCTATGAACAAAAAGAAGCGGGCCGACTGGCCGATCTGGATGCGCTTAAAACCCGCTTTTTTACCAATATATCCCACGAGTTTCGGACGCCCCTTACGCTGTTGCTGGGGCCAATCAATGATCTTCGGCAACGGTACCCGACAGATGTGCTGTATCAGGTTATGTATCGGAATGCCAGTCGGCTACAGTCGCTGATTGGGCAATTGCTCGATCTGGCTAAACTGGATGCCGGTCAGTTGCAGTTGGATCGGCAACCTGGTAATCTGCCCGAAGACATGCAGCTATGGATGGCCTCCTTTGAGTCACTCGCGCAAAGCCGGGGCGTTACCTTGACCTTGACCCAAAATCAGGCGCGGCAGTGGATGCTGTATGATGCCGATAAACTTGAAAAAGTAGTCACAAACCTTGTTTCGAATGCCCTGAAATTTACACCTGTCGGGGGGCGTGTGCAGATGGAGGTTAGCTACCAAACTGTTCAGCCCAGACTCACGATCTCGGTGAAGGATACCGGGGTCGGTATCGCTCCTGAGCAGTTACCGCATATCTTCGACCGATTCTATCAGGTTGATGATAGCCAGCAGCGTGGTTACGAAGGTACAGGTATTGGATTGGCACTGGTTAAAGAGCTGATTACGGCCATGCACGGTCGGATACGGGTAGACAGTCTGCCGGGACAGGGTACAACATTTGTCATAGAACTACCCCTTGATCTGGCAGATGCACCCACTCAGTCCGTTAATCCGCCCGTTGTTGAAACGAATACGGCATCGACCCGTCAGGAAATGCTCACAAATACACCCGAACGGGAGGTTGCGCCAATAGCTTCGTCGGGTAAAACCGTTTTAATTGTAGAGGATAATGATGACTTGCGGTTGTATATTCGGCAGGTACTTGAACAAACGTATACTGTTTTGGAAGCTGTTGATGGGCAAGATGGGCTTACCAGGGCTCTGGAAACCCTACCTGATCTGGTCATCTGCGATCTGATGATGCCTCGGCTGGATGGCTACGGATTTTGTCAGCAACTCAAAACTCAGGAAGCCACCAGTCATATTCCGGTCGTGATGCTCACCGCCAAAGCGGATATGGAAAGCCGCCTGGAAGGACTGACGATTGGGGCTGATGATTACCTGACCAAACCGTTCGATCGCCAGGAATTATTGCTTCGGGTACGAAATAGGCTTTGGCAACGGGAGCGATTATTCGAATGGTTTACGAGTAATCGACCGAATCAGCAGCCAGCATCAGTCCCTCCGGCCACCCTTTCGACTGAACAGAAGTTTCTGGATCGTTTGTCGGATGCGGTGCTGCAACATATCGACGACCCCACGTTTAACGTTGAAGCGCTGGCCGAAGCGGTCAATCTGAGCCGCGTACAAGTACACCGGAAGCTAAAGGCGCTCACCAGCACTACGGCCACCAACTTTATCCGCGACATTCGGCTGGCTCAGGCAGCGAGTTTGCTCACTGCGCAAACCGATAGTGTAACGCAGGTAGCCTACGCGGTTGGTTTCGATAACCTTTCGTATTTCGCGAAGGTGTTTCAGGAAAAATATGGTGTATTGCCGTCTCAATACGGGAAACAGCCCCTCACGGAATCAGAAGACAGGAACTCCCTTTAGCGCTTTCAAGGGCTCATGTCTTTTCATAGATTAGAAATGCGAAGTGAGCATGGCAGATGCATTTATCAGTATGCACCTGCCATGCTCACTTCGCATTTCTCGCACCCAATTACGTTAAAAAAATACCCCCATCGACAGCATGAGGTTCGTATACCGATTGTTGGTGGCAACGGTTGGCGTATCCGAACTGTTGGGCAATTCAAAAGGGGAATAGCCTGATTTGTAGGTCAGGTATGAACCCGATAGATCCGCAAAGAAGCGATCGTTACGAACCCCTAATCCGGCCGAAAGTATAAGCTTCGAACGATCCGCTTTGGCGACCCGATCCAGGTCAATTTTATACGCACTGGGCAAGTAGGCAACACCGGCCCGAACGCGTAAGATGCCCGCTCTGATTTCGGCACCTCCCCGAACGTTGAACACATTTTGATAGGTGTCCTGTACGAATCGCTTCACATCATTTTTGAAATCGGTGTTATCCTGTTGATTGGTAAAGGCCGTTGTACGAACCCGCATCCCCTGATAGTTGACATATTCGGCTGTAGCCGTCAGGAATCCGATCTTACCATTTCCCAGAAAATACGTGGCTCCGCCCGACGCCCGTAATGGGGTTTGCAGGGTGTAGTTGAAATCATTGGAAGGGTCGACTACATCTACGTAGTTGGTGGTCAGTACCAACTTTGGATCTTTTGCAACGGCATTCAGGGTTTGACCAAATGTTTCATTGGCACTGCTGATCGTTGGCGAGATAATCGTACCACCTACCTGAAACTGAGGGACAATCTTATAAATAAACCCAAGCGATGCATTGATGCCGCTTCCTTTTACATCGAGTCGATTGGTTTGGCCGTAATTGGTAAAAACCTTTCCGTTGACCGGGGTTTCCAGAAAAGCAACTTCCGACGAATAGCGGAGGTGGGTTAAAGCCAGGGAGCCACCGATATAAAACTTATCGTCTAAATTGCCTGCATACGAGAATGTCCATTGCGAATTGGTGCCCGAACGGCTGATGGTTGATCGCTGATCTTTCTGAACGGTTGCATCATAGCGTGTGTAGGGAGGGCCTGAACCATTGTTGCCAAGGTCGGTTGGGTTGATCAGGTATAGTCCATAGGCAGCCGCTTCCCGAAAATCGGCCTGTTTACTATTTGGATAAAACGAGTCGCTTAGTTCTTTCTCGCTGTACGCTGCCGAATTAGCTGCATTGATATACGTTTGGGCAATGGACGAGTTCGGGTTGTTATTCAGCCCACGTGCATCGACGTAATCAAAAAAATTGACATTCTGGGAATAGCTAACCCCAAAGGCCGAACGTCGCCATCGACGACTCCCATTACTGCTTCCGGGCAATATCAACCCAAACTGACCAATACTTACCTTACCGGCACTACTATTGATTTGTGACCCCAAAAATGTATTCTGGTTATTGGCCGAGGTAAACATCGGACTGATACTTAGCTCAGAGCGGTTGTAGAATGCCAGCCCTGCGGGGTTGCCTGACAAATTACTCGCATCGCCACCCAGAGCGGCATGATTCCCCCCAATACCCCGAAATCGGGCGGTACCATTCTGACTGAAATCGGAATAGCGAAATGCATCATCGGCATATTCATACGACGCTCCCTGGCTAAAGGCCAGATGCGAAAGTAACCCTAAGGCCACTGTAAAATAAAACGGTTTAGTCATGTTCTTAAAGCTTTATAAAAGCGGTTGGTGGATCATGCGATAGGTATACGCATTAGAACACCATAACGTATAAACGTTTAATCGGGATAAAATTAGTTTAGGGTTTAATGCCAGATCAAGAGAGGATCGTTTAAGTGAAACGGGATAACTACCAGCGATTCGCACCCTCATTGGACAAGCTTTAGGTAAAAACGATAAACTAATCGTAACTAAAACGAAAATCCCCGCTAATTGTCCTAACTAGCGGGGATTTTTTATCAAATTTTAAGCAAGTGTATTAGCGTGGGCCACGGCCGCCTGAGTGACCACCGCCACCCGAGAAGCCACCACCGCCACCACCACTGGGGGCGCTGAAGCTGGGCGAGCTGAAACTGCGACTTGGCGCACTGTTAAAGCTCGGTTGGTTGTGGCTCGGCTGACTGAAGCTGGGCTGCGATTGCTGATAGCTGCCTCGGCTTGGCTGATTGAAGCTTGGCTGGCTATAGCTCTGGCTTTGGTAACTGCTACGATTGTTGCCGCCTGTAAAGTTACCACCTGATGGCGTATAGCTACCCCGGCTGCTTTCGCGTGGACGAGAATAGTATTCCGAACTTCCGGAGTTGCTGTTGTAGGATGGAGCGGCTGAGTTAGCGCTTACCCGACCGTTGCTGCTGGCACTGTTATCGTAATAATAGTTGCCCCGGCTGCTGCCGTTGCTAGGACGAGCATAGTAACCATCGCCCCGGCTGGTATTCGTTGCTGCCGCACGACCACCATTGGAATTGTAGGAACGGGCCGAATTGTCGAAGGAAGAGGTATAACGCCCAGACGACCGCTCAAAAGTCCGGTTGTAAGTCCGGTTACGATATGGATCCGCACCCGACACGTATACGTTGTTTACGTAGATAGGGTTGTAGAAGCCGCCATAGCCGTAATACGAAGAATAGAACGGACTGTAGTAGCCACCATAGCCGTAGGCAAACGAGCTGTAAAACGGATCATAGTAACTGCCATATCCGAAGGGCGAATAGAATGGGCTATACGCATATGGTCGGTAAAACGGACTGCCGAATCCAAAACTGAATCCCGGATACCCATAACCAAAAGCACCCATGCCTAAGCCTAAACCCAGACCCGAATAAAAACCAGTGTTGTTGAATCCCCAGCGATTCCAGCTATAAGCCGAAGTCGTTGCGGCATTGTAGCCATTAACAAAACCGGAGTTATAGGCATTCGTCCCGTCGTCGTTCCAGCCCGGATCGGGGGAGAGGCCACGGTTCAGCTTACGGGCGCTCAATTCCGTGTAATAGTCATCCGTGTTGGAATTGAAGCCTTGCTGTTCGTCGTTGTAATCAGGATTCGCATTGCGGTTCAACCGCTGCTGACGTTGTGAGCGGCTATACGGCTGCGCACTGAAATCATCGGACTGACGGTTGCTGGCATACACTGGCGAACCACCGGCACTGCCATACAAATCATCTACATCACTGGCGTTCTGTGCTGTTTGCCGACTGGAGGTACAACTCCAGATGCTCAGCAGCGCAGCCAACGTCAGATAAGAATATAGTCGTTGCGTTTTCATTTGGCAAGGGAATTAAACGTAAAAAAGCTTATGCTTACTACCACGTCAATACTATAACACAGGATTGACTGGTTTAATTACAAAAATAGAGCAAAAACTTATCTTTGCAACTTCTTTCCTATTAGACTCCAAATAGTTAATTAAGGTTTAATTCGTTTCTAAAATTAGTTTGAAGTTTGTCATCTGACGAGTGATGTTGGCTGATGGGCAGACAGTTATCGTGCGGTTTGCCATGCTAAAAAGTCAACTTAAGTTGTCGGAGGTCGAACGTCAAACGTCAATTGTATGGCTAAAGCAATTCCGTCCCGTAGTGAAAACTACTCCGAGTGGTACAATGAGTTAATTAAAAAAGCCGATCTGGCCGAAAATTCGGCGGTTCGCGGCTGTATGGTTATCAAACCATATGGATTTTCGATCTGGGAAAAAATGCAGCGGGCACTGGACGATATGTTCAAGGAAACGGGCCATACCAACGCCTATTTCCCTTTGTTCATTCCAAAATCGTACCTGAGCAAGGAGGCATCGCACGTTGAGGGCTTTGCCAAAGAATGCGCTGTTGTGACCCATTATCGGTTGAAAAATGCCGAGGATGGCTCGGGGGTAATTGTAGACCCGGAAGCGAAACTGGAAGAAGAACTTATTGTACGGCCCACCTCAGAAACGGTTATCTGGAGTACCTACAAAAACTGGATTCAGTCGTACCGTGATCTGCCGTTGCTTATCAACCAGTGGGCCAATGTGGTTCGTTGGGAAATGCGTACACGAATTTTCCTGCGAACAGCCGAATTCCTCTGGCAGGAAGGCCACACAGCCCATGCCACTGCCGAAGAAGCACAGGCCGAAACCCGGCAAATGCTCGATGTGTACGCCCAGTTTGCCGAAGAATGGATGGCCGTGCCGGTCATCAAAGGCTCTAAAACACCGAATGAGCGTTTTGCCGGCGCGGAAGATACCCTGTGTATTGAAGCGATGATGCAGGATGGCAAAGCCCTTCAGGCGGGTACTTCTCACTTTTTAGGGCAGAATTTCGCGAAAGCGTTCGATGTACAGTTCCTCAACAAACAGAATCAGTTGGATTATGTATGGGGGACTTCCTGGGGCGTTTCGACCCGGCTGATGGGGGCATTGATCATGGCTCATTCCGACGACGATGGGTTGGTGCTGCCTCCCAAACTGGCGCCAATTCAAGTGGTTATTGTGCCGATTTACCGAACGGAAGAACAACTTGAACAGATTTCGGCTAAGATTAAACCATTCGTTCAGGAACTTCGCAAAGCCGGGGTTTCGGTTAAATACGATGATTCGGATGCCAATAAACCTGGCTGGAAATTCGCTGAATATGAGCTCCGTGGCGTTCCTATACGGCTGGCAATGGGTGGCCGTGATCTGGAAAATGGCACCGTTGAAATTGCCCGCCGTGATCTGAAAACGAAAGAAACGGTGCCCTTCTATGGGCTCACCGAACGAATTAAAGCCTTGCTGGAGGATATTCAACAAACGATTTACAACAAAGCTAAAGCGTTTCGGGAGGAGCATACCGTTACCGTCGATACGTTTGAGGAGTTCCAGACGCAGATAGAGAATGGTTTCGTACTGGCGCACTGGGATGGTACTTCGGAAACTGAGGAAGCCATCAAAGAAGCGACCAAAGCGACGATACGTTGCATTCCTTTCGACCAGAAGCCAGAAGAAGGGGTTTGTGTGTATTCCGGAAAACCGTCGAAGGGGCGAGTGGTTTTTGCCCGGGCGTATTAAGCAGCAGCAGATAATACCCTTGTTAGGGCATTGGTTGGGGTCCGGTACGTACCGGACCCCATTTTTTTGCAGAAAAATTCAGGTACTTTCGGAGGTAGTATCCGGGAGATTGTTGCTTTTCGGCAGGATACTCGCCCAATGAAGGACCTGATTTGGAGGATATGGATTTGCCGGGCAGATTCGTCGGTTGAAACGGGCTGTCTGCCGATGTTTGTGAGCTTCCGGTCTATTGCATTTCCGAGAGTGCCTAAACTGCTGTTGATTTGATTGATAATTTGTATTTCTACATGATTCGATAGCGTAATTCCTGTCGAAAACCTAACAAACCAGCCTATGAAAACCAGACGTTCGTTCCTACGTGATGCGGGAGCGTTGACCTTAGGGAGCTTTGTATTGCCACAACTGTCTCAGGCTACGTCGCTTATGGGACCAATGGCTTCCCGGCCCATTGGTTTACAGTTGTTTACCCTGTTTCGACCAATGAGCGAAGATCCCAAAGGAACGCTCGAAAAAGTAGCCGCTATCGGTTATAAAGAGGTGGAATCGGCATTTAGCCTGAAAGGTGGATATTATGGCTATACGGCCAGGGAGTTTAAAAAAGTGGTAGAGGACTTGGGGATGAAATGGCGTGGGCATCATGCCGGTGGAGCACCTTTCCGGCCACGGCCCACACCACCGGCCAGCACTACCGGAACACCGGGGGGCGGACCAGTAGCTGGCGCACAACGGCCAGCGATGGATTTTTCCAAGATGCCTCCCATGCTCAATCTGCGCGATAATTATAAGGAACTGGTCGATCAGGCGGGTGAAGGGGGCTTGTCGTACCTCGTATGCGCCAGTACACCCGTGGCTACCCTCGACGAAATTCAGAAGTCGATTGAGGTATTTCAGAAAACGGGTGAAGCCTGTAAAAAAGCAGGTATTGGCTTTGCCTATCATAACCATGCTACCGAATTCGATCCTGTAGAAGGGGGCAAAACGCCGTATGAGCTGATACTTTCACAAACTGATAAAGAGCTGGTGAAGATGGAACTGGATCTGGCCTGGGCCGTCAAAGCCGGTAAAGACCCCGTCAAGTTGTTTGCAGAGCATCCCGGTCGTTTCCCACTCTGGCATATCAAAGATATAAAGTCCGACCTGAAAACGATTACCGAAGTAGGCAACGGCGTTGTGGATTTCAAAAGCGCGTTCGCGGCTGCCAAAACAGCAGGTTTAAAGTATTTCTTTGTAGAGCAGGATATGGCGGCTCAGCCCATTGAGAGTATTACAACCAGCTATACGTATTTAAAGAACCTACAGGCTTAATCCCTTTGTTATGAATCAATCTAATTTTACCCGAAAAACCTGGCTGACACGCTGGAAACGGCCGTATACCGTGGCGTTGAATAGTCTGCTGGTGGTGGGCCTGGCGTCGTTTGTGGTCGATGAAGGGACCATGAAGCCCGACGAGAGCCGATTTACCCCCGTTGTTCTGGCCGAAGATCTTGATGAACCCATGGTGTTTGAAGTCGCCAAAGATGGGACGGCCTATATCATCGAACGGAAAGGGGCTTTCAAAAAATATGACCCGATTACCAAAACGGTCGACCTGATTGCTACCATCCCGGTCAATACCAAATACACCTCGGCCGAAGGGCGGGTGACGGAAGCTGAAGAGGGGCTGATGGGGTTAAGTCTCGATCCCAATTTTGAGCAGAATCACTGGGTGTATCTGTATTACGCACATCCAACCGAGAAAAAACATATCCTGACCCGCTGGGAATTGCGGGATGGTAAACTGGTCGACAAGTCGGAGAAAGTAATGCTCGAAGTGCCCACGCAGCGCGAAGTGTGCTGCCATACGGGTGGCGGCATGACCTGGGACCGGACCGGGAATCTCTATCTGACCGTTGGCAACAACACGGGCAACCAGCAGGCGGCTCAAACCGACGAGCGTCCTGGCCGCAGTAGTTGGGACGATCAGGGACATGCCGGAAATACCGACGATCTGCGGGGGAAAATCCTGCGCATCCATCCTCAGCCCGATGGAACCTACACCATTCCCGATGGAAACCTTTTTCCGAAAGGAACGGCTAAGGCCCGCCCTGAGATTTATTCGATGGGGCACCGGAATGCCTGGCGTATTTCGATCGACAGCAAAACGGGCTATGTGTACTGGGGGGAAGTTGGCCCGGATGCAACCTCCGACTCAGAAATTGGTCCAAGGGGGTATGATGAGTTGAACCAGGCCCGGAAACCCGGTAATTTCGGCTGGCCGTGGTTTGTCGGCAATCGGCAGGCATTCCCGGTATATGATTATGCCGAAAAGAAGCCACTGGAGAAAAAAGACCCCGATCATCTGGTCAATACTTCGCCCAATAACACAGGGTTGCGGGAGTTACCCCCCGTGGCTCCTTCGTTCATCTATTACCCGTATGGCGTTTCGGAAGAATTTCCTTTGGTCGGCACGGGGTCTCGGTCGGCAACGGGGGGACCGATCTACCACCAGGCCGACTTCAAAGGAGCCAAGCGCCCCTGGCCGGCTTATTACGAAGGCAAATGGATTGCCACTGATTTCTCAAGAGGCTGGATTATGGCCATCACGATGGATGCAGAGGGCAATTATAAATCGATGGAACGTTTCCTGCCTAGTTACCACCCGGTTGAACCAATTGATATGAAGTTTGGCCCGGACGGGGATATGTATGTACTGGAATATGGAAGCAACTGGTTCCGGAAAAGTAACAACTCCCGACTGGTGCGGATCGAATACAATGGGGGCAACCGGAAGCCAATCGTGTTTGCATCGGCCAGTAAACAGGGTGGAACGGTTCCGCTGAAGTTAACCCTGCTGGCCGATGGCACGAAAGACTATGATGGCGATAAACTGAAATATCAGTGGAAAGTATCGGCACCAGGTGTGGCTCCGAAAGTGTTTAATGAAGCCAATCCTGCCGTAACCTTCGACAAGCCAGGTGTGTATACTGCCCAACTTACGGTAACTGACCCAAAAGGAGCCTCTAACAGCCAGTCGGTGAAAATTATTGCGGGCAATGAACCACCGTCCGTGGCTGTAAATCTGACCGGCAACAAAACGTTCTTCTTCCCGAACCAGCCCATTCAATACGCGGTTAATGTCGACGATAAAGAGGATGGTAGCCTGACGGATGGTAAAATTACACCGGCCCGAGTGGCTATGAGTATTGATTATACCTCCGAAGGGTTCGATTATGCGGAGGTGGTTCAGGGTCAGCGAAGTGTGGATGCCTCCACACAGTACGCTGTGGCGCAAGCTCTTATCGCCCAGAGCGATTGTAAAGTTTGTCATCAGGTAGCTACGAAATCAGTAGGGCCGATGTTTACGGCCATTGCTACCAAATACAAGGGCAGTGCCGATGCAACCGAGAAACTCGTCAAGAAAATTCGCAATGGTGGTGTAGGGGTTTGGGGTGATGTGGCAATGCCCGGACACCCGGCTATGTCGGTAGCCGATGCCGAAACCATTGTGAAGTATATCCTGAACAGCAATGAGAAAACGTTCAGCACGTTGCCAACGAAAGGAACCTATGTGGTTAAATTGCCTGAAGGCGACAACGGGCAGGGGTCCGTATTGGTGCGAGCCGCTTACACCGACCGAGGGGGCAAAGGCATTCCGGCGCAAACCTCTGAGAACCTGATTGTACTTCGCAGTGCTCAGGTGTATGCCTCGAGTGCAGCCGTTGTGAAGGGAGCAGAGCTGAAAGCACGGGGCATGGGGGCTGGAATGAACGTGATTCCGTACGCTAATTCATACATCGGTTTTCAAAAACTTGACCTGACCGGGATCAAAAAACTCGACCTGAATGCCTCGGCTCAGCGCCGGGAAGGGAGCGCAGGCGGCACGATTGAAGTACACATTGATTCGCCCACGGGCCCAATGATTGGTGAAGCTACGCTGGAAGTGGCACCTGAGGTAGATATGGCGAAGCTGATGGCGCAAATGGAATCGGGAGCGGCAAATCAACCGGCTGCCGGGGCGCCAAAAAGTACATCAGCCACTGCGGGCGCTACCCCGCCCCCCGCCAATCCATTCAGACGGCCGATTCCATCGGTTAAAATGACGCTGAAGGATACCGAGGGCATACACGACGTTTACTTTGTCTTCAAAAATGACAAGGCCAAGTCAATTCAGCCCTTAATGTCGCTGTCGACAATAAAATTTATGGACGCCGTAAGTCAGTAAATTGATACATAACAAGCTGAGGGTCATTGTTTAAAAGGTGTAGTGGTCTTAAAATCAGGCAGCTGCGTTTTTTAAGTGATGACCCTCAGCCTGTTTTTAAACTTTCCGATCGTCTGGCGAGTTGCTAAAAATTAGTGATGAAGTAAACGCATGCCGGAAGTTCCGGTATTTTTGTAGCATTATTACAACAAACCATTTGTATCATGGCACAAGCAAAATCTGGCGACACTGTTCAGGTTCATTATACTGGCACGTTAGCTGATGGAACGATTTTCGATTCGTCGGCAGGACGAACCCCCCTTGAATTTACGGTGGGCAGTGGCCAGGTGATTAAAGGCTTCGACGAAGGCGTTGCCGGCATGAACCAGGGCGAAAAGAAAACGATTAACATACCCGTCGAAGATGCGTATGGCGCAGCGAACGAAGAAATGATTTTTACGCTGAACCGCACGGATATTCCCGACGATATTCCACTTGAAGAAGGGATGACCCTGAATATGCATGAGGACGGGAATCCCCGGCCCATTCCGGTCATTGTTCGTAAACTCACCGATACGAACGTCACTTTGGATGCAAACCATCCTCTGGCTGGTCATGATCTGACTTTCGAAATCGAACTCGTCGGCGTCAAGTCCCCCTCTGGCTTAATTTTGTAGGTAAATCGACGAACGTACGGTTGATTCGTTTACCAAACAGCGGCAGGAACCCGATTCGAATCGGGTTCCTGCCGCTGTTTGGTAACACTCCACTAAAATAGGGCGGCTTCGGTACCGAACGGCTGATCAGCCACCGGATGGGGTAAAAAGTGGACGTTGGAATCCGTTCTTTTCGCAACGCATTTACTTCACTAAGTCTTCCAGTTCACGAAGTGCGGTTTGAATACCTCGTAGGTTAGCGCGGGCTACATAGGCCGCCAAAGCTACGGTTATAGCCCCGACATTCAGGGCAACTACGGGATCGCCGATGCGCGCCAGACTGGTTTGGGCTTCTGTGGTGGCTTCCAGAATTTGGTTCGCCATAGCAATTGCATTCGTAAAAGCAGGGCGGGCCGTATGACTCTGCAAATCCTGAGATCGGTTCAGCAGACTATTTTGATAGGCGTTGAGGTCGAGCTGCTGCTCATGTGACAATTCGGGCCAGTGGAGTACCTGGTATTCATTCAACGCACGGGCCATAGCGCAGTATCCACGCGTGATGTCAAGGATTTGGTTGGGTGTAAAGTCTTCCATAAACAGATTCAGTAAGAATCGGCTCATTACGATGCAAATCAAATTGACTTGCCAGGTTAAGATAAAACACGACCCTGCACTATAGCCTAACTTTTGAACGAACGGTCAAAATAAACGAGATTCAACCTCCCGTTTCACTTTGGTTAAACCCGAACACTACATAATCCGTTAACGGATTATGAATGGAATAGCACATACCGTTGGGTACGCCTGTATCAATCTGAGTTTACAGGCGGAAAAGATCACCACCAATCGGGGAATGGTCAAAAAAACCTTCACCCAGCGGGGGATTGCCTATGCCTCCGAACTGGCGTTAAAAAACGTTCAGGACCTGCTCAAAATCGTAGACTGGAATCTGAAAAATGAGATTCGGTTGTTTCGCATTTCGTCGGATTTGTTTCCCTGGGCCTCAGAATACCGCATGACCAGCCTCCCCGATTTCCCGGAGATTCGGGCTACACTCGAAGAAATCGGCAGTCGCCCGATTCGGCTAACGATGCATCCGGGGCCGTTCAATAAGCTGGCAGGAGAAGGGAGTGTACTGGCAAATACAATAGTGGATCTGGAGTATCAGTCCGAAATTTTTGATCTGATGGGACTCGTACCGTCGCATTGGAATAAGATCAACATTCACGTAGGGGGAACCTATGGCGACAAACTGGCTACATTAGGCCGATTTGCTCAGAATTTTCAGTTGCTTTCCCAAAACGTACGCGCCCGCCTGACCGTCGAAAATGATGATCGGGTAAGTCTATATACCGTTGCTGATCTGGTGTCGGTCTACGAGCAAACGGGTATCCCGATTGTGTTCGACTATTTTCATCATTCACTGAACCCCGGAACGCAGACAGAAGCGGAAGCATTTCTGACGGCCTACAACACCTGGGATGTGCGCCCCGTTTTTCATTATTCCGACTCCCGGCAGCAGTATGAAGAGCCCAAAGCCCGACGAGAGGCTCATGCCGATTGGCTGTATTCAATCCCGAATACCTACGGAAAAGAAGTGGACATCGTCTATGAATGCAAGATGAAAGAAAAGGCGCTTATGAAGTTGAGAAACGGAGGGCTATATTTTAGGTGAAAAGTGTAATCGTACGGATGGATACGCTATTTAAGTTTCTGTTATTCAGTTTTTTAACGCTGGATGGAGGCCTGGCTAGTCAATTCTGGATCGCTACTCTGGACAGCCAGCCCCGCATGTATTTTTCCTGGACAGGAGCCTTCTCCGCCAGATCAATGTAGCGATACCCCTGCAAAATGTTAAGCACCTTTAGGATCAGCGCGGGATATGGATGTGCATTCGTAAGCATAACCGTTTGCGGCCCTACCACTCCGTCAACAGCAATGTCGGGATAAAGCTGCTGATTCTGATTCAGTACGTTCAAGGCTCGTTGGAGAAACTGAGCTCCCACCGTAATACCCATGTTGACACTGGTATCAAACAGCTCATTCGCAATAGCCTGATTGGTGATGAAATCCAGTCGGTTAACATCCCAGTACCGGGCTTTGTAGACCGATCGAACCAAACGCATCAGTTCAGCATGGGCAAACATCACCTTATCATAGTCAGTACGTTTGGCGGTCTTCTTGATCTGGTCGATAAGCACCCAGCCCGGCCAATCGCTGTTGGCAATTCGGGAAATTCCTCCAAACGTTTCTCCACCAGGATCGTCTGGATCATTGGCGTATCCGGCTTCAATTTTTAAGGTGAGGGAGTAGGCTTTATCAAAAGCGGCCATCAGTACGTTTAGTTAATAAGCTTGAAAGGCGAAAGTTCCGGTTGGTGGTTAGGCAGCTGTCGGGCCTTTCGTTTAATTTTTTTCGCTTCAAACCCGACAGGTACCGACGAAACTGTTGGCTGCAAGGTACTGGCAACTACCTGAATCAGCCTGTCAGGCTTAGCCTTCGGTCGATTCGCTTACTCTCCGGTCAATTTTTCTTTGCCGCTGATAACCCGGTGTATCAACCAGGCTGGACTATTTGTCGGGACTTAATCTACCAGCCTGGACTAGTCTGGATATAAAAAAAGCCCGCTACCAGTGAGGCAGCGGGCGGAATCGGTAATGCGGTCAGGCTTGTCCGAAAAGACTGGCCGTAAAGTTGAGATTGTAGTGAACTGACCGGGGTGGGTCAATAAAGTGAAGAGAACAGCTTAGTGCCGAACATCAACACGAGTAATAAACTGCTTCTGACTGGGGCCTACCACGAACGTATAAGCACCATCGGGAAGGCTTGACAAATCGAATCGGCGGCTTTCACCTTTGAACGAATCCGTCTGAACCAGAACGTTTTGCGTGTCGTAAATAGCTACTGAAGCGGCCTCTACATTTTTGGCTGGCAGAACGACCTCAAACTTGTTTTTTTCGTAAGCTGTCAGGATTGGCTCAGCAACTTGTTTCAGGCTACGCTCATCAACCGAAAGTGCGTTCGATTTGATCGTAATTCCCTGCGACATCCACCAGGCGTTGTTACCGGCTGTCAGATAATACTGACCATCGGGAAGGTTGTTCAGGTTGAACGAAGTAGCACCTTTAGCGTTTTTAGCGATGAAACCCTGGTACAACACGTTGCCGTCGGCATCGATGATGGCCACGTCAACAGAAGCGCCAGGCTTTGTATATACACGTACTTTCTTTTGTTCGGACTTCTCAACTTTCACACCACCCATTCCTGAACCATTGTCGGCTTTGACATCTCCCATGCCTGCCAGACTCCATACTGACAAGAGTACAGCAATTGATAAACGGAACTTTTTCATTGGTTTGAAATTTTGTTTTAACCGTTACAAAATTGGGGTGTCAACTGGGTTTAATGCAATAGGTGTGGGCGTATACAGTTCTATTTCGGTGAATATTCTTTATTTTGTACAAATCGCTATTTGTTAAATGGGGTGATTGTTGGAAAAGTACAACAAGTCCCTTGTAATTACGTATAAATTGTATTTTTCTAATATTTCTAAAGAATAGGACTTTCGGCGTTTATGAACCTACTTTTTAGCTAAATAGTACCATTTTGTGATTTTTGGTATTTTTTTAAGATTCTGATTTCATATCGGTTAGGTAACTCGTATTAAAAGTTGCTATTAAAAAAGTACATTTTTTTAATTGAATAGCCATGCCTGGGTTAGAGCCAGTGGGTTGACCTTTTCGGGAAAAGGCTGTATTTATGTTCAACTTATCTCTAGGAACCATGCGAGCACTCGACTGGCAGCGCAAAATTTACCTGAATGGCTTCGCTGGAATTACCCCAGCAATCCCCCCTGATTTTAGCCAACTCGAACAGGCTGCCAGCCGACGCCTATCGCCCGAAGCGGTTGCGTACATCATGGGTGGGGCGGGGCATGAGCAGACTATCCACGCCAATCGAAAAGGCTTTGACCGATGGAAACTGGTGCCGCGTATGCTTCGGAATGTCGAAAACCCGGATTTAAGTGTTGAACTGTTCGGCCAGAAATTGGCCACACCTATCGTATTAGCTCCCATTGGTGTTCTGGAAATGGCCCATCCTGATGCAGATCTGGCGGTAGCGAAGGCAGCCACTCAACTACGCATCCCCTTTATATTTTCGAATCAGGCGTCGGTGTCCATGGAGGAATGCTCGGCGGTTATGGGCGATCATCTGCGTTGGTTTCAGCTCTACTGGAGCCGTTCACGGGAGTTGGTCGCCAGTTTTGTGCACCGGGCCGAAGCCTGTGGCTGCGGGGCCATTGTGCTGACCCTCGATACCACTATGCTGGGATGGCGAACCCGTGACCTGGCCCTTGGGTACTTGCCCTTCCTGCATGGAAAAGGCTTAGCGCAGTACACGTCTGACCCTGTTTTTCAGCAGTTACTCGACGATTTTATCAAGCAGTCTCCGGCTACTACACGACCTTCCATTACGTCAACTACCTTACAGCATCTTTTGGGAGCTATCCGGCGGTATCCCCGAGGGTCTTTTATAGACAAGTTACGTTCAGGTCGGGCCATAGGAGCCGTCTCACTGTTTTCCAGCATTTATACCAATCCAACCATCACCTGGGACGACCTATCTTTCCTACGGCAGCAAACCCGGCTACCCATCGTACTGAAAGGAATCGTACATCCAGATGATGCCCGCAAAGCCATTGACTATGGGATGGATGGCCTTATCGTTTCTAATCACGGAGGTCGACAGGTGGATGGGACCATCAGTACGATCGAAGCGTTGCCCGGTGTCGTAGACGCCGTGAAAGGCCGATTGCCCGTTTTACTTGATAGCGGAATTCGGGGCGGAGCCGACGTTGTGAAGGCTCTCGCGTTAGGAGCACGCGCAGTGTGTCTGGGCCGCCCTTACGTGTACGGGCTGGCGCTGGGCGGGCAGGCTGGGGTTGAAACCGTACTTCAGCATGTACTCGCCGATCTGGAGCTAACGCTTTGTTTGAGCGGGCATAAGTCGGTAGCTGAATTAGCGCCCGATAGTCTTCGAGCAGCCTGAGCAGCCGAATCGCTCGATGGGCACTATCTCAAATACACGATACATTAAATTCATTTAATATAGTTTCTCAAACTGGTAGCGGACGGTGATAGTTTGTAGTTTGGCCACCTGTCTTCCAGGTCAGGGGTTTCAGGTTACTGAGTTGGTCATGTCGATTACAGTGATTAAACGACATGGCTATTTGCTAAACATTTACGGTTTATACATTTATGGATCAAGTACTAAAAGGACAGGTCGCAATTATTACGGGGGCCAGCAGTGGTATTGGAGCTGGGGTTGCCAAAGCCTTGGCTGCCGCCGGGGCTAAAGTAGTGGTTAATTACCCGGTCGAGGCCACAAAACCAGCGGCCGATGCGGTTCTGAAAGAAATTACTGACGCCGGGGGCGAAGGGATGGTGGCCCAGTGCGATGTTAGTCAGGAGGCCCAGGTGATCCAGATGTTTGCCGATGTCGTATCGGCGTATGGTACCGTCGATATTCTGATCAATAATGCCGGATTGCAGCGGGATGCCAAATTTCATGAGATGACCCTTGATCAGTGGAACACCGTGATCAATGTGAACCTGACCGGGCAGTTCCTATGTGCCCGTGAAGCCATTCGGGAGTTTTTGCGTCGCGGCCCCCGACCTGAAGTATCGGTTGCAACGGGTAAGATTATCTGCATGAGTTCGGTTCATGAGCTGATCCCCTGGGCTGGTCATGTCAATTATGCAACCTCGAAGGGCGGTATCAAAATGCTTATGCAGTCGTTGGCACAGGAATACGGCGACCGAAAAATCCGGGTCAACAGCATCTGTCCGGGAGCCATCCAAACGCCCATCAACCGGGCCACCTGGGAAACACCACAGGCGTTGAACAGCCTGATGACCTTAATTCCCTATAACCGGATCGGACAGCCTCAGGACATTGGCAATCTGGCCGTTTTTTTGGCTTCCGATCTCTCCGACTACATCACAGGAGCCAGTATCTTCATCGATGGGGGCATGACGGTATTTGAAGGATTCGCAACAGGAGGCTAATAATTAACGAGCGAACGAGTGAATGAGTGAAAGCGCGAAACTACCTGAAGTATCGCTCGTTCACTCATTCACTCATTCACATTTTTCAATGACGACCGAACAACATCGTTTAGAAGCTCCTGCGTGGCGGCAGTGGGGCCCTTATGTTTCTGATCGCCAGTGGGGTACCGTCCGGGAAGATTACAGTGCCAACGGTGATGCCTGGAATTATACCACCCACGACATGGCCCGCAGCTATACCTATCGCTGGGGCGAAGAAGGGATTGCGGGTATTTCTGATGATAAACAACAGCTTTGCCTGGCCCTTGCGCTCTGGAATGGGAAAGACCCAATTCTGAAGGAGCGGTATTTCGGGCTGACCAATAGTGAGGGCAATCATGGTGAGGATGTAAAGGAACTGTATTATTATCTGGATAATACGCCCACACATTCGTACCAGCGGATGCTCTATAAATACCCACAGGCTGCGTTCCCCTACCAACAACTGGTAGACGAAAACAGTCGCCGGACGCGTCTGGAGCCAGAATTTGAACTGCTTGATACAGTAATTTTCGATGATGATCGGTATTTTGATGTGTTTGTAGAGTATGCCAAGGCAGGCCCCACGGATCTACTGATGACGGTGACGATCTATAATCGAGGGGCCGAAGCGGCTGAACTGCACGTATTACCGACGTTGTGGTTCAGAAATACCTGGATTTTTGGGGATGATTCCGATGGCGTTCCCAATTACCGTCCTTCGCTGGTTTTACAGCCCAATAGCTGTGTGTCGGTGGAGGACTCGGATCTGGGACGGTATGTACTGCATGCCGATGGGCAACCCGAGTGGCTGTTTTGCGACAATGAGACCAATCAGGCCCGTCTATACAGTAATCACAACGGGGCTGCTTACCCAAAAGATGGGATCAACGACTACCTGATCTATGGAACCCCAACGGTCAATCCAGAACATACAGGTACCAAAGCGGCTGCTCATTATCAGCTGACCATTGCCCCCAAGGGTTCGGCAACGGTTCGTATGCGGCTGGAGGCCCCTGGGCCATTGGGGGTTGAGTTGGCAGCACCTTTCGATGGATTTGATGCGATTGTAGCCAGCCGAAAACGAGAAGCGGATGCGTTCTATGACTCTATTCATCCAGCTAGGGCGACCCCTGATGAGCGACTGGTACAGCGTCAGGCTTTTGCAGGTATGCTCTGGAGCAAGCAATACTATTACTACGACGTAACGCGCTGGCTGGCTGGCGACGAAAACCATCCGCCACCACCACCCGAACGGCTGAAGGGACGCAATCATACCTGGTTGCAGTTGATTAATGCCGGTGTGATTTCGATGCCCGATAAGTGGGAGTACCCCTGGTATGCCGCCTGGGACTGGGCCTTTCATTGTGTTACCCTATCGGTTATTGATCCGGGGTTCGCCAAGCAGCAACTGATGATGCTCACCAACGAGTGGTTTATGCATCCGAATGGCCAGTTACCAGCTTATGAATGGAACTTCTCTGATGTGAACCCACCCGTTCAGGCATGGGCTGCCTGGCGTATTTATCACCTCGAACTGGAACGAAAACCACCCGGCGAAGAGGACCTGACCTTTCTTAGGGCTATTTTTCATAAGCTGATGCTCAACTTTACCTGGTGGGTGAACCGAAAGGATGAAGTGGGTAACAATATTTTTGAAGGCGGGTTTCTGGGGCTGGATAACATTGGCGTATTTGATCGGAATACGGTTTTTCCGGATGGGAGCCATCTGGAGCAGGCCGATGGCACCAGTTGGATGGCCATGTATGCCCTGAACATGATGCGGATTGCCCTTGAACTCGCTCGCAAGGAGTCGATCTATGACGAACTGGCGACCAAATTTTTCGACCATTTTCTGTATATCGCCGGAGCCATGACCAGTATTGGTCAAAACAATGAAGGGCTTTGGGACGAAGAAGATGCCTTCTTTTACGACCAGCTTCGGATGAGTGATGGCAGCGTTCAGCGGATGCGGGTTCGGACGCTGGTAGGACTCATTCCGATGTTTGCCGTGGAAGTGCTGGATGATGCCTTAATGAAAGCCAATCCGGCTTTTCTGAACCGAATGGTCTGGTTTCAGAGCCACCGACCCGATCTATATCATCAGGTTTCCCGCTATGATGAAAAGGGGAAAGATGAAAAGCGATTGCTTAGTTTACTGCGGGGCTTCCGGCTGAAAGCCCTGCTGGCGAAAATGTTGGATGAAACGGAGTTTCTGAGCCCGCACGGTATTCGGGCCGTATCGAAAGTGTACCGTGATCATCCCTATGAGTTTACGCTGGATCACACTACCTTTCGGCTGACCTACACACCTGCCGAAAGCGACAGCAACATGTTTGGCGGCAATAGTAACTGGCGTGGTCCTGTCTGGATGCCCACCAATTACCTGCTGATCGAAAGCCTGAATCGGTTCTATGACTATTTTGGCGATAGCTTTACCGTCGAATATCCGATCGGGTCGGGCCAGCAGATTACCCTTAAAGACGTTGCCCGCGAACTCACCAGCCGACTCATCAGCCTATTTACAACCGATGCAGCCGGTAAACGAGCCACGTTTGGGCAACACCCAAAATACCAGGACCCAAACTTCCGGGATTATGTGTTGTTTTATGAATATTTCGACGGCGATAATGGGCGGGGTGTAGGAGCCAGCCACCAAACCGGCTGGACGGGATTGGTCGCTGAATTGATCAATCGGAAGTATGGAAGTCTGGCCTGATCAATATTTTGTTTAACGAAGTGCGAAGGAATGAAACCGACGATCACGCTTGAATATTGCCCGAAATGTGGCTGGTTGCTGCGGTCTGCCTGGATGGCTCAGGAACTGCTGACGACCTTTACCGACGATGTGCATGGGGTTCTGTTGCATCCCTCTGAATTCAGTGGTCGGTTTTCGGTTCGGGTAAACGAGCAAGTTATTTTCGACCGGAAAGTAGAAGGCCGTTTCCCCGATATTAAAGAATTGAAGCAACTGGTGCGGGATGTGGTCAATCCAGAAAAAGACCTTGGTCACTCAGACCGGAAATAAGGAACTCGGTAGCCAGATATCTATACCCTAAGCCGCCTGCCCAGACTTCCGAACGAATCAGGAGTCTGAGCAGGCGGCTTATCATGACCTTTGGTTTAAGCCAGTACTGCTTCGACCTGTTTAACTAACTGGATTTCACTGAATAGTTTAACCTCTTCGCTAAGGGCGAGTCCGCCCGTTTCCAGGACGCCATTGAAGTTTATTCCCCAATCGCTGCGATTTAGTTTACCCGTGATGGTGTAGCCCGCTCGCACACCGCCCCAAGGGTCTTTGGTAATGCCGCTGTATTCAACCTGTAATTTGACGGGCTTCCGAACCCCTTTCATCGTTAAGTCGCCATACACCAAAAAGTTGTCCTCATCCAGTTTCTCGATGCTTGTGGATTGGAAACTTAACTGGGGATAGGTCTCGGCTTCGAAGAAATCGGAGTTGCGAAGGTGATGATCGCGTTGCTCATTATTGGTATGGATAGAAGCGATTTCGGCGGTGGCCCGTATCTGCGCTGTACTGAAATCGTCACCTTCTGTTTCGACTTCCACCTCAAATTGTTGAAAAGAGCCGGAAATATTGCTGATCATCAGGTGTTTAATCTTGAAACCTAATTCGCTGTGTGTGGGGTCGAGGACCCATTTCGTCGTTGTCATAGAGTTGAAAAAATTAGCATTCTGGATGATAATACCACTTGCGTCGGGCAGGTCAGCCTGACTAAAAATGAGATTGTCTAAAATAAAATCCGTTGGGAGGCCGGTACGGTGGCAATGTGTTTTAGGGTTCCTTGCCGATAGGCCTGATAAAGCTGTCGGATATCCTCCTGGTTATCAGCAATGAAGGGCCCGTGCGATACGATGGCATCGCCCTGTGGTTCTCCGGCATACAGAATGACCCGGCCTCCGGATTCACCCCCAGTAAGTATAAGGTCACTGAGCACCTTATCGGACGATCGATTCAGCCACGCTACCTGATCCTGCTGGATGTTGCTGGCTTTGTGGCCTACTTGTATGCTTCCGTCAATTACGTATAAAAAAGCCGTGTAGGAGGCCGGAATGTGCTGGATAGTTGTAGCGCCAGATTCTAACTGAATGTCTGCGATAATCAGGGGAGTATAGTTCTGGATTGGCGATTTGAGACCCGCCAGCGAACCGCTGTAAACCCTGACTGTCACCCCATTCAATGAATGCGTGGGAGCTTTCTCAAATGGAAGGTCCTGAACCCGTGGTTCGGTCCAGCGATCCTTTTTAGGTAAGTTCAGCCAGAGCTGTAACAGCCGCATCGACGTGTTCCGATCGATGATTTCCGAGTGGATGATACCACGTCCGGCGGTCATGAGTTGCAGATCACCACCTTTCAACCGATGAGCCTCGTCGCCCATTTCGCCTTCCAGCAGCAAAGAGACCGTTTCAAAACCTGCATGTGGGTGTGGCCCGCCAACGGGCTTTCCATCCTGTTTGTTGAGTCGATCATCCATCAGCATAATGAATGGATCACTCTCGGAAAAGTCGACCTGAATAACCGGGCTGGCTATATGGCCAGCTCCTAAAAAGCCCGGTTGAGCAGGTGGTGTATAGGTGTTGATTACTTCTCTACGAAGATTCATGGCATCGTTGGCAATCGAGCTGATAGTTTTGCCCGGATTGATGATGCAAAATTACTTCGTTTACTATACATTTGTAAGTACTATACTCTGGTATAGCCCTATACTTGAGTATAGTGAATGCGAAACGTCTCTTTTCCGCCGAGATTATTTACAATGGAAGCTACTGAGCTAAAACACGAGGAATGTGTCAGCCTATTACGCCCGATACGGGATGCGCTGGATGTATTGAACGGTAAATGGAAACTGCCCATCATCGTGGCGCTTACATTCGGAGAGAAGCGATTTGGCGAAATCGCCAAAGAAGTCCACGGAATTACCGATCGGATGCTCTCCAAAGAATTACGGGATATGGAGATGAATGGCTTAGTGAAGCGAACGGTGTATGATACCTATCCGGTCAAAGTTACGTATACGTTAACTCCGCATAGTCAGACATTAGGAGGGGTCATTGAGTCGTTGCGTAACTGGGGAGAACTGCACCGGAAAAAGATTCTCTCGGATGAGATTTAGGTGACCTGTTACATAAGTTTCTATGGAACGTCGACTTCCATTTCCAGTAGCGCAAAGCTAAGGCTTTTGCCGTGGGTGTCCATCGTCAGGGAGGTGGTCACCCCACCCGTCAGTGCCTGCTGACATACAAATTGAAGAGCAGGCAGGTTGAGTAACTCGTAACGGGTTACCTCACCAGCCACAATCTCCTTCAGATGGTTTTTAACCGCATTGGCAGTTACCTGTTCCTGCAACAGCGCAAAATGTTCTGGCTTATACGGGATAAGCGACAGGGTAAGAGTATTCCCTTTATCGCCCGCGCGGCTGTGGGCAATATCGTATAGTTTAATTTTCATACGCGAAGAAGGGTGATAGTAGGAGTTACCTGATTACGATCGATCAGCGTAGAGATAATACCAACCACCTCGTGGATGTATTTTCGGGCACCACCCCCTCCGGATGGCCCGTTGGTATACAATGCTTCAACCTCTTCGCCAACCAGGGCAGCCTGTTGCGATGTCGTAGCTCTGCCGGCCACCCGCAGCCGAATTTCATAGGGATCGGGGTAATGACCAAACGAGGTTCGATGGACGGATGTGCTGCCAATGTAGTCGATACGAAGGTCGGTGAATTGCTCCTGAAGACGCTCCTGTATGATTGAACCCGCCAGTTTGGCACGGCCCAGGGCATTTGAACCTGCGTAGGAGATTTCGCCTTCGCCAATAAAACCCGCTTCATACCCAACACTGACCTTCAACGTTTCCGGTCGGGTTTGCCCGCGCCCACCCGTTGCCTGAACCTGGTTGGGCCCGGCCTGCTGGAGACGTACCTGTGTGAAATCGGCAATCACATCCGGGGTAAAATAGCGACCGGGGTCCATCACCTCATAGAGCAACTGTTCTTTGGCTGTAGCCAGACTTAATGTGCCACCCGTTCCTTCCACTTTTCCAAACAGAGCCGTTCCATCGGCCAGTACATCGACGTAGGGGTGCCCAAGGTGTGCCATATCTGTGACCTCTTTACGGCCCGGATCGGCAAAATAACCACCCGTTAGTTGCCCTGCGCATTCCATCAGGTGGCCAATCACCGTACCCTGACCGATCTGCTCCCAATTGTCCAACGACCAGCCCAGTTCATGAACCAATGGGGCAACGAACAATGAAGGGTCAGCTACGCGCCCGGTAATGACGACCTGAGCATCCGTAGCCAGTGCGGGCAAAATGGCATCGGCTCCCAGATAAGCATTAGCCGATACCAACGGTCCTGAAGATGCCAGCGATTGCCCCGTTTCCAGCGCTGTTTCGTCACCTGTCAACTGATGAAATACATCATCACCCGTAATCGCGGCTACGGTAACCGTCAGATTGAGCCGCCGGGCAATTTCGATGACTTTTTGGGCAGCAGCCAGCGGGTTTGCCGCTCCCATATTCGTGATCAGCCGTACGTTGTTGGCGAGAAGTACGGGCAGGAGCAATTCTATTCGTCGTTCCAGCAACGGGTCATAACCCGCTGACGGGTTTTGCCGTTTTCGTTTCTGGGCCAGCGCAATGGTACGCTCGGCCAGGCATTCCAGCACCAGATAATCCAGGTTTCCACGCTCGGCTAAGATCAGTCCAGGTTCCAGCCGATCGCCAGAAAATCCGGCTCCGCATCCAATTCGTATCCGTTCTCTCATAAAGAAGTAGTCGGTTGTCAGCTTGTATACTTATGGAACGCAGATTATTATGATGATTAAGATTTACGCTGATCTTACTAAATCCTAATCATCATAATAATCTGCGTTCTATCAAATGACTATACGTGTATTGAGCCTGTCAGCAGGGCAACCAGGGTCATGACCAGCGTAGTACCCAGTGCCCATTTGATCGTAAACTTTTGATGTTCACCCAGATCGACTTCGGCAAGGCCAACCAGCAAAAACGTGGAGGCCGTGAGTGGGCTTACCGGAAATCCTACTGTCATCTGACCTAGTAAAGCCGCCCGCCCAATCTCCAGAGGATCGATACCGAACTGGGTGGCCGACTGACTTAAAATAGGAACGACGCCAAAATAATAAGCATCGGGGGTAAAGAGCAGGCTCGCGGGCATACTGGTGAGGGCGGTCAATGTAGGTAACCAGGCGGCATGTTGCTCTGGAATGAGTGAGACCAGCGAAGTGGCCATCGCGTCGATCATTTTAGACCCTGTCAGAATACCCGAAAACACACCAGCCGCAAAGATCATACTCGATACCATGAAAATATTGTTCCCATGGCTACGCAGCACTTTCTGCTGGTCGGGTAGTTTGGGGTAATTAATCAGCAAAGCCAGCGTAGCTGCCACTACAAACAGGGCAGGGGCGGGCACCCAGCCTTTCATGAGGGTGGTGATGAGGGCAATGGTCAGGACTGCATTGAGCCAGAATAACCTGGGTCGGCGAAGCGAATGCTGCTCGTTGGTCAGGTTTTCATGGTGACTATACTCAAGCTGACTAACGCCCAATCGTTTACGCTCCTGAAGACCCAGCCAGTACGCTACAGCCAGCACCCAAACGATACCCGCCAGTATGGCCGGAATATTCGGGTTGAAAAGTTGAGTAGCATCGGTTTTGAGGGTCGAAATGGCCCGGGCCGATGTACCTGACCAGGGCACCAGATGCAGGGGACCAACGCTTAGGGCCACAATACCTGGTAATATCAGTTTATTAATCTTTAACTGGCGGTAGATCGGTAAAAAGGCCGACATCACGATCATAAAGGTAGCCGTTCCATCGCCATCCAGGTGGACAATCATGGTGAGGATAGCCGTGCCGATAATCACTTTTAGCGGGTCGCCCTGAACGTATCGGATAATACCGGCAATAACCGGGTCAAACAGGCCCGCATCGAGCATGGTAGCAAAATAGAGTACGGCAAACATGAGCAGAATGCCCGTTGGGGCTACCTGTTTTATACCTGCCAGAATCATCTCCCCCAGTTCTTTAGGGGAAAAACCAGCCAACAAACCAATCCCTACGGGTACAAGTACGAGGGCGGTAAGGACCGATAGCCGCTTGGTAATAATCAGGGTAAGAAAAATGCCAATGGTGGCAAAACCAAAAACAGAGAGCATACAAGTAGGTAGGATTTAATCCAAAAGCCGGAATGTGGATAAATCAAAAGTAAAAGTTCGACCTTTGTTGTCTTTACTGATACGTTGCTTTAGGTTTACGTATATCGTAAACCTACACCTAACTGATTTACTGAAAAATGCCTTTACGCTCGCAAGATTGGTTTGGCCGCACCGGCAAAGACGGCTTTATTTACCGGGCCTGGATGAAAAACCAGGGATTCCCCCATCATGAATTTGAAGGAAAGCCCGTTATTGGCATTTGTAATACCTGGTCGGAACTGACGCCCTGTAACGCTCATTTTCGTGAACTGGCCGAAGCCATAAAACGAGGGGTGTGGGAAGCAGGTGGTTTTCCGCTGGAGTTTCCGGTGATGTCGCTGGGTGAATGCCAGATCAAACCGACGGCCATGCTGTTTCGTAACCTGGCTAGTATGGATGTGGAAGAAAGCATTCGGGGGAATTCACTGGATGCCGTAATTCTGATGTGCGGGTGCGACAAAACGACGCCTTCGCTGGTCATGGGGGCTTGTAGCGTCGATATTCCCACGCTGGTTGTGTCGGGTGGGCCGATGCTGGCCGGACGTTTTCGGGGGAAGAAAATCGGAACCAGTGATGTCTGGCGGTTTGCCGAAGCCTATAAAATGGGCGAGATGAGCCAGGCTGATTTTATAGCTTCTGAAGCCAGTATGGCCCGTTCGCCGGGGCACTGTGCTGTCATGGGAACCGCCAGTACGATGGCTGCCATGGTCGAATCCTTGGGATTGGCCCTGCCCGACAATGCCACCATTCCGGCCGCCGATTCGCGCCGGAAAGTACTGGCCCATATGACGGGTGTACGGGCAGTGGAACTGGCTCGGCAAAACATTACTCCGTCGCAGATTCTGACGCGTCAGGCGTTCGAGAATGCCATCATGGTCAACGCGGCTCTTGGCGGTTCTACCAACTTTATCCTGCACCTGACGGCCATTGCGGGGCGGGTGGGAGTCGATCTGTCACTGGATGATTTTGATACCTTGTCCGCTAAAATTCCCTTGTTGACCAATCTACAGCCTTCAGGGGAGCATTTTGTTGAGGATTTATTCTATGCGGGGGGGCTCCCTGCCGTAATTCGGGAGTTGCGTAACCATCTGAATAACGATGCGATGACCGTCAATGGGCGAACCATTGGCGAAAATTGCGCCGAAGCCCAATGTTACGATCCGGCCGTAATTGCGTCGGTCGATCAGCCATTTAAACCTGAATCGGGTATAGCCGTACTGCGCGGGAATCTATGCCCGAATGGGGCTGTACTGAAGCCATCGGCCGCATCGCCCGAACTGATGCAGCATACGGGCCGGGCGGTCGTGTTTGACGATATCGACGATTATAAAGCCCGTATAGATGATCCAGAGCTGGACGTAGACCCTTCCTGTGTGCTGGTTCTGAAAAATGTTGGGCCCAAAGGGTATCCGGGGATGCCCGAAGTCGGGAATATGCAGCTTCCGGCTAAGATTCTGGCGCAGGGGGTACACGATATGGTGCGTATATCGGATGGACGTATGAGTGGAACGGGCTTCGGTACAGTTGTGCTACACGTTTCACCAGAGTCGGCAGTTGGCGGGAACTTGGCTCTGGTTCAAAATGGGGACCTGATTACCCTCGATGTACACAACCGTCGTTTGCACCTGCATGTATCCGACGAAGAGCTGGCCGCCCGGATGGTCCATTTCAAACCGCTTAACCTGGGGTACGACCGGGGGTATGTGAACCTCTACATTCGTCATGTGACCCAGGCGCATGAAGGAGCCGATTTCGACTTTTTGCGGGGTGCCTCTGGGAGTGTCGTGAAGCGGGATTCTCATTGACCGTTTTTCAGTCTGCCGTTTTTGGAGTGGGTGTGCAGACGCATTTGCGTCTACACACCCACTTTTAATTTATGAATCATTTGTACGCCTGCCCCACAAATTTTACGCCGATTCAAAAAATGAAAAAAGCTGAATTTATTCCTTTTATTTCTTATGCTATGCGCTACTAGCTCCTATCCAATAAATTAGGCCGATAAATCAAACTAAAAGTTGAATAGGGCTTTAGGTAAAAAAACAGGAATTCGTACATCAGTGTCAACGGTATAGTAATTGTTACTTTTTGGGTAACCATTTCCGTAGCTGAATGATTGTCCGATACTTGTTTTTATTAGCTGGTCTTAGCATTACCCAATTAATTGCACAAGTACCCCGAATTCGTCTGACCGAGTTAGCGACTGGGTTAAATCGACCTACCGATATGGTAGCACTAAGTGCCACAGAATTCCTGATCGCCCAGACTGATGGACAGATTCGCGTCGTTCGAAACGGGGTTTTGCTCGCAACACCCTATCTGGATCTGGGGGCAAAAATTCACGATGCCACCTGGGAAGGCATATTTGGCATCACACTGCACCCAAATTATGCGACTAATGGGTACATCTACGTCAACTATACCCGAAAGGGTGACCGTTCGGCTGTATATGCCCGGTTTACGCGCAGTACGGCCAATCCTGATCAGGCGGATAGTTCAACTGAATTTGTTTTGCTGGTCGTGCCTTATCCGAATCCGCAGGGGGCACACCGTTCGGGCTGCCTGGGGTTTGGACCTGATGGGTATCTCTATATAACCACTGGTGACTCATGGCCGGGCCTTCGTGGCTCGGTTGGTGACCCTGATCGTGTGTCGCAAAGTCTGCAAACGCCTTACGGAAAAATATTTCGCATCGATGTAGATCATGGGACGCCTTATTCTATACCAGCTACGAATCCGTTTAAGGACCCGAACGATGGGATAGCGGATGAAATTTATGCCCTTGGCCTCCGCAATCCCTGGCGCTGGAGTTTTGACCGCCTAACGGGGGATATGTGGATCGGGGATGTCGGGCAGGATGGTTGGGAGGAGTTGAATTTTACCGGGGCGAATGCTACCGCCCCTCAAAACTACGGCTGGCCCTGTTACGAAGGAACTCATGCCTATAATGCAACCTGCTCTGGTACAGGTACGTTTCACATGCCCCTGCTCGACTACTCGGGCTACAACTACGGGGCTGGCGCTTCCATTACCGGCGGTTATGTATACCGTGGTACGGCTTTCGACAAACTATATGGGTGGTATGTGTATGGCGACTACCAGCGCGGAACGTACTGGACACTAAAACGAAACAATGACGGGACCTTTCAGCAGATTACACAACTCAATCTGCCAACGGTAATGCCTGTATCATTCGGTCAGGCCCCAAATGGAGAGTTGTATGTACTGTCGTTTGCAGAAGGGAAATTGTATCGAGTCATTGAACGAACGATTGCCAGTGTCAAAACAGGGAACTGGACCAGCCCGGATACCTGGAATTGCAATTGTCTGCCTATCGCTGGGGACGACGTGGTCATTTCGACCGACCATACCGTATCCCTCAGCCAACTGGTGCAGATCCGGTCACTGGATCTGAGAGGAAAACTAGCCTATTCGTCATCGGGTAAAGTAAAAGTTGACCCCTGATTCGTTCAGCAGGGCTTAGGTTCTGGGTAGAAGCTTTCAGAAGCTAATGGCAAACCTGGGCTAACCTTACCTGTAGGCGGGAAATTTGTCCTATTTTCGCTTCGAAATTCTCCTTTACCCAATACTTTGATTGCATGACAGATTTTGCCCGACAGACGGTAGTGATTACGGGGGCTGGCACTGGAATTGGCTTTGCCATCGCAAAAGCGTTAGTCCAGCAGGGAGCCAATGTCGTACTCAACGATTATGACCAGCCATTAGCCCTGGACGCTGCCCGGCGTATTCAGCAAGAATGCCAAAGCCCCGAAGCCGGAATCTGCGAAGCCTGCCCCGGTGATGCGTCGGATGTAGCATTTATTCGCCAGATGATCGATCGGGCGGTTACCCGGTTTGGATCGCTGGACATTGCGATTGCGAATGCAGGGATTACCATTTTCGGCGATATTTTTACCACTACACCTGAGTCATTCCAGAAAATAGTGGATCTGAACCTGCGGGGGAGCTTTTTTCTGGCCCAGATTGCTGCTCAACACATGCGGGTGCAGGGAAAGGGGGGGAGTGTCTTGTTTATGTCGTCGGTGGTGGGGCATCTGGGGCATCCGGGACTACCCGTTTACAGCATGACGAAGGCGGGGCTGGAAATGCTTGCCCGTCAATTGGTCATCGATTTTTCGCCACTGGGCATTACTGTCAATGCCATTGCACCAGGCGCAACCCTGACCGAACGAACCCTGGACGACCCAACGTACATTCCTATCTGGTCACGCATTACACCCATGGGACGCCCGGCAACCGTCGACGATATCACCCATGCCGCTTTATTTCTGGTATCACCCGCATCCCGACACGTTACCGGACAAAGCCTGATTGTGGATGGCGGCTGGACAAGTGTGGGCGTGCCGCCGGTTTAATGTTGAATGGTAGAATGCTTGAATGATAGAATTGGATATACGATAGCGTATTCTATCATTCAACATCATTTTCTCCCGAGCGTGATCAATACTACCCCGACGATGGCTACCAGGGCACCGATCAGGGATTGGCTGGAGAAAATTTCTCCGGCGAACAAGGTGCCCAGGAACATCGCGACGACGGGGTTGACGAAAGCATAGGTAGCCAGGAGTTGGGGGGGGGCGTTTCGGGCTAGCCACGAATAAGACGAAAAGCCAATGATGCTACCAAAAATGATCAGGTAAATCATAGAGCCAATGGCTTTGGTAGGTGCATCCAGAATACTCAACGGCGTAACTGGCTCCAGTACCAGACTTAGTAGCAGACTGGCAACACCGCCTACAATCATCTGAATACCACTGGAAATAGTACCGGATGGTAAAGTGAGACGTGGGGTCAGCAAAGTACCAACAGCCCAGATAAGATTGCCAAATGCAACGAAGCCTGTCCCGATCAATTTGGCATCAAGCCCGGCTGTACTTTGGAGTTTATCGGGTTTAACCAGGAGAAAAATACCAATCAATCCAACGACCAGACCAGCCAGAGCCAGGTTGCTCGGCCGTTTTTTGCCAAACGAGACCCAGTTGAGGGTAAGCAGGTAAACCGGCAATAAGCCACCCAGTAAGGCGGCCATACCACTCGGAATGTACTGTAAACCAATGGCCAGGCACCCATTCGAAACCGTCAGAAGTAGAATGCCGATCAGTCCGGCCGACTGCCATTCTTTACGGCTTGGGCGGGGTGTGCCGGTAAGTCGCGCGTAGCCGTACAGAATTCCGCCAGCAATCAGATACCGAACCGCAACCATGTAGAGGGGAGGCATCCGTTCGGTCATAAAATGAATGAACAGATACGTAGAACCCCACAAAATATAAACGGAGATTAGATTGGCCCAGAGCGTAAAACGATCTGATGCATTTGAAAGAGGAGATGTAACGGCTTGCATACAATTGACTACTACCATGCCTGTAACAAGCGGAACGATAAATTCTCTCCGTTAAATCATGTAATTTTCAGTATTTCTGAGATAGATTATGAAAATTCTAAGCAGAATATTATTTGGTTTGTAATGTGACGAAGTTAGTATGAACAATAGCAGTTTAGGTATCTGAAAAAAGGAGCGTCCTCTTCCTGACAATCAATACGATACTTCCGTGCTGTTTGCTTCTAACTGCTTGATTTGAGGGGCATACGGACTGTTCATCGCTTCCTGTCCGAACAAGGGATTGCTACCCATAAAAACCTTTTTTAGCCCTTTGAGCGAAAGCAGCATAGACGGAAATTCGTGGAGGTTATTGTTGTTCAACGACAGCTCCTGCAAGGCCGAGAGCGTACCGACCACGGCTGGCACCGATACATACCAGTTATAGCCTACATCCAGTACCCGTAGGTGCCGAAGGCGGCTGAATTCGTCGGGGAGTTGGGTTAGGTGGTTGTGGTGGGCGTATAATACCTGCAAACGGCGTAGTTTAGTGAGGGCGATGGGTAGGTTTCGTAGTTCATTGTGCGCAACGGCCAACTGTTCCAGGCGCTTCATTTTGCCGATCTGCGGAGGTAGCTCAATGAATTTGTTGTAATACAAATCCAGCACTTTAACCCGCTTGAGTTTCCCAATCGAACCGGGGAGTTGCTTCAGTCCCACACTATACAGATTCAGGTCTGTCAGTTTACGTATTCGCCGAAGGGTTTTAATATCGGCATCGGTTAGGGCATTCAGTTTATTATATCCCAGCCACAAGCTTTCCAGGCGTCGATTCTGACGGATGGATTCAGGGATTTTTGTCAACTTGTTTCCCTGAATATTTAATGACCGCAAATGCTTATTGCGCGTGACGAATACGCTGTCGTTTGGTATGGCATTGTACAGCACGCTTAATCGTTTGAGGGTTGGAATGTCGGCCGTTAGTCGGGCTGGAAGTTCGTGCAGGTTGTTTCGCGATAAATCGAGTTCTTCTAGCTTTGGAAAACGGTACACGATTTCGGGAATGGTGCTAAGATCCAACTGGTTAAAGGCTAGCATAGTTACGGTATCGGGCCGGGTCGTTTTCTCTGCAGCTTCGATTGTACTGATGATACCTGGTCCTCGTCGGACTGTGCGCTTTTGAGGAGGTTGGCCTAGCGTTGTAAAACTAGCCCGGTGAAAGCCTAATTCGGTTTTCAGGGAGAATGGATGCTGACTATACCATTCCGTCAAAAGCTCCATGAATTTGGCTTCCTGCTCACTCGTCAGCACCGGGCCTTCAATCTGGCAAAATACCCAGTCATAAGACCCATCAGGCCGAATGAATTCCTGGATTTTACATAAAAGACCAAGTGCAGGTAGTCGCTTTTTATTTCGCTCGATAAAGGTAAAAAACTGCTGGTGCTGAGCATTTAAACTATCGAAATACAGTTTGGTTCGACCCGTAAAGGCACCTTTGACCTGTACCGACTTCCCTCCCTGGACAATAAGCTTATCTGTAGCCGGTGGAAAAGTATGCTCTAGATTAGCTAATGAAACGCCTAATTGCGTTTTATCACGGACAAAGACCACGCGGGGCTGAGCAAAGCCTGTCAGTCCCATTAGCCCAAAGTATAGTAGTAAAAAGCGCTTTTGCATGGTGTAACGGATTTTTTAGGTAAATAACGAAATTTATAGTTATAAAGTCTAAAAAAGAACCGGGATTTATTTGATTCGATTGACTGACTTTGATTTCTTCTATCAGCCTTCACTGAAGGCATAAGCAAGGTCAGTCAGTTAAATCATATAAATCCCGGTTCTGACTAGTTTTTACCGCCACTTACCGACGAAGCAGGCTGCTTTTCGGCTGCTTTCTTAGCGGCTTTGGCAAAATCACCAGCTTTGATGATCGATATTTTCGACGGGTCGATGTGTTTTTTCATCGCAGCGTTAACCTGCTCGGGCGTAAGAGCTTCTAATTTCTTCTCGAAATCGGCATCCCAGGCCATTGTCCGGTTCAGATACAGGTAATTGTTGAGTGTGGCCGATAGGCTTGGGTCCTGCGCCCGGCCTACCATCCGCGATTGTAAAAGTCCCGACCGGGCGGCTTTGATCTCATCGGCCGTGAAGCCTTCTTTCACCACCTTGTCCATTTCTTCCCGAAACGCTTTTTCCAGTCGTTCTGCATTTTCAGGATTATAGATGGCGTAGGTCATAAACATCCCCGTTTTATCGAACGGATTGGCTTGTAGCTGTGAGCCGACCCCATAGCTGATCCCCTCTTTCTGACGGATGCGTACGGCCAACCGCGAGTTCAGGAAGCCCCCCCCCAGCATGTAGTTGCCTAAAACCAGCGCCGGATAATCCGGGTCATCGTCGCGCAGGGGTAGGTTCACACCCGCTACCATAAAGGCATTCGCTTTGTCGGGGGCTTCGATGCTTTGTGGCGTAGGTTTGATATCGTTGAAGGGGCTTACCAGGCGGCTGAATGGCTTTTTCGACTTCCAGGTGCCCAGTTCGTCCATAACGGCTTTCCGAACGCTGGCTTCATCAAAATCACCGACTACCGCCAGAGTTGCATTCTGGGCGCCGTAGAAATCCTTATGGAATTGCTTCAGTTCGTCCAGTTTCAGCGCTTTCACGTCAGCGACATCTTCATCCGGGGTTGAGGTATACCGCACATCATCCTTCGGATACGGGTTCATCTGACGCTGGAAGGCCGTAAAGGCAAGCGCTTGTGGTTCTGAACGCTGGGCTTCAATCTGAGCCAGTTGTTCCTGCTTAAGTTTCTCGAATTCGTTGGCGTCGAATGCGGGGTGCTTCAACATGTCGCTCACAATGCGGATCACAGCAGGTAAATTCTCCTTGTTGGTTTTGATAATGGCATTTACCTGATTCCCACCCCCAAAAATATTGACCTGTGCTTTTAGCTTGTCAAATTCATCCTTGATTTGCTGCCGGGAGCGGGTCGTCGTGCCCTTATCGAGCATCGAAGCGGTGAATACCGAGATCGCACTTTTGTTTTTCAGGCTGTTTACATCCCCATAGCGCAAGGTCAACCGGGCGTTTACTTCGTTGCCCCGGGTTGTTTTGGGCAGGAGGGCTAATTCAATGGTGTTGGGTTGTTCTACCCGACGGGTACGGCCATCGATGTTGGCAGGAGAGGGGTCGAACGCTTCACCACTGGCAATAGCGGCCCGGCCCTTGTAATTCTTCACCATAGCTTCCACATTCGGCGCTTCCGGAACATCGACCCGATCTGGGTTTTGCTCAGGAATGAACAGGCCGACGGTGCGGTTCGAAGGCTTGAAATAGAATTTGGCTACCCGTTGCACATCGGCTGGGGTTACTTTTTCGAGCGCATCCCGATACAGGAAGCCCAGACGCCAGTCGCCGGTAGCGATGTATTCGCTCAGCGTACGGCCCAGCCGTTCCACATCTTTAAAGCTCAGTTCGACATCCTTCAGCAATTTCGCTTTCGACCGCTCTACCTCATCTTTGGTTGGGGTTTTGATCGCTACTGAATCAAGAGTTCCCAACAAGGCCGTTTTGGCTTCGTCGATGGATTTATCCTTTAGCATTTCAGCCGCAAAATAGGCATAGCCCGGATCTTTGGTCATGAACGAATAGCCGTATTCCTGAGAGGCTTTCTTGGTTTCGATCAGGGATTTATACAAACGGCCACTGGGTTCGTCGGTCAACAGGTCGATCAGCACATCCATTACAGGATAGTCGGGATGTGAGCTTGGCATGATGTGGTACAGGGCCGAAACAACCTTGGTATCCCCCACGCGCCGAAGCACCACATCGCGTTCGCCATCCTGAGTAGGTTCAACGCTATAGGTTGGCTGCAACTGCCGGGTTGGTTTAGGAATGGCGCTAAAGTACTCGTTGACCAGGGCCAGCGTTTTGGCTTCGTCGATTTTACCGGCTACTACCAGCACCGCATTATCGGGCTGGTAGTATTTTTTATAAAAAGCCTGTAGGTTCTCAATGGGGACTTTCTCCAGATCAGAGCGGTTTCCGATGGTCGATTTGCCATAGTTATGCCAGAGGTAAGCCGACGAAACCACCCGTTCATTCAACACATTCTGTGGCGAGTTTTCGCGCATTTCGAACTCATTTCGCACAACAGAGAATTCAGAAGCCAGGTCTTCCTTTTTAATAAAGGAATTGACCATCCGATCCGATTCCAGGTCAAGTGCCCATCTCAGGTTTTCGTCAGAAGCAGCAAACGTTTCGAAATAGTTGGTACGGTCGAGCCAGGTGGTCCCGTTCGGACGGGCGCCGTGTGAGGTCAGCTCCTGCGGTATGTTGGTGTGTTTGGTTGAGCCTTTGAACACCATGTGTTCCAACAGGTGGGCCATCCCTGTTTCGCCCAGCCCTTCATGCCGCGAACCGACCAGATAGGTGATGTTGACGGTAATGGTGGGCTTCGACGGGTCGGGAAAGAGCAGGACTTTCAGGCCGTTTTTCAGGTTGTATTCGGTAATGCCTTCTACCGATGCGCCTTTGGTAACGCCTTCGGGAAGCTTATCCTGGGCCGATGATGAAGTGAGGCTACCGACCAGCAGCGCAGCAGCCAGAAAACCCGCACGGGACCATCCCAAACGGGGCCATCCAGCCTGACTCAGAACTGGCTTGGTAATGTTGTTTCGCATAAACATACGGTTATATAGGGTACTCTAATTACGAATTGGTTAGTTACAGATAAATGAGAAAAATGTCAATGGTCTTGGTATATACCTGCCAAAAGCAAGGATGAATGGTCATAAATACTTAGCGCCCTTGTCCAGGAAAGACAGCCCTAAAGCAGATCCGTTGCATACAATGGATGGCTTCGTAAGTTGTTAATCGGACTATTTAAATAGCAAGAATAGAAAGAATACCCAAACTAAATGTATAGTTATTAATAAATCAAATGCAATGAATGAATTTGTGAAATTTTAAGAATAAAAAGGTGACAAATGCTGAGTTATTCGTCGAGCCAATGTCGAAACAGGGTAGACTTCTCTTTACTGACAAGCAGTTCCAGTTTGTCGTTGGGGCTCTTCAGGAGAATCTGTAGCTTCTGGCTATCGAGGGGTTTATAGCCAGCTATAGCCTCCAGCGCTAGTAGATACTGGCGATTGGCCCGAAAAAACTGGGAAGGATCCACCAGTTCCTCCAATTCGTCCAGGGTTTTGTAATCCGTTATTAATTTCCGGCCGTCGGTTGTATAAAGGTAAATTAGTTCATTACGGCAAAAACAGGCTACTTCCTGCTGGGGTACCGAAACAATCTGCCGGATATAATGTCCCGAAAACCGGCGTTTGTAGGTAGGGGTTGTGGATTGGTCGGACAGATGATTCAGAAAGTGACGGAAATGGTCTTCAAATCCCGATGCCCCCTGTAGGGCCCAGCGGTGGAATTTCGACAGGGCTGCCTGCAGGTCATCGGGATCGATGGGTTTTAGCAGGTAGTCGAGGCTATTTAGCTTAAACGCCCGTATGGCGTATTCGTCGTAAGCGGTTGTGAATATAACCGGCGTGTCGAGCTGAATCTGACGAAATGCCTCAAAGCTGACCCCATCAGAAAGCTGTATATCGGAAATGACCAGATCGGGTGAGGGCCGTCCCGAAACCCGATTCGACTGAAAATAAGCACAAATGGCCTGCACACTCGATAGAGGCCCATCGATGGTAGCAGTTGGCTCTAGCTGCTGTACCAGTTTTTGAAGCTGACGGGCAATCAGAGGCTCGTCTTCGATCAGCAGGATGGTCATGGTTGATGGAGTACGCGGCTGAAAGCCGAAATATCGTTATTCAGTCGAAAGTAGTGGCACGCTCACCTGAAAAATTGTACCGTCGTCGTCAATTTCGATTGGATGCGGGCTCAGGTAACTATAGAGTAGTTTCAGATTTTCCAGCCCCTGCCTATTGGAGGTTTCGACCTGGCGCTTTCGCTGAATTGGATTTGATATAAGCAGGTATCCATCATTCGCACGAATCGTAACCGTCAACGGGCGATTCGCGTCGATGGTATTGTGCTTGATGGCATTCTCGATCAGAATCTGGAGCGTAACGGGTACAATCTGATAGTCCAGGGTGTCGTCGGGAAGTTGGCAATCCAGCCTGAACGCCCCGTCGAAGCGGGTTTTTAGCAGGGACACATAATTTGTTATGAATGCCAGTTCGGTTTCGATCGATACCAGCGACTTGTCTTTGTGCTGGAGAACATACCGGAACACCTTGGACAATTGCTGCAAGAACTGCCGGGCCAGGGTCGGGTTGTCATCGATCAAACTATCGAGCGACGATAGGCTGTTGAACAGAAAATGCGGACTGATCTGATTCTTCAGACTATCGAGCTGAACCTGAACTTTTTCTTTCTCCAGTTGAGCCGTACGAATGGTGTTTTCCTGCCACCGTTTTAGCAAATGACTGGCAATAAACCCCAGGATAATCACGGTATTGACCAGAAAAATGGTCACAACAATGATGATCGCCGAAAAGCGGTTAAACGGATTCATCTCAGGCAGGATGTCGCCGATAACTTTTCTGACGATGAAATAGCCGGTTATGAAAAGGATCGTTTTAACAATCCCCCAACCACCAATCAGCTGGATTGCAATTCGCCAGCGAACATTTTTTTCAAACGGTAACCGTTGGTTGAGCCACTCGTTGAAAAAGTAATGAAATACCCAGATGATGTTAAATACCAGAAACGAGAGCAGGAAAAGCCCCATCTGTAGCTGCCAGGTAATTTCTGGAATAATCCACTGACGAGCTACAACCCCCGCCAAAGCCACCCAAAGCAGGAGGATCTCGACGTATTTATTGAACTTTATTTTCATGGGTGGCGATGATCATTCCGTCCGACATCTCGATAACGCGGTCGGTACGGGCGGCAAAATCGGGGTCGTGTGTAACGGCAATGATGGTCTGGCCTTTCTGGGCCAGACCGCTAAAAATCTCGAATACGTTTTCGGTGTTGGCCCGGTCGAGATTTCCCGTAGGTTCGTCGCCCATAATAATCGTCGGATCATTGATGAGCGCCCTGGCAATGGCTACCCGTTGCTGCTGTCCTCCCGAAAGTTTACTGGCGGGTTTACGGGCATAATCGGCCATACCGATCAAACGCAGTTTTTCCATAGCCCGTTCTTCTACTTCCTTTTCAGGGTATTTGCCCAGTTTTAGGCCCGGAAGCATCACATTCTGTAAAGCCGAAAATTCGGGGAGCAAAAAGTGAAACTGGAATACAAACCCAAGGTGTTCGTTCCGGAAGTGCGACAGAAAATCCTGACTGCGACCTTTTAGCGTCGTACCTGCCATTTCGATCTGACCTTCGTAGTCTGTATCCATGGTTGACAACAGGTAAAGAAGGGTCGATTTGCCACAGCCCGACTTACCCACAATCGACAGAAATTCACCCTGTTGAACCGAGAATGACACCTCTTTCAATACCTGAAATTTCTCCGGATCGTAGAAGTATTTGTTGACGTGCTGGGCCGAAAGAACCGTATTCATACTTAAAGAATGAAAGAGTGAATGGGCGAAAGAGTGAATTTCTTCGCGTCAGCTTTTCGCCCTTTCGCTCATTCACTCTTTCTCGCTTTATAATTAGCCTCTTAATATCGCCACGGGATCGACTTGGGCCGCTTTTCGGGAAGGGAAGAAGCCGGCCAGTACCGTTGTGATGACCCCAAACAAAATGCCCATGACGTAGTACTTCGGGTCGAAAATGACCGGAAATGTTTTAAGACTCAGGAAATCACCGGCATCGAACGGGGTAATGGACAGCATATAGCTCAGTCCGAATCCGATCAGTAACCCCAGCAACCCACCCGACAATCCGATAAACACGGCCTGGAGCAAAAAGATGGCAATGATGTCTCGCCCGTCGAAACCCGTAGCTTTCAGGATAGCGATGTCTTTGATTTTGTTGATCACCGTCATGTTCATGATGTTGTAAATGCCGAATCCGGCTACTACCAGCAACGTCATCGACACCACGAACGTCATCACGTTGCGTATTTTTTCTCCAGCCAGAATGGCCGTGTTCGCTGTTGCCCAGTCTTCGGTATAGTAGCCGTACGTAGCCCGTAACCGTTGCCCAAACGGGATCGCCTGCAGTGGATCGACCATCTTGATATGGATGTCGGTGATGTAACTGGGGTCTTTCTGGAGCATCTCCTGTACCGTCGACAGGTTGGCGTAACTTTTGGTGTTATCGACCGTGCCGACGCCAAAACCAAAGGTGCCGACCACCCGCAACACCCGCGTGCTACCAATGGGTGTGGTGACCGTAACCTTGTCGCCAACCCGGACATTGAGTTTTCGGGCCAGTACGGCCCCCATAATAAGCCCATCCGGGTTGCTTTCCAGTCCGCGTAAACTGCCCGATTTGAGCCGGGTGTTTAATTTGTACAATCGATTTTCACGATCAATCTCTACCCCCGAAATCGTCCCGGAGAGTTGAATGGGGCCGTTGTTGTAAAAAGCCTGCGTAGCCACCTGGGGCGATACACCCAGCACGCCCGGTTCCTTTTCAATACGCTCGGCAATGGTCATTCCATTCTTTATCCGGGCCAGTTCGTCTTTCGGTTTCTGGTGATAGACAACATTGAATTTGCCCGGATAGAGTTGATCAATCAGACTCGGACGCTGCGTATTGACCTCGTTATACAGCCGTATGTGCGGACTGGCATCCAGGGCCGAATCTTCCAGAAACTGATTCACGCCCTGCATAAATGAAATCATTGTAATGAACATGGCAATGCCAAAGGTCACCCCCAGCATCGCAACTAGCGTTTGTCGTTTTTTGGCCAGTAAGTGAGTCTGGGCAATCTGGGAAGCAATTCGAATGTCCATAAGTAAAGAGCGAAAGAGTCAATGCGCGAAAGAGTGAAAAGCTGTCGAGAGGAGAGTCCGCTCTTACACTCTTTCCCGGCTTCACTCATTGGTAATCAATTTTGATTGTTCAGTCAGCCCCCCTTTCACCTCGACCATATCGAAGTTTTCGGCTCCCTTCTGGAATTTAATTTTTTGCTTTTTGCCATCCTGCTCGATCCATACACTGTCGGTACCAACCACGTACGACTTAGGAATGGTCAGTACATGCTTGTTCTGGCTGATGATGATATTTGCTTCGAGAGTCAGGCCGTAATAGGCATCTGGACGATCCCCTATAAATTCTGCATCGACCCGGAACGACTGGTCACTTCGGTTGAGTTTGGGGTAAATTTTACTGACGCGGGCTTTGAATACCTTGTCGGGGTACACATCTGCTTTTAGAATCACCTCCTGCCCGATGCGCATCCGACCGAAGTCACTCTCGTCAACGGCTAATTGTGCGTACAAATGATTGCCACTACCAACCAGCGCCAACTGATCACCAACCCGAACCACCTCGCCCGGATCTTTGTAGACTTCGTACACTTTCCCATTCAGCAGACTCCGAATGCGGGTATTCCGGCCAGCTTCTTCCGACGAAACCAGCTGACTGCGGTTATTGGCCACATCGAGCTGAATTTGATCCCGGCTTCGCTGTAAGGTGTTGAGTTGAGCCCGAAAGTTATTTTTTGATAGGGTATAATTCAGTTCAGCCCGTTCGAGTTCCGCTTTTGAAGTCGCATTCTGGCTGTATAATTCCCGAAAGCGGTTGTAGTTGATCGAATCATTGGTGAGCCGGGTACGGGCATTGCGTACCTGTGCTTCCAGTTCGGCCAGTACGGGCGAATTGGGCCCCAGGTTGGCGCGAGCCTGTCGGTACGCGTTGGCAGCCGCCTGCTGACGGGCATCTTCCGTTGCGCTTTCGAGAACGAACAAGAGTTGGTTCTGCTGAATGGAATCGCCTTCATTGACGAGCCTCTTCTGCAAAATACCAGCCGCATCGGCCGTAACGGTGTATTCATTGCGTGGGTAGATATTGCCCGACGCATACACCGCTTCGGTCAAATCCCGATAGGTGGGCGAGAGGCCATCCGTACCGTGTTTGCAGGCGGTGAGTATAACGAAAGATACCAACAGGGAACGTGTAGTTTTCATGGGGTTTGGGTGGTTTACAAGTCACCGATTCGGGTTTACAGGGCTAAGCGAGTAATGGGGCTAGGGCAGACCGAAAACCCTGAAAAGAGCAGGTAGTAAACCCGTTTATTGTCCACTTCGTATTTGAAGGATGGTTTGGTTAATGAATACGTTCGAGAGGTTGTTCAGATAGCGGTTCTGGGCAGTCAGAGCTTCGTTGAACACATTCAGATACTGATCATAAGCGAACAGGCCGGAACGATATTTGATCAGGGCAATCTGCACATTCTGAGTACTGAGTTCATAGTTTTGTCGATTCAGGTCCAGCGAACGGGCGGCCTGGTTATAGCTATTGCGAATGTCTTCGTTATCGGTCTGCTGTTTGTTCCGCTCATAATCAAGAGCCAGTTCAGCCGCTTTGAGTTGTAGGCGGGCACGGGTCAGGTTGCTGGTACGCAGTCCACCCGAATAAATCGGCCAGTTGAACTGGAGCCCGGCTACCCCGATCTCGTACCAGGGCTGGCTAAAGTTCAGGAAATTGATCTCGTTTCGTTGTGCCTGTTGCGTATAGCGTCCATAAGCCGATAGCGTTGGCCATCGTTGCAGCTTTTCGCGGGTGAGCTGCAACTTTGATAACTCGACCCGTGCCTGTTGTAAGGTCAGTTGAGGCCGTTCCATAAACGATAGTGCTGTAGCTGGTACGGGTATACTGGCTGGGCGATTGGCTAAATCTTCCGACAAAATCAGGCTATCAGAAAGAGACAATCCCAGTATGAGCTTAAGTTGATTCCGGTTGCGGATGTAGGCCAGTTGATTCTGGTACAATACATCGGCGGTGGTCAGTTGTACCGACCGGATGCGATTGTATTCCAGGGGTTCGATCAGCCCTTTGTCGAGTCGGTCGCGGGCAATCTGGGTGAGTGTGTCAGCGGCTGAGAGGTTGCGCTGGGTGAGCCGAATGGCAGCACTCGTGAGGAGGGTAGCATGGTAAACGCGCGCCGTTTGTGTAGACACCTCATCCTGCAAAACCAGATTCTGATGATCGGTAATCCGTAGGTTTTGTTCCGTGATACCAAGATCAGCACGCGCAGGACGATTGACGACGGGAACTGTTACCTCTGCCCCCGCTGAGAGCACATAGGGTAGTCCGAACTGCACACTACGGTACTCTCCCGCAGGCCCTCCAAGGAGAACGAGCGGAATAAGTTGAACAGGTAGCGAAAAATTATAATCGAAATTGGTGAAAAACCGCGCCTGAGGAAGCAGCGCAGCCCGAGTTGCCGATGGCTGTTGCCCTTGTACCAGTCGATTCTGCCGAGCGTTAACCAGATCAGGGTTGTTTCGTCGGGCCAACGCCAGCGCTTCCTGCACCGACGCGACTACGGTTTGTCCCTGACTGGTGATTGAGTAAATAAGTAAGTAAATGAAAATGAGCCGTTTCATGGGCGTAGCGAATGAATGCCCAAAGGAAATGAGTTTTTTTGAATGGTGCCGATTTGTTTAGGTGAAACAGAAAAAATGATAAACTAAGCGGCTAGAAATTCCTATGAATCGATGCGTCGTTGGGAGGTAGCCAGATTCGAGACGGATCGTTTACTGAAGAAAGTCGTGAGGGTTATTTGATCGTGCCACCCGGCTGGAGGCCACTGGGAACGCGGGTGGGGATGAACTTGTCGAATCCGGGATCGGACAGTGCGTTCAGGAAGGCAATCAGTTGATCCTGCTCGGCATCGCGTAGAGCAATTCGCTGTATTTTAGGGTCTAATTGTTGTACGGGTACATGCGGATTCTGGGAAATGGGCTCGCCGATGTCATCATAAAATTTGAGCACCTGCTTTAGGGTCTGAAAGACACCATTGTGCATATACGGCGCCGTCTGCCCAACGTTTCGCAGCGAGGGCGTCCGAAAGGCATACGTACCTCCCGCACCTGCATCCGTACTGGCCAGTTTGGGGTTATCGGGTACCGATAATATGTGCAGCTTGTAGTCCGAAAACATGGGGCCTGCATGGCACAGGTGGCAGCCTTCGTCCTTGAAAATGAGCATACCCTGAAGTTGCTGGTCGTTCAGAGCCGTTTTCTCTCCTCTCAGGTAGCGGTCGTAGGGCGAATTCATGGCCGTTAACGTACGTTCAAAGGTTGCAATTGCCTTGCCGATTTTGGAGGGGGTAATGGTTGGGCCATTGCCAAAAGCCTTCTGGAATAGTTGCTGATATTCCGGAATGGCTGACAGCCGCGCTACCAGACTGTCGAGCGAGAGGGTTTCACTATACGCGTGTCCACGCATTTCCTCGAAGGTCGATAAAGGGCCTTTTACCTGGTTTTCCAGGCTTTGCGTACGGGAGTCCCAGAACATAGGGGCTGTTAAAGGGTCATAATTGCCGTTACTGTCCATGCCGTTGAAGGCCGCATTGAGCAGGGTAGGTGCATTACGTTTGCTAACGGGTATGTCGTTGGGCGACCGAAACTGTCGGTTTTGGCCAAAGCCAGTCGCATTCGTTCCCAAGGAGAGGTCTAAGCCATCCGTATAGGCATTGTGAGGATGATGACAAGTAGCGCAGGCCACATCCTTGCTGCCCGATAAAATGGGGTCCCAAAACAAAGCCTGGCCGAGCAACGCGGTGTCGTTGGTTAGGGTGTTGCTGACGGGTGCCGTGGTTATATCCGGCAGGGTCGGCGTACTCAGTAGGGGATCGATACCGGAGTTGGGATCTGGGTTCGTACAAGCTTCGAGAACGACGGCTATGAATAAAATTGTCGTTAGAAGGCTAACCAGATGTCTGCCATTCATATGGACAAATTGAGTATAAATCCTTAGGTTTTTTGTGTAAACTTAATCAAATTATTTGATCTCCATACCTGATGGATTGACAACAGCCATCATCGGATACAGATCATAGGTACAGACGCATAGCCGGATAGGTCTTGACGGGTCATAGATTTTGGGTAAGTCCAGATTTATGGCTAGTTTCGGGGCATTTGTTCATACATACCCTACTCCATTTGCCTCTTTTTATGGTAGCTATTTTTAATAATACGACATTTGATTTTGAGGATTTCGACGAAGAGATTGTGCTGATTCATATGCAGAGTGGGGTCTACTACACGCTGAAAGGCTCGGGACCAGCTATTTTGCGGGTATTCCAGAACGGATGCTCAACGGAAGATATAAAGGATTTTCTGGTAAGCAGGGCTAATCCTGAATGGAGCCGGAACGTAGACGATTTTTTGGCGCAGCTCCTTGCCGAGGATATCCTTATTCCAACAGACATGCTCCCTTCAGTTCAGCCTGACCTGAGTTCATTAACAATGCAGGAGATGCCCATTCTTGAAAAATTCGATGATGTCAGTGATTTAATCAAGCTAGACCCAATTCATGATGTTTCTGATCTGGGCTGGCCGAACAAGAAATAAATGACAGAGGGCTTCTGGGTACTTCCCGGGCAAATTCAACTGGCTATACGAGCACCACAATCGGTCGTGCAGCGCCTAGTTGCGGGCATCCACTGGCAACAGCGGCCTTCCAGGCAGGCAGTACGTACGGTCTGGGTCGACTGGGCAGAAGCCGAGTATATACAGTACCGGGCTATTTACTGGCAGGCTCATTTTACGCAGGAGGAGGTTATCTGGTCTCAGCGCGGGGAAGATTGGTTGTTTTTGGGAGCCGGTTTTTTTCTGGCCTATTCGCAAACTACGGATTCGGCCCGATTTTTTGCCCAGCCAGCATGGGAAGATGATGTATTTACGTACAGCTATCCATTTCTTAACCTCCTCATTCAGGTATTAAATCGACAGGGATATACACCACTACACGCTGCGGTAATTGGAAAAAACGATCAATTTGTACTCCTGCCAGGTAAGCAAAATACGGGTAAATCGACCACGGCAGCTACCTGGGTGATGCAGGGAGGACAATTCGTTACAGATGATTTTTGCTTTCTGCAGGCCAACGATCCAACCACTGTGTATGGATTTTACCCCTCGTTTCGCATTCGTAAAGAGGCACTCTCGTTTCTATCGCCCTATCTGTCAGCCAGCCAGTTGCAACAAAAAGGGGATTCAAAATATTTTTTCAGCACCCTGACCCACTGTCCGGATCGGTTTGTGCCTCAGGCATCGATCCGGTCTATTTTCTGCCTGACTCTTCACAATCGAACCTTGTCGCACACCCATGTGGGGCCACAAGTTGGCTTTGCCTATCTGGCCTCGTCCATCGCCTTTGCGGTACAGCACCGGGCTACCAGCCAGCTGTGTGTGCAGGCAATTCGTACTATGGTTCGAACGTTGCCCGTCGTCCAGGTAAATCTAACCCCAAATGGGGCAGAAAACTATGCCTACCTGAACGAGCTAATAGGCTCGGGTTGACTCCCTGGGGTTGTAGCCTCCTGAAAGAAGGCTGCGTCAGGAAAGATTCAGAACATCGCGGAAAAATCGAACGGTTTTCCCTGCCAACTCAGCGGGGGGCGTTCGCAGAAGGGAGCGATAATACCAGCGGACGCTAGCGTACAAAAAGGCCATCGACAGGGATTGCTGGTGGGAAAGGCCGCTAGCGTTTGTTATAACCCCTAATCGCCATTTCAAATCACGAAAGGTTTTCGTTTGAACCAGAAACCGATTGGTTAAAGATACCGGCTGACTTGCGTAAAAATCTATTTCTGAAACCTCTATTGGGCAGAGAGTTGACAGAAAGGATAGCTGTTCCTGGGTGACCTGGTAGAGGCCGGTTTGCTGGGTTATCGGGCGTAGGTCGTTCAGTGAAATGGGGTAGGATCGATAGAGCCGGACAAAATCGACGGTCCAATGCCATTCATCCAGAAACTGATAGTTCAGCAACAGAAACAGCGCCAGTTTTTGGGGAGATACTAACCGGAGCTGGATTCCTCTGAATGCCTGGATTTGGGCGTCGTTCAGAAAAATATCGTTCGTTAGCTGAGTGGTGTGGTAGGGAGCTGGGTAATAATGTAAGTCGATGTCTTTCAGGGTATCATGCGTTAGGGTACAGGCATGCATTTCCCCCCGTATGTACGTATCGACGGATAAATTGGGGTATTTGAGTTCATAACCGAGTTCTAGCAGGGCATCGAGAGCCGGTTTAAAGTCGCTGGGGGCGATCAGAATGTCGATATCATTCATCGGACGAGAACCGAGGTCATGGTATACGTACGCATGGAGCGCAATGCCCTTGGTAAACGCATAGGTAAATTGACCTTGTTCGAGAACGTCTACGAGGTGACCCAGTTGCTGAAAGAGCCGCGAATTATTGTACAAACTTTTTTTGTAAAGCCCACCCAGTCGATCTCGGTACGGATTGGTTTTCAACTGCGCTTTGTAGGTATGCCAGATCTGAGGCAACAACCGAATCACCGATTTAGGCAAAACACCCTGAAAGTCGGTTGTTGCCTGCCAGGCCAGAAAATCGTCATACCCCGCGACGGGGTCAGCACATAGAGCAGCCTTTACGAGTACTTGCTGGGACGGATTAGGCAAACAGTGCATGGTTACAACGGGATAGTTTTCGTGAAGTCAATTGGGATTTTATGGTGGCTTATGACAATCAACGTCATTTGAGCGGGTAGTTGCTCCAGCAGAAAAAGGGCAACCTGCTGCCGACTGGCATCCAGAGAAGAGAAGGGTTCATCTAAAATCAGTAAGTCGGGCGCTTGGAAAAGAGCCTGAACCAGTAGCAGCCATTTTAACTGACCCGCCGATAAATTGCGCGTGACCGAATCATAATACGTGTCCAACTGGTTTGGGTACGTGTGAAAGAAATCTAAAAGCCTGTGGTCAGAAAGCCAGCATACGACCTCTTCCCTGTTGGCCGAGAAGTTACCGATGATTTCCCAGAGTGAGCCGCTGTAGCAACGTGGCGGTTCGGTAACCGCAGCCACATGACGCCAGAATGGGGTACGACCATCACTTTGCCGGGGAGCCTTATCGAGCCAGACGGTTGTTTCGGAGTTGGTGTACAGGCCCGTCAGGATTTTCCAGAGTGTGGATTTTCCGCGTCCGTTATGGCCTTGCAGCCACACCTTGTCGCCGGGCTGAATCGCAAGGTCCGGATACTGAATGGTATGCGCCTGATCCTGATAGGAAAAGGTTAGATTTTGAATGTGAGTGGCGGTAAATGGCATAGCCTTTGGGGGCGCTGGCGCAGTTGAGGGGGGCATATCCGACCAATAACGGATTCGTTCCGCACTTTCGCTGGCCTTCTGAAAGGTATATAAAATGGCAAGAACTTCTGCCGTGATTCGCTTGGTTTCCAACAGAATCAGGGTGGCAACAGCCAGATCCGCAGTGGATAGGTCGGCTTTGGTTTGCAGGAACCATAAGCCACCCCAGATGGTAGCCAGTAAGACCGAAGCTACTGCTGTGGCATACATCTGACGATATTGACTCAATTGGGCGGTTAATCGACTGAAACTCGTGAGGTTGCTCCGGAGGCTATCGATGTACTTCGATTCGCTGTGGTACAGACGAAACTGCAACACGTTATCTACATAATTCTGCAGGCGGTCGAGCAGGTTAAGAAAAGCGTCACTGTGTATGCGCTGGTAGCGTTTTACCCACCGATTTACCGTATAGGCAAATCCAAATAGGCATACGGCTATGCCAACCAGGCCACTAATTTCAGCGACTCGATTCTTTGTCAGTAAAGCCCATAGAAGGTAAAGAAGGACAGGGATATTAAATCCAACGTTGACGAAAAGCTCGCGCCAGAACTGAAACAGATGTTCCATGTCAATGATTACCGCTTTGCCAAATACGTTGGTGTGCACCTGTTCCAGATCATTTGTCCGGGTGCCGGAAAACGTATCCAGTACCTTTAACTGCAACTGGCTGGTCGTATAGGCGGCCATCCGGCTGGCTATGAAAGCGGCTGCAAAAGGCAGTACAATCAGCGAAATGCCCCGGATAAATATACCTTTATAACTTTCTTGATGCTGGTTGATCAGCAGATGCAGCACAACGGCCTGCGCGATCCCCGTGGCGAGTAACGCAACAGATTGGCCAGGTTGAAGATGCGTATGCTGTCTCCAGAATCGGATAGTCAATTTCATGAAGCCAGGGAGTTTTCAAGGGCCAGCAGTTGAGTTATCCGTGTACGTAGTGCAGCGTCGTCAGGATAAGCTTTATAAAAGTGAATCAGGCCACCTTCACAGCGCAACGCGTAATTTAGCTCATCGGACGAGAGCGACCAGGGGGCGTCAGCCAGTCGCTGTTTCCAGTTTCCCATCCCATCCAGCGCTGCTTCAGACGGCTGATCAGGCATGCAGGCCCTATCGGCTGATGTAGGGAGCTTTTGATTCATTCGCGTATAAAAATCAATAAGCGAAGATACATGGTCGGTACGTTTATACTGGCTTCGTGTATACTGCAACGTACTGTCTGATAGCTTTTTATAAGCCTCTGGTTGGGCTGACAGGCTTTCGAGCATGGCTCGGTACTGGTATTCGTCCTCTGCCACCAGACCATTGATGTCGGTCTGAATGTGATCGGCTATGTAGCTGTTTTTCAGGACGATCACGGGTTTGCCCATCCATTGGCTTTCGCACATGATTTTGTCGAATGACCCGTAGGAGAGGGTCGTTTGTGGATTACAAAGCAAATGGTAAGGAGCCATATCGGCATACAGATTGGCCGAAAATCCCCTGAAAACAGCATGTTGGGCCATCGCCAGATCGCGTTCAAACAGCGTATCCATGCCGCTCCCCCAAATATCGAATCCATACGAATCGATAGATAAACCCTCGTGCAGGGCAATTAGCTGCGGGTGAGTTTTGAAATAGTTGAGCGTTCCGGCATGAAATAACCGGAAGGTACTAAAATCGGGCGGTGCGGGTGGCGTATCAAGATCAGGGAACCGAATTAAGCTTGGAATGGTGAGCGTTTCGATCCCCGGCCGAAGGGCAGAGGTTGGCGTACGGGGGTGAAGCCGTACCAGGCCATCAGCCGTGGCATACACCCACGGGGGTACAACCTGAGGTAATGTACACCCGTTTACGCGTACGCTAAGGCAAAGACGATGGGGAACCTGTGTGTCGGCTAGTAGCCGGAAAAACCGGAACATAGAGGGGCAATTCCAGTAATGAACCACCGTAACATCGGCCTGACCAACGAGTTTACTGACCAGGATCGGCGACGGGGCCACCAACACTTTTACTCCCACAGCTACCGCTCCAGCCATCAGGTGCGTGCTGATCCCTTTCTCCAGCACAAGAACCGTAGCCGTGAGGTCAGCCCCAAGCTGTCGCATCGTTTTTACTTCTGTCAGAACAACCGGCATTCCGCCCCCATGAGTCATTCTTGGAATGACATAAAGGATCTTCATAAGCATTGCATTAATAGGCTTGCTGTTGTCGCATGATGGTCAACAGTTCGGATCGGTAGCGTTTCTGTTGGGCAATCGACAGATTTTGGTCATGCATACCTTTCTGGAGAAGCGCTTGTGGGACAACTTCATAGGTAAGCCCCTGCCGAATAGCCCGTATAAACCACGCATGGTCAGAAGCTACCATCCATTCTTCGTTGAAAAGTCCGAAGCGATCGAAGACGTCCCGGTTGAACAGGAAGCCGCCGGGCGTCATGGCTACCCATTCGGTTCGGTCGGGATCATTTGATTTGGTTAATAGGGTAGTAACGGCCCGAAGATTCGGGTTTTGACGGAGCAGCGCCAGCTGAAGGGCCAGCTTTTCCGGTTCCCAGACATCATCGGCATCCAGAAAAGCCAGGTAATCACCGCCAGCGGCCAGGATACCTGTGTTGCGGGCATTGGCTATGCCTTTACCTGTCTGGGATATACGTATGATATCCGTCTGTTGCCGTAGCCATTCCATGGTACCATCCTCAGAATTTCCGTCGACAACCAGGATTTCGTCGGGCGTATGAGTTTGACTCCTGACACTGTTCAGGCAGGTTTCAATAAAAGGTCGGGCATTACGACAAATAATAATGGTAGAAAGGACCATGCTGGCTAAATAAGTCGTTGAAAAACGTCTTTACACTTGGTTAATTCAGAATGCGTAATGTACCCTTCCAAATGCGTTAGGATTTGCAGACACCGCTCGGGTTCGTTGAAGGGTTGCAACAAGCTTTCCCAGCCCACCCGGTTCTGATGTTTGGGAATAAATTGGGGGTGTTTATGCAGCAGGGCTAATTTCCGAATGTCCTGATACTGCGTGAAAAGCGTCAAGAGCAGCAGGCTATAATCATACCAGTCCTGAACAGGTCCATGATCCTCCTGCACACGTAACGGGCTTAGGACATAATTGGGATTAAACGCCGGGAAAAGCCCCCGGAGGTTAAACGCGGTTAAGTTCGTGGCTTCTTGATCGAAGCCGATGTTCTGGCATAGGTTAACCGTGGGGGTGATAACGAAACCGTGATGCATACCGATTGTCATGGCCCATTGAAGATCCCAGACCTTATACTGATTCCAGAATCGGTGAATGTATTTATGCCGTTGAAGTTTAGGTCGAAAAGGGTCTGGGTAGCAAGCCTGCATCTGTTTGTCGAATGCCTCGAGCGGCCAATCGGGCTGATATTGATACATGGCCCAGGCGCGTCGCCAGGTTGCCCAGCCCCATATGCTCGAAAATTGACTCACAAAGGCATCGCAGGTGTCTGATTGATACGTGACCAGTCCATTCCAGCCGGTCACCGACATCATTCGGGTGTCAGTCTCATAACGCGCCAGCATGCGTTCACAAAACGTAAAAAATGCCGGCGTCGCCAGAATATCGTCTTCCAGAATGATGGCCCTGTCGCATTCGCTGAAGACCAGATCGAGGCCGCTGGCTACCCGAGGGCCACAGCCTAGATTTTCTGAAGCGTAGATGCGATGAACCTGACACGCCCAGTCAACTTGTTCCGTAATAGCCCGGGCCTGCCGAACGCGCAACGCATCCTCTGCATCTTTTGGTCCATCGGCAATCACATATAGACAAGCGGGCTTGGTGGCCCGAATAGCCTCGAAGGTGCGTCGGGTTTTATTCGGACGATTATAAATAATAAAGACAACAGGTGTTTCCAACAGGCTATTTAACTTGTAGTTAGTAGTAGAACCGAACAGGCAAATGACCTACAGGTTGTCAACTCTGGGAGACAAGTTACTAAATAGGAGCTATTTTTCGGAGCGAATCGACGTATTGCTAAAAAAGCCAGTGGCCAGTAACGTATTATCGAATACGTTACTGGCCACTGGCGGTAAAAAACTACATAACAAAATCGGGTTATGTAGGGGAGTAGAGCGGTATGAATTACAGATCGGCTACTGCTTTCGTGATTTCATCTTTCGTCTTGCCCGTTTTCTGCTGGATTTTGCCCCACATTTCGTCTTCCTGACCTTCCTGATAGGTTAGATCATCGTCGGTGAGGTCGCCATAGGCTTGTTTGATTTTGCCTTTCAGTTCGTTCCAGGAGCCTTTTAATGTAGTCTCGTTCATGATTACCGTGGTTATAACGTTGTAAAATTGAGAGTTTCCTGAGATGTCGGAATCAGTCGATAAGCAATCTGCTCATTACTGATCTCGATAACTCGGATAGTACTGTATAAACTAGGCAGCCTAAGAATTGTTTTGAGCAATGTGTTCAGTGATGCGTTCCGAGTCGATGTTCAGGTGAAAAAGAACCCCTGCACGGGGCGTTGTGAAGCCCAGAAAATAAAGCCCTTTCAAATCGGGTTCATCGAACCAGAGGTTTTTTGGGTAGCCCCGTTCATTGAGAATTTTAGTCGTTATCGATTGATCCAGAAAAGCGGAAAGCCCGGGTCTGTAGCCCGTTGCCAGAATAATCCCGTCGAATGGAAGCTCCCGACCATCGGTAAAGGTGACTGTTTTGGCATGGATGCGTTCGATACCAGATACTACCGTAATTTTTCCCGCTTTGATCTGGTCAATGGTCCCAATATCAATTACGGGGGTTTTCCCACGCCGGTTGTCGTACGTAGGGGCGTGTGCGGGTTTGCCCAACCCGTAGGCCGACATATCGCCAACGGTCAGTTTCTGGGTAAAACCAGCAATCCGATCGCAGAGCCAGTTCGGGAGTTTACTGAGCAGAACAGCCGTCTTCTGTGCTGGCCGACCGAATATATCACGCCGGATAATGTTGATCGGGCTTCGTACGGATATAACCGGAAAGGCTTCATGTTCAAGTAAGTCCAACGCCAGTTCGGCACCCGTATTGCCCATGCCTACGACCAGAACATGCTCGTTTCGAAAAGCAGCCCCGTTTCTGTACTCATGGCTATGCCAGAGGATACCCCGGAAATTGCGCAGACCTGGTAAGTCAGGAATATTGGGGGATCGATTATAACCGGTTGCTACAATCACCTCATCGGCCGTAAACGTATCCGTTTCGGTCTGAACCCGCCAGAGACCATCCGGTGTAGGATTGCGTTGAATACTGACTACTTTCTGATTAAAAAGCGGTTGAATGGAAAACCGCTCGGCGTATTGTTCGAGATACTCAATGAATTCCAGCCGCGAAACGTACGTCGGATAACGGGCCGGAAGCGGCATATGGGGTAAGGCCGAATATTCTTTCACCGTATGCAGATGCAGCCGATCATAGTGGTTTCGCCACGAAAATCCAATATGGTCGCTGGCTTCCAGTAGGGTACAGGAAATACCCTTTTGTGCCAGTCGTCCGGCTATGGCTAATCCAGCCGGGCCGGCACCAATGATAAGCGTAGAGTTGGCCATTTGCTTGGCGTCATCAACGGTCATTCATAGTCTTTTACGTCATGCCCTAACCACCACCAATCGGGTATTGCTGACTGGTAACGACGCGAAGCGAATGACCGCCAATGACAATCAATGACTATTTTATCCGTGTCCAGGTTTGGGTTTTGCCCAGTAGCGAAATACCCACATAGCCGCGAACCAGGAGCGTATTGGGGTCCTGAAGGGTCATTTTGCAGTTGTACTCTTTCCCATCTTCGGGATTGTAAATTTTGCCATCAGCCCATACGTTGCCGCCATCGTACTTGAAATTGTACATCAGGACCATGTTCATTAGTGGACGAGAGCGCTTGGAAGCATCCGTGTTTTTTTCATCGGTGCGGGGCTTGCCCGTTGCCGGATCGGTAGGTTGCCCTAGCCAGACGAGCTTGCCAAAATAGGTGCCCCCCTGTTTATAAATCTGAACATGTCCTTTTTTTGTGCCATTGAGCCAGGTGCCGATCACCGCTTCCGAATCGTCGGCAGGGGTAAACGCAGTGAGACTGAATACCAGTATGGCCAGCGACAGAAGAGAACGCAAAATCTTCATAAGTGCTTAGGAATTGATGAAATCAGTATTTTTTGCTGTACTAACGTAAATATTGCATAAAAATTCTGTACCGGGATTTGTATGAATAAACTGATTTGCCGGATTTTGTTTAACATTGACTCTGGATGATGCTTCAGGCCATTCTTTACAACAAAAATCAAAGCAATCCATAAAATCATACAAATCCCGCCGGGTGGCCGGTGCCATGTAGACTATGTTTCATCGTGACCCCAATCGCAGTTACCCAACCGAAACCGAATCGCGTGTAATTATTCGGTTTCAGGACTGTGATCCTTTGCAACACCTCAACAATGCCAAATACTTCGATTATTACTTTAATGCACGCGAAGACCAGGTTGCTAAACTTTACGATTTCAGTCCTGGACAGTTGTTTCGGGAGTTAAAAACAAGCTGGGTCGTTTACCAGCATCAGATTGCCTACATCCGGCCCGCATTGGTGAGTGAATGGATTCGGATCATGTCCCGGCTCATCTATTTTAATGAAGATACCACCGTTACGGAGTACATCATGACCGACGATGGGAAAACACAGCTCAAAAATGTACTCTGGGTTACGTCGAAATACGTAAGTGTCCTTTCGGGCAAGCGTATTCCGCACGATGAGCGGGTCACCGAACTCCTTCAAACCATTCTGGTTCCCCACATCGATTTCCCGAATCTGAACTTCAACGACCGTATCCGGGATATCAAACATCAGGTGTTGAAGCTATAGGACGCCGACTTCTCTGCCGCCTTCCGTTGCTCTTTTTCTCCCTATCTTCTATGAAACTTCTCAATAATCTTACCTTTCGCGTTCTGATTGCCATCACGTTCGGTATTCTGACAGGCTATTTCTTTCCTGAAACGGCCGCCAAACTCAAGCCCCTGGGCGACCTGTTTATCAGCCTGATCAAGATGGTGATTCCACCCATTATTTTTCTGACCATCGTGTTAGGAATCAGTAACATGGGCGATCTGAAAAAAGTGGGTCGGGTAGGCGGAAAGGCATTGCTCTATTTTGAGATCGTTACAACGGGGGCGCTCGCCATCGGACTGATACTCGCCAACCTGATTCGCCCGGGCGAAGGGGTTCAGACAACGGCTGTGAAAGGAGGAGATATTAGTAAATACGCTGAGCAGGGGGCCGGAATGGACTGGACCGAATTCTTTCTGCACATCGTGCCCAGCAATGCCATCAAAGCCTTTGCCGAGGGCGATATTTTGCAGGTGCTGGTGTTTTCTATCCTTTTCGGTGTTGGGCTTACCCGTATGGGAGAAACCGGAAAACCGCTGATTCAGAGTTTTGAACGGCTTTCAAAAGTGTTTTTCAATATTCTGAGTGTGGTCATGGTACTGGCTCCCCTGGGAGCTTTCGGTGGGATGGCGTTTACTATTGGGAAATACGGTCTGAGCACACTGCTCCCCCTGGCCAAACTCATGGGGACGGTATATGCCACCATGATCCTGTTCATTTTTGTGGTATTGAATCTATTGATGCGTTATTACAAAATCAGCCTGTGGGCCGTATTGACATTTATTAAGGAAGAACTGCTGATCGTTCTCGGTACATCGTCGTCGGAATCAGCCCTGCCACAGATCATGGATAAGCTCGAAACGCTGGGGTGTTCCCGATCGGTGGTGGGCCTGGTGGTTCCGGCGGGCTACTCGTTTAACCTGGATGGAACCACCATTTATCTGGTCATGGCCACCATCTTCCTGGCGCAGGTATTTGGCGTAGACCTTACGCTCGGCCAGGAACTAACCATTATCGGGATTCTGATGGTAACCTCAAAAGGGGCTGCAGGCGTGACAGGCAGCGGGTTTATTGTGCTGGCGAGTACCCTTACGGCCATAAAGGTTATCCCCGTCGAAGGCCTGGCGCTGCTGTTGGGAGTTGATCGGTTTATGTCGGAAGCCCGTTCGATTACCAACATCATCGGGAATACAGTGGCTACGATTTTTATTGCCAACAATGAGAACGAGTTCGATCGGGAAAAATACACTCAGGTGTTGACGCAGCAGAAAAAAGGGAAAGTTGCCGAGTACAACTATTAATAACCTCTACACAGAATCTGTTTGAACCGGATGAAGGTTGAGGCACAGGCCTTTATCAGCCATAGCCGTTGAGGGCTAACCTTTATCTGAAAGATTTTAGCCTTTTTTAGAGAAAAAATTAAACCATTTCGTGGGGAGTTGCTCAAAGGGACAAATACAACCTGAAAACAAGTAACTGCCATGAAAAAAGTACTGTTCACCACCGCTACCCTGATTGCTCTGTTCGCCACTGGTTCGTTTGCCCAGCGCTATGGCTACCCCGATCCGAATGCTCCGCAGCAACCAGGATATAATCAGCCAGGATATGGACAGGGATATGGTCAGCCCAATTACAACTATGATTATGACGACTACCAGTTCGACCGTCACCTGGAGTGGTGGGATCGTGAACTGGGGCTGAATCGTCGGCAGGAGCGCGAAATTCGTCGGATACGGGATCGCTTCAACCAGCAAACTCAGGGCCTTGACCCCCGCAATCCACGCCAGCGGGCATTCTTCCGGGAGGCCCGTCAACGGCAGTTTTTTGATATGATGGCCGTACTTCGGCCCGACCAGCGCGACCAGGTCATGGCTCGTATGCGTCCGTATGAGCGTTCGGCTGGTCGCGGACGAGGGTATAACAATGGCTACGGTAATGGACCCTATGGGTATTGAGTATAGGAAGGGAGTGTTGAAAAAGCCGATCAGTTTGGTCGGCTTTTTTTGTGGGGTAAGGGTGGCAAAAAACGGACCCATCGATTCAGCGCTGCTCCTCATTCCGCTATTCCAGCCCGCACACCGCTCATGCAACATCGCGTTGACAAATGTGTCTTTATTTTGTATTTTTCCCGGAAACTCATTTGGCAAATCTATATGTTTAACCATCAACAGATGAAACTAACGGGCATGTTTCTGGCGGTAAGCGCATCCATTGCGTTTGCTCAGCCATCGCCCCCTCAACCTAAAATGTCGCAGAATCCATTTTTAGTACCCTACACAACCCCTCATCAGACGGCCCCATTCGACAAAATCACCAATGCCGACTACCTGCCAGCCATAAAAGAAGGCATGGTTGAAGGCCGTAAGGATGTAACCGCCATTGTGAATAACCCTGCTAAGCCGACCTTCGACAATACGATCGTTGCCCTTGAACGTTCGGGCGATTTGCTTAGTAAGGTCACCTCGGTACTGTTCAACCTGAATAGTGCCGAAACCACCCCAGAGTTGCAGAAAATCGTGAAGGAAGCTTCGCCCATGCTGAGCGAATACCGAAACGACATAGCCCTGAATGAGAAGCTGTTCGCCCGCGTTAAGGCCGTCTATGACCAACGGGCCAGCCTGAAACTCAATCCAGAAGCGGACATGCTGCTTGAAAAAACGTACAAACGCTTTTCGCGCAATGGGGCCAATCTGGATGAAAAAGCCAAAGAACGCCTACGGGCAATCGATAAAGAACTGTCGCAATTGTCGCTGGAGTTTGGCGAGAATGTACTGAACGAAACCAACGAATACCTGATGCAGGTCACCGACGAGAAAGACCTTGCCGGGTTGCCTGATTATGTTCGGGAAGCCGCTAAAGCGACGGCCAAACAGAAAGGGAAAGAGGGGTGGGTATTTACCTTGCAGGCTCCCAGCTATGGACCGTTCATGCAATATGCCGATAACCGGGAGTTGCGGAAAAAGCTGTTTATGGCCTTCAACAGCCGCAGCTTTCAGGGCAATAAAAACGACAACTCAGCCATCATTGCGAAGATTGTAAACCTTCGTTACGAACGGGCCAACCTGCTGGGTTACAAGACCCACGCTGATTTTGTGCTGGAAGAAAGTATGGCCGGATCGACGGATAAAGTTCAGAGTTTCCTGAATGAGCTGGTAACCTATGCCCGCCCGGCCGCCGAACGTCAGTTGGCCGAATTGACAACCTATGCCAAAGCGCATGGCTTTAACGAGGATAAATTGCAGGCCTGGGATAACAGTTACTATGCTGAGAAACTGAAGAAAGAGAAATACGATCTGGACGACGAAACCCTGAAGCCATATTTCAAACTGGAAAATGTGCTAAACGGAGCATTTACGGTTGCCAACAAACTCTATGGCATCACCTTCAAGGAGCGCAAGGATATTCCGGTCTATAACCCTGAAGTGAAAACCTTCGACGTGTTCGACAAAGACGGGAAATTCCTGGCCGTGTTCTATGGGGATTATTTCCCGCGTCCGGGGAAGCGTAGCGGTGCCTGGATGAACGACGTGCAGGGACAAAAAGTGGAGAATGGAGAAAACATCCGTCCGCATATTGTCAATGTCTGTAACTTCACCCGGCCTACCGAATCCAAGCCTTCGCTGCTGACCTTCTACGAAGTGACTACGCTGTTTCATGAGTTTGGACATGGCCTACACGGCATGCTGGCCAATGGAACCTACGAAAGTCTGAGCGGTACGAGTGTTCCCCGCGACTTCGTAGAACTGCCCTCGCAGGTCATGGAAAACTGGTGTTACGATCCTGAAGCACTAAAGCTCTTTGCCAAACACTACCAAACCGGAGAAGTGATTCCGAACAAACTGATCGAAAAAATTCGGGCCAGTCAGAACTTTCTGGCCGGATTGGCTAACCTGCGTCAGTTACGGTTCGGGCTGGTCGATATGTATTATCACAGTCAGAAACCAACGGGCGAAAGCATTTCGCAGGTAGAAAACAAGATCGACTCGGTAGCTAATCTGTTTCCACATGTAGATGGAGTAGCCTTTAGTCCGGCGTTCTCGCACATTTTTGCGGGAGGCTATTCGGCCGGCTATTACAGCTATAAATGGAGTGAAGTACTGGATGCCGACGCGTTTGAGTTTTTCAAGGAAAAAGGTGGCCTGGAAAATAAAGCAGCTGCCGATAGCTTCCGTAAGAATGTACTGGAAAAAGGCGGTAGTGAAAAACCAATGGAACTTTATAAGAAATTCCGGGGTCGTGAACCATCCCCCAAAGCAATGCTCCGGCGAAGCGGATTGATCCTCTAGCTCATCGGGCGGCCAGTACGGGTCGCCCGTTTTTTTTATTCGCGGGCAGATGGAAGCGGCAGGGCCATGGCTTCCTGGGTGTAGGTGTCGAACAGAAGTAGTCCTTCGTCTGTACCGTTGAGTTGACCGATCAAAATTCCTGACGCGTTCCAGACGGATGATCTCCCGGCACATTCGTCTCCATCGGCCTGACCCACTGAGTTGGCCATCAATACGGGCAGGGAATACGTTTGGGCAATAGCCGCTAATCGGGTCAGGGCTTTATCGATCCCGTTCACGGATTTGACTACACTGGCCAGATAGAGATTGGCGCCACGGTCGGCCGCAGCCTGCGCATGTTGCGGAACGGATAATTCGTAGCAAATGGCCAGCGCTACTGAATGAGTACATACACTTAACTCGGTCAACGGTTGGCCAGGCACAAAATAAGGCTCTTCATCGGCATGTAAATACTGTTTCGAATAAACCTGTCGGGGGGTATCCGGTTGAAAAACAACCAGGCTGATACAAATCCCGTCCGGGACCCTGGTGGGGATTCCAACCGCTATGGTCAGGTTATGCAGTGTACTGCGTTGTTGAAAGACATCCAGCCGGGTATCGTCGGGCGTAGTGGCTAGCTGGCTGGCTTGTGTTGGTTCATAGCCAGTTAGAGAAAGCTCTGGAAAAAGGATCAGGTCGCCGTTGTGCCCAACCGCCAGGTCAATTAGCGTTAGGTGAGCTTCGATATTCTGTGGAATATCGCCCGCTTTTGGTTTTGTTTGGGCTACACAGACGCGCATAGGTCTTTACAAACGATTTTACCCGACATCAAAAAACGAAAGCCGGACGGTGATCCGGCTTTCCAGTTATTTCTCAACACCAGCGGTAACCCGTTCGGCTTTGAATTTATACCAATACTCGATTAAATCGGCTATCAGCCCCGTCCAGCCGGTTTGGTGGCTGGCACCCAGCCCCATACCATTGTCTCCATTAAAGTACTCGTAGAACAGGTAAAGGCCCTGGAAATTAGGGTCATACTGCAACGTTTTGTCTGCTCCATAGGCGGCAATCCGTCCGTTTTCATCCCGTCGGAAAATGTTGATGAGCCGTTCGGTAACATGCATGGCGGCCTCTTTCAGGCTCATGACCTGTCCTGAATTGGTGGGGTATTCCACTTCGAAATCATCCCCATAATACTGGTAAAATTTCAGCAGAGAATCGATCAGGGGAAAGTTGAGCGGGAACCAGATCGGGCCGCGCCAGTTGGAGTTGCCACCAAACATGCTCATTTCCGACTCGGCTGCTACGTAACGGACCTGGAAGATTTCGCTATTCAGTTCAAACTGGTAGGGATTTTTTTCATGGTGTTTCGATAAGGCCCGGATGCCATAGTCCGATAAAAATTCGGTTTCGTCGAACATCCGTTTCAGAATCATCTTCATCCGGTGGCCCCGTAGCAGGCTAAGCAAGTGAGTTTCGCCTTTACCTGGTTCGTGCCAGCGCGATACCAGCGATGCCAGGTCTGGCCGGTTGGTGAGTACCCATTCTACCCGACGTTTGAAATCAGGAAGTTTGGAGAGTAAAGCCTCATCCAGGATTTCGACGGCAAATAAGGGAATCAAACCAACCATCGACCGGATTTTCAGGAGTCGGGCATTATGGTCGGGCATATGCAGGACGTCGTAATAGAACTGATCCACTTCGTCCCAGAGGCTGATATTTTTGCCGCCCAGGTTATTCATGGCGGAGGCAATGTGCAGGAAGTGCTCGAAAAATTTGCTGGCCATATCCTGATAGCTGGGCCGGGTCAGGGAAATTTCGCACGCAATTCGGAGCATATTGAGCGTATACATCGCCATCCAGCCTGTGCCATCGGCCTGTTCGATGCGGCCTCCCATAGGCAACGGCTGACTCCGGTCGAATACACCAATATTATCCAGCCCCAGGAAGCCACCACCGAAGATATTATTGCCAGATACGTCCTTGCGGTTGACCCACCAGGTAAAATTGAGCAGGAGTTTATGGAAAACCCGTTCTAGAAAATTGACATCGCCCACGCCGTTCATGTCCCGGTCGATTTCATACACTTTCCAGGTTGCCCAGGCATGTACAGGTGGGTTCACATCACTGAAATTCCATTCGTAAGCCGGAATTTGTCCGTTGGGGTGCATATAGTACTCCCGCAGAATAACCGCTAGCTGGCGTTTGGCAAAGTGGGGGTCCAGTCGGGCCAGCGTGAGTGTATGGAAGGCCAGATCCCAGGCCGCAAACCAGGGATATTCCCACTTGTCGGGCATGGAGAGAATGTTGGCGGTGTACATATGCCGCCACGTCTCGTTGCGGGCATACACACGACCCTGAAACGGTACGGGCATTTTGGGGTCGCCCTTGAGCCACTCATTGACGTTGTAGTAGTAAAACTGCTTGTTCCAGAGCATCCCCGCATACGCCTGCCGTTGAATGGCCTGCAATTCGGTATCCTTTACATTTTTCTGCAGTTCGGCAAAAAAAGCGTCGGCTTCCTCCAGTCTTTTGCTCCAGATCGAATCAAAATCAGCGAAAGGCTGAGTCAGGTGGGTCTGATCGCTAAAGCGAAGACGGATCTGAACATGTCCACCCGCCGGAACCTTCCGGGTGTATTGGGCCGATGCTTTGGTCCCGATCTGATTGGGATTGATAAATCCTTTTTTACCCCCCGAAACAATGTAATTATTGATGCCATCTTTCGGGTATTTCGCCACATTGGGTCGGCCATACAGCCGTTCGGTATTCGTGTCGTTATCACAAAAAAGCAGGGCATCGGCCTCTTCGCAGTAAAGTTTGTACTTACCCAACTGCTTATGATTGACCTCGATCTGGTTGTTGGCAATGCCGTTCAGCATGGGCCGGGTGTTGTACTGTTCGTATCCCCACGCCCAGGTATTCCGAAACCAGATGGTTGGCAAAAGCGTCAGCGGAGCCTCTCTTTCGGATCGGTTATGCGCCGTTACAGTGACCAGCCAATCGTTTTGATCGGCTTTGGCATACTCAACAAAAATATCGAAGTATTCATTTTTGTCGAATATCCCGGTATCGGTTAACTCAAACTCGGGGGCCTGCCGGTCCCGGCGCATGGTTTCGATAATCAGTCGATTGTAAGGGTATTCCTGCTGGGGGTATTTGTACAGCATTTTCATGTACGAGTGGGTAGGGGTGCTGTCCAGATAATAATACAGCTCCTTTACGTCTTCGCCATGATTGCCTTCCGGTCCGGTAAGGCCAAACATCCGTTCTTTCAGGATGTTATCTTTATGGTTCCAGAACGCCAGCGCAAAGCAAATGTGCCCTTTGTTATCTGAAATACCACCGATGCCTTCTTCTCCCCATCGGTAGGCTCGTGAGCGAGCCATGTCGTGCGACACAAAATTCCAGGCATCGCCATACGGACTATAATCTTCGCGAACCGTACCCCAGGCACGTTCAGAAAGATAAGGTCCCCATTTTTTCCAGCCTTTGTTATCGGCTCGTTCGTAAATGCGTTCGCGTTCGGCAGTAGGCATAGTCAGGTCGTCAGAATGTTCACCCTTGTGGTGGGTACATAAACGTCACGGTAGATATAAGCGTCAAATATAGTATGCGTGCCGAGTATATGGTAGAAAAATTTTGTAATCGTTGACTCGACTTTCGGGTAGTCCGGCTTTCTGAATCAGGTACATACAAATTGGTTAAACGGGTAATATGCCTACAATTTGGTAGTCATATAGTCGGTAAAGCAAGCAAAAATCTAATTTTTAGACGTAAAAAACGCCAAATTTGTCACATACTACCAGGTAAGTGGGTTTGGTTCGTGCGATTTGGTAACCAACCGTCTGAAGAAGATGTTTGACCCTTCCTGCATCAGGTGGAGGAAGGGTCGAGTAGCGGTCTGGACTGTGAAACGCCGGTATGATATTCCTGGCGTATATTTGGGTCATCGAAACCCTGGTCAAATGAACCCTCAACCCAATAATCCGTTGCACGGCAAAACCCTGGAAGCCATTTTAACCGAGCTGGTAAGCTACTACGGTTGGGAGCGATTGGGGCGTAAAATCAGGATTAACTGTTTTGTCAACAATCCCAGTATCAAATCCAGCCTGACGTTTTTACGGAAAACCGACTGGGCCAGAAAACAGGTAGAAGACCTGTATCTGCAATGGATGGACCGCTGATAGCGCTTGGGCTATTCAGCCGTTAATTTGAGAATATCCTGGAGCAGCGCGTCGGTCATACTGGGTCGTTTGGCATTATCGTCCACGATTTGCCCATTCTTGTTGATCAGGATGTAGCGGGGAATACTCTGAATCCCGAAATATTGAACCGTTCGCGATTTCCAGCCGCCTGTCGACAGCCCATGCTCACCCTGAAGCTGGAGGCTGTTAAGGGCGCGTTTCCAGATGTCTTCGTTATCGTCGATCGACAGATAAAGGAAAACGATCTGTTCTTTCTGTTTTTTGGTCAGGCGTTCCTGAAGCTGTTTTGAGAAAGGAAATTCGGCCCGACAGGGGCCACACCAACTGGCCCACACATCCAGATAAACAACTTTACCTTTAAACTCATCGAGGGTTACGGGCTCACCCGCCTGGTTGACAAACGAAAAGGTGTTGGGACTGATGGACTTTTTTTTCGCGGCTGCCACTACAGGCTCATCTTTCCGGGCCATTACCTCTCCGCAACGGGCTTTTACGGCATTGGCATAGCCTGCCGAATTGGGGGTAGCATTGAGCAGGGTAAATACGTCCCGTACCGAAGACGGGGTTGCCTTCTCGCAGTTTTCGACCAGCAGGCGGGCCAGCGCATACTGATAAGGCTTACCTGTTAAATGCTGACGAGCAAACGACGCTTTATCCGGCAGGCTGGTTTGTATATCGGTCGTGGTGTATTTGACGAAGTTCCGGGCTTTGGCATTAAAATAGGTGATGTAATAAAACAGAAAGTTCTGGTAGGATTCGGCGGGCAAAGCGGCTTCATCGTTGATATTAAGACCCGCCAGTTCCTCGATCATAACGGAGGGGAGCGCGTTCAGACTAGCCAGACTGGTCTGGGCATTGCCACGGATTACTGGATAAGCCAGCAACAAATGCCAGTAATTCCAGCGAATGCTGGCTTCGGCATACTGCCGGAAGGCGGTCGAAAATTGATCGGCCTGCGGATAAGCTTTATAAAAAGCCAACTGCGCTTTACGGGCGTCGAACAGGTTCATTTCCCAAACGTCGATTCCCGTAGCCTGTAATTTGGCATACTGACTGGTGGCATCAAAATCGGCTTTAAATTTGGTTGCGAATGCCGTCAGAAACTCTTTTTCAACGGGGTTGGTAAACAGGGATTCCGGTTGCGGGCCCTGATAGAGTGGCTGCGCAAAGCTGTAACGCAATCCCAGAAAGAACAGAAAGAGTGTAAAACGATATCGGTTCATCTACTTCGGCAGGATTAAATGGAACAGATCACAAATGGGTAGAAGGCGTATACGCTGTGTCCATCCCAACATTCATAACGATTTGCAATCTGTCAAGCACAGGCAAACTTCATTCCAGAATCAGTCTTTTACAGCCGCCAGCACACGTTTAATTAATTCGTTCGGGTTTCCATTATGCCATCGCCAGACAATCACAATGTCGTGTTCCGGATCGATCCAAATGGTATTGGAACCGGCGCCGATGGCGGCAAAGCTCGTAGCAGGCGCATCGGGCCAGGCTTTTTTACCTGTGGAGCTGGTGCCGGTATTGAGCCACCACAGATACCCATAATCAGGGCCGTAGGGGCTGGGCGTAGTAGCCTGCTTAACCCAGTTCGATGAAACGATCTGCCGATTGGCCCAGCGACCCTGGCGGAGAAACAGGTAGCCGAACCGGGCTTCGTCGCGGGTGTTGATCCAGAGGCCGCCCCCCCAGCGAGTACCACCGCTCACGGAAGGCAACCGTTTGCCGTCGACCTCGGCCACTGCATTTGGGTAAGGAACGTATTGCCAGGAATCGGAAGCCCCGATTGGATTCATAATCTCATCCCGGATAACCTCAGGAATTGGCTTTTTCCAGAGCCGTAGCAGCGACAGAGCCAGCCGATTGATCCGAACATCATTGTACTCATAGTAAGTGCCCGGCTTCTGGAGGGTGCGCGGCTTGCGCTCCCCTTTACCAAATGCCTCTTTGCCCACAAAATCGCTGTTTTTTCCCCACAGACTGCCTTCCCACTCGCTGGTTTGGGTGAGGTGATTCTCCCAGGTGATCGCCTTGTTCTGCTCAGAGTCATACCCACCGTCGTGAATGAGCTTGCCTACCGGATCGTGGATGTCTGGAATCATACCCCGTTCAATCGTAATACCCGCTACGGTCGATAGCACGCTTTTGGCAACACTATAGGTAGGGTCAGGGCGTTGGGTATCGCCCCATTCAGCAACGATGTAACCATGCCGGAGTATGATCCCGTTGGTAGCTGCCCGGCTGTCCGGCATTGGCCTGAGCAATTTGCCGAAAATTTCTTCCTGAGTTGAAAAGTTGGGGGTCATCTGGGTTGTTTCCATCGTTTTGGCGAAAGCAACCGCCTGCTCCAGCCGGTCGGCATCCATGCCTACTTTTTCGGGAGCGCGATGTTCCCAGTTGCCCCTGGAAGGATAGTAGGCGGATTGGGTTGCTGGGGGGCGATGACAGGCTACAAGACTGGGTAGTACCAGAATAAGGAGGGCTTTTTTTCGGAAATAAGGAAATCGCATACAGGAAAATGGGTAGAGCGTTGATGAGGTACGGGTTAAAAAAGCGCGCGTCCAAAAGGCATTAAAGATAAAGCGGAATCCTGAACAACGATGCATTTGTGGACGTTGGTCGCCCACACAGGCCAGTGGGTGCATAAAAAACGTCTCGCTGGTTCTCAGCGAGACGTTTCATGAAATGAGTTTTGAGCGGTTAGCGCCGGGCCGGACGAAGAACCGTAAACTGTTGCTGAAGCAGATAATACCCGCCAAACAGAACCGTGTTGAAAAACAGGTCGCCAAACACACCGTTCAAAAAGAACGAACTACCGTCGTAGAAAGCCAGTCCGGCTGCGTAGCAGCTCATCAGACCCGGCATGGTTTGGGGATAGTAGGTACTACCATACCAGACAGCAAAGTTAGTAATCAGAAAAAACAGGATCGACGACGTTACGGAAGCAACCGCAATGCGACTGACCGCCGGTTGTTGGGTTTCTGTTCCCCGACCTACCCATAGACCCAACAGCCAGGTCAGTAGAAAACTGGTGTAGACCGCTCCCATGCTCCCGTGAAAACCGATGAGCGCGTCGCTCAGTAACATGGCAACCAGCGGAACGACCAGCCCCAGCCATTTCCGCTCAAAAGTTGCCGCACCGAAAAGGGCGACGGCTGCTACTGGCGTAAAATTTGGCCAGTGAGGCAGCAAGCGGAACAAGGCAGTTGTAAGAACAAGGACCGAAAGGGTAGTCAGTCGAATCTGGAGCGGCTTCATCAGCGTATAATCAGCGATTAATGATCGAATGCAAACATACCGGCATTAGGCCAAACGGCCCTATTTTACCGGATGCTTGCAAAGGTAACGCCAAAACGGATACGATGACGCGTTGCTTTAAAAGAAGGGATGGGGCAAACAGGCGGTAGGGGTGTAGGCAGACCCGTAGAAAGACGAAGCGATGCCCCGAAACCGTAGACGCTCAAAACCGTTTTATAGAGCGTACAAACTGGCTCTCAATTCACCATGACAACCCTACTGCTGACCGACATTAACTGGCATGAGATGTTTGTGCCTGGTATGTCGCTCTGGGAAATTATCATCCGGGGTACGCTGACCTACTGGTTTTGCTTCCTGTATATCCGCTTTTTCCGACGTGGGGCGGGCCAATTAGGAATTAGTGATTTGCTGTTGATTACTCTGATTTCCGACGCTGCTCAGAACGCTATGGCCGGAGACTATACATCCGTTACGGAAGGGTTCATCCTGGTTGGGAGCCTGGTTTTGTGGGATTATGCCATCAACTGGCTGGGGTATCGGTCGGTTTTCTTTTCAAAAATAGGCGAACCGGACCCCGTATTGTTGGTAAAAGATGGGGTTATGCTGCGGCAGAATATGAAAAAAGAACTCATTACCGCATCGGAACTACTTGGTATGCTACGGGAGCAGGGGGTTGAGCAAATCTATGAAGTGAAGTCCTGTTATATGGAAAGCAGTGGAAATATCAGTGTGATTAAAAAGTGAAATTACCATTCATCCGCCTTTTTGTCCATCTATCATTAAAATGGATTATTTACATATATTTAGATAGTTGTCTAAATGATTAATTAGATATTTGTCTAATTATATAATCGACTGCTGATGAATCACCTGTTTAAAGCCCTGAATGACCCCACTCGCCGACAGATACTGGACCTGTTGCGCGGGGGAGACCTGAATGCCGGAGAAATTGCCGAGCGGTTCGACATGACCAAGCCCAGTATATCCCACCATCTCGATCTGCTGCGGCAAGCGGGTTTGGTCGAGGCCACTAAGCAGGGGCAGTTTGTGAATTATTCCTTGAACACGACGGTAATGGATGAATTGCTGGCCTGGTTGCTCAGTTTTCAAAAAGCGCCTGAGGCTGAGAAAACGCCAGTTAAACATACTCCCTGAATCAATTTCTATACGACACGTTAACCCCCTTTGATGACCATGAAACCAACTTCAACCTCCACTGAACTTCTGATGGTCGGGACTTTATTGGCCCCCTTCGTCTATCTGGCTATGATCTGGAACCAGCTTCCGGCTCAGGTGATTACCCACTATGATTTTGCCGGTCATCCCAATGGTTCGATGCCGAAGGAAACCGCAGCGGCCGTGATGGGCGCTTTGTCACTGGTTCTTTATCTAGCCCTTCGTTTCTTACCACGAATTGATCCCAAAGGGCATCTGCAAACGGCGAATTATGAGAAACTGCGGTTTGTGGTGATGCTATCCCTTGCCACCATCGTAGGCTGGATGTGGTATACGGCTCAGCATAAAGTGGCGCAGCAATCAGCTCTGATTCCTCTGTTTGCCATTCTGGGGGTTATGCTGGCAGGTATCGGGAACTACATCACCACCGTAAAACCAAACTGGGTTGTGGGTATACGTACCCCCTGGACTTTGGAAAACGAGACGGTCTGGCGGAAAACACATCGGATGGGTGGCCGCCTGATGGTTGTGGGTGGTTTGCTGAGTGCCGTATTAGCGCTGGTGCTTCCTATGCCTTGTGGTCTGTGGGTCGTTACCGGAATCACTCTGCTGGCATCACTTATCCCGGTAGTGTATTCGTATATCTACTATCGTCAGGAAAAAAGCCATCAGTTGAACTAAGGCTGCCGAAAAGTGATTAGCAGCCAACGTTTATTACCTGGCCATTCCATAATGTATTTGTTCACCCTATCCAGAAGTAAGCTTATGAACCGTTTTTGCATCGTAACGTATTGCCTGCTTTGTGTAGCTTCAAACGTGTTTGCGCAAACAGAAGAACCATTACAGTATAAAATCACAGTACCCACTGGCGTGGAGCTGACGCTCGATGGAACACTCACCTTGCCCCAGAAGCCCAAAAAACCGATTCCGGTTGTTTTACTGATTGCAGGTTCAGGCCCTACCGACCGGGATTGCAATAGCGCATATGGACTAAAATCAAATGCGTTTAAAATGCTGGCTGACAGTCTGGTACAGAAGGGGATCGCCGTAGCCCGGTACGACAAACGGGGCTCGGGTACAAATCTGCAGGCAGCAGCCAGGGTCATCAAGCCGGAAGATCATCGATTTACTTTTTATGTCAGCGATGCCGTTGGGTTTATTCGGCAACTACAGGCCGACAAGCGATTCACTAAAGTATATGTGGCTGGTCATTCGGAAGGGTCGCTGGTGGGTATGCTGGCGGCTGAGGAAACCAAAGCCGCCGGGTTTATATCCATCGCCGGTGCCGGACGTACGATTGCTGATGTGATGAAAGAGCAGGGGCGAATGGCCGGTAATCCAAAGGAGTTACAGGCTGAAGTCGATAGCGCACTGGATTCGCTACGGGCCGGACAGTCGGTTCACCCGAAACACCCGATACTGAGAGCCCAGCTTTCTCCGAAATCACAGCCCGCCCTAATTTCCTGGATGCAGTACGATCCGGCACAAGTACTCAAAAAATTTCGGGGGCCAGTGCTGATTGTGCAGGGAAAAAAAGATCTACAGGTAGCGGTGACTGATGCCGAGCTTCTGAAAGCTGCCTGTCCCGATGCCCAGCTTGTGTACTTCGACCAGATGAACCATATTTTGAAAGACGTTGCCGGGACGGATAAACTGGAGAATTTTAAAACGTATTCTGATCCTGCCTTACCCATAACCTCCGGTCTGGCGACAATCCTGGCCCAGTTTATCAATGGAAAAAATAAACATTGAGGCCTGCCTCATACAGAGCCGCCAATGACCTCCAGCAACTAAACAGGCTACTTACTAACAAACGTGACCCCTAATTTGCCGAATAATGCTGCAGATAGGCTATCAATCGTTCAAAATGCATCTGTTCGTATGGATTCTGGGTTTGGTAGATGAGCAAATGTCGGTAGTGGTCGACCAGATTATCAAAGTTCGGGTTGTGATTCAGATGGGCGGCAATCAAACCCTTGTAGCAGCGATGGGTCTGATTATACACATACCGGCAAGGTTCGTCGGGAAACTCGTTCAGCAGCCGGTCAAGGGTTGGGAGCGAAGCCGTTGTCGCCAGAAAGTCGAACCCCTGCGTACTGAAAAAATCCTCGATCTGCGTACATACCGGCGTAAGATCCGCTTCAGAATGAATTTTGTACCGCGCTTTTTGAAAGCCAGCAAATCGGCACATGGACAGAATCAGGGTGTTGGCATCCGACCGAAGATCCGGCTGATTGTTCAAAAATTGCTGGGCAATCTGTTCGACCTGTTCGTGACGGCAGCCAAAATTAACGTCCAGGGTGGTATCGTCCGGATAAAAAACCGAAGACAAAATAATGTTCTGAAAGCCATTACTGGTCACTCGGCGGAACTGTTTCTTTTCCGTCAGTAAGGAGTAGGCATGGTCCGAAAAGAAGGGGGCCAGATGCTGGTACAGGTTCGTTTCAAACGAAGTAATCGTCATGGTTGACAGGCAGGCTAATCGATTCGGGTAAACGCCTAACCCGATAACGGATCATTCAGAGATTTGTTAGTAAAATTCGCTTAAAAAAATGAATAAAAGCAATATATCTGATTGAGTGGGAAACTGGAAAGCGACTGAAACTGAGCCATTCAGACGTTCGGATACGCCATGATTAATCGGAGAGAACGGATAGCGACCAGCCAATGCGAACTATCTGCCCTTGTTGTGGGTTAGAACATACACGCCCTTTAGGGAGTCGATTTTGGGGACGACCGGAATTGACAGCTTGCTGAGGTCGCGTGTAAGCATGCCGGGAGTTGGCGGAATTTCCCGACCCAAACAAATCGTCAAAACAATAACTGGCGAGTATAACTACGCCATGGCTGCTTAATCCGGAGGATTAAACAATAGCCATTGTCTCCCCGGTCTACGTGCTGCCGGCTGGATCAGGAGGCATCGAAACGCAGCGCTGGCTCGGTTTATGGTGTTAACGGCCGAGTGAGAAACAAGCACCTACGGATGAGGTTTGGTTTGGTACACACCGGGCCGATTCCCGACAATCTTAAGTGTACCTAAGCATGTAGAAAGCGCGTCGGTTTCCTTGACTGGACGAGGGTTCAAATCCCTCCGTCTCCACCTATTAAAGGCCTGTAATTCAATGAGTTACAGGCCTTTTTCTGTATTTAGAATTCTGTATGGCAAAATCGTGGCAAAACGAATTGGACAAAACCAAGATTGGGGATTTTGAGCTGGGTGAATTCCCCTGGAAGGACCCTAAACTGTCCAAACCTACCGACAATGACCTCTCCAAGCAATGGGCCGTCGTCTACGGCGTCTGGTCGTACGATGATCACAAAATCGTTCGCAAACGGATAACCATCACCGGGCCAACGGTCGATATTCGGCTGGCCAAGGCCGAGCGGATCATCAAAGCCCTAAAGGAAGTGGCCGGAAAGGTCTGGGTCGGCACCCGGCCCCAGGGCCTTCCTGAACTTAGGGTTACCCTAAAACCCGGATCGGACATTGAGGTCTCGCCCTCGCTACCCATCGCCAAGGCCGCTCACATCTACATCGCGTTTTGTAAAAAAGCCTTAGCGCCCAATACGTTTAAGTCCTACCGGACGGGCGTTATGAAACTGCTGGGGTATCTGGAGCGGCACCGGCGGGGGAACCTGGCGCTGGGCAAGCTGGAGGTAGCCGATGTGAATGAGTTTTTAAACGAGCTAATCACCGTCGAGGGGGTGTCCAACCGCACCCGCAACAACATCAAGGGCGCGTGCGGCACCTTCTTTAATTATTTTGCCAAACTGGACCGAAGTAAAAAGCTTAAGAAACAGGGCAATCCGTTCGAAGATGAGGACGTGAGAATGCTTCCCTTTGTGCAGAACAAACACCAGTCCTATTCGCTGCCTCAGCAAAAGCAGTACCGCGAGGCCTGCGAAAAATTAGGCCTGGATAATTTACTAACTTTCTGCCGCTGGATGTACTACACCCTGATGCGGCCCCATGAGGAGCTGCGTCGGCTCCGCGTGCGGGACGTACGCACCAAAGTAATTTACGTGTCGGGCGATACCGATAAAACCAATGAAGGGGATTACGTCGATATTCCCCTGCCGCTGGAGCTACTGATCCAGGAGCAGAAGATCCGGGATTATCCAGGGCATTACTTTGTGTTTTCGCAGGAAGGGACGCCAGGGCCGGTGATGGTGGGGCCGAAATTCTTTTACCGTCGGCACATTAAGGTCCTGGAGGAAATGAATCTGTTGGATAGTGGCCACGATATGTATTCCTGGAAGCATACGGGTGCCATTGCGCTCTGGACGGCTACCAAGGATATTGAACTGGTTCGGCAGCAGGCCCGGCATTCCAATATCAAACAAACCATTGAATACCTGCGTGATTTAGGCGTTCGCCTAGCGGATGACGATAAGATTCACAAGTTTCCTGTTTTTTAATTCTCTAGTTGACTTGCCGCTGAACTATCCAGTTAGGGTCTGGATCTGAAATACGTATGAGCCGGGCGAAGGCATCCTTTCGGGATTTAACAGATGCTTCGTCGAATCGTCGAAACGTAATCCAGTTGACAAAGGCCCGGTTTGTAGATATATGCAGGAAGCCTCCACCTTCTAAGTCTTTCCCATCAAGTTCAGGTACGTAGTTCACTTCCAGCGAAATAGATGGTTCGTTTTTGGGGTAGAAAGTCCAGGTGAGTTTCATGGATTTGGGCAGTCTGGAAGTATGCTTTGAAATGTAGTTACAATGTCAATAGGTGTAAGACCAGGGGAATCTTCAATTACTTGTTGAATTATTTCAGAACTGAGTTTATTTCGATTGTTCAGTCTTTGTAAAGCAGGGAAGTTTGTAATAATAAGATCTTGAAGTCCATGATCATCCATTTTACAGTACCATTCGGGAATTTTTATAGAGATTCCGTTCAGATAAGTTGTGGTCTGGAGGCTAGTCTCATTTGGCCTATTTTGTATTAAACTAATAATACTGTCTGCAAATGCTTGTAACCTTTCCGCGTTAAAATTTTCTATTGATAAACTATTCTCATTGGAACTTAGGCCTACTTCTGATTTTGCAATGATAGTGGTTCTAAGTAAATATGTGCCTAATATCACAGGATCTAAGATATAGTTCTCAATTCCATTCCTATTTCCATGCCCAAGAACTTTAAGAAATGCAGTTTCCTGCTTCTTTCCATCGTGATCAATTAAGCCATAAACAGATTGTAATCCTTCTAGTTTATTGACAATATCCTCAACTTTTTCACAAGTGCCATTGCCTGTTATGTCCGATGCTACAAAGGTTAAAGAATAATCCGTATTTAGATAGTTTTTAACTTTTGTGAATAATGATTGATAGTTTTCTGCATCATAGTTACTTTCAACAAACACCACTTTTCTATTTTCTATTTTTACACTAAGTGTAGGAATACCAACCGTTAATTTGTTAATCGCTTGATCACGGCTGAGTTCAGTTAATTTTGTCGGACCTTTTTCTAATAAGTATATTTTTGCTTCTTCTGGAGCTAGGGCAATTGTCGATGGAGAATGTGTAGACATAATAACATTAACCCCATGGTCAACGAAAACTTTTTGAATAGAGTCAAGTAGTATCTTTACATTTGATGGGTGTAATGAAGCATCAGGTTCATCAAGTAATAATAGATTATATCGTTGAATAGAATTAGTAGCTGTATTAACTGTCCTATTCTCCAAATTATAAGTGGCAATTGCAATTGCAAGTAATACTTGCTCGCCTGATGAAATATTAATATTTCCTGAAATATCATTTGTAATGATATTTCGAAAAGCCACTCTATGAAAAGCACCATTCTTTTCCCTGCCTGCTACGACTCTATATGGTAGATCGCAGCTTTTTAATATTTCATTAATGTATATAGAAGGATTCTTACCGTATTTTAATACAAACTCGTGATCCTTTAAATAAGGGACATCTCTATGTTTATATATATTTTCAAATTCTTTGTACTCATTATCATGTTTTAATTTTTCATAATGGCTGATTAAATCTCCAATCTTAACTGAAAATATATCACCACTTGGGTGACCGTATGAAAGTTCATAATTCTCCATTATGTCTTCTTCAGAAAGTTCATATACATTTTTTTGCAATTTTTCTGCTAGTTTAATATAGCCAAGAGATATTGGTGTTTTGCTATCCAATTTAATGTTGTCTTTATAGTACTTTACAAGATTCAACAAAGGATTTTCTTGTATAGTCACTCCACGAGAAATCATATTTGGATCATTAGGTGCTGAAATATCCACATTGGGAATCAAAGTTGTTATTGGGACAAACTTTGAATGAATGATTCGTCGATCATTTTCTGAATCAACAATCTGAATTGGCTGCTGAAAGTTAGATCCAGTGGCAATTGATTTCAAAAGCATTGTTTTTCCCACACCATTTAGCCCCGTTATGATTGAAAAATTTGCTAATTCAACTTCAATTGGTGTAAAGCAATGCAACTGTTTTTTAATTAGAAGTTTCATGGGGGGACAATTTTATTTTAACTCCTTAATGTTTATATACGTATGTAGAAAAGGTATTGATAGAGCCCTAGATTATCAATACTGATCTGATATTAGAAAAAAAATGGCCGTTATAGGTTCTTGGGTAACTCTATCTTCTTTTTTAACCACTCGTGAAGTGTACTTTCTGCTACACCATAACGCTGAGCAATAAATTTCTTTTCAGACTTTGTCGCCAGCAACGCTTTGATCTCCACTTCGTAAAAATCTAGTTTCGATTTGCCTGGCCCTTTAGGTCTGCCAATTAGTTTACCTTCTGCTTTTGCTTTGCGCTGACCAGCCTTGGTTCTCTCCGAAAGCATACGTAGCTCAAATTGACCCGTAGAGGCTAGGACACCAAAGATTAAATCGCTAATGGGCGAATCATTAAGAATGATGCCCTCCCGAATAAGGTGTAGTACTGCCTGTTTACTTTTAATGACTTCAGCCATCTGATGAATTTCGATGGTCGAGCGGCCCAGCCTATACATTTCTGGTTCAATAAGCACGTCGCCAGGTTGAAGCTGATCGATGATGGAGGCAATCTTTCGGGTACGCCAGGGTTTCTTACCCGAAATCTTTTCTTCTTCAAAGTTTACTTTTCCTACGTCGAGCCGGTTGGCGTACTCTAGTACTAGGAGCCGATCTTTCTGAAGGTCCTGCTCCTGGGTAGAGACTCGTAAATACGAGTAGATCTTAGGCATTTTTAGATGATTCGGTGAAAGTCTGAAAATACTAAATAAACCGGAGTCATGCAACCGGAAAAAGCCATGCGATTTAAGCCGTTTTTAAACAGTGTCAAAACGGTCGTTTATTCCATTTTTTTCTGAACCAATTTACTGTCTGAGTTAGAAAAGTTAAAACGATCTTTGTTTGGTTTGTCAGCATTCATTTAATCGACTGTTTTTTTACTGGCTATTGTGAGATTGTTTACTCTGTGCATAATCTAACCAAGATCGAACCCTAGCAATATATGGGTGGGACTTGCCTAAAAATTGTATAAAAGTTTTTTCAGCAGTTTTTAATAATTGTATTGCTTCCTCAATTCTATCTAACTTTAAGAGGGAAGTAGCTAAATCCCATTGCTTGGAAGCTACATTTGGATGGTTGCTGCCAAAGTTTTGCTGATCGCTTTGGAGGGCTGTCTCCAGTAGGACAACGGCCTCTTCATCGCGACCTAAAGCTTGATAGACTAGCGCTAAGTTAGATTGACTTATGGCTACATTCGGGTGGTTGCCACCAAAGATTTGCTGATTGCTTTTTAGAACTGCCTCCAGCAGTGCAGCGGCCTCATTGTTGCGACTTAGTGCTTGATAGACCTGTGCTAAATTGGTCTGCCTGATTGTCACAGTGGGATGGTTGTTGCCATAAGTATACTTATCGCTTTGTAAGGCTGTCTCCAGCAAGACTACGGCCTCATTATTGCGACCTAGGTCTTTATAGATCATTGCTAAATTGGATTGCTTAATGGCTACATTGGGGTGGTTGTTGTCAAAGTTCTGCTGGGTGCTTTGCAGAGCTGTCTCCAGCAGGACGGCAGCCTCTTTAATCCGACCTAAGGCTTGATAGACCTGTGCTAAATTGGACTGTCTGGTAGCTACAATGGGATGGTTTCTGCCAAAGTTCTGCTGATCGCTTTGGAGGGCTGTTTCTAGCAGGACAGTAGCCTCCTCAAAGCGGCTTAAGTCTTTATAGACCATTGCTAGATTGGATTGCCTATTGGCCACAGTTGGATGGCTGGGGCCAAAGTTCTGTAGCGCACTTTGCAGAGCTGTCTCCAGCAGGACGGCAGCTTCTTCATAGTGACCTAATGCTTTATAAGTCATTGCCAAGTTGGATTGACAGATGGACACATTGGGGTGGCTGCTGCCCAAGTTCTGCCACGTATTTTGCAGAGCTGTCTCCAGCAGGACAGCAGCCTCCTCATGGCGGCCTAAAGATTGATAGACTGTCGCAAGGTTGGATTGACTGATGGCCACATTAGGGTGGTTGCTGCCCAAGTTCTGCCACGTATTTTGCAGAGCTGTCTCCAGCAGAACAGCGGCTTCCTCAAAACGGCCTAAAGCTTGATAGACCAGACCTAAATTATTTTTTAATCGGGCTACTTCTAGTTCATCTTGATAAGTTACAGGAATAGTGTTTAACAGAAACTCCCCATATCTTCTAAGTGGATATACACCTAGCGCATTTGGATTTTCAACAATTTCTAAGAGTTGACAAATGGAGTCAATAAGAACTTTTGACTGATCCCAGTCAAAAGGAACTTGGTAGTGGATGATCTGCTGGAGTAGCCGATGTAATGAAAAATTATGATTACTTCTCATCAGCCAGCCTTTTTTGGCTAATTGATTAAGGGTATTATCAAGCATTTGCTGGCTATCTGGATCCTCGAAGCCTAGCCAGGGAGCTAATTGCTCTTTTGCTGTATACGATTCAGGTGGCAATAAGGCAATCTGGCTTAAAAGTGTTTTCTCCTCATCGGTCAATTCGGCGCAATCAAAGGCCTGCATTAAATGTAAATAGACCTCCGTTTCATCGGGATGGTGTTCGGTTTCAATTTTCCGCTGTAAAGCCGGATCACTAAGGGCCCGCGTTTTAATTTTTTGCAGTAAATCAGCAATGGTTAAACTGCCATGATGGGCTTCGAGCGTTTTGGCAAATAACTCAACGGTTAAGGTATGATACTCAATAGCTGCTAATAGAGCTGAAACTTCTTCAGAAGAATAACTATAGGTATAATGCGTAGTAAAGAGCTTAGTAGCTGCTTCTTCACTAAGTCTATCCAAGGGTAAAACGGTATACCCGGTTAGAGTTTGCCGGGATGTAATTAAGACCTGCCAATTGGGAGGCTTTGGTAAATGGTTACGAATGGCTTTCTCACCGGCATCGGCTCCGGCGTTGTCAACAACGAGTAAATTGGATCCCTCCAGATTAGAAAGCGCATTGGCAATTAACTCAAACCGATGCTGCAGGGATTCCTCCTTCGGGTTATACGGAACGCTTAGGTTTGTAAAAAGCACAAGATGGTCGGCCAGGACTTCCTTCAGACTTCCCGATACCAGCTTCCCTTTTATAGTTGCATCCTGTTTAGTTACGTCGATCCAGCAGATATGATCATAGTCTTTGAGATGAAGCTGGACGAATCGTTTGGCAAGTGTCGTTTTACCTATGCCTCCCGTTCCATTCATCAGTACGACTTTGGAGCTAGCCTGTAGGGTTTCTTTTAATGTAACAAGCTCTTCTTGCCGACCAATGAATTCATCACCAAACGAGGGGATTGCTGTCAGATAGCGAGGAATGAGTTTTTTAGTCGGTAGTCCTGATTCGACAAGGTCGATGACTTTATCGACCTTGTCTTCCGTTCGATTGGCAACGGCTTCGATACGGTTAAGCTGCACAAGTACTGCGTCCAGCTTTTGCGTAAACAGAATAGGAATCTGCTTAATATCTTCGTCTAACTGGTGAAGAATCGCCGATTGAGTAGGTGAGAACTGCCCTGTAGCCAGCTTCTCTAGTTCGGCTAGTATTTTCTGCTGATCAGCCAGGATCAGTTTTTGATTTTTAAGTCCTTCTTCCAGAACCCATATCTGGAAGGCTTTAAAGGCTTTGAGATTGTCTTCTGCCTTTAAGGCTTCTTTATACGACGCATCAAACAGTAAAGGCAGTTGTTCCCTAAAAAAGACCCGTAATTTTTTCCATTCAGGATGGGTTTGATCAACTCGGGAAACCGTAAATAGGTAATCGGTCAACTGATCCAGACAATCCGAATGTTCACCTGTCAGATAGTTTTCCAGATCGGTCTTCTGGTAGGTCGTAAAACTCAGCTCTGCTTTCAAATCCCGCTCCATGGTCGTTAACACGTCTTCAATAACGGCGAACGGATTTTGGAGTGATTCCCGCCAAGTGAGCTGACTGTCGGCTTTTAGTTTATCCAGATACAGGCGCTTGATATAGCCAACCGCCCGGATCATTGACTCTTTGATCAGTTTATCCAGATCATGGTTCAGATCACCCGGATGCGTTTTAATCAAAAACTCTTTGAATTGCGCGTAGTCCAATACGCTAATGAAATGCTCTGTAACATCTGGGGCAAAGGCTTTGGCAATCTGGGTAGCCGCTGAGGCCAGGGTAACGGCACCAGTCAGGGCATCACCGGTTGCACAGGTAACGACCCCTTTCGCCATTAGACTGGTTAACAAGGGTAAGTTTTTAGGAAGGTTATACATTAGTGGGATACATTTCAAATCTAAAAATACTAATCAGTCTCTAATCATAAAGCTTTCTACCTGTTTAGTAGGCGCTTAGGAACAGTAAAAAAAGCCTGACCGAATCCGATCAGGCTTCCGTTGAGAATAAAGATTAACAGACTTAGTTCGACGGTTTCTCTCTGATCTGTTCGAACATGTCGGCAAGCTGGTGGAGGTCTCTATATAAATTGGCTAAATGCAAAGGTGTAGTGATTTGTGGATCGTGTACAGTTACGTTAAGTGTGCGTATAGTTCGGTTAATGACAACCCTGCCACTTGTGTTGATTGAAGTGTTACCTGGCCGATCTAAAACATTGAGCGTCTCAAAAAGAGGAGCAACGTCGTACTCCCGGCCCGATTCCGGGTCTAAGACCCAGATTGAGGTATGGTTCATATTCTGAATAGAAGAATGAATAAAAATTAAAATAAGTATACTCAATATGTACACTTATTCATTTCTAACGCTGAGGCAAAAGGGCGTATTTTAATGAAAGGTCTATAAACCGTAGCCTCACTCTTTTTGTAAAAGCTTGTAAGACATTGTGTTAAACAAAGTTTATGTTTTTCTCAGTTCTTCCAGTTCAGCGGTTATCTTTTGAAGACCCACCTGTAAAACTTTCATTTTTACCTCCAGAATAAGTTTGGTTTGTTCCAGTCGCTCGATGCGGCTGGCGGTGCGCTGGGCTTTGGTGCGTTGGGCCATGAGAAAGGAAAGCAACTGGGACCCTAGAGCTGAGGTTCGTTACGCTGCTGGTTCATACACCACAAAGGAATCTGTCTAAGCGCATCCAGGTTCATTAATGGTAGTAAAACTACGAAAAAAGCCTGGCCATCTGGCCAGGCTTCTACCTATATATATAGGTATCGTTAGAGCAACTGCGTGAGCTTGTCGATCTCAGTCTGTTGCAGCTTTTGAAGCTGCCAGAGCCGTTCGAGTTTCGCTTCGATGATGATCCGGCTTTGGGTAAGAGCCAGAATCCGCTGGCGGATCTGCTCGGGCGATGGCATCGGTTTGTTTTCCATAATTAGTTGCGGTTAAACTCGGCCATGGCTTCGAACATATCGTGCAGCAGGTACAGGTCATAGTTGACGTTCTTCTGATCGGTCGCATCACCATCCCAGGAGAGATTGACCCGGCGAATGATCCGGGCCACCAGGTGTTTGAGGCCCGCTACCGAACCTTCCGGCGTTTCGCCCGCAGCTTCGATGGTGTCAAATAAAGGGGCAATGTTGATGTGGCGTCCCGTGCTGGGGTTCTTCACCAGAATGGGGTCTTGGATTACTCCGGTTTTCGGCATAGTTTTATGTACTCAAAAATGGGTGAAACTTCGGTTTTGCTCATGGCCCGGTAGATGCGAACTACCGGGCTTTTTTATTCTTCTAATTCCTGGGCAAATAAGGTTGCCTGGTTGGTGTCTGTTTTATTGAGGGCGCTAAGTTGCTTATCCAGTTTTTTGATTTCTCGTTCTGCTTGCTTGATGATCTTTGTGTCAGCCTCATTGCTGGTTTGGATACGCTCCTGAGCTTTCAGCTTCTGAGCTAGCCACCCATTTCGCTCTGTTAGTATTTTTCGGCGCTGAGCTATGGACTCTGGTTTGATGGGGCCTCTGTTCTGGAGTATTTGGTCTATGGTTGAGTAAACCCACAATTCAAATCGAGGGCTTAGCCAAGCGGCAAACTTGAGTGCTAATATTCTGTGCATCCATGTTCCGTGACGATGGTTAACACGCACAATATCTTCTTCAGTTTCGATTCCTAAAAGCCGTGAATTCTCGCTTTCACTAATGTCTGAGTTACGGGATTTCCCGTAACTCAGACACTCTATAATGAATGCCTTTGTCTGATCTAGGCGCAAAAAGTCATTAGTCTTTTTGCCAAAGACTTGAGCCATTTCTGTGGCGTTTACCATCAGTGTGTGGCCGCTTAGATCGAATTCGATCTCCTGATCTTCGTAGACGTACTTGATAATTTGATCTTCCATAATTGATATATTTTTTTACTGTAAACTACAGTAAAAAGATTTAAAAAATCAAATTGTTGTAATAATAATTTTTGAAATAAAAAATACCTTTACAGCATAGCTTTTTATAGACATGGCAAAAACAACAGTTGATATATCAGAAAAAGCCCACAAGGAGTTATTGAAGATTCAATTAGACAGGAGACTTGCAGGCGAGAAGAATGTTACTATCAGTTCTTTGGCTAGTGAGTATTTGGATAAAGCTTTGGGCGTAAATGGTAAAGAAGACTCGTCTCAAAAGTGATTCCTTGTAGAGCCTATAATAAAAACGGCCACCTTTAAAGGGTGGCCGTTTTTAATTTACGATTGATACTGCAATCGCTCCGAATAGGCTACCGAATAGACCTTATCCAAATGGTCGTGCCGTTCAGCTACCCTGAGCATCGATTCGTTTTTCCGCCTGGGCAACCAAGGGAGGTAGACCCCGTAATAAGCATGTACAAGTTGATAAATCCGCTTCCAGATAGTTAGCTCCGATTCACCCGATAACCGAGCAATATCGGTAACCAGAAGATAGACCTGGGTGCGGTAAAGATGACCGCTAACTGGTTGGTTTGATGGGGTTGCATAGTTGCCCCCACCCACGTAGCTTTGCTCCGTAGACATTTGACGTAATGGTTAGATGTGATACATGCCCCTTCGCTGCTTCTGCCAAGATCCTAGCGTTGGGGTTTTTTTGTTTTGTAAACTATTGATTTACAGATAAATATACTCAAAAAAAGTTAATTTTAGAGCCATTGCTACGGCTTTTTGCCTCACTTTTTTGGGTAGGGGAGACCCTTTTCTACGGGAGAATAGCCTGCGTGAGAAAAAAACTTTTTTTTAAAAAAACGCGCTAAAAACCCTCCGCGATCATCCGCGAAATCCGCGAAACGCTAAAAACGGCCTTTCCAGGGAGCAGAAGCCATCCGCTACAGCGACCGCATCGGCCTACAGCTTGTTTTCTTCGCGGATGGACTGCATTTCGTTCTGTTTTCGCTCAAAGGCCAGGATGTCAAACGAGATCTTCCGGCTGGCCAGGTCAGCTATGCGCTGCTCGAGTCGACCGATAGCGGCTACCACTACCATGTTATCACCCAGGGCTCCTTCTTTCGTGCCGCTACCAGGGCCTAATGCCTGATTATACCCCGTTGCCGAGTCCATGACGCTATAATTGCCCGTTTTCTGAGCAACATCGGTGAGCCGGGCGAAGTCGGCTATTACCGGATTCTGAAGCGCCCGGTTGGAAATTACAAATTCCCGGCCTGCTTCACCGGCGATGTAGGACCGCCTTCCCAGGTTAAACAGGGTAGGGGAATCGACGAAGCCCGATGGACTCCCATACAGTTCACGAACGCTCGTAAAACCACCCTGAGCCTTCGCCGCTACTTCCTGAATGCCTGCTCCGGCAATGGTCGCAATGGCGATACCGGCCCGGATTTTGGCGGATAACGCTGATTTAGCGATATACGCTTCCCGAACGCCGATTGGCAACGCCAGTACCGATGGGTTGGCAGGAAGTCCGGCGATTTCACGCTGGGTATCGATGATGATCTGGGCAATGGCGAAGGCTTTCTGAGCGATAATGGCCGCTTTGTAAGCCAGGCTACCTTCTTTTAAAAATCCCTTCAGTACGCTGATCCCTTCAGCATAGGCTGCGCGTTTGGCATCCATCAGCGCCCATTCAACCTGCTTCATCTGCTCAGCTGCCTGGTATTCGGTCTGGGCGCGAAGCTTTAGCTGGGCATTCCAGTTTTCAGTTAACTGACGCTGGGTTTCGGCCGATTCCTGAGCAAACGTCTGCTCCAGTACTAATTTCTGCTCCAGAAAAGCCTGGTCAGCCTGAAGCTCCATCATCTGGGCTTCGTTTTCACCCAGTTTATGGGTGACTACCCCCTGATCGATGGGGGCCTGCCCATCGGTACGGGTCTGTTCTGCCAGGTTCAACGACGCATGGAAGCCCTCTTTATTCTCTTTCTGCTGACGTTTACGGCGCTCTTCATCTTCTTTTTCCAGCCGTTTGTTGTCGATCTGTTCGAACTCGAGCAGGCTAAGCCGGCGGATCTCGTCGATTTTCGCCTGGTTATCCTTCGCTAGTTCATACATTTTTGAATACTTAGCCGCAAAAGCCGCTACTTCACGCTCGTAATCCGACTCCTCCCCGGCCATGATACGCTGACGGGATTCGGCCAGCATTTTCTCCAGGTCCTCAGCGGCCTGCTGCGCTTTCTTATTTTTCTTCTCCGGATCGGTTAGGGTGTTAAGCGTTCCGGTACCGGTGGGTTTGACGCTGCCCTGTTCAAACTGGCTTACCTGGTTGAGAATACCCTGCATCTGCTGGATATTGGCTTTAATAGGAGCGACCTGCTGTTCGAACTGCGCCCGAACAGCCTGCATTTGCTGAAGGCCCGCCTGCAGGATGCCCGTTGGGACGGCCGCCAGATTACCGCCTGATTTGATGACGGCCCAGAGTTTTTCCCAAAGCGAGGGCTCCAGGGCCAGCATTTCCATTTCTTTCTGACGGACCTGCATCCGGGCGAGTCGGCTTTCCATCTCCAGTTTACCAACGGCTACATTTTTGACCAGCTCAGCCCGCTGCTGCTGGCTTAAGCCAGCGTAATTCTGCATCTGCTCATTGTATTTCTCCAGGGACCGGGTCTGTAGTTCGGTCAAAAGCCTCATGTCGAATTGCAGCCGCTGGCGAAGCTGCTCCAGCCGAAGGGCTTCCTTTGTATTATCCGAATACAGTTTTACGGCATAACCAAGGGCTGTGATGCCCGCGATGACCAGCCCGATCGGGTTCGCCAGAAACACCGCACTTAGCGCCGACCAGGCCCCTCGGGCCAGGGTGACAGCCGCCGTCTGAAGACTGATCTGCCCGGTCAGTACACCCGTGGCCAGGGCATAGGCTTTGGTGGCCACCTCCGAAATCAGGAGCCAGCGATACCCGGCTTGGTAGGCTACCCGGCGGGCAATCTCAGCGGTGGTATTGGCCCAAGCCGCGACCGTGGCTTTGATGATGGCCCCGTAATAGGCGGCCGTGGCCGCTACCAGGATATAGACATACTCCGAATTTTTGCTGAGCCACTGGCCCAGCTGCGGCAGTGCTTTTAAGAATTCGACGGTATTGTGCGTGGCTGAGACCAGAAATTCCTGAAGGGCCTTGCTGGAGAATAAAGAGTTGAACCACTCGTTGAGGTCTTTTAAATCTCTGGCGAGCTGATGGTTTTTCTTGCTAAACTCGTCGGTCAGGCTTGTGCCTTCCTGCATGGCTTTGGCGGCCAGCGCCTGTTTCTGGGCAACGAAATCCGTCTGGTCAGCCAGTAGGCTCATGACCTTGATGGATTCCTGGGATTCGACTTTTAATTCCTTCAGACGCTGAGCGACCTGCACGGGTGCCAGGCCCGAAAAGCTTTTAGCCAGTGTCATCAAAAAATCATTTGGGCTGGTGTTGATCAGGTCCTCGACCGCTTTTTTACTCATGCCCAGGTGCTGGGCAAACAAATCTGAGTTGTTGGCGGCTGTTAAGAGCAGACCCGATAGGCCACTGGCACCAATCTCGGCCGATAAGCCCAGTTCCTGAAGGGCTGCCCCCAGACCCAGCGTTTCGGAAAGTTTTGGAGCCAGATCACCCAGTTGGCCCATGCGCGTGGTGAACTCGGCAACAACTGGCGAGGTCGCTGAGCCAGCAGCCCCCAGTTCATTGAGGGCCGAACCAATGTTGTTGATGGCCGGGCCAATCTGCATCGTTTTGGTTTCGTCGAACAGCTTGGCAATCCCGCCAATTTCTTTGGCGACCTGATCGACGCCCCCGGTAAACTCATCACCCAGAGCGACAACGGCCTTATCGACGTTTTCGACGAAGCCTAAAAGCTGGTCATTAGCCACGCCTAACTGACCGCCGGCGACGGCAATATCCCGCAGCTCCTGGTTGGTTGTGCGGGTATCGATGGCTTTAAGCTCCTTGTTGAGTTTTTCAACACCAGCCGTCGATAGACCCGTGGCCTTCTCGATATCGGCAAAGGCATCTTTGAGTTTAAGGGTTTTCTGTACCGTATCGGGAATCAGACCCACCAGGGCCTGAAGGCCAGCGGTGGCAATGTTGCCCCCAACAACACCCGTCATCACGGTAGCTGCTTCTTTCTTGAAGCGGCCCCAGGCGGTGGAGGTATCATTGATACGGGCCGTCATCGTCCGCTGCGCGTCGATGAGGGCATGCATTTCTTTTAGCCGATCTTTGTAGCCCGGATCGGTTTCCTTCATTTTATTGAGGGCGGAGCGGGTCTTGGTTACCTCCAGGCTGACTTCCTTGAGGGTGGTTTTCGCCGACTGACCATTGATAACCAGGTCTACGACGGCTCTTTCGGTTTGGGTTGCCATACAGCTTGCGGTTAGGCAAGCCAGGCGAATCAGTTAAGTGTGTTTAAACAATCACCTCGACTTTGGCCGTCAGGGCTGTTTCCAGCGAATCGAGCGTTACATCGATGTGGTATTTGGTCATCAGCTCACGAAGACGGTGAAGCTCATAACTTTTGCGTTTTGAATACCAGCGAACGGGCCTGCGCGTGCGGGGTTCCCCATTTTTTCGAATCGACTGGTATTTCGATAAGGCATAATCAGTGCCTTTCCCGACGCCCATATCGACAAACCGGCCGTAAAGGGGAAAACTGTAATCGGCCTGCACCTGGTCGGATGATCCACCCAGGCTATAGCGCCAGGCCGTGCGTAGGGTATTGGTCCGCGACGATTTTCGGGTACCGGAGCCAAATTTGTAATCCTTGCCGAGTTGCGTCCGCTGAACCCCTTTTCTATTGGTCCGGAGGCCATACACTTTTTTGTCCAGATCTTCCTGAAAGCGTTCCTGGTTGTATTTCAGCCAGTCGGCCACCAGGCCGCGCATGTTGATCCTGGCATGAATATCGACCTTAGGCTCTTCCATTTAATTAATGAGGGTATAGCCCTCGCCTGGATCCAGACTGTAGGCAAGTGAAAAATCCAGTAGCGTGATGTCGCGCACGTGGTTGACCAGTTTGGTTTCGACGAGTAGTTTGGTTTCAAAGACGGCCGTGTTACCTTTCATCGTATAGTATTCCACCGACTCGGTGTAACTGGTATCGGCCGGTGTGGCCAGGTCAGTCAGTACTGATTTTCCTTTCTGAATGCGACGCAGTTGCAGCACCAGATTCGCTACCGATGCAGCCCCTGTTTTGGCCGGATTACTCCAGGCCCGAAACGTCAGGCTGGCATACACTTCGTAGCCCGATACGTTGGTGTCGCCAATGGGCTGTTTAGCCGTATTGATCTGCTCCAGTTGAATCCAGACGATGGGTGCATCGACATCTACCACCTGATCGATGCCCGACGGCAGCGTCAGGGCTTCCAGGCGAACCCGCACTTTTCCATCGATGCCCGGCATTTCGGCCTGTAGTTTACTGATCAGATACGACCGGCGGATCTGATCTTCCAGCGTGAGAAATACCGATCGATGGAGTTGCAGGCTGGCCAGCGTGGCCACCGGCATAAGCATCGGCTGGGTAATCCGCTGCGTCTGGTTTCGAAACTGATAATAGGCGTTCAGATAGCTACGCCAGGCCCCGTAGCGGCCACCCAGCGTCAGAGCCTGGGAACCGACCCTGACCTGCTGGCCGTCCAGTACGCCGGGCGTACCTAAAGGATACGGGTTGCCTTTACTATCGGTGGTCATGCCCCGGTAGGAAAGAAAACACAGACCGATATTGTTAGGCCGTTTACCCTCTGAGGTCAGGTAGCGATCCGATTTTTTGTACATCGCGTCCAGCACATTGCCGGCCTGGCGCACCTTGGGTACAAACCAGAGGGCGCCTGCTCCCAGGGGCGAGGTTTCCCGAACCAGCTGGCAGGTGCCCGCCTTCAGGTTAATTTCGGTTTCGCCTGCGCCAACGACCTGGTAGGGTGGTTTGATGGTGTTGCCTGACGAATCCTTGTAGAGGTCGTCTTTATCATCCACAAAATCATACACCGTAAATCCTTTCAGGTCCGGATAATCGGTACTGTAGGTGCCCGTTTGGTAGTCGGTCAGGTCGATGGCCGCTCCGGCGGCAACGGCGCTGGTGAACTGGGTGATGTAACAAATCCGGTCGTTGGAATTGTAGGTGTACAGCAGTCCGAATCGACCTTTGACGGCTTTGAGAAATTCCCCAACCGTCATGTCGGGCAGAAACATACCGGGTACCACACTGTGGCCCGCCACCAGCTCCCCCAGTGAACCAGCGGCCTGGTTCATGGCCGTCAGATTCTTGATGGTAATGCACTGCACGTCGGCTGAGGCCAGCCAGTCCGATTCGATGCTAAAGCCAGCCTTGGTTATGATCTGCTGGAGTACCCAGGCTAAATAAAACTGGGGGCAAATCAGGTAGCCATACCGGGCGGGCAGTTGATCGTCGACCAGAAAACCGAAACTACCATCCGGTAGCTTTGTCCAGTTGTTGACGTAGGCTTTGCGCTGAAAGCCCAGATCCGTCATACCGGCCGCACCGCCAATTTGGGCCGGATCGGTGGGCACTGTCGAGGTGATGGTAAAATCATCTTCCAGGAAAATGTCATCCCGGATGGGAAAGAACGTACAGGGAAACTCGCCCGGTTTCATCTGGGCGATCTGCTTAAGCCGACCCGCCAGGTTAATGGGTGGGTTATGCATCAGCCCATCGCCCAGGTAAAACGGTTCACTGAGCAGATCCAGCAAACTCATTTTCCGGATTTTATCGTAAAACTCACTGGCGTCGATTTTCAGGTACCCACTTAATTTTCCACCGTTAATCCGAAAGCAGAACGTACACTGTCGATACAGCACGCCGTCCATGGCTACGTGCACCGGCATCGATGAGACTGGTAGAGCCAGATCAGGCCGGTACGCGTGACGGACAAAGCGCTTATTGTTATCACTTAGTGGCGCATCGATCGAATAGGAATACTCCCCTGGTAACTCGTCGTCGGTTAGCCAGGGGGCATTCTGTTCAGTGACCAGATTCTGATCAGGATCCAGATGCAGGGTATCGCCGGTATCGTTGGTAATAGCAAGCATAATTAATAATCAGCAGCCGCCAGCTCGACGTGGTTCGGCTGAATAAAATTTAAGAGAGCGGCCAGGGCCAGGCCAGTCTTCGTTAAAGTGCCCAGTTGCTTATTCTTGCCTAAACAGCGACTTATCGTGTCGGGAAACTGACCGAAGGCATAGCCACCATTTTTTTTCAGGATGAGATTGAGCAGCGGACCACAGATCACGTTGCCCATTACGTCGATCACATAGGCGAGACTAAGCGAGAAGGTCGACAAAGCCTCGACCACCTTAAAAAAATCAACCTGCCAGCAGGCGTGACCAACCGCAACCACAAAACCTAGTGGAAAAAACGGAATGGCCAGCCCGATCGCTACGATCAGCAGACCAAAGTTGATCAGGTGCTTCATGAGGCTGAGAAGGTAGCGGCTAATTGATCGCCTACCGATTGCTCGGTGGCAGCATGAACAAAACGGGGCAAGGCGCTCTGAACAGCGGATACGATGTCGGCAGTAGTCAGGTTCGCGGCTGTACCAACTGTATTATCAACTAATATCCCGGCCTGTGTCTGATTGGGTAATGGCACTCGCATTGTTCCGGTCCCTGAACCGTTCGTAACCCCGTACCGAACGTCTGAGTTGGCAGGATAACCACCTGAAGCCGTATCAATCAGGTTAACGTTGGTGTTATTCTCCCTACGAACCTGTGCTTTGATTGCCGTCGAGTTATCGAATTTGACAAAGCCCGAAACAGGAACCTGACCACCTGTGCCAAATTCGAGTTCTTTCACCACGGTTAAGCCCCCTACAACCGAACCAGTAACACCCGCAATGCTAATAGAAGAACCTGTAGACGCTACGGCCCTGGTTACTCGCATTGTGCCAGTGCTAACGTTAACTGCACCTGGGGCAGCAGACCCAGCAATAGCAATGCCATTAATGGTCGCGGTGCCTGTATTGGCATTATTAACACCATAGGCATTGCTAAAGCCTCCGCCCGTTGCCGTACCTGTAACGTTTACGATACCACCAGCCCCATTGTTGACACCGTGCGCTCCATTCCCGGTTCCCCCGTAGGCATTGCCCGTCATATTGATCGTTCCCGTACTGGCATTATTCACCCCTGTGCCTGTAGTGTTGTTTGAGCCTGTTGCGTTGCCCGTCATGTTTACGGTCGCGGTTCCCAGATTTTGTAGGCCGTAACTTGCTGTGCCGTTCGCAGTTGCGTTACCCACATAGGTTACAGTGCCCACCAGAGACGAAGCCACGTTTATACCGATTGCCCCACCTGTAGGGCCACCTGTAGAATCACCTGTTACCGAACAACCTAACGCCCCAAGCGTTAAACACGTCGTTGTTCCGCCATTATAACCATTGGTAACACTGACCGTATACCCTCCTGCATTCGTGAACCCACCACCTGCACTGGCAGAACCAGACGCATAGGTATTCAGGCTACGTGCCGAAATGTTCTGATTGATCGTTACAGCCCAGCCTGACGCGAAAACGTCGTCACCCGAACCAGGTAAGGCTCCTGTGTTCCAAACCGTCGTATCCGACCAGTTCCCTGCTTTTGTTGCATATACTAAAGCCATGAGGGTTTGGGCTGAGCGTTGATGAATAGTTGAATTGCCTGTTGGGCAGTACCTACGCCCTGTAGCAAATTCTGATCTACTGACCGAAAAAGATCGCTAACGATAAAGGTCTGATAGTAGGCAGGCTCCAGCAATTCGATGATTTTGCCATCCTCCCGGCGCATCGGAATTAAAACCAGCACCATCGATGCAGACAGGAAATCTTCGTTCGGGTTTTGGTCGTTGGGCCGAATGGCCTTATTGATAACCAGTTGCATGGTGAACTCGGTCCAGTATTTTCCGCCAAGCTCAAAGGGATAAGGGTTTGTCATTGTCTTACAAATACGTTGCGGTTAAACGAGAAGTCCAGGCTACACCCGTAGCCTTCAGTTTACTGGCCGTACTGCCGTCTGGATTGCGGCTGGTACGGGTAATGATAAAGGCAGGCGTCGTATCGGCCGAGCCGCCCGGAGCTACGCCCATGTAGTCATAGCCTCCCTGATTGTCGTGCCGGATAACCCGGTTGGCGCTCAGGGCACTATTGGCGGCCGCTGTCGCAGAGTTGGCTGCTGCGGTCGCAGAGTTGCCCGCATTGATGGCCGACGTGCTGGCGGCTGTAGCGCTGTTACTGGCATTGGTCGCGGAGGTATTTGCCGCACTGGCACTCCCCGCAGCAGCGGTAGCACTGTTGCCTGCATTGGTCGCGGAGGTATTTGCCGCATTGGCGCTGGTACTGGCGTTGGTAGCCGAGGTACCAGCGGCCGTAGCCGAGTTAGCGGCCGCTGTGGCGCTATTGCTGGCGTTCGAGGCTGAACTGGCCGCTGCCGTGGCTGAGGTAGCCGCTGCCGTAGCTTTCGTATCAGCCTGGGTAGCCGAGCCGCTGGCCGTACTGGCACTCCCCGCAGCAGCGGTGGCGGAGTTAGCGGCTGAGGTGGCACTGGCACCGGCCTGGGTAGCTGAACCACTGGCGGCTGACGCACTGGCGGCACTGGCCGAAGCAGCAGCCAGGGCATCGCTGATTGAGTCCGCAATGAGGGCTGCCGACTGATTGGCCTGCTCCAGCTGATCCGAAAGAACCTGCTGCCCGGCCAGTACTGCATCCCGAGCCGCCTGGGCCTGATTGGCGTAAGCAGCGGCCAGTTGCGCACTGGGCGAAGCATCGAGGACACCGCTCAGGATCTGGCTCGATTCGTCGAGGGTAGCCGTCAGGCCCACCACATCCGACAGGGTTTCCAGACTGCCGATCGGCAGAATTTCTACCAGGCACAAACCGGATCGGTGCGCAGGTGAGTTCGTGGGCACCTGCACCAGATCGACGTAGTACAGACCCGCCGTCAAGGCTGAGATCGTGGCCACCAGGACTGCGCTGGCCGTAGGTTTAGTTAGCTCCAGCACGGAGAGCACGCGGCCTTTGGGATCGGTACGAAACTCCAGCTTCAGGGCCAGATCAACACCCGGCACTACAGGGGTATTGGCCCGGCTGAGCTGAAGCTGGAATTGGTTCGGGTTTTGTTCCCGAAAGCGAAGAATGGGGGCTTTGGTAGTCATTACGGTTCAGGGTCAGCGTTTACGGTATTAATCCACTGGATAGCCAGTTTCGCCCCGGCGGGTACGCTGAGGGTGGTCAGCTGAACGTTCTGAATTTTGCCACTCCAGCCCGATATGCTGCTCACCGGAATCTGCACGGTGCGCCAGGTATTGTCGCAGACCAGGTTCACCGCTGCCTGCTGGCCATCATACTCATTGGCAGCCTGACCAATGCGACCTGCCTTCAGTACATTGGAAGTCGGCCAGGTAGACGAGGCTTTGTAACGGATGTACAGGCTGGAAACGCTGCTGGCGGCAATGGCCACGCGGGGCCAGTGGATATCGACGAAGGTGCCGCCCGAGATGGGTGTCACTTCAATACCCGTATCCGGAGTGGGATAACCCGTATCGACCGCTTTGCCGTAGTGGAACCAGCCCCTTCCGTTTTTCGAGTTAAACTTCCAGGCCAGCGTATTGCGGGGGTCAGCCTGCGCATTGGCCCAGCTCCGAATGGTTTGGGCACTGCCCACCAGCACCGCATATTCGTTATAGTAGGTACCGTTCCAGTCCCAGATGATACTCTGGTTAGCGACTGAATACACCGCCGGATTCGCTAGAAACGCATAAGGGCTGTTGGGGTCTTCGCCGTCATGATCGGAAGGCGCGTAGCGAAACTGACTCGTCGAATAAAAGCCGGGTCGCCACAGGCCTACGCCCTGCGCGGCTGGGCTGGCATCGGTCACCATTGCACACCAGTTCTCCCCGTTGGGCACGGGCGTCTGGTTCCAGCCCGTCAGGTATTCAATGTTACCCGATGGTCCCACGTGCGCGTTATACTTATAAGCGGCATTGACGATAAAATTGGGATACTCATTGCTCCGGGCTTCGTAGGCCGTCTGATCCATTACCCGGTTATGGGTCATCTTGACTTTCACGCGAGCGGCCGGGCCATCCAGCCATACCCACTGCTCCAGGATCACATCGGTGGGGTCATTCCTAACCGCCCAGTTCATCATCACACTTTTGGTGTAGATCATATTGGCTGTATAGCCCATCTGCACGACGACAGCCGGGTTATCGTAGGTATCCCCGATCTGAATGGGGTTGTTGCCGACCCCACCCCCCGAAGCTGTCGTGCCCCAGGCCTGCGCCCAGGCTGTCTGAATATCCTTGTTCTGGCTTTCAATCTGGCGGGTGCGGCCACCCCGGTAAATCGTTGTGGCCAGCCCACGCCCCCAGTCGTTCTGGTTGATCTTGTTGGGGCCATAGGGCACCGACACATGCGCGACGGCTCCCCCGAAATTCTTCCAGACCTGAATTTCGATCTGACTGTTTCTGAGGGTTACTTTTTCGCCAATGGCAACGCCCCGGTGAACCGTATTGTCGTATTCAGGCCAGGCGTTGAGGTTGCTGGTAATCGGCTGGTAGTCGAAGGTATCGAATGAGGGCTTATTCGTTACAGCCAGCTGACTACTACAGCCCGTTACGCTGACCAGCTTCGTAGCTGATTGAGTGGCACAACCCGATTTACTGACCGAGACCATATAATCGAACGTGCCCGAGGTCGAAGGAGCAACCAGCGTCACCGACTGGCCCGATGCGGAGTAGCTGGGACGACTCCAGCTGTAGGCAAGGCCCGTGGCGCCTGCGCCTGAAGCGGAGGCTGACAGGGTAACAGAACCGCCACAACTGACAGTGACGTTCGATCCGGCTGATACCGTGAACGCGCAGGTGGTACCCGACGAAACCGTTGTGGAGATCGTTGTCGTCGATTAGGCTCTGGCTACTGTAACGTAGTTCTGAAAATAGGTGCCCCCACCGTTACCCTGGAAGCGGATCGTATTGGTACCCGCATTCAAGCTAATACCCGTAAACGTTTTGGTGCGCGTGCCGCCAGCCGCCCCGTCCATGGTAAAATTGACCATCGACCCGCCGTTGATCTTATACGACCCCGATCCACAGCCCGAGCAGTCGTAATTGGTCTGGTAGTTAAACGTTAACGTATAATCACCAGCCGTGATGGGTGCGCCCGTAATGGTATAATCCGCCCAGTCGGCCGAGGTGATAAACTGGTTGGGATGGGAACCCCCGCCCGACGTGGAGAGAAAGTCCGATTTGGCGGCTGCCGAATAGGGAATATTCTGACTAAAGGCCGCAATGGTAACGGTCGTGGTGGAGACGGTACCAGTCGTCGTCGAGGTGGGCGTCGATGCTGCGACCCGCCCTCCGTAGCCCGGCCGCTCCCAGCTGGGGTTGGCCGAAAATACGGCTTCATAGGTCTGATTTGAATCCGACGCCCGGACTAAAAACTCGGCCATCTGGGCCGAGGGGCCGCGCAGTTTCATTTTGAACTGATTGCCCCGTAATGCGGTAAAACTGGATGGGGCCCGTACGATATCGGTGCGTTCACTCGTCCAGGATTGATTCATGCCCCCCACGATCAGCACCCGGATATCGCCGTTGGTCTGCGCTTTATAGCGCAGGATGTAGGCCGGTTTCTGAGTACCCTGCACACCCCCGTTGTAATTATAAGCCTCCGTACCGTTGTAGTTTAGAAAACTACCCGTCTGGTTCAGCTGCACATCCGGATCTTCGACCAGCGTAGAGCCACTGAACCAGGCTTCGTAGGGCTGCATATCGGCTCTGGCCTGATAGATCGCGGTGATGCTGTGCAGGTGGTGATTGAACACCGGCGTTGCACTCAGGTCCAGATTCACCCAGTTGGGGTTAGCTGGAGGAAACAGATAAAATCCGTTGCCGGGATTATTGCCTGCCATCATCCGGGCGACGACATACCGCGAATAGTTCAGATAGGGCTCCTGCCATTGCTTGGGGGCTTCCCCGTCGCCGGTAATGCCTGGCTGCAAATCATTCCAGGTGATGCGGGAATTTACCGATTGCCCCGTCCAGGTATCGCCCGAATAAAGGAAAATCTGATCGCTCTCGTACTGCGGCTCGATCTGGCGAATGATGCCGCGCTTCTGTCCCTGCCGGTCGATCTGCCGTTTCCAGTTTAGCTGCCAGTAGCCTTTTTCATCCGCTACAATGTGGCGGGTGCGCACCTGTTTCCATAGGTAGGGATAGTTTTGGGTACTATCCACCTTATCGACGAAGATCTTCTGATACTCGCTCTGGGGCATGTCCTTTCCGAACAGGTAGTAATACCCGTCCATAATGTCTTCTTTGCTCCAGTGCGATCCGGTAACGCCCGTATAGGTGCGCCCGTTGAGCACGATCGTACCGCCACTGCCCCCAATGCGGCTCACGTCGGCAAACCCATCCTGAAAAATACCGTGCGAGTTATCAGCAAAATCCATTCGGGGCAATCCCTGATACATGCTGGCCCCGTAACTGATCTGAAGGCCGGGCTTTCCTTTGGCTCTAGCCGCCTGAAACAGAATGTGCAGCCGGTTGGCCCGTCGGACGGCCGTTTCCTGCGCCCACAGACCGGGCGTGTTGTCGATCTGCTCCAGGGTCATTTCCCCCGAGACCGACTCCATTTGCACCTTATGGCCCTTCGAGGATTCCCAGCTGGGCCAGTGCGAATTAGCGCCATAGTTGCCCCTTCCCCAGCCGTTGGATTGCTCGATGTTGAAAATGATCAGACTAACGCCCGGATCAGCCCCGTAACCCGCACTGGGTAGCGTAGACCAGATTTTGGCTTCGTAGTCGGCCAGCGATTTTTCGTAGTACAGCGCGCCTTCGTACTCCTGATGGAAGCCCGATTCGGTCAAATACAGCACGCCATCGCCGTAGCTGAGGTTTTGCTTATCGGTACTGGAGAGCGACCAGTGATTAAAACTATTGACCCCTAAAGCCTTGCGCTGGGCAACGGTCAAGCCCCCCGGATTCCAGTCGGAAATAAACCGGAATGTGCTGGGTGGCGCGTAGTATTTACCCGATCCGAACTGGCCGGGATTGAATACCCGTTTGGCTTCGGGGGCATAATTCAGCACCAGCCGACCACCTTTTCGGGAATTGACCAGACCCGATGGGATGGTATTCACCACCTCCATATGCCCATCGCTGTAGGCGGCAAAACCGACCGTGGACGAATTAGGCTGGGTGAGGCTCCAGTAGGTGGAAATCGTCTGCGCGGAGCCAGCCAGGCTCCACAAAAGAGGAAAGAGAAGAAGCAGGAATCGGTTCATAGTCGTTACGAGGGTTCTTTAACGGAGACAGAAGTAGCGCCCGATACGTCGGTGTCGACCAGGGAATTGCCCGAGCCACTGCCGGGATCGCCCGACCCCGGATCGGTGGTATCGGGATCGCCTGAGCCGCCCCCTGGCAGCAGGCAGCCCATACTGTCAAGGAAATACCCCGATGGCACAAACGAAGCGGGTAGCAATAGACTTACCTGGGCCTGGGCCTGAGCCACACTGGGCCGCTGTTCGCAGGTCATATCGGGTGAAACGGGCAGGTACTGGGTCGTACCATCAGACATGGTACAGGCCAGGTATTTATAACCGAGCAGAGATAAGGTTGGGGAAGGCATTACGGTAGAGCGTCGGTTGAGGTAGAGAAGGCTTCGATTTCCATGATTTGTGCATAGTTCTGGCTCGGTGCTGTCGCATCGATCTGAACCCGTATTTTCTGGGTGGTGACCGTATCGAAGCTGACCGTTTTTTTGGTCAGGGTATTCCCCGTTACCGTACCACCCGTAACCGTAGTCCACCCGCCCGAACCATTCGGAACTTGGATGCGGAAGGCCGTCAGACCGTTCTGGGTGAAGGTTTCCGTATTGGTGAGCGGAGTTGTACGGCCCGCATAATTGTCTGGAATCATGTGTACGACCACGCGCCGGATGGGCCAGGTTCGACCAAAATCAATGTCCACATGCTCGTTGGGCGTGCCGGAGACGTAGGCTGAGGCCCAGTAGGGCTGGCCAAAATCACTCACGTTGCCGTCGTTTGTCCTCAGCGCAGAATAATTCGAATCGTAACTGGTGCTCGCACTGGCCACTGCCCCGTACACGGTAGAGAGGGCCAGGTCATTCCAGGTTTTCAGGTTGGCTCTGGCACGGGTACCCGAAATATTTACCGGCAGATCGATCTGGGTGCCGTTGCTGGTTTTCAGGTTCAGCGTGACCGTGGCTCCGTTGCTGAGGGAGCCAATCGACGCGCCATAGGCAAACCCGTTGCTATCCGTTCCCCCCGACAAAGCCACCAGGTTATTCCAGTTGGGACCATTATTGAACTTATACTGCCAATCGGCTGGGCACCGTAAGTAGAAGCCAGCCTGATACCCCGCAATAACGTCGTAATCGACCGCGTAGGCCAGATTGCGTGCTACGACAACCGTAAAGTCGTCATTGGCAACCTGATTGGCACTGTCTACATACTGACGACGAAGCATAAAGGTTTGATCGACGCAATCTGTCGTTATCGTAAAGATGCCTGTCGTCTCATCGAAGGAAACACCCAGCGGCAATGGCCAGTCAGTATTGGTTTCGGAAACGTGGCGGAAACCGAGCAGATGCCCGGTATCCCCCGCATTATCGACGAACTCGTTGTTGGGTGCCGGAATAGTCTGGGTACCCAGTTGAGTGATCAGTACAGGCCCCTGGGCGTTGACCAGCACCGGCGGGGGATTAACAGCCGCATTACAGCGCACGGTGTTGAGTGCTCCCACGTCGGAGGTAGCCTGCACACTCCCTGCCGGATTAAAGGCCCGGTAAGTATGCTCCTGGCCATCCTGATCGCCCGACGGTTTGATGTACGCCCAGCCGTAGGTCGCAAACGTACTACCCGCAGGCAGTTTGCCCTGCGTAATGAGGTAGTCCCGTACATCAGCCCGCTCAATGTTGCAGGTAATCGTCCCCACGGCCACACCATCCCGTTTGATGACTACCTGCGGAGGAGTGGATGGATTGCTGGGGTCAAATGCCCAGCCACGCATATCGACGCAGTTGTTAACATCGAAGCGCATCATCCATTGAAGCTCGGAGAGGGTATACAGATCGCCAATCGACACAATCGTTTTCTCAGGCGGTAGCACCACCGTGCCGCCTTTCTGATAGACCCGGCCTGTCGCGGTGTCGATCACTAAAACAGGCAAATCCTGCGTTGTGACAGGAATATTGCCCAGCATCAGCCCACCCAGTAGGCTGAGCATGATGTTGGTTTTAGCGCCCCGTGAAGCGACGGTTTGCAGATCGTCTTCGTTGGTAGGTTTACCAAACTCGATGGGGGCAATGGCGATGACGTTTGCGGCCTGGTGCCAGCAGTAAATCAAATAGGTCATGCCGACTACGAACGCAGCGCCCCCGATCTGGGTGGCGAAGACGGGACTGTCCTGCCAGGTGTCATTGTCGAGGCTGTATTTCCAGCCAGCCCCGGTGGGGGTATTTACACGAATTCCAGCCATAGTTACGATGGTTCCTGAGCCGTAGTCCAACTGGAGAGTTTGGGCTTTACGCTCAGCGAGTTAAAAATGAGTTGAAGGGCTTCAGGCTTGGTGGCCAGTTCAGCAATGCCCAGCTGGTCGCGGGTGGTGGGTTTACCCCCCACATCAGCCAGCCAGTCGATGAGCTGCGTTTTCTGGCGATAGAGTGTATTGCCGGTGCCCTGGGTGAGAAAGCCCAGGTTTTGTGGGTTGGGTCGAAGGGCCGCCTGCGTCCAGGCATTTATGTCGTCCGGCGTAATGGCCCGGACGACATTAGGCACGGTATCGTCGATGTTGCGGGTAACGGTGGGTTGATTGATCACGACGGTACCACCCATCATTTTGAAATTTAGGGGCGGGGTGCCATCCCCAATTTCATCGGATTCCTGGCCGGTATAGAAGTCGTCCTTATATAGGTAGACGTATTCGAACTGGTGTCCGAACAGGGTATCACCGTCCTTTGCCTGCTTGATGGATTTGGACACAACACCAATAGGCAGAGCCTGTCCATCGACGAGTCGGAACCGGAAAGGGGACCGGTAGAAATCATTCCAGGTCTGGACTACAGCTTCGGGCCAGAAGCCCGTGGCTACCGTTACCTGCTGCTGAAGGGAGAGATCATAATTGACAAACTGGCCATCCTGCACCTGGTAATGGATGGGCAGGTAACGTTCTGCCTGCTCGAAAAACAGGGAAAGCTCATGAGAGCCTTTTCCGTAGGTGGTCAGCGTTTCGACCACACCCAACGAATTCAGATAAACAAAATGCCGGGTGTAGGGCTGGTAATTGGCGTTGAGGATGTAACGGTAGGATAAGCTCCAGTCATCAACGCCAATTACCAGTTTAACTGAATACTCCTTCAGCACCTTATTGCCTGCCCGGGTGGCCAGGTTAAGTTGGGTGGCTCCTACTGCAAAGCATATTTTTTCACCCACCGGCAGATTCTGGGGGGCGTAGCTATCGTCGAAAACCTGAATCGAATTGTCGGAGAACGTGAGTGTGCAGACCAGCTTCAGATTCGAAAGGACAGTAGGCCGCTGATTGACGAACGTAAGGAACTGAGGTTCATCCGGCAGTACATAGCGCGTTTGACTCCCGAAACGCAGGGCCTTATTTTCCCCTGCTGATGAATCGAAGCGGTTCAAAAAATAGCCGCTCGACGAACGGTGGCGAAAATCGGCTCCGCCCAGGTAGGCGTGCCGCACGGAATCCCGTTTGAGCCGCCCGATTTGAATGGGAGAACCCCAGGCCTCCCCGTAGGCCACATAATATTTTCGGTGGCTGTTTGGTCCGCCCGACGGATTTAAGAAGCCCCAGGCGGGCCAGTCGGGTGTCAGGAAGGAATGCAGGATGTTGCCCACGTTAAACCGAACTCCTCCATCCGAATCAGTTTCGTTGGGATTGGCGTAAACGAGCTGGTAATGCGCGTCCAGGTCAGAGCCATCGTTACCGGGCGTTTGCAGATACACCTCGGTGTAAATGCTGTACTTGATCCGCTTGATGGGGTCGGCACCACTGACGGGATTGGCAATGGTAATGGGACTGCCAACGGGCGGGTTGGGTACACTTAAATTAAAGGCCGTACCAGGCTGGCGGGCCGTCAGCAGAACACCGGGAAGCTGGGTTGGATCGTAGCGGGTTACGACAAAATCCTTTTTGAGGGGATAGTAGCCTGCCAGCCATTCAACCAGCTGATCGACGTAGGCGGAAAGACCATTTCCCGAGGGGAACTCATTGACCTGAGTTGGTGAGGTGCGAAAAACGAGCTGAACGGTTTTGCCGTTCCAGCGCAGGTTAAGGGTAAACCCATCGGGAATCGCACTGGAGAAAAAAAGCACGGCCTGGGCTTTGGCACCCTGGGTGATGAACTGGCCTGCTCCCTCGAACTGGAAATCCATTCGGCCCCCTTTGGTCAGGGCGTGCAGATCTGGATGAGAAACAAGGGTGACGTCGGCCATAGCCACGAAATTGCCGTGGGCGATGGGCTAATCCCGTAACAAACGGAATGCCGCTACAGGGCTAAATCCCCCCAAACCGACCTATCGACGGCCACCGTAGTTGGTAATTTCCACTCGAAGGGATAGCCCCAGCCAGCGGCCGTTCCGCCAAAAATGGGGGTTGGTTCCCCTTCAAACTGAGTAGAGGGTGTGATGCGTTTACTAAAGAGTAAACCAGTTGAATCCCGGCAGTCAAAAAACATACGATTGATAAACTGAAGGGCAATCGAACGGGCCTCCGTGCGGGCCCGGCGCACATCGGTCGGGTCTTCGGCTTTGCACTTGACAACGACCGAAATGCCGCCCATCACGTTAAGCCGGTAATTATCGTTCGTCCGGTCGATGTCATCATAGTACTGATCAAGCAGCACCAGCGGGAATTTTGCGTTTCTCATCTGCTTATCGACAACGGTTTTGTTGTTGTCCTGAGCGACCAGAAAGCGGGGAACAGTGGCCGTGTGTTTGATGGCCACATGCTGGCGGGCCAGCTCTTCAAAGTAATCGACGTATTCACTTTCAGACATGACCGTTCTGTTTTAGGGCGTTTAGCCTGGCTTCCGTTTCGGCCGCCTGCTGCACCTGGCTATCCAGCGTTTTGAGGACCAGATAGAGATTAATCGATTCAATCTGGACAATCTTGGTGGCATCGAATTTGGCCATACCAATCACCACATCCAGCCAGGTACCCGGCGCTTTTTTGCCTTTTTTGCCCGTCAGGGTCTGGTCGTCCTGCCCCGGTTTAAAGACATGTTTGAAGAGTTTACCCAGACGGAGCAGTGTACAGCCAAAGCTAAAAGCAATCCGCTCCAGGATCGCCTTGTCCAGTTTAGCAAACCGGGTAGCCACCTGTTTGGCCTCTTTGTGGTCGAAAGCTACGCGTTTACCGGAACCATCTCGAGTTCGGTAGAGAATGGCCGCCAGCACCGGCAGGTTGTTATCCCGGAAGGCTTTATCGGCCGCCATGAACTCATCAAAGTTGCAGTCGCCCAGAGCGGCCTGTGGCCCCTGAAAGGTTTTACCAAACGCGTTAAAGCGTTGAACGAACGTCGCATCAGGGTCATCCTGACCAAGCCAGGCGATGGTGTCCAGGATCTGCTGACCATACTCCAGAAACAGGAGTTGATCGGCAGGATCAATGCCCTGACGGCGTAAGAAGTTGATGTCGAATAACCACTGCTGATGGCGGGGCTTTAGATTATAGAGCAGTTTCAAAACGGCAAACTGCGTAGCGGGATTGGCTTCGACCTTCTGCCGGAAGCGCATCATGGCCACCGACTGCGGATCCGTAAGCTCCTTCCAGCAGGAAGGGCCGTTCAGACTGATCTTTTCAGCCTTCGCCCGGGGTGGATTAAGGGTGAGTACGAAAGAATTCATAGAGCGTCTGAAGCTCAGCCGGGTAGTTGTTGGCTCCCTGGTTGTCGACACCGTTATAGAGCAGGCCCAGTTTTGCCCAGTTTTTAGCGATTAAGTAGGGGACAAGCCCCTGTTTTTGACAGAATCGAACAAAGCCCTCCAGGTGAGCGGCTTCACCCGCATTGAAGGCCTGCACCAGGGCATAGGCCGACGCATAGCCGAGCAATTTCCAGTGAAAACCCATCGTCTGAAACCGGCCGTAACTGGCGCACTCAAAGGCGATATCGCCCCCCAGTTTGCGGGCCTGTTCGAGTCGATTCCAGTCGCCGATCGTGCCCAGGTTGAAGGGGCAATTGCGCATGTAGGGATGCGACAGGGTAGGATTCGATTTGTCAAACTTTCCGCCCGTTTTCTGGCGAAAGATATGGCCCTCAAAACGAACCGTCAGGATTTGGCCAGCGATGAAACCACCCCCTTTCGATTCCTTTTCAGCAAACGCGCGAATGACGGCCACTTCGCATCCCAGCGAAGCAGCCGCCCGTTCGAAATCAATAGGTGAAAGAACCGGTTTCATGCTGGATTAGGCTTTGGCGATGGACTCTGCCGGTTCAGTCGTTCGGTTTATGAGGGGACGAACCGTACCGTTTTTTTTCGGTTTCAGATCATCCAGTTCACGCAGGACCTGCTGGTGGTTGCTGTCTAGTTTATCCCCCAGCTTCACCAGAGTGGTGTTCAGAATTCCATTCGATTCCAGCGTTTTTTCCTGAACGACCAGTAATTTTTCGCTGTGATCGTTGACCAGACCAAAAATAGCCTCGTCTTTCTTCTGAGCGATTTCGTCCGATTTTTCCTGACGAGCCGTGAAATAGCGCCAGGTAATGACCCAGATGACAAACAGTACTGCCGCCGTGATGGACTGTTTAGCCAGGTCAGGTAAAAGTGATGCGATGTAATCCATTTTATTGAAGGGTTTAGAGAAAAACTTTAACGAGCGTCACGCCAATGCCAACCAGCACCGATGCAGCACTCCAGGTCCATTTGCGCTGCTGAAGTGTATGGATATAATCGACGACGGCCGTTGCGATCTGCTCCGGCGAAGCGTCTTTCAGGGTTTTACGAACGCGTCGGGGCAATTCCTGCAGGACGGAATCGGTTGCCTGGTTAGCCTGGTTTAGTTTGCCCTGAGCTGCGGTTAATTGCTGCTCCAGCACGGCTGTTACCTGCCGAAGCGAATCGGCCCTGGCTGCATCGTATTGATCCAGTGCCTGCAGATCGGCATAGGCCTTTCGGGAGGCATCAATTTCCGTACTGAGTGCATCGATGGTATGCTGGGCACTGATGCGGAGATCCTCGGCCGCTTCGAGTTTAGCTTTAACGGAACGGTACAGGGGCGAATCCATGGCCACACCCTGAGCGTAGGGGAACGGCTGGGCCTTGACCATCGCCTGTACCGATTGGCCATCCGCGGGCAGCACCGATAACAGCAAGCCAATAAAAAGGGCAAGCAGCAGCCAGGCTGCTTTAAGGCAGATCAATCTGTAACGAATCATAGTGACTAAGGTCTTTTTTGAACTGGGTTTTAGCGGAATCCGAATGGTCTTTTGCGACCTGTACAGCCTGTGCGGAGCCATCGGCAGTTTGCTTCAGCTCGATTCGATTGGCATCACCAGAGACACGAATGACGGCCGAGTTACCGACTTTGGTTTTGGGCTGACAACCGGAGCAATTAAGAATGATCGAGATGAGCAGTAAACTGATGACTTCCCGGATTAAGACCAGTTCATCATCGAAGAAAAAGGCCCAAATACGGCGAAAAAGAAAGCTGGCAAGAACTGCGAGAAGTACGGTTGAGAGCGTCATAGCGGTAGTTGGTTAGATCATCACGACGGCTCCGTTACCGTAGAGGGTGCCTTTGTCGGTATCAGTTGAGGGGGAGGATGGATTTTCAAGAGGGGCCAAGGCCGTTTCAAACGCACTCCAGGCCACAGCGATCGTCGACTTTAGGTTGTCCATCACCCAGCTTAGATGATCCTTGCCTGGAGCCTGGTAATAATCGGTCTGGCCATACTGAGAAGCGTAATTGACTTTCACGTTGACGCCATCGAGTTCAATCGAGAGTTTGGGGGCAGCCTCCAGGACCGCTTCATAGGCCAGCGCCCGAAGCAGCTTCCGCTGAAGCTTACTTTTTTGATCAGAAGAAACCGTATCGGGCAGCGCATCAATGCGGGCCTGTGCTGGTTCGCCTTTCTCTTCTTCAACAAAACGAATGAAGGGCCGAAGTGCCCAGAACGTAAGCCAACGGTCCTGAATGGGATAGTAGCTACTGAACTCGGCTGGCGACTTGAACATCGCCTGTTGATGTTCCTGGTAGTAGGGCGAATCGGTCCAGCCGGGAAACAGATCGGGTTTGCTGGCTACCAGGCGAATGAGTTCATCCAGCGACCGCCAGCCCGTCTCCAGCAGGCTTTTTTTTGCCGAATTGGTCTGGTACTGAAAGGCCGCTTTTCGGTCAGGTGTGGCTGGTGTGGTGATGCCATCATCACCAATCTGAAGCTCTGCAAACGGGAAATAGCCCGCAAAACCAATGCGGCCGATAGCTACCTGGGCCAGATAGAGCGCCTGCCGAAGGTCTTTATCCTCCTGAGCAACCTCGTCCCCCAGTTCAGTCAATTGCTCAGCGACATCTGCGCCCAAAAATCGGGGCAGAATAGCCTCCTGGGTCAGTAAAAGCTCAGGCATGGCGTTCTCCAGGGTGAAACTGGCCGTCAGGCCCGGTACCAGCTTTTGAAATTGTTCGGTCGTTCCGTCGAAGAGGGCCATTAGCTTAATATTTTTTTGGTACCGGCTCCGGTATCCAGGGTAGTCAAAATTTTATCACGGAAGCGGAATCGGAGATCAGGGAATGCCTGTTTCCAGCCGTTGTATTCGGCCACAAATTCAAGGGGTTCAATCAGCATGTCCCGAAATGGCGCCAGCATCTCCAGAGCGATCAGGTAGGCTTCCCGTTTGTCCGAACCACCACTGCGAGCGCCCATCTTATCGCCACCCGCAAAGCCAACCAGCGTCGGATCAATGCCCAGGGTGTAGAAAATATTGGCGGCTGCTTCCAGGTTGTCTTCGATGTATTTGCCATCCTTCATGGCATCGGTCACCGGCGTGATCGTTACGAAATCCTTGACGTTTTTGCCGTCGAGTGACTGCTGAATTTCGGTGACCAGCATGGCTCCGGCATTCTCCACATTGGTCAGCATCTTGGTGACCTCTGCAATCCACTGCCGGCGCAGTTCCTCTTTTTTGGCATCGTTGCCATTCACGTATTCGGCTCCGAAGCGCTCTTTCCAGTAGTCCTTATCCACTTTGATGTGGTATTTGATGGACATCTGGTTTTTGAGCAGAAACTTCTTGAATGCCGGCACCGCCAGGTGCACGTCCAGCCAGCCGGATTCGACGATGCTGTAGTGGTGAGCCAGACTGTAGAAACGAGAGCCGGGCGTCGGATAGGAGATGGGATAGACGCAGTTATAAAAACTTTTCTCCCTCAGCCAATCGGTACGATCCCAGCGGTAGGGATCGATGGCCGCTATTTTCTTAGTGCGGGGATCCTCGGTAGTGACGTGGGGCCAATTGGCATTCAGGTATACAAACGGCAGATCACCGGTATCGGTCATCCGGCAGTAGCGCACTTCCTCCGCGTTCAAGGGATGGATGTGCGTAATTTTTTTACGGTCTTTGCTGACGATCAGTTCCGGGAAGCCGTTGAAGTACCAGGCTGCATCGCCTGCCATTTCGCGCAGGTAGAGCCGAAACAGGTTGTTGTTCAGAAAAGCCGTGATTTCCCTGGTAACGGGATGGTTTTTAGGCAGTGCCCGGTCCAGTTCATCGCCCCCCTCGTCGATATCTTCCAGCACGGGCCGAACGCCCTTACCGACCAGCATCGACGACACTTTGCCGAGCGTGGTGGGGATAATAGGGTCTTTACGGTACAGCTGGGTAATGCGCTGGGGGAAATCATTACCGTCTCCCCAGGGCATGATATCGCCATCGGGTGTGGCGTACTGCGTCCAATCCGGAACGACGGCTGTGGGTTTACCACCGGGCTGGGAGCCGGCTGAACGGCCTGCTTTCGCCTGATGAGGTTTGTCGTTTTCCAGGGCCACACTGATGCCCACCTGGGGCAATATGGCCACGTCAAACCCACCACCCGCGAAATAATGAAGGCTGCTCATGCTACTGGTTGCCCGTTGAAATAGATAATCAGATCAAGGTGGACGCTTATTGCCTCGTTAGTGCCCAGTGGCTGTAGGGTGAGCACGCGGTCTTCCGCGATGTGTTTGGTCAGCAGGATAGCTTTGTGAAGCTCCCGGAACTGCCCCCCCGTTTTTCGTTTGCGGCTGGCGGTACAGTAGATGATGGAAAACGGCTTGGGCTGCTTAAGTCCCACCGTTTTACGCATTTCCCGAACCATCGCATCCACCTTGATCATTTGTCTGACTGATAGAAAGTGGTCGGCAAATTGGGCTTAGGCAGGGGCTAGGCGTGTAACAGACGGAATGCCGAACCGAAGAATTAATCTAGAAAGGTGAAAGAGAGGACTAAGGTATTTTGCTTATTTTCAAGCGTTCAACTTTACTAAACCTTGACAATGGATTCGTTTGACGCAGAATACTATAAAAACCGGGGGCTTTATTTATTTAATAAAGGCCACTTTCAAGATGCAATCCGTGATTTTACAGAAGTGATTCGGCTTGATCCACTAGACGTTTGGGCTTACAATCAGCGTGGAGATGCCTATCAGCATCTCCACGAATATCAGTTAGCAATCAAAGATTATACGGAATCGATTCGGCTCAATCCTGCTTATGCAGGAGCATATAATAATCGCGGAAATGTCTATAGAGAGCTAGGTGATTACCCGTCAGCAATAAAGGATTTTACAAATGCCATTCTGATCAGTCCCCAGGATGCAGGATTTTATTATAATAGGGGAAAGTTCTATAATGATGTCCGGGAATATCAGTTAGCGATCAAAGATTATACGAAATCGATTTGGCTTGATCCTACTAAAAATAGTGCTTATAATAATCGGGGGAACATTTACTTAAGCCTCCAGGAATATCAGTTAGCAATCAAAGACTTTACGGAATCGATTCGGCTTGATCCTACTTATGCAGGAGCATATAATAATCTGGGAAATGTTTATGCAGAGCTTGGTGACTATCTCTCATCGATCAGGGAATATACAGAAGCGATTAGGGTTGATCCACTTGATGCTGTGGCTTATAATAATCGGGGAAATGCCTATGCAAAGCTATATAATTACTCATTAGCAATTAAGGACTATACAAAAGCTATTGCCCTTGATTCACAAGATGCTTGGGTTTACTCAAATAGGGGCGATGTCTATATGAAGCTCAAAGATTACTCGTCAGCGCTCAAAGATTATACAGAAGCGATTCGACTTGATCCACTTGATGCATTAGCTTATAATAATCGAGGAGTAGTTTATTATGAACTCAAGAATTACCCATCAGCGATCAAGGATTATACACAAGCGATTGAGCTTGACCCACAGTCCGCTTGGACTTATTTTAATCGAGGGGATATTTTTGTTACTATTGGTAAAGATAGCCAAGCGCAATCAGATTATGTTCGGAATGTATTCTTAAATAAGCCTGAAACTAGAACTTTACTAAGAATACTTTCTTTCTTTCGAGATTATGCTGATGTTCCTTTTGTGGTTACAAAATTGTTGCAGCAATATCCTGCACTTGAAGATCTTCAATCTTATCAAAGTTTTTTTTTACAGGTTGAGGAAAAGTGCAAGCCTGTTTTAAATTACCTAGATCTCTGTCAATTACGTGGTTGGACTAATCAAAACCCCAAACAGTTTGTACACCTTTTAACCCTATGTCAGTATTTTATGGGCGATACCGCTGAGTCCTTCCGCATCTTTGATGAGGAGATCGATCAGGTTTATCCATTGAGTTTGATGGGCCATTACTACTATGTACAATCGGCTTTGTTTTCATCTATAAATGATTCAAGTATTACACACTTACGGGAAGATGCCCTTGAAGGGGCTGAAGAAATATTGAATTTACCAGCTCCCATTGATTTAATTGAACTCTATTACGCTGGATTAATCCTATATACCTATGGAGATAAAAACGAAAAGGCAATCCAGTGTTTTAAGCGTGCTCAGGGTTTGTTGCCTGCTTTATACATGTTATGGTCAATAAGCTCTTCAGAAGAAAAAGAAGTAATTCGTCAGGAAATTCAACTGCGAGAAGCTCGACAGCCAGTTGATCGCTCATTTACCAACGGATTAATAAAACGCAGAATAGACGGGGAATTTTCAAGTCATTGGGGGGCAATGTGGGGTGGTCCCGTTTAGCCGGACACTTTACTTATGAGAGTTTGACAAAACAGTTTGATAAAATTGGTTTTCAAAGTCAATCGGTGAACGGTAGCCTAACGACGAGTGCAGCCGACGCACGTTATAATACCCTTCAATATAGTTAAACAACTCAGCACGGGCATCATCTAGACTCATAAAACAGCCATCCTCCAGCAACTCGGCTTTTAAGCGTCCCCAAAAAGACTCAGCATGCGCGTTTTGATAGGGATTATCAGCTTCCGCCATGCT
>NZ_KB893185.1 GCF_000374025.1 Spirosoma panaciterrae DSM 21099 | reverse complement strand
GGCGGGGTATCCGGTCCGGCGGTAGTCGTTCCAGGCTTCCAGGCCGTTTCCGGTCCAGGCGATGTACTTCTGAGTGATGATCTGGGCGATTTTTTCCTCATTGGTACCCGACAGGGTGGCCACGGTTGGGTTGGCAGTCAGATAGGCTTTGATCTGATCGGCGGAGAGTCCGGCCAGGGTCATCGACGCGGTGATGCCTTCGGTGTAGAGGGCCTGTGGATCGCCGGGTGTACCCAGACGCAGGGCGGCTTCGGCCAGAATGAATGCCCGTTGGAAATTCGTTACTAACCGAACAGGACCTTCACCCGAGTTACCCGTTACATACTTATTGTACCGCGACCAGTTTGCTACAGGTGTTGGCAGCGTACCCCGGAATCCGTTGTCGATCGTGACATAGTTGGCACCGGGTTTGGTGAAGAAGATGGGCAAACGCGGATCGTTCAGGCTGGTCAGCAGGTTCAGATACCGCGTACTCAGAATAATGTCGTTCTGGAACGAGCTAATAAACGAGTATGTATACCGAGGGTCCTGGCTACCGACACTGGCTCCAAATGTGAAGTTCATGTCGTTGGCGTTGGCCGTGATGTAATTATTGCCCGTCAGTACTTCGTTGATGACGCTGGTGGCCAGAGCGGGTTCTTTCCGGCTGATGGTCGTAGCGAATTTGAGCAGCAGCGTGTTTCCTGCCTGCTTCCACTTGGTCAGATTACCCCCATAAATGACATCGTCAGTTCCGGGTTTCAGCGCTGATGGCGAGTCCAGATCTTTAATGCCTTCGCGTACCAGATCGAACAGACTCTGAATCCCCTGCGACGAGTTCCCTTTGTAAATATCCTCCTGTTTGTCGAGACGGGGAGTAAGGAATTTTTCACCCAGCAGAGCCTGCGAATATGGAACATCGCCCCAAACGTCGGTTGCAATTGAGAAGGTATAGGCCTTCAGAATTTTAGCAATGCCGCTGTACGCTTTTGAACCGGTCGCATCACCCAGCTCGATTAGTTTCTGATAGTTGACCAGGGCGCCACCGTAGATTTCTCCAGTCCATTGGTTCCCAAAATCGGCTCCGTTGGTTTGGAATACATCGTAGGTAGAGGGGCTGTTTGCGGCACCTGCCAAATGTTGCACCAATACTTCCGCAAAACGGTTCAGTTCGTTGGCGTTAGAAAAGGCAGTCCCCGCCTGAGCACCCGGCAATAATACGGCGGGGGTAACCGATGTTGGGTTGTTGGGCGTGACGTTAACGTCCAGATATTTGCTACAAGCGCCCATACCCAACAAAAAGGGTATTAACAGGTAGCGTTTATAATTGATGAATTTCATGACTTAAAGGAAGAATAAGTTGATTAGAACGTGAGCCGAATGTTTCCGCCGAAGTTGCGGGTATTTGGCGGGCCGTTCAGGTCAAGCCCCTGGATGTTACCAGCACCCTGTGTGTTGATTTCAGGATCAGCCGGGAAGTTGGGTGCGTAGTAGTACAGGTTACGACCACTAACACCCACCGAGATCGAGCCAAATGGGGTTTTGCCAATCCAGTTTTTCGGCAGCGTATAGTTCAGGGCGATTTCGCGCAGACGGTAAACGGTGGCATCGAATACAGCAGCTTCTGAAGCCAGACCACCTACATTTCCCCAATACGTTTGAGCAGGTACCTGGATGTTGTTCTGGCGGAAGGTTCCATCAGCGTTTTGAATAACACCTGGCAAAATTCGAGGTTGATCGCGGTCAAGGCCGGTTACATACAGAGCACCCGTATTCTTATAGTCGACCATTGGGAACGAGTAAATCTGGCCACCCTGGCGTGTATCGATCAGTACCGACAACGAAATGCCTTTGTAGGAGAAGGTGTTGGTCAGACCGGCCGTATAGTTAGGCTGTGGCGTTGAAATAACCGCGTTAGGCACGCCAGGAGCAAAGGCACCTGTTGTTCCATTCACGACATACTGACCAGCAAACTGCCCGCTTGGATCGTAATACTGTCCATTAGGATCGGTGCTTTGTACACGCGCATTGGCGGTACCCACAATAACACCGTAGGGATACCCTTCGTAAATGGAAGGAGCAATACCCGTGAACGAGTTCCCCGTAATGTTGGCCGATTTCACACCGGGAGCAATCGAAACGACTTTGTTCCGAATCAGGGTGTAGTTCAGGGTCAGATCCCATTTGAAACCGCTCACCCGTACAGGCGTTGCATTGACCACCAATTCAACCCCCTTGTTTTGCAATTCCCCAACGTTGGTCGTCCGGGTGCTATAGCCCGTTGAGTTGGAGATCGCTACGTTGAAGATCTGATCCGTACTGCGGGATTCGAAGTACGTAGCATCAATGCTGAGTCGATTCTTGAAGAAGCCCAGGTTGGCACCTACTTCCCACGAGGTCACAAACTCAGGCGTCAGGTTGTTGTTACCGATTCGTGAGCTAACCCCGAAACCAGGAATATTGGCCCCGGCAATCGACAGCGGGAAGGTGATACTGGCTACGTTGTTGCCATACGATTGCGACACATACACCGAGTTGAGCAGGTATGGATCAGCATCACGACCTACACGAGCAAGACTAGCCCGTACTTTCGCATACGACAGAATGTCGGAGTTAAGCTTGAAAGCGTCGGTCGGAACAAAACTTACGGCTGCCGATGGGTAGAAGTAAGTATTGTTTGCCTGGGGCAGCGTCGACGATTGGTCGGCCCGGCCAGACAGTTCGACAAACAGGTAGTTGTTGTAATTTAACGACAACTGACCGTAGTACCCTACCAGTCGACGGAGCGTACTGGTTTCTCCGCTACCTGTAAATACGGTACCATTGCTGACATTGTAGAAGCCTGGAATTGTCAGAGAAGCGGCATCGGTATAAAGCTCCTGCGATTTGCGCTGGTTGATATTGTTGCCCAGCAACAGGTTGGCGTTCAGACCATCAATGAACAGATTGTCTTTACGAGCCGAAATCAGCAGGTCGCCATTAAGCTCGCTACGGAAGAAGTTATCCTGTTGTACTTCACCCAGCGGAGCACGTCCGGCACCGATAGGCAGCGTCAGTTTCCGGCGGTCAGCGTAGGTATCACCCGTAACCCGGTACGCTACGTTCAACCATTTGGTAATGTCATAGCTTACCTGGAAGTTTCCAAAGAAACGATCAACCTGTCCGTCCAGCTTTTCGTTATTTACGCTCCACTGCGGGTTGTTGGTACTTGGCGTAAAGTAAACACTCTTGCCATTGGCATCCTGATACGGCTCATTGGCCAAATCGTAACTGCGTGGGATACGGGTAATCTGCCCGAACGCACTGGCTCCGTTACCACCCGGAATACCTACCGAAACGGTCTGTACGTAGTTACCCTGGGCGCTGATACGGAGGCCATTCTGCAGTCGTGTTTCACCACCCAACTGAACGTTTGTCCGGTTGAACTTCGTGTTTTGTACAATCCCGTTCTGCAGGGTATTGCCAATGGCCAGGATGTAATTCCGGTTTGCATCGCCCGAAGCAATATTGACCGAGTTTTGCAGGATCATCCCCTGACGGTAAAAGTCTTTTACGTTGTTGGGATAGGCCTGATAGGGCACCGTGTTACCTTGCGTATTGGTTACCGACGTTGGACCTCCGGCAAAAGGCGGGCCCCAGGAGTTCGTCGATGTCGAGTTGAACAGGTTGTTCGCTCCCTGACCGTAGTCGTTCTGGAATTTAGGAATTCCGTATACGTTCTGGACGTTGTACGACGAATTTACCGTCACTTCCGTTTTGTTGTTGTTGTTACGGCCCGACTTGGTCGTAATGACAATAGCGCCGGCCGATGCACGCGAACCATACAGTACGGCAGCGGCTGGTCCTTTCAGAATGTTGACCGATTCAATGCTTTCGGGGTTGACATCGGCCAGACGGTTCGAAGGTTGTGATCCAAACAGCGTGTTCTGCGTGTTGTTTACATCGTTGCTGAAGATGATACCATCCACCACGATCAGCGGTTGGTTCGATCCATTGAACGAGGTTATCCCGCGAATGTTGATGTTGGTCGACGCGCCGGGAGCACCACTTTGGGTATTGATCTGGACACCCGATACTTTGCCCTGAAGCGCATTGAGCAGGTTTGGTTCTGAGCGCTGAGCCAGAATGTTTCCACCTACTTCCTGGGTAGCATAGCCCAGCGATCGTTTGTCGCGTTCAATCCCCTGAGCCGTTACGACGATCTCGTCGAGCGACTGAGAGCCAGCCACCAGCGCAACATTGAGGGTTGTTTGATTGCCGACAGCCAGATCCTGGCTGGTATAACCAATGAAGCTGAAAATAAGCCGGGCTGAAGCCGGTACACTGATTTGGTAACGTCCGTTGGCGTCGGTTGTAGTACCTTTAGTTGTTCCTTTTACCTGAACGCTCACGCCGGGTAAGGTGGAACCGTCATCTGATGAAGTGACGCGGCCGCTCACGGTAATGTCCTGCGCCATAAGGGGCAAACAGAACAATAACGAAAGCAACCAGCTTCCCAATAGAATTTTCCGCATTTGTGAGTAGAGATTAATTGATATTAAAATAGTCAAAAATGGGAACAAATATACTGCCTGTTTTTCAAGTAGTAGATAAATGGCTGCCACTTTTTTTTACAGTAATGAGGTCGTAATCGAAGTGTTTTTTTGATTGATTTTACCTAAATCTTTAAAGACATGATTCCGCTGGATACGTTGCACCTGAACTGGGATTTGTACAAAAATTGGCGAAAAAAAATGATGACTACCCGGTCAGCCGTGTGTACGTCTGTTGAATCAAAAATGCCCTGACTTTATTCCGATGGTTTGCTGGGGGAGAGTTCGCCAATAGAGTCGGAAAAAAAAGGCGGCTACCCTAACCAGGATAGCCGCCTATGTGCTTATAGAATAAATACGACTAGTTGTCCGTAGCCAGTTTATTCAGGGCTAATTCAGAAGCCGAAATAGGCCAGATGTAATTAGGTTCAGCAGCCGTTTTGGCTGCAACGGTTCCTTTGGCAGGAATCGTCTGGAGCAACCGCATCAAATCGTTGTTCCGTAAGCCTTCACCCAGGAATTCAATCCGGCGTTCCAATAAGATCCCATTGATCAGATCGGCAGAAGTTGCGAAGTTTGCGGCTGTAAAGGTGGTAGCTGCGTCTGAGCGATTCCGAACGGCATTCAATAGGGCAACTGCTTGGGCGTCGACCGTGTTGGTGCTCCGAACTTTTGCTTCGGCCAGATTCAACAGGACTTCTGCGTAACGTATTACCGGAACATAATCCGTATAAGGGCTTGGCGCTTTGTATTTAACCAACCAGTTTTTGAGGTTAGCGCCCGTACCTGATTGCTTAATGAACGAACGCCGTTTGTCGGTAGCTGTCCAGGTTGGTTCCGCAATAATCCCCTTGGCATTGAGTGAGTATTCACCGTTACCTACACCACCATTTGCCGTGTTTGGCGAGAAGTAGTAGGCCAACTGGTTTTGCGTACCTGGAAAATCGCCCGATGTCGACGTCATTGGCATCGAGAAGATCGATTCGGAGTTCACGTAGGTGCTAAAAAGGGTAGTAACATCAGATACTAGCTGATTCGCTACACCCGTCGGGGCCTTAAACGGGGCCGTTGCGCTTACAATTTTATTCGCTTCCGAAATAACCGACGCGTAGTTTTGCATGCTCAGATATACCCGTGTTTTCAAAGCGATGGCTGTATTTTTGTGCGCGCGGGTAACGTTGTCGGAAGCCGCAGTGTATGTAGAAGGCAGACCGGCTTCAGCCTCGTTCAGGTCTTTCAATACTTGCGCATATACATCCGCAACTGAACTACGGGCCAGATCCGACTGACCGACTCCCTTGATACCATTCAGACGAAGGGGAACACCTGGCTTGCTTCCGTTGCCATCCGCAAACGGCCGGGCATAATATTGAAGCAGGCTGTAATAGCTCAATGCCCGGATCAACTTGGCTTCGGCAATGTACTTAGCTGCAACATCAGCGCCAACTACATTCGACCCACCAGCGGCCATACCATCCAGGAAGATGTTACACTTATTGATGGCCAGATAGGCAAAATACCACAGGTTTACGACGGCCGTAGCACTGTTGGTCGCATTTAAGCCCCAAACATCGGACCCGGTAACGAGGTTAGAGGTTTCGTTGATAAATTCTTCACCCCGGATGTCGCCATAGATGACATAACGACCACCGTAGAAGTTACCATCTTTTAAAGCGCCGTACAGCGACAGAAGCTGAGTTTGTACTCGGGTCGTGGTGCTGAAAGCGGATGCGTCGGATACGGATGTCTGCGGAATTGGGGTAAGCAGATCCCGATTACAGGAACTGGCTCCTACTAGCGTCAGACAAACAACGGCTATATAGTTGAAATAACGTTTCATGTGTTTCTTAAGCTTGAATTAGAATCCGGCTCTGATACCAAAAGTGATCGTGCGAGCATTACCAATTGTATTTCTGTCGACACCCTGGGCACTGTTCCCTGATGTGGAAGCTCCGTTTGACGATACTTCTGGATCGGGGCCCGGGTATTTCGTTAGAACGGCCAGGTTCTGACCGCTCACATACAGGCGCAGGTTGCTCATTTTAACTTTCGACAGCAGGTTGTTGGGTAAGGTATAACCGAACGTAATTGACCGAACTTTCAGGAAGTCGCCTTTGAATACGTTGATGTCCAGCGGGAATGCCGAACCATTGGACGTATTGTCGTTAAAGACAGGCTTTGCGTATTTTTTGCCCGTATCGCCTTCTTTCTGCCAGGCATCGGTCAGTACATCGGTTGCATTGTTCCAGAACCGTTGATCGTGCAGACCCGCGTTGGTACCGTAGTAAACCGAGAAGCCTAACTGATACGTGAGCAGAACGCCCAGGTCGAAGTTTTTGTATTTGAAGTTGTTATCCCAGCCACCATACTGCTTAGGCACTACGTTCGCATACATGACTCCGTCGGTAGCCTGTGTGATGGTGCTTCCGCCCGTTGGGCTTACATATCTGGTTTTGCCATCGGGCGTGGTCGAATAGTTGAATTCACCCGTAGGGGCATAGAACTGATAATACACGTTCTGACCAGCCGAATTGACAAAGATTCGTTTACCCGTAGCCGGATCAACGCCATTGGTTCTTACTACCCATAAGTAACCCAGCGAATACCCTGGCTGCGTTTGGTTTACCGTTTCCAGGCTCGATGTGCCGGTTTGCAGAACGCTCAGACCTGGAGCCAGGGCCGTTACTTCGTTTTTGTTGAAGGTGATATTGAAGTTCGAACTCCACTGGAAGTCTTTGGTATTGATGATACGGGCATTAAGCGAAAGCTCTAACCCTTTGTTGTACATCGTACCTACGTTCTGCGGAGGAAAGGCAACCCCTGACAGCGTACCTGGAATACCCGTAGACGGAGCCTGCGCTACGTTCAGAATCAGGTTGTTAATGTCATTTTTGTAGTAAGCCACTTCGCCCGAAATCCGGTTGTTCAATAAACCAAACGTAATACCTACATCGGTTTTGGTGCTTGTTTCCCATTTCAGGGCTGGGTTACCAACCACGTTGAAGGCCAGTGTAGCCGCACCACCATATAAACCAGATGCATACAGCGAATAAGGCGAGTAGTCGTTAATACCACCGATGTTCCCCACTTTACCATAGCTACCCCGGATTTTGAAGCTGCTGAAAATATTATCCAGCGAAGCCGATTTCCAGAAGTTCTCCTGGGCAATTTCCCAGCCTGCCGAAACGCCGTAGAAAACCCCTTTTTTCTCACCCAGTGCTGAGTACTCGTCCTGACGTACGTTACCACTCAGGAAGTATTTCTCTTTGTAGTTATAGTTCAAACGACCAAAGCCCGATAGCAGGTAGTTTTCGCCGTAGGCCATGCTGGATGGGTTGTTTACGGTATAACCAGCCTGAATTACGGTGTAGTTAGGATCGGACAAGTTCTGACGGTTGATCCCGTAACCCAGGGTTGTGGTCCGTTGTTGTTCCTGGCCTATCAGTAAGTTAAAGTTGTGCGCTCCACCGAACGTTTTCTCAAACTGAGCCGTATTGGTCCATAACCACGTTTTCAGTTTGCGGAAGTTGCTGGTGGCATTACCCGTTGAGCTGTATCCATCACTCGACTGGGGCGACTGGAACAGGTCGTTGTCGACCAGCAGGTAGTCGATACCGTACGTACTCCGCAGGGTAATCCAGTCAAGGGGTTTGAACTGAATATACGCGTTCGATTGAATGTGGTTGTTTTCCGTGTTCGATCGGTTCTGATCCAGCATCGGCAGCGGGTTTGGATACGAAACCGACGTACCCACAATGTTATTGGCAATACCGATAGCCGAACCGTTTAGGTTATACGTTCCATCGTTATTGTAGGGCGACAGGATTGGAGGCAGTACCAGACCTACACGACCTAAACCGGCGGTATTAAAGGCTTCTCCGTTCAACGAACCGGATGTACCAGCCGACAGGTTTTTCTCGTTCGAAACGGCGATTTTGCCACCAATGGTAAACAACTTGCTCAGCTTGCTATCAACATTGAACAGGGCGTTCATACGACCGAAGTCGTTCTTGTTCAGTACGCCTTTCTGATTGGTATACCCTACCGAAAAATAGTAGTTCGTGTTTTCGCTACCACCCGAAACGTTCACACTGTGGCTATGCGATACCCCCTGCCGATAGATGTAATCGTACCAGCGGGTATCGATCGGATTACCATTGGCGTCATTCGTCTGGGTGAATTTTACGGCCGAAGCACTTGGGTTGTTGGCAGCTGCCTGGGTTTTGAACGAAATGTATTGGCTGGCATTCAACATGTCGGGTAGACGATACGTGTTGGAAAAACCTAACCAGCCATCGTAATTGACCCGAACTTTACCCGACTTACCCCGTTTGGTGGTAATAAAGACGACACCATTGGCGGCACGACTACCATAGATGGCGGTAGCGGCTGCATCCTTGGCAACATCCATGCTTTCGATGTCGTTGGGGTTGATACTCGCCAGCGGGTTCGATGGAGCATTGGTACTTCCCTGATCGCCCGTGAACGTAGGAACACCATCTACCACGATCAGCGGATAAGAGCTAAGTGAAATCGAGTTTGTACCCCGAATTCGAAACACGGGTGGGTTGTTCAATACGCCGTTCGGAACCGTAATCTGTACCCCTGCCGACCGACCTGCCAAGCCTGATTCAAAGCTTTGGATAGGCATTTGGGCGATTGTCGACCCTTTTACGGAAGAAATACTTCCGGTAGCATCCTGGCGGCTCTGCGTACCGTATCCAATAACAACCACTTCACTAAGCTGCTGGGTATCGCCCTTTAGCAGAACATTGACCACAGACCGATTGTTGACCGGAACCTCCTGCGCCGTATAGCCAATAAAGCTAAATACTAATGTGCTATTGGCAGAGGCCGTCAGGCGGTAATTGCCCTGAGCGTCGGTGTTTGTACCCCGATTGCTACCTTTTACCTGTACAGTCACTCCTGGCAGAAGCGACCCGTCATCTGATGAAGTGACTTGGCCGCTTACGGTTATATCCTGTGCAAAACCGGGTAGACAGAACAATAACGTAAGCATCCAACTTCCAAATAAAATTTTCCGCATTTGTTAGTAGAGATTAAATAATATTAAACGTCCAATAAATTGGCGAACAAAGTTAATGTGCCGAATACAAATTGCTACTATCCTTCGGTTAAGAAATTTTGTAATATTCTAATAATGGCTCTCTGCTGGAGTTTTGATTGGTATAGATTTTTTAATAATTCTGCTGGATTGTTATGAATTTTAAAAAATGTGTATTGTTCGATTAACATTCTTTTAACTATTCCATGATTTTATACGTATTCGTTAAAATAACTAGCACTGTTTGAGGGAGATACAGATTTGTCACCATGGGTATACATGCATTTCGTCATTTACGTAGCTTGAATCGGTAGAGCCAGGTTTAAAAAGGCAATCAATCGGGTTACAGCTAAGTAAAGCCTATGAAGATCTAAAAAGTAATACTACTTAATGAATAAGTATAAAAATACGCGCTAAGGCGAAGAATAATATTTTGTTTTAAAGGCAATTTTCTTTAAAACGTATTTGTATTCATATGATTTATTGCCATAAAGTATGGCTTAACACGATATTTCTGAAATTAATTGTAATAACATTTATTATTGTACTTTACGTTGAAGTACTTACTAGTAAGTAAAAACGGGATTATCTGATCCGACAGAGGTTGTATCCTTGAAAAGTTATATTTGCTGCTGACGCAGTAAATGGACATTCTGAGGATAGGGAGAAATACTCAGAAATAAACTACGCCAGCTACGGATAGGTTAGTGAAAGAAGAAATAACCCAGGGCAATGCCCGCAATGACACCAACCAAATCGGCAAAAAGGCCATATGGAATGGCATGACGTGAGTTTCGAATGCCTACCGAGCCGAAGTAGAGTGCCACGATGTAAAAGGTAGTGTCGGCCGACCCCTGGAAAATACAGACCAGACGCCCGACAAATGAATCGGGGCCAAATTGCTTCATGGCGTCGATCATCAGTGCACGGGCACCGGCTCCACTAAGTGGCTTCATCAATGCAACCGGCAGCGCATCGGTGAAGTCGGTATTCAGACCCGTAAGTGAGAATAGATACTCTAAGCCGCCTACGAGGTAGTCCATTGCGCCTGCATTCCGGAAAGCCCCAATGGCGACCAGCATGCCCACCAGATAGGGGATAATTTTTACGGTTGTTTCAAATCCGCCTTTGGCGCCTTCTATAAAGGTTTCGAAAATTGGCACTTTTCGCCGGAGGGCACCCAGCAGAAAGGCTACGATTATAGCCAGCAGGACCAGATTGCCAAACACCTTGGATATGGTTTCAATCTCTTCTTTTGGGCGACCAGACAGGGCCCACAGGGCTAATCCGATCAGTGTCGTAATGCCGCCCAGCCAACCCAGAACCGTTGCATTGAGCAAGTTGATACGCTGCTTGATGGCTACGGCCACCAGGGCTACCACTGTGGTCACGTAGGTACCAATTACGCAGGGAATAAAAACATCCGACGGGTCTTTAGCTCCCAGAATAGCCCGTTGCGCCATGATACTCAGCGGAATGATCTGGAGCCCTGATGTATGCAGCACCAGAAACATGATCTGGGCATTGGAAGCTGTGTCTTTGTTGGGGTTCAACTCCTGCAGGCTGGCCATGGCCTTCAGGCCAAAGGGAGTAGCTGCATTATCCAGTCCAATCATGTTGGCCGAGAAATTCATAATCATCTGCCCATTAGCCGGATGGTCTTTCGGAACTTCAGGAAATAGTTTATGAAAAAAAGGGCCAATAATGCGCGCCATAAAGTTGATCGCTCCCGCTTTCTCACCAATATTCAGTAGTCCCAGAAAGAACGTCATGACACCCGCCAGTGGAAGCGCAATATCCATAACCGCCACTTTCGATGAGTCGAACAACCCTTCAACAATAATTTTGAAGATTTCGGTGTCGCCCAGGAAAATGAGCTTGGCTAAAGCCACCAGAAAAGCGATCACGAAAAAAGCAACCCAAATGTAATTAAGAGCCATCCGAAATTAAGAGCGAAAGAGTAAAAGAGCGAATGAGCAAACGTTGGTTATTTCACTCGTTGTACTCGGCGTTTAAATAGAACCCTGTAAGTTTACACGAACATTTGGCTCAAACCAAGTCTGATGTTCGGATAACATGAGGAAAATTGTCTTCTGCATCATCGCTCTTTCACTCGTTCCCGCTTTCGCTCTTTTTCCGGCTCTTGCCCAGCCCTTCGAAGCGGCCATGATCAAACAGGGGTTGGTGGATGTGCAAACCATTGACCCAACGATTCTGGTCGAACTCAAGTATTCAACGACGGATAATTTCGTTGGGAAAGATGTATATGGCGACCTTACGCGGGCGTATATGCAACCCATGGCTGCCCGCAAACTGGCAATGGCTAGTAAATACTTGCAGGCGCATCATCCCAATTTGCGGTTGCTGGTGTATGATGCCGCCCGGCCCCGTTCGGCCCAATGGAATCTTTGGAACGCTCTGCCCGATTTGCCAGAACGTGAACGACGAAAATACGTTGCCGACCCACGTCAGGGGTCTATCCATAACTATGGCTGTGCGGTCGATTTGACGGTGGCTACAGCCGATGGGAAGCCGCTGGATATGGGTACCAAATATGATTTCTTTGGTGAACTAGCCTATCCTTCCCGAGAGGCTAGTCTGTTGAAAAGTGGGAAATTGACCCAAAAACAACTTGATAATCGGCTCATTCTGCGAACGGCCATGCGCCAGGGTGGTTTCACACCTATTGAGTACGAGTGGTGGCATTTTAACGCCCTCTCTCGGGAGAAAGCAAAAATGGTGTTTCGTATTGTAGACTGAAACGTGTAACGCTCGTGATGGCTGTACGTCTATAGGGGCGGTAGTCACATCATACAATTTTCGCTATGCGTTTACTCAGTTCGAAGCTTACCTATTGCTTTCTTAGCCTGTTGCTGGGAGTAAATCGTCCATTGATTGCTCAAGTGGATGTTTCACACATGGTAGTGCCGGCCGACTGGTTGCGGAAGCACGTTTTTATGCTGGCTTCCGACAGTTTACAGGGGCGCGAAACGGGTACTATCGGGCAGCAACAGGCGTCTATTTATTGTGCCCGCTCATTCAGGCAAAGCCATCTGCTAGCCGCTTTTCGAATCGATTCGGTACAGGGTTCCTTCCGGCAGACGTTTGCCTTTACAACGACCGAGGTTACTCTGTATGGAGGTGTACGGATGAATGGGAAACCAACTTATAAACGACATGAGTTAGCCCCTTTGCCTGTCACTGCCAGAGATAGTAGCCATGTATCGCTCAGCCATAACGTAGGGGGGCTGCTTATGGGAACGGACTTAAAACAGGAGGTGGTCGTTCTATCAGCGCATTACGATCATCTGGGGAAAGTTGGAAAGCGTATTTATCACGGTGCCGATGATAATGCATCGGGTACAGCTACCATTTTGAGTGTAGCATCGGTTTTCGATAGTCTGGCCCGTCAGGGAGTGCGGCCCCGACGAAGTATTTTATTCCTGCTTTTTTCGGGCGAAGAAGGGGGCTTGTTAGGGTCGCAATACTTTGTTGCCAATAGTCCTATCCCACTCCACCAGCTCATCTGTGATCTTAATGTAGACATGGTTGGCCGGGCTGACGATTATCACAGTAAGAAGCCCAACTACTGCTATCTGATTACGGGGAGCCAGATGAATGGACTGGCCTCTTTAGCCAGCCGGGCCAACGATCAATCGGTGCATCTGGCTTTAAATGATGGAGGCTATGACACAGACTCAGACCCTAAACAATATTTCTATCGGTCCGATCATTACAACTTCGTTAAGGTGGGTATTCCAGCCCTGTTTTTCTCAGATGGTGAGCATTCCGACTATCACCAGCCTTCCGATACAGCCGATAAAATTGATTACGAATTGCTGCAAAAACGGGCAACGCTGGTGTTTCAGACGGCCTGGCTGGTTGCCAATGAGGAGGCTAAATAAACGCTATTAAAATACCAGATTATCGATCAGGCGAACTTTACCTAGATGAGCCGCCAGACAAATCGCTGTTTGGCCGGGGGCCAGCACATAATCGGTAGGCTGAAGCGTGTTGGCATTCACAATGTCTATATACTCCAGCCGAAACTCGGGCTTTTCATTGAAAAAGTCTGTAACTACTGCTTTGGTCTGGGTAACACTCTGTTCGTCAAGCAGACAATCGTGGGCGAGCGTCAGCGCCTGAAAGAGGGCTGGGGCCTGTTCACGTTCGGCAGCAGTCAGATTACGGTTTCGCGACGACATGGCCAGCCCGTCGGTTTCGCGTATAATAGGGCAGCGGATCAGTTCGACAGGGAAGCTTAAGTCGCGGATGAGTTGCCGGATAACGCCCACTTGCTGGAGGTCTTTCTGGCCAAAATAGGCTCGGTCAGGCTGAACGATGTTGAAGAGTTTGGCCACCACAATACCAACGCCATTGAAATGACCAGGCCGAAAAGCGCCCTCCATAACGGTCTCCAGCGAGCCGAAATTCAGATGCAGGGTAGGGGGAGTTGGATACATTTCGTCGACGGAGGGCGCAAATACGACATCGCAGCCAGCCGCTTCGAGTTTCTGACAATCTTCTTCGAGCGTTCGCGGGTAGCGGGCCAGATCGTCAGGGTTATTGAATTGTACCGGATTGACAAAGATACTGCTCACGACAACGTCATTTTCGCGACGGGCTGTTTCGATCAGGGCCAGATGCCCTTCGTGGAGAGCACCCATGGTTGGAACAAAGCCAATGGTGCTTTCTGTACGGAAGGTATGCAGGTATTGACGAATGGTATCGGCTTTTTCAAAACGTTTCATGAGGCTAATTTTTTGAGCCTGCAATGATACAGGTTTCGTCTCTTTTTTAAGCAAATACGTATCTTTTTTAAGGGAAAATGTATTGAAATACGGGAAAAATTTGTTTAATTTTGCAAGTTTTTTGATTCTCTCAAGACAACACACGCTTCCCGATTATGAGCAAATTACGCATCCTTTATGTCGCTAGTGAAATCAATCCTTTCTTAAAAACTTCTGAGGTTGCCGACTTTGTTCGCAAGCTGCCACAAGCCATGCAGGAGCGGGGAATGGAAATCAGAATTCTGGTGCCCCGGTTTGGATTGATCAATGAGCGGAAAAACAGGTTGCACGAGGTAGTTCGGTTGTCGGGTATTAACATTGCCGTTGGCGACGACGAAAAGCCCCTGATCATCAAGGTGGCATCGATCCCTACGGCTAAGCTTCAGGTTTACTTTATCGATAACGAAGATTACTTCCAGCGAAAGTATGTTTTCCACGATAAAGAAAACCGATTCTATGATGATAACGACGAACGGGCGATTTTCTTCTGCAAAGGGGTTCTGGAAACCGTAAAAAAACTGGGATGGGCGCCTGACATCGTTCATTGCAACGACTGGATGACAGCCCTGATTCCGCTGTATCTGAAAACGACCTATAAAAATGACCCAATGTTTAAAGACACGAAGTCGGTTTTTACGGTCTACAACAATTCGTTTGAGCATCGGTTCGAGGGCGACATTATCGAAAAAGCCCGTATGATGGACATTGATGATGAAATGCTGGCCGAGCTGAAAACTGCCGATTTTCAGGGATTTATTCGGATTGGCTGTGCGTATGCCGATGCAGTAGTTCGGGCCGATGAAGAGTCGAGCGAAAGCCTCAATGCCATTCTGGATGATATGCCAGAGCATAAATTCGACCTGGCTGAAGCCAATGACCTAACCGATCGCTACTACAACCTGTATACCCAACTGGCTGGTTAATAGCCAGGTAAAACGCTTATTTTCTGAACGATTGCGAAATCAATCATGCAAAAAGCCGGAACGTCCGGCTTTTTGCATTTACTTTACTTCCTGAATATAGCGTGTACTGCGGATGTCCGCTACGTAGAGTTTGTGCGTTAGTTAACTAAAACGGCTTCTGAAATTATGTGTGGAATTGTAGCATATGTTGGCCACCGGGAAGCGTGCCCACTGGTCATAAAAGGCCTGAAGCGTCTGGAATATCGAGGTTACGATAGTGCCGGTGTTGCTCTGATGAATGGGCACGGGTTAAAAATTTATAAGAAGAAAGGCAAAGTAATAGCGCTGGAACAGGAGCTGGACGGCAAAGAAACGCATGCCACCATCGGCATGGGGCATACGCGCTGGGCTACCCACGGAGAACCTAACGATGTCAATGCGCACCCACATTACTCCTTTCACCGGAAGCTGGCCATTATTCACAATGGAATTATTGAAAACTACGCGGCTATCAAGCAGGCGTTGCTCAAAAAAGGCCACACCTTTACCAGCGAAACCGATACCGAAGTATTAGGCCAGTTTATCGAGGATATTTGGGAAAACAACGGGGGTAGCCTGGAAGATGCTGTTCGGTTGGCACTACAGGAAGTGGTAGGCGCTTACGCCATTGTGATCATGAGTGAAACGGACCCAACCCAATTGATTGCGGCCCGGAAAGGTTCGCCCCTGGTGATTGGCGTTGGTGAGAATGAGTTCTTTCTGGCGTCGGATGCTACCCCGATTGTGGAGTATACCAAAGACGTTATCTACCTGAACGATTACGAAATCGCAGTCATTAAAAATGGTGAGCTGAAAGTTGTAACGCTCGATAACACGACTACTACGCCCTATGTCCATAAAGTAGAGCTTGAACTCGAAGCTATCGAAAAAGGTGGTTTCGATCATTTCATGCTCAAGGAAATTTTTGAGCAGCCCCGTTCCATTGCCGACTCGATGCGCGGACGCGTACAGGCCGATGCCGGAACCCTGCAACTGGGTGGCTTGCGCGACTACCTGGATAAACTGGCGAAATCGAAACGAATTGTCATTGTCGGTTGCGGTACGTCGTGGCATGCGGGGCTGGTGGCTGAGTACATATTTGAAGAACTGGCCCGAATTCCGGTCGAGGTAGAGTATGCGTCGGAATTTCGGTATCGTAATCCGATCATTAAAGAGGGCGATATTGTCATCGCCATTTCGCAATCGGGCGAAACGGCCGATACGCTGGCGGCCATTGAACTGGCCAAATCGAAAGGGGCTACGATTTTTGGGGTTTGTAATGTAGTGGGTTCGTCGATCGCACGGGCTACGGATGCAGGGGCCTATACCCATGCCGGGCCCGAAATCGGTGTGGCCAGTACCAAAGCGTTTACGGCGCAGGTAACGGTTCTGACCTTGATGGCGCTGGCCGCAGCAAAACGGAAAGGCACAATTTCCGACTCATTGTTCCGGCAATTGCTGGCCGAAATGGAAAGCATTCCGGCTAAGGTAGAAAAAGTGCTACAGGCTGCCGATAAGATTAAAGAGATCGCTTACATCTTTACTTACGCCCGCAACTTTATCTACCTGGGCCGTGGTCTGAACTTCCCCGTTGCACTGGAAGGGGCGCTAAAACTGAAAGAAATCAGCTACATCCATGCCGAAGGGTATCCGGCTGCCGAAATGAAGCACGGCCCCATCGCGCTGATCGATGAAGATATGCCGGTCGTTGTGATTGCGACCAAAGACTCATCGTACGAAAAAGTGGTCTCGAACATTCAGGAAGTCAAAGCGCGGAAAGGGCGGGTTATTGCGATCACGACGGAGGGCGATACGCACCTGCCGGGTATGGTTGATTTTACCATCGAAATCCCGAAAGTCCATGAGGTGCTGATGCCGTTGGTATCGGTCGTACCTCTGCAATTGCTGGCTTACGACATTGCCGTTATGCGGGGGCGCAACGTTGACCAGCCACGTAATCTGGCCAAATCCGTAACGGTGGAGTAATGCTAAACGGACTTCCTATGCGTACACAGATCGCTCTGGCGTTTTACCTGTTGACTGGGGGAACGCTGGCCTATGCACAAACCCCTACTCGTGCCCGTGATCTGGGGATTCCGCTCGATGGAACACCAGGGCGATACAATGCCATAACGGATGTGAAGGGCGTTGAGGTAGGTATGGTGACGCTGATTTCGGGAAATGGCAAGCTGGACGTGGGTAAAGGTCCCGTTCGTACAGGGGTTACGGCTATTCTGCCGCGCGGTAAAACCTGTGACCCTGTATTTGCCAATTGGCACACGCTCAATGGCAATGGCGAAATGACGGGTACCACCTGGATTACTGAGTCTGGTTTTCTGGAAACGCCTATTCTGATTACCAACACGCATAGCGTGGGCGTGGTCCGCGACGCTGCCGTGGCCTGGGAAGCCAAAAACAAATTCTACAAAGATCTGGGCAACGATATCTGGTTTTCATACCCGCTCGTTGCCGAAACATACGATGGGATGCTGAATGACATCAATGGCTTCCACGTGAAGAAAGAACACGTAATGGCTGCCCTCGACGGAGCTAAGAGTGGTCCGGTTTCTGAAGGGGCCGTTGGCGGAGGAACAGGCATGGTTTGTCTGGGATTTAAAGGAGGAACAGGGACCTCGTCGAGGGTGGCCAATGGGTACACAGTCGGAGTATTGGTGCAGGCTAATTTTGGGAGCCGGGCCCAGTTGACCATTGCCGGTGTGCCCGTCGGGAGAGCGTTGCTCGATACATTGGCCTGGCAGCTCAATGGCGAACAAATCTATGGCAAACCGAAAGCGAAGCAATCCGACGAGCGTGGGTCGATCATTGCTATTGTGGCCACGGATGCCCCTTTATTGCCCCATCAGTTAAAACGAATTGCCCAACGGGTCTCACTAGGGATTGGAAAAATGGGGGGTGTAGGCGGCAATAGTTCGGGCGATATATTCCTGGCTTTCTCAACAGCCAACCCTGGTGTATTCGATCGTAAAGCCAAAACAAAGTCCGTCGAGATGCTGACGAACGATCAAATTGACCCTTTATTTACGGCCACCGCTCAGGCTACCGAAGAAGCCATTCTAAATGCGCTGGTAGCGGCCAAAGATATGACTGGTATTAACGATAATTTTATCCCGGCGTTACCGCACGAAACGATCCGCAAGGTCTTGAAACAATATAACCGACTGAATAGTAAGTAGTAATAGGGTGAGCTATTCTGGGTAAAGCGAAACGTGCATAGAACGAATAAGCTGTTAATCAACAAGATTGTGTACTAAAATGACTTACCTCCAACTTTATCAGAAATATCAGAGATTGTCCCCTGTTTATCAGCAGGAAGTAGATGATTTTGTTGAGTTTTTGACTGCACGTAAAAAAGACCAGGAGCAACAGCCTTTGCGTAAAACTCCTGTTTTTGGAAGTGCTAAAGGCCAGTTTCATATGCGTCCAGATTTTGATACTCAACTGGACGAGTTTGCTGATTATCAATAATGAACTTATTAATTGATACGCATGCGCTTATCTGGTTCCTGAACGGGAATGAAACGGAATTATCTCTAAAAGCGAGACAACTTATCGCAAATCCGACTACGGTTTCCTTTGTTAGCATTGCTTCCCTTTGGGAAATGGCAATCAAGATTCGCTTAGGAAGCCTTTCATTTGAGCCAGGCTATGACAATTTACTCAATCTACTTGCCCAAAATGGCTTTGAAATACTGCCAATTACGTTTCAACATACGCGTCAATTGCTTACACTACCTATGCATCATCTGCATCATCGTGACCCGTTTGATCGAGTACTAATTGCGCAAAGTGTGGTGGAAAATCTTTTATTGGTCACAGCAGATAGTAACATTTACCAATATGAAGTAGATTGGATATGGTAGTAAACGAGTGCTACTACTTTGTGACCCGTTTATATTTTTCGATGATGATGTGGTCGATACCGAGCTTTTCAATTTTTTCAACTCCCTTCTGAATCAGCGTATCATTTGAAATTTTGACGACAAACTCGAATTTGTGGTTTTCCCAGGCCTTGTCGCTAAAGTATTCCAGATTTTCGGTGTACACACTATCTTTCAGCGTATAGCTTCCACCGCCTGCCGAAAACTGATTGGCTGAGTCTTTCGGTGGATTCATAGCGTGATTGAGAAACGCAAAATGGGTCGGATTTATAATCTTGATCATTTTGTGAGTCGGATCGAAGGTAGAAAAGCTGGAGTCCTTTTCAACTGTTGTGGCCGAAACCAACTCCCAGGTGCCGACAAGCGGTGTGTCTGATTGTTTGGTAGAGCAGGCTGATACTAGAATGGTTGCGAGTAGGAAACAGGTAGTTGTTAATCTCATGAGTATGTGAGCAATACATGGTTTTACCTAAAAGCAATCGATACACAGTTTTACCTAAAATAGACCACGGATTTTTATGATGATTATGATTTACACAGAGAGGCTGTTTAAACTTTTCCTAATCGAGTCGTAATGCGTGCTTTTTGTCATCCCGACGCAGGAGGGATCTTCGGCATGAGCAGGGAAATTGGCTATTTACCGAAGATCCCTCCTGCGTCGGGATGACAAAAGCAATTGAAACAAAAGTTTAAACAGGTTCAGATTATACTAAATCATAATCATCATAAAAATCCGTTGGGGCCGCCCATGCGATTCTGTCATTCAGCAGGAGCAAAGGTGCATAACGAGGCTACATGGTCCTTGCTGCCGTCGGTTACCCAGGAGTCTAGCTGAGCCGGGTCTTTCATCTGCTGACCCCGGTACCTCGGCACGTCAATATACCCGCATTTCACATCAGGTAAGGCCGACATATCGCTCCAGAGCTTTTCGATTTGAGCTACCGGATAGATGTCTTCCTGTCCGTGTCCCCAGCGGTATTTTACATCTTTGATGGTCACGTAGGTCGGCATCCGGTGGGCTACGCTCCGTACCGCCTTGGCTAGCTGAGCCTCATCGCTGGTTTGCAGATCGGCGCGGGTAAGGCCAAAGAGCTGCAGCAACGGATCGACCTGAATCCAGGTGGTGTTGGTGTTGTAATAGCTCAGGTTCAACTCGTCTTCTTCGCGCGGTTGAGCCAGTCCTTCCAACAGCCGTAGCTGCCCATTTACCCGAGCCAGACCACCCCCTCGGTCTTCGATACGGCGGGGAACCACTTCAAAGGTGAGCGCATTGCCCGATTCGAGGTGATAACCCAACGCAGCCGGATTAACGTCGGCACCGAGGGTGTCGATATTATGCAGCATGATCGTTTCAACCTGCGGATGTTCGGCCAGAAGCTTTGCCAGCACACCATTACGCAACAGGTTCGAGACTTCGTACCAGTGACCCAGGGGTGAAAACCGTTGCGCGGCAATATTATCGACATAATCGCTGCCTTCTCCTTTCGATTTGGCCCAGGCAATCATCGACTGGCGCACCGCATCCCGAACTTTCTGTTTGTTCTCGTCCAGGGTTTCCTGGGGCATATCTTCCCACAAAAACCGCAAATCCCGCTCCATCGGCACAAAACGTTGCCCGATCGATCGGCCCGGCGAAAGGAAAGTTGGCCCCTGATAACCGAAATTACCCGTTTGCGCCAGCTTTTTTCGGATGGGTTCATGGGTCAGGTAACTCGTGGCTACGATGTATGGAATAGGGGCCCTATATCGTTCGGCTACTTTACGGGTTTTGGCCAGGTGTATCTCCAGAAAGCTCCGATGCACACCCTCAATTTCGACAAACGGATTGATGGCCTTAATGACCCCAGCTCCTTTGGTCCATCGACTGCCAACCCCGGCGGCTAGTCCCATAATCGCTACTTTACCCGCTCGTATGGCCGCTTCGCCCGTCTGGATGGTCGATGTTAGGGATTCGAGCGAAACAAGATCGTTCGGCAGCACATCGTCAATGGTCGTTTCGGCCGACAATCGGTTTCGCGATAAGCCAATACGCCCTTTTTGCAGTTCTTCCCGGATTTCGTTGTGCTGGATGTAGTCGAACCCGTTCTCTTTCTTGATCTGGTCCGCTTTCTCGTTTTCGACGCTTCGGTTGCCCTGCGACGTCGGGTCCGATACCTTAAATAAATTACTGACAATGGTCCGTAGCAGCGGATAGGCCAGGTTATTCTGATCGCAATAGGTGGTAAAGTAGTCAATTTCTGCCCGGCGAACGTAGGGGATCGACTTCGGATCTTTGCGGACCAACTCGGACACCTGAATACCGTAGTATTGCTCGGGCATCATAGCCTGATTTCCTTCCAGCAGGTTGGCCCAGGTGCCTTTGTTATTGATACTCCAGTTGTATACGACCGGCTCCATGGCGAAGGGCAGCGAGTCGGAAAGCTCGTTTTTGGTTTTCCGAAGCATCTCCAGCACCTGCATTTTGTAATCTTCGTAATGGGCTGGATTAACAAACATCCCCATACCGCCCCCCGACATACCGCCCAGCATCAGGAACCCATAATAATCGTCGCCGATCTGTTTCTTCGCTTTGGCAATGATCTGTTCCGTGAAATACGTAGACGCCCAGGGAATGATGGTCTTGATTGGATACGCCCAGTTGCGGGCGGTATTCTGGCCCAGTTTTTTGATGTCTCCTTCTTTAATGGCACTCAGGATGTTATCAAAAATCTGGTTCGTTTGCTGGCGGGCATTCCATTCATTATCACCCCGGAGCAGGTACTTTTCGGTAACCATCTCCAGAATAGGCCCAACGTTGGAGGCCATACCGCCGTGCATCAGCACCAGCGAGTGCATAATTTTCTCCTGAATATCGGGATGGATGTCGTCGCCCTGCAACACCCGGTGGCGGGGTAGTAAGGTGCCCCGGCTGATACTAAACTCGGGATCGCCTTCCTGCGAGAATGTACCCTGAATCGCCTTGATACCCGGCCATACACCACCGGAATCCTGCCAGCCCCCGCCCGAGCCACCAATCCATTCGCCCAGAATGGCTCGGGAAGCGACCAGCCGCCGTTCGCTTTCCTGCAAGCCACCTTCCAGGCTTTGCGTTTGGCAGGTAGCCCGCATCAGCAGACTGATAATGCACCCCAGGAGGTTGGTCGATACGGCAAAACGGGAGCCTTTCGGAATGTCGTTCACCTTCGTGACCAGTTCGATCCCCATACCCGGTGCCACAATCCGGGCCAGAATATCGGCCAGAGATTGATTCGTTCCTTCGAACGAAGGCGGAATCAGCCCCGAGGCAATAACCCCCGCTTTGACCAGGCTCAGGTAATCGTTCCCGAAATTGAACAGATCATCGAGATCATGAACATCTTTGGTCGTGTTCAAATCGACGCTGGTCAGGCGTAGAACAGGCTCGGAAATGACCCGCACATAGCCATTCAGTGGCGGACGAATGTCTTTATCCCGCCCGAACACCCCCAGATCGATGGAAATATTGATGACGCGGGCTCCTTCCGGATAATCCATCCCCAGAAAGAAAATGTCCGACCAGCCGCTGTGGGTCAAGTCCATCCGCACGGAGGTTTGTTCGTGCAGAATAGGGTAGAAGAGGGAGTTGTCGGGGCGTTGCAGCAAACGGGGGTGAATACGGATCGGGTGCTCAGCCTGATGCCCTACCCGAAACATCCACTGATTGCCTTTGCTGGAACGAACGCTTTTCCGAACCTGATCGGCCAGCGTCTGAAACGACAGTTGATGATAGCTATCGGCCAATGCACTGAGTAAAGTTGCATTCGGCCCTTGTTTATCCAATTCCTGCCAAAACGTGGCAATAGCCTGTTCAAACCGACGCGACAGTAAGTCGTCGAAACCAGCATAGGGAATTTTGCCAATCGCCGGAATTTCGTTGGTCTCCATCAGGAAGAAACGGAAACCGGCGTATAGGAAAAGAATGGCTCTGACTTTATCGTACAGGTTCGATGTCGACTTGCGGAATGCGTCCAGTTCTCGCAGGGCCTTCAGTAAGGTATTGGCAGATAAATTTCGGCTTAGGTCAAAAAAAGATCGATTACGAATAGCAGGATCTGTAGACGTAATGGTTTCTATAAATATATTCATGTTGATATCGGCTAAACAGAATAGCGCTTCTTTGGATCAGTGAATTCGGCTATCGGCTCGTTAGCGAATAAGTTGTGCCTTTCGCGAATTAGCCTCGGCCAATAGCTCGACCATCGACGTCAGCGTTTCGTCGTGGGCCACCCCTGCCAGACCGAGGGCCATCTGTGCCCGTAAAAGTCCCTGCCGACCACTCAGATCATAACGATTGCCTTTCACCTCCAGAGCCAGGTATTTTTCGATATGGGCCAGTTCCTGCAAGGCTGGTGTCAGCGGAGTATTGGAGCTACCCTGCGCGAGCTGTTTTTCCAGCAGGCTGAACACCGTAGGGGTAAATACATGCATACCGAAGAAGCAGAGGTAATACCCCACACGCAGACCAGGTGTTTGAAGTTCAAGCTCGGCCACACTCAATGAGGGCTTTTCGATAAGTCGCTCAATCTGGTACACCCCATTCATACCAGGAACATGCTTGCCGGTGAGGGTGCCATACCGCCCGATCTGGTGCTCGATGGTCGGATTAACAGCCGATACAGAGCAATTTTCCTGCATGGCAAGTTCAATGAGCTGCGTAGCGCATCGTTTGCTGGTCAGGTTGGAGATGTACAGGTAGTCGCCGAGAAGGAGGAGAAACGGTTCATCGGCTACAAAATCTTTGGCGCAATAAACTGCGTGCCCATAACCCAGTGGTTCGGCCTGTTCGGCAAAGCGAATCCGACTGATGAGGGTATCGATTTTGTCGGCTTCTTCCTGAGCCCAGTCAACGTTTTTGTAGGATTTGATCAGGTTATCGCGCAGGGAAGTAAACGCATTGATGTAGCGATCACCGTCGCCGGGCGCACATACAACGCAGATTTCTTCAATACCGCTCAGAAAAGCCTCTTCAGCAATAGCCTGAATAACGGGTTTGTGCAGCCCATCGGTATCGATGATGGGCAGCATCGCTTTCTGTATCGTATCGGCAACGGGGTATAAACGTTCTCCGCGTGCGGCTGCGGTAATGACGGCTTTTCTGATTTTCATGTAATAGATGTATTTCCAACGAAGATAGAGGAACAGGAATCACTTAACCAAGATGCATACCTATAGATTTATTATGCGCCATGATATTACTGGATTGGTTCGGAAAAATGCGGTGGTCTGGTAGGTCTGAAAAACCTTTAATAAGATTCCCTTTTTGAAAATACGTTGCCATTGAGCGTAAACCCGGAAGGCCACGAGCTATGCCGCCTGTTCTGAAAAGCACTTGTCAGGCTCAGTTAGCCACTTGATCGGATGCATGGAAAGCGAGGCCGATTTTTACGCCCCCCCAACGGTGAGGCATTCCGGTTTCAAATTCGCGACTAAGCCACGACTGATAATATTCCAGGTATAGTTTTCGATACCGAAGGACAGCCCCATAGTTTGCCTGAAATGGGGTACGCATCAGTTGATTGGCTGGAATTACATATGGACTGCTTCGATTGAACAGCCCACCTTGCAGGCTAGCATCATAGGCGACAAGACTAACTAAAGGCTGGGCATATACATACAATTGCAAGGGCAATCGCTTGTTTATCGAATGGGCAAACGGTGGATCGAATCGTCCTGCCATGACTACAAACCCCGTTTGTACTCGATTCACGAACGTGCCGGCCTGAGCCTGGGCATTAGCACTTACCGATAGCGCATGCTGATACGCATACAACTGCTTTTCGTAGGTGAGCGTATAGTTCAAAATGGCATCGTTACGAATCTGGTGCTCCCAGCCATGGGGTTCAACGCCGTTTATAAGTCGGTGAATCGCTGCCTGCATTTCATAACCAAACGCAACTGGCCCTACCATCCCCGTGCTGAGTAACGACGACACCCGAACCCGACGCAGCGTATCGGTTGTGATACTGAACGTTTTAAGCAGAATGCCGGCAGCAAACGGACGATCGCCTACCAGAATGGCATCGCTACTCAGGGTAGTGGGTGTGAACCCAAAATGTTCCAGTGCAAGACCATACCGGATCGGGTTGCCTTTGGGTTTAACGAGCAGTTTCGTCAGCGGATTTTTACGAAGGGCCGGATTGACAATTTCAATCGAGTAGCCCTGGGTATAATAATAGTCCGTTGCCGTAAAATAATCGTTGTCGTAGTGGAAGCGAGCATACGTATCCGAGCCCATGTCCCGAAACGATGCGGTATTGTCGATGCGTTGTGCTACACTCAACATGGGGGATAAGCATCCCAAAGCCAAAGCGACCAGATAGATTTTATGTGTTGGCATAATACTCTATCTACGCCTATCCTGCAGTAACGGATTGATTGGGGCAGTACTCATGCTGGAGCGTAGAGCCTCACAAGGTAATGAAGGCTTCATGAAGGGCTCCTGCTGAGCGTTTTCATGGGGGTATAGTACAATGGGAAATAACTAGCAAAGTCTGCCTAGTAACTAGTTTCCTGTCTAAAATCAGTGATTCTGACAGAGCGAACGAGCCTAAAGAGTAGACCCACGAGACGGGGTAAGGCGTTTCAACTCTGCAAGTATTTCATTTTGGGATTCAGCGGCTTTTCGCTGATTAGCAAGTAATTCGGCAATTTGAGCTGATAACTTCTTTATCGAAAACGAAAATGCCAACGACATAATAATTAGGTAGGCGATTATATAAAGATCCATACATTATAAGATTAACTATGAAAATAACACCCACCACCTCCATGTGCTGATGACGATCGTAGGGAGACATTTACACACATGGATGGATGTACTGTTAAATTGCAACTGCTTGATAATCAGGAGTCACTCAAAAAGGGCAATTTAACAGTTTTTCGGGGGTTCGTTCGCATGCGAACACAGTGGTGGTTGGGCTGTCAAACTTTGACTTTGGGAGGTGCTACCTGTCGACGGAGATCTTGCGTACAAAATCTTCAGTCACGCCAACGGTTTTTGCAATCTGAGCTACACTCAAAATATTCAAACCCAACAAATTTTTGACCGTTTCCGCTTTTATAGATTGCTCGTTTTGTTCTACAGCCTCCCGGATTTTCTGCTTCTCAGCCTTTACTGCTTCGGCATTGGCTGCTGTCACACGAGCAAAGTAAGCCCGTTCCTCTGGGGTCATTTTTCGCGTATCCAACTCGTCAATAGCTCGCTTGAGCCACTCCTCATTCCAAAAAGCCGGATATTGGGTAGGTTCGATTGTATGAAGCGTCTTCATGGTATAAACCAGTTTGTCTAAATCGGTCTCTATCTCAGCTACTTGCTTGTTAAACTTAGCCAATTCTACCGTGATAAACGTCATCTGGCTATCAATGATTTCACCCGCTTCACTCCTTAGGTTAGCAACCGTATGAAAATGAGCAGTTGGTAGAATACTCTTTGCTAAAATAGCGATAGCGTATATTCTGGGTAGGTTAGCGTAATCAAATTCTCCCCGCTCGACAACTGTATTGAACTTATGCAGGGCGTAAAACTTCATTCGCTGCACAAAATACGGAGCTAGGCCCAACTGCATTTCCACGATGAACTGGCTACCGTTTTCATCGGTGCAAGCTAAATCAAAAATACCGCTTCGGCTGTCGATGGTCAGCGCTTCAAACACATTCTTGTCAAAATGCACCTCCCGAATGGGCGTGTCCGACTTGATCAGAGCCTGTAACGCCGTACGTAGAAACAAACTATCGGCTTCATTGCCAAAGGTGGCTTTGAAGCCGTAGTCTGAAATAATTGGAATATAAACGCCTGTCTCCATTTGGCAAAGTTAGCAGAAAGCTTGACTCTGTTTCTCGTGTCAGCCGCCCCCCCCAACATGAAAACTCAAACTGGCCTATTGGGGCGTCTCTTGTGTCAACCGAAGCCGACTAAGAAGCAAAAAAGCCTACCTGTAGGCACGTGCGTCCTGTCGACCGGAGCCCGCAAATACGCCACTGCTTTTTGTTTGGTCCACCCAACGATCATGAGGGCTGATGGATGAGGGCAAAACTACCCTCAACACAAACCACTTACAACCTTTACACCCTCATTAGGATGTACTGTTAAATTGCAACTGCTTGATAATCAGGAGTTACTCAAAAAGGGCAATTTAACAGTTTTTCGGGGGTTCGTTCGCATGCGAACACAGTGGTGGTTGGGCTGCCCCGCTTTCCGCCGGGACGTGCTCCCTGTCGACGGGAAGGCTGCCCTACTCATTATTTCTTCAAACCTTCCTTATAAAGAACCTCAATTTTATCCCAATATTCGCCCTTATCCTGTAGCTCGTTCATTTGCTCATCAATGGCTTCGATTTTCTCAATTATTTGGGGGCCGAATACTTCTTCAATATCTGCATCTGGTAAATCATCCGCTAAGTTGATCCCAGCCTTCAACTGATATTTCGACTCCGCTAAGGAACGAGCTTTTCTGAACAAAGACAGGTACTTTTTGTGGCCAGATTGTTCAACTGCTGTTTCAAACCGGTTCACTTGGATCTTATCATAGTTGATAAAGATAGCTAACAAACCGTCGTTGCCGATAACTGATTCTAATTCCCCAATTAGATAAACCAGCCGAATTGCATCGGGGAGTAATTGAATAATTTGGTCTTCGTTGTCGGGGAATGTCGCGATTAAACCATTAATGCGACTTGCCACTTCATTAGGTAACTCGATAAACTCAACATTTGCAAAGTCTAAATTTTTTATAGCATCTTGATAGCTACTCTTTTGCATATCGTTGTTATAGTTGATTTACAATAATGCTCCCTCTGTCAGCCGGAACCTACCTTTTAAGCCTAACCGACCCAACTGGGGCGTTTCTCGTGTCAACCGAAGCCGCCAAACGAACCTCAAAGCTGCCATGCTGATACGACTTCCTTGTCGCCCGGAAGCCGCCAAATACGTACGCGCTGTCTGTTGCACCCAACACCCGCGAGGGCTGATGGATGAGGGCACAACTCAAGACAACAAACGGGGTGTCAACCTTTACACCCTCGTTTGGTTGGGCTGCAAATTTCACCTCGGGACGGGCTCCCTGTCGCCCAAAAGCTGCCCAATTATTTTTCTTTGGAGGAAAGATTTTGCTTAACACTCTCCACGAATTCAAGGGTAACACTGGCTAATTTGGCTGACTGGTCCGTTGTTAAGCCCATTTGTAATGCATTTTTAACTGTTTCAGCTTTCACCGCTAAATTTTCGGCTTCTCTGGCTTCCTGGATTTTCCTGTTTTCATTCTCAATCGCCAATGCATTAGCCGATAGGGTCATTTCGTAGGCCATCCGCTTTTCTGGAGTCATGGCTCGCGTATCCAATTCTTTAATGGCCGCTTCTAACCATTCCTCACTCCAGAACTGGGGGAACTGCTTAGGCTTAGTAGCTTTGTGTAGAGTCTTCATCGTGTAAATGAGTTTGTCCAAATCAGTCTGTATGCTGGATAACCGCTTCTTGAATTTGGCCAGTTCTATTGTGATAAACGTGGTCTGGTCATCAATCAGTTCGCCTTTCTCGTTTTTCAGGGTAGCAACATTATGATAATCAGCGATGCGAGGAAAGATATTGAACGCCAAAATACCAATACAGTAAATCTTGGGCAAGCCCTCGAACTTATATTTGCCTTTTCGAACCAGCGTGTTGAGCCGATAGAACGAATAAAATTTCATACGCTGAATAAAGTCAGGATACTTGCTCAATTGCATCTCAACGATAAACTGATTGCCAGCTTCATCCACACAAGCGATGTCATACACTCCGCTTCGGCTGTCTTTAGTAAGACCTGGAATCTCGCTTTCGATAAACTCAACCGTTTTTATGGCTACGGGAGATTGCATCAGAGCCTGTAACGCCCTACGCAAAAATCGTGTGTCGGTCTCGTTGCCGAAGGTTACTTTAAAGCCATAATCAGAAAGAATCGAAATAAACCGCTCGTTGTCGTTGTACAAATCCATGCGGTAAAGGTAGTTAATAATGGGCTGCCTAATCGGAGCGTTTCCTATGTCATAAGGAGGTAAGGAATGAAACGCAAACTTACCCAATTCAGGTGTTTATGCTGTCGACCAGAGCCGCCAAACGAGCCAAACAGCCGGACTTAGGGACGCGCTGACTGTCGCACGCGAGCCGACCGCTACGTTGTTTTACAGCCTGTTCGCTCCACCCAACACCCCTGAGTGTTGATGGATGAGCACGCTACGTCACTGAACGCGAAAACTTCCAACCTTTACACACTCAGTAAGTTGGGCTGCAAACTTTCCTCTGGGACGTGCTTCCTGTCGACGGAAAGCTAACCTACGCGAAGCAAATAGACAACTTACTGTCCGCTTTTATGCTGAGCGCAACGCACATGAACTTGTTTCATCCGCTCTGCCTAATATGAACCAAGGAACTGCCGGATGCACTATAGGCACTCTATCCGGAGCGAATAACGATGCATATTCACGGTTGCTTTTAACTATCTTTTACACTTAGATGAGTAAATTTTTTATCTATAGCCGATAAATAGTTAATTAGTTTTGTACAAAAATCAGCTAGTTTGTCTGCATGTAATTTGACAAAACTTAAATCATCTTTCTTAATAGAATTGAGGTATTCAAATACACTTTTAGATACAATAATTGTCTCTTTGATTGGAATAGCATTGTTGTTATTTAATTCCCAAAGTATAGAATTTGCCATTTTGTTAGCTTCATCTTCCAAATCAAGGCAATACTGACATATAACGCTTACAAGTTCCTGTAATGTAAGATTTGATTTTTCCCACCAATTCTCCATTTTTACATAAACTGGGTCAATAGAAATAGGTAAATCTGTCACATTATCACCTTCTATTTCTACTTCTAAAATAGATTCATCAAAAAGCTTAATTTTTCCAGTATCTTTATCAACATTGATTTTAGAATTAAATAATGAATTCTTAAAAACCATTTGAGATTCTAAAATATAATTTTCTACTTCGTTAACAAGAATTTTAATTGGGTTAACTATATCGGCAATTTTTTTCTTAGTACTGTCTGCTATTATTGTATCTAACATAAATGGAATATCATCTTTATCGCTTAAAAGATAAAAGCCACCATGGCGCCCTTTAACGGCATCAAAGAAAAAGACAGTCCATTGGATAACATTTTGTTCAGTTAAATAGAGATCTTCTTCAGCAATCTTATATATTATTGTATTTGTCCAGTCTAAAAGATATACAGAGTTTTCATTTGCCAAAAAATACTTAAAATAAGGAAAATGTAATTCTGTAAACGAAACACAATATAAATTAAAAGTCTTAAAAAAGGGCAATTTAAATTTTGTTATTTTAATACATGAAGAATTTGAAGGTAAACTAGTTATTGTATCACATTTTGTTAAAAATATACTTAATTCTTCTTGCGAAATTTCTATATTTTCAAATAATTTCGTTCTGATAGTAATTCTATTACTTAAAATTCTACGATATTCATTCTGTTTATCTTTATAATATTTAACGTGACTTTGTTTCTCTAAAAACTTATAGCTATTTATCAGCCATTCTAACATTTCATGCAATACTGGATGATATATACCTAAAATATTAACACCAACACTTACCATATCACCCATTTTTTTAATATAAAAACTTTTGAATTTATCATAAGTCTCATCTTCAAACAGTAAGCTTTTGTCATTTATAAAATACATTTCAACTAATTTTACAAATAATAATTGAAATTCAAAAGTCTCACTATTGAAACTGGTATATATTTTTTCATTTATTTGTAAACCACTAGCTAATGCTTCTTTGGCTTTCTCAATTTGATTATGAATTATATATAGTTCAGATAAAACTATATAATAATGACTCATCCATGGGTGATTTTCTGAAAGATTTGTTCTATATATATCAAAGGAAGAGGCTAGTATATTTTCAACTAAATCTAAATTTTCACCACTTTTAATATAAATACTCGCATAAATAACGTCCATAAACGCTTTCCAAGATGGTTCATCAGTAACCGTGGAATAATAAGAGTTTGCTATTTGATGAAACTTTAAGGCTTCCTCATATCTTCCTTGTTTAAACATCAAACGTCTTAGCTGATTTGCATAATATGCTTTTTGTATACTTTCATCATTGTTGAGATAGTTATAAAAGAAAGTATGCTCAACTTCTGCAAATCTACCCATTTTAGATAAAAGTTCAGAAAAGGCAATATTATTGTAATTTAATCCGAATTTATTTGACAAGTTAATCACAATTTGCCACCATTCGTCCGATTCTGGTAATTTATCTTGATCACTGAGGCTTTTTGCTTTTTCTTGTATTACTTCAAATTGCCAATTTAAAATTTTTATCTTTTCATCATCTAATAAAAGATTTTCTATATCAATTGAGTTTAATGGAATAGGTAAAATCTCTCTAAAGTATTTAAAAGATAAGTTTAAAAAATATTCTTTACTTCTAATGTCTTTTAGATCATCATATCTGTTGTAAAGTCTAAAATATAATTTACCCAATAAAAATTTATTGTCTTGAATTTGCTGTAATTTAGCGGTGTTTATCAATATATTAGTGATAATGTTATGCTTATCACTACCCCATAGAAAAGCAGTTCTATCAACTACCCATTCGGCCATATTTACTGAATCGTACTTATTTTTGTAAAAAGAAGCATATTCAAAAATAAATTCAATAGAGGAATTTACTTTAGTATATTCTGAGAATATAAGTTGTTTGTCAAAATAATTAAACATTGCCTCTTGCAGTCTTAACCATTCCTCTAAATGCTCTTTTTGATATTGATTTGAAGCTAGATCGCGCATCAAACCATGAATTGTTGCTTGGCCCGCTTCCACGTTTATAAATGAAAATGACTTCAGCTCTTTCATAGATATTATACCAGCAGATATAAATTGATTTCTTACTAAATAATTAATTATTGATTCATTAATATGTAAAAGATTACTCAAAACTTTAATAGCATAAGCAGTTTGCTTAGGAATATGCTCAAAAAAATGTTCAATAACTTGTTTATCATTACCCATAAATCTTTCTGCATTTAAAGAGGAGTTACTGTTGATTATATTTGCATACGTATCAGCCTGAATATCAAGTAAGAAAGGTAGACATCCTTCTTGAACATTAATGCTTTTAGATGATTCTATGATTGCTTCTCTAATGTTTTTCTCTGCGATAGGAATTTTTTGCAAAAATTTATCTGCGTCTTGATCAGATAATCCTTGCATTAAATGCTGGTCGAGAATAGAATTCCATTCTTCGTCGTTTTCTGACCAATTTATTTTATCTCGACCGAAAATGACAAAAAGCACGCCTGGTAAATCACTAATAAATTCACGAATCCATTTATCTTTATCAATATTACGATTGATCTCGCTTGGCCAAAGTCGCTCATATCCATCAAAAATAATTACAATTCTTTTTTGTAGATTACCATCCAAATTAATATTATTTTCAAGATATTTATAAATATCATATGCTAGTAATTTTGGTAAACGTTCAAATAGCTGTGTTTCAGTGAATGTATCTAAATTACCTAGAATTTCTTTTACTTCACTACTCCGAATCCACTCTATTAATTTGTTTTTCCCTTTTTTAATAGCTTTGTCAGTAAAGTAATTGATAATTGGAATACTTTTGAGGCTTTCAGAAAATAACTCTAAACCTATATTCACTAATTCATTAAAAACCTCGCCCGCAATCCAATCCACTGTGTGATTTGCGTCTTCACTGCTAGTTATTTTGTACTTTGTAATAAGTTTAAATAAATAAGGATAAGCGGTTTGAATATCTTGTTCAGCAGATTTCTTTTGTTTATATTTTATGAAGCCTATACAAAAAGCAGGTAACGGGATACTTCCCTTCTCAATCAAATGAGCCGCTATTTTAATCAGTGCCTCATCTGACCGTTGAACTGTTGTATCATTCTCAAAGTCAATAGGTTCAACATAGATTAGGCTCTTATTTTCTTTAGATTTAGGTGACAGATAATTTTTTACAAAAAAATCATCACGTAGATAGCTTTTTCCCTGCCCACCAGCTCCGTAGAATACTTTAACCCTATATTCATCAAGTTTTTGTGGATTCTCTAAAGCATTCATTAAAACTTCTTTGAAGTCATCTCTATCGGTGAATTCTTTGTGAGCAACGAAGCTCTTCTTAAATGATGGCTTTTTCATTGTTATTATAAAAAATAATCAAGTGCAGATTAATTTAATGATAAAAATTGAATTGTATTTCCAAAAGCTTGATCTACAAAACCTTTACTCTGTCGCCATGATACGGAATTATAAATCCAAAACATGCATGGTAAGGGCGTTTGGCCTGTCAACGGGAACGTGGAAATGGCAGCCTAAAGTTACCATATCCGAGCCGTGCGGCCTGTCGCCCAGAAGACCGAACACGAGCTTTTTATACTTTGTGGGCACCCAACGACCATGAGGGTTGATGGATGAGAACGCTACGTTATTAACCATCAACCGCTTCCAACCTTTACACCCTCATTTGGTTGGGCTGCAAAGCCTACTATGGGACGCGTATCCTGTCGCCCGACAAGCTACCTCTTCAGTCAAATTTTAATATTGGCAACTTTGCATAGTTATCAGTTGTTTCTTGATTATAACAAATGATGCATACATGACTCCTAAAGAATTTGCTACAGTCTACTTAAAAGCTGAGTTTCACCAACAGTTTCTTGATGCCGTTAAAATCGGTAATCCTCGCACCATCAATCAAGAGTTCGGTGCTGGTCCAACAGCGCATTATAACCTTGCAGAGTTAAAGAAATTCATCAAACCTGAATGGCAGAAAGGTCATAAAGCTTATAACCAAATACCTAAATCAAAATAGTAGATAGTATGGTCAGGTATTTAATAAAAGGGTTTAGCTTCTCAGCAGTAACATCCTTATTAAAACTGTCAGACTGACCTAACCGGAGCACTTATATTGCCGAACGCAACTCAGTAAACGAGTAATAAGCCATCCTGTCGCAAGATGTGCGGGATGTGCCTACAGTTAAATTTCAATATCTTCTTCTTCTCGTCCCCGTATGAATCGATGTTGCTTTCTTCAATTTTTTTTCTCTTTCTTGTTGTATTTTGTCGAAAATATCAAGAGCGTTTTCTATTTCAATAAATAGTTCTCTATCCTTTTTGATTTCTCTGACATATTCAAAATACTCATAGCAACATAATTTAACGTCTTTCATTTTTGAATGAAGAACTGAATATGCATACAGCTCGTCAATTACACCAAGATTTATTGCAGAGCAAATTCTCTCATAGCTATTAATATACGTTTTAAATATTATCCATTCTTCATAATTTTCCCTTATTTTTTGCGCATCTTCATAAGTTAATTTTCCATTATTATTTCCATTTGAGTATTTCTCAGCTATTGACCAAAACTCTTTTTCAAGTTTAATATCAGGCAACAACGTGTATAAATTATGTTGAGAATTAACCTTATTCCAGTCGCTGCTCTGCTTAACTTGATAAGCTAACAAGAGAATTGATAAAAGCCCTAAAAACATTATAAATGTCTGAAGTAAGGGATTATATATAGTTGTAAAATCAGATATAGACATAGCAATACCATAGAATATTTGGTGTAGCAGTATACAAGAAGTAGAAAGTGCTAATAATGAATGAGTTACTCGTTTATTGTAAAAAAAGCTAGCTGACTTATTCGTCTAGTTAGGTAAATTGTCAACCGAAGCCGCTAAACGAGCCTAAAAAAGCCACCTGTCGAGATGTTCCCTTTGTCAACCGAGGCCAACTAACGAACCAAACAGCCTGCCTGTCCAGGATGTGTTCCTTGTCGCACGCAAGCTCACCAATACGTTGTTTTCTGTTGTTCGCTCCACCCAACGGCCACAGGGGCTGATGGTGAACTCACTACATCCCTGAACGACCACAACCTTCGACCTTTACACCCCTGTTTGGTTGGGCTGCCCAGCTTTCCTGCGAGACGTGCTCCCTGTCGCCGGAACGATGACAGCGTGGAATAAATTAAATATAGAAAACTGTATCTTTCTTTAATTCGGCAAGTATGTCTCCACTGGTTAGAATGGCTTCGTGGAAAATGTAATTACGTACTTTTCCCGTAGGTTTTCTATATCGCTTTTCGAGGGCTTCAGAGTTCCTGTCTAATAGGGCATCATTATCGGTGTTCAACAGAATTTCTTCTATTAGATCGATAGCTTCTTCATCACCAATGTCTTGCCAGTTTAGTAGTGGTTTTTGAGTAATTTGGTCAACAAATGAGTCTTGGTCTGTATAGCCACTGTAGCTGACGAGTTCATAATGAGAAATCTTTGTCTGAGCCAACTCATTGATTTGGCTGAGTGCATCCTCAGTACTGATTTGCCCCATTTCAAATTTATTAATCAAAGACTTGATCTTTCGTTTGATGTTTCTCATACTTGTCAATTAGCTCAACTGTTGCGGAGTGTAACTTGTCAACCGGAACCTACCTAATAAGCCCAAAATAACCTATCGAGATGTGGACTTTGTCAACCGAAGCTGGCAAACGAGCCGAAAAGCCCGACTGTCGAGCCGTGCGGCCTGTCGCCGAGACGACGGCAAACAAGCACTTCTTTGGCCTCACACCCAACGACCACAAGGGCTGATGGATGAGGATGCTACGTGCCTGAACGAACGTGGCGTCAACCTTTGCACCCTTGTTTGGTTGGGCTGCCAACTCTCCCGCGGGACGTGCGTCCTGTCACACGAAAGCTACCCCACGGGAGCGATTACTTAACGCTTCTTCACCACTTTGATAATGAATCATTTATAAAATTAATATCCTCTCCTGAAAATACTTCCCATTCATTAGTCTTCATATTCATAGAATAGAGACCTGCATTGATAACCGCTGCATATTTTCCGGATAGGTAGTCAACTACTTTTGAAAATGATTCTATGGATTCGATATAATCATCATCGTAAAGAAGATTATTTTCCCCTGACAAATAGGTTGAAACTGGATATGAAACATCGTCTAACGATAGTACATATTCTTGTCTGTTTTGACAAAATCTGATGATGACTTTTTCTGGTGTTTGCTTACTATTAATATCATTCAGAAGTTCACTCACCGAAGGAAAATCAGTTGCACCTACTAAAAAAGGTAGCGTTAGGCCGTAACCTTTGGGTTTGCGTTTTCTACACCAGCTATAAATCAATTTATACCAACTAGGTAAATTTTCCATAATTATTTTAAACTGATTTTAGTCAACCTGATTGTTGTTTAAATTTAGGTAAAGCTTTATACCGCTTGTCTTGTTATAAAGTTCTTTACTGAACTCACTTCTGATATTTAATTAATTCATCTGACGCCTGTTAAGCGGTTCAAAATCCGTAGACATCACCTTCTCCATTTCCTAAAGCTCCCATTATATCATCTTCGTCATCTGCCGTATCACTGTATTTTCTTGGATAATTATAGTCTGGAAATTTTGGAGGATTTTTACGCTTATCATTTTCATACGAGCGAATACGCCTGATAACCATGTGGATAGAGTTGAAAAGAATTCTTTCTTCATCTAATATGAAAATTTGCTTCTGCTTGTCAGAAGGTAAATCATAATCATAGTGCCAAGAGTTATAGTGTAGGTATTCTAAATAGTTAATAGCTTTTAAAAAATAAAGTTGAATATAATTATTTTTACCATCTGGATTTACTATAACCTCATCAACTTTTATATCAAACATATGATATTTAAAGTCTTTTAATTTTTGTTCTTCTAAGTAAGGTCCTAAATACCTCATCGCCAATTGGTACGTCAAATTAGAACTCTCACAACTAAAATAATGTCGAGTTTCCCATGAAACTTTCCGCACGGAGACAAATTCTTTTAGTTCAAATGCCAATTTGAATTGCTTTTTATAACTCCAAAAATCTTCTAGCCTAACATAAATAAATTTATCATCTAGATTGAGAAATTCACCATCATCTTCTGTCTCACATAATAAGTACATGCCATTATGGCTACCATTGAGAATATAAGTTAAAAACAACTTATCCATCCGTTAGATATTTTTGAAGCTTATAAATGTGGTACAAATAAGAAAGTTATTCTGTTGGTGAAATGGCTCTCTAGCTAATAAAGATTTGTATAATAACGGTTGGTCTGTCGCACGCCAAGTGGCAAACCTACTTTTCAAAACCTGCCTATCCGGGGCATTTCTCGTGTCAACCGACACGCCGAAATGGAAGCCCCAACGCCACCTTGCCGGGGCGTTCAACCTGTCGCACGGAAGCTGCCCCGCAAGCACTTTATGGACTGACCACCCAACGCCAACGGGTGTTGATGGTGGGCGAACAACCTGAACAAACGCACGTACCTGAACCTTTACACACCCGTTTGGTTGGGCTGAAAACCTTGATCTACCGGCGTACTGCCTGTCGCCCGCGACACGGCACACGTGGAATCTAAAATTCTGACTGGCAAGGCAACTCAATAGGCGTTAACAACCAAGAAAGACCATCTTCGCGTTGTTTGACGTGCCATATAGTGACTCCGGCTGTAAATTCCGGAGTTCTTACTCCTGTGAACATAAATGGTGGAATCCACATTAATTCTACCTCACCATCGCCGTCCCAACCCGATTCCAAAAACTTTGCTTTAGCTATGTCTATGTACTCATCAGCATTGTCAAGACATTCTCTCGGGTTAATTGTGAAATTAAGGTTGTCAATCCACTCATACATAACTACTTCAAAAGACTGCAATCTGTCAGATGAGTAATTGATTATTCGCCTTTTATCTCTTTGCCAATCCACATTAAAAAAGTTAACACTATCAAGCCTGAATAACTCAGGCGTTTGCATTGTCGCACGAAACCCGGAATGGAAGCCCAAACGCTGACCTGCGGGACGTGCCGCCTGTCGCTCGAAAGCTGGCACTAGCGCACTCTATGGACNGTGACCGGAATGGCCGGCCGATTGTCCCGCACCAGATCGCTGTAGACCAGATCGTCTTTGCAGGAGAAGCTGCCACCAGCCACCAGGGCCAGCAACAACAGGTTTAAAAGTATCTTTTTCATGAAAATGCGTATGACAGTTGGGGTAACCATTAATCCACATCCCACCAGACCCGTACGTTTGTCTGAGGAGCTGGGTTTGGGAAGTTGGGGTTGCGTTGAATTTCGGTATTGATATACACGGCGCGCACGGGACGGGTGCCATCGATACCNGCTGCATTCTGGGAGGGTTGCANGGCGGGGTATCCGGTCCGGCGGTAGTCGTTCCAGGCTTCCAGGCCGTTTCCGGTCCAGGCGATGTACTTCTGAGTGATGATCTGGGCGATTTTTTCCTCATTGGTACCCGACAGGGTGGCCACGGTTGGGTTGGCAGTCAGATAGGCTTTGATCTGATCGGCGGAGAGTCCGGCCAGGGTCATCGATGCGGTGATGCCTTCGGTGTAGAGGGCCTGTGGATCGCCGGGTGTACCCAGACGCAGGGCGGCTTCGGCCAGGATGAACGCCCGTTCGAAATTGGTAGTCATCCGTACCGGACCTTCGCCCGAATTGCCCGTAATGAATTTGTTATACCGTGACCAGTTGGTAACGGGCGCGGGCAACGTACCCCGGAATCCGTTGTCGATCGTGACATAATCCGCACCGGGTTTGGTGAAGAAGATGGGCAAACGTGGGTCATTCATGCTTTTGAGCATATTCAGATACCGCGTGCTCAAAATGATGTCGTCTTTAAAGGTGCTTACGTACGTGTAGCTGTAGCGCGGGTCCTGACTACCTACCGTCGATCCGAACGTAAAATTCATGTCGTTGGCATTGGTCGTGATGTAATTATTGCCCGTCAATACTTCGTTGATCACGCTGGTGGCCAAGGCAGGCTCTTTCCGGCTGATAACGGCCGCAAACTTGAGCAGTAAGTTATTTCCCGCCCGCTTCCACTTCGCCAGGTCGCCCCCGTAAATCAAATCCTCGGCACCGGGTTTCAGCGCTGAAGGAGCGTCCAGGTCTTTAATGCCTTCGCGTACCAGATCGAACAGGCTCTGAATCCCCTGCGACGAGTTCCCTTTGTAAATATCTTCCTGCTTATCGATGCGGGGAGCGGTAAACGCTTCGCCCTGAAGGGACTGCGAATACGGAACATCGCCCCACACATTTGTTGCAATCGCGAAGGTGTAGGCCTTCATGATCTTGGCAATACCGCTGTACGCTTTTGAGTTCGTAGCATCGCCCAGATCGACCAGTTTCTGAAAGTTGATCAGGCCCCCGTTATAGATTTCGAACCGCCACTGGTTTTCCATATCGGCTCCGTTGGTCTGGAACACATCGTAATTGGCGGGGCTATTCCCCGATCCGGCCAGATGCTGAACCAGCACTTCCGCAAACCGATTGATTTCATTGGATTCGGCAAAAGCCGTACCCGCCTGAGCACCCGGCAACAATACGGCCGGGGTTACGGCAGTCGGGTTGTTGGGCGTAACATTTATATCCAGAAAGTTGCTACAGGCACCCATACCCAAAAACAGGGGCAGCAATACGTAGCGTTTATAATTCAGTAAATTCATGAGCTTCTTTGTTGAATACAGTAATTAGAACGTGAGTCGGATATTGCCCCCGAAATTGCGGGTATTTGGCGGGCCGTTCAGGTCAAGCCCCTGGATGTTACCGGCTCCCTGCGTGTTGATTTCGGGATCGGCCGGGAAGTTGGGCGCATAGAAATACAGGTTCCGGCCACTGACACCCACCGAGATGGAGCCAAAAGGCGTCTTACCCAACAGGCTCTTTGGCAGGGTATAATTTAGAGCGACTTCGCGCAGGCGGTAAACGGTGGCATCGAACACAGCGGCTTCTGACGCTAACCCACCCAATCCGGTAAAACCTGTGCCACCCCAATATGCTTGCGGACTTAACTGTATGTTGTTGGGTCGAAAGGTACCGTCAGCATTCTGAATCACACCGGGCAAAATGCGGGGCTGATCCCGGTCCTGCCCGGTTAAGTACAACGAGCCATTGCCCCGGAGATCGACCATCGGGAACGAATAAAGCTGCCCGCCCTGACGTGTATCAATCAGCACCGACAGGGAAATTCCTTTGTATGAGAACGTATTGGTCAGACCAGCGATGTAGTTCGGCTGTGGGTTAGAAATGACCGAATTGGCGATGCCGGGCGCAAACTGGCCCGAGGTTCCGTTGATCACATATTGCCCTACGTATTGTCCGGTTGGGTCATAATACAAGCCATTCGGATCCGTATTCTGCACACGGGCATTGGCTGTACCGACCACGACACCATACGGATAGCCTTCATAGATCGAAGGGTTAATACCCGTAAACGCATTGGCACCCGATCCAACCAGATTGGTAGCCGAACTACCTACCGACGACGATTTTACGCCCGGTGCAATCGAGATGACTTTGTTGCGGATTAAGGTATAGTTGAGCGAAAGATCCCATTTGAAACCACTGACCCGCACTGGCGTAGCATTCAGAACAACCTCAACGCCCTGATTCCGTAGCTCTCCGACGTTGGTAGTTCGGGTATCGAAGCCCGTTGTGTTCGCAATGGCTACGTTGAAAATCTGATTCGTACTCCGGGTATCGAAGTAGGAAGCATCGATGCTAAACCGATTCTTAAATAATCCCAGATTCAGGCCCACTTCATACGAGGTCACAAATTCGGGAGTCAGGTTATTGTTTCCGATACGACCGCTCACCACAAAACCCGGAATGCTCCCATTGCTGACCTGAAGCGGGAAGGTAATGTTGGCGGTATTGTTTCCATAGGCAGCCCCTGTATATACGGATGTAAGCAGATATGGGTCTGCATCCCGGCCTACGCGAGCAATGCTGGCACGAACCTTCGCATAAGACAAGATATCCGAGTTGAGCTTGAAGGCATCCGTTGGTACAAAACTGAGCGCTGCCGACGGGTAGAAATAGGTATTATTGGCCTGGGGGAGTGTCGATGATTTATCGGCCCGGCCCGATAGTTCGAGAAAAAGGTAATTGTTATAGTTCAGCGACAACTGCCCATAATACCCTACCAACCTACGGGCCGTACTGAACTCCCCCGTGCCAGTCCCTGCCGTAAATACGGTACCGTTGCCCACATTGTAGAATCCCGGAATGGTTAAGGACGACGCATCGACCAGAACTTCCTGCGTTTTGCGCTGGTTGACGTTATTCCCCAGCAACAGATTCGCATTCAGCCCATCCACAAACAGATTGTCTTTGCGGGCCGAAATCAACAGGTCGCCATTAAGTTCGTTGCGGAAGAAATTGTCCTGCTGGATTTCTCCGGCCGGTGAACGTCCGGCACCGATGGGCAGCGTCAGTTTACGTCGGTCGGTATAGGTATCGCCCGTAACGCGGTAGGCTACGTTCAGCCAGCTTGTGATGTCGTAGCTAATTTGAAAATTACCGAAGAAACGATCCACCTGACTGTCGAGCTTCTCGTTATTCACACTCCATTGTGGGTTATTGTTGGTAGTGGAGTAGTAAATGCTTCGGCCGTTAGCATCCTGATACGGTTCGTTTGCCAGATCGTAACTGCGCGGTATGCGGGTTATCTGCCCGAAGGCGCTGGCTCCATTCCCACCCGGAATCCCCGTCGATACGGTTTGTACGTAGGTTCCGGTTCCGCTGATACGCAACCCATTTTGCAGTTTCGACTCTCCGCCTAGCTGCACATTGGTTCGGTTGAACTTCGAGTTCTGGATAATCCCATTCTGCAGGGTATTGCCAATAGCGATGATGTAATTCCGGGTGGCGTCGCCCGAGGCAATGTTGACCGAGTTTTGCAGGATACTCCCCTGCCGATAAAAGTCCTTTACGTTGTTGGGATACGCCTGATACGGCACGGTATTCCCCTGCGTATTGGTCACCGACGTAGGCCCACCCGCAAAAGGCAGACCCCAGGAGTTGGTCGAGTTCGATACAAACAGATTGTTGGCACCCTGGCCATACTCGTTCTGGAAACGGGGCAGACCATACACATTCTGAACGTTGAACGACGAATTGACCGTCACCTCGGTTTTGTTGTTCTGGTTCCGGCCCGATTTGGTCGTAATGACAATAGCCCCGGCCGACGCGCGCGACCCGTACAGAACCGCAGCCGCCGGGCCTTTCAGCACGTTGACCGACTCAATGCTTTCGGGATTAATATCGGCCAGTCGGTTGGCGGGTTGGGTACCAAACAGCGTGTTCTGGGTCAGGTTGACGTCGTTGCTGAAGATAATGCCATCAACTACGATGAGTGGCTGATTACTTCCCGTAAAGGAGGTAATACCCCGGATGTTGATGTTTGTCGAGGCTCCGGGTGCGCCACTGGCTGCCGTAATATTGACCCCCGCCAGCTTACCCTGTAAAGCATTTAGTAAGTTGGGTTCTGAACGCTGCGCCAGAATGTTGCCGCTGACTTCCTGTGTAGCGTACCCCAGCGAACGCTTGTCGCGTTCGATCCCCTGAGCCGTTACAACGATTTCGTCCAGACTTTGCGCGCCAGTGACTAAAGCGATATTAATGGTCGATTGATTGCCAACAGCCACTTCCTGACTGGCATAGCCAATGAAACTAAAAATCAGTCGCCCGTTGGCCGGAGCACTGATCTGATACTGACCATTGGCGTCCGTTGTGGTGCCTTTGGTCGTGCCTTTTACCTGAATGCTTACGCCAGGCAGTGTTTGGCCATCATCGGATGACGTAACACGGCCGCTGACGTTTACATCCTGCGCTGATACTGTACAACAAACGAACAGAACCAGCAACCAGCTTGTGATGAACGTGAACTTCATGTTTTGAGTAAAGATTGAAACATAGAAAATCAAAAAATTAGCGGTCGTCCGAAGCGGATACCAGCCCTACAATCCTTTCAAAGGACGCGTGCAAGGAGGTGGTCGAGGGTAATCCCGATAAAGGTTATCGCTTTTGTGAGTGAATGGCCGCCGAGCTAAAAAGCAGAGAGGGGTCTTTCCGAAATAGCGATTGCCACTTCGGAAAGACCCCTCCGTCTACTGTCCATTTTCAACCCTTCTTCAATGGGGATAGTCTCAAAAGTCACTCTTTTTAAGAGATTAAATGGATATGCTTCAATCCTGCTTTTGATGGATTCTGCATTTTGGTAGTGTCAAATGCGCGCTCCAGACTCAACCCATACTACCCCTCATCGGTCTTCGTTGGTCACTGGTTATACAGCGTTCTATGCTTCCGAAGCCACGGGAAACCCCTTTGCCTAAGCCCAGTCCGTCGGGCAGAATACTATTTACCAGAAATCGACCGGAAAAGGCCACCATACGCTGATTTTTAAACTGGGTAGCCCGCTCTTCCAGCGACAAATGCACCATCAATCGGTCGTGGGGAACCAGCCACAGCCCAAATGCCCGAAACGTAGCCAACATCTGACTGGTAAAAACCCGTTTAAGCTGTGAAGACTGCTCCGTCTCTGAGTACCGTCGATAGTCATTATAGTTCGCCTGGTTGAGTGCCATCCATACCGTTACAAACCGATACGCGATCAACTCATCGGCCATGCCAATAGGCACCTGTTCACAGCGAATCTGTTTGGTATGCACCGGAACGTATTTTCCATCAATCGTTAACCCCGAAACCTGGAGAAACAGTTGGGTGAGCAGTTCGGCCCCTTCACCAAACCCTACCAGCGTCGGTACCTGCCGCAACACCTTATACTGCACCAATGGATACGCGTATCGAAATCGAACGGAATCTACTGATTCGTCATTGCCCTGAAGGTGATTATGCAACAAAGGCGAAAAGTCCCGGAATAGCTCCCCAAAATATCCGCGCAGTTTATGGGCATCGCGGGTGTTGAGTGTTATCTCCGGAAAGGTGATGGTCGTTTGCGGAATGAATGTCTGTGTAGGCATAGGCAACACCAGTAATGTTAAAAAAGGACAACATTAGCCTCCTTAACCAGATAGTATTCGGTAACCCGCGCCCGAATGGCCCGTCCTTTCCGATCCAGCAGGATGTCGTCACGTTCGGTAACTTCCCGATCGGTATTCATCTCGATGGCAAACAAACTCTGTTCGATCAGCTCGTTCTGGCCTTCCAGCAAAGCGGTTTCCTCTAAACTCAGCAGATATTTCCGGGGAATAACCGAATGGACAGGAAGCGCTTCTGACGACCGCTGTGCTTTTGTCACAGCCTCACCCACCCATTCGAAATTGGACGGCAACCCCGCCAGTCCCAGCGAAGGCGAGTAAACACAGGAGTGCGCTTTGATCGCTTTTTTTAGCGCCTGCCGAACGGCTTCGTCCTGATGCCAGACAAACAACCGATAGCGTGGCTTATACACATATTCGACCAGCGAAGGTTTGGGACTATCGTCGACGCGTTTGAGGGTTGATCGCAAGTTGGCCCCTAACCGTTTCATCACGATTGGATTGAGCACCGAAAGCCCGAGCAGACATTGCTTATTGGCAAACGTATTCAGGTATGCATTATCCGCTTTGGGCAAGCCCAGGATCGCCCCCATGTAGCCATACAAAGAGGTTTTGGGTGGAATGGCGTAGGAAATAGCGGATGTAGTTGCATAAATTTTTTTGAAATGCGCGTAGTCTCCCCAAATGTCAAAAATCAATAGTTGCCGATTCATAGCGTATCACCTGGAATGGGCTGCGAAAGTTGAATACGGTCGTCCTGCAACACCGAAATCCGTTCGATTCGGTCTGCGTATTTTGCCAGAGCCGCCACCAACCGGGAAGTATCGACCGTGAAATCCTCAATATCCGCATAAGCATCCTCCCGCTTACCCGCTTTGGGAATCAACCGGAGCCGTTCGATCAGGTCACCAATAAAAAATCCGGCTGTATAATCAATCTTGACCAGCAGCCGGGGCATATGTCCTTTTTTGGAGCGGGTCAGCAAACTTTGGGTACCGTACCAGATGGCTTCAATCAGGTGGGTAATGTCGTCCTGCGTGGTTCCGACGTATCGGGCAGCCTGTTCGTTAATCACGCCATGAAACGCAATCAGGCCATAGGTAATGATGTATTCTTCGCGAAAGGTTTTCTGAATCGATTCTTCTTTGGTGGCAAACGCTCCGGTTCCTTTGATAAATGTTTCCTGAACCCGATTCAGCGAACGCCCCATGCCAAATTGAACCGGGCCGGTAAAATGAAACAGCTTGTGTGCATCAATCGGCTCGTCAGGTTCCACGGCTTCCGGATCAAGGGCCGCTTCAGCCAGCAACACTTCTCTGACCTGCTTCCCCACCTTCGGACTAGCTTTGGGCGCCGACACCCCCCCAAACAGCCGGACATCGATAAACTTTTGCAGATACTCTTCCCGGCTGTTATACGCCTTTGCCCGTTCAGTTCCTGTTACGGCTCTGCCGCCCACCGACCGAACAAAAATATCACCTTTGCTACCCGGCTCTCCATCAAATCCATGATCGAGCAGGTAATCACGGATGGTACGTTTCAGCCGAACATCGGTTACCAGACAGCAACCCGACTCTTCATCGATACGTGGGCGATTCGCATCCAGTGGGTCGCCATTCGGATTGCAGCGTTTGGTATCGTATAAAAACAGGATCTCACTACGGTTTTGAATGGTACGCATGCGTTAAGCGGTTGGGCCAGCTACTGTTTTTCTTGATCGACTGATACGGACCTGTTCCATGGTAAACGCCTTTTGCATAGCCATCCCTACCGCAAACGAATACGAAATGTCGGCCTTCGACAGGCTATTGTCGGCCAGCAGAAGTGCCGGACCAATTTGCACGTCGAGTTCGGCAATCCGGGCTAGTTCAGACGGGTAAAAATGTCGCTTATCGTTGATCCCGGTATCCATATATTCCCCAATTTTAGCCGTCAGTTTCAGGTGAATTTTGCGGAGTTGATCAACATCCAGGTTCAGTCCATTCAGATACTGGCGAAACGGCTGGTTCCGATAAAAGCTTTTTTGCTTGGCCAGCAATAGCTCGACCTCACAGCCCAGGTAAAAAGCCGCCCGTCGGAGAGGATGGGCCAGCAGATCAGGGTGTTGACGTTCGAACGTTTCGGGAACCAGCCCAACGGGCTGAGGAGCAACAGGTTTCATGTTGGAAAAAGAAAAAAGATTCAGTTGATAGAAAAATTGAAGGAATACGAACGAATGCCGGATGTGTCGGCTAACCAGGTAGGCGCTGGGATCATTGGCCTTAAAAGCTGCCCGAATCACCCCCATAAACGCCCGCAGAAGCTGTTCACGATCGAGTGGTTGGTTATAAAAAACAGCGTCGACGACATGAAAAAAGAACGAGTGGAATCGCCATTTATCTTTTCCCTTTACCTTAACCAATTCGGCGAAGTAGTCTTTTAGCGAAGCCAGCGAAACCCGAAACGGTTCAGGTTTTCCCTGTACCAGACTTACTGGGTCTGTTAAACCCTGATAACACCGCTCCACGGCCTTTCGGGCGGCACTGATTTGTCTGAAGCGAGCGGGCAGGATATTCGACACCTGCAATTTGATAGCAAACTGGGCCTGATTTTCCTCGTAAAAGAAAATGTCGTAATACACAGGCTCAAAGTCGGCAGCCGTGTTGACAGACTGATCATCGGTCTGTTCTGTCTGGTTAATAAAGCTGTAGATCGATTGGACGCTGGTCGTTGTGCCAACACCCGCCGACCGCAGGAAGCTGGCCAGAAACTGCCTTGCCTGTTCATCGGGAACAGAATCGAAAAAGCGCGGCATAATCAGGTATTTCATCCCGAAAAAGGGCCGGGCCAGCCGTTCGAGTATCAGCCGCTTGGCCCCTTCCAGCCGTTTCACCGCATCGGGCGATACCGGAAACATCTTATACGAATCTTCTCCATCGAATCCATTTCGGGAAAAAGCAGGTTTTTCGACCGTAAACCCCAGTGTATTCACCCGTCCCCACACTTCCGAAACCTGTTCGTAACTGACAGCACACACTTTATTGGTAGCCCGTGACTTCCGCCAGTAGGTGGCATACGGCATCCGGTCGTTCAGAAAAAGAGCCCGGTATTTTTCATCCTCGCCAAAGTAGCGCCCGTTGAGCCGGATCGTAAATAGATATTTAACCGTCGTATCGATCGGAAGCTTTCGGAGCATCTGTTCAATAGCCTCAATCTGATCGTCACGAATAAAATCGTGCTGGTAGTTTTTTACCGACTGCCGGATTTTTTTCACCATTGTCCGGATGCTTTCCAATTGCTTCTCCGTAGTTGGCTGCGTATGTAAGTAGAAGGTCGGAACCAGATTTGTGGCATTGGCTTTGGCTTCCCGAAACAAATACCGATCAACCCCGTCAGGATTGAACGCTTCAATGACTAGTTCGGGCATTAACTGCCCCTCGTTGATATCGGCAACAACTACCTGCGCTACCCCCTGCCAGGTTGGAAATGGATTGGCCCAGGGTCGGAAATAGTCCTTATAATCGTCCAGCTCTGAAAGAAGTTTTCCAGCTATGTACAATGATTTAATCATACAATTGTGCGTGATAGCACGCAGATTATTATGATTTGTATGATTAATTAAGATCTGAGTAAACCATACGAATCATAACCACCTGAAAATACCCCCAACCCCCTAAAGGGGGCTTTGTTTAACAGGGAAATAAGCCCCCTTTAGGGGGTTGGGGGTATTTTAGGCTTGATAAAAAATGATTTTCAGGCAGTTGCTAACCATCTGCGTTCAATAGAAACCTTGTTAAATCAACTTAATTGCGACACAGCAAACGGTAATTCTGATAAACATTACCACATTTAAGCGTCCTCTAGCTGGTCGTGCGGGTCACATTTTGGTTTCGCCTGCATGGACTGGCGAAATTCGCTGGGTGTCCGACCCGTTGCCCGTTTGAAGGCTTTGTTGAAGGATACTTTGTTATTAAATCCAACCTGATAAGCTACTTCAATTACATTCAACTCGCGTCGCGATACCTGGGCCAGTAAGGTTTTTGCTTCTTCGACCCGCAACGAATTGACATACTCAAAAAAACTCATGCCCAGTTGTTCGTTGATAACCTGCGATAAATGATGACGGCTAATCGATAAGCGTTCGGCCAGCGTATCCAGACGTAGCTCATTATGCTGATACAGTTTTTCGGTATGCATCAGTAGTTGAAGCTGATTCGCAAAATGACGAGCCAGGTGCGATGGCAAGCCCGAGTGACGATACCGGGCATCGGGCTCTTCTTTGGGCTCTGATTCAAATCCCGGGAATTCGTTGGTCTGAAAAATATGCGGTTGTACATACGCCAGCACCGCAACCAGGGCAATAAACCCCGACATACTGAACGAAATACCGTAATCCCAGGCCCGGTTGAAAAATGGCAGTCTGACCAGCAGAAAATAGGACCAGTTGGCCAGTACAAACCCCAGATAGCATAAACTCACCCACAATGCCCAGCGGCCTACTTTTTGCAGGCTGCCGAACGATTGCTGCAGTCGTAAAATGGCAATAGCGTACAGCGCCAACTGAATCAAGTATACCCAGGGCAACACCTTAAAATAAACTCCCCAGATGGGTATTCGGGCGGGGCGGCTCCACAACTCCGGGTACTGTGTACGAGCTATCAGCACAATTAGGTCGGCAGCTAAACCGATAAAGAATGGCAAAAAGTGAAGCACCCGCTTCGGACCCGCTATTGGCTCATTAACCAGGTCTTTGAGGTATAAGTAGAATAAGGGCCCAAACAAAAAAAAGAATAGATCGATGGTACCGATCAGATAGGGAAAAAGGCGGATGTACTCGCTCCAGAACAGAACGTAGTAAATCAGCATGATCGAAAACAGGACAACGATACCCACAATATACCGTACCTGGCTCTTACGCTGCCCCGCCTGGCTCAACAGTAGAGGAGCCACAAACAAGCCCAGAAAAGCAATAACAGCAAACGCGGTTGTCCAATGATCAAGATTAGGTTCTTTCATTAGAAGTTGTAACAAATTGACCGACAGCGAACTATATCAAGGAATACGGTCAGGTAATGAAGATTTCAGGCAACTACAGCCACGGCGAGACAACCAGCCAATAGCCAATTGTCCCGTAGTCAGACTGGTAAATTCCTGACCTCGCCTAAAGCGATAATTTTATAAAACCGTTAGTTTGCGGGACTGGACGACAGGCTCTTTTGCGCTGATTTTAATATCCCGGATTTCCATTTCCAGCCCATTCGAGATTTTCAATTGGTATTCTCCTTCGTTCAGATCGCTCAGATCCAGGCTCAACCGGGCGATTGTGTCGACCGATGTCAGGGTATGTTCGTAATACAGGTTTCCTTTGGCATCAATCAGTCTGACGGATACTTCGCCCCCCAACTGTTTGTCGATGTTGACACGAAGCTTCTGCATGACCGTAATGTAGGTTCCGACCTCATAGCGGGCCAGTTTGGTAGGGTGATCTTTTTTACCCGCTCTTTTTCCGGGTTCGGCCAACGCAGTAAAGCAGACAAGAAAAGTCAGAAGAAGGGTCTTGAGTAACGTGTTCATAGGAGTATGTTGTGTTGTAAACAGACTGTTTGAGGACCGTTTTTTAGTCGAAAGACAGGACCCCAAAACTGAACAGTCGTCTATTCAGACGAAAGGTTGTTTTCATCCATAAGCGGATAGGGAAAAACGGTATGTAACTAGTCGCTGCGTTAAAGGCGAAGCCAGCAGCTAGCCTGCCAACAAAACAAACTACTAAAAATCAGATATTTACCTCGAAACGATTGCCAATTTATACGAACGGATCGATCAGGACATGATTTCCTTTCGGATCGATGAATTCCATACGCCAGCGAGCAGGCATCGCCTTACAATCGGTAAATAACCACGGTCGGCCTGTTTTAGCCACAATTAACAGCCCATAATCGTCACCAACGGCGGTGAAATCGGGCATTGGCTTGCTTTTGGGGAATTGACTCAGACCATATGCCTGCTGTAGCCAGTCTGTAGTAGCCTTTACATCATCCTGTACCAACCCTATCTCACTTATACCTTGAAAATACCCACTGGCCGACTCTTCGCAAGCGGCATCTCGTCGTTCGATAAACTCAACCACGTTGCCGCCAGGGTCGAAAAAATAGCTGGCCCGTGCTTTCCAATCGGGAAAATTAGCGATTCGACAATCGGCCGACCAGGTACTGATATAGGGCAGATCAAACCAGAGCTGATACTGCTCAAGCGTATACTGGGGAACATTGAAAGCAAAATGATAAGGAGCCGTTGTAACATCGCTCTGCCGAAACACCAGCGCTGTCCAGCCTGCCTGAAAGACAACCTCATCCTGTGATTGACTCATTATAGGCAAGCCCAAACGTTGCTCATAAAACGGTTTTACAGTGCCTAATTGGTTCGTTTCCAGTTCGAGTCGAGTTATTATCATCGCTAACGCTATGTATATACGCTACAAAATTACGACCCGGTTTAAAACACCTTTGTACAAGGCAAACCGAGATCACAAAAATGAGCTAAAGTATTGTAGTAGCTACATAGGTGTCGGATGAATTGATAAAACAGCCCATTGAACAGGCAAATTATAGGTATTAGACGCCCTGGAGCAATACGCTTACCTTTCCGAAAAAGCGACCTTAAACCGATATAAGTAGGGAGCTTTATGTGGGGTTCCAGCTCGTCGCTCGGCAAGCCGTTCCAGATTGTTCTGCGCCATAATTTTCTTGTAAAAATTTCGGGCATCCAATGAATGGCCCAAAATCGTCTCATACAACCGTTGCAATTCAGGGATGGTAAACGTATCAGGTAATAAATGACTGATGGGTTGGTCGCCCACGTTCTTCCGCAACGACTGCAAAGCAACCTCTATGATATGGTTATGGTCGAAAAGCAAAGCAGGAATGGCATCCAGGCTCCACCACCGACATTCTTCGGTCAAAAAGTCAGTTGCCGGAACAACTTCGGCATATTCGACCAGGGCATAATAGCCGATCGAAATCGTTCGTTCCGACCAGTTAATACCCTGAATAGGCAGATTTATTTTCGCCCAGGTTTCCTCCTGATTATAGCGGACCGTTTCACCAAACACATGAAATTGCTGTAAATAAAGCGTTTGTAAACCCGTACGCTCTTTTATTATCCGCTGGGCCGCCAGATCGACCGACTCAGTTTTCAGAATGAAACCTCCTGGAAGGCTCCACTCGTCCGTACCTTTCCAGCGCAACAGCAATACCTTAAGCTGATTTTGATGAAAGCCGAAAATCACCCCATCAATCGATAGGTAGTGGATGCATTGTTCAGATACATTCTGATAATACTGAAACGCCGGATGGTTATAATCAATCATAAAATTTTACAACAAAAACACATTTGGCATTATGACGTAATACATCTTTGCGTACTTTTGACATAAAGGTAGCATTATTTGCGAGTCTACTTCAAAGCCTGTTCAAATCGAACCAACGGGTTCTATCCAATGATTGCCATGCACATCCTTCGTTTCCTTATTTGCCTAACTGGATTTACGTATCCCCTATCAGGCTTCAGCGCCAAAGTCGATACGCTGGATGTACCCAGTACCAGCATGAACCGAAGTATGCGGGCAGCGGTCGTTCTCCCCGAATCCTATGCAAAAAACAAGGGTGCTTATCCGGTTTTATACTTGTTGCACGGTGGAGGAGGTCAGTTTAGTGACTGGCTCAAGCAAACGCCCGACAAAATGCTGGTTCATAAACTGGCCGATCAGTATAACCTCATCATTGTGATGCCCGAGGGGGATCGGCTGAGTGGCTATCTGGACAGCCCAACGCAGAAAGACAATCTGTTCGAAACCTACCTGACCAAAGAAGTTATCAGCAAAATTGACAATACGTATCGCACCATTCGCGATAGCAAAGGGCGGGTTATTACAGGCTTAAGTATGGGCGGCCACGGGGCGCTCTATCTGGCTACACGGCACCCTGAACTATACTGTGCGGCTGGCAGTATGAGCGGTGCCGTCGACCTGAATTACAAAACCTGGCGCATCGATCCTACGTTTGAAAAACGGATCGAACCCGAATTTAACCGGATTCTGGGCCCTCTGGGTTCAACAACTGATACGTATACAGCTAACTCGGTCGTCTACATGACGGACAAAATGAAAGCCAACGGGCAGAAAATTATCATTGACTGTGGTGTCGACGATTTCCTGATCGAGCCCAACCGCGAACTGCACCGCCGACTGGTTTACAGCAAAGTCGAGCACGATTACACCGAACATCCGGGTGGACATACCTGGGAGTACTGGCAAAACTCACTGCCGTATCATCTGCTGTTTTTCCAGAAAGTACTAAAAGCCAATGGCTCGATCGCCCAATAAATTCGCGGAATACTATGTTTAAAATCCTTCTTTCCGGCATTAGTCTTTTGGTAACCTTATCGTCTTTCGCGGCTAAAGTCGATTCACTGGATGTGCCGAGTGGCGTAATGCAGAAGACCATGCGCGCGGTGGTTGTATTGCCCGAGTCGTATGCAAAAAGTAAGGCAAATTATCCGGTGCTGTACCTGCTTCACGGCGGCTATGGGCATTTTAATGACTGGATCACCAAAACGCCCGACAAGACCCTGATTCAGCGATTGGCCGATCAGTATAACCTCATCATTGCGATGCCCGAAGGCGAGGTATTCAGTTATTACCTGGATAGCCCGGTCAGAAAAGATAGTCAGTTCGAAACGTACCTGACAAAAGAGGTCATCCCTAAAATCGACAATACATACCGAACCATTCGCGACCGCAAAGGGCGGGTTATTACGGGCCTGTCGATGGGAGGCTACGGATCCCTTTTGTTAGCTGCTCGTCATCCCGACCTTTATTGTGCAGCCGGGAGTATGAGTGGCGCACTCAACCCCGATATGCGAAGCTGGAAACTTCCCCCGGACATGATGCAAGGCATTAAACTGGAGTTCGAAAAAATACTGGGGCCCATTGAGCAAGTACCAGATACCTACGCCACATTCTCGGTAATCAATCTGGCCGACAAGTTAAAAGCGAATGGTCAGAAGTTGATTTTTGATTGCGGTGTCGATGATTTCCTGATCGAGCCCAACCGCGAACTACACCGCCGATTGGTTTTCAACCAGACCCCTCACGATTATAGCGAACGTCCCGGTGGGCACAGTTGGGAGTACTGGCAAAATTCATTGCCCAACCATATACTGTTTTTCAGCAATACCCTGAAAGCTAATGGCTCGATCGCCCAATAAACCCAGCCGAACCATGTACACTAAACTTCTTATCAGCACGCTGGTTTACCTTCTGACCATCCAGGTTCAGGCGGCTAAGGTCGATACGCTCGATGTACCCAGCGCCAGCATGAACCGAACCCTGCGGGCAGCCGTTGTGCTACCCGAACGATACGTAAAGGCTAAAAAGCGCGATACCACACCCTACCCGGTGCTGTACCTGCTTCATGGTGGTACGGGTAGCTTCCGCGACTGGCTAACCAAACTGGCCGACAAAACGCTGTTACATCGCTTAGCCGATCAATACAACCTGATTATTGTTACGCCAGACGGCGATCCCACGAGCTACTATTTCGATAGCCCACTGGTCAAAACCAGCCAGTTCGAAACGTTTATTTCTAAGGAGCTTATTGACCGGATCGACAACACGTACCGAACCATCCGCGACCGTAAAGGCCGGGTCATTGCGGGCTTAAGCATGGGCGGACACGGGGCTATGTTCATTTCAAGCCGCCACCCTGACCTGTATTCGGCCGCTGGCAGCATGAGTGGGGTCATGAACATCAACACCGCTACCTGGAAAGTACCTGCCGACTTCGCCAAATCGCGCTCGGAAAATTTTGCGAAGCTGCTGGGCCCACCCAAGGAAGGAGACGCGCCTTATCCGGGTTATACGATGGTAACGCTGGCCGATCAACTGAAAAAAAATGGCTTACCACTCATTTTCGACATCGGTGTGGATGATTTTCTAATTGTTGGTAACCGAGATTTGCACCGCCAACTTATGGAAAACAAAACACCACACGACTATACCGAACGGCCCGGTGCCCATACCTGGGAGTATTGGGAAAACGCACTCCCCTATCAAGTCTTATTTTTCAATAAAGTTTTGAAAGCAAATCAAGTAACTGTTCCATAGTAGAACGCAGATTTTTATGATCTATATGATTTACACAGATCATAAAAATCTGCGTTCTATCCATCTAAACCCTATCATGAAACCAGTTCTTTCTCTTGCATTCCTAACGTTATTTGGCATAGCGGCTTTTACCTCCAATCACAAAGAGTTTGATACTGTAAAAGTGGAAGGTGGCCAGATCTCGGGAACCCTCAATAAGGATGGTGATGTCCATATTTTTCGAGGGATTCCGTTTGCGGCACCGCCTGTTGGCGATCTACGATGGAAAGCTCCGCAGCCTGTAAAACCCTGGTCGGGCGTTCGCCAATGCAATGCCTTTGGCGCAAGCCCGATGCAGGGAACACCAAACCCGTTTGGGCCGTGGAGTGCTGAATTCCTGATTCCGAAAGAACCGATCAGCGAAGACTGTCTGTATCTGAACGTATGGTCGGGGGCGAATTCATCCAGCGAAAAACGCCCGGTGCTGGTCTGGATTTACGGTGGCGGATTCAATAGTGGTGGGGCCGGCTGCGCTATTTACGATGGCGAGGCAACGGCTAAAAAAGGCATCATTTTCGTCAGTGCCAACTACCGTGTGGGACCGTTTGGATTCTTCGCTCACCCCGAACTAACTAAAGAATCACCGCATCATGCATCGGGCAATTATGGGCTCATGGATCAGGTAGCGGCTCTGCAATGGGTCAGGAAAAACATCGCTCAATTTGGGGGCGATCCGAATAATGTAACCATCGCCGGACAGTCGGCCGGATCCATGAGTGTGAACTGTATGGTAGCCACCCCACTCGCAAAGGGTTTGTTCACGAAAGCCATTGCCGAAAGCGGTGCCAGCTTTGCCACTCCGCACCCGACGCTTCAGCAAGGTGAAGAAGCTGGCTTGAAAATGGCTCAGGCATTGGGGGCCTCATCGCTAGCGGAGTTACGCGCCAAACCAGCCGACGAAATCCTGAAAAAAGCCCAGGGTCGTGGCCCCATCATCGACGGTTATGTATTGCCAGCGTCCATTCCGGCCATTTTTGCGGCTGGTAAAGAGAACAATGTGGCCTTGCTAACAGGCTGGAACGAAGACGAAGGTATGTCGTTTGGCCCGCCGAAACATGCAGAAGCCTACCGAAAGCAAATCGAGCAGCAATACGGCGATAAAGCAGAGCAGTTTCTGAAATACTATCCGGGCGGAACCGATGCGGAAGCAGCCAGCTCGCAGATGAAAATCTCCAGAGACATGATTTTCGGGGCGCAGAACTACACCTGGGCCAACATTGCCAGCAAACAGGGCAAGCCCGTTTATGTTTACCGCTTTACCCGAAAGATTCCAGCAACGGGCGAATATGCACGCTACGGCGCATTCCATACCGGAGAAGTTGCCTACATGTACGACAATCTGAACTTCATCGACCACAAGCTTCGTCCGCTGGAACCGATCGATGGCGAGCTATCCTGGTACATGTCAGGCAGTATTACCAATTTCATCAAAACAGGTGATCCAAATGGCAAAGGACTGCCTCACTGGCCTGCTTATTCCGCCAAGGATAAACAGATTATGGTCTTTGGCGATAAAACTGCTGCTGCGCAACTGCCCGACGAAGCAGCTCTCGACTTTCTATTTTCGATCATTAGCAAGCGATAAATTACATAAACCAACCTACAAGTATCCCAACCCCAATGAAAACCAACACAATTCTATTCTCGTTAGCCGTGTTGAGCCTTCCGCTGCTAGCGGTAGCGCAAACCCCAAAAGCAGCCCCTACCCCGATTATGGCCGGGAAAGATATTGCCGTTGCGCCTACCGCATCCGGCAAAGTTCGCGGTTATATCCACAACGGTACGTTTACGTTCAAGGGCATTCCGTATGCCAAAGCCGAGCGGTTCATGGGCCCTTCCAAACCCGATTCGTGGACGGGAGTCCGTTCGTCAATGACCTACGGACCAGTCTGCCCAATGGACCCGACGACCTCTACCTATGACGAAATCGAGTTTCCGTTTCATCACGACTGGGGCTACACTAACGAAAACTGCCTGAGCCTGAACGTCTGGACACCCCAACTGACTGAAGCAAAAAAGCGCCCCGTTATGGTATGGTTTCACGGCGGTGGCTTCACGGCGGGTTCGTCGGTTGAGCTGCCCTCATACGATGGCGAAAGCCTATCCAAAAAAGGGGATGTCGTGGTTGTAACGGTCAATCACCGGCTGAATATTCTGGGTTTTCTGGACCTGTCGGCCTATGGTGACAAATACAAAAATTCGCCCAATGCGGGGTTAATGGATTTGGTAGCGTCGCTGCAATGGGTAAAAGAAAACATCGCTCAGTTTGGTGGCGATCCGAACAACGTAACCATTTTTGGTCAGTCGGGTGGTGGCGGCAAAGTGACCAGCCTAATGAATGCGCCATCGGCCAAAGGATTATTTCACAAAGCCATTGTGCAAAGTGGTAGTTACCTGACCAGCTTCACCGAGAGCGATCTGGCTCGTAAGGTCGGCGCTGCACTGCTGGAAGAATTGCATTTTCAGCCTAACCAGGTCGATTCGCTGCAAAAAATCTCCTACGAGCGCCTGAACGCTGCCGGAAAACGCGCCTTACGTAAAGTAAATGAAAGCTTAAAAGGTCAAAATCAGGGCGGTTTTGGCCTGGGCTGGGGCCCGATTCACGACGGTAACTTCCTGCCCTACCAGATTTCGGAACCCGCTGCGATGGAGCTGGCGAAGAACGTCCCGTTGCTGGTTGGCTCAACCAAAACCGAATTTGGTCCTTTCAACCCGGCCAACCGCGCAACCGACATGGAAGCGGCTAAAGCAGCGATGCAGAAACGAATTGGCGACAAAGCCGACGCCTATATGGCGGCTGTAAAAAAGGCCTATCCCGAAACCAGCAATCCATCCGATTACATCAACATCGACATCAATTTTCGGGCGGGTGTGATCCGACAGGCCAATCAAAAAGCGGTTGCCGGTGCTGCCCCGGTGTATATGTACCTCTTCACCTGGAATTCGCCGGTAAACGATGGCCTGTATAAGTCGATGCACTGCATGGAAATTCCATTTGCGTTCAACAACATTGCCCGTTGCGAAGAAATGACGGGAGGAGGTAAAGACGCCTATGCGCTGGCCGACAAGATGAGCAATGCCTGGATCGCATTTGCTCGTAGCGGTAATCCAAACAATAAAAGCCTGCCCAACTGGCCGCAGTATAATGCCCAAAACGGCGCTACGATGCTTTTCGATAATAGCTGCCAGGTAAAAAATCACCCCGACAAAGAACTGCTGGAAATTGCCTTAGGCAAATCCATGTAAGCTTATGAACGACAGCGGTCGAGTCATCAGCAGAGTAAATACGCTGATGACTCGACCGCTGCATTACTGTCTACCTATAAAAAGGCCAGCATAGAAACAACCAATACGAATAGTTATGTCGTGCTGGTTTAAAATTACCCGACAGCATGTGGTTTAGTAGACCGGGTTACCAGCTTAAACAGGGTAACCAGACCAGCAAGGACCAACCCAACCACCAGCCCGATACCAAACTCTTTTACAAACGCAGGAAGGCCAGGAAGAAACGCGTGCAGGAAGTGTAGGTTATGCACAAATATGCCACCAGCAACCAGCAATAGGGCGACGGTTCCTACTATACTCAAAAGCCGGATGATGATCGGCAGAGCCCCAACCAGACCGTGGCCAAGTTTACTAAAGAACCCTGTATTATTCGACCAACGGATTAGCTGACGACCAGCATCATCCATTCGAACCAGAAGCGCAACCAGACCGTACACGCCAACCGTAGCTAGTAGAGCCACTACCGATACCGTTGCGATCTGGATCAACGATTCCTGGTCGGTCACTGACCCCAACGCAATAATGACAATTTCTACCGATAGGATAAAGTCAGTGGTAATAGCGGATTTTACCTTAGCCTTTTCATCATCGACGACAGGGCGTTCCCGAGCGTCCTCTGAGGTGGCAGGGCGATGACTTTCTTTTGACTTACCGAAGTAGTCTATTATTTTTTCTGCACCCTCATAAGCCAGATAACAGCCGCCCAACAACAGGACGACAGTAATGGCTACAGGAACGAATGCGTTGAGTAACAGTGCTATCGGAACGATAATCAGTTTATTGAGCAGTGACCCTTTCGTAATAGCCCATAATATGGGCAACTCCCGATCGGCCAGGAATCCTGTAGCTTTTTCCGCATTTACAGCCAGGTCATCTCCCAGTATACCAGCCGTCTTTCGCGTGGCTACTTTTGTGGCCAACGCCATGTCATCCATCAGAGCCGCTATATCATCTAAAATTGCAAAAATGCCAGATGCCATTGTTGTTTTTACGTTAAATAGGATCAACGTTTAGGGGGAGTTTGTACCTGAACGTGGGGGCAGAACCGAACTGCCTACTCAACCTGACAGGACTCGATCCGCCAGGAATTTACTCTAAAACCATTTGTCAGCAAGATCGTTTAGGAAGAATGCACAGAAAAATACATTTTCCTGAGGTCTTTTCAATTGGGTTCTGCGTCGTTCTGCTGTTTTTCATGGGGATCTCAGCGCAGGCTCAACTACGGCTCGATCTGGAGTCGGGACTCGTACTTGGGACTCCTTACAATGAAATCAGAATACCTAATCAGGGAGGAACATACGTCAATCTTCCCGATAATTTAACCGCAAAACCAACCGCGTTTTATCGCGCCCGGCTAAGTTATACGATAGCCAATCGGCACACCATTTCGCTTTTGTACGCTCCACTAACAGTGCGCTATCAGGGCGAACTGCGTCAGGATGTAAACTTCAACAATCAGCTTTTTGCCGCCAACCGCCCCACAAACGTTGACTATACATTTAACTCCTATCGGCTGACGTATCGCTACGAGTTTATTAACCGCAACAAATGGCAGGCAGGACTGGGATTGACGGCAAAAATCCGGGATGCGAATGTCCAGTTTGCCAATGAGTCGGCCCGTTCCAATTTTCCGAATGTAGGCTTTGTGCCGCTGGTCAATGTCAATGTTGTCTACAAACCCGACGAGCATTGGCGGATATGGCTCGAAGGGGATGCACTGGGCTCGCGCTTTGGCCGGGCAGAAGACATTTTTCTGGGTGGCGCTTATGCCATTAATCGAACCGTTGGCATAAAGGCAGGGTATCGGGTAGTAGAAGGCGGGGCCGATGTTGATGAGGTGTATAATTTTACCTGGATCAATTACGCATCGGTAGGCCTGTTGCTAACGCTTTAGGTAATCAGAAAATGCATCCGTTACCGCTTGTAGCTCGCAAATACACTCATTGTAAGTGTAACCTTTCGCTTATTAACCACATTATAGGTACATGAAACCGCAATCTCATGAATTGAGTCAAGACGATCTTGATCGATTGATCGAAATGGCCTGGGAAGATCGTACTCCTTTTGATGCTATAGAGGCACAATTTGGTTTACCGGAGTCTGCCGTCATCAAACTCCTACGAGCCCACTTAAAGCCTGCTTCCTGGCGCCGGTGGCGGGCCAGAGTTCAGGGCAGAGCCACTAAACACGCAGCCTTGTCGGCAGGTGTTGGTGAACGGTTTAAGTCTGATCAACAGCGTTCCATAACACACAACCGAATCAGCAAGCGGTAGTAAGTGCTGGCTGGTAAAGTCTGATACTACCCGTAAACTTTCAGCTACACAATCATTGATTGGTTCACGCTGCAAAATCCATCAACCACTCGAATACTGAACTCCTAGAACGGAGACTATAGTACAGGTTGTGTATCTGTAGAGCTTCTCTGCTATGGTCTGAACTTGCTCGACAGCTTCGCCAAAGTTTTAACTGCTCAGGAAGTTAAAAACAGGGCAAAAATCTCTTTATCAATTGGTCGTCAGAAACGCGTAAACAACCTGACTTTGGCTCATTCAATCTGCCTGACGTACTGATTCTTTGCATGAAAAAAATAACGCGATTTCCCCTCCGACAATCGCTGCTTCCGTTGGCAGCCGTTGGGCTAACGACCTGGATAGGTCTTACCGGATTTATGGACGATCCGATTACCCAGCGTATTAAAAAACTGGCTCCGGCTAAAGCCGCCGAAATGGCTCATGCCGTTGAAGCACTGGTGAAGCCGCAACTGGCCGACGGACTGACGTTAAAACTCTGGGGTGTCGACTCGCTGGTATCGGACCCGATCGGTATCGACATCGACGACTTCGGACGGCTGTATTATACCCGAACCAACCGGCAGAAAAACTCGGAGTTCGACATTCGGGGGCACCAGGATTGGGAAATCGAATCGAACCGACTGCAGACGGTTGAAGACAAACGGGCGTTTCTGCACCAGGTCCTCTCCCCTGCCAATAGCAAGAAGAACGAGTGGCTCAAGGATGTGAATGGTGATGGATCGCACGACTGGCGCGACATGACCGTTGAACGCGAACAGGTGTTCAGGCTCGAAGATACCAACGGCGATGGTGTAGCCGACCTGTCGAAGATGGTCGTCAACGATTTCCACGACGAAACAACCGACGTAATGGGTGGCGTTTTGTCGGACGGCAACGACCTTTATGTAACTGTAGCCCCCGATCTATGGCGGCTGCGCGACAAAAATGGCGATGGCATTGCCGATGAGAAAAAATCGATCTCGCACGGGTACGGGGTTCACATCGGCTTCAGCGGCCACGGTCTGTCGGGGGTAGAAATGGGACCCGACGGGCGCATTTACTGGCAAATCGGCGATATTGGTTTCAATGGCGTTGGGCCCGATGGCAAAAAATGGGCGCACCCGAATAGCGGTGTCGTTGTACGGTCGAACCCGGATGGCAGCGATTTTGAAGTATTTGCCTATGGGGTTCGGAATACCCACGAGTTTGTTTTTGACGAATACGGCAATCTGATCAGCGAAGACAATGATGGCGATCATCCTGGCGAAAAAGAGCGGCTGGTCTACATCGTCAACGGGTCGGATACGGGCTGGCGAAGCAACTGGCAGTACGGCAAATACCGCGATCCGTTGAATAATACGTATAAGGTTTGGATGGACGAGCAAATGTTTAAGCCACGTTTCAACGGACAGGCGGCTTACATTCTGCCCCCACTGGCCAACTTCGTCAGCGGCCCGGCAGGTATGCTCTATAACCCCGGTACCGCGTTGAGCCCGAAGTATAAAAACACCTTTTTCATTGCTGAATTTGTGGGTAATCCGGCAGCATCGGGCGTTCACTCATTCACGCTCAAGCCTAAAGGTGCTTCCTTCGAACTGGATAAGTCGAAGAAAATTCTGGGTAATGTGCTGGCCACCGGACTCGATTTCGGACCGGATGGGGCCATGTATGTAGCTGACTGGATCAACGGTTGGGATACCAAAGATTATGGCCGCATCTGGAAACTCGACGATAAAGACGGTGCTAACTGGGCCGAGCGGGCGCTGACCAAGAAGCTACTGGCGCAAAATTTCAGCAAAACCCCGGTAAATGAACTAAGCAGCTACCTCAAAAATGCGGATATGCGCGTTCGGCAGAAAGCGCAGTTTGAACTCGTAAAACGGGGCGAAGCGGGTGCAACGGCCTTCGGTCAAATGCTCCAGCAAACCGAGCATCAACTGGCGCGGGTGCACAGCATCTGGGGCATAAGCCAACTGGCGCGTAAAGATGCCAAATATGCCCAGCGCCTGATGCCGTATCTGAAAGACAGCGATCCCGAAATCCGGGCACAGGCCGCCCGCTGGCTGGGCGACATTCGCTATGCGGCTGCGGGTTCGGCGCTGGTTCCAATGCTGAAAGATGAAAACGCCCGTACGCGCTTCTTTGCGGCCGAGGCCCTGGGTCGAATTGCTTATGTGCCAGCTCTTCAGCCGATCATTGCGCTACTTGAGGCCAACAACGACGAAGACACGTACATTCGCCATGCGGGTAGCCTGGCACTGGCCCGTATGGGTAAAGCCGAACCGATTATTGCCCTGTCGAGCCATCCATCAAAAGCCGTTCGCATTGCGGCCGTTGTGGCTCTGCGTCGTATGCAGAATCCCGGCATCGCTAATTTCCTGAACGATAGCGACGAATTTATCGTAACTGAAGCTGCACGTGGCATCAACGATGATTTGTCGATTCCACAGGCACTACCGGCCCTGGGTAACGTACTGGTCAAAACCAAATTTACCAACGAAGCCCTCGTTCGTCGAGCCATCAACGCCAATTTACGAGTCGGAACGTCCGAGGCTGTGCAGAATCTGATTAGCTATGCTAATGGCGAGGAGAATCCTGTTGCCTTACGCGCCGAAGCCATGGACGCCTTGAGCACCTGGGCTAAACCCTCGCTGCTCGACCGGGTCGATGGCCGGTATAGAGGTCCGGTCACGCGTGACCCGGCTGTTCTAAAGACCAAGTCGGCTAGTTTGTATACGACAATGGCTACGAACTCTGCCGCTCCTATCCGCAAAAGCGCCATTCGAGCCATCAGCAAGTTGTCGTTAACTACCGCCAATTCTGTGCTGTTGGACCGTCTGAAAAACGACAGCGATGCCGAGATTCGGGAGGAAGCGCTCCGGGCACTGGCAGCCTTGAACGACAAGCAAATTGGCACAGCCATCGAAACCGCCCTGGCCGATAAAGACAAGCGGGTGCGTGTTGCGGCTCTGGACCTCATCGGCAAAACGAGTATGCCCAAGGACCAGATGGTAGCTCAACTGAAAGAGGTGCTGCAAACCCACTCGACCGAAGAAAAACAGGCGGCTCTGGTAACACTCGGTAAGCTACCCATCGCCAACACTAAACCCATCTTCGATCAGCTTCTGGGTGACTTATCGTCTGGCAAGCTTCCGGTCGATCTGAGCCTGGAACTGGAAGAAGCCATTACCGAAACCAAATCGCCCCAACTGATTGCCCAACACAAAGCGATTCTGGCTAAACAATCGCCCGATGCGGTTTTAGCGTCGTATCAGGGTAGTTTGTACGGTGGAGAGCCCGACAAGGGCCGTCGGATTTTCTTCCGGCATCAAACGGCCCAATGTATCCGCTGCCACTCCTACGACGATCTGGGTGGCAATGCGGGGCCACGACTCAACGGGGTAGCCAGCCGCCTGACGCGGGAGCAGCTGCTCGAAGCGGTCGTCAATCCCAGTGCCCGACTGGCCCCCGGTTTTGGTACGGCTACGATTGAGCTAAAAGATGGCAAAACACTCAGCGGTATTGTGCAGAAAGAAACCGATTCGGAAATCGTACTGAAAAGTGGCGATGATCCAGACCGGACAATTAAGAAAGACAAAATCGCCAAAACGACCTATGCGCCATCGAGTATGCCCGACATGAAATACCTGCTCACCAAGCGGGAAATCCGGGATGTCGTAAGTTTTCTGGCAACCCTAAAGACAAATTAACCGCATATACAGAGCGCTGATTTTCAGGGTTATTATATGTTGCACGTATCTTGACAACACATAATAACCCTAAAAATCAGCGCTCTATATTTTGCTACTTAATCACAGTCGCCAGCGTCGTCTGGCTGTAGCTGCCAAAACATCCGAGCCCACCCTGAATATTGGTTGGAATCGCAACTGGCTCAGCAAATGGATTACTGGACGCTTGCAACTGCTGATCCAGGGCTACATGATAGGCATAATAAGAAGCATCGACATGCAATAGATTCAGGCTGATCTGAGTAGAACGATACAGCTTTTTGAACGATCCGTCGCCGAGCGATGCCGAAGCCAGTAAACTGGCTGCTTTACTCGGGCACTCAACTAGACCTAATGAGTTCGTTGCCATTACGAAAGCAATAGGTTGTGGGGTTTCATAGGACGTATTGGCCGGAGCGGCATAACGGATACCTCGATAGGAGCCTTTCACACGGAAATAGGTATCGGCCCCGGCCTGCCAGTTGCCCACTACCCGGAAATCTTTCTGGGTACCTGTCTGAAGTGATGAATCAATCTGTACGGATTTAAAAGCTACCGATTTGGGAACCGTTGTTGTGGCCAACACCTGTTTACCATCGGGCGTCGAAACAGTTAATGTATAGGTTGCCCCTTCCCGGATGGTCAGTTTCTGCGCCTTGACACTATAAATTGCCTGTTGTGAGTTATAAACCAGTTTAACGGAGTTGCTGCCGTCTGAAAGTAGTACGGTCGCATCAGAAACTTCGACATTTTTATTCGATTGATCGTCAAGAATGGGCCGTGAGCGACTCACTTTGGCCGTGAGCAACGAATCCTGTGGCGATATGAAGCAATCGACGACCAGTTTGTTTGCCTGCGAGGACAGCTCTTCGGGAACAACTTCCTCGCGCATCGAATTGCAGGAAAATAAGACCGTTGACAGAAACAGCCATAGCCATTTCTTAGAAAAGGAAATCATGGATGAAATGTGATTAGACGTTTACTAGAACCGGATCGTGTAGCTTACCGAAGGGATTACCGGAAACAAAGAGTATTTATATAAAACCGTTTTCGAAGGCAGACCTTTTTCCTGCGCTTTTCCTTCCAGCGAATACAAGAAAGGGTTATGCCGATTGTAGGCGTTGTATACACTTACCTCCCAGACCCGTTCGGTATGGGCACGTTTTTTTGTAAAACGCGCACTTACATCAAGGCGGTGGTACGCTTCGGCCTGGAAACTATTCCGTTCGCCATATTCCTTCACATTCGAACCTGTTCCATACAGCGCATTCGCCGTAGCCTGGCTCCCCACTGCTTTCTGATCGTAATACCCCGAAAAACGGGACAATGGCAATGTCAGCGAGTTTCCCGTACCATATACCCAGGTAGCCGACAAAGTAATGGCAGGTGTTAGTTCATACATGCCCACTATAGAGGCATCATGGCGTCGGTCATAACGCGGATGAAATGCCTTGCCTCCATTTAGTTCGGCGAATTGCCAGTTGGTCCAGGATAGTGTATAGCCAATCCAGCCCGACAATCGGCCTGTTTGTTTCTGGAGCAGAATTTCAGCGCCATACGATTGCCCCTGCCCACTGGTTACATTATCGACCCACTTGGTTGAATTGACGTTGCCCTGTGCATCTGCCGACAGAAAGCTGGCGCCTTCCCGATAGCTAAGCAAGTCATTCATTTTCTTATAATACCCTTCGATAGTCAATGACAGACCCGATTTTGCAAAATCTTTAGCCATGCCTACTGCTACCTGCTGCGACTGCTGGGGCTTGATCGATTTGACCGTTGGTACCCATAGATCGGTGGAAAGGCCAACACCCGTACTGGATAGTAAATGCAGGTATTGATTCATAAGGGCGTACGATCCTTTGATCGAGAATGAAGGCGTAGCCCGATAGGCAACCGACAACCGAGGTTCGGGGCGTATGTATACTGTCTTTTCCGATGAGTCGGGAAGCATTCTGGTTTCGGTGGTTGTGCTTGAGCCCCCTAAAACCGAGTATGTGCTAAGCCGAAGCCCGCTGGCAAAGCGCCATTTGCCGGCCGGGCTCCAGGTATGCTCTACGTAAGCTCCGGCTTCAGCGGCTGTTATGGTCTGGCCCGTAGTCTGTTCTGGCAGGTAGTTTACATTCAGGGTTACATAAGCCTGTGGATTGAATGTGTGGTGGGTCAGTTGACCGCCAAACCGAATCTGGTGAGCGGCATTCAGATACTGTGTCCGATCATACTTAAGGCCAATATCCTGAATAGACGACTCATAATTAAGCGTATATAACGCGTTCTGACTGCTTTGCTCGAGCGCTTTCTGATCCTGCACCCCCATCTGGTAACGACTGTAGATCAACGACAGATCCGAAACCGTCCCTCTGGAACCAAGGTGATTCCAGCGAATACTCCCTGCTCCATTCATCCAGCGCAGATTAGATTGCAGCGCCGAACCATTAGTGAACTTATCCTGGCTGGTATACCCACTGATATAGACCTTGTCAGCTTGCCCGGCCTGAATGGTCACCTTGGCATTCAGGTCGAAGAAGGCGGTTTTAAGCATCGGTTGATCAGCCGTATTTTGTCCCAGAAGCCCTGTAAGCAAATCCAAATAGGTGCGTCGCCCAGCCACCATAAACGAAGCCCGTTTCCCAAGAGGTCCACTGACTGTAAGCCGGGAGGCTACCAAACCTGCTGAAGCCTCACCGTGCAAGCGATCTGTCTGGCCATCTTTAGTCGTTAATTCGATTACTGAAGACAAACGCCCCCCGAAGCGTGCCGGAAAACCACCTTTCGTCATCTCAACGCGTTTGAGGGCATCTCCATTGAAGGCCGAAAAGAAGCCCAGTAAATGATTGGGGTTATAAATGGGGGCATTGTCCAGCAGAATCAGGTTTTGGTCAGGTGCCCCTCCGCGAACATACAGTCCGGCATTTCCTTCCGATCCTTTTTGCACACCGGGCATTAACTGCAACAGTTTCATCACGTCTTTCTCGCCTAGCAAAGCTGGTACTTTTCCAAGTTGCTCCATAGAAAGGGTGATGGCACTCATCTGCGGATTACTACTAACAGAAGCACTGGTAGTCGCTCTGACAACCTGCTCAGCTAGTTGCTGTCCATAGGTCAAAAATACAGTAAGTTCGGTCTGTTGTTTCGGTATGATGGTCTGGGTTTTTGAGGTAAAACCCACTGACGAGAACGTCAGGTGGACAGTCGACTCAGCGGCCACCGACACGGCAAAATGCCCTTCTGAATCCGTGAGCGTACCCATCTTATTATCAGCTATATAAACATGAACACCCGCCAGTGGTACGCCTGTTTGCTGATCAAAAACGTAACCCGTTATACGTCGATAAGCGGGATCTGCCGATACATATAAGGCATATAAGTATACAAAGAGAAATAATATTAAGCGATTCATTTAAGTACAAGTCGTCAAAACACGGATAAATCATATAAGTAGTTTTACTATTCTCTACTATATTCCTTTGACCATGTTTTTTTCAAATTGTCACATAATTAAGAGTATCTACATGAAAAATATTTTACAAATTTAATGTACGTGAATTTTGAACTTTTACAATATACATAACTTAAAGTACACGATATTAAATATTAGAAAACAAAGGAGTTATATATATTGATAATAGCCAACATTCCCTATTTTTCGCTCGGTTTTAGACGCTTTGGCCAAATCGCTGAAAAATCGTAAACTCATGGTTTGGTCATGCCAGCTAACTTATTATCGACTCATTTGCCAGCACGTATGCGTATACTCTATTTATTTCTCTTTCTGGGCGTTGCGTTCGTTCTCTATTTAAGCTGGCAGCCCCATTACGACTTTAGGCATCTCTGGTTTATGCCTGCCTGGCTAACACGCTGGACCGATAACCATGCGAACGGAAACATACGGACAGCGGTGCCATTCGTTTTCATGGGCTTTGCCGGAGGTATTTTACCAACATCGCACCCCCAGCCTTTTTACCGCTGGTTTATCATCTGGCTCATTTTGGTTGGTGTTGTCATAGTGGCCGAAGCAGGTCAACTGTTGATTCCAACACGATTTTTTAGTTTTGAAGACATTGGCTGGGGGGCTGTAGGGGCATTTGTCGGACTTTTCTTTGGCGTTATAGTCAGGCTATTACTGAACAAAACTCACCTATTCAATAAATAAACAGCGGCCAGCAGACTCTACTCTGGATTTTTGATCCGAGACATGGAGTATCCAACCTACAGGCTATAAATGCCGCTGCTGGTCCACTCATCTTTTTAATCAATTGAACCCATCAAAATACCACTTCACCTGAGAAGTCAATACGCCATCTGGACGTATCATCTAATTTCGAATCGAAAACAACGAAAACGAATGAATGATGAAGAACCATTTCTGGATAATTGCTCTGGCCATTCTGCCCCTGAGTCTGTCAGCACAAACGAAATCAGCCGTACGTAGGCCAGTTGCCTCAACTTCCCGGTCTGCGGCTACGCGATCGAACAACGGCGTTCATACCGGAACGCTAACGGAGAAGAAAACGGCTACCGCTCCGAAACCAGCCCCTACCCCAGCCACTAGCGAAACCCCGGCTCTAGTGGCTGTTCAGCCTACCCTTTCAGAATCCGTCAGAACAGCGTCGACCCAGCCTATGACAAGGCAACATGAAACGACTGCGCCTGCCCGTCCGACGTATACCCGTCAGAGTAACTTCCATGTGGGTTTACGATTCGGTGGTAATTCAGGTACAATAGGCGGAGCCGATCCAGCATCTGTAGGCCAGGGGGTACAGCTGGCCCGCGTTATGGGATTTCATGGTGGGCTTGTGTTCAACATGGGTGGGCCCACTTTTTCGGTACAACCCGAAGTGCTCTTTAGCCAATATGGCGTCCGTTTTGCGCTGGGTTCCGATTACTTACAACTCAAATACAATATGGTCGAAGTTCCTGTGTTGCTGAAAGTAGCCTTTGGCCAGCCCAAACTGCGCTTCTTCGTCAATGCAGGCCCGGTGGGCACCTACGTCGTAAGTGGAACCATATCGGTTCGGGAGGGCGGTCAAAGTGAAGCACAGGCCATTGATATGAGTGGTGAGGGCCGATTTTTCTATGGTGTAGCTGGTGGGGCCGGTGTGGCGATACAGGCAGGCACAGGCAAAGTACTGCTCGAAGGCCGTTATAACTACCTGATGGCCGATCATGAGGATGGCAGTACCACAAAGCCACAGAATGCCATGCTATCTGTCGGTTATTTATTTCCATTGGGAGGCCGTTAACCAAATGATGGTGCAGCCAATACCCTAACTAACAGATAATCACCAATATTATGTTACTCATTGGTATGATTATTGTCTCTAATATTAACAATTGCAAAGTTTTAACAATAATGTAGTAAAGTAGACATGTAATTCAAAACGCTGATTCTGATAGGGTCAGCGTTTTTTTGTTCATTGAGTAGCTTAAGCGATTCGTAAACAGAAGCTTATCTGATCATTTACGGCTTTAGAAGCCGATAAATCGCCCAAATGGCTCAATGAATACGTGTATGCATATACCAATTCTATAAGATTGTTTTATACGGTTTGGCATGATTCGTGAAGTAATCGGACTACAACTACTCCGCTATGCTTCTGAGCCAAAATTCCATCCGAATTTACGCCTGTATCAGCCAGCCCCTTATCTGCTTCTGGAATGCCAGCGCAGACCAGTTGGATGAAGTCTGCAATGCCTACACCAGCCTATGGTCGTCAGTATCCAGCGAGGCCCAGGCTCGGGATATTTATGATTCGCTCGTAGCCATAGCCCTCACCGACGACAAGCCTTTTCCTATTAGCTGGCTTGCCAGCGAGTTACATTTTGAAGCTTTTGCCGCTACAACGAACGATCGGCAATGGGCGGCATTAATGGAACTGGAACATGGTTCGAAAGCCGTCACGGACACCGAGCTTGACATATACAACGAACGAATCAGTCGGGAACTGTAAAATTTTTCCTTTACCAAGCAGTCGAGCGCAACCCTTTGATCATCAACTACGTATTGACGATAGGAAGTTACACAAAGGTGCTTTCCGAAATGCCAACCTAACCTAATAGGCCCCATCAACCTTGATGGGGCCTATTTCTTGGTAAGTCCGTTTTAACAGGCTTTCATTTTCACATTTGAAAGCCGTTGTTTTGCACTATCGCTGGATCATCAACCGCAGCGTAGTCGGCAATTGCCCGGCAGGTGTAATCTGAATCAGGTATAATCCGTCGGGCAACTGACTGGTATTGAATCGATAGGGCTCAGATGGTGCCACTTCCAGGTGAGTTTGCTGCAGCGCACGCCCCAACAGATCGTTTAGCTGTATGCTGACGGCCTGACCAACCGCAGGCCCAAGGTTAATCAGCACGTAGTCGCGGGCCGGGTTGGGTCGTAGGCTCAGGGTAACTCCTGTTTCAGTAACACCAAGTCGGGCACTGGCCGGGCACGTTGTCTCGATCAGGCTCCACTGCTGGTGTAGTCCTGATCCCAGGGTTTGCTGATTGACGGCTGCTCCCTCGGCTGTACTGGCATTCTGAACAGACATTGCCTTACTGGAGTTGCGATTCACGAAAGTGTAATAGCCATCCGTATTTCGCTGAACAGACCACTGTTGATGGGCTCCTCCCCAGTAGGTCCATTGCTCGACCAGTGCATTATCGGCCGTCGACGAGTTGGCAATCTGCATCCCTTTTTGATTGTGAAGCACCAAGACAGTATAGTAAGCCCCATCTGCGGGAGTAAGCCGCCATTTCTGCCAGAGCTGATCGGCATTGCTAGTCTGTTGCAGTGCCACCCCATCGCTTGGTGATCCAGCCGGAACGTTCAGGATTAACCCACTACTACGCGACTGGATGCGGTAGCACTTCGTAGGGTCGATGCTGGCAGATGAAGTTGTTGAGCTAGGTGGCGTGGTCGTCGTAGAGGAGGGCGGACTAGTAGTACAGGAGCGCTCCTGAATAAGCCACTGCTGGCTGATTGCCCCACTGGGTGTATTCTGAATGATCACTCCCCCCTCGTCGGTATTACCGTTCTGCACCTCAAGTACTTTTCCAGAGTTTCGGCTCGTAATCTGGAAATAGCCGCCTGTATTCCACTGAAGCGCAAAATGCTGATTATAACTCCAGTTGCCATTGAACGTCCATTGCTGAATGCCGGCCCCATTTTCCTGCGATCCATAGATCACATCCATAGCTTTGTTACTATGCAAAGCGCCGATTTTATAGTAACCATCCCCTACCGACTCAAATCGCCAGCCCTGAGCAAGTTGATTGGCGTCGGTTCGCTGGCGAATCGGGGCACCATCGTCCAGAGAGGCCCCTTCTACCCCCAGCACCTTATTGCTGCTCCGGGATACCAGTCGATAGCATTTACTCGCATCCACCACCGAAACAGAGTTTGGCGTTGTCGGTTGACTGGTGTTCAGCGAGATGGTAAATGTCTGGCTGAAACTTCGCACGCCTTTCGAATCGATGACCGTAAGTTTAACCGTAAACGTACTGATAATCCCGGCGCCATGCGGACCCGTTTGTATAGAGAACGTCTTTACCTGATTAGCTCCATATAAGACAGTACCATCACTAATGCTCCACTCATAAGCCAGGTTATCGCCGTCAGGATCATAGGATTTGTCGCCGGTAAGGGTTACACTCAAGGGAGACGCCCCTGTAAGCGAACTCGTTGTAGCCACAGCTACAGGAGGTCGGTTCGGAATAGCCGGTGCCGTGCTAACCTGCACACCACCCGACCAGCCATTGCCTGCACGAGCATAAACCCGAAAGTAATACGTCTGCCCCGGCGTCAGATCACTTACGGAAACAGACGTACCTGTGCCCTGATAAAGTACTTTACCTCCTCCTGACAATACCGACCCTGTCCCTGTAAAGCTTGAGCTGGCGGTATAGTTAGGCTCCAGTGGGCTGTCGGTAAGGGCTGACCCAGCTTTACCGACCACCAGCACTTTGTCGAAGGGCAGTGTCGGATTGGTCCAGTTAAGCTGCACACTACTACTCGTGATTGTGGTAGCTGTCAGACCCGTAACATTGAGTTTTGGAGAATTGCAGTCAGGATATATTTTGACCGAGTCCTGAGCCGATAGACCGCCATTGTTGGTCACTTTCACCGAAATGACATAGTAGACATCCTGCCCATCGCAACCTACAGGTGATAAATCGACAACCGGAGCACTCCCCGATGTCGTTTTCACCAACTGCTCCCGGTTGTTCTGGCGCAGTTTCACCTGCCATATCTGAGAACCGATATTTCCACCCGTTACCGTAGCCCCCAGCGTGTAACTGGTCGATTTGTCGAGGGGATAGCTGGCCCCATTGACGGGATTGGTAATACGAACCGTTGGTATATCCTTCAGTGAAACATAGAACGTCTTAACAGGGCTTTTCAATCCTTTATTGTCGATGACTGTTAGCCGCACGGTGTAGTTGAGTATCAGTCCTACGCCCTGATTTCCGGTCTTTGCCGTAAACACTTTAACAGGATTGGCTTCGTTAGAATAGACACTCCCATCGCCGAAATCCCATTCGTAGGTAATGGGATCACCATCAGGATCATAGGATTTGTTGCCCGTAAAGGTGACACTCAGCGGGGAGGTGCCAGACAGAGAAGTAGCCGTAGCTACCGCTACTGGCGGCTGATTGGTAGTAGGCGTAGTGGTACAGCTACGCTCCTCAATACTCCATTGCTGTTGCTGGCCGGTTGCTACCGGCATCTGATTGATTTGAGCACCCTCGGCCGTACTGGCGTTACGTATGGTCATCGCTTTGCTGGAATTGCGGTTGACAATTGTGTAGTACCCCTCGGAATTTTGTACCAGACGCCACTGCTGATGAGCGCCCCCCCAATAAGTCCATTGCTCCAGTAAAGCCTCATCGGCTGTTGAGGAGTTGGCTACCTGAATGCCTTTCTGGGTCGACAAAACCGTGATGCTGTAATATCCATTTCCAACCGATGTAAATTGCCAGCCCTGGGTGAGTTGATTGGCATCGGTTTGCTGGCGGAGCTGATTGCCGTCACTTTGGCCATTGCCATCGATACCCAGCACTTTACCGCTGAGCCGGGATACCAGTCGGTAGCACTTACCAGATTCTACCGTCGAAACAGAAGCGGGTCCCGACGGATTTGCAACAACTGAAGATAAGCCTGTCGGAAATGGCAGCCCCCATACCATAGATTGGCTTATCCAAAAGCAAAGGAAACTAAGAATGAAGCAATAGCCAGGTGCATATCGCTTTACGACCTGTGTAAACATTGAGCGCATATGGGTTAGATTAAATGGTAGCGCGACGAATCGGTATCGCACTCGCAAATATGCTCCCTTTCAGCGCTTTGCCATTAACCCATTTTAGGCAATCTTTTACTCATTTTAGGCATATAGCGTTTTCGTAACAGTTTATCACAGCATGAAGGTAAAAGAAGTAGCTTTCAGCGGCATTTTTCATTTCATTCAGCCCACCCGGTTAACCAAAAAGCCCCAGAAACACAACCGAAAAACCTACTCATAGGCAGAGGGTAACACTCCAAATCTTTCCTGAAACATGCGGGTGAAATAAGCCAGACTTTCAAAACCTACCTGATGGGCTATTTCTGAGACACTGCCCTGCTTCTGACGCAACCGATCGGCAGCCTGCTCAAGCCGAACCGTACGGACATACTCTACCGCCGTTTGCCCGGTCAGAGCCTTTAGTTTACGAACTAACTGGCTTTGGCTCATATTCATTTCATGGCTAAATGTCTCTACGCCGAAGTTACGATCTGCCAGATGTGCCATTACCCTGGCATGGGCTTTGGCTAGGAATACCGCTTCTTTCTCAGACAGAGCCGGTTCGGGAAGACCGTCGTTTGCCCTACCCGACTCACCACTGTAATATTGCTGCCATTGCGCCTGCTTCTTCAGCAGATTACGGACCCGAGCTTTAAGCTCAGCCGGATTGAAAGGCTTGGTCAGGTAGTCATCAGCCCCTAAGTCAAACCCTTCGATACGGTCTTGTGCTGTTGCTTTAGCTGTCAGCATTACCACTGGAATATGACTGGTCGTTTCCTGATTCTTAAGCAAGCGACAAAACTCAAATCCATCCAGTCTGGGCATTAGCAGATCACAGATAATTAGGTTGGGTAAGCTCATGGTCGCTTTTTCCAGACCATCCTGCCCATCTTCCGCTTCCAGTACCTGATAATCACCTTCGAACACAGTTCGCACATACGCCCGAATAGCTGGATTATCGTCAATGATCAGCAACAAAGTATCCGTTGCAGGAGCCGACAAGAACGTATCTGCCAGCAGGTGGGAATGCTTACCATCCTCCACCGAATTCGATAAGCGCTGGTCAGTAGGCACAGACTGTGACGGATGGGTGATTAAGGGCAAACGAACCGTGAAATGGGTACCAACGCCTTCCTGACTGGAAACAACGATTGTGCCTCCCAGCACCTTGACCAGTTCTTTAACCAGAGAAAGACCAATACCTGTACCTTCATAAAAATGACTGGCCTGATAGAACCGTTTGAAGATAAGAGCGAGATCCGCTGGAGCAATACCAATACCCGTATCCTCTACTTTAATAACCAACTCGGTAGTGCTACCAAGCTGAGGGTAGTCGACCTGTACTCGAATCGGCTTCCCGTCAGGGGTAAACTTGAAAGCGTTTGAGAGCAGATTCGTAACGATTTTTTCGAGCTTATCATGGTCAAAACTGGCCTGAACGTGGGGATATTGCTGGATCAACGAAAACTGAATCTGCCGACGTTGGGCCAGGGCGCTAAATGAGCTGGCCAGCGTACTAAGGAAAACCGCGACATCACCGGGCTGGAGAGTAGCCTTGAGTTGACCTGCTTCCAGCTTACCCAGATCAAGCAACTGGTTGACCAGCCCAAGGAGCCGATTGCTATTTTGTTCCATCAACGTTACTACGGGTTCCGTCAATGGAACTACCTTTTCTGTACGGAATCGCTGTTTCAAATCCGCCAGGGGTGCCAGAATCAACGTGAGTGGGGTGCGAAATTCGTGGGAAATATTGGTAAAGAATTGCGTCTTCAGGGCATCCAGTTCGGCCAACCGATAGGCCTCTCGCTGCTCATAAGCCACTTGCTGTTGCAGCAACCAACGTTGTTTCTGGAAGCGGTATAGCTGCCAGCCGATCAACAACACAACGACCGAATAGAACAGATACGCCCACCAGCTTAGGTAATACGGCGGATGAATCTGAATGTGAAGCCTGACGGGCTGACTCCACCGTTCGCCATCGGCCGACCCTTCAACCTCAAATGTGTAGACGCCAGCAGGTAATTGGGCATAGTTGGCGAAACGATGTGTACCTGACTCAACCCAGCCCGGATCAATACCCTTCAGCCGATAGCGATACTGATTTTTGGCCGGATTTGTGTAATCCATCAGCGCAAATTCCAGTGTGATCAAGTTTTGCGTATGAGACAGATTGAGTTGCCGGGTCTGTTCAATAGTTTCAGGTAAAAGCCCATCTGCCGCTCCTACTGTTGCGACCGTATTATTGATTTTCAGACCAACAATATGCACCCGAGGGGGCGAGTCAGTCGTAGTAGCCATCACCTCTTTGGGGCGAAAGGCGGTCAGCCCATTTACGCCCCCAAAAAGGAGTTCGCCCGATTGGATTTTAAGAAACGATCCGGTATTGAACTCGTCATCTTGCAGCCCATCGGCCTTGGTATACTTACGAAACTTGAGCGTTTGCGGATTAAACTGCGCCAGCCCCCGATTGGTGCTCATCCAGAGGTTATTAAACGCATCGGTCAGAATACCATACACTACTTTATTGGGAAGGCCCTGCGTCTCTGTGAAGTGTCGGAACTGTCCTGTCTGCTTATCGAGTTGGTCTAGACCACCTCCTTTCGTACTTATCCAGAGGTATCTTAAAGGGGCGATGGGATCGTCGATGGAGCTCGATACAAAATCATTGCTCAGGCTTCCAGGAGTAGCACGATCGTTCTTATAGATCGAAAAAGCGGGTGTTGTCTGCGGATGGTCGACTCGGATAAGCCCATTCTGGGTGCCAATCCATCCCGTACCAAGCGTATCGAAATATAAAGAGTAAGTTTCAACTTCGGCGGCCTGTTTACCCAGCCATTTTTGGTACGAGAATACGGCAAATAGGCGAGTGGCCGGATCGAATTTAAGGAGCTTTCCATTGGTGGCCCCGACCCACAAATGCCCAGCCTTGTCTTCCCGTATCTGGTTGCCGTAGTCGCCAAAAGCAGTACCCGTTGGTAAGGTGTATGTGTCAAGCCGTTGCCATTGCTCCGAGAATTTAATCAACTGATGGGTAGACGAATTGCCCTGATTGTCAACCAGCGCTCCCCAGAAAAATCCCTGACGATCCTGCATAAGATACCGCAGTCGGCCATTCGGCCCCAGGTTACCCTTATTCAGAAAAGGACGCCAACGATTGCTGGCCCGATCCAAACGCCCATAGTCGAACTGATTTCGTACATAGATCTGCCCCTGCCGATCCTGAAATAAATAGGATAGTGACGTATTCGACAGATAAGATTGGAACGGTTTGATGTGTGGGTTGAATTTTCGCAGACCGTAGCCCGCCGTACCTACCCAAATGTTGCCGGTCTTATCGACAAGGATTTTGGTGACGGCAAAAATATTGGGGGGCAATCGAGCAAACGCATTACGAGCCGACAAACTATCCTGCGCATAGAACTGGGCAGGTGACATGATCCACAAAAAGTTGGGGGTCGCTACAGCCAGTGTATGGCTGTCAAGCCTGTTCAGATACACATTGAAATTCTCAGTAGGTGGTAAACGAATCGCCTTTCGTTGGGTCTGGTTCCAGCCAACGAGTGTATCATCGCTGAAACCGAACCAGATTTCCGGTTTCTGGCTGTCTGGCGTTGCCTGAAATAGGGTAGCCAAAGCCCCTAACCGATTGATTCGTGAAAAACCCGTCTGTTGCGGTTGTCGCCAATTCAGTGCATACAACTCTTTGGCCATACTTACCATTGCCTGCCCATCGCGATGAAATCCAATACGAGTAGGAGCACTACCCCTATTTACACCATATAATGGAAACGATAACTGGGTGATCTTAACTTCAGAAGTAGCATTGGCCTGCCAGGGGAAACCCGTTTTTAGTGAACCTTCCAGCGTAATTTTTATGAGTTTATTCCGGCTGGTGCCTACCCATATATTCCCGTCGGGATCTTCGGTCAATAAACTAATCTCATAATTCCCCGCATCAGCCGAAGCAGGACCGCTCATATCGATGTGGTAAAATCGCTGTGTCCGGCCATCATACAGATTGAGGCCACTGTTCAATGTACCTATCCACAATCGCCCGTGGCGATCTACCAGTAAGCTCGAACAAGCATTAGACGACAGACTGTACGGATTATAGGTATCGTGCGTGAAAACGGTAAACGTATAACCGTCGTACCGATTCAAACCATCTTTAGTCGCTATCCATATAAACCCTTTATGATCCTGCTTAAGGTCATAAATCATCCCCTGCGACAACCCGTCGGAAATGGTAAGTTCCTGCCAGCCTTTCAGTTGGGCAAAGCTTGAAGAAAGTAAAAGCGAGTATAAAACGACTAGGTAAAGAAGGCGCATCCAGGTATTCGTTCCAGAAAGGTGTGCTAAACTGAATAACTACACACTATAGTTACCAATCAAGCTATCAACTCTGTGTACTGCTAACTAGATTTTAAAGACCCTAAATTTTTTCCAGAAAATTGGATAGCCATACAGCCTCGGCAAACCAGATGGGCTAGTTTAAATAGTCACTTACTCTGGATAAAAGGTGTCGGCAAAACTACATACCAGTATACCAGGATTTAAAGAAAAAGCCACAACCAACTGATGAACAATTGATTGCGGCTTTAAGGTGTGCCGAAGGCGAGACTCGAACTAACTTAATTTCGTTTACCTAGCAACATTAGATAAACGTCCAAAAAACGGCCTATATTAACCAAAATAGTGATCTTTCAGTAATTTAACGAACTAAGATAGATTAAGACAAATTCAATTGAATAAATACATTCTTCCCCCATATCTTCCCCCGTTATAATTATTATTACTTTTGTCCGGTAGTCTAATAAGAGCACCATCATGGCAAGAAAATCTATTTCTCCCGTTACATTTTGGCTAAGAGATAGTCAAGCGCACAAACCAACACCGATTCATTGTTTAGTTTGCTTTGATAATGAGAGATTAAAGTTTTCAATCCCATTTAAAGTCTTACCAGCTCATTGGAATCATGAAAAGTATAGGATTCGTAACGTAGTTGATGCTACAAATAAAGACAGTGCAAATACATTCATGAATAATCTTGAGAGCGCTATTACAAATATTCTAAACGATTTGAGGGCAAAACGTATACCACTAAATAAAGAAACAATAAAACAACAAATAGATATTTATCTAAATCCAGTAGTTGAAACAGGAAAACCAAAGAATTTACTAGATTTTGTGCGATGGTACATTGAAACCTGCCCTACTAGGTTAGTAAGGAGCAAAGGAAACAGAGCAGGTCGAGTTATTTCTCCTAATACAATACGGCGTTATAAAACGACATTGAACGGATTAGAATCTTTTGCTCTTGCTTATACTGATTCATTAGATTTGGACAACATAGATACTAACTTTTACAAAGCATTCACGGAATGGTTGACAGCTAAAAACTATGCTACTAATAATGTCAGCAAATACATTGAAAACTTAAAAGGATTTATGAGTGCAGCCGTTGATGAAGGCTTAACGGCTAACTACGCATTTCGTAAATTCGCTAATATGAGAGAAGATGCTGAAAACATTTATCTTACAGAATTAGAACTGCAACGCATTTACGAGCTTGATTTAAGCAAAATTTCTCGCCTTGAACGAGTAAGAGACTTATTTATTTTTGCAGCATGGACAGGTTTACGATTTTCAGATTTTTCTACTTTACAACCAGAACATATAAAAATAGATAATGATGGGAACAAATACCTTGACCTTAAGCAACAAAAAACTGGAGGTCGTGTACAAATTCCTATTGTCCATGAAGCCGTAATTCAACTATTGGCAAAATATGATAATAGGTTACCTTCCGGCATTTCAAACCAAAAAACCAACGACTACCTTAAGGAAATATGTAAACTAGCAGAAATTGACAGCCGTGAATTAAAACACGTTACAAAAGGAGGGAAACAAGTTGTTAAAACTTCAGATGGATGGGCAAAAGTTTCACCAGGAGTTCTAAAATGGGAGCTAGTAACATCTCACACTGCTAGGCGTTCTTTTGCGACGAACATGTTCAAGCGAGGAATGCCAACCCTTTTAATAATGAAATTAACAGGCCATAGAAAAGAATCTGAGTTTTTAAAATATATAAAAGTCGATGCCCAAGAAACTATGAGCTTAATCCGTTCCTACTTTCAAAAATAATATAGAAATTTTGTAAACAACAAAAGCATAATACAACAAAAAAGAATACAAGTTCTTATAATCTTTTATCAGGCCTAGATCTAAAGTCAACTTCTCTCTGTAAGTTAATAGGTATATCTAAAAAGGTCAAAATCCTTTGACGCTGTTCATGAGTTGTTGGGAACAAGTACAGATAGTTTATCACCATGCGTTGCATTAAATTTAGCGCCAACGGCGCTTTAATAAATTCATTTTTTAAATTTTTCATTTCACTATTTGGAAATGCTTTGAAATGATCAAGTTTTATTGAAAAATCAATTAGTTTTATTGAATTATAATCATAGTTATCAAACACAGCCTTATATGCATTCTCCAAGTTTTCAGTACCAACTGAGTCAGATACTTTCTTTATATAGTTATACGAAATGTGGCAACACATATTAAAAAGTATCCTTTTAGACAAGCTCTTGATCTTTTCAGGAGAAGTTATATTTTTCTCTTCTAAAACATTTTCAATAAATTGAATAAACATTTCAGTATTTTCCTCAATTATAACGAAATATTGATTTAGACTCCTAAGTCCTAAAAGATAAGTTTCTTCAACCAGATTATATATCATCTGATTTGGGATTTTACCATAATTATTCTTTAGAATTTGCCCAAGCACTTCTAAAGTTTTAAAACAAAGATTGATTTTAGATATTTCATCCAAGTTGCTAATATCTTCACCGATATCAGGGACTTGAGAAAGTTCTTCACTAAGACTCGGCTTCTCTACCTCATCAATTTCATCTTGCTTTTCATTTAATTCATCTCTATGCTCATCTACATTTTTAGGTTTATAAACTAATTCAGGGACTTTAACGGCAAGAGATTTAATAGCAGCATTTCCGGTCTCTAGCTGGCATGGTTTAAGCTCACTAAATAATTGTTTAGAATTAACTAGTACCTCATTCAAGAGAAATCTATCTTTCGTATGGTGGGTTAAAAAAAGTAAAATATTTGCAAAATCTGTTTTATAAATTCTTTTACAAATAGCAGAAATTATTTCTTTAATTTCAGGGCTATCAATATTATCCGACAAGTAGTTTGAAACAAAATAGTAGTATATATATAAATATTTAAATTCATATAGCGAGTCAAATTTGGCTATAATTTTTGCATTCGTTACGTTTTCTAGTATTGTATCCAACTTATGAGTTATAGTATAATTTTCTCTATACCTTAAATCAAATTTTTTCAATTCATTATAATCAATATCTCTAGATCTTTTACTAAATAAATAGTAAGCTAACTCACTTAAATAATTATTATAACTTGTTATTTCGTCTTGGCTTTTAAGAATATTACCAAAAGCTCTTTGAATAAGATATTGATAGTAATGGCCAAATGTACTTGCAGTTAAATCCGTTGGATTACCAGCTTCAATAGCTTGAAGGAGTACTAATATAAAAAGCGGATAATTTGGTACTAAATTCTTCCCTGTTACTACCTTAATAATGGATTCAGCCTTATTGAGCTTATATATCCTTTCTTCATCAGTAATTGTTTCTTCAACACCTATTGTTATCCACTTATTCAATAATTTCCCTCTCAATTGATGTCCAAACTCTTTTATTTGATAAACTTTAAAATTTAGGTCTTCATTCAATATACCTTCAGTAATTAAATCTTGTATTATTGAAGTTTCTCCATTAGTAATAATAATATTGTCAAATCTGGATAGTAAATTTGATAACAATCTATTCCTATATTTCTTATTTACAATTATCCTATTGAAATCATCAATTAGTATGACTATCTTGTTTTTATTAATTTGAGAAAACTCATCCTCAGAAATTGGGTTATATTGAGATGAGAAATTCCTATATAGAATTGGAATAAAATCTTCAATATTTGTTGATTTAATAACATTTCCATCTATTATTATTGGAATAAATCCTCTAGAATGTAAGTTGAGGTATGTCATTTTCAACAAACTTGTTTTTCCAATATTCTCAGGTCCAGTAAAAATAATTTTGATATTACTTTTTAAAGACTTTATTAGAGATTCTGAATCTTCTGTAATATTTATTACATCATTTTTAGAATCTTCTAAATAATCTATAACATCTAAACGTGGATAAATATAAATATCGTTTAAGTAAATAGTAGATACATTGGGATGACGTATATTAAAACCAACATCATTGATCAACAATTTGAAATCTTTACTAAGGGTAAATGGGTTTTTTATGTTTTTTATATTTCTGTCATAAGAGCGCCAATTAGCAGTATGAATATTACTCTCATATAATGTCTTATTCCATTTAAAGTTTTCAATTAGAAATTGACTATTATCTAAATCAAAAATAATAGTATTAAAACCACTATTATTAATATCGTAAGAATCTTGCAATACATCCCCTTCGATATAATATGTAATATTTGATTCCATATCAGATATAGAAGCCTTTGCAAACTGGTGTTCATGGCCAGTAAAATACATATCTGATATTTCTTCAACCAAAGTCTTAAATTCTCTCCTATTTTCTGGCATTAACCAATTTAAAGGATGATGAAAGCAACTTAATACTAAGTCCGCTTTCTCTTCCAATAACTTCCCACTTAAATAACTAATGGGAAAATACATATGACCAGGGCTTTCTTTTAATTGTGATATATAAGCAGAATTAAAGCAATTAATAATAATAGTTTTGGAACCCAAATTGAATTTATATACATCTAAGAGCTTATAAGTTTCGATTAATTCATTAATAGGATTTAATCTGTCTGCATAGTTAAAATAATTTTTTTGTGTGCTTGTTAATGCATCTATTATAGTATCGTCAATTCCTTCATCACCTAATTTTTCAATAATACTAATAGCGGCTTCTCTGAGCTTATTCGGTGAAGAGAAATCACAGTCATGATTTCCTGGTATTACAATCGAATCTATTTGTGTCCCAGAATATTCTGCCAAGCGACTTTTAAGTCGTTCTATAAAATCAAAAGCTATTTCAAATTCCCCCGCATTTCCTGAATATGCCGAGTCACCTGTTATTAATAGCACAACTCTATCCATCGAAAGAGCTTTATTTTGCAATGCATGAAAAAGTTTCTCTTCTTTAGCAAGTACTGGATTATTTTCACCCTTAAAGTGGATATCTGATAATTGAGCAAATAAAATACGCATTACTTATATTCGGTTACATAATTAGATATTAACTATTGCTAATTTAATATTAATCAATATATCCAACTATGAATAAGCATATAATTTGCTTAATAAGCAACATTAAAACATTAACATATGAGACAATTCTACTCCAAGTGCATCAGCAATTTCCTTTAAGTAATAGATAGAGGGATTAATTTTACCCTTTTCTAGTCTCTCAATACTCTGTCTGTCTTTAAAACAAGCACGAGCAAGATCGGACTGACTCCAGTTCTTTTCCGAACGAAGCTTCACGATATTACTTCCTAAACCCTTTAAAAAAGAAGATTTATCCATTGCTAGTGGCATGCACTAGCAATTTGAGCTTCATATTTAGGATGGATGTCATCTGATCCGTTGACAACAGCAACTATACTGCCTATCTTGATTCAGATTTAACCATTCTATTACTATGACTAAGCATTTTTATATTTTTGGCCTTACTTTATTTGCCTATTCAACATGCTTTTCACAAGCAAGTAGGTATTTCATGCCAGATACTCTTCCAGAATTTCACATATATTCTCTTCTAACTCCTGATGGTTTTGCAACTGGCATTAAACGTAAGGTAGAGTATATATATAAAGACAACGAGTACATAGTAAATGAAATAAATGGCACATACCAAAATGTTATGTCCACAACTCTCAGACATGTAAAATTTAGTAACCACCAAGTGCTTGTAACTTATTCTAAGAAAAAGAACAGTCTTGGAATGACCGAAGTTAAAAGATTTAATCCTCCAGCTATACTATTAGAAATTCCTAAAGGCAATGAGACTGTAGGATGGGTAAATAAAGAAACAGGTGAAAAGTATACTGCTCGCTATGTAATAATCAATGAGGGTGGCGAAGGAGGATTGCCTAAGAAATACCTTGCAACATATCGACGAGATGGCAATGTGATAGAGGCCCAATATTACAAACTAGGGTTTGGCTTATGGAAAACAGCTATGATTAAGAATGGAGCTTCAACAACACTTTATAGGTTAGGCTATTAATATTTATAAAATCATAAGGTGCGATATAGAGATATCGCACTTTTTTTATCTCTACCAATATGACCAAAAACACCAACTACTAGTCCTGCAGAACCCTTATCCACCATCAAAATCAATTACACAAATTTCTCAAGGCGTTTAATTGCGATTTAAGCATATTTAATAAAATATGCATGACAATATTAATAATTCTCTCAAAAGCTTTTAAATCGCAATTATGAGCGTTTAAAACATAACATACATTTATTTCAATTTTCTTTCAACAATTCATCTGTCCTTAGAAAAATCCATTCAAAAAAAATTTTAAATTTTTTTTTTATAACATGGGCTAGTCTGATAAATTCTTCTTTAAAAACATTTCAACCTCTCTATCAAGTTCTTTAGATATATCATTTAAACCAGTATTAATTTTTTGATACTCTGTTAGCTCTCTTAAGTATCTTAGTAAGTTTTGTTTAGTAGATAAAGGCATTTTATGTGCCTTATAACTCTCAATAATTAATGATTTCATAGGTTCAAGGCCAAAATAGAGAATAGCTTTCATCTCCATCTCCTTTTTGTTACTAAATAAGTCAAGCGCATTTGAATAATCTTTTTCTATATTCAGATATCTATCGTACCATATTTTAGGAAGCAAATTTAAATTAGCCAAAATATATGGTATAGTTAATCTATCTGTTCCAAAGTATTTTTTCATTGGATAGGTCCCCATGATTCTATATTCAATTCTCAATAAATTATCCGGCACACTGCCTAATTTATTAGTAATCAGAGTATTACCTTTTGATTCTAAAGTTTTATTATAAAAAATCATACTCTGTGAGTTATTTCCAATAGTAACACTTTCATTTGAACTTTTTATAACTGACTTTTTCATTCGTTTCCCACCTATAATTTTATTAGTTATTAACCTTGGTGGGAAAGATAGCTTTACATTAATACCAAAGTCAATCCTTTTATGCACTGCTTTAGTCCAATCGACAAGGTCAAATTTAGATATTAATAACTCATAAGCTTTTGCTAACTCTTTATTATTTAGCTGCTGAATATTATTACCAAAATACAGTTTTGTTAGACTTCCCTCAAGATGCAGTTGATTACTAGTAATCCATATTTTAAATCCATCATCCCAACATCTAAATTGGCGAACACTATATTTACTGTTATCGCTAGTCTCTCTATAATAGCAGTCTACAGAATATCTTTCTTTCATAGACTCAATACAGTCTTCTAATTCTTTATGATTATTAAAATCATATAAGAGATGTATAGTATCAATCATTTCAGCTTCAGTTTTTACACTTTTTTTTACTTGTCATAAGAAGATCTTGAAATACATAATATTTCTATTTTCTTTCAACGACGTTTTTAATTGGAGCTGGTGCTTTAATTATCTCTGATCTTTTATATCTAACGTGATTGCCTATACGATACGATTGTAGTATCCCCTTCTTTGTCCAAGACCAAACAGTAACTACACTTATCTTGAGTATTTCTGCTACTTCATGACGTGTAAGAAATATATCTGTATCTATACTGTCTGATTGAACCTTTAGCGCTTTTATTGCACGTTCAATAGTTTGTAACTTATCGAAAAGTATTTTAGAATCAAGTTGCTCAATATGCAGTGTTTTTATTGCGTTCATTGCTGTAGTTTAGTTTACTTCACAGCAAAGCTACAATCAGTATACGGACATTTCAGGACATGTACGGACATTAGCAGACAAGTTACTTTATAATATTGGCTAATAATATATCAAATCGAATTAATATATCTTTACTGTTCTTTTATATACTTTTAAGTATTCATTGTTTGACTATAATTTTAAAATAATTATTGGCTTTAACTAGCATTTCTGCAAATTGATTACTATCATTTTTAAATCTTCCTTCTTTAAGAGCTAATTTTTTATAAAAAGCATTAGCTATCAAATCTCTTGATATGTTTGGTAAATAATCGTACTTTAAAAGTATTTCTATAAAACCACAAACTTGGCCTTTCTGTCTATTAGTTAATACGGTTGTACCTTTATTAGATACTATATTTAAATCTATTAGTGCCTTATCTACTATTTCTTTTTTCGTCTCTTTAGCAAATAATTCATCATATGTTATTTCACTATTATTATCTTCTACACCAATTGGTTTTTTACTATTTTGTCTTTCTATCTTTATTGTTTCTAACAGTTCGGATTCGGTGGATTCAATTGCAGCATTAAATTTTTCGCTTTGCCACTTAGCATATAATATTAGATACTTAATCACTACATCTTCACTCTCAAATATTATATTAATTTGAGAGTTATGTAATGTGTCTAGCCAACAATCTACTATATCTACTTTAATGCCATATTTATTTACTAATGATTCATTATAATTTTCGCAAAGCTTAGCTAGTCGTCGCATTCTACGTATCAATCTTTCATCATTCTTTAATTCTTTTGTAGACTTTCTTCTATTACCATTTATTAATAAATAAGTCCAGTATTTAAAAATCCATTTATCTAAATCATTCTCATTAAAAGCAGTCATATCCCTTGCATAAATTCTTGGACTTCACATTTTAATACCCTGCTTAATAGTAGATTTATTCAGTAAATAATATGCTAATCAGTGATTCTTCCCCCCTTTCTTCCCCCGCATAAAATCAATTAGGGCTTACCTAATTGATTATCAACTAGATAAACCCTAATACTTGTGCCGAAGGCGAGACTCGAACTCGCATGTCCGTAAAGACACACGCCCCTGAAACGTGCGTGTCTACCAATTTCACCACTTCGGCAGCGCGTTCCCCGTGTTGGGATTGCAAAGATAGGGCTTCCTTACAACACAACACAAGATTTTTTTCATGATTTTTTTCAAATCTATCGCACAAAAGCCAGTCGCTGGCCGGGGCGGTCCGAACAGAAGGCGCCATTCTGGTAAACCAGCTCACCCGAAACAATCGTATGCGTCACCGAAGCTCCGAAGGTATGCCCCTCCAGTGGCGACCAGCCGCATTGATAATAGAGCCCTGCTTTCGAGACTGTTGTTGGCTGGCTGGTATCCACGAGTACCAAATCGGCCCAATACCCCTCACGCACATACCCCCGTCGGTCGATCTGGAAACAATCGGCAGGCGCATGACTCATTTTACGAACGACGGTCTCAATCGGCAATTTTCCCTGCTGCACAAAATCGAGCATAAGCAACAGCGGGTGTTGCACCAGCGGTAGTCCCGATGGGGCCTGCCAGTACGATTGCTGCTTTTCGTCCCAGGTATGTGGTGCGTGATCGGTAGCAATAATATCCAGCCGATCATCGAGTAGAGCCGCCAGTAACGCTTCCTTGTGATGAGGGGCTTTAATGGCCGGATTGCACTTGATCAGATTCCCCAGCCGGGCATAATCGCGGCTGTCGAACCAGAGGTGATGCACACAGACTTCAGACGTAATCCGCTTCTCGGTCAGGGGCACTGTATTGTCAAACAAAGCCAGTTCGTCGGCGGTCGAGATGTGCAGAATATGCAGACGGGCCTTATGCCGACGCGCCAGCTCGACCGCCAGTGATGACGATTTCAGACAGGCCTCTTCGTTCCGAATCAACGGATGCAATTCAGCCGTTGCGCGGTCACCGTATTCAGCGCGGTAGTGTTCGGTATTAGCCCGGATGGTCGCTTCGTCTTCGCAATGGGTGGCAATCAGCATTGGACTTTGCCGGAAGAGTGATTCAAGAATCTGCTCATTATCGACCAGCATATTACCCGTCGATGACCCCATAAAAACTTTTATGCCACAGACCGTTTTGGGATCGGTGCGCAACACCTCGTCGAGGTTGGTGTTCGACGCCCCCATGAAAAAGGAATAATTGGCCAGCGACCTTTGAGCCGCTATCGCGTATTTATCGGCCAGCAATTCCTGTGTCAATGCATTAGGAACGGTGTTGGGCATTTCCATAAAGCTGGTAACCCCNCCTGCCACAGCCGCACGGGCTTCGGACTGGATGGTCGCCTTATGCGTCAGACCCGGTTCCCGAAAATGCACCTGATCGTCGATAACCCCCGGTAGCAGGTACTGCCCAGCCGCGTCAATTACCCGATCCGCTTTTGTATCGGACAAACCGGATTGAATTTGCGCGATAAAACCGTTTTCAACCCACACATCTGTTTCCACAATTTGCCCTTCGTTGACCAAACGGGCGTTACGAATCAGCAGGTTACTCATAAAAGTCGGGCGGCTTCTTTGGCAAAATAGGTTAGAATGACATTGGCCCCCGCCCGTTTTATGGACAGCAGCACTTCCATCATGGCGCGTTCTCCATCGAGCCAGCCGTTTCTGGCGGCCGACTTAACCATGGCGTATTCGCCACTGACGTTATAGGCCGCAATCGGCAAATGAAAATTATCATTCAATAACTTGATCACATCCAGATACGCCAGAGCAGGCTTCACCATCAGAAAATCGGCCCCTTCGTCGTAGTCGAGCTGCGCTTCGATGAGGGCTTCCCGGCTGTTAGCCGGATTCATCTGGTAGGTTTCCTTATCCCCGAATTTAGGAGCCGAGTCGAGCGCATCACGGAAAGGCCCATAAAACGCGCTGGCGTATTTGGCAGCATACGACATGATGGCTACATCATAATAGCCTGCCTCATCGAGCACCTGACGAATGTAGCCTACGCGACCATCCATCATATCGGATGGCCCAAGGATATTCGCGCCTGCCTGGGCCTGGGCCAGCGCCATTTTGCCCAGTACTTCGAGCGTAGGATCATTCAGGATTTTACCATCTTCCACAACGCCATCGTGCCCGTCCGAACTATACGGGTCCATAGCCACATCGGTCATGACCATCACATCCGGGAAACGCTCTTTCACAGCGCGAACGGCCTGTAAATACAGTCCATCCGGATTATGACTTTCGGTGGCGTATTTATCTTTTTTCGATTCTGGCAGATTCGGGAACAAGTCAAATGTTTTGATACCCAGATCAACGCACTCCTGAATTTCTTCGAGCAGCAAATCGAGCGATAACCGATAGATGCCGGGCATCGAAGCCACTTCGGAACGAACATTCTGGCCCTCCATTACAAACAGCGGGAGGATAAAATCGGTAACCGACAGGCGGGTTTCCTGCACCATGTCACGAATCACAGCCGACTGGCGATTCCGGCGAGGACGACGAATTAAATTCATTGTATTAATGGATTACAGGCAGCGAGTTATCTAGTTAGACCTAGTCAAAGGTTGTCAAGTGTGGTCAGGAATATCAATACGACTCTTGACCTTTTTAACTGCAGCTGACCATTCTGAACTATACTGCTCACTACACGATCAATTTAAACCCTTCTCCATGCACGTTGACCAATTGAACGGAAGGGTCTTCTTTAAGGTACTTCCGCAATTTGGTCACATACACGTCCATGCTTCGGGCGTTGAAGTACGAATCATCACCCCAAACCATTTTCAGGGCAAAGCTACGACTCACTGGCTGATTGAGGTTCTGCGCCAGCAATTTTAATAACTCCGATTCCTTACTGGTTAGTTTCTGCGGTTGTGATTCGCCATCATTGACCGAAGGGCCATTGTCGGTTCGGGAAAGCAGTTGATGGGGGTAATCGAAGGAAAAAGAGCCGATTTTATAAACCGTTGGCTCACCTAACTCCGTTGATCGCTGGTATCGACGAAGAATGGCCTGTATCCGCAACAACAACTCCTCCATGCTAAACGGCTTGGTGATGTAATCGTCGGCCCCTACTTTGAATCCCTGAATGGTATCTTCCTGCATGGATTTGGCCGTCAGAAAAATAATGGGCACATCCCGATTGGCCATCCGAACTTCTTTAGCCAATGTGAACCCATCTTTTTTGGGCATCATGACATCGAAAATGCACAGGTCATACTGACCGGCCATAAATCGCTGTAAACCCTGGTTTCCGTCGGTGGTCCGATCGGTGGCATAGCCTTTCATGGTTAGGTATTCCTGTACTAATTGCCCTAAATTGGGGTCATCTTCAACAAGCAGAATATTCGGCATAGGTGTAAAGAGCGAAAGAGTGAAAGAGTGAAAGAGCGAATCACTTATTACAGGAATCGCTCTTTCACTCTTTCACTCTTTCACTCATTGTATAAGGTATAATCACTTCAAATGAACTGCCTTTTCCGGGCTGGCTTTCGACCGTGATCTGGCCATGATGCTGATCAACAATCTTCTTCACATAGCTCAGGCCAAGGCCAAAGCCTTTAACATCGTGCCGATTGCCGGTTGGTACGCGATAGAACTTTTCAAAAATACGGCTCGTCTGTTCTTTAGTCATACCCAGGCCCTGATCTGTAACGGTAACACTGACCCCTTCTGGAAGACTACGCGTCGTCAGCGTAATGTGTGGCGTGTCGGGCGAATATTTGAGGGCATTGTCGAGCAGATTATAGACGATGTTAGTCAGGTGCAGCTCATCAGCTTCGACCACCTCCCGGTCGGCATCAAAGTTAAGATCGACTTCTCCACCTCGCTGTTCGATCTGCAGACTCAAATTATTCAGTACCTTCTCGATAACATCATGAATATTGACCGACGACAGATTTAGCTTAATTTCTCCCCGATCGAGCAAGGCCATTTGCAGGACTTTTTCGACATGCGAGCCTAGTCGCCGGGTTTCGTCGCGGATAATGCCCATGTACCGTGTCAGCCGGGCGTCGAGTTGTTCGGTTCGTTCGTGCGCTTCGTCAACGTCCGGTCCGTTCACACCATGAACCGCCAGTGCCGGCTGCGAATGGCCTTCGCTCCGGATCTGTTCCTGCGCCATCTCGACGGCCAGCGAGATCGTCGAAATGGGCGTTTTGAACTCGTGGGTCATGTTGTTGATAAAGTCATTCTTGATGTCGGCCAGTTTCTTTTGCCTGACAATCGTGTTGATAGCGATGTAAAAACAGGCCAGAATAACCAATATCAGCACAACCGAAGCCCCAAATGTGAAGCCTAGCCGACTTAAAATAAACTGCTGCTGAGTGGGGAAATAGACATAGACATAATTGCCGGTTTCGAGCAGATTATTCGGAAAAAGAGCCGCTTTATAGCCTTCCGCATCGAACTGTTGAGACCCCATCCCGAGCGATGTGAAGAGGAATTTGGGTTGTTGGCGGGTTCGAACGGCATACGCAAACGGAATGCTGATTCCACGTTCGTCCAGCGCCTGCCGAATCAGGGTGTCGAGTGCCAATCGATTGATACGGTCTTCAATGGGGCGGTCGGACATAAGCAGCCCTTTGAGCATATCCTTGATCCGGTGCGACTGTTCTTCTGCTTTATTCAGGCTCAGGCTAGCCGGGCGTGTCGCCAGATCAGTACTTGAAGCTACTGTCTGATTCGGTTTAGCTTTGGTATGTGTCCGACGAATGTGCTTTTTGGCCGCTCGGTTTAAGGAATCCTGAATGGCCAACAGTTCATTGCTCAGTACATTTTCGACCCAGTGGTCAAATTTCTGTTGCTGAATCATCTGCGTTTGCCAGTCACCAACTGCCATGAGTTCGTCCTGCTGCCGAACAAATTCTTCCACAACGGCCATCTGTTCGGGCGAAAGCGGCCGAACAATCGGGTGCAAAATATCGGACTGAACAACAACGGCACCCGAAGGGGTCATACCAGCCGATAAGCTTGGGTCAGTCTTCAGCCGATTACCCGGCATACGCTTCAACGATCTGGCCTGGGCTACAGGCTCAGCTTTACCCGGTGACGTTTGATGGGCAACTACCTCTTCCTGGGTTGGCTTACTTTCTTTTTTAGCAATGGCCTTCAGCCGACTTTGTTGCTCACGGGCCTGAATATGCTGTTTGGTCAGATAAGCAATTTCCTGCCGTTCCAGCGTTCGGACCACTTCCTGAAGCGCATCGGTAACTTTGTAGGCAAACTGCTCTTTCTGCAATTGCAGCGCACTACTTATCCAATAGAGCTGCAGCCCTACCAGACCCAACAGCCCGATGGCCATCAGCGCAACAATCCAGCTTATGCGTTGTTTCGACATTTTTTTACTCGCTCATGCAACCTTACTCCTGCTTTTATATCTATTAGGAACAGGTCGTGTAATAGTAAAAGTACGAACCAGAATGCTACTCATTGGCTCGTTAACAAACTTTAACAGGCCCTGTATCAATTGGTTTTACAACTTATTGTTCCTTCGTTGCAATTTTCAGGTCCTATGAAAAAAACAGTTTTAGCCCTCTCCCGGTTCGCTCCAGCACTGTTGCTGGCAGTTGCCTTCAGTGGTGCGGTTGTTGCCCAAAAGAAGGGAACTCCTTCACCCAAATCCGATCCTAACGAGGTAAGCATTCGCATTATTGAACGGAACGGCGATGATGTTCGGGAAATCGAACGCACCTATCGCACCGATGGCCTGAGCGAAGCCCAACGCGATCAGCTCGTAACCAAATTCGTTGACTCCGTACGAACTTCCCGAAAAGACGGTGGCAAGCGCCAGTTGACCATTATTGTGGACGATTCTGGTGAAAGCAAAATTGCCCTGCGGAAGCGGCAGGGACTCAAGCGTATTCCTAACGATGCGTACGTATTCCGTGGGCAAATGCCCCGAAACAACCAGGATTTCTGGGGAAGTAAAGACTGGGAATTTCAGCTACGGCGCAATGCCGATTCAATGGCTGATCAGATGCGTCGGTTCAAATTTGAATTCCCACGGGATTTTGAAAATCAGATAGCTCGCCCGTTCGAAGGCTGGGCACGGGGTCTTAACGGAAAACCATCAACCATACGTAGCCTGGACGCTTTCCCGAATAACCCCGACCGAGATCAGCTGAATGTACGTTTTTCGGCCCCAACCAAAGGCGACGTAAGTATTGTTGTCACGAATCCGAAGGGAAAAGAAGTAGCTCGTCGGGAAATAAAAGATTTCTCAGGCGAGTTCGTAGGGCAAATCGATCTGGGCAAGAAAGCCCAAGGCACTTACTTCATCACAGTAACCCAGAACGAAGACGGGGCTGTGAAGCGGATTGTTATTGACGAATAGCGGGAAGCAGGGTCGAAGGGCAGGGGTAACGACTAGTTGTCTATTCTGTATCACCCCAAGCCCTTACCCCTCTGCCCTTCGCAAAAAAATTTCAAAAAATTTAGTACTATGTATTGCAAGATACCAAACTAAACCCATATCTTTGTATTGTAATTAAAAGCAGAGGCCATGAAGTCGTTATTCATCATCGCAATCTTATTCGTGGGTATCAGTGGGCAGGCGTTTAGTATGGGGCATCCACACAATATGTTTGCTGCACGGAAACAGTTACGGGCTAAAGCTTCGACATCGGTAGCCAAAACAAGACTGTGTCCTCCCGCTACGAGCTGGCAACGCGCTGTTCAGGCTACCAAAAGCGCTCTGGCCGAACAAGTTCTGGTTGCTATATCGCGGGTTAATCCATTGCAATCCCGCTAGGCATTCCCGTTATGTTTCCTTTCTTATGCACCCGGCTTGTTCTGGGTTTTATTTTTTGTTTCAATCCCTTCCCCTCGGCCATTAACGGCTCATTCCTCTCCAAGCAGCGTACATAGTATCGAGTATCCTTCCAGCTTACCACCAGACGCTCACTTCTGACCAATCCGAACAAGAGCCTGACAGTTTGATTATGCATCTGGTGTTTATAGCCACCCTTTACTTCTGAAGCTGAACGTATATACCTATTCCTATCGAATCGATAAAATCCTGTTAGTAAGCCTTTTATCAGGCTTCCACTGGGCAATCGCTAAATTTAATTTTGTATTAATCCATTACAAAAAACAAATAACATACATTTTTTCGTTAAAAACTTAGATAATTCGGAGATAAGCTATAGTTTTCGCTGGGCTTTGCCTATTTTTATGGTTTAGCCTTACCTTGCCGATAACTGACGTATTTAGTTTACAGTAGTTTACCTATGCAGAACACCGTTCTACGACCCCTGTTTCTCGTCGGACTCCTGTTCGTGAGTTTGTTTTCAGCGTTTGGCTTAACCAAACCAGGTCGTAATTTGTGGCGTCGGGCAGCTCATCATCGAGCCGCACATTCGCATAGGGCCAGCGCCAAAAAAGCGGCTACCCGAAAACCTGTAACGCCAGCCCGTACGCCATCGGTCCCTCCCTCCGACTTTACGTTCCGCCCAGCCGCCAAACCAGTTGATGTATTTACATTAGCCGATAGCGGCCAACGTTGGGTAGATAGTGTATTTCAGTCATTAACCCCTGAACAGAAGATCGGGCAGTTCTTTATGGTGGCTACTTTCTCCAACCGCCATGAAAACCATTATCAATACATTGACCACCTTATCCAGAATAATCACATTGGCGGCCTTATTTTCTTTCAGGGTGGGCCCTATCGGCAGGCTGTGCTGACCAATCGTTATCAGGGTTTGTCGAAGGTGCCGCTGCTGATCGGTATAGACGGTGAGTGGGGTTTGGGGATGCGCCTGGACAGTACGATGGACTTTCCCAAACAAATGGCCCTCGGTGCGATTCGGAATAACGATTTGATTTACCGGATGGGTGCCGAAATCGGGCGCCAGTGCCAACGGTTGGGTATACACATCAATTTTGCCCCCGTATCCGATATCAACAGCAACCCTGCCAATCCGGTTATTGGCGTTCGCTCATTTGGGGAGTCTAAAGAAAACGTTGCACTGAAGGCGTCGGCCTACATGCGCGGTTTACAGCAAACCCATATTATTGCAACAGCCAAGCATTTTCCCGGTCATGGCGATACCAATGTCGATTCGCACCATACACTTCCTACGGTCAGCCGATCGACCGAAGTAATGCGTGACATTGATCTGTATCCTTTCCGCAAACTCATTGCCGATAGTTTAATGGGGGTTGTAACGGGCCATTTGCATGTACCAAGTATCGACAATACCCCAGCACTGGCCGCAACCCTGTCGGAAAAGATTGTAACGGATCTGCTCAAGAAAGAACTGGGTTTTCGGGGATTGGTATTTACCGATGCGCTGAATATGGGCGGTATCAGCCGTGCTCCAAAAGCGATGGATGTCAACCTTCGGGCTCTGATGGCCGGAAATGACATTTTACTGTATCCGGAAAATGTTCGCGAAGCCACCCAGAATATCCTGAATGCGATTCAACAGGGCGTTATCTCACAGGAATTCATCGACGAAAAAGTTCGCAAAATCCTTCGGGCTAAGTACTGGGTTGGTCTAAACAACTATAAGCCGATCAATCTGTCTGGCTTAGCAGCAGATCTGAATTCGCCAGAATCCAACCGTCTGAAACAGGAACTTTGCGAGCAAGCCGTAACCATAGCTGATGACCGCAACAACCTACTTCCGCTAAGCCGTCTGGATACGCTACGCCTGGCCTCGATTGCCATAGGTGCTGAATCTGGCAACGTCTTCCAAAAGACGCTAAACCAGTACGCGCCTTTCCAAACCCTCACCTATGCCGACAAACCGGTTTCAGAAACCGATGTTAACAATATATTGGCTCAGGTAGGCGATGCCAATACGGTAGTCGTCAGTTTTCACCGGATGAGTGAATCGTCGTCCCGGAAATACGGCATCACCAAGCCTTCCATCGACCTGATTTCCCGGCTGAAACAACGCGGCCTGAAAGTGATTGTGACGGCCTTTGGCTCGCCTTACAGCCTGCCCCAGTTTGCCGGAGCCGATGCGCTGGTTTGTGCCTATCAGGAGATGGACGCCATGGAGCGCGTAGTCCCTCAGGTTTTATTTGGCGGACTGGGAGCCCGGGGAAAGCTGCCCGTTTCGACGTCGCACGATGATATGAAAGTGGGAATGGGCATGAGTACCGACCCCGAAGGTCGGCTCTCGGCCGGAGCCCCCGAAAGTGTTGGCATGAAAACGACCGTTCTGAACCAGATTGATGCGATAGCCCAGAGCGCCGTTAAAAATCATGTGGTTCCGGGTTGCGAAATTCTGGTTGCCCGAAAAGGAAAGGTGGTTTACAGCAAAAACTTCGGTGCCCTAACTTATGCAGCCGGGGCCGAAAAAGTAACCGACGAAACCCTGTACGATCTGGCATCACTTACCAAAGTGCTGGCTACGTTGCAATCGGTCATGGTCCTTTACGACCGTAAGCAGATTGACCTGAGCCAGAAAGCGTCGTTTTACTTACCTGAACTTCGCAACACCAATAAACAAAACATCACCCTTCAGGATTTGCTCTGGCATCAGTCGGGGATGGTATCGTTCTACCCTACTACCTGGGATCGTACCCGTAATCCACGCGGTGGTTTGAAAGCAGAATATTACTCGGCCACTCAGGACAGTCTGCATACTTTACAGATTGCGCCGACCCTTTGGGGAGTACCGGCCTTAAAAGACTCCGTCTGGAAATGGGTGGTCCAATCGCCGATGTCGAAAAAAACCGACGAGGCTGGCCGACCAGCGTATGTATATAGCGACTTGAATTTCCTGACGCTGCAAAAAATTGTGGAGCGGGTTAGCAAGCAGCCTCTGGACAAGTTTGTAACCGAGAACGTCTATAAACCCCTGGGCCTGCACCAGCTTGGCTTTACGCCCCTTCAACGTTTGGCTCATCCGCAATGCGCGCCAACCGAGCAGGATACCTACTATCGGAATCAACTGCTTGTGGGGACCGTGCATGACCAGATGGCTGCTGTACAGGGGGGCATTTCGGGCCATGCGGGCCTGTTTGGAAATGCCCGCGATATTGCGACTTTGTTACAGATGAATCTGCAAAAGGGAGTGTATGGCGAACAGCGGATTTTAAATCAAATGACTGTGCCGTACTTTACCCAAACCCTAAGTAACCGCAGCCACCGGGCATTGGGCTGGGATAAGCCAAACGCAGAAAGCCCAAGTAGCGTATACATGGCCTCCCAGGTATCGCCCCGATCGTTTGGCCATACGGGTTTCACCGGAAATGTGGTTTGGGTGGATCCTGACGAAGAATTGATCTTTGTTTTCCTATCGAACCGGATTTATCCAACAGCCGGAAACAATTCGATCAACACCACAAAACTTCGTCGACGCATTCATGAAGTGATCTATAGTGCCATTCAATAGCCATTTCTTGATTAAACGGTAATTCTCTGGGATCATAGAACCAGACCATGCCACTTCCTCTCAGAAGTGGCATTCTTCTTGCTAGGGCTTTCCCATACATATGATTTTTTGCTTAGTATTATTGCCCATCGAAAGATTAAAACCCTGAATTAAAGCAACTTGACTTGATATAGAGCCTACCTGCTCTACTTACACCATCCGATACCAGCTTACTTCAGGCTGAATATCGAGCATAAATGCGTTAACTTTAGAACCCATATAAGCTTAGTTGCTCAAATTTTTATGAAGGGCCGTATCTTTTACTTCTACCTCTTAGCCTTGCTGGGCCTCACTAGCCTGGTCAACCGAACCTCCGCGCAGACCATCAATAGCGTCACCTTATCAACAAACGCGGTTTGTCCCGGCAATGATGTTACCGTTACATTTGTAACCAGTGCTTCGTTTGCGAGTGGGAATACGTTCTCTATTTCTTTATCCGATGTAACGGGGAATGCCTATCCTACTTCCCTAACAACGATTTCCAGTCGAACAGGTACATCAGTTAAAGTCACCATTCCGGCTTCGTCACCAACCAGCACCAATTACAAAATACGGGTTCTTTCAAGTACGGGTTCGCCAGTTCAATCGAAGGAAAGCAGCGCTTTTACAGTCAATTCGGCTAATAAGCCTACCGTTTCTTCGCCCCAAAATGGTTGTGCCGGAACGCCAACATCTCTGAACGCAACCCTCACGGCAGGGGGTGTCAGTCTGGCCTGGTATAACCAAAGTAAACAACCTATTTCGGCTCCTTCACCCACTGCCAGTGGCACCTACTATGTCAGCCAGCTAAATGGAAATGGTTGTACCAGCGACATGGTTCAAGTTGACTATGTCGCCAACCCCATTCCCGCAGCTCCTACTGCAACGCCTTCGTTATCCTATTGCCAGGGGGTAAGCGCGCCCGCTTTAACCGCTACCGGCTCAAACCTGAAATGGTATGGAACAGCCGCGACGGGTGGAACTGGCAATAGCAATGCAACCATCCCATCGACATCCAATACAGGCCCTATTACCTATTACGTGAGCCAGACAGTCAATGGCTGCGAAAGCTCAAGAACAGCTATTACCGTTACAACGAAAGCTTCACCTGGGGAGCCCTCTACCACTCTACCTCCCCAATATTGCCAAAACCAGCCCGCTTCAGCCTTAGTAGCAACTGCCACAGGAGGTGCGTCGTTGAACTGGTACGGCACAGCCTCTTCGGGAGGAACGGCTTCGTCTGTAGCACCTACACCCAATACGGGTTCGGCTGGAACGACGAATTATTATGTCAGCCAGACGTTAAATGGTTGTGAAAGCTCAAGAGCAAGTATTGCCGTTATCACTAAACCAACCCCTGGAGCACCCAGTGTTTCCAGTCCGATTCTTGGCTGCCAGAATCGTTCAGGCTATAATTTATCAGCTACCGCGTCGGCAGGAGGCACGTTGAACTGGTATGGCACTTCGGCTTCTGGCGGTACAGCCACCAGCGACGCCCCTGCTCTAGTGACCTCTACTACAGGCTCAACCACGTATTATGTCAGTCAGTCGGTCAATAGCTGTGAAGGTCCTCGTGCGTCGATAACGTTCACCGTCAATGCTGTACCGGCCCAACCAACCATCTTTCCGCCCGGTGCTTATTGCGAGGGCACTACGGCTTCTGCTTTATCGGCTACCGGAACAGGTCTGAAATGGTATGGTACGAATGCGTCGGGAGGAACTGCTTCATCGAACCCTACCGTACCGAGCACGGACGCCAGCGCTATCGGTACCAAAACTTATTACGTAACCCAGACCGTAAACAGTTGCGAAAGCGAACGGATCGGTATTCCGGTTCAGGTTAAAGATACCCCTGATGCACCAGGAACATCAAGTATCGACTTTTGCCAGGGCACCAGCGCACCAGCCCTGACAGCATCCTTAGTAAATACGGCTACCCCAAACTGGTACGGCACGTCTGCCAATGGAGGAACTGCTTCAGCGAATGCTCCAACACCATCGAATGCCACACCGGGTGTTACCGTGTATTATGTCAGCCAGACGTTAAATGGCTGCGAGGGCCCTCGTGCCAGCTTATCCGTACGTGTGAAAAGTACACCGGGCGCTCCAGGCGTAAGTCCGGTCAGCTATTGCAACAGGAGCCAGGCACAAACGTTGAGCGCTGCCGGATCAAACCTGAAATGGTACGACGCTTCCGATAACTCATTAGGGGGGAATGCTCCAAGGCCCAGCACAGATGTTGTAGGTACGCAGACGTATAAAGTCTCGCAAACATCCAATGAAAACTGCGAAGGCCCCAAGGCTACCATTACGGTTACGATCAAACCCCTCCCGGGTGCTCCATCAGTCTCGGATATTACTTACTGCCAGGCCCAGCAGGACCAGCCCGCCCAAAATGTTCAGGATTTAAGTTCACGAGCCAACGGACAAAACCTGCGCTGGTACAATACCGACGGGAACTCGTATCCGAGTGCGCCAACCCCATCGATCGACAGGGGCGGTACACAAAACTACGATGTGAGCCAAACTGTCGACGGCTGCGAAAGCAGTAAAGCCAGAATCAACGTCCTGATCGTAAGTCCGCCCGCCCCTACCGCCAAAGCCTTGGTAAGCTACTGCCTGAATGACCAACCAGCTCCGCTCGAAGCCACAGGCGAAGCGGGTAGTAAGCTGAAATGGATAGACCCCTACGGGCGCGTATTCGACGTTGCGGTGCCTTTTACGTTCACGCCAAGCACCGATCCTAAAGGCGATGCATTTTATGTGTATCAAATCGCATCGTATGGCTGCTATAGCGCACGTACTACCGTTCGGGTACTTGTTAGCGCTCCGCCCACTCTGGCACTGACCGCTCCAACCCAAACGGTCAACCTGGGGCAAAGAGCGCCTTTAAACCTTAAATTCACTAGTGTCGGCCCATTCAGCTATACGCTCACGGGTGGCTATTCGGGAACTTCGCGTTCAGCCGATACAACGATTTCCGTTTTACCGCGTGGTAATACCATTTATCAGATTGTCACCGTATCAAACACCTGTGGACTCGGATTGCCCGGCAACCCATCTACTGCCCAGATCAATGTTCGGGTGCCAACCGTTTCAACAAGCTCATTTGCTTCGTCGACAGTTTGCTCGGGTACGTCGGTTACAATTCCGTTTACCACATCCGGACAATTTAACTCAGGCAATGCCTTCCGTATAGAGTTGGTCAGTGCCGCCGATACGAGTAAAAAATACGCCGTATCGAATACAGCGAATAGCTCACCCATTACAGGCATATTACCAGCGGCTGTGCCGAGCGGACAGTACTATGTTCGGGTCAATGCCGACAATCCGGAAATTGGTATTACGGGTAGTAACAGCCCTACCCAACTTACAGTACGCTCGGTAGCCAGCGCCACCCTGACCGGCTCCCAAAACATTTACGAAGGCTCACCCGCTAATCTGACCCTTACCTTTAGCGGAGATGCTCCCTGGACAGCTACCTATGCGGATAGCCTCAAAAATTATTCACTTACTACCAGTACCAACCCCTTACTTGTCGAAGTAAGACCCGTTCGCAATACAACCTACCGATTAACTCAGGTGACTAATTTCTGCGGTAGCGGACCTGTTTCGGGTACGGCATCGATTACCATACTTCCTTTGCTGGGCGTAGAAGATAATCCGCTTGATCCGCTGGTTAAGACCTATCCTGTTCCGACCGAAACCCGGCTCACGGTAGAATTCGACCTATCACTGATGCATGACCCCGCTCAGTTATCGCTCGTTGATGCCAGCGGCCAGTCTGTGTTGCAGCAAACTACACGGGCTAAAGTGAATGAGCTTAACTTAAGTTCGCAGCCCAATGGTGTATACTTCCTTCGTATACAGGTGGGCGACCGCCAAACGGTCCGAAAAATACTGAAGCAGTAATGTAAGTCGCGCGTGGTCCATCCTTACAGATTCACAGGCTATGATGGACCACGACCAACAACCGACGACTATGCCCGACGAGTATTTTATGGAAATTGCGCTGGGGCTGGCAGAAGAAGCAGCCGAATCGGGCGAAATCCCGGTAGGTGCCGTGGTTGTTTGTCGGAACCGAATTATTGCCAAGTCACGCAATCAAACCGAACAATTAACTGATGTAACGGCCCATGCTGAGCTAATGGCCATCACAGCCGCCGAACATTACTTAGGGAGCAAATACCTGACCGACTGTACGCTCTATGTTACCCTGGAACCCTGCGTTATGTGTGCAGGCGCTTTGTTCTGGGCGCAGCTTGGCCGGTTGGTTATTGGTGCCAGCGATCCCAAACGCGGCTATAGTCGCATTCAAACCCCTCTTTTACACCCCAAAACGCGGCTCGAAACAGGGATACTTGCTGAGGAAAGTCAGGCCTTACTGGCAAAGTTTTTTAATCGTCTAAGAACATAATTTGGCACAGGCTTGTTAACCCAACCGAGTAATCTTTCATTCTAACTTATCAATACAATGGCATTTGTATTAGACCCGCTTCCCTACCCAAGTGATTCGCTCGAACCCAATATCGACAAGCAAACGATGGAAATTCACCACGGTAAGCACCATAATGCGTACGTGACGAATCTGAATAACGCTATTGCCGGTACCGATCTGGAAAATAAATCCATCGAAGATTTGCTGGCGACTGTTAGCAAAGCCCCCATTGCTGTTCGTAACAATGGTGGTGGCCATTACAACCATACGATGTTCTGGAATACGATTTCTGGCAATGGGGGTGGTCAGCCTAAAGGTGCACTAGCCGATGCCATTAATGAAAAATTCGGCTCGTTCGATGCCTTTAAAGATGAATTCACCAAAGCGGCTACAACTCGATTCGGTTCAGGCTGGGCCTGGCTGATCGTTACGCCTGAAGGTGGACTGGCCGTTACTTCGACGCCAAATCAGGATAATCCCCTAATGGATATTGCCGAGGTGAAGGGCTTCCCGGTCATTGGCCTCGACGTTTGGGAGCATGCCTACTACCTCAAATACCAGAACCGCCGGCCCGATTATATAGCGGCTTACTTTAATATTGTTGATTGGGATGCTGCTGAAAAGCGTTTCCAGCAAGGTAAGCAAGCTTAATGGATAAAGGAGTGAAGCGCGAAAAATAACGAATCTGAAAAAATACTTTTCATTTTTCACGCTTCACTTTCCACTTTTTATTATTTTTGCACTTCCAAAACGGTGGATGTAGCTCAGTCGGTTAGAGCGTCGGATTGTGGTTCCGAAGGTCGCGGGTTCGAGCCCCGTCTTTCACCCCCCTTGTAAAAAGCCCTGACAACGTCGGGGCTTTTTTTATGGCTTTTCTAATCGCTCTCCAGATCGTCCGATTGTAGCTGATAACCTAGAGTAAATTTTTGTTTTGTTTAGCTTTTTTCTTTATACATTAAACAAAACTTTTTCTCTGGTGTTGTATTTTGCAAAGACTATTTACTGATACACGTTTTGAGGTTATCCAACCGAGCCCTTTAGTGGTATGAGCACCTACTCGATCAAAGATTTAGAACAACTTTCTGGTATAAAAGCCCATACGTTGCGCATCTGGGAGCAACGATATACTATCCTCGCTCCACAACGTACAGACACGAATATCCGCACTTACGACGATCAGGATCTTAAACTCGTGCTGAACATTGCCTTGCTGAAAGATCACGGTTATAAAATTTCTGAAATTTCGAAGCTTTCCTCCGAAGAATTATATCAGGAAGTGCTCAAGATCTCAGAGAAGCCACTTAGTTATCCCGATCAGATTCAGGCGCTTACACTGGCTATGATCGATCTGGATGAAGAACAGTTTGAAAAGGTTATGCTTGCCAATACGCGTCAGTTTGGCTTCGAGAATACCTATTTGAATGTTGTTTATCCGTTTCTCAGCCGGATCGGTACATTGTGGGTAACCGGATCGATAGGTCCCGCTCAGGAGCATTTCATCACCAGCCTGATCCGGCAGAAACTCATTGCGGCTATTGATAGTCTCCCCATCCAGACGACCAAGGGTAAAAAATACATGCTGTTTTTACCCGAAGGAGAATATCATGAGATCAGCTTATTATTTGCCAACTACATTATCCGATCAAGGTCAAACAAAGTGATTTATTTCGGGCAGAGCTTACCGTTCAGAGAATTGACCTCTGCTTACAGTCGGTACAAGCCTGATTACCTGTTTACGGTTCTGACCTCCTCTCTGGCCAACCACGAAGTCCAGCAATTTGTCAACCGTTTAGCCAGTACCTTTTCTCAGGCAGAGGTATTACTGACCGGCTATCAGGTTGTTGGGCAAGACATAGATACTCCTGATAATGTCTCGATCATTACTCAGATCAATGAGCTGATCCGCATTGCGTCGAGTTAAAGCGATCAAATGGTTTGGGCAAAGGCAAGGGCGCATCGTTCAGCGTACGTATACGTATCCCCAGCTATCTGAAAACCTACGTGCCCTCCCTTTTGTGGCGTTTCCAGAAAAATCAGTTTGTGGGTCTCGGCTAACCAGGCTGGCGAACATTCGGGCGAGAGAAGTGGGTCATTCTGAGCATTTAGCAATAAGGCGGGCACAGCAATGCCCGGCATAAAATTAACGGCCGATGCCTGGGTATAAAAATCTTCTGCATCCCGGTAATTATTGACAGGTGCCGAAAAAAACTCATCGAAATCACGCCATTGCTTCACCTGCTTTAATTTACTCATATTCAGCCTGCCCGGAAACCTGGCGTCTTTCTCACTGATTTTAACAATCAGTTTTTTCATGAACCGCTTTCGGTAGAACCAGTTTGATGCCCGGTCGAGCAATAGGGCACTAGCCCCCAAATCTGTTGGCGCCGAAACAGCGACTCCTCCCTTAACAGCATCAGGAAGTTGCTTGCCATGTACGCCAAGGTATTTCAGGGTAATATTTCCACCCATACTATAACCGACCAGCACAATTTTCCGGTATTCTTTTCGCTGGAGTACGTGCTGAATGACTTCGCTCAAATCGCCAATTTCACCGTGATTGTAGAGCCGGAAGGCCTGATTCATTTCACCACTGCACGACCGACAATTCCAGGCCAATACATCGTAACCATGTTCAGAAAACAACCTGGCCGTACCACGCATGTATTGCCGGTTGCTATCGCCCTCCAGTCCATGCGTAAGCACAAGTAATTGGTTCTGCCCTTTATCGATCCAATCAAGATCAACAAAGTCACCATCGCTAAGTGTCAGTCGTTCGCGCTCATAAGTAACCCCAGTAACTACGCGCGTCAGGCTTGGGATAATGGTTTGGAGATGCCCGTTGTACTGATAAGCTGGCGGGCCGGGATAGGATGAACGAATCAGCGGCATATTAATTGAACAACCGATACTTTTGTTTCGTTGTTCCCTTGCGATATTTCGTCTGTCCGATCCATCACTACCATGCCGATTGCCAAGTATATTTCTGTTCTAATTGCCAGTACCATCAAATTTATTGGCGGGCCTTTAACAGGGGTGGCGCTTGGACTTAGCTGGCTCGAAACGGCGATTTTTACAACCCTGGGTATGATGCTGAGCGTGGTAGTCGTGGCCTATGCGGGCGCAGCCCTGCAGGCCTTGTGGCAACGCTATCGACCTACTCCGCCCAAACGGTTTACCCGGCGCACCCGTTTAGCCATTCGCATCTGGAAACGGGCAGGTATGGCAGGCATTGCTCTGTTGACCCCTCTCATTCTGACCCCTATCGGAGGAACCATACTGGCCATATCGTTCGGCGTCAAACGGGGGCAATTGCTGCTTTATATGCTCATCAGCGGCACCATCTGGGCGGTAGTCCAGACTGTTGCCATTTATCAAATCCCAGGTTTAAAGGGAATATTCGGATAAGGCAATTACCGACTGACGGTTTGGGCAGGTGCGTTAACGGATTTCTTTCGGAAGTCGCCCCGTGAGAAGTATTTTTCAATCAGGCAGTACAGGAGAATGAAAAAATAGCGACTACCCATTTCCTTGATTTTCAGTTTCGACTCGCCATACTTGCGGTTTGTCCAGCTATTGGGCACTACAGCATAGGTATAGCCACGTACGATTGCCTTCAGTGGTAGTTCGACGGTAAGGTTGAAATGGGGCGCTAAAAACGGTTTTACGCCTTCTATCGTTTCTCGTTTATAGAGTTTGAAGGCATTGGTGGTATCGTTGTATTTGATACCCATCATGATTCGGACGATGAAGTTGGCAATGCGGTTAATAAACTTCTTCAGCCCTGGATAATCGATAACCTTTCCTCCTTTCTCCCAACGCGAACCGAATACGGCATCCACATTGGTTTCAAGCATTTTGTTGTAAAACTTAACCAGATCTTCAGGGTCGTCGGACAAATCGGCCATAAAAACGGCCACGCAATCGCCCGTGAACCGCTCCAGACCGTACCGTACGGCATAGCCAAATCCGTTGGGACCGGGGTTGGTGTAATAGACTAAGGTCGGAATTTCAGTAGCGGCCAACTGCTCTAACACCCGTAGCGTACCATCTTTCGAGTTATCGTTGGTTACACAGATTTCGTGCGGGACTCCGTGCTTTGCCAGGGTTTGGTAGAGAGACCGTAGCGTAAGTGGCAACGACTCTTCTTCATTATAAGCAGGTATGACAACACTTAATTTCATTCGTATGTATTGATTTTATGGATGAAAGTCTGGTGGCTCTGGTGAGTACACGCCCTTAAAGGAAGTAACCGTACACGCTGAACATCAGACTAAATTGTGCAAATGGTTACCTATATGGTAAAAGTCGTATAGTACTATACAATTTGGCTAATGGCTTCGGTACAATATACTCAATAATCACCTTTTTCGCCTTTTTCCACTCAGGCTTAGCCATCGACAGGTATTTCATGGCAATCCGTGCACGCCGGAAATAGCTCCCCTCATACTGCTTCGCATCCAGCATCATGCGATAGTACCGGGCAATATTTCGGCGAAGAACCGTATTGTACCGATACCCCAGTTCTTTGTTTATATTACTGTACATCTGAATCCGGTTGCGCAAAAATACTTCATCGCGCTCATTGTCGTGAAAGCTGGCACCAGCCCGGTTTTTCCGATATACCGACATAACATCAGGAATATAACCAATTTTGCCGAGTTTGGCTTTCAGAATCAATCGGGGAATATCACCACTGGACGACTCCCGAAACCAGGCTGGATACTCTTTTATATTGTTCCGATACATAGTACTCGACGTAGCCATAAACCAGATCTCATCTTCTCCGATCAAATCATCGACCGTATAATATGGCTTCATATCCGGTCCGTTGAGTATGTACGAAGGGCTTCCATCTTCGTAGGTAATCAACGCATTATGAAACGTCATCGAATAATCGGGATGGGCATCCAGCAAATCGGCCTGCTTCTGTAGTTTAAGCGGGTCTGTCAGGTAATCGTCGCCATCGATCAGGGCGTAATATTCACCTTTGGCTCGTTTTAGGGTTTCTAAAAAATTGATTCCCCCATTCTTACCCATATTATGCGGATGAAGTACGCCAATCACCAGGCCAGGATGCTGGCGTTCATACTCCTGAATGATTTCCCGTGTGCCATCGGTCGAAAAATCATCCCCTACTAGTATTTCAATAGGAAAATTCGTCTTCTGGGCCAAAACGCTGTCGATAGCCTGACGAATAAACTTGTGCTGGTTATATGTGATAATCAGTACACTAACCTTCGGCATAATAGAGTAAGTCGTTAGAATTGAGGAGCGAGGAGTGAGAATGGCTGGCGCAATATAGACAATATGCGCCAGCCATTCTCACTCCTCGCTCCTCAATTCTAACGACTATTTAGTTTAAACAGTTACTGCTTTAGCGGTCTGGATATGTTCTTTCCAGCCTTGAGGCTCATCTTTTTCAGCGGGTGTTCCCCACGGATCGTAGAAAGGCAGAATCGCCACCCACCGACCAGCGGGATCATCCCAGCTAAACCGATCGGCAAAGCTCGAAGGACTTACCCAGTGGGGCAGATCGTACCGGAACAGGATAATGTCACCCATGTCCTGATAGCCTTCCGTTTCAATAATATGATCGTTGATTACGTAGCCTGTTCCGCCCGATGTGTAATCCTTACCGTACTGATTCAGGGCCAGAATAGTGCCTACTTTTTGCGGATTGAGCGGGTGCCAGTGCCGTCCGAAGAAGCTGCCGCCCAACGGGTAGTGGGTTACCTGCGGGTGAAAATAAGGCTGTCCCTTGCGGATACCGTATTCTTCTTTATTCCCGGTAAGGTTATTCCAGAACTGGCGAAGTGGATTAAAAACGCTCAACAGCTCTGTTTTGGTTGGTTCTTCCAGATCAAGAATAGCATCGAACGTATGGTCGTGGAATAGTTGGGGCGCCTGCTGAATTTTAGCAATATGCAGGCGCTGTTTATGTTGGTTGTTATCAAACGAATCAGGCGCTTCGGCCAGGGGTGTTTTTGCTGCCCAGGATCGAGTAGCAGCAATCGTTCCCCGAAGCATTTCTTCGGGAATGCCTGATTTGACAATAACAATATTTGGTTCGTTGACCAATGCCATCACTTCCTCGAACGGTATTTCGGGCACGATTTGACCATCCTTGAATTCGGCATCAACTTTTATCAGGTATTTTGCTAATTCTTTCATAGTTTGTCCAGATACTGATTTAGTACAAAATAGGCGGCTGCCTAGACAAAATCCAAATTACCCCCTACTGATTTTGGTCAACAACGGCCTGTTTTTAATCAGTTTTTGATTGTGTGGCATACCCAAACCCTGATGCCCCAAATCCATTGCCGTTATAAAACATAACCCACTGATCCTGATGCGGAAAAATATGGCAATAGTCCATCATCAGCGAATCCCAGCCTTCTGATGAACGCTCGATACCTGCCAGCTCGTCTTTCCGAACCCAGTCGATTCCATCTTCAGACTCTGCATAACCAATCCGGTAACTCTGCTCCACATTGGTCCGGTAGTTGAGCGAATTGCGGTACGAAAAATACATTTTGTACAAATTTCCGTCCTTATAAACCGTAGGCCGACCAATGGCATCGGTAAATTCATCATAGCCCACACATACCTTTCCTGTGCGCTCCCAATGGATACCGTCGGTCGATTCGGCATATTTTACATCGTAGAACGGCTCCGGGTGACCATTGATCACTTCGATTTTGGTACACGACAGATACCACATACGCCAGCGAATCGACCCGTCGGCCTGTTCCTCGCGCATCACACAGGGCTGAGCAACCCAAACCTGATCGAAAATATACCGATCGAGCAAAGGCCCTGTAAATTTCCGCTCAAACGTCAGGCCGCCATCCCGGCTGATGGCCAGGCCGATACCCAGTCGATAGCTGGCCGTTTCACTTTTGTTCCAGCCGGTATAATACAACCAGATTTCGTCGCCAACGGGCAAAAACCACGACGGCATCGTACCCGTTTCGTCAAACATGCCAACAGCGCCTTTTGTTAGGCAGGCCTGATCATGCACATAGGTAACTTCAGAAAGATTATCGGGGTTTAGCTCAACGAACGAAACGGCCGAGTTGATGTTTTCATCGCGCGTGGAGAAGTAAACCCGGATTTTGCCATCCATCGGATAGCCAAAAGGCACCTGTGCGTGGGTACGGCTAAATGGTTTTGAGCCATCGGGCTTATAAATCAGTCCTTTTTTCGTCCACATATGATTTAGAAATTATAAACCTGAATGGTCAAAAGCTTTTCCAGGTTCTACTCGTTGTTCGACAATTCATTTAGCAGGGGTTTGTACCGATCTTTTCGGACAAACACACGGTTATGTTCTATTTCGCCAACCAGTTGATAATGCTGGTCGATATAGGTTTTCAATTCGGGAAATATCTCATAGCCAAACCGGGCGCGATCATTCAGCCAGATTGAGTTCGGACCAACGGCATCGATGAATACGGGCGAGCGCGATGCTTCCAGATTCCGTATGTATCGCGCTCGGTGAACAGGCTGGTTTGATCCCATCACACAGCGAATAACGTGGTTATCACAAACCCCCTGTGGCATCTGTGTCTGCACATTATACATAGGTGCCCAGCCCCACACCACCAGATCTTCGCCCGGTTTAGCCAGTTTAAGTGCCTCCTGAGCCGTTGGCGAACGCCGGAAAAACCGAAAATCGAACGGCGTCTTCTTGTAAATGGTTAGCGGGTCGCTGGCCGGCCTGTCAGCCTGTAAAAATGCGCTTACTCCAACAGAGAGTACGACAAACGCAACCCATAAAACCGTATGCAGCGACTTCCGAAGCTTATCGATAAACCAGGCGTTTACCAGACAAACCGGAAATGTCAGATAAAGCAGGTAATGGGTGAAAGCATTGCCCGGCTTAATGATCGCATATCCGCTGGCTATTACCAGACCAAGACCAAACAGCAGCAAGCTAACTTTGTTTTCTGCATGGCGCGGCCTTATGAGCAGCCAGCCAAGTATCAAGGCAAAAGTAGGCAGCAGGAATACCAGAAAATCGGTAGTATGGGCGATAAACGCCGGAAACAGAAGCAGGAAATCCCAGAAAGATGCTTCGGCACCGTAGGCGAAATTACCCGCTATGTAAAACTGAATGAAATCCGAAAAAACACCAAAGCCAATCGTTAGCACAACAACTAAGGCCGGAAAGACAAGCCCCCCTCCTACCAAACTGGCTACTGCCCGCCAGAATCTGGAACGTGGCATGGCTGAATATTGTCCAAACAGGCTAAGAAAAGCCGCCAGAACCACAGCGAGTGCCGTTGGTGTGCCCTGCAACTTGGCAAAGGGAACCAGACTACTCAGAAAACCGAGTAGAAACAAACCTGTTGTAGCGTCGAAAGCCTGCTGACGCCATAATCGGGAATATTGCCAGATCGATAGACCAATCAGTGCCAGCGACAACTGTTCGTTGGTCGCATGCAAAAAATCCATGTTGGTCGTAAAGGCCAGAAAAGCGATAAGAGGAAATAAAGCCAGCCGGGCCGTACGCGCATTGAAAAAATTCTCGATGGTCAGGTAACCACTGACGACACTGACTCCCATACACGCAAACGCCAGCCAGCGCAGCACAATATAGTTCAGGGGAACACCGACATAACCGGGTAAAGCCACATAATACGAACTGAGCGGCCCCATCGTAGCCCCATCAATGTATTTCCAGTAAACAGGATGGTGTTTAAGCGTAATTGCCTGCGACAGCAGCTGGCTTTCGTCGGGATTCAGTTCCCAATTGATAAACAGAATAGGAAGCCGCTTGAAAAAAAGGAGACCCAGCAGGGCTAACAGCAAGCCGAGTTGCTGGTTACGAGACAGTTGAGAACGAAAATCACCTCTTACTAATAGAGCTGCGACAATCAAAAAAGCAAGCCAGCCTCCCGTTTCCCAGAGTAGAGGAGATTTCAAAAAACTCATTGCTAATTAAATTCAATCGCTTTATACATGCAAGTGGACAAGTAACATGCGTTGTCATGCAGTAGTCATTGGTTGTCATTTATTGATAGCCAACACCTCAATAAATGACAACCAATGACAATGAATGATAACCAATGGCAACTTATTTATGGCTCATTAACCGGGCCGCCATGCTGTCGTGAATCTGAATCATCGTTTCTTTCAGATCATACGTCCAGTTCCAATCGGGGTAATGCAGCTTGAACTTGCTTAGGTCCGAGATGTACCAGATGTGGTCACCGCTTCGGTTCGTTTCCGAATACTGGTAGTTCATCTTGTTGCCCGAAATCTCTTCGCATAGGGCAATGGCTTCCAGCATCGAGCAGTTGGCATAACGACCACCACCGGCGTTGTACACCTCACCAGGGCGGGGGTTCTGGTAGAAGTGCCAGAACATATTCACCAAATCCCAGCTATGAATGTTGTCGCGAACCTGCTTGCCTTTGTAGCCGAAGATGGTGTATTGATTGCCCGTAATGGCGCATTTCATCAGATACGACAGGAAACCATGCAATTGAGCCCCCGAATGATTAGGCCCTGTCAGGCAGCCTCCCCGAAACACGCCCGTGTTCATACCGAAATAGCGCCCATATTCCTGCACCATCACATCGGCGGCTACTTTCGAGGCCCCAAAGATGGAGTGCTTGGTGTGGTCCAGACTCATGTACTCATCGATACCGTTCTCGAAGTAAGGATGGTTCTGGTCTATTTCCCAACGCGTTTCGGTTTCAATCAGCGGCAGGAAATTAGGGTTGTCACCATATACCTTGTTGGTAGAGGTGAAAATAAATACGGCTTCGGGGCAGTGGAGCCGGGTCATCTCCAGCATGTTGAGCGTACCCACCGCATTAACACCGAAATCGGTAAACGGCTCACGGGCAGCCCAGTCGTGGCTGGGTTGAGCGGCTGTGTGGAGAACTAATTTAATATCGGTCCCAAATTCTTTGAAGATGACTTCAAGCTGGGGCACTTCACGAATATCGGCGGTGCGATGCTGGTAGTTCGAATAGGCGTCTGCCAGGCGGTTTCGGTTCCATTCAGTAGAGCCATCAGCGCCAAAGAAGTATTGGCGCATGTTGTTATCGATCCCAACGACCAGATCAAATTTATCGGCAAAGAAGGCAACGGCTTCACTACCGATCAACCCTGCCGAACCTGTAACTAGTGCAATTTTCATATAGTTATTTATGCGTAGAGCGGCTTATCTCACCAAATAGTTCTTTTTTCTCAAGTTGTTTGACTCAACAAAGTAACACAAAAATTTACACTTACGGTGCGTTTGGTACGGCCGTTGAATAAAACGCGCAAGGTATAGAAGCCTGTTGCTACGAACAAAAAAAGCGATGAACCGGCTAGTGATTGGCCAATTCATCGCTTTTCTATGTCTATTCAGCAGTTCCTACAAACTTTGGGTCGTATTGTTAGGGCCATACAATTTTTTCCGAATCTCATCCGCTTTAGCATCCAGAGCCGCATTCGGAGCATATTTATATCGGGTCTGAACGGCTGGCGAATCTTTACCAAGGCCATATACCTCTGGATCGCCTGCCCGATAGGTTGAGCTGACATCACCAGCACGATAGTCTGTTTGGCGTACGGAATTATATTTCTGATAATCGCACGAGGCCAGCGACAATACCAACACACCTAACAAACCTATATTGAGTACGCGTTTCATAGCAACTTGATTACGAATTGATTCGGCAAAAATAGGAAAAAGAGTCGTTTGTCAATAACCATGCGTCGTTAGTTTTTTAATAAATGACTAGTTTGCCCGGCTATTGCCCGTTGACCCACAGCCTTTATCGTAGTTTTTGAATCTCTTCCCACACAAAATTCATCAACTCCTGGATATGAGCCTGGGAAAAATCGAAGGGTACATGAGCGGCTTCGTAAATGTCCCGAATCGGTCGTTTATACCCCAAACTCAGCGCTTGTTTATATCCATCTAACCCTAGTTTTGGATCACGACGGTAATTTCGCCAGACACCAATAGCGCCTAACTGCGCAATGCCGTATTCAATATAATAGAACGGCACTTCGTATAAATGAAGCTGCCGCTGCCAGATGTACTCCTTATAATAGGCAAACCCATCCCAGTTAGTGATTGAATCGGTAAACTGGTCATAGATACGAAGCCAGTTCTCCCGACGGTCGGCATCGGTATGTGTTGGATTCTCATACACCCAGTGCTGAAATTTATCGATGGTGGCTACCCAGGGCAGGGTTTCGATGATCGACTCCAGGTGCTGTAATTTGGCCCGACGCAACTCTTCAGGGTTTTCAAAAAAAACGTCCCAATGGTCCATCGACAGCAGTTCCATACTCATCGACGCCAGCTCGGCCACTTCCATCGGCGGATTTCGGAAGGCTTTTAGGGGTAAATCACGAGTCAGGAATGAATGAACGGCGTGTCCTCCTTCGTGCACCATCGTTACCAGATCGCGCAGGCTGGAGGTTGCATTCATGAATATAAAGGGTACGCCAATTTCTTCGAGCGGGTAGTTGTACCCACCCGGTGCTTTCCCTTTCCGCGATTCCAGATCCAGATGGCCCATCGCCCGCATAATACGCAGGTCATCGCCCAACTCCTTATCCAGCCGGTCGAAACAGGTGATGGCTTTTTCCAGCAACTCATCGCCGGTCGCAAACGGTTTCAATGGAGCCCGCCCTTCTGCATCAACTTTGGCATCCCACGGACGAAGTGGGTCGACACCAAGCTTTTGCTTCCGCTCCTTTGCCAGTTCATTGAGCAGGGGAACAACCGCTTCGGCTACTGACTCATGGAAATGAACGCAATCCTGCGGAGTATAGTCAAATCGACCCAGCGCAGCGAACGCATAATCGCGAAAGTTAGCAAAGCCCGCATTGACTGCCACCTGATGCCGCAAGGTTCGTAAGCGATCGAAGAGCTGGTCGAGTGCTTCGTGATCCTGGTAACGGCGCTCCCAGATTTTACGCCAAGCATCTTCCCGCACCGCCCGATCGGTCGACTGGAGCAGATCGCTGGCTTTGGGCAAGGTGATTTCCTGCCCATCAATGGTAACCGTCATGGCTCCGACGATAGCACCGTACTTCCGCTCTTCGGTTTGAAGCTCGGTTTGAAGCGGGATATTTTCTTCCCGGAAAATTTCGATGGCTTTTTTCATACCCCGCACCATCACGTCATAACCTTCGTCGGTTAACTGGCTTAGGTAAGGGCTATTCACTGCTTTCAGATCCAGTTCGTTACCCACAGCGGTCATCGGTGGCTGAATCTCAGCAATGAAAAAATTTAGATTGTTGACCAGTTCTTCATTAGCCGTGTCGCAGGTCATACGAATGTAGCGCCAGGCAAAATCTTCCGACAGATAGGATTCCAGCTCGCTCCGGTCAATCAGCCATTGCCGAAGATCATCTGCATTATGGAGGGGCCTCTCCAGCAGATTATCGTAAAGGGGTTTTACATCTTCCCAGCTTTGCAACGTTAGGGTTTCGCCGATAAATGGGCGAGCGGGTCGGGCTGGAATGGTCAGGGTTTCGTTGGCAGTCATCAGTAACTCAGCAGAAAAATCCTTTGGCTCGTAAATAAAGACAAACAGCAATATAGCGGCTTCAAAGCCTCCTTCCCATTAAGTCATTCCAAAACTTTTTTGTTCACAAATTTGCATCTACGAAAATCTTCGTATATAATTGCTACGAAATATTTCGTAGATGAACAATGAAGCCAACTGATGCCGAACTCGAAATCCTGCATGTGCTCTGGGCCAATGGACCAAGCACCGTCCGACAGGTGCACGACAGTTTAAGTCAAAACCGCGAAATTGGGTACACAACGGCCCTGAAACTCATGCAGATTATGCACGAGAAAGGCCTGCTCTCGCGCGAAGAAGACGGTCGATCGCACACCTATACGGCCCTCGTTACCGAAGAAGACACCCAACGGAATCTGGTCGACCGTTTTGTTGAAACCGCCTTTCGGGGATCGGCTTCCAAACTGGTCATGCAGGTACTGGGGCAGCACAAAGCCTCCCGCGAGGAACTGGATGAAATCAAAGCCCTCCTAAACAACCTGAACCGGGATTTATCGGATTGAACTGCTTGAACAGATTTTGTCGATTGAGGATGTGATTAACTGAATTTCTATACATAAAGACTTCCTATACTCATGAACGCTTTCCATTTTTTGTCGAATCCGGTAGCGGATGCGCTGGGCTGGACACTGATTCACGCTATCTGGCAGGGTTTCGCGCTGGTGCTGCCGCTGGCTATTGTATTGCATGTGCTTCGTAAACGATCCAGCACGTTACGCTATCAGGTCGGTGTGGCCACCCTATCCTTACAGGTGCTGGCTTCTCTTGTTACATTTTTCTGGTATTATAAGCCTGCCGTAGCCACCACTACCTTACCAGTCTATGGCCACAAGGCGCTTCTGTATCCCGTACGCTGGCAAACCATGACACAAACGTTGCCCTGGCCTCAGCAACTACAGCAATTTCTCGAAATCCATCTGAGCCAGTTTGTGCTGGTTTATCTGATCGGTGTAGCCTTATTTGGTTTGCGGCTGGCTGGGGGATGGCTTTATCTACAACGACTGAGCCGAACGGCGCTGCAACCCGCTACGAAAGGCTGGGCTCAAATGACGGATCGACTTCGTTCGGCAATGGGCATTCGGGGGCTCATCCAGGTACGCGAATCGGCGCGAATTGCCGTTCCGATGGTCGTTGGCGTCATTAAACCGGTTCTGTTACTGCCTATCGGACTGGCCGCAAACCTATCCATTCGGGAGATTGAAGCCGTTTTAGCCCACGAATTAGCGCATATCAAACGATACGATTATGCCGTAAATCTGCTGCAATCCGTCGTTGAAGTGCTGTATTTTTTCCATCCGGCTTTATGGTGGCTTTCGGCACGCGTTCGGGAAGAGCGCGAACATTGCTGCGATGATCTGGCGGTTCAGGTTTGTGGGGGCGATGGACGCGTACTGGCTCAGGCACTCGCCCGTATTGAAGAATTACGGCTAACGCAGCAAATTCAGGCCCCTTCGCTGGCGATGGCGTTTGCCTCAAAACGGCAACAGCTACTGCATCGGGTACGTCGGGTACTGGGTGTACCCACCAAGCCCTTTATTTCGAACAGTAGCCTGGCGGGGCTGACGCTCGTAACGATCCTACTCATGAGTGTATCGGTCTACGCTGTTCAAAAACAGGATACTCCCAAACATACGAAGGTACAGCCCCGTCCGATGAAGACGACCCGCAAGCATAAAGTAGATAGCCGTTCAGAGTATGGCATGGCCGACGACAGCCATATCAGTTATGTTGTGTGGAAAGGCCAGCTACTATCAGCCGAACGGATAACGCGGCTACAGCACCAGCTTGATGGCGTCATGGCTGGGCAATTATCGCTTGATGCTGTTCCTCAGACTGACCGCGATATACTCCTGACGATCATTGAGAAAAATTATGCTTTCGAGAGCGGTATGGCTTCGCTGTCGGAAGGACTATCGCACATCGACCTTTCGAATATGTCGGTAGGTACAGCCACGCATTTACCTGATGTGCTAAACGAACCGACCAATGCCTTATCGACAATCAATCAGGAGAAGTTAATTCGTGATGCTCTTGCCCCACTATCCGGGCTTGTTCCGCACGATTCTCTTGATCGGCTCCGGACTTTGAAACAACGGAAGATGGATAGCCTGGGTCAGCTTATGCAACAGCAGACGCAACATATCCAGTCTTTACAGCTTCAGATGGAAAAAATGCAGTTTCCCATTGAAGAATCGGAGCGCAGCCAACAAATGCTGGAGTGGCGCAAACAGAAACTGATGCAGCAACGAATGACTCTGATCGAGAAGCAACGGCAAATGATGCATCAGGAGGGCAAGCAAAAGGCAACGCTGGATGAGGTCGAAAAGCAGGTAGCCGCTCTGGAACCTGAAATTAAAAAGCAGGAAGAGCGTATCGAAGAAATTAACCAGCAAATTGAAGCCGCTCAAACCAGGATGATGGACGCCCGGAAGCCCTTGGAGAAACTAGAGCATGAAACGCAGGAGTTAAACCAACGCCTGGAGCGCCTGTCGGAAGAAATGGGCCAATATGGAGACCAATTATCAAATGTAGACGTAGATGTAAAAATTGATGGCGACTTCAACTTATCTGCTCCAGACGCATACAAGAGTGAGTTAGAATATGACCTTCGAAATGTTCGTCCGAAAATTCGTTCTACTCCCCGTGCGGCTCGTCCGGCCAGAACCCGTGTTGGTTTCTCCTATGGTCCAACGCCCCCCGCACCGCCAGCCGCTGCTGCTCGTCCATCGGCTCGTATGAAAGCACCCGCAGCGCCCGCCGTTGTTCCTGATGCACACGTCGTACCCGATGTTGATGCGCCAGCTCCACCCGCACGGACCGCAAAACCAGCCGCTCCCCGATCAACACCCAAACCGCCAACAGCTCCTAAACCCGAAGACCAATCCAGTGTAACACCTGCCCTTAACAATGAGCATGCTGTGTCGGTAAGAAGCCTGGTAGCAAAATCGGACAAAACGCCTACGGCCAAAACCGCTTCTATCACGCTCAATACGATCCCTACAGCTAGTGCTGATGCTCGTCCATCCGTTACAACAACGGTGCAAACGGCAAATAGTAAGCCAACTGCATCCGTTGTCAGTACCAATAACTGAGCGTGAATGGTGTATATTGGCAGGAAACGATAAAGCCGTAAGTTGAGGACACGATCTGCTCAACTTACGGCTTTATCGCGTTTATGATTCGATTACTCAATCTCGATCACCACATTTGGGCCAACGGGGTGTGCCACGCAGGTGAGCACATACCCCGCTTTGAGTTCAGATTCCGACAGGCCATCTTCTTCGTCGAGCTTAACCTTCCCCGAGGTACACCGTCCCATACAGGCCGTACACATACCCGCCTGACAGGAATACGGTAAATCAATATCCAGATCCAGAGCCGCTTCCAGGATGGTCTGATGGGGGGCTACTGTAAATTTGTACTCACTGCCTTCGTACAGCACCGTCACTTCGGGCGTACCCGTATCGGCGGCTGTCATAGGCTCTTCCACCACATCACCAGCCGTAACGGGCGCATGCGCAAAACTTTCCTTATGCACATGTTCAGTCGATACGCCCAGTAAGGCCAGGGCCGAGCGGGCTTCGGCCATCATGCCATCGGGGCCACACAGGTAATAGCTGGCATTCTGCCGCTCAGTGGTCGGGAGCTGTTCCAGCAATTTACTGATCGAATGCTGATTCAATCGCCCTTCTGCCCCCGTCCAGCCATAGGTAGGCTGACTGAGTACATGGGTCACTTGAAAGCGCGAACGCCCGTAGGCTTGCTCCATGGCGTCCAGATGCGACTTATAAATAATCGACGACTGATTCCGGTTGCCATAAATTAGCCATACCCGACTATTGGGCTCTACGTGCAGTGCCGACTTAGCCATCGAAAACAAAGGCGTGATACCACTACCGGCACCGATCAGCACCAGAGTCCGTCTGTTTTGCGGGTCCAGCTTCGGCACAAAAGTGCCCATGGGTTCAAGCGTTTCCAGAATATCACCCGGCTTGATCCGGTCGCAGAGATAGTTGGAAGCAGAACCACCCGGCACCCGCTTAACCGATACCGATAACGACACATCCATGTGAGGAGACGATGACATCGAATAGGACCGACGTATTTTTTCTCCATTAATGTTGAGCAGAAACGTTAGAAACTGACCGGGCTGATAGCGAACTTCTTCGTTGATGGGGTGCCAGAAACTTATTGTCACGGCGTCGGGTGTTTCCCGAACGACGTCTTTTACTTTCAAAAAATACCGATTTGCCATTCTTTCAGGTAGTTGTCAGCTTCGGAATAAACCGAAAACCATCCTACAAAAATACAGTGAACGTCCGATACTCAGCTATTTTTATGAAATTCAACCAAACGTTCGACGGGCGCTTTCAGAATATTTCCCATAATCAGGCCCGTTTGCTGAACGGCTATCCGTAAGGGCTCGGCAAAATAATAAGCGATTGATCCTACAAAATGAACCGGCCACTGGCCAGATTCCGGGAACCGTTTCACATACGTCGTCAGGAATAGGGTAAACGCATCGACGACCAGACCAGCTATGTAAGGATGCGATAAATGATCCGATAAAAAAGGCGTAAAGGCCGCAAAATAGCGGTTCGGATAAGGTTTCTGATAGGCATTTTCAAGCAGAGTCGGGCGGTCGAGCGCGTAACGGGCCTGAAATAGCTCACGAAGATCGGCGGGCAAACGTTCCTGAAAAAAATCGCGGACCAGCGTTTTGCCCAAATAGCCGCCACTCCCCTCATCGCCCAACCAGAAACCGAGCGACTGAATACCCCGACTGATTTTCGCGCCATCATAGCAGCAGGCATTGGAGCCCGTTCCCAGAATACAAACAATACCGGGTTCATGGCCTGTAGCGCCCCGAGCGGCTCCCAGCATATCGCTATTTACCTCAACAACCTGTAAGCCAGGCAGTATTTCCTGCAAGGAATCGCTCACAATATGATTTACGGCTGGCCCTGTACAGCCTGTTCCATAGAAAAAAACCTTACGGACGGTGGCATGGGCCACCTGCGGGAGCAGTTGCTGGCGTAAAGTTTCCGTCATTTGGGCCGTCGATTGATAATATGGATTCAATCCGTCCGTTTGAATAGCGTGGGTTTGCCCGTCCGTATCGACAAGCCGCCAGTCGGTTTTTGTAGAGCCGCTATCGGCAATTAATAATGACATAGTTTGCGTTTAACGTAATGTTCCAACTACCGGAAACCGACCAAAAACACTGTTGGTATGGGGCGCATCGACCAGTTCGTCGGTCAGGTCCTGACCAGCCCAGTGTTCATAATGGTGACCGTTACGCCACAGTCGCGACGTCGACAGATCATAAATAAGGCCGTTGTAGGCACACCAGATCTCGTCACGGTCCTGACCATTGCGTAGAGCAAGTTGTGAGCGCGTATAAGCGGGTAATGGAGTTTCAGGCGACATCGTCCGCTTAATCAGTTGAATGAATAATTAGGCATCAATTTTGTGAGTGACATCAAAATTAGCGTAACTTTAGCCACTTCTGATTCTCTGCATTTAATTCACCATGAGAAAGACTTATTTTATCGGTTTCTTTTCGGTAGTAAGCATGTTCAGTCTGCTAATGGGCTGTAAGGGTAATAAAGTGGCTCCCGTTTCGGAACGGATTGCCAAAGTATGGACCGCCAGTAAAGTAGACGAAAACAGCACCACTGTTTATACGAAAGGCGCTACGAACAATATCCGCAACTACGCTAGTTTTAAGCTTGATCTGAGCAGTGCCCCAACCGTAAAGTATACCGAATTTGACGGTAATACCTTCACCGGTCAGTATTCGCTACCCGACGATAACACACTGAAACTAACGAATCTGAACCCTTCGCCAACTGGCGACAATGGAAGCATCACGTTTACAATCAATTCCATTGATGATAACAACTTAAAATTGACCCGGACAACGACCAGCCAGAAAACGGGTGGTAGTACCAACGTCTATACGCTGACAAATCCGTAAGGCGGTATAAACCAATTCTCTAAAAAAGCCGTTCCGTAAATCAATCGGAGCGGCTTTTTTCATGCATCCTACCTATAGAGTTCGTGAAAAACAGCTCCCTAGTACCTATTTCTATGACTGACCTAACTACAATTGGCGAAGTTGGCCTGATCGAACGAATCCGGCAAGCCACTTCATCACCTTTACATCCCGAAACCGTACGGGGCATTGGCGACGATGCGGCTGTATTTGACTGGGGCGATCAGTACGGTCTGCTGGCTACGGATATGCTCGTGGAGGGTATTCATTTCGACCTGTCGTATGTGCCGCTAAAACATTTAGGGTACAAAGCCATCACGTTTGGGGTTTCGGACATTGCTGCCATGAACGGATTGCCCATCCAGGTGACCGTTGGCATTGCCCTCAGTAGTCGCTTTCCAGTCGAAGCCGTCGATGAATTATACGAAGGCATCCGGGCTGCCTGTACCGCGTATAATGTCGATCTGGTTGGGGGCGATACGACAGCCTCCCGTTCGGGACTGGTTATTTCGGTATCGGTACTGGGTAAGGTTCCTAAAGAATCAATCACGTACCGAAATACGGCCCAACCGAATGACGTGCTCTGTGTAACGGGCGATCTGGGCGCGGCCTACCTGGGCCTGCAACTGCTGGAACGGGAGAAACAGGTCTTCCTGGCCGATCCCAATATGCAACCGAGCCTTTCCGAAGAGCGGTCGTATCTGCTTCAGCGTCAGCTCCGCCCCGATGCTCGTACCGACATTGTTCATGAGCTTCGCGATCTGGGTATTCGCCCTACGGCCATGATCGATGTTTCGGATGGACTCGCTTCGGAGCTACTCCACCTTTGCCATCAATCGGGTACAGGTGCGGTTATTTTCGACGAAAACATCCCGATCGATGATCAGACGCACCTGGCTGCCGATGAGTTTAAAATTAGTCCGGTAACGGCGGCCCTCAATGGCGGTGAAGATTATGAACTGTTGTTTACGGTTCGCCCGCAGGAGTTTGAAAAGTTAGCGAACCACGCCCGCATTACGGCTATTGGCTACCTGACGGCCGACCCTTCGCAGGTGGTTCTGGCTACCAAAGCGGGTCAGCAAACACCTATTCGGGCGCAGGGCTGGGGGCAATCATAACTCTTCATTCAAAAAATAGAACGCGGATTCTGGTGATTGATTAAGATCCGTGTTCATCATAACACTCATAAAAATCTGCGTTCTATTAACAGAATGACACAAAAGCGGGTAAAGTTTGATTTCGCATTCGAGTTTACCAATGGCGGAAGCCTGAAAGGTGAAGACTTTCGACTGGATATTGACGGTGATTCAATTTCGGACCAGGAGTTGATCGACTATGTCGTTGCGGATTTACGTTTACTGATGGTCGGTAAAGCCCAAATTTTCAATAAAGAAATCATCACTGAGCCGCATAAGCGCAGCCATTCACCCAACACGTATTCGGGCCATCGCCTGATTGACCTGAGCCATACAATTGAGAATGGGTTAGTCACCTACAAAGGGCTCCCCGCCCCCATCATCTGCGATTATCTGAGTCGCGAACGGTCCCGCCAATTGTATGCGCCGGGTACGGAGTTTCAGATTGGCAAGATCGAAATGGTTACCAATACCGGCACCTATCTGGACTGTCCGTTTCACCGATTCGAAGATGGTCATGATTTATCCGAAGTAGGTCTGGAGGCATTTACTGATCTGGAAGGCATCGTCATTCGCGTTCCACACACCGATACGCTGGCGATTACCGAAAAGCATCTCCGAAATCATGAATTGCGAAACCGGGCCGTACTGATCCATACCGGCTGGGATACCTTCTGGAACACCGAAGCCTACTATGAGAAACACCCGTTCCTGACAGCTGATGCCGCTGATTATCTGCGCGATTGTGGGGTAAAACTGGTTGGCATCGACTCTCACAATATCGACGATACGCGTGGGAATAGCCGCCCGGTACACACAACCTTATTAGGGGCCAACATTCTGATTGTCGAACATCTGTGCCAGTTGTCTGCAGTTCCTAATGAGGGCTTTACCTTTACGGCTGCGCCACCCAAGTTTAAAGGAGCGGGTACGTTTCCAGTTAGGGCAATGGCAAAGATTTATAGCTTTTAAAACCTATGTTTAAACTCGTTCATTCTTTTTCCTACGGGCTTACTATCCTTTGCCTGTGTCTGTTCCTGATCAGTGGCTGTAAAAAAACCGAAAGCGTTCCTGACCCCGATCTGGCCAAAAGTGTGTCGGGAACGTATACCTTCACAACAATTAGCCTGGCGAGCAACAACCAGTCAACAACCGTAGCCAGTGGTAATGCGGCCATCGTGCGAAACGGGACTGCATTGGACAAAGTTGACCTTACCCTTTCCTATACAACAGCCAGCTCGTCGGGCAGCTCGACTTTTTCGGAAAGCAAAACCATTTCCCTGCAACGGAGCGACAACACCATTGATCTGTATAATGGCAGCACCAAAGTGGGAAGCTGGGTACTGGGCACGCTGAATCTGGCTAATTATCCGTTCAGTACCACGTCGGTAACCCTCACCGCAACAAAATAGCCGAAGCGTAACTACCTGGCTCGAACAAATTTCGAATAGCACGGTCGTTCGCAACGGGGCAGAAATAGAAGCGTATCGCCTTTGAACCGTAATCCTTGCTGAAAATAGACGTTTGCCCGGTTGGTGTAGATGTAAAAATTTATGCCCAGGCTATCCGGATAGGTTGTATCGACCCGGTAATATTTGATGGGAAAGTAGTACGACATCGAATCCCCATCGGCGCTTAGCTTGCCGTCGGTATTGAAGGTAAGCGTTTGGGGTCGGCTACTCGGGTATCGGCTAATAACATCGACCGATTTCGTGATCTGAATGGTATCTCTCACGTAGTGATCTTTCACAAAAACGGAATCTTTAATGTATTGCCCGTTTATCAGCGTCGAATCAATTTTATAATAGCCTTTGACAAAGACCGAATCATAGGCCGTCGTATTGACATTGACCTGAAAGAGCCGTTCGACCAGCCGCCAGGTACCCGTAATGCGGGTATCACCGGCTCCAGGCGAAAAACCTGTGTCGGCTTCCTTACACGCCAGCAATAGGGTCGTTAGGAGGAGCGAAAAACTTAGGTAAATTACTTTTTTCACAAATCGTAGAGCACCATGTACAACGCTAACGAACAGATCATTTCTGCCATTGCCTTGCAGACTGTTTAACAGGCGGATTTTAGCTTCCCGAAAGTGCAATAGCTACTTTCGGGAAGCTAATCGATGCTACACAAACTCCGTGCCTCGTTCTTTCGCGTCGGCTACAAAGTTTTTCACTTTTTGCTCTTCTTCTTTTCGGCAGATCATCAGGACGTTATCATACTCAGCCACGATATAGCCATCCAGCCCATTGACCACAACCAACCGATCTTTAGGCGTTTTGATAATGCAGTTTTTGGTATCGTACAACATAATATGGCCGTCGATCACGTTGAAGTCTTCGTTTTTGTCCGACACTTCATACAATGATTTCCAGGTACCCAGATCCGACCAGCCGAAATCGCTTAAAACGACATGTACATTACCTGCCTTTTCCATGACCCCATTGTCGATGGAGACACTTTTGGTAAGCGAGTACGCTTTATCGACAAATGCTTTTTCTTCTTCCGTGTAGTAAACATCCGCCCCTTCGGCAAAAATCTCAGCAACTTCGGGAAGGTATTGTTCAAATGCCTTGATGATAGCCTGTACATTCCAGACGAAAATACCCGCATTCCAGACGAACTCACCACTCGCTACAAACTGCTGCGCTAGTTCGAGATGCGGTTTTTCAGTGAATGTCTTCACTTTCTTGATCACATCGCCCGATTCCGGAATGTATTGAATGTATCCATATCCCGTATCTGGGCGGCTAGGCTGAATGCCCAGGGTTACGAGAATATCCTGCCCTTTTGTAGCCTGGAGCGCCGTTTGAATCGTCCGCTGAAACTCCTCTTCTTTCAGGATAATGTGGTCGGCAGGAGCCACAATAATATTGGCTTCCGGGTCATGCTGGGCTATTTTGTAACACGCATACGCAATACAGGGCGCGGTATTCCGGGCTATGGGTTCACACAATACCTGATCGTCGGACAACTGTGGGAGTTGTTCCTGACAAAGGTCTTTGTAAAGCCAGCTCGTGACGATGAAGATATGCTCAGGGGGGCAAATGCCCTCAAAACGGTCGGCAGTTTGTTGCAGTAAGGTTCGGCCAGTGCCGAGTACATCATGAAATTGTTTTGGATAGCTCGTGCGGCTGAACGGCCAGAATCGGGTTCCGACACCTCCTGCCATAATAACTACATACGTATGATTCATTGATACTTCGATAAGTTATAGCAAAGTTGCTAGTATATAACTGATTTTCGAAGTCCAAGTTACGATTTCCAACCAAACGGAAAGAAGACCCTACTGCTCAGTAAGCACGTTTTATTTATTTTTTTAGCAGACGGCAACTAAATAGAAACCGAAACAACAAATCAGTAAACTAATTAATAATCACCACCAACGGCGCGTAGTAAGGCTACCGCATACTGCATTTCCTGACTCCGTAGTTGAGCGAGTTGTTGCTCGGCTGTAAGAATGGTACGTTGAGCATCCAGCACTTCCAGATAAGTCGCCAGCCCCCGAACGTAAAGCTCACGATTATACTGTTCGGTCCGGCGGGCCAATGTCAGCGTCTGACCCTGTAAGTCAATCTGTTGACGAAGCAGGGTCAGATTATCCAGAGCGGTTTCGGCATCACGCTGGGCCAGTTGTATGGCCTGCTGGTACGTTTGCTGGGCTGTTTGCACCTGCTGTCTGGAAAGCGCAATAGTTTGCTTGGCGCGGTGTCCCTCGTACAGCGGAACTGAGGCATTTACCCCCACAATATACGTGGCACTACTGGGTGTAAACCAGGGCCCGATCCGCCCCGAAAGCAGGCCACCCGAACCCACCAGATTTACTCTGGGCCGTGTGCTGTTCTGCTGAAGCGTAACCTGGGCTGTAGCCACCTGATTTTGCCGAATTAGCTGAACCAGATCAGGCCGACGCTGCAACTGCTCGGGCAATACACTGGTATACGGGTAAACCGGAACAGCGGTCGGAAGTGTCCCTGACGGCACCGAAAATTGAGTAGGGTCCTGCGCACAAAGCTGCGCCAATCCATTGACCAGTTCAACGCGGGCGCGTTCCAGCCCTTTCAGGGTCACCTGCAATGTTGCATAATCGGTTTCGGCACGTTGTACGTCGATCTGATTAATCAACCCCACCCGGAAGCGTTCGCGAAGTATTGAAAGCGTGGTATCACGAGACTGGATATTCCGACGAAAAACAGCCTGCTCAGCGTCATTTCCGCGAATGAGCAGATAGGTCCGCGCAATGTCGGCAGCCAGTGAGAGCCGGAACGCCTGGTAGTCGGCTACACTGGCCTGCGCCTGTAATTCGGAAACGGCAATGCTGCTCCGAATCCGTCTGAACAGGTCCAGTTCGTAGCTGGCGTCGATAGGCAAAAGCTGAAACGTGTTCAGTTGGAAGCGCGGCAACTCATCAGGTGCCGCCGTCGTCAGTGCCAGCGGGCGGTGTTGCGACAGGCTCTGGGTTGTAATCAACGCCGAACTCCGCAAGGAAGGTGACAGAAATGACTGGGCCACGCGCACCCGAATCCGGGCTTCCTCCAGACGGCTCAGAGCCGCTTTTAGATTGGGGCTATTGTCGAGCCCCAGTTGAATCAGCGATTCGAGCATAGGGTCGCCAAACCGCTTAAAGCCACTGACGGTCAGGGCGGGTGTCAGGTCATTGTCTGCCGATGAGACCGAGGTGGCGGGCAATGGTGTACTTCCCGGATTCTGCGGCTGAACGGTGCCCTGCCCGGTTGAGGGGCTGGTCCCCGGCTGAATCGTGACGGCCCCTCCGGTTGGATTAACGGGTGTTGTTTGCGCATAGGCCAACCCACTACAAGCCAAAAACCAGATGCTTAAAATATGTTTCTTCATTTACTTACTTGCCACTGTTTTTTCGGCTATTGGCTTCCGAAGTCTTACTTTTTGTCCATCCTTAAGCTGGTCATTCGGATTAGTGACAACAAATTCACGTCCGGTCAATCCACTGGCGGCTTCAAGCGTTGTGCCGTAATCGCGTCCGAGTGTAATAGGCACAAAGTGTACGCGCTGATCGGTATCGACCACAACGACCTGGGGCCCTTGCGGGGTTATTTGCAGGGCATTGGCAGGGATCAGCACCGGCGCATTGGCATTGATCATGTCGAATTTAACCTGGCTGTACAAACCCGACGGCAGATTCCCTTTGGGGTTAGGGATAACCACTTCGGCTAATAACGTCCGCGAGTCATTGCGCAATGTTCCCGATGTTCGCACTACCTTACCCGTAAATTTCTGATTTTTTAATTCAGGAATGACAACTGTAGCCGGCAAACCCACTTTTACGTATTGAAAATAGGTTTGTGGTACATCAACAAATACCCGAAGGGTCCCAATTTCGGAGATGGTGAACAAAGGCTGCCCCGCCCCTGGTGATACGAGCACACCATTTTCGGCCGTACGGCTGGTGATTACTCCACTGAACGGAGCCCGAATCTGCTGTAGATCTTTTAAGGCTTCCAGGCGACGAACATTGGCCTGAGCAACAGCCACGGCTGATTGGCGTGTATCGACATCCTGTTTGGCGACTGCCCCCGGCAACTGCACACTTTGTAAACGCTCCAGATTCGTTTGGGCAAGTTGCTGATCGGCTTTGGCGCGGGCAATGTCCTGATCTAGCTCAGGCGCATCGATGGTTGCCAGAAGCTGTCCCTGTTTTACCTGAGTACCAATATCGACATACCAGCGACGCAAAAAGCCTTGCGTACGGGCATACAAAGGCGTTTGCCGATAGGGTTGAATCTGACCGGGCAATGCCAGTCCGGTTGTATCCGATGCGTTTTTCAGGGGTACCGCATTTACAATCGGTTCCCGATTTTTTTCGGCAATGGCTTCGGCCTTTAGCTCCTGACTATTGCGGATACGCGGCAATACCCCGAAAAAAACAAACAGGGCAATCAGGGCCAGGAGTGGAATAATAATCCGTAACGCTTTCATATACATCCTTAAAAGTCAATCAATTCAAACGTTCTATGACGACAATGGCTTCTTTGTTGAGCGGCCCATATAAATGCGGAAACAAGTCATCATTAGTTGACGGCTCATAGCGTAACTCAGGCGTTAATTTGTCCGTGTCGACGTGTAGCAGTAATAAATCTGGCACGTTCTGGTAATAGCGACTCAATGTTCCATCGACCTGCTCTTTCTGCGACAGGTGAATAAAGCCCTCGGTCTGCAAACTAGCAGCCTCATAAGCTGGCTCATTTTCGAAACGGGCCCAGTCGGCCGCTAGAACAATGTGATAAATGATACTCATCGGTCTACACTTCTTCGGCTACAGGTGAAGCATCTACAGGCTTAACGTCGGTTTTACGAGCCAGATAACTGAATACAACGGGCACAAACAACAGTGTTGTAAAGGTGGCCAGCAGCAATCCACCAATGACGGCCCGGCCTAGCGGGGCGTTTTGTTCACCCCCTTCGCCTAATCCCAGCGACATCGGTAGCATCCCGATAATCATGGCAATGGCTGTCATCAGAATGGGACGCAAACGAGTTCTTCCCGCTTCCAGCGCGGCTTCATAGGCATTGCCAGCTACTTCAGGTAGATAGTCTTTCGCAAAACTAACCAGCAGAATACTGTTGGCTGTTGCCACCCCCACACTCATAATGGCACCCATCAACGACGGGATACTAAAGGTAGTGCCTGTCAGAAACAGCATCCAGACCATACCGCACAACGCACCCGGCAAAGCCGTGATAATAATGAATGGATAACGGAACGACTGGAAGTTGACCACCATCAGCAAATACACAAACAACGCGGCAAACACAATGCCCAAGCCCAGCCGATTGAATGCGCTTTCCATACTTTCCACCTGCCCACGAATCGAGATTACGTTACCCGGTTTCAACTGGGTTTTGTATTCAGCTACCAGTTTGTTCAATTCCTTCGCCACCGATCCCAAGTCGGTTTTTTCGACCCCTCCGTAAATGTCGTAGGTTGGTTGCGTATTGACCCGGTTGATGATAACGGGAGCCGTCGTGCGTTTTACGGTTGTGATGTTGCTCAGCAATTGGGGACTGCCTTGGGTGCGGCCATCCGACTGGCCAGCCGTAATCGGTGTCCGCAGCAGTTTATCGTATGAATCCAGTTTGTACGGCGGAGTCTGTACGGCAATAATGTAGGGAAAACCTGTATTCGGATCGGGCCAGAAATTAGGGCGGGTTTGGCCTGTACCACTCAGTGAGATGTTCAGGTTCGTAGCTACGCGCTGTTCTGTCAGCCCAAACTGGCTTGCCCGCTCGCGATCAACATCCAGAAAGAGTTCGGGGGCATCCAGTACCTGGTGCAGGTGCACATCGACCATGCCTGGTATCTGCGCCATTTTTGCCTGCATTTCACGGGTAATTTTCAGGTTGTTGGCCCGGTCAAAGCCCGATACCTGCACGTCGATGGTCGATGTCAGACCAAAGTTCAAAATCTGGCTAACGATATCGGCCGGCAGAAAAAAGTAGGAAACATCCGGCATTTCGTCGCGGAGCCTTGTCCGGAGTGCACGTACATACTCATCCGTCGCATGCGAACGCTCCTCATTCAACGAAATCAGCAGTTCGGCATCGGCCGAACTTGCCGTAGCATTATCTGAGAAAAAGAAATTATACCGTTCTGAGGTCAAGCCAATCGTACTGATCACCGACCCAACCTCCTCTGCTGGGATTACCTGCCGGACAATTTCGGTCGTTTTTGCGGAGACCTGCTCTGTAGCTTCCAGTCGAGTCCCGGCAGGTGCCCGCATGTGCAACCGGATTTGACCCGCATCGACATGGGGGAAGAAGTCACGACCCACAAACGGCAGCATAACCACTGTGACAGCCACGACACCGACAAAGATGACGAATACCGTCCGACGGTGGTTTAGTACCCATTCCAGCGCCCGAACATACCGAGCCTGAAATCGGTCGAAACCCGTGTTGAACCGATTATAAAATCGGGCAAAGGGATTAGAGCGATGGGCTGAGGGATTAGTTTCATACCCGTTACCCTCTGCCCCATGCCCTTCCCTTTTTTCCCCACGGAGCATCATATCGGCCAGTGTTGGCACCAGCGTTCGCGACAGTACGTACGAGGCCAGCATCGCAAATACAACGGCTTCGGCCAGAGGGCCAAACAAAAAGCGGGCAGGACCTTCAAGAAACAGCACCGACGTAAAAACGATACAGATGGTCAGGGTCGAAACCAGCGTTGGTGTCGCAATTTGCTGCGCCCCTTCCAGAATAGCCTGCCGAAGTGGCATACCCAATTCTTCATTTCGGTGGATGTTTTCGATGGTAACCGTTGCATCATCGACCAGAATCCCGATGGCCAGCGCCAGGCCTCCGAGGGTTTCGATATTCAGCGTTTCTCCGAGCAGATACAGGATCACCAGCGAGGTCAGAATAGAGAGCGGAATCGAAATGGCCACAATAAGCGTACTTCGCCAGCTACCCAGAAAGAGCAGAATCAGCGCGGCCGTCAGTAAAGCCGCAATCAACCCTTCGGTCAACACCCCTTTGATGGAAGCCCGCACAAATAACGACTGATCGAATAAGGCCTCAACACGCAGATTGGCCGGGGCAGCCGCCCGGATGGTTGGCAAAATCTGATTTTTGATTTTGTCGACAATTTCGGTAGTCGATGCATTCCCCGTTTTCACGATCCGCATCAGCGCTCCTTTGCTGCCATCCTGTTTGACAATATTGGTCTGAATGGCAGCCCCGTCGTGTACATTGGCTACATCGCGCATGTGTACGGTGGTCCCGGCAACTACCTTGATCGGAATGTCGTTCAGAATAGAAATAACATCGGGTTTTGAATTCAACCGGACGTTGTATTCGCGATCGGCTACGCGCAACGACCCACCCGGCAAGGTTAGGTTTTGGGCCGCCACAGCATTGGTCACCTCTTCGGGTGTAACGTTGTAGGCAATGAGTTGTTCAGGGTCCAGGTCTACCGCAATCTGACGGCTTTTTCCGCCAAACGCCTGCGAAAGCCGACTCCCAGGCACCGTCGAAATCTGTGGACGAACGCGCGTCTGAGCATAGTCAGTAATCTGTGGTTCGGTCAGGCTATCCGACGAAAGGCCCAGCTGCAATACCGGAACGTCGGTGGCATTATACCGGACAATAAGGGGGGGCTGCGTACCCGGCGGCATCCGGACCAGAATGGTTTGTGAAATGGCCGTTACCTGGGCAATGGCCTCCTCGATCTTTACCGTTGGCTGGAAGAAAATCTTCAGAACGGCCGTACCGTTATACGTCTGCGATTCGAGCCGTTGAATATCACTAACATTGTTGATGAGCGACGTTTCGGAGAAATTGGTGATCATTTTCTCCATCTCATTGGTCGACAAACCATTGTACCCCCAAATGACGGATACAACCGGAATGTTGATACGCGGAAAAATATCGGTAGGCATCTGGGTTACGGCCAGCCCACCCATTATCATAATCAGCAACGCCATAACGGCGATGGTGTATTTCTTCTCTAACGCTAAGCGGACAATCCACATAGTAAACCTGGATACGTGTTAGGCAAGCTCATCAGATAGCTATACCGACTTAACTAGTAGCAACTCTGGTCAATGTAGGTCCAAAATTACGGGCACACAATTGGGCAGAACAGGTAGGTTTGGTAGTTTCAATGGTAAAAAATGCAGATTCCTAAAGTTAGTTCTGTAAAATTACCAGTTGTGCGATCAGGCCGCCAGTACATACCCTTGTTCGCGATAGGCTCGTGGGGTTATGCCTGTTACACTTTTGAAGAATTTCGTAAAATTCGAAGGATCTTCAAATTTCAGCCTATAGCCAATTTCAGCCACGGTCAGATCGGTGTTCCGAATCAGGTTCTGCGCTTCAAAAACAGTCCGTTCCCGAATGTGCTGCAAAGCTGTTTTTCCCGTGTATTTCTTCAGAATATCGCTTAAATAATGCGGATGAATATGCAGGCGGTCGGCCGCTTCATGTACCGTCAGTAAAACTGGGCTGTCCTGATTCGGGTCGGGTAAGTAATACATCTGAAGCAGGCTCTGAAATCGTTCAACCAGGGATATAGGCTGCGAATACTCAATGGCCGAAAGGGCTTGCCGGTAAATCTGACGCTCTTTGATCAACAACGCCTGCAATAAATGATAGGCTAAATCCAGCCGATCGGCCTTCGCTCGATTCGAACTGTTAAATTCCCTGTCGATCAATTCAAACTGACTGTACAATTCAGCCACGTCGGCTGGGGCAATGTGAATCAATGGCTGAGCGCCTTTCCGATAAAATGGGTATTCGCGCATAGGGTCGGAATGGACCGAACGTTTGGCAACAAATTCCGACGTAAACATAATGACGTAGCCATGCCATTGGTCCTGCTTATGAATCGACCGAACCGTCCAGGGCCGAAGTACATACAACGTACCGGGCTGCACCCGATACGGAACCCCATCCAGATGAATGGTCCCGCTTCCTTCCGTTACCAACGCGGCTACATAGGTGCTGCTTCGAAAGGGTGGAATTACTTCGCCCGGCCCGCCAAACTGTTTAAAAGGAAAAATTCCAAAACACCGATTCGTTGCGTCGATGGATTTTACCGCCTTCAAAAAATCGGGTAGATTATCGTAATAAGGAATTGGTTGTTGTTCCACGGCCTGGCGAATCCATCACTAGTCTAAACAGAAGAAATCAGATTCCTGGTAGTTCTTACGCAAGTAGTACTACCTAATCATCTCAATTTCGTAGGTACTATTGAACAAAAGCAAGACCGCATACAGGCCTGACTTTTGTTGGCAACTTAAGCTCAGGCAATTTAGTTGCATTTTTCCAGAAAACGCAACTAAACAATTGTCTTATTCCAAGAATAAATTTATAGTCTATCGGATATTGGTGTCCAGCAGATGCTACATCCAGAGAAAGCTGTTTTTATGGGACGGCCAGTGGGTCGGTTGAAGTCAGTCTGGCCATTTTTCCAGACCAGCCGCAATACGTAGTGCACGTTGAACATCTTCCCAATAGAGACCACTTTCGTATCCCGACGATAAGCGGTCGCAGGTCTCCAGAAAATCATTGGCATCCTCAAATCGTCGCAGGCGGGTTAAAGCCTGGTTATCGTCTGGCACAGGTGGGTTGTCTGGCGTTTCCATATAAATCCGTGGTTTTGTTAAGCACTAAATGTAATCAAATAGAGCACAGCTTATTAGGTGTCAGTATGATCTGTGTGAAACACACTGCCTTTTGGGGGTCCGGACGTTTTCAACCATAGCACAGGAAATACTCGTACCTTTGCAGTCCCATTAAACAAATGCAACTATGCCAAAGGCACAAATGAACACGGATAAGGGCACAATGCTCATCGAGTTCTTCGAAAAAGACGCCCCAAAAACGGTCGACAACTTTGTTTCGCTAGCTAAAAAAGGATTTTATAACGGGGTTAAATTCCACCGGGTTATTCCCAATTTCATGATCCAGGGGGGTGACCCAACGGGTACAGGTGCTGGAGGTCCAGGCTATACCATCGACTGTGAATTAACAGGCGATAATCAATACCATGACCGAGGTGTTTTATCAATGGCTCACCGGGGTCGGAATACGGGTGGATCGCAGTTTTTTATCTGCCACAATCGGCAGAACACGCAACACCTCGACCGCAATCATACCGTTTTTGGTAAGGTTGTTGAAGGACTGGACGTAATAGACTCTATTCAACAGGGCGATAAAATTCAAAGCATTACTATTCTGGAAGACTAGTAAAGCCGACCTACTATTAAAACGCCTGGGGTGATATCACCTCAGGCGTTTTTTTTAGCCTATTTATACATAGGCAGTCACAAAAACTAGTTCTACGATAGAGTTAATATATATTTATCATTTTTTAATATACTATTAATTATCTATTTTACGGATAAAGTTAGCAAAAATTACACTAATAAGTTAACCCAAAATTATAAAAATGAAAATACGATTACTCCGTAACTCGTCTACTGGTCTGCTATTGGTTTTCCTTTTCCATTTAGGTAAACTGTTTGCCCAGGCTCCAGCCAACCTGACAAGCGATGTAGCATTGACAGCACCTGCCGAAACCGATTTTGCTCCCGATGCTTATTTTTCGTCGACAGCCCAGATTGTAGCGGCCTTCAACAAAGGAAGACGCGCCGAAGAAACTCAATTAGGATTGGCCGCCAACTCACTGGGAACCCTTACCCTTCCATCCAGCTATGCTACTTTGTCCGATAATCAACGGGCTCTGTACCTCATCAATGCCGAACGGGCAGCCCGAGCCGGAATTAACTATGGCAGTGGCGCTGTACTAGGCAAACCGCTGGAAGGTGTAGAAACGGCATTGGATAATACAGCCCAATCCCATGCTGATTACCTGTTTACCAATAACACCTTCGGACATACGGGTGCAGGAGGCACATCTCCTTTTCAACGAGTAGAAGCTACCTATCCTACAAACTGTCTGCAACGTAACAGTTCAGGTCAGTATACAATGGGGCGATCCGAAAATATATACCTTTCTTGTGGAGCCTCGGCAACCTATGCGGTAGAACAGGCTATTTTTAGCTGGATTTATCGAGACGCAACCCCTAATCCTACCGCATGGGGGCATCGGGAAGCTGCGCTTATTCAGAATGTGGATGCCAGTGGCCACACAGGTTATGTCGATGATCGGGGAGCAACGGGTAACGAGGGGTTTTTAGGTATCGGAATCAGAACCGGGTCTGGTTATACTCCCTGTGGCTCTTTGCCAGCCCGCCTTGTGGTTATGAATATTGCTGACCCGAGTAGTGATGCCAGTTGTACCTTTTCCCTGGAAAGCAATCCCTTACCCGTAAGTCTGCTTTTCTGGAAAGGCACGGCCGAAGAGAAAACCGTTAAACTAGAATGGGCAACTTCCTGGGAGAAAAACGCTGATTATTTTCTGGTACAGCGCAGTACCGACCTGAAAACATTCGACAGTCTGGGCAAAGTACAGTCGAAAGGAACAACGCAGGAAACTCAGTCCTATGCTTTTGTTGATGAGACGCCTGCTTTAGGGAACAACTATTACCGACTTGTTCAGGCCGATCGGGATGGAAGCAGTGAAACTTCACGGATTATTTCCATCTATCGCCCGGCCAATGATCTTCTGGATCGATTGACCATATACCCTAATCCGGTCGAATCGAATGCGCCGTTTCGCCTTGTAATCCCTGAAAGATCGTCGGCCAGTATCCATCTATATAACCTCCTTGGATTCGAAGTGCCCATTAACCTGTCACGGGCCAATGCTCAGGAGTTGCTTCTTCAACCAATTGGCCCAATGCCTTTCGGAATTTATTCGCTGGTTGTTGTGAAAGACGGGCAGCAACAACACGCTCAGTTACTGGTCAAATAAGGAAGCTTAGTGAGCGATTCACAATTAAATAACTTCCTAAACGCCAAGGCCAACTCTAGTGCTAGAGTTGGCCTTGGCGTTTAGGAATAGTCTGTATACTGCTATAGCTCCAGAATCTTGAATTCAGTCCGACGGTTGCGCTGGTGCTCTTCTTCTGTTTTCGCATTTTTCACGATAAGCTGGGTCTCACCATAGCCCTTATAGGTGAGCCGATCGGCATCAATACCCTTCGACACGATGTATTCTACGGCCGACTTAGCCCGGTTCTGCGACAGTTTCTGGTTATAGGCATCACTGGCACGGGCGTCGGTATGGGAACCAAGCTCGATTTTCAAAGTCGGGTTATCCTGAAGAATGGTCACGAGCTTATCAAGCTCAACAGCCGCATCCGGACGAATGTTGTATTTATCGAGATCGTAATAAATATTCTCCAGCACGAACGTTTTGTTGAGCGTTGCCTTATCGAGCAGTAAATCAACCGTAAACGTTGTATCGGTTTGCGGTTTGGTCAGGAATATTTGTGGAATACTTTTACCCTGCATCGTAAACTGCTCCCGACGAGTCAGGTAGCCTTTCCGCTGTGCCAGAACGGTATAATCTTTACCTTCCTGCAAGGGGTATTTTCCGAATGTACCGGGTTTGTCTGTTACGGCTTCGCCAATGGGCTGGCCCGTAGCATCGTCAATAACTTTCACCGTCGCTGAGTCCAGCGGAGTAATAGGTGTTTCATTGGTAGAAACCGTACCCGCAATAAAGTAATGAACCATTTTGGGGGCATTGGCCGGAGGATTCTGCGCAATCGTGGTTGTATCCGAATCAGGCCCTTCCTGGAAGAAGTAGATATCGTCGTCGCCCTTGCCACCTGACCGGTTCGACGCCAGGAATCCTTTGTTTGGATCAGTATAGATCAGGCCAAAATCGTCGGATGGGGAGTTGATTGGCTGGCCCATGTTTTCTACGCGTGTGACACCGCCCGACCGGGTTGCTACGAAAACGTCCAGCTTACCAAGTCCCGGATGCCCATCCGATGCAAAATACAGCTTCGCATTCGGCCCTACGTAGGGGAACATTTCGTCGCCAGCAGTATTGATATCGCGCCCCATGTTGACCGGGCGGCTAAATCGGCCTGAAGCATCGATGCTGGTCCGATACAGGTCGATACCGCCTGCTCCACCGGCCCGGTTCGAGGCAAAATAGAGCGTACGGCCATCGCCCGAAAAAGCGGGTGAACCATCCCAGGCTGTCGAGTCGCTGATAGGCAATCGTAACGGTTGGCTCCATACGCCCCCTTCCCCTAATCGACTGATAAACAAATCAACATCCAGCCCACCTTTGCGTTTTCCGTTATTCCCCCGCGCAAAAACCATCGTTTTACCATCTTTCGTAAAGGCTGGCGTTCCTTCGTTTACATCGCCCTGAAACACATTCGTACTAAAGGGTTCGGGAGCGGGCGACGTACCCGTTTCGTCGGGTCTCTGATTGAGCTTGGTTTTGTATAAGCCAAGCATGTGTTGGCCGTTATTTTTGTAGACCTGCTCTTTGCGTGACGCGGTGAAAATCAATTCCTCTCCGCGTACTACGGGCGCAAATTCGGCACCAGGCGAGTTGAGGTTAGCCATGTTTCGCAACGTAATCATCGACTTATTCCTGGCAATGATGTCGATGGCTTTCAGTGTTTCGACCTCCCGCTTCGCCTTATCCAACGTCGCTTTGGCCGTGTTTTTAGGGGCGTTGGCAATAAACTCCTGCAACTGCTTCAGTGCTTCGGCGTAGTTGCCCTGCGATTTCAGAGCATAGGCATAATTAAACCGGGCAGCAGGCTCGGTCGTATTCGCATCGATCGCTTTCTGATAATACGGGACTGCTTCGCCAAAACGGTTCGAGAGCCGATACGACTCAGCCACGTAGTAGTTTAGGCGGGCAGGGTCGATGGTTCCTTTGCTCGCTTTCTCAAACTGAGTTAGCGCCAGATTATATTCTCCTGCATCGAAGTGGCGGACGCCTTTTTTATAAGACTGCATGGCCGAATTACAGCCTGACAAACCCAGGGCCAGGCCTAACACCACCAGCAGCACAGACGACGTAATGGTTTTCATAGAGGTTAGTGAGCAGAACTTTCCGCGCCCAAGATAACGCAAATTCAGGCGGGTCTTACTTTTAACGAATATAATCCACAAAATATTGAAGATTGTTTGGTATGTCTACCAACAAACAGGGCCTTTCGGGTTAGGTGGTCAGCGAAGGCTCCGAAGCTTACTTATACGACGCCCTGCTGTTTCCTGAAATCTCTGGGAGATAGGCCCGTCTGTTTCTTGAAAAGCCGGGAAAAATAGGCCGGGTCTTTGAAGTTTAGCCTGTACGAAACCTCCGACAATGAGCAGGACGTGTTCAGCAGGTATTTTTTCGCTTCGGCCGTCAGGTAGTCATGTACGAGCTGCAAAGCCGATTTATTGACAATCGACTGGCAGATCCGGTTCAGATGGACGGTGGTGATATGGAGTTCGCGAGCGTATTGCTGAATCGTTTTCGGATCATGAACCGACTGCCGGATCAACTTTTGAAAGGAAAGAAAATAGGTCAATGTCCGATTGTCTGACTTTGGAACGGTGGCTTCGGAACGTAGACTGGTGCGGTACAAACTAATCAGCAAAAGTTGGGTTAAATGGCCCAGTATCCCCTGTTTCTCCGGCTGATCGGTTTCCAGTTCGCGAATGAGCCGGTCTTTAAGCCATCGTATATCATCGAACGCACCCTCCGAGTTCTCAAACGTTACCTGCTGAAGTTGATTGAGACCGAGCCGAATGTGTTGTGCGTCGCAGAGAAGTTGGTCCAGTGACGACTCCGATAGCGTAAACACTTCGCCGTCCATGCCAGCCTGAAACGCAAACCCGTGCAGGGTATTGGCAGGAACCAGTAATACACAGGGCGGGCGAAGCGGAATCCGCCTTTGCTCCGACAATACCATGCCACTTCCTTCTGTAAAAAGAAATACCTGATACAAGTCGGTGTGCAGATGCTGGTCGATTTCCCAACCATAAAGTTTACTACGAACGGCCAGCAGCTCATGGTGAATGAAATTCTCCGGGAAAGGCAATCGGTGGTCGCCGTACAATCCTTTATAGTTTCTAAGCCCCTGTCGATTCATGTTCTAAAAAGACAATTAACAGGCCGAATATCGAATTAATGTTCTATTTGTACAAGTTTGTTTTAGAATCATCCAAGAAAATATTGTACCATCCCCATAGCTTTGTCTTCCCGCATATACCACCGAAGCGAACCCGATATGGAACCAAACATCGTTGAACCGGATAAGCCAGCAACGCACTCTGGCCTTAGCCCATCCGTTCCGTTGAGCAACCACCCATTGCATCTGTCACCGGAGTATAAGTCTACGATTCTACGGAGTCCGACTCGCCCGTTGATGCTGGTACCTGATCAGATGAAAAACCTACGGATGCCCGTTTTTGGTGATTCCTGCCTGGGTGCACTGGATAATGACCTGACTAAAAATGCACGGAAAAATGGGGAGCCGATTGGCGAGCGAATCAAAATAGCGGGTCGTGTACTGGATGCCTCGGGGCGACCGTTGCCGAATGTACTGGTCGAAATCTGGCAGGCGAATGCCGCCGGTCGGTATATTCACAAAGCCGAGATTCACGATGCCCCGCTAGACCCTAACTTTCTGGGAGCCGGGCGTTTGCTGACTGATGCGGAAGGCCGCTATTCCTTTTATACCATCAAACCGGGGGCTTACCCCTGGGGAAATCACTACAACGCCTGGCGTCCGAACCATATTCACTTTTCGGTAATTGGCCCCCACCTCGATCAACGGCTAATCACACAAATGTATTTTCCGGGCGATCCACTGTTTGCGTATGACCCTATTTTTCAATCGGTTCCGAAACACGCCCGTGAATTGCTGATCGCCAAGTTCAGTATGGACTGGACCGAGCCGGAGTTTGCGCTGGCGTATGAATTCAACATTGTCCTGAATGGCCGAAACCAAACCCCGTTTGAATAAATGACGACCTTACCGATAACCCCCTCACAAACGGTAGGCCCTTTTTTCGCCTACGGCCTGACGGCCCACCAATACGGTTATGACTTCAACAGTCTGGTCGAAGGAGAGCTTGTAAACCCAATTGTCCATTCGGCGGAGTTGATTTATGTTTCCGGGCAAATTCTTGATGGCAACGGCCAACCCGTATCCGACGCGATGATCGAATGCTGGCAAGCCGATGGGCAGGGGCAATACAATACCCAGCCCATTGCCTATCCAACCGATCAGTCCAGTTTTATCGGGTTTGGGCGCTTAGGCACTGGCACAACCCGCACAAATCAGTTTACGTTTACGACCATCAAACCGGGTGCTACTGCACCCGATTCGGCTCCGCACATCAACGTCATTCTGTTTCTGCGCGGTTCACTTCGAACACTATACACCCGGCTTTATTTTGCCGATGAGCCAGAGGCTAACGAGCAGGACGCGCTGCTTCGTTCTGTTGAGCCGGAACGGAGAACGACACTCATCGCTACGAAAAGTAAAGACGGGCATTATCAGTTCAATATTCGATTACAGGGTTCTGACGAGACCGTATTTTTTGACTTATAGCTTTTTACTACCGTGCTGGCCGACGCGATTTTCACGACTCCATTGATGGAAGCCCTTTTTTCGGACGATGCCGAATTAAGGTTCATGCTGGCGTTTGAGTCGGCCCTGGCTGCGGCACAGGCATCGGTGGGTGACATACCCGCATCGGCTGCCGAAACGATTCAGGGTTGCTGTGCCGAAACAGACTGGGATATAACCTGGCTTAAAACTCAAACCCTACTGGCTGGCAATCCGGCTATCCCATTCGTTGACCAACTCAGGCAGCGTGTTCGTCAGAAAGATCCAGAAGCGGCTCCCTTCGTTCATAGAGGGGCGACCAGCCAGGATGTGATCGATACGGCGTTAGTATGTCAGCTAAGTCAGGCCCTTACGACTATCAGGGCCGATCTGGACGAACTCATCAATCTGCTAACATCGCTTAAACAAGTCCATCAACATACTCCGATAATGGGTCGAACGCTTTTGCAGCAGGCTCTACCGATCACGTTTAGCGATAAACTAACGGGCTGGCTTAGTGGGCTGTTCCGGTCGGCAGAACGTCTGGACCGCGTCAGTCAGGAGTGTCTGGTAGTGCAGTTGGGCGGTCCGGTCGGAAATGGGCAATCGTTCGGAGAGCACTACACCTCAATCTGCGAACAGGTGGCAGCTACCTTAGGACTTGGATTCACAACTACGTCCTGGCATACGCAACGCGACCGATTGACCGATCTGGCGTCGACACTGGGGATTCTGAACGGATCGCTTGGCAAACTGGCGAACGACATTATCCTACTGATGCAAACCGAAGTGGGAGAAGTTCGGGAAGGGGCTGCCAAAGGCAAGGGTGGTTCGTCGTCCATGCCGCACAAACGGAATCCCGTAACCTCGACGTTTATGGTCGCTATTGCGCATCGTACACCCGGACTGGTAGCCAGCCTGTTGAGCGCCATGAACCAGCCTCACGAACGGGCTGCCGGAGCCTGGCATAGCGAATGGTCGGTTATCCGGGAACTGGTGAAGCTCACAGCGGCCAACCTCCACCACTCCAACGACCTGATCCGTACCCTCGAGGTCGATACCGACCGGATGCAACAAAATCTGACTACTCAACCCTGACCATGCCGAACCTACAGATAAACGGAAACCTGATCCATTATCAGCTCGAAGGCCCAGAACAGGCCCCAGTACTGCTTTTTTCCAATTCGCTGGGTTCCGATATGCGTATGTGGGATGATGTGGTGGAGCCGCTTCGGTTTCATTTTCGGATTCTACGCTACGACACCACCGGGCATGGGCAAACACCAGCCTCTGCAAACCCCATCAGTATAGCGGATTTAGGACAGGATGTACTGGGTTTGCTGGATGCGGTGGGTATAGCGAAGGTCAGCTTTTGTGGCTTGTCGATGGGTGGCTTAATTGGTCAATGGCTGGCGGTTCATTATCCCGATCGAATCAACAAGCTGATTCTTTGCAATACAGCCGCCAAAATCGGCACCGCTGCTGGCTGGAACGAACGCATCAATACCGTTAGTCAACAGGGTATTTCGGCCATTGCTGATGCCGTATTGAACCGTTGGCTAACCGATGCCTTTCAGCAGGCGAATCCAGAGGTAACAGCACGCTTGCTAACCATGATTAAGGCGAACAGAGCCGAAGGTCATGTGGCCTGTAGTGCCGTCCTTCGGGATACGGATTTGCGAGCGGACATTCACCACATTACCGCCCCTACGCTCATCATTGCGGGCACGTATGACCCCGTGACGACCGTTTCCGACGGGCAGTTTATGCAACAGGAAATACCGAATGCCCAGCTTTGCGAACTATCGGCGGCTCATATGTCGGTCGTGGAGAAGGCCGATGCGGTGGTACAACTCCTGATGGCTTTCTTACAGCAACCAGCCGAACCAACCGAATTGCCCGAATCACGAACATCCAGCCAACGTGTATACGATCAGGGTATGGCGGTTCGACGGGCTGTTCTGGGCGATGCCCATGTCGATCGGGCTAACGCGGGCATCACTGACTTCAACGCCGATTTTCAGGAATTTATCACGCGCTATGCCTGGGGCGAAATCTGGACCCGGCCCGGTTTGACCCGCCATTCCCGTAGTTTGATTACGCTGGGGATGCTCATTGCCCTCAATCGCGAAACAGAATTCAAAATGCACGTCCGGGCGGCTTTCAACAATGGCGTCACCATCGATGAATTGAAGGAAGTCATTATGCATTCAGCGCTGTATTGTGGCCTACCGGCCGCCAATGCCGCTTTCCATGCCGCGCAGGACATTTTACAGGAACGTCAATCATCATGATTCACCATACGCAGGTAGGCATCATCGGAGCGGGTCCGGCCGGGCTTCTTCTTTCCCAGCTGTTACATCGGCAGGGGATTCGGTCGGTCGTGCTGGAAAATCGATCGCGAGCGCGGGTTGAAAGCCGTCAGCGGGCAGGTTTACTCGAACAAAACACGGTAGATATACTCCGACAGGCCGGGGCTGCGGATCGACTTGACCGGGAAGGGCTTGTACATGAGGGTGTCATTTTAAGCTACAACGGTAAACGGCACCGCATCGGCCTGTCGGAGCTAACGGGCGGCTCCCGCGTGACGATTTATGCCCAGACCGAAATCGTAAAAGACCTGATTCAACGCCGACTCGATGCGGGTGGCGATGTTCTGTTTGAGGCTGAGGCAACAGCTATCGAAGGCCTGGAAAGTGATCAACCAACCATCCATTACACCTCTCAAGGAGAAAAGCACACGCTAACCTGCGATTTTGTGGCAGGTTGCGATGGATTTCATGGTATCTCTCGATCAACCATACCAGCCTCACTCACTACAGTTTACGACAAAATATATCCGTATTGCTGGCTGGGTATTCTGGCCAAAGTTCCACCCTCAACCGAAGAACTTATTTATGCGTATCATGAGCGTGGATTTGCCCTACACAGCATGCGTTCGTCCGAAATCTCCCGGCTGTATGTGCAATGCGCTGTGACCGACACACTTGACGACTGGCCGGATGAACGAATATGGGCCGAGTTACAAATTCGACTGGGCACCACGGGCTGGACCTTGACCGAAGGGCCGATTCTGGAAAAGACCATTACACCCATGCGCAGCTTCGTCAGCGAACCCATGCAATTCGGGCGGTTATTTCTGGCGGGCGATTCGGCCCATATTGTGCCGCCAACAGGCGCAAAAGGACTGAATATGGCTGTAGCCGATACCGAGCAACTTTTCAACGCGCTCATGAGCTGGTATCGGGAAGGCAGTTCGGCAGATTTAGACAACTATACCGAGTGCTGTATGCGTCGGGTGTGGCGGGTACAGGAGTTTTCCAATTTCATGACCGAACTGCTGCATCATAATCCAGAACGTTCGTCGTTCGATACCCATTTGCAGGCATCCCGGTTCAATCAGCTAGTCACCAGCCGGACAGCATCGGCGCTCATCGCCGAAAACTATGTCGGTTTAGCGGCTAAACAAGCCAGTGCACTCATGCGCGGGTCACTACACCAACCTACCCTTTCTGAACGATGAAAACAGTCCCTATCCTGACACTGACTCAGGCAGCCGCGTTGGTACGTGATGGCGATACCCTCTTACAGGGCGGCTTTGGTATGACGGGCAATCCGGTCCATCTGATGCATGCCCTGGCTGAGTTAGGCGCCAAAAACCTGACGTTCATTGGCAACAACACAGGCGAAACGGGCCTTGGTGGGGGGCGGCTTTTGCGAAATGGACAACTCAAAAAACTGATCGGCTCCTTTTTCACGTCCAACCCCGATGCCGTTAAAGCCGCCCAAAGTGGTCAGGTCGAGTACGAATTACTCCCCCAAGGCACACTAGCCGAAGCTATCCGCGCCGGAGGAGCCGGGATTGGAGGCTTTTACACGCCTACATCCGCCGGTACGCCACTGGCACAAGGTCGGGAAACGAAGGTGATTGATGGCGTTGAACACGTATTTATTAAAAGCCTTCGAGGCAATGTAGCTTTCATCCGGGCCTGGCGGGCCGATACGGCGGGTAATCTACAATACCGAATGACCGAAAACAATTTCAACAAAGCAATGGCGACAGCCGCCGATCTGGTGATTGCGGAAGTGGAAGAGATCGTACCCGTCGGTCAGATAGCGCCCGAATGTGTGCATACGCCCGGCTGCTTTGTCGATTATCTGGTGCAGGCAACACTTACACCCGACGATTTAGGGATGTCGGCATCGGTATCCTCGTCTAAAAAAGTGGATGAGGTGCGGATGAACATGGCTCGTCGGGCACTGGCCGAACTTAAAAAGGGCGATGTGGTCAATCTGGGCATCGGCATCCCAACCCTCGTTGCCGATCTGATCACCGACGAGCAGGGCATTATGCTCCACACCGAAAATGGGATGTTGGGCGTAGGCCCCGTTCCGACCGATGGCGGTGGTGCCATGGATTATCCGGTCAATGCCGGAAAGATTCCCGTAACGGCTCTGAAAGGCAGCAGCTATTTTGACAGTGCCGACTCGTTTGCCATGATCCGGGGTGGGCATATCGACGTAGCCATCATGGGCGGCCTGGAAGTTGACGAAGCGGCTAATCTGGCGAACTGGGCCGTGCCCGGCAAGCCCTTACTAGGTGTGGGGGGCGCAATGGATCTGGCGAAAGGAGCTAAACGACTCATCATCACTATGACCCATACCAACCCCGACGGCTCACCCAAGATTGTCCCGCAGTGTACGCTTCCGCTCACAGCTACAGGCGTAGTCGACATGGTTATCACCGACTTAGCCGTATTTGCTTACCCTGATGGGCAGTTAACGCTGGTAGAACTTATGCCCGGAGCAACCTTAGAAGACGTACAGGCGAAAACAAGTGCAAAATTTTTAATGAGTGAAAGAGCGAAAGAGTGAAAGAGCGAGTCGGCCGGATGGTTTTCGCTCTTTCACTCTTTCACTCTTGCGCTCTTTCACTCTTTCACCTATGAACGACTCATATATCATCGACGCCATCCGCACCCCGATTGGAAGTTTCGGGGGTAGCCTCTCGACCATTCGGGCCGATGATCTGGCGGCATTACCCATTAAAGAACTCTTGAAACGGAACCCTAGTCTGCCGCCCGATGCGGTCGACGATGTCATTCTGGGCTGCCATAATCAAGCCGGGGAAGATAATCGGAACGTGGCCCGAATGGCACTCTTGCTGGCGGGGCTACCGTACACCGTTCCGGGCGAAACGGTTAATCGGCTGTGTTCGTCGGGTATGTCGGCGGTGATTCATGCCAATCGGGCCATCAAAGCGGGCGATGGCGACGTGTTCATAGCCGGAGGCATGGAGCATATGACGCGCGGACCGTGGGTGATGTCGAAAACGTCGAAACCGTTTGGCAACGACGCTCAACTGTTCGATTCCAGCTTTGGCTGGCGATTCATCAACCCCAAAATGCAGGCGCTGTATGGCACCGATGCGATGGGGGTAACGGCCGAAAATCTGGGCGACCTCTACAACATCAGTCGCGAAGATCAGGATTTATTTGCCTATCAATCGCAGCAAAAGGCTGCGCATTCCCAGCAATCGGGTCGCTTGTCGGAGGAAATTATGCCCGTTGAACTGCCAACCAAAAAAGGGGCCCCGCTCCTGTTTGCCTACGATGAATTTGTTAAGCCCAACACCACGCTGGCTGTGCTGACTACCCTGAAACCAGCTTTCAAAAAAGAAGGCGGCAGCGTAACGGCCGGAAATTCGGCGGGCCTGAACGACGGAGCAGCCGCCCTGCTCATAGCTTCGGAAGACGGCATCCAGCGGCATCAGTTCGTTCCGAAAGCCCGCATCGTTGCCTCGGCGGTGGTGGGTGTCGAACCGCGTATTATGGGTATTGGTCCCGTACCCGCCACCCAAAAAGCATTGAAAAAAGCGGGATTGACCCTGGCCGATATGGATATAATCGAACTGAATGAAGCCTTTGCCGCCCAATCGCTGGCTTGTACCCGGCAGTTGGGTCTGGCCGATGATGACCCACGCATTAATCCGAACGGAGGAGCCATTGCGCTAGGGCATCCACTGGGTATGTCGGGCGCGAGACTGATTCAAACAGCCACGCTTGAATTACAAAAGCAGCAAAAGCGCTATGCCCTGGCCACTATGTGTGTGGGTGTCGGCATGGGGTACGCTGTTATTCTGGAACGAGTTAATTAGACGTATATGAAACGCCAACTTCTTATTCTGTTTGCGCTCGTTGGATCAATTGCTTGCGCCCTTGCTCAAAAGCCGCAGCGGTACGATATACCTCAACTCGAGTTTGTCTGTGAGCTAAGTGTGAAAATCGCGAATCCTTATGTAGTTGGCGAAACCCCTCACGGCTTACGGCGCATCATTCCCATTACCGGCGGTACGTTTGAAGGCCCGCGTATTAAAGGCGAAATTCTGCCCGGTGGTGCCGATTGGCAAATTGTCCGAAAAGACGGGGTGGCCGAACTGGAAGCCCATTATCAGCTCAAAACCCTCGACGGTGTCACGATCTACATCACCAATACAGGTCTGCGCGTGGCAACACCCGAAGTGGCGGCACGCATTGGTCGTGGCGAACAGGTAAGTCCGAGCGAATACTATTTCCGAACGGTGCCAAAATTTGAAGCGCCAGTGGGCAAATACGACTGGATGAACAACGCCATCTTCATCGCTACAGCAGTTCGGAATCCAGATAACGTGCTCATTACCGTCTGGCAGGTAAAATAGAAATGACTCAAAGCACCCTAAATAAGGTTAAAATGGCTGCATCCACATTATTGGAAGTTACGCAGGAGGATGAACTGCTTTTTGTCAAACTGAATCGTCCACAAAAACGGAATGCGGTCAATGACGCCCTCATCCTGGCTCTAGAGACTGCTTTCTCTGATATTCCGGAAGGCGTTAAATGTGCCGTGCTGCACAGCGAGGGCGATCATTTCAGCGCCGGTCTTGACCTGTCCGAATTGCAGGAACGGGACATCATCGAGGGATTACATCATTCGCGCATGTGGCATCGGGCACTCGATAAAATCCAGTTTGGCAAAATTCCGGTTGTGGCGGTGCTGAAAGGAGCCTGTGTTGGTGGTGGATTGGAAATTGCGTCGGCCTGTCATATTCGGGTAGCAGAAGCCAGTACGTTTTATGCCTTACCCGAAGGGCAACGGGGCATCTTTGTGGGTGGTGGCGCATCGGTCCGATTACCGAAACTGATCGGTATGGCTCGAATGGCGGATATGATGTTCACCGGACGAACGATTTCGGCCGAAGAGGGGGTCTGGATGGGTTTTTCCCAGTATGTGACCCTGGCTGGCGAAGGGCTGGAGAAAGGTATCGAACTAGCCAAAAAGATTGCGCAGAACGCGCCCATGACCAACTACGCCCTTATGCACGTACTCCCCCGCATTGCCGATTCGTCGCCATCGGAAGGGCTGCTGATGGAAAGTCTGATGGCGACCATTGCCCAGTCATCGCCCGAAGCCAAACAGCGACTAACCGATTTTCTGGAAGGACGCGCCAAAAAAGTAGGCCAGTAAATACATAATGCGTGATGCCTAAACAAGCCTAAACCTTAAAGCCAATGCCCTCTCCTTATAAAGCCATCGCGTTTGGGCCAACGAATACCCGAAAACAGGTTGATGCCGATGGATGTATCCGGCTCGAACTGGAACAACCCTTGGGAGCTTATCCGGCAAAACCAGGCGAAAAGCTGGTTCATTGGGCCAACCAACGTCCAGACGCAACGTTTCTGGCTCGTCGCGGAGCGGATGGGCACTGGATTCGTTTATCGTATCGGACCACGCTGGAACAGGTAAGTGCCATTGCTCAATATCTGTTAAATCTGAACATCAATCCCGATGAGTCGATCGTCATTCTGTCGGAGAACAGTCTCGAACATGCCTTACTGGCGTTGGCGGCTTTGCACATTGGCGTTCCATATAGCCCCATTTCGCCACCCTATTCGCTCGTATCGACCGATCTGGCGCGGCTGAAACATTGCCTGCAGGTGATGACGCCCAAAGTTGTTTTTGCACAGAACGAGACGGCCTATGCCCGCGCCATTGCGTTAGCGAAATCGCTTTTTCCGGACGTGCTGATCATCACAGCCGTGCCCGGCAGCGAAACCAGTTTTTCTGAACTACTGGATACAAAACCGACTGAAGCTGTTGAGCAGGCATTCGAGCGCGTTACGGCCGATACGGTTGCTAAAATTCTGTTTACGTCCGGCTCAACGGGGTTGCCGAAAGGGGTTATCAATACACACGGTATGTGGTGCGCCAATTTGCAGCAGATTACGCAGACGTTTCCGTTCATGGCAGCCGAGCCGCCCGTTTTCATCGACTGGCTTCCCTGGAACCACACCTTTGGCGGGAATCATAACGTCGGTCTGGCGCTCTACAACGGCGGTGCGCTGTATATCGACGACGGGAAACCAACCCCCACCGGGATTGAAGCAACGGTCCAGAACCTGCGGGAAATTTCACCAACGGTTTACTTCAATGTGCCTAAGGGTTTCGAGATGCTGATTCCCTATTTTGAACGGGAGCCCGACCTACGCAAAACTTTTTTTGCCCGACTTTCCATGCTATTCTATGCGGGAGCCAGTCTGGCGCAACCAATCTGGAATCGGCTGGAAGAACTGGCCGTTGAGACCATTGGCGAGCGGATTCCGATCATTACAGGTCTGGGCTGTACGGAATCAGGTCCTTCGGCGCTGTTTGCCAACTGGGGCGGCAGTTTTTCGGGACTTTTGGGTGTACCTGTTGCGGGCATGAGCGTAAAACTGGTGCCTGACAAGGATAAACTGGAAGCGCGTTATAAAGCCCCCAATGTCACACCCGGTTACTGGCGCAATGACGAGGCCACTCAAAAAGCGTTTGACGACGAAGGCTATTACAAAACGGGCGATGCGGTAAAATTTCTGGATGAGACCGACCCCAGCAAAGGGCTTGTTTTCGACGGGCGAATTGCCGAAGATTTCAAACTATCGACTGGTACCTGGGTCAATGTGGGGATACTGCGTATGAAAATTATTGCTGCCGGTTCACCCATCGTACAGGATGCCGTCATTGCTGGACTTGACCGGGATTATGCCAGCGCCATCCTTTTTCTAAATGCCGACGCCTGCCGAAACCTGGCCAAACTTTCATCGGATGCTCATCCTCATGAGATATTCAGAACCATGGCCGTAACGGATTTCGTCGACCAACTCCTGAATAAACTCAATGAAACGGCTATGGGCAGTGCTGATCGGCTCGGAAAAATCATCATTGCCTTCGATCCGCCTTCGATGGATATCGGTGAAATAACCGACAAAGGTTCGCTGAATCAACGAGCGATTTTAGCCAACCGCCCGCATCTGATCGAACAGCTTTACAGCAATGAATACAGTCATTAAACCAGAAAACCAACCTATAGAGAGTAACCGCCAGGACGCGAAGACGCAAAGAATTATAAATTAGAAGTGCATTCTTAGCGCCTTTGCGCCCTCGCGGTTTAACTAATTTACCAACCTACTTTATTTTTTAAACCCTAGTACTGAATGAAAACTCCTCCTTTTCGTGCCGACCATGTGGGTAGCCTGCTGCGAACCCCCGAAGTGAAAGAAAACCGCCTGAAATGGAAAAAAGGCGAGATTACGGCCGATGAGCTACGTGCCATTGAAGATGCCGCCATTGCCGAAACCGTTAAAAAACTGGAATCGACCGGCATGCGCTCGATTACCGATGGCGAGTTCCGCCGGGATTACTTCCACCTCGACTTCCTGAAAGAACTGGCCGGGGTTTCGGTAACGGGTGGCATCGAAGCCAATCCAAACGCGAAGGTGGCCGAAGATGGATTCAAACCGCCCGTACTTAGTGTAACGGGCAAGCTCAAACACGTTAAAGACATTCAGGTAGCCGATTTCAACTTCCTGAAATCCGTGACGACCCAAACACCCAAAGTTTCGATTCCGTCGCCCACGATGATTCACTTTCGGGGTGGCCGGAAATCCATCGACATCGAATCGTATCCTGATATGGACGAGTTTTTCCACGACCTGTCGGCGGCCTACCGGGAAGAAATCGACCATCTGTATCAGGCGGGTCTGCGGTATCTGCAACTGGACGATACGAACCTGGCGTACCTCTGTGACCCCAAGATGCGGGCTGCGGCTATCGAGCGGGGCGAAGACCCAAATCTGCTCCCCAAAACCTATGCAGCGTTGATCAATTCCGTGATCGATGGGCGACCCGACGATCTGACGGTAGGCATTCACCTGTGCCGGGGCAATTACCGCAGCACCTGGTTTGCCGAAGGAGGCTACGAGCCGGTGGCCGAAGTGCTGTTCAACGAAATCAACGTCGATGCCTATTTCCTCGAATACGATGACGAGCGCTCCGGCGATTTTGCCCCATTACGGTTTGTTCCGAAAGACAAGATGGTGGTGTTGGGTATCATTTCATCCAAAGTACGGGAGATGGAAGACATAGACGACCTCTGCAAACGCATCGATGAAGCCGCCCACTATATGCCTTTGGATAACCTTTGCGTAAGCCCGCAATGCGGCTTCTCGTCAACGCACCACGGCAACGATCTGACGTATGACGACCAATGGCGCAAAATTGAACTGGTCGTCAATACCGCCCGAAAAGTCTGGGGAACCGCGTAACAATGGCTTTTTGTCATCCCGAGGAACGAGGGATCTTCGGGTAATTGTATCGGCTCGCACGAAGATCCCTCGTTCCTCGGGATGACAAAAAAGAGTTTATAGAAACTATGAAAACACTCCTAAACCTACTCGTAATTCTAACCCTCACGACCCAATCATTCGCCCAGACGCTGGTAGCGAAAGTCGATTCGGGCCGCATTGATGGAGCGCGGTATATGATTCTATTTCCGCAAAACTGGAAAGGGAAGCTTGTCATGTATGCGCATGGTTACGAGTTTATGGGCGCACGACCCTTACAGAGTCAGAATCCGGGCTTTGCTAATAGCATGAAGCCCTTTCTGGAACGAGGATTTGCCGTGGCTGCATCGGATTACCAGTATCAGGGTTTTGCGCTACCGCAGGGCGTGGATGATACCGAAGCCTTACGAAAGCTCTTTGTCAAAACCTACGGCAAACCCGATTCGACCTTTATGGTTGGGCATTCGATGGGGGGTGGAGTCACGGTGGCTACTATCGAAAACTTTGGCGCGAACTACAACGGTGGATTGCCTCTCTGTCCGCTATCGAGCCGACCGTATCTACAATGCCGGAAAGAGTACGATATGTATGCCACGTTCAACGGATTATTCCCGGGCATCGTAACCTCTCTAACCGACATTTTCGACCTGTCGAAACCCTATCAGGCGCAACCTATACAGGCTATGGTGGCGAAAGCGAAAGCCATTCGGACGGCGATCCTGGCTAAAGATTCGGTGTTGGCCGTTGCCTTTGCTAAACGCTTCGATTTACAACTCGACGACCTGCCTATTTCGCTGTTCTTCAACGAAAACGTCCTCCGCGATCTGGCCCAGAAAGCCAAAGGAAATCCGTTCGACAATACCAATACCGTTTACAGCGGTTTCCCGAACAACCTGGAAGTCAATCAGAAAGCCGAACGGCTGGCGGCAACAGCAAATCCAAACACCATCTTTGCCAAATACGACCGGACGGGCAACATCAATAAACCCGTACTGCTGATGCACACCCTATACGACCAGTTAATTCCACCCACCTACGGGGTTGTCAACTTCGAGAACATGGTGCATCAGCAGCAGAAAGACGCTTTGTTCACGGTCAAATACACCAACGGACGCGGCCATTGCCAGTTTACCCCGGCACAAACTGCTCAAGCTTTCGACGCGCTCAGAAGTTGGGTCAAAACAGGCCATAAACCAGCCGCAGGCTTTGTAAATTAAAGAGCGAAAGAGTGGCTAACGCATCTTTCACTCATTCACTCTTTCGCTCATTCACTCTTTAATATGATCGATACTAGTAAAATTATCGCCATCGACGTCCATACGCATGCTGAAGCTTCCTGCTGGCATCCGCATGATGATTTTCGTCCCGAGCTTGATGAAGCATTTGCCAAATATTTCAAATCGGATAAGCGCCCAACCATTCAGGAAACGGCCGATTATTACCGGGCGCAGAATATGGCCTTCGTCATGTTTACGGTCGATTCGGAGTTTAACGTGGGCAAACGCCGGATTCCGAATGAAGAAGTAGCCGAAGGGGCCCGTAACAATCCGGATGTGATGATTGCTTTTGCGAGTATCGACCCGCACAAAGGCCGTATGGGTGCTCGTGAAGCCCGAAATCTGATTGAAAATCACGGCATTAAAGGGTTTAAATTTCACCCGACAGTGCAGGGCTTTTACCCCAACGACCGGATGGCATATCATCTCTACGAAGTCATTGCCGAATACAAACTGCCGATGTTGTTTCATTCGGGGCATTCGGGTTTTGGTTCGGGCGTACGCGGGGGTGGAGGGCTTCGACTGGAATACTCCAATCCAATTCATCTGGACGACGTAGCCATCGATTTCCCCGACAATCCCATCATCATTGCGCACCCAAGCTGGCCCTGGCAGGATGAAGCCCTTTCCGTGGCTATGCACAAACCGAATATTTACATCGATCTCAGTGGCTGGTCGCCCAAGTATTTCCCGAAGCAATTGGTGCAGTATGCCAATACCTTACTGAAAGATCGGATGCTGTTCGGTACAGATTTTCCGCTGATTACCCCCGAACGCTGGATCAAGGACTTCCATGAAGCTGGTTTCCGCGACGAAGTCAAACCGCTGATTCTGAAAGAGAATGCCATCAAATTATTAGGCTTAACGTAATCTCGTTCTCCGTGGCCTGCGAGGACACAGACCACGGATCAAGAAAAGAATTACCCAAAGTACCGACCTCATAGCTCCTAAAACCCTTAGATCAATGGACGTTAGCCCTAAAACCCTGCTTGACCAACAACCTTTTACACGGCTGCAATACACGACGGTGTTGATCTGCTTTCTGATGAACATGCTCGACGGTATGGACGTGATGGTGATTTCGTATGCGGCACCGGCCATTGCCAAAGGCTGGAATTCCAGCCCCGAAGCGCTGGGTATTGTGTTTAGTTCGGGCTTATTCGGGATGACCTTCGGTGCGTTGCTGCTGGCTCCATTTGCCGACAGTCTGGGTCGAAAAACCATGATCCTGATCAGTGCGGCCATGATGGGTTTTAGCATTTATATGACAGCCCAGGCCACATCTGTAATTCATCTAATTGGCTTCCGCTTCGTGAGTGGCTTAGGCATTGGTAGTATGCTGGCCAGTACGGCAGCGCTGGCAGCCGAATACACGCCCGACAAAACCAAAGATTTCTGGGTAAGTTTCGCCATCGGAGGGTATCCGGTCGGGGCCGTTTTGTCGGGATTGGTGGCGGCTCGAGTCATTCCAGAATCGGGTTGGCAAACGATGTTTCAACTGGCGGGTATCTCGACACTGGTCGCCCTTCCCATTATTCAGTTTTTTCTGACCGAATCGCTGGAATTTTATCTGAAGTCGCAACCGACCGATGCGCTGGTGAAGGCCAATGTGATTCTGGATCGGATGCGCATGAGCACACTGTCGGTATTGCCTCCCAAACCCACCCGACGGCAGGGCATTCCGCTTAGGTCGGTTCTGGATGGCGAGTACAAAACCCCGACGATTCAGTTGTGGATTGCTCTGTTTCTGGCCTTTGCCACCCTGTATTTCCTGACAAGCTGGATTCCGAAACTTGCTTCCAACGCAGGTCTTTCCATCGAATTAGCCATTTATGCCGGAACGGTATTTAACATAGGTGCCTTTTTTGGCATCATGACACAGGGCTATTTTTCGAGCCGGGTTGGACTCAAAAAAACCATCGGTATCTTCCTGATCATGACGGGCGTATTAATGGCTATTTTCGGATTGTTTATGGGTTCATCACTGCTATTGCTTCTGTTCGGACTGCTGGGCTTCGGCATTCAGGGGGGCTTTGTCGGTTTGTATGCCGTAGCCGCCCGACTGTATCCGACGGAGTTTCGCACAACGGGGGTTGGCTGGTCCATTGGCATTGGTCGGCTGGGGGGTATTATCGGGCCAGCTGTGGGTGGGGTACTGATTGGCATGGGGCTATCGATGGTCACCAACTTTCTGATTTATGCGGTCCCGACCATCTTCGCTGGCATCATGACCCTGTACATTTCGTCGAAAAAGATTCGGTAACACAGAAGGTGATTCTCATGCCGATACATGACCAAGATCAACCCTTAAAAAATCGCTCCTTGTACTTTTACGGTTGACTAATCAGCGTCCAAAAAGCGTTGTAATCTTATCATGGAAACCATTCTAGTACCGATCGATTTCTCGAAAAATTCAGAAAACGCCTTGCATTTTGCCAGTAACCTGGCAGAAAAACGACAGGCCCGACTCATCGTATTTCACTCGTACCATACCCATCATACGAGCGCCTATGTATCGGCCAACTCATTTGATCGTGAGTTACGTACGCTAAAAGAGCATACCGACCAAAAGCTGAAAGACTTGTATGCCCATGTCGGCGGCAGCACCTTGGCAACGACTGAATTTGTTAGCAGCGATACTGAATTCCATGAGGAAATGCTCCGTCTGGTAACCGAAAGGGGGATCGATCTTATTGTGATGGGTACACAAGGATCGGGCAGCCGACTGGAAGGGAATCTTTTTGGCACCAACACCTCATGGGTAGTCGAAAAAGTCAAATGCCCGGTGATCGCCATACCGGAGAACCAACCATTGGAAGCGGTAAAAGAAATCGTATATGCCAGTGATTATGTACCGGGCGATATCGACAATCTGCAACAACTGATGCCGATCGCGCAGGCTTTCAACGCCAGCGTTACCGTTATCCATATTACAAAGGATGAATCGGCTGATGCCGTAAAAACGCTGGCGCGTTTTGAACAGCAGGTAAAAACTGAAATCGGTACGCCCGGCATCCGTTTTCGACTTATCAAAGGCGCTAGTATCGAAAAAACGCTGGACCAGTATATAGCCGAAAATAAAGTGGATTTGCTGGTTATGTCGGCGCATCAGCGCAGTCTACCAGAAAAGCTCTTTGGCAAAAGCATGACCAAGATTATGACGCTTTATTCGCACATTTCTCTGATGATTTTCCATCAAAAAGTCGACTAAACTATGCCAATAATAGGTTATTCTAAGAACAGTTGGTTTATCTACATCAGGCAAATCGCCCAAAAACCTCACTACAACCATTTAAGTTGCCTTAGCCACTGTTCTTGACAAATGTGGGGTAGTTTGCCATTTCGAATCGCAACGGTGAACTGTAAAATCCGTCACTCAGAACTGTTAACCTAGCTAAAATATAACTTATCCAGCAAGCCATAATTTATACATTTCCCAGATCCGTTTTTGAACTAATTTTATGTAAAGAAAATATACCGGAAAAATACTAGATAGTTGACTAATGGATCAGTCTTAGAAATATTCTAATCGATGGGCTACAATCTTAATCGGATTTGAGGGCCAATATGTACCCCACGTATCTCAGGCTGGACAAAACAACCAGCCTTAAGACCAAATCCTATTTTCTCCGACATGAAATAATATCCCTCGACACTGACTGGAACCTCAAACTCAGCAGCATACGAAGCCTCGTAGGTGTTACCCTCATAAGTATATTCTAAGCGTTGACTATAAAATCCTGCGCCGGTTCCCACTTGCAAGCTAAGTCGAGGTTTTGCTAGTATAGCATATTTAGCCAGTGCATACCCATGTAAATCAAAGCCTTTTGAGTTGGGTTCATCTGTATACGTACCATTGGCCAGCTTTACGGGAAAACTATCATAATAACCAAATTTACCACTCATAAAGCCAGAGGCTATGGTCCATCGATTCGTGAGATGATAATCAAAATCAGCCGAAAAATAGCTTTTGATATTTCTGGTATCATAAAACTGATTATGGTACGCGATTGGGCTGTTATAGCCTCCATAACTAAAGGCTATATCGTAAGCCTTTTTTTGAGCAATAACCGACACTGGCGCGAAAAAGAGTAGAGTAAGAAATAGTGTTTTCATAAATTAAGTTGTTTACTTAAGTATCCTTGAAAGTCTTCTCCCGTTGTAATTACCTTGTCATTTTTTTTATAAAGCAATTATGTAAACTTAAAGCCTGTTTAAAAATGCTTGAGCATACGATTGATGTTGGATAAATACACGAATGATTCGTGCGAGTTGACACCGCATTCATAATCCTTGCTGAGCCGTCTCGACCAATTCATCCAGGCAAATGTCCGTTCTACTTTCCAACGCATTGGCACTAACGCTCCGGCGGCCCGGCTGAAAACCCGCCAACTCACTCACTTTAACGACCTCTAAAATCAGTCCGTAGGTCTTTTTCATCCAAGAAGCCAACTTCTTCCCGTAGGCACTATCGGCCAAGAGTTTGGTCAGCCGATCAAAGCCTTGCTGCGCTAACCGACTCACTACCAGCCGAGCCGCTGGACTGTCATGCAGGTTAGCTGCATGGACGACGACCACTAAGACCAAGCCTAACGTATCCACCACAATGTGGCGTTTGCGCCCGTTAATCTTTTTATAGCCGTCATAGCCTTTGGGTACCACGCCCCATTCGCTACATTTAACACTTTGGGAGTCAATCACCCCCACACTAGGCGAGGCTTCTCGATTAGCTTTCTTGCGCCTTCGTTCAACGAGAGCTTTGTTAAGCTTTTCCCACGTACCGTTGTTACGCCACTTCCAGAAATAGTAATAGCACAATGGCCAGGGTGGTAAGTCATTAGGCATTTGCCGCCTTGACCACCTGTTTTGGTGATGTAAAGCAGGGCGTTAAAAAAACTACGCAGGGAATATTTGCGCTTTCGCTTGTCGGCCAGGATTTGTTCAATAACTTTCCAGGCGGAATCAGTCAGGTCGGAGGGGTATAGCTTTGGTCGGCTCATGCCCCAAGATAGGCTGATTTTGTCTTTTTAGCCCCTTGCTATATTTTTAAACAGGCTCTTATATTAAGAGATAAAATGTCAAATAGGACTACCTACGGCAAGTTTCAACTTCTTGAATTTGTTCTAAAACTACTGCTTTAATAGGGCCTCTATTTCTTCTTTCGCATTGCCACTTGGTCGACTACAATTATTCTTGACAACCTTGCCTTCCCGGTCAATTAAAACATAATGAGGGTAGGAGTTAACATTATACTTACTGATCAATGTGTTCTCCCAAGCTTTATTTGCATACAAGTTAACTGTTTGTAAATTGTACAGCTTACTTACCTTAGCCCAGTCGGCTCGTGAACTTCTTACGCAGATATTGACAATTTTTACTGGCTTGTCTTTAAAATGCTTTACTAGCTCGTTTTCAAGTGGCATTTCCTGCCGACAAGGCGCACAACCCGTAAACCAAAAACTAAGATAAATTACTTGACCACGAAAGTCTTTCAAGTAAGCTAATGAATCCAGATGATCTTCCAAAGCAAAATTAGGAGCCATCTCCCCCGGCTTAAGCAAATAAGCGTCCTGGTAGTAAGCTTTCCGATCATTGATCCACTGTTTATTCGTAAATCTGTAATAATACTTCGTAAGTAGTTGCTCGCCAAGAGTTGGAGCGCCCGCCAATATTTCGTCTAAATAGCTACTCATGAATACGTCCCAAGCTAATCCGGTCAATTTTTTTGACGCTACTTGAGCTGTATAGGTAATGACATTTTTAACTGTTTGTTGTCGATCAAAAAGGTAATAAAAATAATCTTTAAGAAACCCTTGGTAATCGACTAAATAGGCTGTTGAGGAATTATTAATAAAGGCAGGAGTAACAAAGCTGAAATAATCGTTTGGTATATCCGTTACAGAGTCTTTTTTAATAAATCTTCGGTAAAGAATGTTATTCGCCCTTGAGGAAGCATCACTATACAAAATTCGTTGCTGCTCGTGTTGGAGAAACCATGCTGGCAAATGATGCTGTTTAGAATAAGTTATCAGGAATTGCTGTTCAGTACGTAACAAAGAGTCCATTTGGCTTTTATACCTCTTTAACGAAACGGCCTCATTAGCCGCATTAGCCCGGAAGGCAAAAGGTACTGTTTTTAACGTCTTTGCTTGATCAAAATAGAATTGGTTAATGGCTGCATAGCGCCCCTTAAATTGGTAAGAAGACCAAGGATTCGCTTTCGCTAAATCTAGAAAAAGCGTCGCTGTATCATTAGGTACCAAGTAGACATGACCACCAAATTGATTAACGGTTAAAAAGCCAGTTTGAGGGGCCGCTAATCGGTACACCAAGTATTTTTCGCCATTTCCTATTGATAAAGAATCTTCAATTCGTGTTTCCGTGCCATGAGGCAAGACGCTACCCACAAAACTGAAGACAGGGCGAGAGTATATATTATTCTTGTACACGACTTTTATTACGGATATTCTATTTGGGTTGATTGCAAAATCAGGAATTTCCTGTGCTAGAAGTCTGCCAATCTGCAAGAGGCAGGTTACAAAGAAGATTAATCTCATAGCTAACTACAAACTTAAGTACATAACGACAAATATAGTTTTTTAGCACATATTGTATCTATATTATTTATACAATTTCTGACATTAAGTATCGTTATGCGAACTTAAAGCCTTTGTTTTACAAAATATAATCCAAGTGGCGGGCTTTACAGTCCACCGTTGCGACCATCCACGGCTGGGCTACGAAATGGCTAAACTACCTGATGTGAGCCTTACACCCGATGCCGTTTTTTAAACTGTAGCGGATTTTCGCCCGTAACCCGCCGGAATATCTTCGTAAAGTACGACAGGCTGTCAAACCCACAGGCAAAACAGGCTTCCGATACAGTCTGATCGACCAGCAATAATTTCTGCGCCTGATTGACCCGGTATTGATTCAGAAATTGGGTGAAGGTCAGGTGCGTCATCCGTTTGAAATACCGACAAAAGGCCGCCTTGGTCAGGTTGGCCACTGCCGCAGCTTCATCGACCTCAATTTTGCGGGTGTACTGCTCGGCAATGAACTGATTTACTTTTTTCAGCCGCAGTTGTTCCGTCAGGTTATAGGCATTAGTCACGGCTTCGCCCTGTAAGGACGTCCATTCGGTACTGGTGGCCAGTTGCTGAAAAATACCCAGCAGTTTCATCAGTCGCTCAAAGGGTGGTAACTGAGCCAACTGTTTCAACTGTTCGCCCACTTCCAGCTTGGTCTGCCCGTAAAACGAAACCCCTGACCGCGCCCGTTCGAACAGATCCGTAATGGCGCTGAACTCGGGAGCCTGCCAAAGCGTATCGCCCAGAAAATTCTTTTTCAACTGCACCACCACTTTCTGATGCTCCGTCTGCACACCGTAATCGAAATTCAGGTGTGGAATATTGGGGCCGATAAACACCAGATCGCTGCCTTCGTACCGCGAGATATGATCGCCCACATGGCGGGTACCGCTGGCTCCTTCGATATACACGATTTCGTATTCGGGATGATAGTGCCAGAGAAACACCTCGCTCAGATGGGGCGTCAGCAGCAGGTGAAAAGAGCTGTTGGCATCGGGGTTGATTTCTTCTAAAACGACTTTCAAAATAACCTTCTTTTTGCCGATAAATGCCTTACTTATTCAGAAACCAGGAAGTCAGGAGCAATATAGTACAAAAACTGGCAATTTCTGTCCTAACACATCAGAGTTCCAGGCTACTAACTTTGTTACAACAAAAAACACTAAAAATACAAACCAACTATGGAAGCGACGCAGACAATGGCCCCTACGATGATTCCAAACAACGCCCATAAAGATATTCCGGGTAATCCATCGACGGCTACCAGCAGCAAACTCAAATTGAGCGACCGCTCAAACCATGGCGACGGACCAGTTCAACCACTACGGGTGCTTTCGGAAGAAGACTGGCAGTTCTGGATTACCAACGGCTATGTCATTATAAAACAGGCGGTTCCAAAAGAGAATGCCGAGCGGCTGGCCACGCTTCTATGGGAGTTTGAAGAAAAAGACCCCAATGACCCGAGCACCTGGTATGCGCCACCCCGCGCCGAAATGAAGATGAAAGAGCTGACGGGCAGTGGTATGGTCGAACTCTACAACCATCAGTACGAGTGGGATAATCGACAGTATCAGCGTGTGTACGATGCCTTCGTAGACGTATGGGGCACTGAAAAACTTTGGGTTACCATCGACCGGGCCAATCTGAATTTCCCGCTTCGGCCACAGGATACCTTCAAAGGTTTTATCCATTGGGATTACGACCCCGAAACCCGTCCGCAAAATGTGCAGGGCGTACTGGCGCTGGCCGATCAGACCGACGAAAATATGGGCGGCTTTCAGTGCATTCCCGAACTCTACCGGACCTACGATACCTGGAAACTCACTCAACCCGCCGACCGCGACCACTTTAAGCCCGATACAACGGGTTTCGAACTGGTGAAAGTAAAAATGGAAGCGGGTGATTTATTGATTTTCAACAGTACACAACCGCACGGCATCCGGCCCAATCGGTCGGCCGACAAGGTGCGGATAGCGCAATATATTTCGATGATGCCCGCCGAAGAAGATAATGAAGAGTTGCGTCAATGGCGCATTACATCCTGGCGCGACCGTGTAGCGCCCGAAGGCTACGCGTTCCCCGGTGACCCGCGCGGCTGGGAGAAAACCCGCTACCAAACCGCTGAATTAAGCCCGCTGGGTCGGAAGTTGCTGGGATTGGATAAATGGGAAGAATGAGTTTACTGTTCGCTGGCGTAAAACCTGTTTAAATTCTATTACTAAAACTAATTATTGAGTGACTTTGTCATGCTTCCTTCGTCAGCATGACAAAGTTTACACATCGTTTTAAAAGTCAACAGATTCGTATTAATGACTGAAAATAGAAGGCGGTAAACTTACACCGTTTGCGAAAACAGTTTGGTTTGCGGTTTGGCGTAGTTCAGTCGCTCATCGAACGCCATGCAGATATTCCGTAGAAATGGACGACCTTCGGGCCGGACCTGTACCCCTTCGGCGGTGTAATCGATCAGGCCATCGAGCCAGAACGCTTCCAGCCGTGCTTCAAGAGCCTCCCATTCGCGCTTCGACCAGTTGCCCAAGTGCCAACTGGTTTTGCCCTGACACATGATATTCAGAATCTGCCGACGCAGAAACTGGTCCTGATCGTCCAGCACATGCCCACGTAAGAGCGGTAATTCTCCGGCCAACACCCGGTTCATATACAGGTCAACATCTTTCTCATTCTGAGCAAAAGCCGTCCAGACATCCCCAATGGCGGATGCCCCCAGACCAATCAATACCTGCGTTTGCGCTGTCGTATACCCCATGAAGTTCCGGTGGAGCGTACCGGCCTCCATGGCTTTGTAAAGTGAATCGTGCGGACGGGCGAAGTGGTCCATCCCGATTTCGACATAGCCGCCATCTTCCAGCAACGTCCGGCCCGTTTCATAGAGAACACGTTTTTCTTCACCCGATGGCAGATCGTCGTCCCGAAAACCGCGCTGGCCGTTTCCTTTGAGCCAGGGTATATGTGCATACGAATAAAACGCAATTCGGTCGGGCCGGAGAATGAGCGTCTGGTAAATCATGTCGATGATCGAATTGGTGGTCTGGAAGGGTAATCCAAATACCAGATCATGGCTGATGGAGGTATAACCCATTTCGCGCGCCCACTCGGTTACACGTTTTACATTTTCGACGGGCTGAATGCGATGAATAGCTTTCTGTACCACCGGATCGTAATCCTGAATACCAAAACTTACCCGCCGAAATCCGAAGTCGTATAATACCTGTAGGTGCTCGCGGGTTGTGTTGTTGGGGTGGCCTTCCCAGCCATAATCGGGCGAGTCGGTGGGTACAGCCTGGCTAAAAATACCGGTTAGCAGTCGTTTCAACTGATCGGGCGAAAAGAAACTCGGCGTTCCACCACCCAGATGCAGCTCCGCAAGGCGTGGTTTTTCGGGCAATAAATCGCAATAGCTATTCCATTCTGCCAGCAACGCATCGATATACGGACTTTCGACGCCGTGGTTTTTGGTGATGCGTTTGTTACAACCGCAAAAGGTGCAAAGGCTTTCGCAATAGGGCAGGTGAATGTAGAGGCTGACACCCGTTTTACCATTACTTAGCGAAAAGGCCCGACGCAGGTTGCGTATCCAGGCCGTTTCGCTAAAGGTTGTTTCATCCCAGAAGGGCACGGTCGGATAGCTCGTATAACGCGGACCGGGAACGTTGTATTTCTGAATGAGTTGCATAGGTGCATTGGGGTAAGGGCATGGGGCAGAGGGCAGACATCGAGCTATTTTACCCTCTGCCCCATGCCCTTACCCCAATGCGATAACGCAAATTTCTCTCCCTATCGACTCCCAAATCCTGAGCCGTATCAGGCCGATCGCTGATGATTATCAGGGTACGCAGCGCATACCTGTGCCAACTTGCATCCAAATTCTGAACGATGAATACGGCAACGATTTCCCCAACGGTCTGCTACCACTGTGGCAATGAATGTCTGGACGAAGACCTTATTTTCGATGATAAGCACTTCTGCTGCGACGGCTGTAAAACGGTATACTCCATTTTGAGCCAGCACCAGCTTTGCCAGTACTACGCCATTGAACCCGGTACGGACCGACCGGGAACGACACAAACACCAAACGTTGCCCGACAGACCCGTCTGGAATTTTTAGACCACCCGGACATCATTGCCCAGCTATTGGAATTTTCGGGCGATGCTGTTGCGAAGGTCACGTTTTACGTACCCACCATACACTGTAGTTCGTGCCTGTGGCTGCTGGAGCATTTGTACCGGATCAATCCGGCTATCCAGCAGTCGCGGGTCGATTTTTTGAAGAAGCAGGTTTTCATCACTTATAATCCATCGGAGATTACGCTTCGGCAGGTGGTCGAATTGCTGAGTTCGATTGGCTACGAACCGTTAATCAGTCTGAACGATGTAGTAAAAGAAGGGCAGAAAACCTCCAATCGACCGTTTCTGTATCGTCTGGGCGTAGCCGGATTCTGTGCAGGCAACATCATGCTATTCAGCTTCCCGGAGTACCTCGGCCTCGATGATGTATCGTTCAAACACGTTTTCGGCATTCTTAACTTACTATTGGCCATCCCGGTCGTTTTCTATTCCGCTTCGGGTTATTTCGAATCCGTTTGGTCGAGCCTCCGCAAAGGCCTTATCAACATCGACTTACCTATTTTACTGGGTATTCTGGTGGCCTTTTTTCGGGGTGCTTATGAAGTATTGTTGCTGGATGGAGCCGGGTATTTCGACTCACTGACCGGACTGGTTTTCTTCCTGTTGTGCGGCAAATGGTTCCAGCAGCGTACGCATGAGTTTCTTTCGTTCGAACGCGATTATAAGTCGTATTTCCCACTGGCGGTTACGGTGGTCGGAAGCAAAGGACAACGCGCAGGAAGTGAGGATCGCGTAGTTCCGGTTGCTCAACTCCATAAAGGCGACCGGATTCGGATTCGAAACCAGGAATTGATTCCTGCCGATGGCCTGCTCTACAAAGGCAATGCACTCATTGATTACAGCTTCGTAACGGGCGAATCGGAACCGGAGTCGAAAGAACCGGGGGCTTTAGTTTATGCAGGGGGCAAACAGGTCGGCGAAGCTATCGAACTCGAAATTGTCCGCGATGTATCGCAAAGCTACCTGACCCAACTCTGGAACAACGATGCGTTTCAGAAGGATACCGACTCTAAGATCCGCACCTTTGCCGATGCTGTTGGAAAGTATTTTACCCTTACGGTTATCACACTGGCAACTGTGGTCGGTTTATACTGGTATCTCCAGCACGACCCATCGCGGGCGGTGAACGTGTTTACGGCGGTACTGATTATTGCCTGCCCCTGTGCCCTTTCCCTCTCCTACCCGTTTGCGCTGGGCAATGGCTTACGGCTCCTGGGAAAACGCCACCTGTACCTAAAAAACGCCGAAGTCATCGAGCAAATGGCCGCCTGCGATACCATCGTATTTGACAAGACGGGAACGTTGACGGAGGTAAAGAGCGAAAGAGTGAAAGAGCGAAAGAGTGAAGATGAGCCATTAGGCGTGGTTGAAGAATTTCCACAAAGATTAACCTCTATTGAACAGAGTATGATTGCTTCGCTGGTGCGGCACTCGGCTCACCCGCTTAGCCGGAAACTGGCGGCTCACCTGGCCGACTGTTCGTCACTCCCGATGGATTTATTTACGGAAGTTCCGGGGCATGGTATTCAGGCTGTGGTAGATGGGCAAATTGTAAAATTGGGAACGCGTTCGTTCGTCAATGCGTCCGTTATGGCCTGCGAAGATGCCCTGGCAGGGAATAAGCTTTCATTACACAATCCTTTAGTACTTGATGACGCAGACCGAGGAAGTGAAAGTACACCTTCCAAGCCGGATTCCTCAAAGACCGGAACCGAAATAGCCTCGCCTTCCGAGTCAGCAGTTTATGTCAGCATTGATGATGAATGCAGAGGGCGTTTCCGGTTCCCGAACCAATACCGCTCTGGGCTGGACAGTATGCTCACTGGCCTGGACAAATCCTATGAGTTATACCTGCTTTCGGGCGACAACGACCACACAAAAACCGAACTGAAATACTGGTTTCCCCAGGCCGGACAGATGCATTTTAACTGCCGCCCGCAGGAGAAACTAGCTTTTATCAAGCATTTACAAGCTTCTGGAAAACGGGTCATGATGGTAGGTGATGGGCTGAACGATGCGGGTGCCTTGAAACAAGCCGATGTAGGTATTGCTGTTACCGACGATACCATTCAGTTCACCCCGGCTAGCGATGCCATACTGGAAGCGACCGCACTGACTCAACTACCTAAATTCCTTGGCTTTAGCCGCTATAGTATGCGCGTGATCCGGTTCAGCTTTGTGGTTTCGCTACTCTACAACGGCATTGGCCTCAGTTACGCCCTGTTTGGCAACTTATCACCAGTCGTAGCGGCCATTTTGATGCCCATTAGCTCGGCTACGATGCTGGCTATTGCTACGTTTGGCGTTCGGGGTTATCGAGGCTGGAAGTGATTTTTTCGACAGGATTTAATCTTGAAACTGTTCATTAAACTTTCTAATTTTCAGTGAAACTGGATCGTTTTTTGTCATTCTATGTTTGTAGCAGTCCTTTTGAGTGCCTCCGTCGGTAGACTATCTTTTGTCAAGGGTCACCAAGACCGCTCGGAATGCGAGTCGCCGACGGAGGTTTTCAACCGCCAGCTTGAACAGTTCGTGGGGCATAAAGCCCGAATAAAGAATCGATAAGCATCAGCGGTAAACGCCTTAATCAACTACGCCTATGAACACCATCTATGTCGGTATTGACATCGCCAAGACCAGTTTCACCCTGGCTATACCCCAACCCAATGGGCGATTCCTGGATTATACCCT
>NZ_KB893184.1 GCF_000374025.1 Spirosoma panaciterrae DSM 21099 | reverse complement strand
GGTTTGAGCCAGTGTCAGGCACGCAGTGATGAGAAGTTAGACTACCACTTGAACGCGACGCTTAGCACGGTAAATGTTGCTCGTTTGTTGCTGGCGGCTGATGCTTCATTACTGAAGTCGATGAACGCTTTGGTTCGACGGGAAACCAACCGTCGGGTGTGGAAACTGATATATAGCCAACTCAGTTCTGATGGCTTAGTTGATATAAATCGGCTGGATAGCCTGAATTGCCAATTTTGGCAGCGCAGGGCGGCTTAGACTTAACTATAAACTGCTCACAGTATTAAGTTATGATACCATCTTTTATCCGAAACGTAAGCAGACAATAGGTATCTGTTGGCATTTGATCTTCATTCTGTTTTCCAGGCTCCCAGTCTGTTAACTTATTCTGGCAGATCATAAGCAGTTGATCGGTAATGCGGGTATCAAACGATCGTTTCTGATAATTTTCATCCACTTCGAGTACATTAAACTGTCCAGCTTCACCTTTGCAATTGACAACAAATCGAAAGCGAATAAGCCCTGATTGGCCGGGTTGATAGATGGACTTATAGTTCCGATCCACAACCTGGCGAATATCATAAAGCCTTCCGCGCCTGTATGAGAAGTAGGGGTATAGCTTAAATAACGGCGACACAAACCGATTACACGTCTGAAATCCTGTCGATTGGCAGCTGTAATCATTAGCGAGTTTTGTTCCCCGTCTAAAAATCAGACGATCTGCACCGGACTTATCGCCCAGGCATTCCAGTGTGTCGGCTAGCAGCCGGACCACTTGCAACGGATACTGAAAATTCCCGTCACAACTTTCGGTGTTGCCTTTGATGACCAGAAAGGGCGATTGACTAATCTGAGCCAGTCGCCAACATTGTATGGACCGGCCACCTGTTTTTGTATTTTCTATACACGAAGAGCCATCCTGATGAAAATGATAAAGCAAGCTATCAGTCTTCCACTCATAACCAATTATGGTTTCTCTGACGCTAGCCGAATCGATAGCGATATCTGTCAATCGACGAAAAATAGTCGGATAAGCGCCGACCAAATACAGATTCTGCTTTTGAAATGACCATTGCTTTAACGCATATACATTCGTATCGAGTCGAACTTTCCCATTAGTTATGGACCAGGTTGAGACCCTGGATGGCGGATTCACATCGATCAAACGAAGGAGGAAGGTGCTGTCGGCCCCTAATTTCATACTAACTGGATAGGCACGGCTAACCTGTTCATCAAAATCAATTCGTATACCTATCCAGGTTCCAATAAGCTGTTCCCTCGTGAGCGGCTGAGCCTGAAGAAACGCGCAATTCAATACAAAGAAGACCTTCACTATGGCTGATATACGCCATATTCTTGGGGTAAAAGAGTTATTCATTTTCCCAATTGAGCATAAATCGAAGTGCTTTATAAGCCTTAACGATCCTTGATTTTAAGGCTCTGGATAGACTCATCAATCTCAGACTCATAAACAGGGTTAAAGTCATCTTCCTGATAGTCGCCGGTTCGTTCGGCACGGAGAGCCTTAAAGAAAAAAGACGCATCCTGAAAGGCGGTTCGGGATTCGGCCATCCGATTTAGTTGCAACAGTGCCCGACCACGGTGGTAATAGACGAGCGCACTACGATTAAAATTTTTACCCGCTTTTTCCAGATCAGCCAACGCCTTATCCGGTTGGCTGGTAGCGATATAGCTCACTGCCCGGCTCACAAAATGTTTGTAATTAACCCATTCGGCACCGTGCTTTTCGGCTAAAGGGTCAATGGCCCTCGAAAACTGCTCGATGGCTTTCTGATGCTCTCCCTGACTTCGGTAGGCCAGTCCACGCAGGTAACTAACGGGATTGTAGCCTATTATATCATCGAAATTGGGAGTCAAAGCATCGTACGCGTCAAAATGGGCCAACGCACGAGGGTAATCCCGAAGCTGCGCCAGATAAAGCTCACCAACAATGCCGTGTTCTTTTGGGTAAAGCGCAGTTGTTTTCTCGAGCCAGACCATTGCCTGCTCATAGTCGCCCCGCCAAACATAATTGAACGCCCGGAACCGATAATTCTGTGCACTAGCCGACAAGGTATCCAACCGAATTCGCTCCCGTCGTTCCCGGAAAAAGAACTGGGGCGGCACAGTCCGATTAGCGGCCAGTGTTGAAGAGAATGACTGAAGAAATCGTTCGCCATCCTGCGCCCAACCCGACAGTGGAATCAGCAGATAAACAAGCCACCGTCCGTTCATGGCAACAATTCAGTTATATGCCCATCTTTCATCCGAAACGTAAGCGATACCCAGAGATCCGATGGCCAGCCGTCAGGGTGTTCGGGCTCTCGCAACGACGCATCGGTTGACACATAATTCCGACAAATTGCCGTTAGTTGACTAGTTATCTGAGGAGCGAATGTTTTAGGACAGTAGTCTTCTCCGAAACTGGTTAACGTAATTGGTCCTTTTTCGCCTTCGCAGTTGACCACAAATTGAATCTGGATCAAACCTGTTTCACCGGGCCGTTGCACAGGCTGATACTGTTTAGTCACAAACTTAAGTACGTCGTATCGTTTCTGACCGTGCGTAAGTGAGCGTTCAAACCAGGTAGGCCGAAAACAATTGCCACAAGCCTGAAAACCACTCGGTCGGCAGGAATCGCCAGGTGCCAGATGCCTGACGAGTTGAAACCGTTCGTTGGTTAGGGCATATCCGTTCCAGCCAATTGCTTCGAGCTGGTTAGGTCGCACGGAGCTGAGTTGCCAAAGTGGCTTATACCCTCTGAACGGAGTGTACTGATTGCCTCGAATAATCACAAACACCGATTTGCCAAACCGGGCTAATCGCCAGAAATGCGCCGTCCGCTGTTTTGTTGTGCGATTTTCGAGGCTTACTTTTCCATTGGCATAAAACGCCATAATCAGACTATCCGATTGCCAGACGTGCCCATTTAGTTGCTGATAAGCGCGGAGCGAATCGACAGGTATGTCTGTAAACCGACGAAGCACCATTGGATAATTCTTCCCAATCCGCAACAAATCGTTCTGTATTGTGACTAGTTGTGAAGCAAAATGAACCGTATCGAATCGCACAACACGACCCTGGACAGCCCAACTCGACACCTGCTCCTGCGCCGACCCATCGATCATGCCCAGATAATAGGTGCTGTCGGCTTCCAGTCGAATGTAGTTTGGTAATGGACAGAAAAAATCAATATCCTGCTCGGTATGCACACCGATCCAGGTACCCACTAGCAGCTCGCGTGTGGGTGTCTGGGCCCAAAGAAGACGGGTGCGAAAAAAGACGATCGATGCATAAATACTAACCAGAAGGCAAGCCCTATATAACCGATACAGCCCGTAACGTTGCCAACCTGTTTGCCTGCCATTTTCCATTTTTCACGCTTCCTGTTTCAATTCCTATCGGGGCACCTCAACTTTCTGTACTAACTGAGCGACTACTTCATCGGCTGTACCACCTTCCATTTCGCGTTCGGGTGTGAGCAATATACGATGGCGTAATACGGGGGCAGCCAGCTCCTGAACATCTTCGGGCGTAATAAAATCGCGTCCACGCAAGGTAGCCAGCGCCTTTGCACTATTCAATAAGGCTACTGAAGCTCGGGGGGATGCGCCTAAATACAACGATTTGTTGGCACGGGTAGCCTGCACGATCTGCGCGATGTAATCGAACAGTTTGTCTTCAACATGCACCTGATGGACCTGGCTGCGCAACGTAGCCAACTGATCGGCAGTCAGTACCGCATTGACGGCATCGATAGCACTGGCCAGATTCCGGCGTTCGTGGTGCCCACGCAGAATATCAACCTCTTCACTAACGACCGGATAGCCCACGACAACTTTAAACAGAAAACGGTCGAGCTGAGCTTCAGGAAGCCGATAAGTTCCCTCCTGCTCTATGGGGTTTTGCGTAGCCAGCACCATAAATGGCTCCTCGAGCAAATATGTGGTACCATCATTGGTAACCTGTCGCTCCTCCATCACCTCAAACAAGGCCGCCTGGGTTTTAGCAGGTGCCCGGTTTATTTCGTCAATCAGAACCAGATTTGAGAAAATGGGCCCCTGCCGGAAGGTAAAATCGCCCGTTTTGGGAACAAACACCGATGTACCAAGTACATCGGATGGCATCAGGTCGGGCGTAAACTGAATCCGGCTAAACCCTACCGACATGGTCTTAGCCAGAAGTTTGGCCGTCAACGTTTTGGCCACGCCGGGTACGCCTTCAATCAATACGTGTCCATCGGCCAGCAGTGCTGTAAGCAGGAGGTCGACTGTCTGGTGTTGCCCAACAATCACTTTACTAACCTCAGCCCGAATGGCATCAACGGCTGTTTTAAGCGGAGTCAGGTCTAAGCGGGAATCGAATGTGTCCATAGGATGTCTGAACCGGGATTTATGTGATTCAACTGACCGACCCTGATTGGCTTACAAAGAAAGCTTTATTACAAAATCAAAGTCGGTCAGTTGAATCAGCTAAATCCCGGTTCTGATTGTTTAAATTTTTCTATTGCCTGATTCAGCGTCAGTAAATCGAACTCTGAGAGTGAAATGCTCTTTTGTGCATTCCGCAAAAGCATTACCAACTCCGACGTTTCGACCAGTGGTACGCCACTTTTCCGGGCAAGCGTTTCGGTAAAATCCTTATCTAAAACCGTTGTATTGAGCCCATATCGCTCGCGAATATCCGCCAGAAAGTACTGAATTTTCTTGCGGGCAAGATTATCATGGTCCCCCTGCTGAAAATACATACGCCCAACGGTCTTCACAAAATCGAGCGACGTATTTTTTGGACTTTCGACTACCGGGATGATTCGTTGTGTGCGTTTGCCTGCCAAAATGGCATAGAACAATAAGCCAATCAGCACAAGGTAATACGCCCAATTCAAGGCTGGTTGTAAGCGAATGTACCGAAAAATTGACTGCTGATCCTCGCTAAAACGGCCCTGTTTCTCGTACTCGTCCCAATAGGTTTGTTGCGCAGGCAAATACGAAAGTGCCTTAAACGCATAATCGGAGGTCTTTGGGTCAAGTACATAATAATTGGTGAAGGCAAGAGGCAGATTATGAATAAAAAACTGGCCTTTCCCATACGTCACCCGCACAAAGACAGGCTCTTTACGGGCATTTCGCCCTAATACGGTTATGTTTTTCGGCTTTCTGATATCCAGAAAATTGCGCCCATCATCGTGAAAAAAATTATACCCACCTGCTTTTCGTAGTTGCGGATTAACGAGGTTCTGTCGGAGCGTTGTATCGGCTTCATTCTGCTCTTTCAGATCGGCCTTAAAACCCAGTGTCTCGCCCAGCGATTCAGGAATCGTATAAGCCGATACAAAGACGGTATTACCCTTCTTTACATAATCAAGTAATCGCAGTTGCTCGATACTGTCGGCCCGAAACTCCTGACAGATAAATACGTAGTTGCTCTGCCCAGAAAATTTAGTTTCGCCCAGAAAATTATAAATGGGCAAGCGTACCGTTTGCAAAGACGACTGTGGCAGTGCATCGGGCAGCAGTTCAAACAAGGCTTGCGTACCGAATGGTATTTTGTCGTCATTCTGGTACGTTGGCGACCAATCAATCGGTTTTGGACGATAATACTCAAAGAGCATATACGCCACCACCGTAATCAGCAAAATCAGCAGGTATTTATTCGGTTTTCGCAACGTGTGGTTAGGGTATAGACTGGATGGCTTTAGCCAATGGTGCCTGATTGAACTGTCGAAACTGATTTTGTATAGCCTGAAACCGCTGCTCGTCGACCGGGAAGTCGCCATACCAGACAAATTCAAATTGCTGCGTCAGGATTTCAAACTCCGGTTGTAATGGTGAATTAACCAGCTCGGCAACATACTGCCGATTGGTTTTATCGGGCTTATAGTGCACACGCCCTGCATCGGTCAAATGTTTTAGGGTTTGGAGGTAAAGCAACCGAACCGCCAGCCGGAAATTTCGGGAAGCCACGGCTTCTTCAATAGCTGTTTTGAAGTCAAGCTCATGGATATTTTCCGCCAGATTTTCATAATCCAGCGCGCTCGACTGAGCCTTTTTCGGGAACAGAAAACCCAGCACTTCAGCTTTCATGAGCAGATAAATCACAAAACAGGCAATAATCGCCAGAATCACATACTGCCAGATATTCTGATACGCCTTGCTGGATAGAAACTGGGCCAGCTTTCGGAACAGCCAGCTAAAGAAACGGGCAATCGGGTTTTCGGGGGGGGGCGCATCGTTGCCGTACTGATAGTCATGATCGGTTTGCAGATCGCGCAGGTGATCGGTTTCCGGGTATCGTACACGTATGGGCGAACGGTCGTCGCGGGCAGCCACATGGGCCGATCCCGATACGGGTTTTTGCTGTCCCAATGCACTCCCTGGATTACCGATCAGCCCAAAAAAAATGAAACTCCCAAAAGTCAATAAACGACATACCCGCCGAATGGACCGAGCGGCCGAAAAGCGAGAACTGAAACCTGATAACCAACAATCAATACGTTCCTTCATCCGATGCGCGAGGCTGGGTTGGGCTGGTGCCAATCGAATCAATAGCCGACAGTAATCCACGGCCTTCCTGACGTTCTACCAGATTAGTATACTGAAAACCAATGGCTACATAAATCAAGGTGCGAAGTAGAGTGCCGCCCACAGTAGCTATAACGTTCCCTAATATAAGCCAGAAACTAGCCACATTAGGCAGCAACTTCAACCCTGTCAGAACCCCAATAATCCCTGCGGGAACGGAAAACACCATTCCAACAATGGCTGAAATAATGCCCATCACAACGATCAATCCGAACGTCGACCACCACTTATCCCGAATCAAGGTAAAGCATCGGTTCCAGGTCTGGCTAAAATCAGTCTCCTCAAAAGTAGTAACGACCAGCCCTAATGACAGAACAATACCTACATATATACCTGGAATGGCAAAAAACATAGCCGCGACAAACGTAATAATCGCACTCAGGACACTGATCAGAACACCCCGGCCAATCAGGGGCTGCATTTCTTCCCATACGTCTGTAACGCTGATATCAATTGCCCCGGTAAAGCTCGTGGGTACATTGAGTTGCGTTTTACGGGCGTATACTTTCATATGGGCGTAGGTAGCCAGACTAACCGCCAGAATAGCGAGCAGGCTAAACAGCATCGTAATCCAGAACGCCGGAGAGAAAATACTTAGTGCCAAGGCATAACCAGCCGCAAAAGGAGCACTAGAATCCCTACCAGCATCTTCTGTCATTTTGCCAAGATCAAATATATTCGACTGCATCACCCCCGATGCAATACCCGCCACCAAAGCAACTGGCCCGACAATATACAGCAAGGCCAACCCCAGACTGCGAAAGTTCTGGGTGATGTATTGAAAGGTCGCGTTGATTTTATTGCCAAAATCACGTTGTTGAAAAAGCTGAATCATGGTTGCAGTTTACGGTTTAGGTGAATCGGGTAATACACAAAGTACCAGCCAATGAAAGTAGCCGAAATAAGAATGATGCCACCACTAACTACCGGAGGCAGGGTCATACGGGTAATAAAACTTTCGAGAAAGCCAGCCGTGATAAAAATAGGAACCAGTCCGATCGCGATTTTAAGTCCCTGCTTGACACCTCGCTTAAACGATTCCAGCCGCGTATAGGTACCCGGAAACAACAGGCTGTTGCCTACCGTCAGACCCGCACACCCCGCAATAACGATAGCCGAAATTTCGAGTGTACCGTGAATCCAGATTTTCAGAAGCGAGTCGATTAGAAGGCCCCGTTCGTAGAAGAAATACTGAAATGACCCCAGCATGACCCCGTTATAAAACAACATAGCGATGGTGCCAACCGAGGCAAACAACCCAAAGATGAATGTACGGAATGCCACAAAAATGTTGTTCATGGTAATCTGTACAAACATGGTGGCCTGGTCGCTGCTGTTATAAACCCCCAGCGGGTCTCCTTTTTTGATGTTTTCGAGGGTCATGTTTACATAGCCATCCCCCAGAATGAGCCGCACAAACGTATTGTCGTGAGCCGCCGAAACCCAGCCCAACACACAGGCAACCAGAAAGATTGCAGCCGCCAGCGCCAGCATTCGGTGCGACTGCCGAAACAAAAGAGGAAGCTCATATTGCCAGAACAGCCGGAAGCGTCCCCGATCATCCCGCCGATTCTGCATTAAACCCCGGTGCATCTGTCCGGCCAGACCATTGAGATAGCGCGTTACATTCGCGTTCGGGTAGAAGGTTCGGGCGTACGACAGATCATCCGTCAGTTCCACAAAGCGGTCTGTCAACTCATCCGGATCGCGGGTCGGATTCTGCTCAATGTCGCGCCACTTATCGGAGTTGCGTTTAACGAAAAGGGCTTCACGCATAGGAAGTCGTCGGTCTAGAGTCGTCGGTCGGCTGTGAAGGGTTAAATTAGTGAAGTTCCCAATGGCGACCAAGTTGGGCATTCGTTTTCTATAAAAAACTTTTGCCGAAACCGTCGTAACTTACGACTTTTGACTGACGACTTATTCATTTTCCCTGCATGGCTGTTGCGATTCGCACCTCCCAAAACGTTCTTCTGGAATACGAACCGGCCAGCATTGGTGAGCGCATTCTGGCCGCGCTTATGGATTATCTGGTGATTTTTGGCTGGCTTATTCTTACCCTGTTTCTGCCCACTTCGCTCGGCTATCAGATCAATAGCTTTTACAGTCTTTTTATTGCCCTACCCGCCATTTTTTACGACCTGCTCTGCGAGTCGCTGCTCAATGGGCGAAGCATCGGCAAGCTGGCCATGCGCATCCGGGTAGTTATGCTCGACGGATCACCGCCCGGCATTGGCGCCTATCTGATTCGGTGGTTGTTCCGAATTATTGAGTCGGGGGCCTTTTTAGGGGGCATTGTCCCCGTTATTACCATAGCCGCCAACGGCAAAGGACAACGCCTTGGCGACATCGCTGCCGGAACCACCGTTGTTCGGCTGAAACCGGCTGTTACACTGGACGATGTCGTTATTAAACCGTTTACAGATAATTACTTTGTTCAGTATCCCGACGTTCGGCTGCTTTCCGATCATGATATCCGCATTATCCGTAATGTAGTCCAGCAGGGTGATGAACCCCTTTTCCAGCGCACTGCCGATAAGATCAAAGAAGTGACCGGAATTCGTAGTGATTTAGGAAACCGGGAGTTTCTGCTTACCGTTATCAATGATTACCAGTTTATTACAACTCAGTAACGCGGCAGTAAAGCCGCAATTGTTTCATGAACGGCTCTTCGGCCGCGTTACCTATGCTTGATTCAATTAAATCGCTCGCCCGTCAATACGCGGCTGACATCACTCAGAACCGCCGATATTTACATGCTCATCCCGAACTCTCGTTTCAGGAGCGCAATACCGCCCGTTTTGTAGCCGACCAGTTGAAAGCCATCGGGATAACTCCGCAGGAAGGCATTGCCGATACGGGGCTCGTTGCCCTGATCGAAGGCACCAAAGGGTCGTCGGGCACAGCAAGGGTTGTTGGCTTACGAGCCGATATGGATGCTTTGCCTATCCACGAAGCCAATGATGTTCCTTACAAATCGACCGTCGATGGTGTAATGCATGCTTGTGGTCATGATGTGCATACCGCCAGCCTATTGGGTGTAGCGCGTATCCTGCATGTGCTGCGCGACCAGTTCGCAGGAACAGTCAAACTGGTTTTTCAACCCGGTGAAGAGAAAGCCCCCGGTGGCGCTTCACTCATGATTAAAGAAGGCGTACTCGAAAACCCAGCGCCCATTAGTATGATTGGGCAACACGTGGCACCTAACATTCCGGTGGGCAAAATCGGTTTCCGCGAAGGTATGTACATGGCCAGCACCGACGAATTGTACCTGACCGTTCGGGGCAAAGGAGGCCATGCCGCCATGCCCGACAACCTGATCGACCCCGTATTGATTGCATCGCATATTATTGTGGCTTTGCAACAGGTCATCAGCCGCAATCGGCCACCGGCCAGCCCCTCCGTATTATCCTTTGGCCGATTCATTGCCGATGGGGTTACAAATGTGATTCCCAACGAAGTAACCATTCAGGGTACGTTCCGCTGTATGAATGAAGAATGGCGGGCCGAAGGCAAACGACGCATGGTGAAACTGGCCCAGGGTATTGCCGAAGCCATGGGGGGCTCCTGCGAATTTGAGATCGTTCATGGCTATCCTTACCTGAAAAACCATCCTGAACTGACCCGTCGTGTACGAGCCGAAGCCGTGACCTATATGGGTGCCGACAATATTGTTGATCTGGATTTGTGGATGGCTGGCGAGGATTTTGCATTTTACTCGCAGGTGGTCGATTCGTGCTTTTATCGGCTTGGCACCCGCAACGAAGCCCGTGGCATCATTTCCGGAGTACATACACCTACCTTCGATATCGACGAAGCGGCCTTGGAAACCGGGGCGGGGCTTATGAGCTGGCTAGCCGTTCAGGAATTGGCCATGGGAGCCTAACACGAATTTATTTTTGCTCATACGATGAATGCTCCGAATAAAGAGTATCTCTGAATAGCACAAACGATTCCTTGATTGTTATACATTTGTAATTCCTTAATACGTTCTACCTGAAAGTCTAATTGCTATAACCTATGAACAGAAGAGATGCCCTCATGCGAGTGGCTGTGCTGGCCGGTGCAACCATGTCGTTGCCAGCACTCGCCGATACGCTTGAAGCCTCAGCCACTCGACGCGCCCTCACCGGCAAACCTGTCTTCTTTACGGCCGATCAGGACGCTACCGTTGCTGAACTGGCCGATACCATTATCCCGACAACCAAGACCCCGGGTGCCAAAGCGGCTAAGGTCAACGAAGTTATCGACGTTATTCTGAAGGACTGCTATAAACCCGACGATCAGCAACGCTTTGTCGAAGGGTTGGCTCAAACCAATAAGTGGAGCCAGGAAGCCTACGGGAAAGCGTTTGTACAGCTCGATCCGGCCCAGCGAATCGAAATCGTAAAAAAACTCGAAGCTGACGATAAGGCTCAGCGCGCACAAATGGCCCCAGCCAAATCGGTTGCCAAGGTCGAAAACTCTCAGGCTGACCTCCAGATGCCTACTGCCAAAAAACGGTACACGCCTTTCTATTCGATTCTGAAAGATTTGACGCTTACGGGCTATTTTACTTCTGAAATCGGCTGCACACAAGCACTTGAGTATGTACCTGTTCCGGGCCGTTACGATGGCTGTATCACACTCAAACCGGGCCAAAAGGCGTGGGCGATCTAATTCTAGTATGTAGGAGCGAAAAGTGAGGAGTGAGAATCCATCCGCAATCCGTTTGCGCTGGCATTCTCACTCTTCGCTCCTCACTCCTCACTCCTTAACAAAGACATGAACCTCAATATAGACGCAAAAAAAGATATGACCTACGACGCAATCGTTGTAGGATCAGGCATTTCGGGGGGCTGGGCCTCTAAAGAGTTAACTCGGTTGGGATTAAAAGTACTTATGCTGGAACGGGGCCGCGATGTAAAACACATTGAAGGCTATCCAACGGCGATGAACAACCCCTGGGATTTCCCTCACCGGGGCCGCATCACCACCCTGGCCGCTGAGGAATATTGGGCGAATATGCGGACTGGCTACACAGCCAATGAAGAATGGCGGCACTTTTTCGAAAATGATAAAGAAAATCCCTACCTCGAAAAACGGAAAGTTGACTGGATTCGGGGTTACCACGTCGGTGGTCGTTCGCTGATGTGGGGTCGCCAGAGTTACCGCTGGAACAAAGAGGACTTTATGGCCAATGGCAAAGAAGGTATTGGTGTCGACTGGCCCATCCGGTACGAAGACCTGGCTCCCTGGTACACTCAGGTCGAAACCTTTATCGGCGTTTCGGGCAATAAAGATGGTATTGACGTACTGCCAGATGGCAACTTCCTGCCCCCTATGCAGCTCAATTGCCTCGAACGGGAAGCCAAAAAACGAATCGAAAAAGCGTTCCCCAAACGACTCGTTACCATTGGTCGTACCGCCCACCTGACCCAGCCCCAGAAATGGCATACGGATCTGGGCCGTGCTGCCTGTCAGTTCCGTAATCAGTGTATGCGCGGATGCCCGTACGGGGCTTACTTCAGCACCCAGGCTGCTACCTTACCGGCCGCCATGAAAACCGGCCGATTGACGCTTCGCCCCGATTCAATTGTGTCGGAGGTATTGTATGACGAGAAAAAAGGAAAAGCAACGGGCGTTCGGGTCATTGATCAGAACACCAAAGAGGTTCGCGAATATTATGCCCGGATCATCTTCCTCAATGCGTCGGCCTTTGCCAGTACATCAATTCTGATGAACTCCAAGTCGCATCGGTTCCCAAATGGGATGGGTAATGATTCCGATCAGCTTGGCCGCAACATTATGGACCACCACCTGGCAGCTGGTGCGGCTGGTAGCTTCGACGGCATGGAAGACCAATATTATTTCGGGCGTCGGGCCAATGGGGTGTATATTCCTCGGTACCGCAACTGGAATGGCGATAAGCGCGATTACGTCCGTGGCTTTGGGTATCAGGGCGGTGCCGGTCGTGGTGGCTGGGGCCGTGGAAACGGGATGGAAGGTTTCGGGGCCGACTTTAAGGAAAGCCTGACCAAACCAGGTCCCTGGACCATGAGCCTGGGTGGCTTTGGCGAAATGATTGCCGACCCTAACAACCGCATGACCCTTTCGCCCGATCAGAAAGATAAGTGGGGATTACCCCTGATCGTTTTCGATGCAGCGTATGGCGAAAACGAAAAGAAAATGCGGATCGATATGATGAACGACGCAGCCGAAATGCTGGAAGCGGCTGGTTTCAAAAACGTGACGCCTTACAACGACACGACTAAAAATCCAGGCATCGGTATCCATGAAATGGGCACCGCCCGTATGGGCCGCGATCCTAAAACGTCGGTTCTGAATGCGCATAACCAGATTCACGCGGTCAAAAACGTATTCAATACCGATGGGGCCTGTATGACCTCGGCCTCCTGCGTGAATCCTTCGTTAACCTATATGGCGCTGACCGCCCGTGCTGCTGACTTTGCCGTGAAGGAAATGAAGAAAGGAAATCTGTAATACTTTTTTTTCCATTCAGAGGCAGGGAGAGCGAATCTTCCTGCCTTTTTTCATGAAGAAACGTACATTTTTAATTAAAATTTAAAACAACCCGCCATTAGTATAGTTATACCATAGAATATCAAGCAATAATAGAACTCAACGATGAAAAAAGGAATGATAATGGGATGTATGCTGGTAGCTGGTATCGCCCTAAGTGCAAGCGCACAATCGACAAATACGACGACGAACTCGAACGCGGGTACGACCGGAACAACACCAACCACCGGAACCCGGACCAATTCGGGCACGTACCAATCGCAGCCTCCAACCGGAACTACCAATTCGACCAATCCGGCAACCAACACGAATATGAGTACGTACCCAACCCAGCCTACGACTCCGACTACGGTGAATCCGCAGCCTACAACGGGTACCTACCAGACGCAACCCCAAACGGGTATCAACACCCCTACAACAACTGGGAACGGCACTACGTATAGCACAGGAAGCGGGGCTACAAATACAGGCACCACAACCACGACTGACCCACAAAGCACGATGGGTACGACCGATCGGTTAAATAATGGCACAACGGTTAATGGCACAAGCCGTACACGCAGTGGTACGACGACAACACCATCAACTACGCGCCCCCGATCAATGACCAACTAGACCACAAAGTCTGTTTCAGTAGCATCAATTATCGACTCCGTTCGGTAATCGATGATCGAAATACAATGAAGTAGGTAACTTTGCAAAGTTGCCTACTTTTTTTATGCCCCTTCCTACTGAATTAATTACGCTGAACGCCCTTACTATCCGTCGAAGCGGACAACCTGTTTTAACCGATCTAGCCTTTACCCTCCGTTCGGGCGAATGCTGGGCGATTGTCGGACCAACGGGCAGTGGTAAGACCAGCTTTCTACAAACGCTTGCCGGGCAATTTCACGCCCCACCAGGCGCACTCGTGCGTAAGGCTCGTACAGAATTCGTGTCATTCAAAGAAGAATCCAGCCGCTTTTCGTACAGCAGTTATTTTTACCAGCAACGCTATCAGGCTACCATGAGTGATGAAGGCACCGATGGCAGCTATACATCTACCCCAACCTTACGCGACTTTTTGCAACTGACCGACTCGAATGAATCAGCAGCCCTGGTCGAACGGTTGGGTTTATCTCCATTACTCGATCGCTCGTTCATTAAGTTATCCAACGGGCAAACCCGTAAAGCTCGTATTGGTAAAGCCCTGCTAAAACAACCGTCCGTGCTGTTGCTTGATAGCCCGTTTGTCGGTCTCGACGCCATTTTCCGCGCTGAACTTACCGATTGGCTTGGTGAGCTTATTCACCACGGGCTAACCCTGGTTCTGGTCAAAGAGCCGACTGACATTCCCGCCTTCGTGACACATGTGGCTGTACTGGAGAAAGGGCGAATGGTGTGGTCTGGTCCCAAAGAAGCCTATACCTATAGCCCGCCGGACCCTCCGTCGGTGGTCCCTCCTGCATTGCAGACCCCTCCTCCAAAATCAGACTTCGATGAAGCGTTTCGGCTTAGTGATGTAACCGTCCGTTATGGCGATACCATCATCCTGAATGCTCTTAACTGGGCCGTTCGGACAGACGAACGATGGGCCTTGTTTGGTCGGAATGGCGCGGGTAAATCCGTATTACTCAGCTTACTTTATGGCGACCACCCACAGGCGTATTCGAATGATGTACGGGTTTTTGGGCATCGACGCGGGAAGTCTGGAGAAAGTATCTGGGATGTAAAACGTCGTATTGGCTTTATTTCTCCCGAACTACATCTTTACTTTCCCCAAAGGCTGACCGCCCGCCAGGTAGCGCTCACTGGCCTGACCGACACGCTTACTCCACCCAGTCAGCTATCACCTGCTTCGGAATCGGATTTATCGACATTATTTGATTATTTCGGACTCACCCCGCTGCTAAATCGGACATTTGGCACCCTATCGGCCGGTGAGCAGCGATTGATCTTATTGATTCGGGCATTTATAAAAAATGCCCCTGTCTTACTTCTGGACGAACCCTTTCAGGCCATCGACGACAACCACGTTCAGTTGGCAAGGCAGTTGATCGACAGCTTCACCCATAAAACGATTCTGTTCGTTACCCACGATCAATCCGAGTTACCAGGCAGTATACATCAAATCTTTTCTATCAGTGTTACCACTTCCTAAGAAGCAAATAAATCCTTTTAACGGTTTTAGGTATACATATAATTAAACTGTTAACCGAAGCTAATCGTAACGGTCGGGTTTTGTAAACTAAAAGCCCTTTATGTTGGCATGGTTTATGAGGCCTAACGCGGCTATTTCCTACAGCCTTCCGAACTGACCATTCACTCACAAAATGGGCGAGGGAATCTGACAAATGCCTCAATCAACCGGGCGCATTGGCCGAAAAAAGGGGCTTGGCATGAAATTCGTCCTATATTCTGTCAAGCAACGTATATTGATGAGGAAACGACTACTGTATATTTTTATCGAAAGGTATGGGTGGCTATTCGTCTGGCTGATTTCATGGTCAGGCGTTAAGGCCACGTCTAACACCTACACCCCGGCCGATACCTGTCAGCACCCTGAGCCTCCCATCATCACAGGCTCGGCCAAAGCGATTTGCCGCAACGAACTTGTTTCTCTGACAGCCACCGGATGCGCAGGCACCGTCGTCTGGTCGAACGGGGATACAGGTTCCACCATTACCGTAAAACCGCAGCAGACAACGAAATATACCGCTATTTGCCGATCAAAACCAGGGTGCATCAGTTGCTTTGCCGATGTCTGGAAAATTACCGTCAACACACCCGAAGCGCCTACCGTAACAGCCTCATCAAAGCTTGTTTGCCCAGGGCAAACCGTCACAGTAACGGCAGCCAATTGTGCCGGAACCGTTCACTGGATTGACCAGAACGGAACGGAACAAACGACAGGTAAAACCTGGACAACAACCTTACAGACAACAGCCGTTTTCAGAGCCACCTGCGAACAAAACAATTGTACGAGCAACCCATCCATTCCTCGTGCGGTAGAGGTAGCCGTACCCCAGTCGCCCATTGTCTCTGCCGATAAACGTGACGTCTGCGTTGGCCAGCCTATCCGTCTGACGGCTTCGGGCTGCCTCGGCATCGTTCGCTGGACCGATGGAGCCGAGGGAATAACCCGGACCGTAACGCCTTATTCTTCAATCGACTATCGGGCCATCTGTCAGATTGGTTCCTGCCAGAGCGATAGTTCGCAGGCGGTTTCTATAAACGTTCGTTCGGCCAACAGCCCCCTCAATCTGCAAACCAATCTAACAAACAACTGCCCCTTTCAGACGGTTGACCTTTCGAAAGCAATTCGGAACAATGACGCTTCGATACAGCGGTATGAGTTTCGGTCCGAAGCTTCGTTGCTTGCTCCAGTGGTGCAATCGCCGGGAGCTGTTCTGGCAGGTACGTACTACATAGTTGGCCGAACAGTCGATGGCTGTTATACCAATCCGGTAGCTGTCCAGGTGGCCATCCAGTCCTGCCAGAATGCGATTCCGCCTTGTCTGAGCAACCCGGCTTTCGTAGCCATCCGACTCGATTCACTCGACCAGAACAAAGGCGTGGTTCGTTTAACGGCACAGCTAGGTGGTTCGGCCACCAAACCTTCCTGGCAAAGTGATGGTGGAGGCTTATTTACCAGTTCCGACATCATTGCCCGGTATCTATTCTCCGAAGTCGATCGTCAACGGGGAGCTACTTTGTTTACAGTATCGGTAGCCGACCCGGATGGCGATGGCCCTTGTGTGGGCGCATCGGCTCAGAAGCTGGTAACCGCACCTTCACGCGAAATTGTGGGGCTTAGTAAAAAAGTAGCTGAACCGATCTGGGTAACTGAGGGACAAAAGCGCCTGGTCGAATTAACCTATCAGTTCACGATTGCGAACCTGGGGAAGCAAGCCTTAAAAGACATACAGCTAGCCGACGATCTGGATGCAGCGTTTTCGGGTGCAGGTGCCCAGATACGCTCAGTTAGTGTCCGTGTCGATAGCAGCCTGATTGCCAATAAGAAATATACCGGACAAGGGGCCGATACGACTCTACTGTCAGGAGGACAAGTAGTGGCGGGCGAACAGGCCCATTCCTGGTTGACGGTCAGGCTGGATGTGAGTCAGGCTACTACCTTAACGTTCACGAACAAGGCCATGGTCCAGGCAGTTGATGCAACGGGCAATATCTGCCGCGATCAGTCGACGAATGGCCTTGACACCGACCCAGACCGAAATGGCAACCCTGCCGATAACGATGAGCCAACCGTAATCACCCTGCATTCGTTGCAGGGCGAAGAATATTCGAATGTGTTCATTCCGGAGGGTTTTTCGCCCAACGGCGACGGTGTAAACGATCGGTTTGTGATTCAGAATGTTCCTACCGGCATCACCGTACAGGTAGAGATTTACAATCGCTGGGGCCATCTGGTTTATCAGAATATGAATTATAAGAATGACTGGGACGGCACATCCAACCAGGGAATCAAAACAGCGGATAGTCGGCAGGGGTTACCAGATGGTACCTACTATTACCAGATTCGGCTCAGCGACGGACGTGAATTTGTTCGATTCCTGACCTTAGTAAGATAACTTTTGTAGCAATGATTTTTGGCCAATTTCGTTTGTCGAAGGGAGATAGTGCAGTTGGCCGTTGGGGGAATACCGATGCGTAATAAGTGGATCGTATGGATCATAGGCGGATTTCTGTGGCTAAGCAGTTTACAAGCTTGGGCACAGGTGGATTCGTTGCTGCAGCAGGCCGACCGTCTGCTCAGCTATAAGGCCTATGGACGGGCCATAGAAGCCTACTCGCAACTATTAAGCGAGCAGGCCGATCAGCTTACGCCCACACAAAAAATAACCGTGCAAAGTCAACTGGCTTTTGCCTACCGTCAGGTTGGCGACGGGCCCAAGGCGGAACGCTATTACCGGGATGCCCTGGCCGCTAATCCTGAGCCCAACCCTCAGCTACTTTTGCTTTTCGCCCAGACACTGGTTGGTAACGGCAAATTTCAGGAAGGGCAGAAAATGTTTGAGCGCTACGAGCAGCTTAAAGACAAACAACCGCCACGCACAGCGATAACGGCCTCTACAGCAGGCAGCACTTCGGCAAGCGCCCGTAAAGAACCCGTTAAGTATCGACTGGAGTTTCTGGACTTCAACACATCAGGAGAAGAGTTTAGCCCGGCTTATTATCAGGATGGCCTTGTATATGTAGCGGGAAAAAAAGGCGGCTCGGCTATCGAAACCACAGGCAGCGGTGGCGGAGCGGGATACCTGGATCTCTTTTATTTACCGAACCGTAATAACCTCAAGGTAAACAGTATTCTCAATGCTGACGGTACTACCAGCCGCCCGGCCAATCCATCGCCCCGAAACGACCGCTCTACCGAAAGCTATAGCCGTCAAACGCCCAATGATTCGCCAACCATACCCAATTTTGGGCAGGGCATTAATATTTCAGAAGGATTGGGGTATGCTGCCAATGCCAGTTCGCAGAACGTTTCGAAACGCTTTAGCCAGACCCTGAACACAAAATACCATGAAGGGCCAGCCACGTTCTCGCACGATGGCACACAGATCATTTTTACCCGTAACAATTACAATAATGGCCGGGCCAGTAAGAGTTCGGAGGGCGTCAATAAGCTTAAACTGTATACGGCTATTCAGGAAAATGGTGCCTGGACCGACATTGTGGAGTTGCCGTTCAACAGCGATGAATATTCGGTGGGGCATCCGACGCTAAATAAAAGTGACGAATTGCTCTATTTTTCTTCCGACATGCCTGGTGGTTTCGGAGGTACCGATCTGTATGTAACCCGCTTCCAGAATGGCAAATGGAGTCGTCCGGTCAATCTAGGCAGCACCATCAATTCGAAAGGCAACGAATTATTTCCGTTTGCCGACGATGCGGGCAACCTATACTTTGCGTCTGATGGCCGAAAAGGACTGGGCGGACTGGATATTTATTACGCTACTTTAGCGAATGGCATAACGGTTCAGTCGATTGAGCATCTGGATGCGCCAATCAACTCTCCGCAGGACGATTTTGGTCTCATTACCGACGCGAATCGCAAAGCGGGGTATTTCAGTACAAACCGACGTGATGGCAGCGACGACATTTATCGGTTTGTGCGCGAAAGCTCTCTGTATGGATGCCGCGACCTCACCATTCGCCTATACGATACGTTTACCGACCAGCCTTTAGATAGCGTCAGCGTAGTAGTTAAATCCAGCACTGAAGGGCAGCCCGATCAAACACTGGTTAGCGACCAGAACGGTCTTGTTCGTATCTGCCTTCCCGGAAGCAACGCGTTTACCTTCAAAGCCAGTCGCGATGGCTACATCAACAGCACCGTTGGTTTCACAACTCGCTCATTAGTCGATGACCAGCCTAGCCGACTGGAGATCGGGCTACTCAAGCCAACTGTTCCGGTCGATACCATTTCCGACGCCCAGTCGGCTCCTGCCCCTGCACTGACCCGATCGCGCATTCAGGGAACCGTTTTGGGCGAACATAACCGAAAGCCGCTCGCTGGGGTAAAAGTTCGACTTCGTAACGAATGCGATAACTCGACAAGAGAATATGTAACGGGGGCTGATGGCCATTACGCATTCGACATCAATGAAGGCTGCGATTATACATTGATTGCGTCAAAGCCGTCGTTTGGTACCAACACCAGTAAAATCAAGAAGATAGCCCCCAAGGCAAAGCCCAAGGAACTATCCGCTGATCTGAAAATGCTGAGTGTAGGCGACGTAGTGACCATCGATAACATCTATTACGACCTCGATCAGTTCAGTCTCCGTCAGGATGCCATGCGCGAACTCGACAAAGTAGTGGCCACCATGCGCAAATATCCATCGCTAATCATTGAAATCCGGTCGCATACCGACAGCCGGGGCGATGCAGAGCGGAATAAAGCTCTTTCGCTGGAGCGAGCCAAACAGGTTGCCAACTATCTGGTCTCCAAGGGAATTAGCCGACGACGAATGGCTACATTAGGCATGGGCGAATCGCAGTTGGTCAACAACTGCACCGACGGTGTAATCTGTACGGAAGCCGAGCATCAGCGAAATCGCCGAACCGAATTTAAAGTTGTCTCCATCAAGTAAATGATGAACTATAGCAACCTATTTTTACATCATCGTGTAAAAGCTTTAATTCATCGTTCACTTGATTGCGTTTCCTACCTGCAAAATCAATATTGGTCTTCGGATCACCGAAAAACGACCCGACGGCTATCATAATCTCCAGTCATGTTTTTATCCTGTAGCCTGGGGCGATGTCCTGGAAACCATTCCGGCAACCGAATTTAGCTTTAGCAGTAGCGGGCTACCCATTCCGGGCAGTGGGCAAAGCAATCTGTGCGTTCGGGCCTATGAGCTACTTAGAGCCGATTTCGATCTGTCTCCCGTGTCCATGCATTTACACAAGATTGTGCCCATTGGAGCAGGACTAGGCGGGGGATCGGCCGACGCAGCGTTTACACTAAAATTGCTGAACGATCAGTTTGATCTCGGCCTAAGCACGACACAGTTGGAAGATTATGCCCGACTGTTGGGAAGCGACTGTGCTTTTTTTATCCAGAATCGCCCGCTGTATTGTCTGGAGAAAGGTGATGTGTTCTCCGACATCGCGGTCGACCTGACGGGGTATTACATCCTGCTCGTTTACCCAAACCTGGCCATTTCGACAGCCGAAGCCTATGCGGGTGTACGACCCCATCCACCCGAACACTCGTTGTTCGAACAGGTACAGGCTCCAATCGATACCTGGCGCGATACCATCCATAATGATTTTGAAGACAGTCTGTTTCCCAGGTATCCAATTTTAGCCGACATCAAACAACAACTTTACGAAGAAGGCGCGGTCTATGCCAGCATGAGTGGCTCAGGTTCAACGGTATACGGTATTTTTAACGCACCAATAGCCCTACCCGGCCAATTTCAGGCCTACAACGTTTGGCAAGGGAAATTATAAAGCGCTTCCAATCGTTACTAAACCAACGAGTATTGATTAACAACTTCTGTTATCATGAGCAACTTCGTGACCAAACGGCGTGAGCCGTCTCGTTTTATGGTCTGGTTGGGCATCGCCAGCAGTACGATGCTTTTCACCATGTTGTTGGTTACCTACGTCGTTCGTCAAACCGCGTCAGATTGGTCTACTGTAAAATTACCCGTTGTCTTTTTGATTAGCACTGCCGTTATTCTGCTGAGCAGTTTAACCCTCAACAATGCCAAACAGGCATTCTGGCACGAACGGTTCGGGAGTTATCGTACCAACCTGGCCACAACGCTCGGGCTAGGTATTCTGTTTATGCTGCTCCAGGGCTGGGGCTGGCGTGATTTGTTCAAAGCCGGAATCCGGCTGGAAGGGAATCCGGCCGGAGGGTTCATCTACATCCTGTCTGGTCTGCATTTGCTTCATATTCTGGTAGGTCTGATTTTTCTGAGTATAGTTTTAGGAGAAGCTCTACTCCGTCGTCCGTACGTCGACGCCTTTGTGTATAGCGTAAATCCACCGAACCGCCTTAAAATCAAGCTCATCGCTTTGTACTGGCATTTTGTCGATGTGCTTTGGCTGGGCCTGTTTCTGTTTCTATTGGTCCATCATGGAATCAACTGGCAGCTCCCCATACGACCTTAGCTAATTTTAAGGCTTTATACCGTTATTTGTAGTAGAATATGAATCAGAAAGCTGGTTCTACCTTCGCAATCATCATCTGCCAATCGAAAAGTAAGTTCACGCAATTAATCGAGTTACGTATCTGAATTTCATGAGAAAAATCGCTCTTTGGGCAGGCTTCTGGGCATTCTGTGTCTCCTCCTTCGCCCAAACGTCTCCTTCGTCAACATCCACACCGGGTTCCAAATATGACCCACTGGCTTTATTTCACCCGTTGTTCAACATGCAACCGGGCAACGATTATCGCACCGGAAGTGGTGCTCCCGGCCCTAACTACTGGCAGAATCGTTCGGACTATCAGATCAATGTGACCCTCGACGATCAGCAGAATTCCATTACGGGCGAGGTAACGATCACCTACAAAAACAATTCGCCTGAGTCGTTAGCTTATTTATGGCTTCAGCTAGACCAGAATGCGTTCAGCGATACATCGAGAGCCACCAAAACGACCCCCGTTTCGGGCGGACGCTTTGGTAACCAGGGTTTTGCCGGTGGACTCACCATTTCAAGCGTAAGCGTCGATCAAGGCAAGGGTAAATTTTCAACCGTTCCTTACCTCGTTACCGATACCCGCATGCAAATTCGGCTGGCCGAGTCGGTAAAACCCAAAGGCGACGTTATAAAGGTTAAAATTGCTTATTCGTTTAAAATCCCTGAATATGGTTCAGACCGGATGGGGCAACTCCGACGGAAAGATGGTATCATCTACGAGATTGCGCAGTGGTATCCCCGCATGTGTGTCTACGACGACATTGAGGGCTGGAATGTACTACCCTATTTAGGAGCTGGAGAGTTCTACCTCGACTATGGCGATTACGAATATAATATTACCGCGCCCTGGGACCATATTGTGGTGGGTTCCGGTGAACTGCTGAATCCAAACGAAGTCCTGACAGCCGACCAACAGAAACGATTGGACCAGGCTCGTAAAAGCGACCAGACGGTGATTATCCGGGGCAAGGATGAGGTAACAAACGCCAACTCCCGCCCGAAGAAATCGGGAACCCTTACCTGGAAATTCCGCTGTGAGAATAGCCGCGATGTCGCCTGGGCTTCGTCGCGTGCGTTTGTCTGGGATGCTGCAAAAATCAACCTGCCTAGTGGCAAAACCGCCCTGGCCCAATCGGTTTACCCCGTCGAAAGTGCCACCAACGATTCCTGGAATCGCTCAACCGAATACGTAAAAGGCTGCGTTGAGTTTTATTCAAAATACCTCTACGAGTTCAGCTACCCCGTTGCCACAAACGTAGCCGGGATTGTAGGCGGGATGGAATATCCGGGCATCATCTTCTGCGATCACCGGGATAAAAAAGATGCACTTTGGGGGGTTACCGACCACGAATTTGGTCATAACTGGTTTCCCATGATTGTGGGCAATAACGAACGGAAATTCCCCTGGATGGACGAAGGCTTCAACACCTTTATCAACGGCCTGTCGACGGCCAATTTCAATAAGGGAGAGTACAACCGCGAACGGGGCACCATGCACGATCTGGCTCCGGCCCTGGCCTTCCCAACCGAGCCGATTATGACCATCCCCGATGTTCAGCAGCCCAGAGCTTTAGGCATTCTGGCGTATTACAAACCGGGTATTGGCCTCAAACTCCTGCGTGATGTGATTTTGGGTCCCGATCGGTTCGATTTTGCCTTCAAAAATTACGTGCAGCGCTGGGCCTTCAAGCACCCAACACCGTATGATTTCTTCCGCAGCATAGAGGATGGAGCCGGCGAAGACCTAGGCTGGTTCTGGCGCGGTTTCTTTTACGAAACCTGGCGGTTGGATCAGGGGGTTAAAGATGTCAAATACGTGGATGGCAGTGCTGATAAAGGCTCCCTAATCACGATCGAGAATCTTGACAAAATGGCCATGCCAGCCACTATTGAAGTTACTGAAAGTAATGGCAAAAAAGGCCGGGTAAACCTACCCATCGAGGTTTGGCAACGTGGTGGCTCCTGGACGCTTAAGTATAACTCTACATCACCCATCAAAACCGTTGTTGTCGACCCCGACGAGAAACTACCAGATATTAACCCCAAAAACAACACCTGGCGGGCCGAAGCCCAGTAACACCAACAAATCTGCAGACTAACCTGATGTTTTCAAATCTAAATCGGCTAAAGGGGGCTTGGCTCACACTTCGACAAAGTCTCCTTTAGGGGTAAAACAGGTGCAAATGCGTGCAGTGTCTATCTGGTCGAAGAAAAGTTTAAACAGCTTCTACATATAGTTGTAGAAAGTTGATCAGGTCCTTATCCAACAAAAAAGTCCTCGCTATAACAGCGAGGACTTTTTTGTTGGATCATTCAAAATCAAATGCAATAATCAGGCAGCCGTTTTAGCAGGTCTGTTCAAGGCTTGCGACTCAACCAATTCTAAGTCTGGCTTCGACTGGTCGGCTACGGTAACACGACCGCGCTCTTTCCGAACAATACGCGAATACAGCGAAATCTCCTGATCGAACAGAAAACGGAAGAACAACCGAACATACGAGGTATGGTATTTTAGGGTATCGTAATACTCAGGAGCCGACTTTTTAATTTCAGGGAGTTTATTCCAGGGAATAGAGGGAAAATCGTGGTGCTCGTTGTGGAAACCAACATTCAGATTTACTCCGTTCAATTGGCCATAGTAGCTGTAGGTTTCCTGCTCAGGGTCGAGTGTCAGGTAATGTTCCTGAATCCAGCGGGCGCCTAGTGGGTGCAAGCCTACCGAGAAGAACAGACAAAGCAGCAGGAAGGCCAGCGCTTTCCAGCCAAAGAAGAATACGATCACCGCATCGAACGCTACCTGCACGATGATATTGGCCGCCACCCACTTATCGATCACAGCGAGTTCGTGCATTCGAATGGTGCGAATGGCCTGAAAAATCGGGAAGAAAAGCAGCCAGATCGCTTTACCAATGGCGTAATTGTTGATGAGTTTTGCTTCGTACCAGTCGGGCAGGTCGGCATCCAGCTCATGTACACCCTGAAACGCATGGTGTTTGATGTGAAAATTCTTGAACGATAAAGCCGTTGGTAATACCGTTGGCAGGTTCGCGAAAATAGCCGCCCAGGCATTAGCTGTCGGCTTACGGAAAATCAAATTGTGGGCCGCTTCATGAATGCAAACGAATAAGGTGTGGGCCGGAAAGGCGCCAATGAACCAGGCAGCCGCCACCACAATCCACCACGACTGGTCGCGTACTAGCCAGGCCATGCCCACCATCATGGTCACACAGCCCAGAATAACCCAGAACGTAGTTGGGTTTTTCTGACCAATCAACCGTTTAATTTCAGGGTGTGCTTTGAGAATTTGTCGAGTACGGATACGGTGCGGTTCGGTCGAATTTGAACGAACAAAATCTGTGAATCTTGCCATAAATGAGATGTCGCCGGAACAACAGGGCCGCGCAGGCGGCTCAGTGAAAAAATAGACAGTAAAATTAACACAATTAAAGCTGTCAATCCTACTTAGCGAGTCGAAAATTGCCTGATTTTAATCATATTTCCATCCAATAAGAAAGGCGAAGCTGATTAGCTCCGCCTTTACTGATTCAGGTTGATTCAACAAATTCGTGTAGTGGGTGGGATGGTGAATGGTGGATTGGTTAATAACCTATCGGAAATGAGTACCCGATTGACAGCGCTACCCCACGATTCCGAACATTGACATTAACAACGGGTACCTGTATCTGACGAGTAAATCCTTGTGTGTAGCGGCCTTCGAAGAAGAATTTTCCGGGACCCGCATCCATCGCCAGACCTAAACCGCCTACAGCACCAACATCCCAGCGACTCAGTGTACCGCCGTAGTTAACATCCATGTCAAAGGGTTGGGTGGAAAATAAGGCCGAAGCGCGGGTCCGAATTCGCCCATCAACGGCGTAACTTACCGAAGGACCAACAATCAGGTAGGGTTGAACCGCGCCATCCGTCAGATTGATTTTTGCCAGCAACGGAATTTCCAGGTGTTGCGACTGGTAGGCGATGGTGGCACCGATGGGCAGATTAAAGCCCCCCAGGTTCAAATCCACACCTTCTTTTATGGCGACTCCTTTCTGAACGTAAGCAAACTCGGGCCGGAACGACACGCGGTCACTTAGCGGAATATCCAGAAAGATAGCCCCCGTTGGGCCGACCGTTGGGTATAAATCGGGCAGCAAGCTGCTTATGAAATCAGGTTTTGACGAAAAGCCCCAGTTGGCTCCTCCCCGAAGTCCAACTTGGACCTGGGCAAATGAAGAATGTGAACTAACAAGAGCTACAAAGGCAATGACGGTGGCAAGCACAATTCGTTTCATGGTTCTGAAGGGAAAAATTGAAATTGAAAAACTGAGTAACCTGAAGTTGATTGTGTAGAGCGTCGGCAATAGGCAGAAGGTGTATCTTTAAATGGTTTCGTTGGTTAGAGATACAGGAGCTGAAAAGGATTAATCGGATGAAAAAAAATTTTTTAGGTGCAGAAGTTTGTGACTCCGGTCAACGAATGATTTGCTGCTAATCAGGGCGTTGTATTTTTTCTTGAAAACATTGCAGCGTACTTTTAACTTTACCCGTTACCTACGACCCTATTACGAAAATGAACTATATCAAGCCAACTAAATTCAGCTACCTGCCGAAGTTTCTGATGCCGTTGGATATTCTTGGCCTGTTTGACTGCGATCCGTTCGGTAGCTCCCTGCTGCTCAGGCGAATACTTATTTGTATTGTGGGCTGGCTGACCTACGCCCGCTATACGGTCGTTAACCGCATTCAGATCGAAGGCACCGAAAATCTGGAGAACCTGCCCATCAACAACGTTCTGTTCCTATCCAATCATCAGACCTACTTTGCTGATGTCATCGCGTTCTTTCATATTTTCTGTGCTGTAAAATGGGGGTTTCAGAACACCATCGTTCCACCTATGTATCTGTTTGGCCCACGAGCGCGCCAGTATTATGTAGCGGCCTCTGAAACCATGAAGAAGGGCTTTGTTCCGCGTGTATTTTCGGCCATCGGTGCCCTGACCATCGAGCGTTCCTGGCGGGCCGAAGGGCGCGAAGTACAACGAAGTGTCGATACGTCGGCCAATGATAAAATTGCGAAAGCACTGGCCCACGGCTGGGTAGTTAGCTTTCCGCAGGGCACCACAACCCCCTACGCGCCCATCCGAAAAGGCACTGGTCACCTTATCAAGAACAACGAGCCCATCGTAATCCCCGTGGTGATCAACGGCTTCCGTAGGGCTTTCGACAAGAAAGGGCTACGTTTTAAAAAACGGAATACACTTTTGACCGTTCAATTCAAACCACCCCTGCCCTACAGCCCTGACGATACCGTTGATGATCTGGTTGCCCGAGTTCGCCATGCCATTGAACAGGACGCTCCCGAATGGGCGCAGGAGCAACGCTAAGTAACGCGGACATCCTGTCCGCCTAGTTGAGAACAACATATCTTCTGACAATGGGGACAGGATGCCCGCGTCAAAAATCACCCGCTTTACCATGAAATCCCTCTTATTCCCAACCGTATTTATTTCACTTATTGGCATCGCACTTAGTTGCAATAAAACCTCTACGACTACTTCGAAAGGTGATTTTAGCCGAGTTGTGCTGGACACAAATCCATCGATAGAGCCGCTATCGCCCGAAGCGAGTATAGAAAAGATCCAGCTACCACCCGGATTCCACGTCGAATTGGTTGCCAGTGAGCCTATGATTCAGGAACCCGTAGCCATTGCCTGGGATGGTAACGGACGTCTGTATGTGGCCGAAATGAACACCTACATGAAAGACGCCAATGGCACGGGCGAATATGCACCCACCAGTCGGATCAAACGGCTGGAAGATACGGATGGCGATGGTAAAATGGATAAGTCGACCGTTTTTATCGATAGCCTCGTTTTGCCCCGTACCATTCTTCCCGTGGGCGATCAGTTGCTGGTCGGTATCACCAATATTCAGCATATCTGGAGTTATCGGGACACAAATGGCGACGGAAAGGCGGATGAGAAAAAAATCGTTTTTCGAAACGATGTGATCGACTCCCGCAATCTGGAGCACCAGAACGGTGGCCTGATCTGGAACCTCGACAACTGGATTTACCCCACCCGCGACAACCTCCGGTACAAATACAAAGGCGGAAAACTACTAGCCGATACCCTGGTCGATAACATGATTGGCCAGTGGGGTATGACTACCGATAATTATGGCCGCCTGTTTTATTCCGAAGCCGGGCCGGGTCTGCCTGCTGTACAGATTCAGCAAAATCCAGCGTATGGAGCCTTGAATTTTGCCGATCAGTATACCGAAGATTTCACCAAGCCCTGGCCGATTATTGGTAACGTTGATGCGCAGGGCGGTCGGGAGGCCCTCCGCAAAGAAGACAATACCCTGAACAAATACACGGCGGGTTGCGGACAGTCTATTTTCCGGGGAGATCGGCTTCCGGCCGATATGCAGGGCGATTACTTCATTCCCGAACCAGTGGGCCGAATCATCAAACGGGGTAAGGTCATTAACCGAAATGGGAAAATCTACATCGAAGATGCCTATAAACAAAAAGACTGGCTGGCATCGGCCGATATGAATTTCCGACCCATCAACACCTACACGGGCCCCGATGGCTGTTTTTATATTGTGGATATGTATCACGGCATTATTCAGGAAAGCGAGTGGACCAAACCAGGTTCGTATCTGGGTAAAGTCATTCAGGACAAAGGCCTGTATAAAAACCGGGGAATGGGTCGAATTTATCGCGTCGTTCATGACGATTTCAAACGTGACACCCAAAAACCGAACCTACTCAATGAACCGGGTAGCCAACTCGTGACCTATCTGGACCATCCAAACGGCTGGTGGCGCGACAATGCCCAACTGCTTCTGGTTGTTCGAAACGACCAATCCGTTGTTCCGGCACTGAAACAAATTGCGATTGGACAAAAAGCCACCTTATCGAAGGCTCCCAGTCCGTTGGCTCGCATCCATGCCCTCTGGACACTCGAAGGGCTGGAAGCCATCGACAAGCCTACGCTTTTCAAGGCCCTTACGGATACCGATGCGCAGGTTCGTAAAACGGCCGTTTGGGTGAGTGAGGTTTATCTGACGAAAAAAGACCCGGAGGTAATTGAAAAACTGGCGGCTTTAACCGGCGACCCAAGCCCCGATGTTCGTATCCAACTGACCTTATCGCTTCGGAGCCACCCTACCCCTCGAACCCAGGCCCTTGTAAAACAACTACTGGCCGATAACCCCCAGAATGAACTGATGCAGTTTTCGTACAAGACCTTTACGGAATCGCAGAAAATGCTGCTGGCCGAACAGGAACGTACTCGGAACCTGAGCCCTGCCGATCGGGCACTAGTGACGAACGGAGCCACCATTTTTAAACAGTTATGCGCTACCTGTCATGGTCCTGATGGGAAAGGTATTATGGTGGCGGGCAGTACGCAGATGCCCGCTCCGCCACTCGTTGGCTCTCCGCGTGTGAAAGGCGACAAAACGCTGGTTATCCAACTGTTGCTCAATGGCATGAGAGGGCCTTTAGATGGTAAAACGTACCGGGATATGATGCCGTCGATGGGTAGCAACGATGACAAATGGATTGCGTCGGTACTTAGTTACATTCGGAATAGTGGCGAATTGGGCAACAAAGCCTCGGTCGTAACACCCCAGGAAGTGGCCGAAGTGCGGGCTACAACGCCCGTTATCCCTGGTGGCATGACCCAGCAGGAACTGGAAATATTTAAGCTGGGCCGTGCCGAACGAACCAACTGGAGCAAACCCGAAGCGAAATAATCCCCGTATCGGCTCATGATGAAAACACTTCGAATCAGTTGCTTCCTTATTGGATTGACAGCTCATCTTATGGCTCAGCCGACTACATTTACCAATTCGGTCGGTATGGAGTTTGTACGTATCCAACCGGGAAGCATGGTGGTTGGTCGCTTTCAGCCCCCTTATCCCAAAGCCCCCCTGTCGGACGAAGCGGCTAAAAAAAATGGGGTTCAATGGACGCAGGCCGAGTACCAGCTTGCCGAAAAACTAGTTAATCAGGATGCTCGCCCAGGGTTTACAGTTAGGATTCGGAACCCCTATTATATCGGCAAATTTGAAGTAACGCAGGCTCAGTGGAAGCGTGTGATGGGTACAAACCCATCTCTGTTCCAGGGGAACCGCGTCAAGGACGATGCCGACCAGCATCCGGTAGAACAGGTCACCTGGCAGGATACTCAGAAATTCCTTGCCAAACTGAACACCATCGACAAGAACCACCACTATCGACTGCCTACCGAATTTGAATGGGAATATGCCGCCCGTGCCGGAGCCGACGATGATATTCCCTGGAAAACGATCTGGGCATCGGCACAGATGGGTTCGCCGACGACCACTAGTGTAGGGCAGAAAACACCCAACGCCTGGGGCTTATACGATACGCTGGGCAACGTTTGGGAATGGGTACAGGAATACTACAATGGAAAACTCTTTGCTGATCCAACGCCCACTCGTTCGGGGATACAACACGTTTTGAAAGGAGCCTCGTTTGTCGGCGATGTTAAAAATGCCACGTACATGACCCACGCTGCTGGTCCTGGAAACGGTTGGGATGTCGGCTTTCGGGTTGTCATGGAAGCCAAGTAATAACCTCACCTGAACTCATGCACTTGCAAAAAATAACGTTCATTCTCTATCTCTCGCTGGTCGCTTGTCTGGCACACGCCCAGGTCGGAAAAATACCCACAGGCTTCATTCCCCTTTTCAACGGTAAAGACCTGAAAGGATGGCATACCAGTCGGACATCGCATCAGGGCACAACGGGCAATTTTTATGTCGAAAACGGAGTCATCACGCTGAAGCAGCACCCGTACGGGCAGGGAGGTATCCTGCTCACCGACAAGAAATACGGCAACTATGAACTGTATCTGGAGGCCAAAATTGATTCATTCTGCAACGGTGGTATTTTTCTGCGCTCCACCGAAAGCGGCATGGCTTATCAGGTTGAGCTGGCGACACCCGGTGGCCTGGGCGATCTGCTGGGCGAGCGCATGAGCGTGAGTAAAGGTGCGCAGGCCACCCATATCGCTAACGTGTGGAAGGCAGGCGATTGGAACACCTTTCGCATACGTATGGAAGGCGCCATTCCTCGTATTCGATTGTGGGTCAACGACGAGCTTATGTGGGATGTGACCGAGCCGAAAAATGATTTCATAGCCGATGCTACCTCGGGTATGATTGGGCTACAGGCGCACTGGTCGGCAGTGTATTCGGCAGCCGCAGACGCGTTCAATATGGCAGGCTCCTGGAAACCGGGCGCTGCTCACCGCTTCCGAAATATCGCGATTAAAGAACTGTAGAGGGCGAAATTCCACCGAGTTGAAAGCCTAAGACTTGGCTTTCAACTCGGTGGAATTTCGATCACCTTATAGTTACAGCAACCAGCGGAAGAAAATATAGAGAGAAAATGAAAGTAGAATCGAAACAGGCAGGGTAAGCACCCAGGCCAGCGCAATATTCCGAATGGTATCGGCCTGTAGGTTTTTGACCCCTTTGCTGGCCACCATGCTCCCGGCAATCCCCGACGACAGCACGTGTGTGGTACTTACCGGAAGCTTCAGCCAGGAAGCAAACCCGATCATACTGGCGGCAACCAATTCGGCCGAAGCCCCCTGTGCGTAGGTCAGGTGTTGTTTACCAATCTTCTCTCCTACGGTCACCACAATCCGACGCCAGCCGATCATCGTTCCTAAACCCAGCGACAAGGCAATCATCAGAATAACCCAGAAAGGGGCATAGTCCGTAAACCGGCGTAGTCCGCTTTCTTCGCCCAGGCTCTTGTTCAGTACGGCCATTTGAGCCGCACTAACATTAGCCCCTTCATCGGCCGTAATCTTTTTCATATTGCTGTTGATCAGCAATAAATCTTTCCGAACGTCCAGCCGTTTTTCATTGGGAATCTTGTTATCGACCAACGGCCCATTTATGAGCTTGCTCAGTTCAGCTAATTCTGATCGGGTTTCAACCAGCCGTTCCCGGTTGGCGGGCGAAAGCTGGCTCGAATCCAGGGTAGCAATGGTCTGTTCAATTCCGGCAATATTGGTTTGCATCAGCCGTGGATCAAGCTCAGATTTTATCGCAAAATGGTAAGGCACGATGCCAATCAGAATCAGCATAATCAGGCCTACTCCTTTCTGCCCATCATTGCTACCGTGAAAGAAACTCACCAGCGAACAGGTCAGAATCAGGACGCCCCGAATCCAGGAGGGCGGTTCTGTATTTTTCTTCGGCTCTTTAAAAAGCTGATCTTTAACGTCCTGGGATACGGATCGACGCAGTACGAACATCAGCACAATCGCCAGACTAAACCCTAACAGGGGTGACAAGAGCAATGCTTCGCCAGTCTCGATGGCTTTATCCCAGTTGACCGCTGCGCCGGTCTTATTTTCCGGAAGGGTAGAAAACGCCAGTCCAACTCCCAGGATTGAGCCAATCAGAGTATGCGAACTGGAACTGGGAATGCCAAAATACCAGGTGCCCAGGTTCCAGATAATAGCACTCAGCAACAAGGCCAGCACCATGGCTACACTATGATACACATTCTGATCGACCAGCAGTTCGACCGGCAACAGGTTAACAATCCCCATGGCTACGCCAATACCTCCCAGCAGTACACCCGTAAAATTGCATATCCCAGACCAGACGACCGCCACGGTGGGTTTCAGAGAATTGGTGTAAATAACCGTAGCGACGGCGTTGGCAGTATCGTGGAAACCATTGACAAATTCGAAGGCACAAGCAGCAAATAAGCTGATAAAAAGGAGGATAAAAACATCCGTTTCTAATCCAAACATAAGTGGAGTATCTTCAGTAAGTAGGCTAACAGTGGGTCCGTAAGCCAATGATTGCCACAAAAGTACGTCAAACTGGTCAGAGCAATGTTAACAAATTGTTAAGTAGAGACGCCGTGTATGAAGTCTCATGTGTGTCGGCCAGCCCATCCCCTCAACAGTAGATCACCCCACAAACCAACATACCATCTGGTCAGGAGACGCGAAGTGTCGCGTCTCTACTTTTTACCGGCCAATTGGCCGCAGGCGGCATCAATATCTTTCCCCCGACTTCGGCGGACATTGACCGTTACGCCTTTGGTATCCAGAAAGCCCGCAAACTTATCCAGCGTTTTGGGGTCCGTATTTTTGAAGTTGGCTTCGGCAATCGGGTTGTATTCAATAATATTCACTTTGGCAGGCACGCGTTTGGTAAATTTCCAGAGTTCCTGGGCGTCCTGAAGGGTATCGTTGAAGTTATAGAAGAGAATATATTCGAAGGTGATGCGTGTACCTGTCTTTTTGTAAAAATACCCCAGCGCATCGCCCAGAGCCTCCAGCGTGTTGCTTTCATTAATGGGCATAATCTGGTCGCGCTTCTGATCATTAGCCGCGTGCAGCGAGAGCGCCAGATTGAACTTAACCGCATCATCGCCCAGTTGGCGGATCATTTTGGCAATTCCAGCCGTCGATACCGTAATCCGCTTGGGCGACATGCCCAACCCATCGGGCGAGGTAATGCGGTCAACCGATTCCAGTACATTTTTGTAGTTGAGCAAAGGTTCGCCCATGCCCATGTACACAATGTTTGAGAGCGGGACATTATAGTTCTCTTTGGCCTGTCGATCAATGGTTACCACCTGATCGTAGATTTCAGCCGCATCCAGATTCCGCTTGCGATCCATGTAGCCTGTTGCACAGAATTTACAGGTCAGCGAACACCCTACCTGACTCGATACGCAGGCTGTCATACGATCTACGTCATCGTTGCGAAGCGCCGGAATGAGTACCCCCTCAACCAGATTGCCATCGAACAAACGAAACGAGGATTTAATAGTCCCATCGCTGCTGCGTTGTTCCTGATCGACAGTGAGCGGGCGGATTTCAAAATGTGCTTTTAGCAGTTCCCGCGTTGGCAGAGAGAGGTTTGTCATCTGCTCAAATGACAAGGCCGATTTTTTCCAGAGCCATTCCTGAATTTGTTTGGCCCGAAATCCCTGCTCACCGTGTTGGGTTAGCCAGTCTTTGAGTTGGGAGGTATTTAGTTTACGGATGTCCTGCATGGTCAATGATTGAATGATTGAGTGATAGAATGATTGAATAGCTGACGCAAGAACCTATTCAATCATTCTATCACTCAATCATTCATTAATTATTTTTCGGCTCGCCACTTTTTTCCGGCTTCCAGCCCTTTCGGTACCCAAACAGCGGCCTTATCCATAACTTTTGGCGCAATGGGCCGTACATAGGGGTACAGAAAAGCGTTTTCGGTATAACGCGCGGGTATGACGACGTTCATGTAGCTGAACAACCAAAGGATAACACTAATTCCAAACACCCAGGTAAAAAGCCCAACCGTAGCACCAGCCACGCTATCGAACGTCCCGAGTAGGGTATATTTCAGAGAGCGCCGAAGGGCCAGCCCCAACTGATTGACCATCAGCACCGTCGGAAAGAAGATTATGGAGAAACCCAATAGGGGCAAAACCTTTCGGGCCAGTTCGCGGCTGATGTACGGACTGAGCAGATCAATGCCGAACGCCAGAAACTTAAGCCCAACAATCATGGCTACCACAAAGGCGATAATGGCCACAATTTCGACCAGCAGCCCTTTGCGGTAGCCGTTAAAAGCCCCCCAGGCCAGGGGAATAAACATGAATACGTCGAGGCTGTTCAAAGAGCGAAAGAGTGAATGGCGAAAGAGCGAAAGAGTGATCCAGCCTTTTCGCTCATTCACTCTTTCGCTCTTTCGCTCTTTAAGAAAGTAGTTGCTTCACCATAGCCGAAATGGCTTTGCCATCGGACTGACCGGCGAGTTCCTTGGTAGCTACACCCATTACTTTACCCATATCCGACGGAGCCGATGCCCCAATGCGGGCCATGATTGCCTGAAGTTTTTCTTTCAGTTCGCTTTCCGACAATTGTTTGGGTAGATAATGCTCAATAACGGCTATTTCGGCTTCTTCAACGGCCAGCAGATCAGCGCGATTTTGCTGACGGTAAATATCCGCCGAATCTTTACGTTGCTTTACTGCCTTCGTTAAAATCCGGGTTTCATCTTCGGGTTTAAGATCGCCGGTTTGACCTTCTTTGGTTTCCTCCAGCAGAATCATTGACTTTACGGCCCGTAAGGCACGAAGTTTATCCTGATTTTTTGCCAGCATGGCCTGCTTAATATCGGCGTCTATTTGTTGCTTCAGCGACATAATTAAAAAGCGAAAGAGTGAATGAGCGAAAGAGCGGACACAGGTATCTGAACCTTCGCTTGATTGGCAAAGTTACAAATTTGTAATTCGTATTTCGCTCCGCTATGGTGAGCCGATTTCACTCATGCACTCTTTCATTCTTTCGCTCTTTAAGAAAAGATGACTCGTTTATCTGTTAATATCAACAAAATAGCTACACTCCGCAATGCTCGCGGTGGTAATAACCCAGACTTAGTTCAGGTTGCTCTTGATTGCGAGCGATTTGGTGCACAAGGCATTACGGTACACCCCCGCCCCGACGAACGGCATATCCGGTATCAGGATGTGCTGGATCTGAAAGAGGTCGTGACAACTGAATTCAATATTGAAGGCAACCCAGACGACCGTTTTATCGAGCTTGTCAAACGCGTTAAACCCGATCAGGTAACCCTCGTTCCCGACGCGCCTGATGCCATCACGTCGAATGCAGGCTGGGATACGGTCCGTTATGCAGAGCACCTTCGTCAGTTAATTGCTCTTTTTAAGGAAGATAATATTCGTGTTTCTATTTTCGTGGATGCTGATGAGCGTATGGTCGAAGGGGCCAAAGCCGTTGGTACTGACCGGATTGAATTATATACCGAACCGTATGCAACCCATTATGCAGTTAATCGGGAAGCAGCCATCGCTCCTTTTGTTAAAGCGGCCCAACGGGCTAACGAACTGGGGCTGGGACTAAATGCAGGGCATGATCTGAGCCTGGAGAACCTCCGGTATTTCGATGAGCACATTCCCGGACTGCTGGAGGTCTCAATAGGTCATGCACTGATTTGCGATGCTTTGTATTATGGCCTGGAAAATACCATTCAGATGTACCGACGCTGTCTGAACCAGGATGTATATGATTCAACTGAAAAACTCTGATTGGTTCTTTATTAGCTTTCTTTGAAAGCCTGTCAAGGTCGGTCAGTCAAATCAGTTAAATCCCGGTTCAGATGGTTCATCAACTTGCTGTTGACGATTTTTTAGAGAAAGCCCGACGGCTTCCGGTAATCGATGTTCGGTCGCCAGCCGAGTATCAACATGCCCATATTCCTGGCGCAGTCAGTATTCCGTTATTCAATAACGATGAACGGGCACAGGTAGGGACCAAATACAAGCAAGCGGGAAAAGATGCTGCAGTATTGCTGGGGCTTACCATGGTAGGGCCCAAGCTGGCCGATTTTGTCGTGCAGTCCAAAAAGGTAGGCCCTGTCGATAAAGAGGTACTCGTTCATTGCTGGCGGGGCGGTATGCGAAGTGGCTCATTTGCCTGGCTCCTCGACACCGCCGGACTTACAGCCTCAACGCTCGTGGGCGGCTACAAAGCCTACCGCAATGCAGTGTTATCGTCGTTTGCAGAGCCTTATAATCTGATCATTCTGGGCGGGAAAACAGGAAGCGGAAAAACGGACATTCTGAAAGAACTAGTCCAACAAGGCGAACAAATCATTGACCTGGAGGCTCTGGCCAATCACAAAGGGTCGTCGTACGGTGCCATTGGGCAAAAGCCTCAGCCTAGCAACGAGCAGTTCGAAAACCTGATTTTCTCGCAGGTAAGATTGTTAGATCCTTCCCGGCGCATCTGGCTTGAAGATGAAAGCCGAAGCCTGGGCAGTTGCTTTATCCCGTTATTGCTCTGGCAGCAAATGCAACAGGCCACTACCATTTTTGTAGATGTACCGAAAGCCCAACGAATCCATCGGCTCGTAACCGAATATACAGGTATCGATCACACTCTGCTCGTAGAAGCTACCGAACGAATCCGAAAACGGCTGGGTGGGAAAGCTACCCAGGATGCACTTGCCGCCTTAGCCCGACAGGATTATGAAGCGGTAGCCGATTTAACGCTGGCCTATTACGACAAGGCGTACATCCATGCGCTGGCCCAGCGCGATCCGGCACGTATTCAGTCGATAGAAACGGGAGAAGACAATCCGACAGAAACAGCCCGGCAGCTTATCCAGTGGGCCAACGCCCAACTGGCCAGCGGTGTTCTGCGGTAATTTATTTCCTGATTGAGGCATTCATCCGCCGAACTACTTCGCGCTTGCGGAAGCCTATGTGCCAGACAGCAAACGGTACTTCCTGCTTCCCAAAGCAGGCTTCACAGATGGGACTTTCGGCCGGAACTGCCAGATTATAAATAAATAAAGTGTCTGACGTTTTTTGGATATTTGCAGCGGCAGTCTGCTTCTGTTTAGCGGTGTAGAGATAAGCGGCCAGAATTTCGCGCTCCTTCGGATGAATGGCTTTATTCTGAATGTCGGCTGGTCCTAGCAGGCGGATGTCTACCGCATAACGATCCTCAATCGCTTTGGTCCGGCTCAGATTCTGCAATTGACAGAGCTTAGTTCGTGCGGCTGGGTCCGTTGTTTTCTGAAGAGCCGCAGTAAGTTCCTTTTGCACGGTAGCGCTCACCTTACCACCCAGATTATCAATCGTTTCGATCAGGTCGGCATCGGTGACTCGTTTGATTTTCGAATCGGCCATTTCCTGTTTCAATTCATTGGTATACTGCACCCTCTCGGGATTACAGGACATTAAAAAAGAGATTGATAAACTAAGAAGTAGTAATACACGGATCATAACGAAGCCTGTGAGTATACAATTTGGTAGCTAAAAAACACTTTATACGTTCGTTTAGCCTGTATCATAGTACTAGCAAAAATTCCTCTGCTTTAATGACTGAAAGCTTCGGAAAGTTAACAGATGAAAGAACCTCAAAATGCTTATCATCTGAAACAATGTAGTGAGCATTGCCCGCAAAAGCACAATCGACGAATTTATTGTCGTCTCGATCAACCGTTATTAGATTGAGAGTGAAGTAAGGTTCAATCCGTTCTACATTGGGAAGTAATAACAAAAAATCTAAAAATGTATGAGCTGTAGCTGTACCATAAAAACGGGTAATCAACTCTTCATATTCTAAAAGGATCTCATTTGAAACGACCATTTTGAATTCTTCTTCATATAATCTGTCGATTATGCGTTTCAATGAAGACTTACTTGATATAGCTCGTAAAACAACATTCGTATCAAGAACAACACGTACTTCAGGCATCCCTATTGGATTGCTTAAAAAACTCATCCGAGTATCCTTTCTCCTCCCAAACCTGGTCAGCTTCCTTGCGGAGTCTATCTAAAAAGAATTTAGCCATCACTTTTTTCAGTTCAAGTAGTGTTTCATCTGAAACACCTCTTGCGTAGAGCTTCAATAACTCCATCTGAACATTCGATAAAGGTGGCTGCAAATTGCCAGTCATATTCCTCATTAGATTATATATAAACAAAAATAATAAAATCAGCCCAATCCTGTTAGCAGAGCAACGTATCTCTAAGCCCAACTGAGAGGATTTTCGTAACTTTGTTTTTTATTTAATTGTCTTATTCGTTGCCATTCTGATTGGTGTGGCAAGTAAAGTTATAGATCATGCTCGAACAGCTAGAAGCCATTCGTGAACGCTTCGATGAAGTATCTCAACAAATTGTGCAGCCCGAAGTTGTTTCGGATCAGAAACGCTTCATGAAGCTGAGTAAAGAATACAAAGATTTAGAAAAGATTGTCGTGCAGTACCAGGCCTATACCCAACTGCTCGAAGAAATAGAGAACGCCAAACAGATTATCTCTACTGAAAAAGACGAAGATTTCCGCGAACTGGCCAAAGCTGAACTGGACGAACTCCTCCCCCGCCGGGAAACCATGGAGGAAACGCTCAAAGAGATGCTGATTCCGAAAGATCCCAACGACAGTAAAAACGTTATTCTCGAAATTCGTGGCGGTACTGGTGGTGATGAAGCGGCCATCTTCGCGGGTGATCTGTTCCGTATGTACCAGCGTTTCTGCGAGAAAATGGGCTGGCGCATGTCGTTAGTCGATTACACGGAAGGTACGTCGGGAGGCTACAAAGAGATTGTGTCCGAAATTGAAGGCGAAGACGTATATGGGAAGCTCAAGTTTGAATCGGGCGTCCATCGTGTACAACGCGTACCCGCCACTGAAACCCAGGGACGTATCCATACGTCTGCGGCCAGTGTCGCGGTTCTGCCGGAAGCGGAAGAGGTCGATGTTGAACTGAACATGAACGACATCCGCAAGGATACGTTCTGCTCATCGGGAGCAGGTGGTCAGTCGGTCAACACAACCTATTCGGCGGTTCGGCTTACGCACATTCCAACCGGGCTGGTCGTTCAATGTCAGGATGAACGCTCACAGTTAAAAAATTTCGACAAAGCCCTGACTGTTCTACGCTCCCGGCTGTACGAAATCGAATTGCAGAAGCACAACGAAGCGATTGCCTCTCAACGTAAAACGATGGTAGGTAGTGGCGACCGCTCCGATAAAATCCGTACTTACAATTACCCACAGAGCCGCGTAACCGACCACCGTATCGGCATGACGGTCTATAACCTTCCGGCCGTGATGGACGGCGACATCGGTGATTTCATTGAGCAGCTTCGGATTGCTGAAAACGCCGAACGACTTAAAGAGGGGGCAAGCGCCTAAAACGACCCTGTAGTAACGACTAAAGCCCTATCGCCCGGAGCCATTGAGTCAATGGTTCCCAGCGATAGGGCTTTATAGATTTAGTAAGCTCTTCAGTCGTTCATAGAAACCCGTATCTCGAAAGGTAAATTGCTTGTGCAATACATAGTTACTAACAAAGCTCATCCCCATACCGATAATCTGGGCAACAAGCTTATTGATGTTTACCTCTTTTACGGAAAATGGAATCAATACGGTCAGTGGTTTAAAATTGTTGACCGAAAAATCATACACTATGGAAGCTCCATAAACGGTGATGAGGCAGGAAATGATGGAAACAAGCGTAAACTTAATCGCTTCCCGCTTGGTCTGGGCTGAGTTTCGGGCGTTGAAGGCAAACAGTTTCGTCAGCACAAACCCAACGAAAAAAGCGACAACATAACCGATCAATAAAGCCTGCCGGTAACTGATCTGAAACCACTCCTGCAATAAACTTCCGGCAATTAACTGCAATGAAGCCCCAATGGCAGCAACAATAAAATAAGCCAGTACATCCCGGCGATTAAAAAGCTCACTTGCCATCGATACGTACAAAAAGACAAGTGAAAAAATAATAGTTTGTCATATTCTATCAGAAATCGACTACTTAAAAAAAATCCGGCCCTTCCTCATCGAGTAAGCACCGGATTTTTTATACCAATACACGAATCAACCCTGAATGTTGTCAGAGGTTAGTTTCGCGCCTAAATATTCACGGTTCAACCGGGCAATGTGGTCGAGTGAGATCGATTTCGGACACTCAACCGAACAGGCCCCTGTAAACGAACAGGCGCCAAACCCTTCAGCGTCCATTTGAGCTACCATTCGTTCAGCCCGCTCTTTATGCTCAGCCTTACCTTGTGGTAAAATAGCCAGTTGCGACACTTTCGCCGACACAAACAGCATGGCCGATGCATTTTTACAGGCCGCTACGCAGGCTCCGCAACCAATGCAGGCAGCCGCATCCATCGCTTCGTCGGCAATGCTACGCGGAATCAGAATTTCGTTGGCATCGGGAGCCGAACCCGTGTTGACGGAAACATAGCCGCCAGCCTGGATGATCCGGTCGAAAGCGAGCCGGTCTACCATCAGGTCTTTAATGACGGGGAAAGACCGAGCCCGCCAGGGTTCTACCACAATGGTATCGCCATCGTTGAACGAACGCATGTGCAACTGGCAGGTAGTAGCACCCGTTTGTGGGCCATGCGGCCGCCCATTGATGTACATGGAACAGGTCCCACAAATACCTTCCCGGCAATCATGGTCGAAAGCAACAGGCTCCTCGCCTTTGCGAGTCAGCGAATCGTTTAGTACATCGAACATCTCCAGAAACGACATATCTTCCGATACGTTATCCAGTTGATATTCGACCAGTTTACCCGGTGTATTACTATTTTTTTGTCTCCAGACTTTGAGATTGATTTTCATAGCTGTAGTGGCTAATCAATAGCCGTCAGCCGATCGGTTTCAGAACCGAACGATCGGCTGACGAATACTATTATTTGTAACTCCGCTGTGTCAGTTTTACGTTTTCAAATACCAGTGGCTCTTTGTTCAGGATTTCCGGTTTACCCTCACCCTGATATTCCCAGGCAGCTACATAGGCAAAGTGTTCGTCATCGCGAAGGGCTTCACCATCGGGGGTTTGGTACTCCTCGCGGAAGTGACCACCACACGACTCATTCCGGTGCAGCGCATCATCGACCATCAGCTCACCCAGTTCGATAAAGTCGGCAACCCGGCCAGCCTGTTCCAGAGCCTGGTTCATTTCTTCGGCATCGCCCAGCACTTTTGCATTCGACCAGAACTCGTTCCGCAACGCCTGAATTTTTTGCTTGGCAATTTTCAACCCTTCAGCCGAACGAGCCATACCGCAGTATTCCCACATAATATGGCCCAGTTCTTTGTGCAAATCATCGACAGGGCGATCACCTTTAATGCTCAGAAGTTGCTTGATCTGATCCTGGATTTTCTTTTCAGCCTCTTTGAAAGCCGGCGCATCAACGGGAATTTTGTCGGCTGGCCCAATCGTAGCCAGGTAATCACCAATGGTATATGGGATAACGAAATACCCGTCGGCCAGCCCCTGCATCAGTGCCGAAGCGCCCAGTCGGTTTGCACCGTGGTCAGAGAAGTTGGCTTCACCCAGGGCATACAGACCCGGAACGGTGGTCATCAGGTTATAATCGACCCACAAACCACCCATCGTATAGTGAACAGCCGGATAAATCATCATCGGCGTTTCGTACGGATTCTCTCCAGTGATTTTTTCGTACATCTCGAAGAGGTTACCGTACTTGGCTTCGATGGTTTTATGCCCATCGCGCTTGATAGCGTCGGCAAAATCGAGGTATACGGCCAGACCTGTTTTCGATACGCCACGGCCCTCATCACACATATTTTTCGCATTCCGGGAGGCTACGTCGCGGGGTACAAGGTTCCCGAACGATGGATACCGGCGTTCCAGGAAGTAGTCACGCTTATCTTCAGGAAGGTCGGTTGGTTTCAACTGGCCTTTCCGAATTTTCTCAGCATCTTCTACGGTTTTGGGTACCCACACCCGCCCATCATTCCGAAGCGATTCGGACATCAGCGTGAGTTTCGACTGGTAGTGGCCCGATACAGGAATACAGGTTGGGTGAATCTGTGTAAAGCAGGGATTGCCAAACAAAGCCCCTTTTTTGTGTGCCCGCCAGGCAGCCGTTACGTTACAGCCCATCGCATTCGTAGACAGATAGAATACGTTGCCATAACCACCCGTACACAGCAGAACGGCATGCCCTGAGTGCGATTCGATTTTCCCGGTGACCAGGTTCCGAACGACAATACCTCGTGCTTTGCCCCCTTCTACAACGAGATCAAGCATTTCGGTACGGGTATAGAGTTTCACTTTCCCGTTGGAGACCTGACGGCTCAGAGCCGAATAGGCTCCCAACAGCAGCTGCTGACCCGTCTGACCACGGGCGTAGAATGTCCGGGATACCTGAGCGCCCCCAAACGAACGGTTGGCCAGTACTCCACCGTATTCACGGGCAAACGGTACGCCCTGAGCCACACACTGGTCAATGATATTGACACTTACTTCGGCCAGCCGGTGAACGTTTCCTTCCCGAGCGCGGTAGTCGCCCCCTTTAATGGTGTCGTAGAATAGCCGGAATACACTGTCGCCGTCGTTCTGGTAATTTTTCGCGGCATTGATTCCTCCCTGCGCGGCAATCGAGTGCGCCCGACGAGGGCTATCCTGATAGCAGAACGCTTTTACATTATACCCCAGCTCAGCCAGCGAAGCGGCAGCCGAAGCTCCCGCCAAACCCGTACCAACTACAATAATATCGTATTTACGCTTATTTGCGGGGTTTACCAGCTTCAGCGCAAACTTATGCCGTGCCCATTTCTCGGCTAAAGGGCCTTCGGGGATTTTAGATTCCAGTTTCATGCTTTAAAGAGCGAAAGACTGAAAGAGCGAAAGAGCGAAAGAGTAACCCGCCATTATAGAAGTGAATTCTGACGCAGAATATTCGCCATTCACTCTCTCGCTCTTTCACTCTTTAAATTATATTGTGAACCTGTAAATACACGTAAATTGGCATGGCTGCGAAAGCTGCCGGAATGATGATGGCAAAAAAGTACTTGCCCAGAAACTCAATAACCGGGGTGTATTTTTTATGCCGGATGCCCAACGTCTGGAATCCACTCTGGAAACCATGCCATAGATGATAGCCAATAGCCACCATACAAATGACGTAGAGAACAACGTACCATAACTCACCAAAAGCCACCTGCACAACCGCATACAAATCCTTGTACTCCTTTCCATCGTACTCCGCCATGGGCACCGATCCGAAATGCATTTCGTACCAGAATGTTCGCATGTGAATAACAATGAACAGCAGCAAAATGGTCCCCAGAATACCCATATTCCGCGATGCCCAGGCACTGTTTGCTTCGGGCTTGCTGTAGGCATACTTGATGGGGCGAGACGCCTGGTTATGGCGCGTTAAGACAAAAGCCATCAGCGCATGAACCAGAATCGACGTGTAGAGGAGGTAGGAGATGGTGATAATAAGCGGGTTGTGGGTCATGAAGTAAGTATACTCATTGAAAGCCCGACCGCCATCGCCTTTAAATAACTGGAGATTTCCAGCCATATGTACAATCAGAAATGAACTTAGAAACAGTCCCGTCAGCGACATGATAACCTTTCGACCGAGGGAGCTGGATAGCGTTTGTGTTACCCAAGCCATAGGATGAACGACACGAAAAATTTAGTGGTAAACAATTGAAAAAAAGCCGGTTTGAACGGCGCATCAAAACTAAGCCACAAACCCGATGGAAACAAGTTATAGACCTTTTCTGAACGGTTTTATGGTTTATTTACAGCCGATATAAATTAATCGAAATCAACGACTGACCTGCTCAACACTACGTTGTAGGTGCTTGTTAGAGAAGTTGACACATTTCTGTGGAAATAGACAGCAAACGTAGCTTCGTTTTGAACAACCACAATAATCCATCTATTTTGCAGTCAATAGCCATTTTATTCACTAATAGGCTCATCCAATGAAAGCATACGTTTTTCCCGGTCAGGGTTCTCAGTTTCGGGGTATGGGGCAGGATCTCTACCAGGCCTCCGAAGCCGCCCGCCAATTGTTCGACCAGGCCAATGAGGTGCTGGGGTATAACCTGACCAGCATTATGTTTGAAGGCTCTGACGATGAACTCAAACAAACCATTTATACTCAGCCTGCCGTTTTTGTTCACGGTGTTGTACTAGCCCTCACAACGGAGTCATTTGCGCCTGCTATGGTAGCGGGTCACTCACTGGGCGAACTGGCCGCACTCACGGCTGCCGGTGTCCTGTCGTTTGCGGATGGACTAAGCCTGGCATCGGTACGCGCTACAGCCATGCAACGGGCCTGCGATCTGGCGCCCTCAACCATGGCCGCTGTACTGGGCCTGGCCGACGAAGCCATCGAAAGCGTATGTGCTGAGATTACTGAAGAAATTGTCGTTCCTGCCAACTACAATTGCCCTGGCCAGGTCGTTATTTCGGGCAGCGTAGCGGGTATTCAACTGGCCGAAGAACGGTTGAAAGCAGCCGGAGCCAAACGCGTTGTCCCACTGGCTGTCAGCGGGGCTTTCCATTCGCCCTTTATGGAGCCAGCCCGCACCGAATTTGCCGAGGCTGTCGAACGGATGACTTTCCACGCACCTCGCTGCCCGGTATATCAGAATGTAAATGCCCAAGCCGTTACCGACCCGGTACAACTTAAAGCCAATCTCATTGCGCAATTGACTTCGCCGGTTCGCTGGACGCAGTCCGTAGAGCGGATGGTAGCGGATGGAGCTACTGAATTTTTTGAGTGCGGTCCGGGAAAAGTTTTACAGGGTCTGGTCAAAAAGATCAGCCCAGCTACACCCGTGGCCGGAATTTAAGCGAGCTAGCCTGCTGTAAATCAATGTCGAATCGAATTTTCAGCTAAAAGAGACACTTTTTTTTAGATCAGAATTTGTTTTTAACTCCCATAATCTGTTACCTTTGCACTCGCAAATGCAAAATAGCCCGATAGTATAAGGGTAGTACGACAGATTTTGGTTCTGTTTGTCTAGGTTCGAATCCTGGTCGGGCTACAAAAAGCAAAGTGCACACTTCATTAAATCCCCTGTAAATTTCGCGTTTACAGGGGATTTTGCATTTCGGGTATTTTAAACCGATCATCGATTCGTACCGGGCCTTATCGAAGGTACACGGTTGTCTACTCCGCCGACCAGTGCCCGACTCGCCAACAAGCGGCATAGGAGGCATGGGGAAATGAGTACGCCCTATTTTTATTTTGCTATATATAATACAACTATGATACAGTAGCCGTATTTTTGCCATAAATCCATAGAGCAACGCTCCCGTGCCTGAATGTGCTTTCCCCGGCTCCATCAGGCCATATGTGTGGATTTTTCCAGGTCCTCTAATTACTCTATACTATGGCAAGCAAAAAACAGATCATTCGGGTCGCATTCGATGTTTTAGATGAACGGAATCATAGTCTCTTTACGAATGGCAATCTATCGATTACGGCTGCTGATCCCGATGAAGCGATTGATCAGGTATTTGCCCAGATGCAGCGACAGTTTAATCGACCGGATATTCGGCTTACACGCGTGCGTATATGTGCCTGAGCGGTTTTCCAGGCTCATAAAACCAGTCTGCCGGGGTGTACGGATGGGTTCTCTATGACCCGTCAACGTTTGGAATAGTAGACCATGACGTAAGGAATGAATCAACGTATTAGTTTTAACGATCTAGAGACATCACCCTATACTGAACTCGTTCGGAGTCTGGCCTTAGAATGGGCACTGGCCGAACTGCCTGCCCAACGGCTCACGTATGGAGATTATCTGACCAACATTCGAATATTGTTACTGACAACGCAGGATGCGAACCGGACCGCACAGATTGTGAAGGCTGTACTGACTCAGGCTATCAGGCTGCATAAACCCTCGGAGTGGGTAGAGCAGGAGTTGAAATTTGAAGGCATGGTGGAAGGAGCCGATCGGGCAGATTTTCTCCGCTTCGAGCTTCAGCAGGCTGGCACCCTGGACGATGCCACTTTGGATCAATATAATGAACGCATAAGGCGGTTTAATCCGTAACCGTATACGGCTTTATGCCCCCATCGGCTGCTTCGCATCTTAATTGACTGGCAAGTAATTCCGCAAGGCTGGCTGCTTATTCTCCCGATTCGTTTGCCGGATCGGCCCGATTTGTGGCCTACTACTTCAGCCGTGCATATCCAATGAGCAAGCTTAGTACAGTCTGTACGTCATTTTACGTCAGCCTTTTTCTGTTGTCTGTACTCACCCGTCTTCAGGCACAGCCACAGGTGAATTACGACGAAGCAAAGGTTCCGGCCTATACCCTGCCTGCGGTTTTAAAAACAACGACCAATCGGGCCATCCGCAACAAGACGGCCTGGGAAACGGAACGACGCCCTGAAATAATCCGGCTTTTTGAAGAAAACGTGTACGGGCAAATGCCCAGGTCTTACGATCGGCTTACATATTCGGTAACGAACGAAGATGCCCAGGCTATGGGAGGAAAAGCGACTTTGAAAGAAGTACGTATTGACGTGATCAACCGAACAAAACAGGTGACCATACACCTCGTTCTTTTTGTACCGAACCAGTCGAAAGGCCCCGCTCCGGTTTTTCTGCTGATCAACAACCGGGCTAAAGACAACACCGACCCGACCCGGATTCACAAAAGCGATTTCTGGCCCGCCGAAATGGTTGTTGATAGTGGTTATGCGATTGCGGCTTTTCATGTTAGCGACCTCGCTCCCGACGACACAATCCGGTACGCAACTGGAGTTTTACAACTTTATCCTGACCAGCTAACGGCGCCCAACGGAATGCGGGCCATTGGCGCCTGGGCCTGGGGGGCCAGCCGAGTGCTCGATTATCTGGAAAAGGATGCCGCAATCGACGCTAAAAAGGTGGCTGTAGTTGGGCATTCGCGGGGCGGAAAAGCGTCCTTGTGGGCGGCTGCCGAAGATCCCCGATTCGCCATGTGTATTACCAACTGCTCGGGCAATACAGGAGCCGCTTTATCTCATAGACGTTTTGGCGAAACGATCGCCCGAATCAACACTACGTTTCCCCACTGGTTTACGGACAACTACAAAAAATTCAATAACAACGAAGATGCGTTACCCGTGGATCAGCACATGCTGCTGGCTGCAATTGCCCCACGACCGCTTTACGCGACCAATGCATCGAAGGACCTGTGGGCCGACCCTACCGGGACGTTCCTGGCGTTAAAACAAGCCGAAAGCGTTTATGCTTTATATGGCCTGAAATCCCACCTTCCGGCCAATCCCCCGGCTATTAACCAACCGATCCTAAACGCCCCAATCGGCTACCATAACCGCGAGGGCGAACACAACTTAACGGCCTACGACTGGCGCAATTTCATCCAGTTTGCTAACCTATATTATAATCGTTCCCGAAAACGTAAATAAAGCTAGTACTCCGCTACCCGCTGCTTCGTCGATAGCCTAGTTTGAGAAACGAGTCAGGTCTTACCTTCAATTGTAACAATTTGATAACCTAAAAACGGGTGACTCCAGGCCATCAGGCAGTCCATACTAAAGAAGGACTCAGGCCATCGTCATGCTGGAACACTGGATTAACGAACTTATGAATTTACTGGCCGGTAACAGCCGCTATGTACGTTACTCGCCAACTCGCCAACGTCAATTCGTATTGGGAATTCTTGCTTTTCTGGTACTTACTCTCCTGCTCATCTACTTCGTCGACATCACCTGAGCAGCGAAGACAAAACCTCATCGATCAGAAACTTCGACATCTGGCCAGGTGCACAGATTTTTAAGCGTGTAGGCATCAGGCTACCCAGAATAAGTTGTCGACATATTCTGGGTAGCCCGACGCCCACGCGGTTGATGAATAGTCTATTTAATAGCCCGAATTCTGGTACATTCCCGTCGGATTCAGTTTGTATTCATTGAACGGAATGGGGTAGTAATAGTCTTTCGTACCGAAGTTCGATAACTGAGCCGTTCCATAACCCGACTGGGGTTTCGCTTTAAAATAGCTGACCAGTTCGGCGGGTGTAAAGAAGCGGAGCAGATCGAACCAACGCTGGTTTTCGAACGCCAGCTCAACACGCCGTTCGTGCAGAATCGCCAGTTTCAGCGTAGGGTATCGGGCGCTATAGGCTGGATCGGTTTTGGCCACGTTATAAAGTGGCAATTTGGCCCGTTCGCGCACCTGATCCAGAAAGCCAATCGCCGTCGCTTCATCGCCCAGATACATATTCACTTCGGCCAGCATCAGCATCACATCGGCATAGCGAATCAGCAGCCAATCGTTCCCACCATAGCCACTGGTTCCGGCCGTGGAACTGGCGTCCCGGAATTTGGTAATGAAGTAGTCCTTTACCACGGCTGCGTTGGCGTATTTGATCGAATAATCTTTCCGAATATCACCGTTCTCGTAATCGCTTACCAGGTCGGCCTTTACATTGCCGCCAACGCCCGTAGCTGTTTTGAGCGAATTGATGGTTTCGCCCTGCGCCTGGTTGCTGGCCGCAATGCTCGACGAGTAGTTAATATCGCCCTGTTTATAAACGATCTGGAAAATGGCTTCAGGGTTAGTTGTTTTCTTCGCTACGTCGAACACGTCGGCATACGGAATTTCCTTTAAGGTGCCGAACGTCCGCTTGTTGTAGGCGTTTGTGAGGTAGGTTTTTGCCTGCGCCAGATTCGCAGCCCGATTGGCCTGATCGAGTGTAGTTGCCATAGTCAGATACACCTGCCCCAGCAAGGCATTTCCGGCCACTTTCGATACCCGTCCTTTATCAGCTGCCGAACGAACATCCGGCAATGGACTGTTGACGACATCGGTCAGGTCGGCCACAATCTGTGCATATACGTTCTCTTTCTTTTCGCGAAACGTATTGGTCAACACTTCATCGGCTGTATTGAGCGGTTTTGTCACAAGCGGCACATCGCCCCATTTGCGCACCAGATGAAAGTACGTCAATGCCCGGATGAACTTCGCTTCGGCCTGATATTGAGCTTTTGTGTCGGCATTGGTAAAGGGGATGGTTTCAGAACCCGCCAGTACGCTGTTGGCCCGCGTAATGATCTGATAGAGGGCCGTCCAGTGGGTTTGCAGATACGAGTTGCTGGGCAGTAGCGAAAAATCGTTGAACTGAAACGGCTCACCGGCATTGGACTGGTTATCGTTCCGGCCGGTATTGTCGGACCGTTCTTCGGAAAACAAGCCACTCCCTTCCGCAATGCCGTTGTTGTTACGCAGGGAATTATACACGCCGTTCAGCGCCAGTAGTACATCATTTTCCGTTTTGTAGTAGTCGGAGGTCGCAATGGCGTTTGGATTGGTTTCGATCAGAAAATCCTGACTGCACGAACCCAGCAACAGCAGCGTTACTAGCGGAACGTAGCGAAGTAATGATTTAGATGTCATGGTTATGTCAAAATGAAGGAAGGAGGAAAGCCGACAGCGAACCGCGTACTCTCCTCTCGTCTGAGGTCAGTTAAAACGTGATGCGTGCACCCAGGTTGTAGCCACGAGCCAATGGGTATTTACCGTAATCGACACCCGGCGCCAGGTTAGCCCCGTTGTTGTAATCTACCTCTGGGTTATACCCTTTGTATTTGGTGATGGTAAAGGCGTTGTTGACGTTGATGTACAGCCGTAATCCGCTCACACGCGCTCTGGCTACCAGACTGGCGGGCAGATTGTAGCCCAGGGTCAGGTTCGTGCAGCGGAAGTACGAACCGTTTTGCAGATAAAAAGTCGACAGGCGGGTGCTGTTGCTTTGCGTCCCCCCCCGCGATGCGCGATACACCTGCCCGTTGCCCGGTTGATCTTCGGACCGATACCGATCAGCCACGACCGAATACTGATTACCCGAGCCTTCCATGTTGAACAGGTAATAGTCCTGCCCGTCGAGTACCTGACTTCCGTAAATACCATTGAACGAGGCATTAAAATCCAGAGCTTTGTAGCTGGCGTTTACCGAAAAACCGTAAGTAAATTTTGGATACGGGCTGCCAATCACCTGCTTATCTGCGTCGTTGACAACCCCATCGCCGTTTACATCCTGAAAAATCAGATCGCCGGGACGAAGTGGGTTGGTCGAAGCCGTTGACCGGGCGGGTCCTTTCAGCACATAACCTGCCGGGAACGACTGGGTAGCCGCATTATAAACCGCATTGTCGGCCGCCAGATTATCCATGTCTTTCTGGCGAACCATACCAATAGCCTTGAAACCGTAGAACATGCCGACGGGCTGGCCTTCCTGGGTAATGTGTGTGATGTATGACCGCTCAGCACCCGCCACCAGAATGGTGTTGGCACCGCCCATATTCAAAACTTTATTGCGGTTCAGCGAAATATTCCCACTCAGGTTCAGCTTAAAATCCGGGGTCGAAATGGCCCGGCCATCTATCTGCAATTCAACCCCCTGGTTCCGGATTTTCGAATCGCGCAGGTTGGTCAGGATGCTGGTAGCCCCCGAAATGGCTGAGATGGGCTGGTTGAACAGCAGGTTGTACGAATAACTCAGGTAACCGTTTGCAATCAGCAGGATCCGGTTGTTGAACAAACCCACGTCTACCCCCAGATTATACTGCGAGGTCGATTCCCAGCCGAGTTTCTGATCTTTGATTGGTCCGGAATAAAATGCGGTCTGAATGGTTCCAGATCCGAATACGGCTCCGGTCGGGCTGGCCATCGTTTGCAGGTAGTTGTAGTTGCCCACGTTGTAGTTTCCGGTAAGCCCCCAGCTTCCCCGCAGTTTGAGGGTCGACGAAGAACCGAATACATCGGCATAGAAGGGTTCGTTTGAAAGGGTCCAACCGCCCGAAATCGATGGAAAACTCCCCCAGCGGTTCAGGGGCCCAAAGCGCGACGAACCATCGGTACGGAAAGCAGCTGTCAGATAGTAGCGATCATCATAGTTGTACTCGGCACGCGCCAGATACGACAGCAGCGTTTCTTCCTGTTTGCCCGTGCCGGTAAATCCGACACTGCTCGTAGTGGTGGTCGCGTTTAGAAAGAAGTTGGTGGCGTCGGCTCCTTTGGCCGTGATTTCCTGAACGGCATCATTCTGAAACCCCTGCGCCGACACACTGATCTGGTCGAGGTTCGTCTTTTGGGCCGTGTAACCAATCAGCCCATTAATCCGGTGGCGGCCCAACTGTTTGGCATAGGTAGCCGTAAATTCAGCCAGCAGGTTTTGGGTATTGACCGTTAGCGCCTGAGCAGTAGCGGCAGCAATAGCCTGGGGCGAATAGGGTGGGTTGTTGCCGCTGCTCAGGCTGGTGGGCAGATAGTATTCATATTTTTCGTTGAAGGTTTGCATCCCAACGTTGGCTTTTGCAACCAGCCCCGGAATAATTTCGTAACTGGCCGTACCGTTGAACGTACCGCGAAGTCCTTTGCGGGTGATATTGGTCTCCATAGCCATAGCCACCGGATTCTCGATGGTCTGGTAGCCATAAACCGGCTGTTGAGCGGCCATTTCGTTTTTGATCAGATTGCCATTCTCATCACGCGCCCGGAAAATCGGCGCATAAATCAGCGCTCCCAGAATCGGCCCCTGGTTGAAGCGACCTTCCTGCACTTCGCGATTACTGGTGGAGGTTACGAACATACTGGTACCCACCCTAAACTTTTTGCTTACATCGGCATCGATATTGGCCCGAAAATTCAGCCGCTCCTGTTTCGTAGCCACAATAATCCCCTGCTGGTTCTGGTAACCGCCACTAATCAGGTAGCGAACGCCATTGTTACCCCCTGAGAAGGTTAGGTTATGGCGGCTCATCGGTGCGTTGCGGTATAGTTCGTTCTGCCAGTCGGTATTGTATTTGGGCGTGATCAGTTTCTGATTGGCGAAATCATAGAACTCCGTTGGGATACTGACCGAGGATGCATTGCCCACTTTAGCGATCCGGGTTGCATTATCATCGGAGAACATGGCGTCGGTCCAGGGTTTGCCGCTGTTCTGCACCAGGTCGCGATAGGTATTGTTCCGACCATCGATCACCAGTTGTGCAAATCCGCTGGCATCCAGCAGTTTTACTTTTTTAGCCAGTTGATTGATACCGTACTGGTATTCGTAATCAAACTTGCCTTTCCCTTCTTTACCTCGCTTGGTTGTGATGAGTACCACGCCCCCCGACGCCCGCGAACCATAAATAGCAGCCGATGCAGCATCTTTCAGAATATCGATGCTCTCAATGTCGTTTGGGTTGATGAACACGTCGTTGCCTGCCGGAAACCCATCGATCACATACAACGGATCGGAACTGGCGTTGATGGAGCCTATTCCTCGCACCCGAATTTTGGTACTCACATACGGAGCCCCGCTCACCTGCGACACCTGCACACCCGCCAGCTTACCGACCAGGGCCTGCCCCAGTGTAGGCGCAGCCACGTTTAGCTCGCGGGCTTTTACGTTGGAGATAGCGCCGGTTACATCACTTTTCCGCAAGGTCTGATACCCAACCGCCACTACTTCGCTCAACTGATTGACATCCTCTTTCAGGATTACCTTCAGCGTCGGTTGCGCCCCTACCGTAACCTCCTGTGTGGTAAACCCTACCGACGAAAATACCAGTGTGGCCCCCGTAGGTACATCCATCGAAAACTGACCATTCGCATCCGTAACGGTTCCTTTCCGGGTTTGCTTTTCAACGATGTTGACCCCCGGAATGGGTTGGTTCTGCTCATCGATGACCGTGCCACTAACCCGAACGAGCTGCTCAAGCCGCAAGGTGGTACGAGGGTTGGCCAGCGCTAATTGATGGCTGGCGAGCAGGCTGACCAGCAGCATCAGGCCAAAGAAATACCTGCTCAATGAAATTGAGTAATGATTCATGTCAAGTTGTATAAAATTGGATTAGTTGTACAGAGAAAGCCTGATTGGTTACCAGGAAAGGTTCATGAAATGCACGTTATTCTGCCGCGACGAGGTCACGGCAAGTCCGGTCAGCTTATCGCCAAGGAGCGTAAATCCCTCTAATTCATCCGCTTTGTCGATGTCAACGGTTTTAAGCACCTGTTCCCGCCCTGACTCAATAGACCGTTTGAGGTCAAGAAACGTAAATCGCCAGCGTCGTCCTTCAATTTGATTCTGAATCAGCACAAGCACCCCTTTCGATGGAATCCAATGCAGGTTTTGCACCCAGGGTGAGCAGGTAAATTTTTTAACCACTATACCGGGCTCACTGGTCTTTCTGGCTTTTGCCAGTAGTATAGGATCGTAGAGCCGCACTTCGTTGGCCTGAGCACCATAGTCGGCAGTGGCAACATACCATTTGTTCTGATAACGCACATATTCGGGCCGCGTACCCTGTATGCAGGCATCGTCCTCAATTGTATTCAGCAGGTTGTTGTCCAGCGTACCCGTCCGAAGCAGACCCGCCCAGTTGACCAGATAAATAACCGCCCGCCATTTAGTGCCTTCAGGATTCAAGCGAATGCTGTTACCGATAAATGTTGGCCCCGTCTGGTTGTAGGCAATACCAGTTGGGTGGTTGATCACATCCTGTCCATCGACCGTCAGCTTTACTTCCTGCCCCGTATAGGTAAGGGCATCCTTCCCGACCGTGTAAGCACGAATCATCCCGACTTCCCGATCTCCATACAAGTACACCTTATCCTGCTGATAGCTCACGCCCTGGCAGGCTCCAAGCGAATCGACAGTGAAAGAGGTAGTTAAGCCTATGGACAGGTCCCATCTGAAAAGGGAAGAAAGGCCCGTCAGACCAACCGCAATGAAGAGTAAAGTCTTCATTATCATGCATCTAGTGTTGAGAGAGTGTATTCAGCCAATCGACAAAAAAGAAAACTGAACGAAAGACTTTTCAGAAAAGCCACGAATGAAAGCGCAAAACAAGCAGTTAGAAATTACCCCAGTTTTACCGAAGTATTTCCAAACTGTTATGATTTCCGAGAACTCCAATCAGAACGCCCCATGTTTATCACTTCAACCATGGTAAAAGCTTGGCTTTCAGGACTATCTTTATGAATTGCCTGGTTTTAGAAACCCTGGGTGCCTACCAACGACTCCGATATTTTCAATCGCTCCTGATCCTTAATCAATCAATAATAACCTGGTAACATATAGATCATGCGCGTACTTTACCTTTACAGCGAGCCATTACCTTCTGAGTAAAAATACTCCGTTTATCATGTATGCCTGGTTATTTCTGTTCATTGCTGCACTCTTTCAAACCGGCTGGACGTATTCGCTCAAGTACATGGACTTCGATAAATTGACAGCTTTGCGCTGGAACTCATTCTATTTGCCTGGTGCGGGTTTACCAATCCTGGTACCCTTTTTAGGAAATATTGTATTTGGCCTGATCAATATGTTCTTTTTCTCACTGGCCCTCAAACAGATTCCCACACCCACTGCTTTTGCCATCTGGACGGCCATGACACTGGCGCTGGTCAAAGTGGTTGATGTGATGGTCCTTAGAGCCTCCTGGTCGGTTACCGAACTCTTTTTTCTTCTCCTGATTGGGCTAGGTATTATAGGCTTGAGAGCCTGTTCAGCCACCTAGCCTGGCCTGTAGCTTTCGCCAGCAGAGAGGCCGGGATGGCTCTCGTCAAACAGCATGGTCTGGATTCTGTTACAAATCGTTAGACGAGCCTTATGATCGCCCATGGGCTTGTTTATAGCACCAGCAATTCAGCAACCTTAAATGCCTTCCGAGATTAAAAGAATCAGGTTAATGGCTGGCTTACTATCGACCAATGAATTATTTCAACATATTTACATTTTATAGATCAAAGTCCGTCCAGGCAACCTTACTTTGCCTGGCTTTAGCTTCGCCACTCCCTAATAAATTACCGTAATCGTTAAGTAATTTTTACATTTGCTTGTTTTACAATCAACTTGCCTCATGACCAATAGCGTAGCTCAATTCCTAAAAAAGAATAAGGCCCTCCTTTTAGATACATGGATCCAGAAACAGTTAGCCAGCGATACCCTTCGGGACGATTTAATGACGAATGATGAACTCCGTCTGCAATCCGAAGAATTGGTTGATCTGCTGGTCAAGAGCGTGAACGACAATAATATTGAGCAAACCGAGTCGGCAAGTTTCGATGAATTGTTTGAACTCTTATCAGCCATTTCGATGTCGAGAGCCCGGCAAGGCTTTTCGCCCCGCGAAACTGGCCTGTATATTTTCAGCCTGAAAGAAGCCATTTTTGAGCTGCTTCAGCAGGATCTAAGCAGCGATCCTCTTCTGCTCTTCAAAACAAGCCTGAAATTCAATCGGCTGCTGGATAGCTTTGGCGTGGTTACGTTCGAAACGTTTATAAAAGGCCGTGAGGAGGTTATATTCCGGCAAACCGAAGAGATCAGCGACATTTCTACGCCCGTAATTCAGGTGTGGGACGGTATTCTTGCCCTTCCCATCATTGGTACGCTGGACAGCGCCCGAACGCAGGTGGTTATGGAAAGCCTTCTCCAGAAAATTGTTGACACGGGTAGCGGCATCGCTATTCTGGATATTTCCGGCGTTCCGGCAGTCGACTCCCTCGTGGCGCAACACCTGATCAAAACCGTCAGTGCGACCCGACTGATGGGTGCCGACTGCATCATCAGCGGTATCCGGCCCGAAATAGCCCAGACCGTCGTTCATCTGGGTATCGACCTGTCCAATATCATTACCAAAGCTTCGCTGGCCAGTGCCCTCAAACATGCATTCAGTATGAACAGGCTGACGGTGAAACGAGCAGAATCCGAAAAGAAAGTCTTATAGCGTCGTTACCCGATGGATAAAATACCAATTCTGCGAATGGGTGCCTTTTTGCTGGTTACCATTCAGGTCGATTTATACGATCGGTTAGCTCTGAACCTGGAAACTGATCTGGTAAATATGGTTCATAAAACGGGCGCTCGTGGCGTATTGATCGATATTTCGGCGGTATCGATCGTCGATTCATTTATGGGTCGTATTCTGGGGAATATCGCCAGCATGACACGGGTTCTTGATGCCGAAACGGTGGTTGTAGGGATGCAGCCTGCGGTTGCAATTACCTTAATTGAACTGGGATTATCGTTAAGTGGTGTTTATACGGCCCTCGATGTAGAGCGTGGCATGGCTCTCCTGCAAACGAAACTTGGCTCCGACGATGAACTGACCGACGATGATGCTGATTACACTGAGTAAAGACAGCATCGCCATCACCAGAGAGCAGGATGTGGTTCCCCTCCGCAACCGAGTCAAAGAGGTAGCTGTGAAAATTGGGATGGGCCTTGTTAACCAAACCAAGCTGATCACCGCTGCCAGCGAGCTGGTCCGAAACATGCTCCGTTACGCGGGCACGGGCACTGTACTGATTGAAGTGGTAAGCCGAGGCCGCGAAACGGGCGTACGTCTGACATTCTCCGACAAAGGGCCAGGTATTGCCGACATCAGCCTGGCCATGCAGGACGGTTACTCAACGGGCAAAAGCCTGGGTTTAGGGTTACCAGGCACCAGACGCCTGGTCAACGACTTCTCGATTCAAAGTGCTGTAGGCCAGGGCACTACAGTGACTATTTTAAAATGGAAGAATGGATAACTCCCCCCATGTACGCTTTCAGGCGCTTGATCGAAGTTATTTGTCGAGCATAAAAAAAGGCATCTATCAACTCGCAACGCTGGTCGGGTTTACGACACAACGGCTGAACGAAATTGATTTGATTGTAGCTGAGCTAACCTCTAACCTGATCAAACACGCGGGTGGTGGCGAGTTGCTGGTCCGGCACTTTCAGATTGCCAGCAATTCGGGGCTGGAAATTATTAGTATTGATCATGGGCCGGGTATGGCCGATCCGGCCCGAATGATGCAGGATGGCATATCGACCACCAATACGCTGGGGCATGGCCTTGGATCGATAAAACGCCTGGCGGACCAGTCGCAGCTTTACTCGATTAAAGGGTGGGGCACTATTGTATTGGTCAGAGTTTTCAAAAATCCATTGCCCCCACAGGCCAAAACGCTGGGATTCGAGTTCCGGTCATTACTGGTTGCCAAACCGGGCGAAACGATGTGTGGTGATGGGATTTACGTTAAAAAGACTGAAAACTTTATAAAACTTTTTGTGGGCGATGGCCTTGGTCACGGACCAGAAGCCTACACGGCTGTTCAGGCAGCTATCAATGCGTTTCGAATCTGTATCGAGCATCGCCCGGCCGACATCATCCGGTTTTTGCACCGCTCCGTAAATAAAACGCGCGGTCTGGTCGGTTCAATTGTTGTATACGACATACAGAACCATCGGTGGAACTGGTGTGGCGTTGGCAACATTTCGACTCGGCTAAGCGGGGCCATAACCAATAAGAATCTATTGTCGTACAATGGCATAATTGGTATGAATCTGCCCACAGCCATGAATGACCACTTTTTACCGATTGAACCCGGTCAGTTATTAATTATGTGTTCCGATGGGCTTCAATCCCGTTGGGACGCCAACAAATATCCTTTAATTCATCGCTACGACCTAACGGTTCTGGCAGCGGCTCTATACAAAGATTACGCCCGACAAACCGACGACGCGTCATTGTTTATCGGCCGAATGCAGGCTAACTATGGAGGAATTAGCTAAAGTACTGCTCGACAATGAAATGGACCTGATTCTGGCCCATAAACGCGCTATGAAATTAGCCGAACTGGCTGGACTGTCGCTGGCGGCCCAAACCACGTTCGCTACCGCTGTATCCGAAGTAGCCCGGTACAGTATGGAGCATGGTACTGAGCCTGTTCTGATGCTGGGGGCAACCGCTTATCAGCGCAGCCAGGCACTGGTGGCCGTGGTTAAAGACAAAAATCTTACCGTGGCCAATCCGCTCCATCAAGGCTTGCAATATGCCCAGCGCCTGGTCGAGAAGCTGGAAATCAGCAACACCGGACGCGAAAGTAAGATCACGTTGTCTTTCAATCTGCCCATCAGCCGCCGAATCAGTGCAGAACGTATTCAGGAGTGGAGGGCTCAGTTTATCACCGATCAGCCCCTATCGGCCTATGATGAAATAAAGCGAAAAAACGAGCAGCTACAGGAACTGTCGCAACGGCTGAAAGCCAGTGAGCAGCACTACAAACTGGTAACCAACTCCTTGCCGCTGATGATTTTTACGGCCAATCAGATGGGACAGCTCCTGTATGCCAACGAGTGGGTTACTGAATTTACGGGCCGATCCATCCAAAGCCTCAATCAGAGTAAATGGTCGGACATTATTCACCCTGACGATTACGGCGCTTTCTGGCAACTGTGGACCGAACAGGCCGTTCAGCATAAGCCTTTTCAGTATGAATTCCGGCTAAAAGAGAAAGCTACGCAGACGTATGTATGGCATTTGTTTTCCGTTCAGCCGGTTACCAATTACCTTGGTAAGGTGAATGCCTGGACTGGCTTCATGGTCAATATTGATGCGCAAAAGATTGTTGGCCAAACGCTCCAGGAAAAAGAAGAACTAAGTCGCGCCAAAGAAGAGCTGGAACAATCGCAGCGTAAACTGGAAACAACCATCAAAGAACTCAACCTGAGCAACGCCAAGCTCAGCCAGTTTGCCTACATAGCCAGTCACGACTTACAGGAACCTTTACGAAAAATTCAGCAGTTTGGCGATCTGGTCAAGACGCGCAGTACCACGCTGGCAAGCGACGATCTACTCTATCTGGACCGAATGCAGTCTGCTGCTGCCCGTATGTCGATCCTGATCAAAGACCTGCTCACCTACTCCCGTCTGTCGACCCGGCAGGAGGAGCCGATTGAAATTTCTCTGACTCAGGTGATCCACACCGCTCTGGACAATTTATCGGTGAGTGTTGAGGAGTCGATGGCCGAAATTACGGTAGAAGACCTGCCCGTGGTTGAGGCCGATGTCGCCCAGCTTACGCAGCTCTTCCAGAACCTGTTGAGCAACTCGCTTAAGTTCAGGCAGAAAGATACCAACCCAAAGATTCGAGTGTCGGCCTATACCGTTCAGTCTACTGATCTGCCCGTATCGATTAAACCAACCCGGCCATCGGCAGTATACACCTGCATTAGTATTGCTGATAACGGCATCGGCTTTGATGAAAAATATTTGGATCGAATTTTTCAGGTATTCCAACGGCTACATGGCAAAAATGAATTTGCCGGAACGGGCGTAGGGCTGGCCATATGTGAAAAGGTAGCCCAAAACCATGGAGGAGCCATCACGGCTACCAGCCAGCCAGGCCAGGGAGCTATCTTCAAACTTTACCTGCCACTGCTGCCCTAGCTTCACTTCTGTAGAGCGGGTAATGTTGCCAGTTGGAGTATACACTGCGCCTGCTTATTCAACTCGTTAATCGTCTGTGTATGATTCGCAAGTTTAGTACAGTAGTTGTTCTGATCGCTGGGAAGCGGAGCCTGGTACTGCTCCATATCGGTTGCTAACCTTTCCAGTTCCTGCTGCATCGTATTCAATAGCGATACTACCTGGCCAACAGGCAGTTGAACTTCACACGATTTAGTAGTTTCAGACGGCCCTTGCTGTGTTTTATACGCATTCAGGCACTTGACCAGTCGATTATAATTTGAATGAAAATCGGCAATAACCAGCAGCCAGTTCATCAACACATGCTTATAGCTTACTTCATGAATAAAGAAGCCATTCGGTGAAGATTTATCGTTCACACAACTATTTGTTTAACTTAAAAGGCATTTATAAGACACAAAGTTAAACAAAAGTCAATTTTACGCTCTTTGAAGCATTTATTTTTAGCCTATATCTACATAATCTTAGTTCTATTTTTGATTTAGTGACTCGAGATACCCACATACTCGTAACTACAAACCTTGACAAATACCTTCGAATTAAATAGTACTATATTGTTTAATTAAATAACTATTTGTATATTTATAATGTGTGTATATACACCGTTTAATAGATTCATTAAGTTTATACCCTGTATTTCAGACCTATATGGGAAAATAGTAAAATAATTAATTAAATTTGAAGAATAATTCTAAACTACTTGTTACCAATCCACCATGAAAGTTCACCTAAGTGACGAAGAGATGATTCGCCACTACCTACCCCAGCAGCCAAACCAATGTTTTGAAGCGCTCTACAATCGGTATGTAGGCAAGGTATATCAGCAATGTCTATCGATGACCAATGATTCTGAACAAGCTCAGGATTTCACACAGGATATTTTTCTGAAGGCCTTTCATAAGCTGGATGCATTTCAACAACGCTCAAGTTTTTCTACCTGGCTATACTCCATTGCCTATAATTACTGTGCCGACCAGATTCGATTAGCCCGGCGGATTCCTACTACCGATTTAACCGTTCACTTGCAGGAAACCCAAGCCGATTATGGCGATCCGCAACTCCATGAAGAAACCCTGCAACTCATGCGGGTAGCTATGGATCGGCTGACGGATGAAGAACGAAAACTACTACGATTGAAATATGAAGATGGGATGAGTATCGATGCGATTGCCCAGTTATATAAGCTCAAACCAAGTGCGGTTAAGATGCGACTGAAACGTAGCCGCGAACGTATACAGGCCATATGTGCCTCCCAATTGAGCCTTTACTAATCATCACCTATAGAAACGCACGAAAGCCCGGTATAACCGGGCTTTCGTGCGTTTCTATGTTCGCTACGTTTATTGCATGGCAATGGTACGGTTACTTTGCAGAACGGGCTTTGTCGACAAATTCACCTGCTTGCGAATGCTGCCTTCGCTGGATTTGATCTCCAGTTCATACTCGCCGTCGGCCAGATCGTCTACGTTCAATTTCATAGCGTACTTTTCTTCTTTCTTACCGATGTTCTGCTCAAACAGGACCTGGTTGCTCTTATTCTTCAATACGACAACGACTGGAATAGACGCTGATTTCTGAACAGCCACCCGAATTTCATGATTGGCCGTCACGTATGCACTGGCATCGAAAGAAAGCCCTTTAGGCGTAGTAGGATTCATTAACGTCGAAGCACTTACTAAGATTGACGCTGCGACTTTGCTCATTAGTGTTAACATGGTAGTATTTGTGTTATGTGTTTTGAATGTGTTGTTTACTGTGTTGTCTATAGGATTCCAAAGCCTGTGCCAATTCTCGCTAAAACCTAACAATCAGCTAGTTAATAAATTTACCATTGTATAATTCTGTCCGTAACTGGACAGGCTTCGTTCACTTGCGGACAAAAGTAGTGGACTGACCCACCCGGCTAAAAGCAGGATCTGACGAAGCGTCGAAATGGATCAATAGAATGTAGAAAATGGCTGATAAATGGCGTAGGTTCATCTGGGGCAACGCCGGTTTACGGACCGAGCGCTTACCAAAATCACATAACCGTCTGATTGCTATCATAGGTGCTGTAGCCGAATCGCTGTTGTTTTACAGCGTCATTTAACACGCAGGCGGCTTTGCTGCTTAGTTAGCCGAGCCTGCCCGTTTCTACTTCACTTATGAAAACGATTGTTCTTGCTACCGACTTTTCTGCGAATGCCAACCGGGTTGCCCAGTTTGCGGCCCAACTGGCGAATGAGCAAAAGGCCCGTCTTGTTCTCTTTCATGCCTTTCACCTCTGGCCCGATAATCCCGCCAAAGAAGGCGACTTCCCGCTGTCGGTAAACGCTATGCAGGCCAACAGTGAAAAGGCATTAAATCATCTTGCCCAGCAACTCGAAACGGATCTTGGCCTTACTATCCCCATTGAGTGCGTTGCTCAGGAAGGCCATACCATGAACGCCATCCGGCAGTTTACCAAAGCCCAACGGGCTGATTTACTCATTATGTCGACTGTGGGTACGGCCCCTCAGAGTGCTCAGTTGATGGGCAGTATTGCTACCAACATGGTTGCCGAAACCGAAGTCCCGCTACTGCTGGTTCCACCAGGCACGGGCTATGCCGGACTGAAAAACATTGTGTTAGGCATTGACCTGGCTGTACCGCCCAATGCCATTGCGCTGGAAACCGCCCTCACGTTTGCGCGGGAGTTTGGCAGTGTCGTCAACGTACTCTGCATCAGCGACACACCAGCGGCTCCTCAGGTAAAAGAGCGAGCTGAACTGATTCGTCGCCTGCTTAGTCAACAACCGCATACGCTAAGCATTGTAGGGGGCGAAGAAGTGTACACAACCCTTCTGGACTTTTCCCATACCAACAAAGCCGATCTGATCATGATGCTCCCACAAAGCCGAAGCTGGCTATGGCAGCTATTCTCGGAAGGAGAAACACAACGCATGGCCCGCCTGACTGATTTACCCTTACTGGCTATTGTTTAGATCGAACTCCGTTTGCCCACACTATGAAAATTGCCTTTTTTAGCTACCAGCCGTTTGAACAGCCGTTTCTGGAGTCGGCCAATCAAGCCACACAACATCAACTGACATTTATCCGTCAGGCCCTTTCGCCCGAAACGGCCATACTGGCGGCTGGTCACGACGCGGTATGTGTGTTTGTCCACGATCAGCTTAACGCGCCTACATTGCATCGCCTGGCCGATCTGGGAATTAAACGGGTCGCTTTACGCTGTACGGGCTATAACCACGTCGATATTGACGTCGCTCAGCAATTAGGCATTCAGGTTTTACGAGTTCCCAGCTACTCTCCTCACTCGGTGGCCGAACATGCGGTAGCCCTGCTGATGGCGCTGAATCGAAAAATACATCTGGCTTACCAGCGCACCCGAAAAAATAACTTTACGCTCGATGGGCTGCTGGGCTTTGATCTTTACGGCAAGCGGATTGGTATCATAGGCACCGGCAAAATCGGGGTGGCCTTTGCCCGGATCATGCTCGGCTTTGGCTGCCATGTACTGGCTTATGATAAAGTTCGATCGGCCGTTTTGCAACAACTGGGGGTAGAATACCGGACACTCCCTGAGCTATTATCCGCATCCGACATCGTCTCGTTACATTGCCCGCTTACGCCCGAAACGCATCACCTGATTAACCCCGATTCGCTCGGGCTGATGAAAACGGGCGCTTACCTGCTCAATACCAGCCGGGGAGGCTTACTGGATACACCGGCGGTACTCAACGCCCTGCACTCGGGTCAACTTGGCGCCTTGGGCATCGATGTCTATGAACTTGAAGAGGATTTCTTCTTTGCCGATTGGTCGGAGAAGCCATTACCAGATTCTGAACTGAATACGCTGACCCATTTACCGAATGTGGTAGTGACGTCTCATCAGGGCTTCTTAACGGCAGAAGCACTTGCTCAGATTGCTCAGGTTACTCTCAACAATTTAACCCATCCGGAGCAAGCTTACCTACCAAACAGTTGCGTTGTAGTTGGTTAATCAAACTAGTATGTGAGTGGTGAAACCAGTTCGGGCTTCCTGAACTGGTTTTTTGGTTTCCCGATACAAACAATCCCGCCACAGATGTTGGTAGCGGGATTGTCGGGATGAGGCCCTGCCTCCTTACAAGGCAGGCTGAGCGGACAGGTACTGGCGTATGTGGTTTTTGAATGTGCGGAAATCGCTATGAAAGCTATCCATTTCTTCGCGTAGGTACTGGTGGTTCTGACGCGTATCCTTATCCAGCACCTGATCGAAACGAACCCCTAAAGCCACCTGTTCATTCACTTCCTCTATCTCATTCAGCAGTCGCTTAATCCATCGGCGAAAATGATGAAGCTGGCTAATCTCGGTTTGCCAGGTATCGATGGGTATCGACGTTGGGTCTATAGCTTCGTTTAAGGTTCCGAGCAGGTCTTCCCAAAAGTTTACTTCCTGAAGGGCCAGCTCCAGTTCGCTGCGCCAGATTCGATGCAGCAGATGCACATCGGTAAGCTGGCGGTATTTTTCGGTTTTCATACGGGTATTAATCTAAGTACGTGGCAAATGGGATCTTATCGAATTTAGAGGATTCATGCCGCAGGGGCGCATCGTAAAGGGCCAGCAACGGAACCGTAGGCCGAAAGGCCATGGTGCGGCTCACACTTTTATGCCGAATAATGTCGAAAAAGCTTTTGTGATGCGGCAACATGACCAGCATATCGACCGTGTGCATCTTCAGATAGGTTCTGATACCCTGTAATACGTTGTCGTCGTAGATGGTATACGTGTCCGTAGTCACTTCCTGAAATGCATCCAGTATATATTGCCGACCTAATTCTGACGTTCGCGTTTCAGGCTTTTCCGGGTTCTCGATCGTTAATACCGTCAGGTCAGCGTCTTTTCGGCTTGCCAGATCGTTCAGTATGCGGAGCGACTGGGCATCGTTGACCGACCGATAATCCGTTGCCAGAACAATTTTTTCCAGGGGTCGAATGGGGGCAGACGCAGGTACCACCAACACATTTGTTTTCGCATCGCTGACCAGATCGGTGGCGACACTCCCCAACAGTTCGCTCCAGCCCGAACCCGTAGCCCCCAATACGACCAAATCATAGTGTTCTTTAACGAGCAATTGATTTACGATGCCCGCTGGCGAACCCATCACCGCCATGGTACGGTAGGTATGGTATGCAGGTGCCGATTGGCCGGTCATTTCGAGCCGGAGTTGTTTGAGCGATTGTTCGGCCATCTGCCAGCGTTCGGCCAGCAATGTGGCCCCGGCATATTCCATATCGGGTTCTATCGGGCAGGCATACAGCAAACAAAAGTCGGCCGCCGTATCGTCGAAAAGGGCCTGTGTATACGCAATTGCATGTTGTGAGGCCGCTGAAAAATCAGTTAATAAGAGGATTTTATACATGACACGTCTAAAAAAATAACCAGATAAGGTTGTTTATCGAAACCAACTCATTCATACTCGCTCCAGAAGCCACCATAAAGGCTTGCGCCGTTTAACGATCGTGTAGTTCTGCTGAACATACGTCCGAATATGTTGCTGAGCTTCCTCTACGTCGTCGGTTAAACAGACATACTGCAGATCGCTCTGACTGATCGTTCCGGCCTTTATCATATCCTGCATATAATTCAGCAATGGCTGATAATAATCGCGTCCCATCAATACCACCGGAAACTGGTGAATTACGCCCGTTTGCACGAGGGTCAGGGTTTCGAATAGCTCGTCCATCGTTCCCCAGCCACCGGGCATCACCACAAAGGCGTATGAATACTTCAGCAGAAGCACTTTCCGCACAAAAAAGAAGTCGATCGTAACGCCCGTATGCAAATACGGATTGGGTCGCTGCTCAAACGGGAGTCGAATGTTACACCCTACCGATCGCCCACCTGCTTCATAAGCCCCACGATTGGCAGCCTCCATCAGGCCGGGTCCACCCCCTGTCATGACGGTAAAGCCCAGGTCCCGAATGGCTCGCCCAACCTGACGCGCCAGTGCATAATAGGGATGCCCTTCACGAAAACGTGCCGACCCGAAAACCGTAACGCATGGCCCTACAAAGTGCAGCGTACGTAATCCTTTCAAAAATTGCCAGCCAACCTGTATGATAAACCGCAGTTCCGACCGTCGACCTTTAGGCCCGTCGAGTGCCTGCGTGAGTGTATCCATCACCAACGGCCGGATACGATGCTGGTCTGAACGCGTTTTGGGTGGGGTATCGGTTGGTATCATGGGAATAAGCACGGGGTAAATTTGAGCGCAATCCGACAAATCACTTCATGGCCTTAAGCCAATCTTAACGGTGTTGGCTATACGTTCATTCTAGTTAAACGGTAAAGCCAGGGTTTTAGAGTCTGTTTCTTTTTTCTCCAGCCGATTGTTTCCCTGGCGGTAAAGCTGGTAAAAAGCTGTTGCCATGAGCAGTGTAGCCGGAAAAGCGGCTGCAAAGCCGAGCGGGGTGATCGCCAGGCAGAAAATAATACCCCCCAGGCAGCCTGCTCTAAACCAATTCCCCTCCATAAACATCGATGCCGCAATAAGTAACTGACCCACGGCTATGCTTTGGACCATGGGCGTGATCATGGTTTCGAAAGGCCCCATGATAAATCGACGGTATAACGGGATGGCATAATCGGCAAAATCCTGATAGAGCCAGGGCGTTTCCAGCCCCGTACGGGTATTGATGATGGCGGCTCCCAGAAAGAGTATAAAGAAGCCTATTCGGGCTGCCAGCGGCCATCGGTAGCTAGCGATCCACTGTAACACCGACAGGCTATTGACCACTATATACACAGTAACGATGGTGGTATCAAGCGCTTCCATGATTGTATAGGTTAAACCAGGTTCTCAGACTTATTCTTTTGTTTCACTACGCCCCGTTTTGCTAAGAATCCGAATTCGGTATACGATCATGGGCTTCTCGGCAACCGATTCCGTAACTACTTCCTGCGTATACATCCGGGGGGCTACCCGGCCGGGCCCCAGGCGTTGTGCTACATCTGCACGTTCGTCGCCAGTCAATTCCTCATATTCACCCTGCACCACCACACTCCGCCAGTAGGTCGGGCTGGTTATTTCGTCTACCTCAAAACATACCTTCGGGTTTTGCCGAAGCAAACGGGTTTTCGTGCCTTCCCGGGTTTGACCATAGATGGCCTGCCCATCGTACAGATAGGCAACTGGCAACACCAATACCTGTCCGTCTGCATAGCAGCCAATGCGTCCAAAGAACTGATTACGCAGTACAAAATCGGTCACTTCTGGCGATAAGTCATGTAACATGGCTACTTGTAGCTAGGGGTTTGAATACCCAAAGCTACAGGCTCCGGGGTCGCTATAGGCAGAGCGCCGTCAGGCAAGCAGGTGATTATTATCAGTGATGAAAATCAGACCATTACCCCTCACTAATCAGTACAAATTCGGTTGCATTCCCGTTGTTTTGGCCCGAATCCTAAACAACTAATGGGTATGAACACGATTGTTGTCCCCTCTGATTTACGTACCGAAACCGATATGGCGCTGTCTGTAGCGGTCGATATTGCCCGCACCTCCGGAGCCACGATACAACTCGTCCATTCGGTTGTATACCCCCTACCCGTACCCGCCTACGCCGAAGCGGCCACGATTGCCGTAAACCGTACGCTGGAAGAATGCCAGGCTATTGAGCAGGAAGCCAGAACCGCACTGGAACGGCTGGCTACCAACGAGCAATACAAAGGAGTTACGATTGTACCCATCTTACTCACCAATGGCGAGGGTTTGGTCCATAACATTACAGACCAGGGAGCCGACCTGATTGTGATGACGTCGGAAGGGGCAACCGGGCTGGAAGAGTGGCTGATTGGCTCCAACGCCGAGGCCATTGTCCGCTATGCCAAATGCCCGGTACTTGTTGTGAAGCAACCCATTCCCCATTTCCAGCCCGAAACGATCGTTTGTGGCATCGACATCGACGACCGCCTGAAAGTAGCTCAGCAGTATCCGTTTCAGATGGGAAAACAGGGATTGCATCAGTTTCTTTACGTGACCACCCCGCTGGATAACCATGTCCCGGAGGGTGTACATGACTGGGTTAGCGAATTTGCCCGTTCACAGAACATTACCCAATTCGACTTTGCCGTTCGGCAGGCCCGAAACATCCCTGACGGCATCATCAACTATGCCGAAGAGGTCAATGCCGATCTGATCCTTCTGTTTACCCACGGCTACAAAGGCCTTCGGCATTTTCTGTCGGGCAGTGTAGCCGAAGATGTGCTTAATCATTCCCAAAAGCCGGTCCTGGTTATGCGTATCTGAGCCATTAAGCCTAAATCTCCGACAAATTCCTCATTGCGTGATATTTATCACGTAGTGACCACCGCATATTCCCGAAATTCACATCATCAATTAGAACCATTAATAACCATGATAAATTTATTAAAATCAGTATTTGGCGGTTCGGGCAATACCCAGCTTCAGGACGTGCTGGAACAGGGAGCCGTTATTGTTGATGTTCGCTCAGCGAGTGAATTTGCCGGAGGTCATGCCAAAGGTGCCGTAAACATTCCACTGGACCAGCTTGAGACGAAACTGAACAAAGTCAAAAGCTATCAGAAACCGATTGTAGTCTGCTGCGCTTCAGGCATGCGGAGTGCCCGCGCCAAAGCTTTCTTATCCAGTCAGGGCCTAACCAATGTACACGATGCCGGTAGCTGGCGGAATTTGAACTAGCATATTGCTAAACCGCGAGGGCGCAATAGACGCAAAGAAGTACTTATTCTTTGCGTCTATTGCGCCCTCGCGGTTTAGCAATATACCCGGCTGTTAATCGTATACCTGAAGCGAGATCTGGATTTTGGGTTCCATGATTACTTTCGATTGAATGGAGTTGGTGATCAGGCAGGCTTGTTCGGTCTTCTGAAGCACGCGCCGGGCTTTTTCCATATCGCCCTCATGATTAAGTAAAACATGGGGAAACAGCTTTATTTCACTGATCATCAACTTAGTACTTACGGATTCAAGCGTACCGATGGCCTGACAGTCGAAGTCTTCAAAATTCAGTTTTGAATTTTCGGCAATCGCCAGAAACGTTGTCATAAAACAGCCCGAAACGGCCGCCACCAGCAAATGCTCCGGCGACCAGATTCCTGGCATTCCCTTGGGAAATTCGGGGGGAGTAGCCACCTCAATCGTTTCGGTCAGATCGGGCGAACTGAGTCGGCCCAGACGAGCATATTGCCAGTCCAGGTTTACTTTATATTCATGCGTTTCCATGAGGATAAATAGAGGAAAAGTGAGCCTGCCGTACCTGACAGGCTCACGGTTATACGATTAAAGAAGCGTAGTTGGACAAACGTAATCAGTAACGGGCAGTTTGCCGGTTTGCTTGATGGCCGCAAACCCGCCTGCTACATCGATCAGGTTAGAGAACCCGCGTGCTTTCAGGATTGAGATCGCCACCATTGAACGATAGCCTCCGGCACAGTGAACGTAATACGTTTGGCTTCGGTCGATCCGAGCCATATTGTCGTTCAGATAATCCAGCGGCAAATTCTCGGCCCCTACCATATGCTCTGAATCAAACTCGCTTTTACGCCGAACATCGAGTACGGGTAAGTCGGGATTTTGCGCATAGCGTTCGGCAAATGTCCCGGCAGAAACAGACGTAACCGTATCGACTTCACGGCCTTCGGCCTGCCAGGTGGCAAACCCACCCTTCAAATAACCAATGCAATTATCGTAGCCTACCCGTGCCAGTCGTAGTACGGCTTCTTCGGCTTTCCCCTCGGGCGAAATGAGCAGAATCGGTTGTTTCAGATCGGGCACCAGTGTACCGACCCACCCGGCAAACTGCCCTTCCAGGCCAATATTGATCGAGTTTGGAATAAATCCTTTTGCAAATTCCTGAGCAGCGCGTACGTCGATCATCAAAGCCCCAACCTCATTGGCGGCTGCTTCAAACGCGGCTGGCGACAGCGCCTGAGTACCCTGTTGAATCACCTCATCGACCTGCCCATAACCCATTTTGTTGAGCACAGCATTTTTCGGGAAGTACTGCGGAGGGGGCATCAGGCCGGTAGTGACTTCCTTCACAAATTCCTGTTTCGACCGAGCGCGCAGGGCGTAATTGAACCGTTTCTGATTTCCCAGCGTGTCGATGGTTTCTTTGCTCATGTTTTTGCCACAGGCCGAGCCAGCACCATGCCCTGGATAAACAGTCACATCGTCGGGTAGAGTCAGGATTTTCGTATGCAGGCTATCGTACAGATACCCCGCCAGATCTTCGCGGGTCAGATCGGTTTTAACGGCCAGGTCGGGGCGGCCTACATCGCCAATAAACAAGGTATCACCCGTAAAAATGGCTGATTCTTTCCCATTCTCGTCAATCAGTAAAAACGTCGATGACTCCATCGTATGCCCCGGCGTGTGGAGTACCCGAATTTTCACGCTCCCTACCGAGAATTCTTCGCCATCTTTAGCCACATGCGCCGTATAGCCGGGCTGTGCCGTTGGGCCGAAAACGATGGTAGCCCCGGTTTTGGCCGCCAGATCGAGGTGGCCCGATACGAAATCGGCGTGGAAGTGTGTTTCAAAAATGTATTTAATCGTGGCCTCATCAGCAGCCGCCCGTTCAATGTACGGTTTGGTTTCACGAAGGGGATCGATGATGGCCGCTTCACCGTTGCTCTCAATATAATACGCAGCCTCGGCCAGACAACCGGTATAAATTTGCTCTACGTTCATGACATTTTGATGATTAAATGGATGCATCAAAATTGGCTGAAAGGCGAGGCTGCTTCTGTGATGTATGTTACAAAGACCGGATGATTATCGTCAGCTTTTCAGGCTTTTCCAGTCAGGATTCGGTGCCAGTAGAGCCAGGGCAACATATACTTTTTCAGCAGCCACATGGTCCAGCGCGGCACGGCCTGATCGAACGGGAATGTCATTTTAGGCTTGTTCGTGTAGTCGAATTCGGCCAGCATCAGTTTGCCGTATTCGGTCGGGATGGGGCAGGCCGTATACCCGTCGTACCTGGCACTGGACTGGGTTTTGTGTAGCTGTGCCAGTATATGATCGACCATGACTGGTGCCTGTTTGCGGATGGCAGCCCCCGTTTTTGAGGTAGGCGCATTGCTCACATCTCCACAGGCAAACACATTGGAAAAGCGCGTATGCTGAAACGTAAATTTATTGACCTCGACCCAACCCAGTGGTTGTGTCGGATCGGCCAGCGGGCTATTTTTTATGAAGTCGGGGGCCGACTGCGGAGGGGTAATGTGGGCCATATCGAATTGTATCGACTGCTTCTGCACATTTCCATCGGCATCTTTGCCTTCAAAATAGATCCTGTGATTTGGGCCATCCACTTCCGTAACGTTCTGAAGGAAATGGGTTTTGATCCGATACCGTTTCAGGAGCCCTTCGAGTGTCCGGGCAAACTCTTTTACGGCAAAAATGGCCCCAGCTCCCGATATATAATGAACCTCTGTTTTGTCAAGCACTCCATTTTTACGCCAGTAGTCGCAGGCCAAATACATGATTTTGTGAGGTGCCCCTCCACATTTGACGGGTGTGGCAGGGTTGGTAAATACCGCTACTCCCCCTTTAAAGTTTCGGATTAGCTCCCAAGTGTAGGGGGCTGTCTGAAACGAGTAATTACTCGATACCTGATTTTTACCCAGTGTTTCGCTGAAGCCTTTAATTTTGGCCCAGTCCAACTGAATTCCCGGCACCACTACCAGCGAATCGTAGGTATAAGTGGCTCCGCTTTGGCAGGTCACCTGATTCTGCTCAGGCTGAAAGGCGGTTACCGCATCCCGGATCCACTCGGCTCCTTCAGGAACGTAATCCTGTTCATCTTTTTCCGTATCCCGAATATCGAATTGCCCTGCGCCTACGAGTGTCCAGGCGGGTTGGTAATAATGTTTGGCCGAAGGCTCGATAATGCCCAGCTGTAAGGATGAAGCTTTGTGAAGCAGTTGAGCAGCCGCCGACAAACCGGCATTGCCCCCGCCCACTACCAGTACTTGAAAATGAGTAGTCATTCTTAGGAATAGTTAAATTTTTCCTAAAAATGAAACAATAAAAAGCGGGAGTATGTGACAATTGTTACATACTCCCGCTTTTAGCCATAAGGACATAAGTAGCTTAGTGAAAGCATATTAGACTATTTTTTGTCATGCTGACGAAGGAAGCATCTTCGCCAACAGCTTTTTTTACTGACCCGGAGATGCTTCCTTCGTCAGCATGACAAATTATCTCACTCAGAATACTCTAAAGTGAATTAGTCCAAGTACTTATGATTGATCAATTACATGAAAAAATTAGTGAGGCAATTTTTCGCGCAGATAGCCATATACCCACGTACCCGCCACTGCACTCAGCAAAGTCGCAATGACCACCATGTAGCCACTACCAATCTGGGCAAATAATGGGCCTGGGCAGGCTCCCGTAATGGCCCATCCCAACCCAAACAGTAGCCCTCCGTAAATCTGGCCTTTATTGAATGTTTTGGGATGAAACTCAACCCGTTCGCCCGAGAGCGTTTTTATATCGAACCGTTTGATGAGCCATACCGAAACCATTCCGACGACTACCGCCGAGCCAATGACTCCGTACATATGGAAGCTTTGCAACCGAAACATTTCCTGAATACGAAACCACGAAATGATTTCAGCTTTCACGAACACAATGCCGAATAAAATCCCGACCACCAGGTACTTAAGATTGGCGAGACCACTCTCAGTTTTTTTCATATCGTTGGGGGCATCGCACACCAACGCATCTGGGCTTACTGTATTTTGCATGATTTTTAGGAGAGCATCAAAGCCCATATCGTTAAAACAATTTCATTAAATGAGGTAGAATCAGGTGCGTCATGGTAAAACCACCAACCATAAAACAGCAGGTAGCTATCAGCGACGGCCATTGCAGGTTCGATAGGCCCATAATGGCATGGCCCGACGTACAGCCACCCGCCCAGCGCGTGCCGAAACCCACCAGAAATCCACCGAACACAAAAAATACCAGTCCTTTAAGTGTAAACAGATTGACCGTATCGAACAGATCGGCGGGCATCAGGCCCGAAAAGTCCCGGATGCCAAGTGCCTTCAGGTCGGTGACGGTAGCGGCCGACAGTTGGAACGCATCGGGGTTTTCCAGAAAATGGGTCGCCAGAAAGCCGCCGAGTACAGTGCCCGCTACAAAAAACAGATTCCAGATTTCTTTTTTCCAGTTGTATTGAAAAAACGGAATATTAGCAGGCAGACAGGCCGCGCATAGGTGCCGAAGCGACGACGAAATACCGAACGATTTGTTTCCGATGAGTAACAGCGTCGGAACTGTGAGGCCGATCAGTGGCCCGGCCACATACCAGGGCCAGGGCTTACGGATAAGGTCGATAAACTCCATGAATTGATTTATAAGCGATAGTTGAGAATTAAATTGATCTGGTGCATACCTACCCGATTATAGACGTAGCGGTTGTTGTCGTAGGTATTGCCAACGTCGGTTTTAAGTACCCACAACAGTTGAACATCCCAACTGTTCGGAAAATTACCGGAGCGGTAGGTAAAACTTAAATTGGTTTGCGTATAGGAAGGCATTCCGTACTTGTTTAAGACACTGTTTTTTACATCAGGTAACCGATAGTACCCAAAACTTGCTTCGGCTTTGATGTGGCTGGTGGGTGTAAAGAAGAGATTAGTATTCACGGCGGTCAGGTCGCCAAATCCTTCGTTTTTTTCCCGCATCAGAAATGTATAAAACGGGTCACGACCCCACTCGCGGGGCATCAGGTAGCGCCCTTCGGCCGTGATGCGCGTCGCGTTCAGGTAAGACGTCCAGCGGGTAGTCTGGTAGCCAACCCGCCCCGAAAAAATCAGCGAGCGATTACCGGGCTGGTCGTAAGCTTTGGCCGATTCGTCGTTTCCCCCGTTCCCAACCGTCCATTGGCGAGCCAGTTGAAGACCAGCCACAACCTGTCGCTTTTTTCCGGCTGGAATGCCCAGATCGGCTCGGGTGTAAGTCATATTGAAAATATTCTGTACATGCGTATCCCAAAGCTGAAGCACTACTTTGCCGACTTTCTGGGTTATAGCCAGTTGCGTAATACCCGCCGACTGCGTGTTTCCGGCATATTGTGAAGCCTTACCTGTAGCATCGACCCCAACCGGATACAATCCCATACTTTCGCCAATTGTGTACCAGCCCAGGGTCGAGCGGGGAGCGATTCGGGTCAGGTATTCGGCATGGATCTGGGTGTTGGGTCGCTCATTCCATTCCAGCACGATGCCCTCTACAAACGTGGGCGACATACGGCCATCCTGCGGATTAATAAACGGACTACGAGGTAGCTGACGGCCAAGCGTAATCCATGATTTTTTACCGAACACATACTGGGCATATACCTCTTCGAGTCGACTAAGCACCGCATGGTTGCCTGGATTTTGTCCATCAAACAAGCCAATTTCGTAACGGTTTGGCTGACCCGTTTGCGAATCGCGGGCCGCCAGATCGGACGAGAGCAGGTTCTTGCTAAAAAACGCCGTTCCGCCTACGGTCAGGTGGTTGAAAAGCCGGGGGGTCTGATACCCAAGCCCTACGCCAACACCCCACGCATACGCATCGCTCAACTCGCCCTGATTATCCGTTGCCATAAAAAACGACCGGGCGCGAATAGGAAAACGCTCGCGCCCAAGCCAGCGTTGCTGTTTGGCGGTCAGCGTATCAGGCTGATTGGCCCATACCGCCGTCCCGTTGGTCGTTAGCAGCGCCATCAATCCCAAAGCCAGTAAACGTCCGATCATGTCCTATGTTGTGTTGAATAATTTCACAAAACTCTTCAGGTAATCGCCCGTTTTCCGTGATAATTGTTACATAGCGCCAATTAAAGGCTTATCTTAACACATCAGCTTCTAACGGGTTAAACGAGCATGCGCATCCATGAAGAACTGGTTCTGTTATTTAGTGTCCTTAAGTGGGTTATTCTGTCGGTGCTGATTGGCTGTCTGACGGGTTTGGCTGCTTCGGGTTTTATTCTGTTTATCCATTATGTGATCGAGCAGAGTAACCACTACCAGTACGTGTTTTACTGGCTGCCAATCAGTTTTTTTGTCGCTAACCTGCTCAGTCAGTTTGTCCTGAAACAGCATGTTGGCACCGACGCCCTGATTGCGGCCATCAACCGAAATTACGGGAAGATGGAAGGAAGTTTTGTACCCACTAAAGTCATTAATGTCATTCTGATTCTGGCTACGGGTGGTTCGGCCGGAAAAGAAAGTCCATGTGCACAAATTGGGGCGGGATTAGGTAGCCTCTGTGCCACTCTATTCCGGGTCGACGATATGGACCGACGAAAAATGGTGCTATGCGGGTTTTGTGCGGGTTTTTCCTGCGTGTTTGGGGCGCCTATTGCGGGCGCCTTGTTCGGCATCGAATTACTGGCAGTAGGGGTAATTCTATACGATATGCTGCTTCCTGCGTTCGTAGCATCGATCACGGCTTACCAGATATCTTCAGCACTTGGCGTCACTTTTTTCTATTATCCACTTCAGTTTGTTCCGGCTTTCGGGCGGGGTTTCTTTCTGCAATTGCTGGGTGGGGGGATCATCTTTGGTTTATGTGCGTACGGGCTGATTCGGCTCATCCAGTCCTGTACATCGGCCGTAAACTCCATTCCGATCTGGCGGCCCTGGAAAGGGTTGCTGGGGGGGCTGGTGCTGGTTGGCCTGACACTTTTATTTTCGCGCGATTACCTGGGGCTGGGACTTAATTTGATGGAAAATGCGATAGAAGGCCATCCGGTCAAGCCTTACACCTTTCTACTCAAAGCGCTCTTTACGGTTATTACACTAACCATCAGTCGGAGTGGAAGTGTCATCACCCCCACTTTATTTATTGGAGCCACAGCGGGCAGTTTCTACGCCGACTTGATTGGAGCAGACCATTCAACCTTTGCCGCTATTGGTTTTGTCAGTCTGCTGGCTGGCGCGGCCAACACGCCCATTGCCTGTAGTATTTTAGCCATCGAACTGTTTGGAGCCGAGGTGGCTCCCTATGCAGCCATATCCTGCGTTATTAGCTTTCTGATGTCGGGCCATCGTAGCCTTTATGCATCGCAGGTTCTTACCATACCCAAATCCAGTGCGATACCGACCGAAACAGGTCAGGAATTCAAGGCTATTACGCCCCCGGTAATCCGGTGGCGACTTCACCGGCTCAACTGGTTAAAAAAGGTAATCCGACTTTTTCGAAGATAGCGATACCAGCCACCTGTACCGAACTTTATACTCCAGCCTTTATATAGGCCCAGCCCTGTTCCTGTTTCAGAATTAGTTCGATGATGGCTACGGGGACCGTTTCGACGGAGGGAAGCATATCCTCAAGTGTCAACTGTTTACTACGCAGGCTATTCTCACACACCACAATCCGAACCGCGTGATGATCAACAAATTGTTGCAAAGGCTGCGCGTAGCGTGTCTTACTAGCCGTGATCAGGTCAATACCGGGGCCATGAACCACAACTTCAACTTCGGCCTCGGGCCATATGGCCAGCAGATTTTTCAGATTACTGATCAAAGCTTGCTGCGAAGCCTCATCGGGCGAAACAAACTGAAAAATGACTCTATGCCCTTTACCCCTATCCGGTGTCCTATCCATTATAACGAACGTCCAATTTTACAACCAGCTACCCTCGTCGCGAAGCACTCATTTCGATTCGGAATGCGCGTTTTTGTAAGCCTCAATGGGTTTAAACGGTCCAAACTTATGCTGTTTTTCGGAAAACGAGTCGGCATAGGGCCCAAAAGGATGATCGACGGGCTTGCTGGCCAGGTTGGGCCAGTCGTTGCGTAGATCTTTGCCCGGTCGGGGCCTCGAATTGATAAAGGCGGCAAGGTCCCAGGCTTCCTCGTCGCTCAATTGCGGTTTATCCCAACTAGCTCCCAGCGGCATATTAGACTTAATGTACCCCGCCAGTCGTGAAAGGCGAAACAGCCCGGCTCCCTGGTTGTAGCTATTTGGTCCCCAAAGCGGTGGAAACGTATAACCACTCCCATCGGGTTTTGCTACGCCCTGCCCTGTAGTGCCGTGGCAACTCACACATTTCTGCTCATACGTCAGCCTGCCTTTTTCGGGATTGGCCGCACGGTCGAGATACGGTACTTTCCAGATACCCGATCCGTTAGGACTTTTGCCTTTAGGAATGCCATCGCCCAGAAACTGGATATAGGCGACAATGGCTTTCATTTCCCGGCTATTACTGTCTAGACCTTTACCATTCAGGCTGCGTTCAAAACAATCGTTTACCCGCTTCACGATGGTTTCGACCCTACCCGAACGTGCCCGAAATTTTGGATAAGTCGATGCCACTGTACTGTAGTTGTTTCCCCAGGGCTTCGTGCCCGCGTCAAGATGGCAGTTCTGACAGTTCATTCCGTTCGATGTATGCATTACCGTACCCATAGGTCCCAGATACAGAGCCGTATTGGCGATCAACTCTTTACCATAGCGGATCAGGTCGCCATTGGAAAGCGCGGCCAGCTTTGCCTCGGATGGTGTCTGCCAAAGCGGTTCCTCCGTCTTCACGGATAGGGCGGTCGATGAGCTACCGGACGAAGCCATCGGCTCCTCCCTTTTTGCCGATGCATCGATCCAGCCAACCTGGAATGCGATCAGCATAGCGGTAGCAATAACCGTAATAACCAGCAACCCTGCCAAAACCAGTAGGGTGCGCTGAAGGGATTGAATCGTTTGGTCGAAATGATCTTTAGCTTGCATACCTTGACCGAATCAAAGGCGCTTTACGTTCTGCGCAAAACACTACGTACCAGTACCTTTCAACGGATTAATGGAGTTTAAGCAAAGGTCTGGCTTCGAGAATTCAAACTCCGTAACAATAGTCACAGAGCCCGTTCAGCAGCCTTCGTTTTCAGAACGTCATTACAAACACGAACGCCACGGACTGAACCCGTGGCGTCGTCTCCGTTTAAGTTAAGAAAAGTGGGTAATCAATTACTTTTTTCGGGCCATTAGCCGAACTACACAGGCTAAGCCATTATGATACGCTCCTTCGTGGAGTTCAACGTTGGTTTCCTCAATTTTCAGAATTTCCAATTCCCTAAAGTCTTCCAGTAACTCAGCTTGGTTATACAGCATATCCGGGTCTTTAGGGCCGCCCGACCCCCGCCCCAACTGGTCTTTATGAAAAGCTTCCAGCACCAGATAGCCCGATGGCGTTAAAGTCGAAACCAGTTGTTGATGAACCTGCCGACGGTCAGCCGACGGGATATGCGCATAAATCAGCCCGACCAGATCGTAGGTATTGGCTGGTGCCGAAAATGCCTGTAGTGTACTGGTCTCATAGTGAATGGAGGTACAGGCCTCTGCTGCCAACTGCAAGGCTTTTTCACGAGCTATTATACTCTGATCAAAGGCATCGACAGCCCAGCCCATACGAGCAGCATAAACGGCATTGCGCCCTTCGCCCTCGGCGGGCAGCAAGAGTCGTCCTGGATTCAGAGCATCCAGGCATTCCTTAAAAAACGTATTGGGCTCAACCCCATAAATATAAGCCGGGTCCTGATAGCGAGCATTCCAAAACTCCTGGCTATACATGATTTGTTTCGAGCTGATTTACCACATATTCCAGTTGCCGGGCTTCGATAACGCCCGATTGCCGCCAAACAACCTGCCCCTTTCGAAACAGGATCAGCGTTGGTACGCCCTGAATCCGGTACGTACTGGCAGCGGCCGGGCTTTGGTCGACGTCGATTTTCAGAACCCGGACCCGGTCGCCCATGTGTTCGGCAAACTCTTTCAGAATGGGGCCCATCATTTTGCAGGGACCGCACCATTCGGCAGAGAAATCGACCAGTACGGGCGTGTCGCCCTTGATAATATCATTAAACGTTTCTTTTTTCTGCGTTTCCATAGGTGTTCATCAGTTTTTGGCCGAGTTGATGAAGCATATCGCCCAGCAATAATCCGGTGACTGCCCCCCAGATGCTCATGGACTGCCAGTGCGACTGAATAGGGCAATGGCCGGTCAAACAGCCAACTTCACGCCAGTACACAAAGCCAGCTACAGCACCCAGCAAGGCTCCTATCCACTGCCATCGGTTAATGTACTTCTTCATACGGTATCTCGTCCTGCGGTTTATCGGCCTTGACATTAGTGGAATGCTTTTGCCGGGGCATACCACAACCAGCCGCGCTACAGCCTACGTTCAGCAGACTTTGCAGCAGCAGTATCCCCCCCATAAGCCCCAGTAAAGGCTGACGGTCGACAAAGGCACTCCCGATAATAAGGATTCCAGCTACCAACCGGACCAGCCGCATGACATCCCATTTTTTTAATAAGGTTTCCATTCGTTCCTCTCAATTAGCGTGCTTTCGGATTCGATTGGTTCGGATGCCAAACGGCAGATACAACGGACAGGTACTAACCAGGCTGGTAGCGATGAATATTCCAGCAACGACTAAACTGATCATTCCCCACGTGCCCGTCAGTACATTGGTTGCAAACAGGGCAATCAATACAACGGCAACAATAACCCGGATGATTCGGTCAGCGGAACCCATGTTCTTTTTCATAGCCTTCTTTTTTTAGCTAAGTACGGGTTTCTGTACCGCTGCTTCCGTGATAAAAATCACATAACGAACTGATTATGTGCTATACTTTCGTGAAGTTTACTCGCAAGTCATAGTTATCCATTTTATTACGTCAATACGCTTATGAATTATCTGTCAATTGGCCTGACGGCATTCGTACTGTTTCTGGCTCAATCGGTTGTAGCTCAGCCTGATTTCCATGGTGCCAAAGCCACCAAATCAACCTATCAGGTAGTATATCAGTTGAATACTGACGATGAATCAAAGATTAAAGCTACTCTGAAAAACATTCAGAATGCCTTGGACGACACCCGGCTGAAAGGCAAACTGGAGGTCGAACTCGTCGTACATGGTGGTGGCGTGGTAGCCCTGAAAAAAGGCAGCCCGTTTGAACAAACCTTACTAGACCTGCAAAAACAGGGCGTTGTGCTGGCTCAGTGTGAGAATACCTTACGGGAACGCAAAATCAGCAAGGACGACATGTTACCTTTTATTGGCTACACGCCCAGCGGCAATGGCGAACTGATTATCCGTCAGCAGCAAGGCTGGGCCATTATTCATCCGTGATTCAACCACCTACCTCCAGCCGTAAGTGAGTTCGGGCAGGAGGTAGGTATCGACGTTATGGCAACACCTCCGAATGGGCTGTTGCTTTCACCGGGTTTGCCTCTGGTTTGGTTAGTTCGGGTCGATAATCCACAAAAAAGTTAATCCAGGTTCGCCGGGCAAGCCGAAAGAAGAAAGGAGTCAGAATAATAAGCGATGGCAGCAGGACAACCAGATAATAATCCAGATTGATGTCCAGTATGGCATAAAAGAGGACAAATGAGCTGATGATAAAGGCTACGTAATAGGCATAGCTCACATACATGGCACCCGTAAAAAATCCTGGTTCCGGCGAATAACGCAGATGACAATGGCTGCACGTTTCGTGCATTTTGTCGAACTGCTTCAGGTTATACGCACTTTTGCTCACAAAAAAATCGCCTTCCTGGCAACGTGGGCATTTATTGAAAAGAATGCTATAGAGTTTGCTTCCCTTTAACATGGCTGGTCGAGTTTATGTGCTGATGGGGCCGTTTGATTGCCTCCGATCAATGACCCAAAAGTAGATAGCTCGTTGACCACAATCCGTGACAATTGTTACACAGGAAGCTGATTCTGGTAAGTCATACGTTAAAAAAGGCGCTAACAGAAGCCCTCTCAGAACATCCACTAGCGCCTTTGCTTTTTAAGCGTCAAACCTATTTTTTCAGCGTGGTTGGGCAAACGTAATCAGTTGTGTGGATACGTCCGCTTTTCTGAATGGCGCCAAAGCCCCCAGCCACATCGATCACATTATCGTAGCCGCGCGATTTCAGAATGGATGCTGCCATCATGGATCGGTAGCCGCCGGCACAATGAATGTAGAACGGTTCGTTTTTAGGAAACTCAGCCATGTTCTCACTGATGTAATCGAGCGGAACGTTCTTCGCAGCATCGACGTGCTCAGCCGTAAATTCGCCCGGCTTCCGAACGTCGATCACCGAAATGGGTCCCTGCTGGAGACGGTCAGCCAGTTCATCGGCCGAAATCGATGCAATCGTATCCACTTCTTTACCACTGGTTGCCCAGGCCCCGAAACCACCTTCCAGATACCCCAGCACCTGGTCGTATCCGACGCGCGCCAGCCGGGTCAGGGTTTCCTGTTCGGTACCGGGATCGCACACCAGCAGAAGCTCCTGCCGAACATCGGGAACCAGCGCCCCTACCCAGGGCGCAAACTGCCCACCCAGCCCAATGTTGATCGAGTTCGGAATAAAGCCCTTCGCAAATGCCTGCGCCGAACGCACATCGAGCACCACCGCCCCCGTTTCATTGGCAGCCGCTTCGAAGGCTTCCGGGCTAAGCGGTTGCGCTCCCCGGTCCAATACCGTATCGATGCTTTCATACCCTTCCTTATTCATCCGTACATTTTGCGGAAAATATTTGGGAGGAGCCAGCAGCCCGTCGGTTACTTCCTGAATGAATTCGTCGCGGGTCATGGTAGCCCGTAGGGCATAGTTGAATAGTTTCTGGTTGCCCAGCGTGTCGGTGGTTTCCTTGCTCATGTTTTTGCCACAGGCCGAGCCAGCCCCATGTGCCGGATACACAATCACATCGTTGGGCAGGGTCATGATTTTGGTACGAAGTGAATCGAACAGATAACCCGCCAGATCATCCATGGTCAGGTCGGATTTCTGAGCCAGGTCGGGGCGACCAACATCACCAATAAACAGCGTATCGCCACTGAACAAGGCCTTTTCGTGGCCCTGCTCATCGACCAGCAGATAACAGGTCGATTCCATCGTATGCCCTGGTGTATGCAACACCCGAATTTTCACATTTCCCAACGGCAGTTCTTCCCCATCCTGAGCAATGTAGGCTTCGAAGCCGGTTTTGGCGTTGGGACCGTAAACGATAGTGGCGCCGGTTTGTTTGGCCAGATCGAGGTGCCCCGACACGAAGTCGGCGTGGAAATGGGTTTCCAGCACATATTTAATGGTAGCCCCTGCCCGTTCGGCCCGTTCGATATACGGTTTCACTTCCCGGAGTGGATCAATAATGGCTACTTCGCCCTGGCTTTCAATATAATAAGCCCCTTGCGCGAGGCAACCTGTATAAATCTGTTCTATGTTCATGGTCATTGGTGATTGACGAATGGAGATTAGATTGAGTCAATTAAAAAAGCAGCTCCTTAGCAATGATATACACGCCCATCATGAGTACAAACCAGCCAAAGGCCTTTTTAAGTTTCTCACCCGGCACATACCGCGACAGATAGGACCCCACAAAAATGCCTACTACCGACAGAGCCGTGAATTCGAGTAAGAACGGCCAGTCGACCTGCATGTTGGACAAATCGCCCAGAAACCCGATTAATGATTTGGCCGCAATGATGAGCAGTGAGGTTCCAACCGCCATTTTCATAGGCAGTCGCGCCAACAACACCAGCGCCGGAATAATCAGAAACCCGCCACCAGCGCCCACAATCCCCGTCAGCGTACCTACCAGTGCCCCTTCGAGAGCAATCAGGGGTAAGTTGAACTGTACGGCGTCTGTTTCGGCGCTGGTCTCCTTTTTTTTGTCCCGAATCATCGACAGCGAAGCAGCCAGCATAACCAGCGCAAAAAACAGCATGATGGCTACATTCCGGCTAAGGGCGAAGCTTGCCGTGGTAAACACCGGATCGGGAATGGCCGGAACCAGGTATTTGCGGGTTAAGAAAACAGCCAGAAAAGAAGGTATGGCAAAAACAAAGGCCGCCCGGTAATTAACCTGCTCGTTTCGCATGTAATTAACCGAGCCAACCAACGATGTAGTGCCTACAACAAATAGCGAATAGGCCGTAGACAGAACAGGGTTGATCCCCATCATGTAGACCAGAACGGGAAGTGTCAGGATACTCCCTCCTCCTCCAATCAGCCCGAGGCTGATGCCAATGAAAATAGATGCAGAAAAGCCAATTAGTTGAATTGTGGTCATGCCCGTCAAACTTTTAGGCAAAACAACCACATGGCCAGAAGGCTTTCCGTGATAATTGTTACATAGTCCGTTTAAATGGGTGACGAACGATGCTCAAGCACCCACCATCTCAATTTTTCCCCGTTGCAACTTAAGTTTATTCATTTTTTCGAGTTGTTTGAGCAAGCGCGAGATTACCTCCCGGGAGGTAGCCAGTTCATTGGCAATTTCTTCGTGGGTAATCGTTAGTTCGCGGCATTGGCAACTCTGTACTTTTTTCTGAAGATAGGTCAGTAGCCGTTCGTCCAGTTTATGAAAAGTAACCTCATCGATGGTCGTCAACAGATTGTCGAACCGTTTCTGATAGGTCTGAAACACAAACTGTTTCCAGGTCGAATAGCGGCATAGCCATTCATCTACTTTATCGACAGGTATGGCAATCAGTTCGGTTTCTTCCTCGGCAACGGCCGTAATTTCACTGCGCCGGCTGCCCAGGCAGCAGGTAAGCGACATGGCACAGGCATCCAGCCCGCCCAGGTAATAGAGCAACGCTTCGCGACCCTCCTGATCGGGGCGCAGGATTTTGACCGACCCCCGAATAATAATGGGAACCGAACGAATGAACTCGCCGGGCCGGATCAGGTACGCTCCTGTGGGTACTATTTTCTGCTGGCCAACTTTAGCCAGATCGTCAAGCAAAGCGTATTCAAACTGTCCTTTAAAGGTTTCCTGTAAGTAGTTCAGGCTTATGTTCATAGCGACAAACGGGATTGGACTCTATCGCTATCAGTAACCGAAACCAGCCAGAGCAAGTTGCATCTACCTGTAAAAAGCTCTGCGAGCGGCTCGGCCTCTCCTTAAACTATAACCTCACCTTTCAGGCTATGCTCCCACAGACCCGATGAAACAGAACGAATCGGAACCGGGAAGTGGTTAAACCAGCCGATAGAAAGACAGGTCTCATTGACCTTAGCACATCGACGCTTTCGTGACCAGTACGGTCTGCTGATTGTCGTAAAAACTAAACTGATTGAGCAGGAAACGAGCCGTTTGCCGCAGCGCTTCCTCGGTTAGGAACCCCTGATGCGCAGTCAGCAAGACACCAGGATGGCAGCGGAGCCGATTCAGCAGTTCGTCTGTAATCGGTTGGTCGGAATAATCGTAATGAAACCAGGGCCGCTCGTTTTCGTATACATCCGTTGCGTAGCCCAACAACAGCCCGGCATCCAAAGCGGCCAGAACGACTTCCGTATCGACGAGCGGCCCCCGAGCGGTATTCACCAGAATAGCGCCTGGTTTCAGGCTGGTCAATGATTGGGTATTGATCAGGTGATACGTTGATGGGGCTAGCGGGCAATGCAGCGATACAATATCGGCCTGTTGAAGAACCTTCTCAAGCAGCACATACCGGACACCATCGTCCATCAATTTCTGATCGGGTCGGATGTCGTAGGCCAGTACATGGCACCCAAACCCCAGCATAATCCGGGCAACTACCTTTCCGATACGTCCGGTACCAATGATGCCTACCGTTTTCCCGTGAAGGTCATAGCCCATCAACCCATCAATCGAGAAATTGCCTGCCCGTACCCGATTATGGGCTTCGGGCAGGTGCCGGATCATTCCTAATAGTAAGGTAACAGCCTGCTCGGCTACTGAATACGGCGAATGACCAGGTACGTGCAGGAGCTTCATGTTTAACGTTTCCAGGGCTTCCTGATCGACATTATCCAGCCCAACCGATCGCATAGCGACAATCGAAACCCCAATCTGCTTTAGCCGACCCAGCACCGATTGGCTCAGGTCGTCGTTTACAAAAGCGCAAATTGCCCGGTGCCCTTTAGCCAGTTCGGCCGTTTGGAGGGTAAGCGCTTTCGGAATAAAGGTTATCTGATGGTTACCGGCATATCGCTCAAACCAGGTCTGCTCAAAGGGCAAAGCGCTAAAAAAAGCAATGGTCATGGCAGCAGGGGTTTAGTTGGTTTGAGATCACCAAAAATGGTGCACTCTCAACCCATACGCCATGACCCTGCTCAGCTCACCGAATGATCGTATCCAGGCAGCCGAAAGCACTAAGCCTCTTTCTTTTCACTCTTATTCAAAAAGTTACAAATGGCACAAATCTTGTTTATTATTTATAAGCTTTCCTAAAGCTGAAGAAAACTGCTCTCGTGAAAAAAGTCATTTCCATCGGTCTTGTCGCCTTGTTGGGGTGTTATACATTAGCGTATATGCTCGTGGCCGTGACCAGTTGGTGGCAGGCAGAAAATGACCTGTCGGAACGACTTTCCGTCTATCGCTCAGTCGATAGCCTGGTCGAGTTCGAGATCGCGCTGAAAAACCGATTCGAACTCAGCGACATTGCCCGCACAACTTCCGATGGTTTTACCTACAACGGACATTATTATTCGGTTGTGAGTATGGAGCGGCACGGCGATCAGCTTTATATACTCGGTCTTGAGTTGAAAAGTCATTCGTTATGGCAGGACGATCTACTTTCCTTCCTGAATGGTCGTATGCACGAAGCTGGCCAGTCGCAACAAAAGGCCAACCAGTTTCTTAAGCTCTTATTGAAAGAATACTCTCCTGCCCGACAGGCCATTTTTAGGTTTCTGGCTCCTCATTGGCAACAAGCGATCCGAATACCCAACAAACCGTCTCTGCTGCTCGTTCGTGCCTTGCCTGTACATTCGCCCCCTCCAGAACGCTGAAAAAAGGGGATATTAACGTCGAATGGAGTTGCCTGAGATGGGTTGGCGAGTGGGCTGCACCTACAAAGCACTGTAGCCATACTAGTGGCAATCAGCACCCTCATTTTCGAGCCTACGTTTTGTCCCTCTACATCCAGAGTAGCCACTGTATGGGCTGAAACAAGTTAGCTGTCACTTTCTTACGGTCGCGATCTGCAACCCTGATCGATTATTGGCTTCTCTTCAGTCCTCTGAACAGTTGTAGGTTAAACTGGCGTACAAACTGACCAGATGGCTGCTCTCTTCTGGTGGCTGGCTTATGGCTAGCCCCTTCTATCCCGTACGTTAATCTGGGTTAGCGATAGCCCCGTTTCCGTACCCCATACTACACACTAAATTTCAGAGAGCGATGAACACCTGTATACATCCGTCAACACGAGTGCCCTCCCGCACAGGAAGGGCTATTTCCTATTGCGTAATCTGTTTCTGTATCGCAGTGGCGCTGGCCTGCCAATCCCCCAAACAGGACGTAGTGCCCGAAGCCACCGCATCCACTACGGATGCCTCCGTATCCCTACAGTGGATGGATCTGTTTTTGATTATCGATCGATATGCGCCTGGTTATCGCCCGCCGGTAGCCGCCCGGGCCCTGGCGTATATCGGCCTGGCTGCTTATGAAACCGTAGTGCCCGGTTCAGCCAATTACCAGTCCATAGCAAACAAATTTTCCGGTCTTAGCATCCCCAGGCCCGAAGCCGGTAAAACCTACCGCTGGGAGGTAGCCCTGAACGAGTCTTACTACCAGATGATGAAAGGCTTCTTTCCTCATATCGCCGACAAGGATAAGGCTAAAATCGACTCGCTCCATACAAAACTAACGGGCGGTCCTGGGGATGCTGATGAACTCAACCGATCCAGAAAGTTTGGTCTGGATGTGGCTACGGCTGTGATCGCTTATGCCAAAACGGACCTAGCGGGCGACGGGGCTTACCTCCGCAATCAGCCAGCCGATTATATTCCACCAACGGGTGTCGGCAAATGGCAACCTACCGCGCCCGATTATAGCCGGGCGCTGCTGCCCTACTGGGGAAAAGTCAGGACGTTTGTGGCCAGTGAAACCGACAAAATAGCCAAAGAACCACTGAATTACAGCACAAACATAAAATCGACGCTATTTGCCCAGGGACTGGAAATTTACACGGCAACTACTCCCCTGACCAGCGAAGAAAAGTGGATTGGTGAATTCTGGAGCGACGATATTTATCAGTTAACGTTTGAACCTGCCGGACGCTGGATTGCCGTTGCCAGAGAGGTGATTCGGAAGGAAAAGGTCCCGCTCGATAAGGCCGTGTATACCTTTGCCAAGGTGGGCATGGGCCTCAGCGACGTAGGGGTAGCCTGCTGGAATTCCAAATACATCTATAATGTGGAACGACCAATTACGTATATCCAGCGGACGATCGATCCAACCTGGCGAACGCGGCTGAATAATCCCATCAGCATTATGATTGGTGTTACCCCGCCCTTTCCGGCCTATCCATCCGGGCATTCGTGCTTTGGTGCCGCTGCTGCCGAAGTCCTTACCGACATCTATGGAGCGGCCTATGCCCTGACCGATCGGTGCCATGAAGGGCGAACCGAATTTAATGGTACTCCCAGAAGCTTCAATAGTTTTTATGAAATGGCTCAGGAAAATGCCTACTCACGTGTCGTACTGGGGGTGCATTACCGGATGGACTGCGAAGAGGGCCTTCGGATGGGCTATGCCATTGGGCGAAAAGTCAATCAGTTACCCTGGGCTCGATAAGGGTATTATCACAGGTTTCTAAAGCTATCCCCGCCCATAAACCGGGTGGGGATAGTCATTCACCAAACACCACTTCGGCTGGCAAACCATGTCCGATTCAACTATTTAACGAACAGATAATGAACAACTTACTCCAACGACCCCTTTGGCAGTTCTGTTTACTTATAAGCTTATCCTGCTCCCTAAAAGCCCAGCCCGTTCAAACGGTGTTGACCAGCCAGCAGATAGCTACTACCTGGGCCGATATGACCGTACGAATCATGACCAGGGCGCCAAAAAATACACCAACCTATGGTTCCAGAGCCATAGGTTATCTAGGGCTAACCATGTACGAAACGGTTGTTTACGCGTCCAGGCGGCATAAGTCCGTCATCCGGCTCCTGTCTGATACCCTCTCCTTGCCCAAGCCTGTTCCGGGGCAGGCATATTGTTGGGAACTCGCCCTCAACGCGGGGCAGGCCTACTTACTCAAAGCGCTTTACGCCTATACCGAAAAAACACAACCCATTGATTCGCTGGCAGCAGCCGTTCATTCTAACTATGCCGCACAGCTCGACCCAGCCATTGTGGAGCGGTCGGAACAATTCGGCAAAACCATCGCTACAAAAATTTACCATTGGTCAATGACCGACGGTGGGCATGAGGGCTACCAGCGTAATTTTCCCACCGACTACGTGCGACCTGTTGGTACGGGGGTGTGGGTTCCTCCACTGGTTGGTCAGTCGAACACCAAAATCCCTATGCACCCTACCTGGGGCCAGAACCGCACGTTTGCACCCCGTAATGGCCGATTACCAGCACCCAGGCCCCTGGTTTATTCCACAGATACCAGCAGTCAGTACTATCAGCAGTATAAAGAGGTTTTTGAGCGAAAAAAGTCGCTTAGCCCAACTGATCAGGCCATCGTGATGTGGTGGGGCGATGATCCTACAGAGACCTGCTCCCCTCCCGGCCATTCGTACAATCTGGCAACCATTGCGATTCGAAATAGCAATACCGATTTGGTAAAAGCCTGTGAAACCTACGCCCGGGTAGGCATGGCCGTAGCCGATGCCTTCATCTGCTGCTGGAAAACCAAATTTACCTATATGGTCGAACGGCCCTCCTCCTTCATCCATACGACCATTTCGCCCGACAAAAATAAAAAGCCCTGGTTACCTTTCTTCCTGGAACCACCCTTTCCTTCTTTCTATTCGGGTCATGCGGTTCAGTCGGCCGCTACCGCCACAGTATTGACCGAACTTTATGGCGATGCGTTTTCCTTCACCGATAACACCCATACGAATCGGGCACCCTATACTTACTACGCAGAGGAGGCTATTCTGGTGCAGTCGGCCTCGGCTCAGCAGCCTTACTATTATCCCAGCCTGGTCCGCCATACGCTACCTTACGAAGTTCGTCATTACCGCTCATTCTGGGAGGCTGCTCAGGAATGTGCCAACTCCCGATTGATGGGTGGTATCCATACCCGACATGACAATGAAGTGGGACTTTCGGAAGGCAGGAAGATTGGGCATAACATTAACGCCCTACGCTGGCATTGACAATAAACCTGTAGCTCATTTATATCGTATCGGGCTTTAGCAGGACTTAAGGGGTTGGTTTGGCCCGATCGGTTTCGATATACTGACCGTCGTTACCAAACACAGCTACTACCGGCTTGCCATCAAACACAAAATGGGCGTACGAATAATCGGCATTACGCGTCCATTTGACAGAGTCGACCTGACCAAATTTTTTGACAAATGCTTTCTCAACCGTTTCATTAGGCTCTTTGGTAGCTGCGCAAGCGATAAGAAACCCACCCAAGGCAAGGGTAATAACACCTTTCGTAATCCGTTTCATAGCATTCATGATTTAAGTAAAATAGGTTATTGACAGTATAGCACATGGGGTAAGGTCAGGGCCTATGAATCCAGTTTCCACCAGCCGTACACATCTTTGTACACCACAATGGCTCCCTGCTCATCTATGTCGAGCAGATTGTAGGTGACAATCACCGGAATGGGTTGCGGAATAGCGATCGGTTTCGGCTGGGCCTGTTTTTGACAGGTCGTTAAGAACGAGGCAGTAAATCGCGGTTTTCCCAGCACGATATTGGCCAGTTCAACGGGCTTTTCGACCCGGATACAGCCGTGGCTCAGCGTTCGCCTGTCATGGGCAAACAGAGCCCGTTGATTGGTGTCGTGCAGATAAATATCGTAGGGGTCATTTACATTAAATTTCAGAATGCCCAGCGCGTTGTCGCAGCCCGTCGATTGCCGAAGCCGGTATGGAAAGGTTTTGACCGTAAGTGCCGACCAGTTTACAGACTCAGGCGCAACAATCGCTCCTTTACCGTCTATGATTTGCAGGTTCATGTCGGCCAGTACACCAGCTGGATTTTTCCAGATTTTGGGTAGTAATTCGCTCACTGCTATCGAACGCGGCACATTCCAGTACGGATAGGCGACCAGCCCTGTAATTTGTGCATTGAAAAGAGGAGTCGGCGTACTGGTTTTTCCGACAATCACCCGACTGCTAAGCAGGGTAGCCCCGTCCCGATCAACCACCCGCAAAGTGGCCGAAGGGATATTCACAATCACGCGTTTGTCTGCCGGAAATCGATTGAGCCATCGGTAGAAATTCAGGGTCGATTTGACCTGCTCAATCGTCAGCGAATCGGCCATATAATCATCAACCAGACAACGTATGCAGTAGGCTTTGAGCTGTCGATACGTAGGATCGTGCGATTCCAGCGAATCCAGGAGTGGGCACCAGTCGCCACCTGCCCGAAACAGGGTAGTCAGCCGATTGATGCGAGCCGTATCAATCAGCTCTTTTAGCCCCTGATAGCCCAATCGTGCATGTGGCTTTCCGTAAACAATGTGCGTGAAATAAGCCCGCAGGCAGGTTGTATCAGGGGTAGCGCATGGTTCTTCTACACCGATTTCGCTGGCATACTGCCGTAGTCTTCCCCAATCGTCGGGCTGTTGGGCAAAGGCTAGCAGAGGCAAATAGAGCAGGGTGACTATCAGGCGGTTCAGCATAAAGAGGACGTACGAATGAAAGCCCAAAACTGCAACCGATTTATCGGCACCTGCCTGATAGAGATCAGTACATAGCTTGAAACCAGTCAATCGGTTTCCTGACGTATATCATAGACGGTGCCGATAAATGGGGTTATTTTTGATGCTGGAATACGTTTCGACACCTACTCTTTGTGAACCATGACATTCGAACCTGCTTCCCAAATTCTGGCTTTTGTTTTGCCGATGTCGTTTCTACGATGTAATCTGACCTTCAGCAAGCGAAATGGTGTGGAGGACGACATTCATATCCCTGTTCAGCCAACCAGTAAATCCAGGTATGTTGTATCGACGGATAAGCTTGCAAAGGGACTTTGGCGGGTATACCTCGAATGGTCGGATGGTCGCCGACAATACCACGACGAACAGGAAATCAGCATCGTCTGAAACGAAATGAATTAAGTAGTCATGGAAAAATAGTTTAGGATATGCTGCGAGAGCGTTTTTGTCATCCCCGACGCAGGAGGGAACTTCGAAAATCACTTTTTATCTCATTTTCGAAGTTCCCTCCTGCGTCGGGATGACAAAAAATAATCTAATGTATTTTCAATGACCTACTTATCTCCTAAAAAAGAGAGCTATAAACGCAAAAAGCCGCTTCCGTAGAAGCGGCCGAACTCATCTATAGGCAACAGAACCAACTCTGGGTTCCGGAAGAGATTCCCGGTCGTTTGCTTAAAACAAGTTTTTTATATCGATCCGACGATGCATCTGCTCTTCATCTTTGAAAGGCAGCATGACCATTACCCGACCCTGTTCATGAATGGCTTCAATATGATCAGCGTCGACAAAGGACGGAATGTCCAGTACCCGAAGGAACATAGGCACGGCCAGCCGTTGGCTGATCCCATCTTCCTGATGCTCACTTGTACCAACCAGTAAGGTATAGAGAACGAGTTTACTGCCCTCAACCAGCACATTAAACGAGTTGGCCTTGACACCAGGAGCGGACAGGGTGATAATCAGGCGTTCATCTTCCCGCTCTACGTTCATAGTGGTCTGACTAGATCCACCATAAAGGGTATTCAGCAAGTCGATCTGCCCGCCTGTTCCCTGAAACACGTTTTCTATCGCTTTCATAGTGGTGTTGTTTACTGTTCAATTACTGTACTATAGACAAACCTCGTGCCTAAAGGTTTATTTCCGACTTTTCGGTCAGTATGACAGGTAAAATCATGGAAATTTTACCGCAAAATGCCTTTTTGACACGTTTAAATGGCTTAATAATCATTTTTTGTGTCTACATACGCTTTTTCAGACTGTTGCGATTTCTGGGCTTTCTGTGGAAAGTCGGCCACACCACAATATCAATTCGTTGATGTACGGAAAGCTACTTTTCGCGCCGTATCTTTGTGAATCATGCATATTCGAATTGGAACCCGAAGTAGTCGCTTAGCCGTTTGGCAGGCCGAGCATATTCAAACCCTACTTCAACAGGGAGGCTTATCCTCCGAATTGGTTTTTATCGAAACCAAAGGTGATCTGGTGCTCGACCGATCGCTGTCTAAAATTGGGAGTAAAGGGGTCTTTACGCAGGAACTGGAAGACCAGCTTCGCGATGGTAGTATCGACATTGCGGTCCACAGTGCCAAAGACCTACCCTCCAGCTTACCGACCGATCTGACCATCATTGCCTTCACCGAACGCGAACAGGCCAACGACGTGCTCGTCAGTCGGGATGGCTCGCTTTCGCTCAGCAGCGGTCAGCCTTTTCGCATTGGCACTTCCTCTACGCGCCGGGTAGCCATGCTCAAACACTACTGCCCACATCTGACTACGGTTGAGATGCGGGGTAATCTGCAAACGCGACTTCGTAAGCTCGACGAAGGGCAATGTGATGCCTTGCTGCTGGCCTATGCAGGCGTTCACCGAATGGGCTACGACGATCTGATTGCCGAGCATTTACCCATTACCGAGTTTGTACCCGCTGTGGGGCAGGGAACCATCGCCATCGAAGCCGCTACGGCTTTAAACCCGTCAGTCAGCGAAGCCATTACCCAGATTGTCAATCATGCGCCAACGGCAGCCTGTCTCCGCGCCGAACGCGCCTTTCTGGCCCGACTGGAAGGAGGCTGTAGCATTCCGTCTTTTGCCCTGGCCCACTGGACAACCGATCAAACCATCAGCCTTACGGGTGGCCTCGTTAGTCTGGATGGCAGCCAGTTGCTTCGTGAAACCTTTACGGGCTCTCCGGCCGAAGCATCAGCCCTGGGCCATTCACTGGCCGAAGCCATTCTGGAACGGGGGGGCAATGTGATCTTACAGCAAATCCGCCAACAATTATGACCATTAAGATTGCCACCACCGACGCCGAAATAGAACGGTGTATCCCAGCCATGCTGGCCCTGCGTTCGCACCTGACTCCAGCCGACGCTCTCGACCGGATTCGTTCGCAGCAGCAAACGGATGGCTTTGTATTAGCTTATGTTGACACGGGTAATCCAGACGAAACGGTTCCGGCTGTTACGGGCTATCGCTACCTGAATTTCCTGTACAGCGGTAAAACCCTCTACATCGACGACCTGTCCACCCTGCCCGAAGCCCGTGGCAAAGGGTATGCTGGTGCTCTTGTGGATTTTATCATCGATCAGGCCCGGCAGGCCGGTTGCCAGTGCGTATCGCTCGACTCAGGTCAGAATCCGGCCCGGTACGATGCTCATCGGCTTTACCTGAACAAACGGTTCAACATTGTCAGCCACCATTTCAAGCTGGATTTGTAATCGTACTGTCATTCAGTAATTTGCAAAATACTTTTTCGAACCAATCAGCGATTAGCCCACGTCTATGAATCTTTTCCGAATTAGTTGGAGTAATCTGCGCGACAAGCCCCTGAGCAGCTTTTTAAGTGGGCTCCTGATGACGTTTGGTATTACGATTATCTCGTTGCTATTGCTGCTTAACAAACAGTTGGACGATCAGTTTCGGAAAAATATTCGGGGCATCGATATGGTGCTGGGCGCTAAAGGCAGTCCCTTGCAACTGATCCTGTCCAGTATTTATCAGATCGACTCCCCCGTTGGCAACATTCCCCTTGAGGAAGCCGAACGACTCTCGCGCAATCCCATGATCAAAACGGCCATTCCCCTGGCTATGGGTGATAACTATCGGTCGTTCCGCATTGTGGGAACCAACAAAAAATACCTCGATCATTTTGGCGCTACGGTTGCACAGGGAAAGTTATTTCAGAATGATCTGGAAGTGGTCATTGGTCCTCGCGTGGCGGATGTAACGGGCTTAAAAATTGGTGATACGTTTGCCAGTTCGCACGGGCTGGATAAGGATGGCGAAGAGCACGGCGATTCCAAATACAAGGTTGTAGGTATCCTGAACCCGACCAATACAGTAACCGACCAGCTTATTCTGACACCCGTGTCGAGCGTATGGGCCATTCATGCGCATCATGACGAACATCATGAAGAAGGCGAAGCCCACGAAGCAGACGAAGACCATGACGAGCATGAGGAAGAGCCCCGCGAGATAACCAGTATGCTCATCAAATTTCGGAATCCGATGGGTATGATGCTGGCACGGGGTATCAATAGTAACTCCAAGCTTCAGGCGGCCCTTCCCAATATAGAAATTAACCGACTGTTTTCATTGCTGGGTATAGGCGTAGAAACCCTCCGTGGGCTGGCCATCGTCATCATGCTGATTTCGGGAATCAGCGTGTTTGTATCACTGTATAATTCATTGAAGGAACGCCGTTACGAAATGGCCCTTATGCTGTCGATGGGTGCCACAAGGGCGCAGTTGTTTGGTATGCTGCTGCTGGAAGGAATCGTGCTGGCGTTGATCGGCTTCGTGCTGGGCCTAACCTTGAGCCGGATTGGCTTGTGGCTATTCTCAGGAAGCGTTTCGGATGAGTATCACTATAATCTGGCTGCCTTTGGCATCCTGCCCGAAGAGTGGGGACTGCTTGGCATTGCCCTTCTTATCGGCATCCTGGCCGCTGCCCTTCCGGCACTGGGCGTTTACCGGATGAACATCTCCCGTACATTGGCTGAAGAATAAAAAAAGTTTGAGGGGTGGCGAATGCCACCCCTCAAACTTTTTTAGAACGCGGTAAGAAGCCCGCAATCTTTAGCCCGTTTGCGCGGCTTTCTTACCGCGTTATTATTAAGCTAGTACTTATTGATGATCGAATCGGGCAGCACCTTCACATCGATTCCGTAGGCTTTCAGCAGATTCGCCCGGTTGTTCTGTCCATCAACATAAGCCGGGTTTACGACCATCGAGCGATTGTAGTAGTACGATGCCAACTCGATTTTCTGCCGATTATTTTGCGCCTGCCCTTCACCCTGATAAATTACCCCCAAGTTGTTGTAAGCTGGTGCATAGGCGTTGGCCGCCCGAATGGTCTGCTTATAATAATACTTGGCCGAATCGACGTTGGGCGTAATTTTCTGGAAAACATACGCCATTGAGAAATACGCTTCACCAAAGTTCGGATAGATACGGGTCGACTCCTGTAAATGGTCAAGTGCCCAGCGACCGTGGACATTCGCATGCGCAATATTCGTATCGATCAGTGCTTGTGCCTTCTTGATCTGTTCAGGTGTTGGCTTCGGCTTGATGGCATTGGTAGCATTCGCAATTGAATCCGCTTTAGCCCGATCTTTCAGCCCTTTCTCAATCCATTCATTGGCTACGTGTCGTTGCACCTGGCAGCTATTGGGCGCATAAGGAAGGGCCGAGTTGAACAGGATGAAATTGTTCTCCCAATCCCGGTTACGTTCCACCGTTTTGAATGAATACAACCCAGCCACAACGGCCATTAGCCCCAGCAGCGGTGCATAACGAACCAAGGCAGGTTTGGCAGTCGACTCATCTGATGAATTGGCCTGAACACGAACGAGCAGTTTCTGCAAAGCCCAGATCAGGATGAAGGCAAAACCCATCACGGCAGCATAGGCAAACCGTTCTGCAAAGATACCACCCCGCATCCAGATAAAGCCCAGACCCGGAGCCATCGTAACAAAGAACCAGAAGATACCAAAACCCCATAGCGTACGCTTCATAAACCCTTTCCAGCCTAACCAAACTAAAGCCAGCAACGACAGGAAACCAGCCCAGGTCAGTAAATCCCCTTTACTACCCGATGGAATCACATTGTAGGAGTAATCGTAGACCAGTGGGTGCGGTAAAATCAACAACCGGATGTAATACATCAGGAATTTGAAAGTTGTCGATTTCTCGGTCTGTAAAATCTTATATGGATAGTTGGCCCAGTCGACTGGCGGTGTTCCGCTCAGCGTACCAATCATCTTCTGTTTCTGGAAGAAGAACAAAGCGGCTACAATCAGGAACGGCCATAAACTAATCAGCGACTGCCACACATTCCGGCGGGCAAACCAGTACTGCATAGCCGGAATCAGCGCCAGACTCACAATAGACGATTCTTTCGACAGGAAGGCAAAATACAGCGATACACACGCCAGCCCTACCCAGCTTGCCGACAGCGACCCCATGATCAGCACACCAACGATACCTCCAAAAGTACTTCCCGTCAGACTGCTGCCAATGACCCAGCCGCCAACAATAGCAAACAGACCAAATAAGCCACCAAATAACCAGTCGCCTACCGGGCCTTTGTACCAGAACGACGAAGCCGATTCAAGATGCTTCCAGTACGACAGTAACATCAGCGAGATAAACAGGAAGCTCAGGATTTCATCGCGCCCTTTGATATTCGCGACAATCTCGGTATGGATCGGGTGAGCAATAAATACCAAGCCAATCAGAAAAGCAATGATCGTTTGACCGGGCAGCCACTTCTGAAGCAACGCGCCAATCGACAATCCCGTCAGGGCGTACAACCCGGCATTGATCATGTGGCTGATGTTCGGATTATCCTTGAAATACTCCTGCTCCATCGCAAAGGTGATCAGCGATAAGGGTCGATAATAACCCAGCGAAATATTGCTAAAATGCCAGAATTCGGTACGAAGCAGATCAGGTATACCCGCAAGCCCTTTCTTTACGAATAAATTCTGACCAACGGCCGCTATATCGTCGAGTGCATACTGATGCCCAAAGGTATTAACGTATAAAACAAAGCCTAACAGAGCCAGAGCCGCTACCGGCCACCAGACAACCGGGCGTTTTTCGATGGGTAAATCGGACGATGGGGGGGCTGCAGCCGCTTTAGAGACCGTTGGTCGCGTTACCGGCCGTTGAACAGGCTCGCTGACACGGGTAGAACTTGGCCGGGTAGAATTGGTTGCGGAAGTTTGAGTAGGTTTGGGAGATGCCGAACGAGGGTTCTCGTAGGCAGAGGGTTGCTTCTTTTTAGCCATGATAGCAGTTACTCATCTATTGAGGACGTATTAATTCTCTTCTGAAAATCAGATATTGACTACGTAGAGAATCACTACATTTATGGATTGATTGTAAAGTTCCGTAAGAATGTTAGCAAAATCAATTCAGATACGTTATCAGTTAAAAACATTTGCGTTCGCCATCGGAGCAAGCCTGCTCATAAGTGGCTGTGTTAGTGTTCGGCCAACCTTGCCCGGCACCAGCACAACGATTACACTAAATCGGGCCGACAACCTGGCCCTGGGTAATCCAAGCAACGCATCCAGCAACAGCCCCGATAATTACCTGATGGCCAAGCCGCAGTATACTTTATCGTATAACCGAAGCCGGGGCATTGCCAACTGGGTTAGCTGGCGGTTAACCTCAACCTCGAAAGGCGACAGCAAACGCACCAACGATTTCCGACCCGACCCCACTCTACCGACAGGCTGGTATGCCGCCCGCCCTTCCGATTATACCAATACGGGCTTCGACCGTGGTCATCTCTGCCCTTCCGACGATCGCGATGCAACGCCCGAAGATAATGCCGCTACGTTTCTCCTAACCAACATCGTGCCACAAGCCCCGCGACATAACCGTGAGGTCTGGAAAAATTTAGAAGAGTATGAACGTCAACTGATGAGCAACGGCAATGACGTCTATATTATTGCGGGGGTAAGTGGCACGGGCGGCACGGGTCAGAATGGCTACGCTACGTCGATAGCCAATGGAAAACTGACGGTTCCGGCTACGCTCTGGAAAATCCTGATTGTTGTTCCGGCTGGAGCCGACAACACCTTTCAGATTACCGAAAACACACACATTATTGCGGTCAATATTCCCAACGAACAATCGGCGGCCGACAAACCCTGGCGTGCTTATAGCACCAGCGTCGACAAACTCGAAGTGTTGACAGGCTACGATTTCCTGTCCAATGTTCCTACCGCTATTCAACAGGTGATTGAATCCCGAATCGACGGCGGAAATTTTTAGCCTTACAAAACTAATAAAGCAAAAAGCCACAGAGGAACTGTCTGGACATGTCTCTGTGGCTTTTTGCTTTATGTCGTACACCAGAATCGGTTCACCCTACCGAGTGGTAGTTTAGGCAACAACAACTTGTGGTGTTTCCAGAACGATCGCAGCAGCAGTTATGCGCTTCGTACGTCGACGTAAGAGGGCAATGGCTTCTTCTTCATTGGCAAAAGCTCCATTTACATTCACCATATTTTTCACCAGCACATCGTACCGCCTACGCATGAGCAGGAAAAAAATCTGGAGGAAATCAAGTCCATCGAAGATAATAGCCTGATTCTGGGCATACTTATCGATCGTTTTCAGGAAAAATGTAGGATGTTCCGTCCAGTGCATGCCCGGACGAACGTGGTGACTGATATGATAGCCATCGTTCCAGCATTTTTTATTGTATTTCACATTGATGCAGGTAATACTGTTTTTATAGGCATTACCTGGCTCGTCGCTATCGACAAACGCATGCTGCGTCCAGTTGCCCATCATGGCAATAACCCGATATACTACCAGCGGAAACAGAAATACCAGTACAGTAGCTGCCCAATTGATGTAGAGTAAAACACAGGCAATAGTCGCAAATATGATTTCACCCGTCAGGGCACGGGTAGCCAGTTTCGGGCGATTTTTCCGGCGCAGATAAGCCAGTAGATTACGTACCCCTACCACAAAGAAACGCCCAAAATAAGCCAGAAAGCTACGGAAGCTATCCCGCTGGAAGGTCATGGTGCTGCTGTCATCATCTTCAAGATTATTCTCGGGATGGTGCATACCAATATGGTGGCTGTAATAGGTTTCGGGAGTATGACCAAAAAAAGGCGCAACAATCCACGGCAGGTAATTATTCATCCAGCCATACTCCGATTTGAAGAACTGGCGATGGCTGGTGCAGTGAAGCATGAGCCCAAAAGGACCTTTAAAAACAAAGTTGCTAACATAAAAATGTACGGCTGCGATCGTCCACCAAACCCAGCCCGTCACAAAAGGCATAAATAGTAATACACTTAACGGGATCAGAACAAACGTAATGCGAAGGGTCAGGTAAATAAAAGGCAAGTCACGCTCATCTTTGATAAACTGAAGAAAAAAACGGTCAAACTGACTATAGTTTTTTTCTGTAAACGTAGGGTCTTTAATTGCGCCTAGAAGCTTCATATTAGCTTTTACGGTGGTTAAGAGTAAAAAAAAAGTTCAGAACATTTCGATATCGTTATGGACGACAATCGAAACTGTCCGAACCTTCGTGTAATACTAACGAAAAAAAGCGAACGGAATTGAACTATTTTTTTGTTTATGCGAAATTTATTTTTTCTCAACGGCGTGTCCGCCAAACTCATTCCGCAACGCAGCCACCACTTTTCCGGTAAATGTATCTTCTTGCAAAGACCGATACCGCATCAATAAAGACAGGGCAATAACGGGTGTTGGGACTTCAAGATCGAGCGCCGTTTCGAGCGTCCATTTGCCTTCGCCCGACGAAAACATTTTTCCCTTTATCGAGTCCAGGTTAGGGTCTTTTCGAAAGGCATCCTCCGTCAGCTCCATGAGCCAGCTTCGAATAACCGAACCATGATTCCACATTTTGGCAATGGCCTGAAAATCGAGCGAAAACTGGCTTTTAGACAGCACTTCGAACCCTTCAGCTATGGACTGCATCATCCCATACTCGATCCCGTTATGAACCATCTTCGTAAAATGGCCGCTGCCAGCCGGGCCGGTATAGAGGTAACCATCTTCAACCGAAATGTCCTTAAAAACCGCGTGTAAAGGCTCAATCACATCAGGATCACCACCAACCATGGTACAGGCTCCATTCAGCGCTCCACTCATACCACCACTGGTGCCGCAATCCAGAAAACCAATTCCTTTCTGTTTCAGGTATTCATACCGCCGGATCGAGTCTTTATAGTGAGAATTTCCACCGTCGATAACTACATCGCCCGGATTCATAAAACCCAGCAGTTGCTCGATCACTTTATCGACTAAAGACCCGGCCGGAATCATCAGCCAGAGAACTCGTTTCTCAGGAAGCGCATTGTACATGTCCTGTAAGGAATTAGCGCCTTGAGCACCTTCCTGCTTAACGGCCTCAACCAGTGCCTCATTGATGTCATAACCCACTACGGTATGCCCATGTCGCACTAAGTTACTGACAAGGTTAAACCCCATCTTACCCAAACCAATGAATCCAATATGCATAATTATCTACGATTAGATGACCAAGTTGGTAAATTCCTAATTACCTCTCGCTGAATGGTCCATTAGAATTCCATTAACTATTAATCTCAAAACCACATTACTGATGCATTGTTATTTTACATCAATCTTAAAAAGTTACTTATAAAGTTCTTTAGCCTGTTTTATAATCTTTTTAATCAAATTCGTTCATACTATACCACAAAAAAGTACATTATTTTTATATAGTTTACATAAACAGTAATAAAATCAAAAAATAGACAACAGATTTCTATCCATTATTACTGAAAATAGTAATAAAATTTTACATTTGCCTGAATACTATTTCATAAACCTAATCCATCATGTATAAGAATAAATTATCCGTAACTGCCTTACTGTTATTCCTCTGTGCAGTCGGGCGATTGGCCGTCGCTCAGCAAACAGCGGCTGACTTTTTTAACGAAGGCGTTCAGAAAAGTAATGCCAAAGACTACCCTGGTGCTTTACAGGCTTTTTCAACCGCTATCATCCTGAACCCGGAAAATGCACCCAGCTATTATAACCGGGCGTTGGCCAAAATCAGTTTGAACGACATTCAGGGGGCCAATCTTGATCTCGATCAGGCCATTGACCTTAACCCCAGCGATGCCAATGCTTATTTATACCGAGGGCTGAACCGAACTCGTCAGGAAGACTTTCGGGGCGCCATGCAGGATTTTAACCGGGCTATTGAACTCAATCCGAACGATGCCATACTCTATTATCAGCGCGGGCTATGCCGTCTTCAGATCAACTATACCAACAGTGCCTTAGCCGACTTCACAAAAGCGGCTACCCTGGCCCCTACCGATGCCAATATTCTAACCGCCCGGGGAACCTGTAAAATGCAGTTGAACGATTACAAGGGGGCGTTGGCCGACTATGGGCTGGCGCTGGAAAAAATGCCCAACAAAACTCAGGCGCTGAGTGGCCGGGGGTATGCCCGTTTTAAACTGGAAGATTATAAAGGCTCGATGGCCGATTTCAACCGGGCTATTGAACTCAGTAAAGACGAAGCCGATTTATATTACCGGCGTGGCCTCGTCAGATCCCGTTTAGGTGAATTTGATAATGCAGTAGCCGATTTCGACAAAACAATCCAGCTAAGCCCCAATCATTACAAAGCTCTATTTAGTCGTGGATTTGCGAAGAGTCGTCTGAATACAACAAAACAGGCCATCACTGACCTCGACAAAGCCATCGAGATGGGGTCGACTTCTAATCAGAGCAAGGCTTATTACAGCGACTTTATCACAACCAGTACATTACCTCTGTTTGGCTCGGTCGTACAGGATCGATATAAAGTGGTTGAGCTGGCCGACGACCGTTCCGACGCTTTTTTGGTACGGGGTATGTTGAAAAATGCGGCTGGCGATGGCAAGCTAGCCTTACAGGATTTGAATCGGGCTGTAGAACTTAATCCGACCAATGCCGAAGCGTATTTTATCCGGGGTATCGTTCGCTCTTCGCTGGGCGACCAACGGGGTTCAATGATCGATTGCAACAGTACAATCAAATTGAATCCACGTCATGCAGAGGCTTATTATTTGCGGGGAATCATTCGCTATGATTCGGGCGACGAGGCCAATGCCTGTATCGATATGAGCCGGGCTGGCGAGCTTGGCTACACACAGGCCTACAAAATTATTAGTGCTAAATGCAACACCATTCAACGGGCAACGGCAGCTAAATTATAAGCGTTAACTCGTTTCAGGCGTCAGGTTTCAGGTTGATTCATCCAGTCAGCCTGAAACCTGAAGTCGTTTTCAAACGAATCTATACTTCTGTGGAATCAACCGCGCCAAGCCAATACCCACAACGGCCCCAATGCTGTCAGCCAGCAAATCGATCCAGTCAGCACTCCGATTTATGGGCAGAATATATTGAAGCACCTCAATCAAAGCGCCGAAAAGCACCCCGGCAATGAGTACCCGCACTAGTGGAAAACCCGCCAGCGCCCATAAGAGCGTAAAGGGGGCAAAAATAAGAACGTGCAATAATTTATCACTCCATGATAACAGCTCATCTGGTATGTCTTCATGCGGTGTAAGACAACCAATCAGCATAATAATTGACCAGAGTATGGCCAGCCACCGAGACAGCGTTGGCGAAATTTTCATAAAGTTGATTTCAATCGATTGGTTGTCAGAAGAAGAAAAAATACGATCAAACTGATCAAATAGATCACATTTCGGCTGTCAATGACGCCACGCCCCAGTGATCGATACTGCTCATCCAGCGCCAGTAATGATACATAATATGAAAGGCCACCCAGTACGGACAGCCCCGCCAGCGAGCTTAAACCCACATACAACAGAAAGCTCACAAAGACGCCCAGAACAAAAGCTACTACCTGATTATCATTGAACGACGACGCCCACAGACCGATACCCACAAACACCCCCGCCAGAAGGATCAACCCAATATACGATCCAAATACCCCTGCCGAATCGATATTCCCTACAGGTGCACCAAGTTTATAAAGACTAAAATAATAAATGAGCGTTGGCAACAGGACAATGATAACCAGCAGCCAGCTTGCCAGAAACTTGCCCCCTATAATTCCCCATCGGCTAACAGGCTTCGTCAACAGCCATTCTAACGTACCGAGTCGTACTTCATCAGCGATAGAGCGCATCGTGATAGCAGGTACCAAAAACAGCAGCAGGTAAGGTGTTAGATTAAAAAATATGCCCATGTCGGCATAGCCGTTTTCCAGCAAGCTTGTATCCGGGAATACCCAAAGTAGTAAGCCCATGGCCGTCAGAAACACGCCCATGATGATATACGCAATGGGCGACGAAAAAAATTGACTGATCTCTTTACGGAAAATGGCCAGCACTTTTCGATTAGTGAAGTAGGTGAACGTAAGTAGTGAGGTAGGCAACCCGCCTACCAACTATCTTATTCAAACGGATTGTTTCTGTTCCGACGTATAAACGCGGCAATAATCAGCGAAAAAAGCAGCCCCAGAAGTATGGAGCCAATAACGCCGAACGCAAATAAAATTCCGGGGCTCTGGAATTTTTCCATGATGCTAATGGCACTGTCGATCTGTTCGTCCGACATTCCCTGGTCTTCCATTTGCTCACGGGCTTTATCAGCCGCACGCGTCATGATCCCCGAATCGATAACGGTCATGTAGAATACCGAAAACAAACTGGAGATGAACCCCGAAATAGCGGCTGTCAGTGTACCTAAGCCGACCCCCTCTCCGTAAGTCATGAAGCCCCCATTGAGCGTTCTGAACTCCCGCATGGCCAGAATGATGGCAGCGATGGTCAATCCATAGGCCACAAAACCCAGCGCGCGATTGCCGATGCTATCGGTTACGAACAGAATTATGGAGTAAATAATGGAAACAACGGCCAAAATAAGGCCCCATTTCAGCGCAACGCGGGTTGTCGAGATCTTTTCTTCCATCGCACAAAAGGTTTGGGTGAGTCAATTATTGCATAACACTGTAATCCTGCTTGCGAAATATTAGCGAAATAATCAGTACGGGTATCACGGCCAGCGCTGTTTTTTTTGTTAGTTCATCAGGCAGCAATACGGATGGCTCCATCGTACTGGCTTTTCTCCACTGCTCAGCAAATGTCTCAGGCCCAAACTGATCGGTAATTTGTTTTTTACCTTCGAGCAGGAGTTTCTTCGAATTGGCGATATACTCTGCAAAAACACCAGGATCGACCTGAGTCACAAAGAAATAAATAAGCCATCCCGTTATCAGCGCAGCCACCGTGTTGATCACGTAGCCAATCGTCAGCCCTTCCCACAGATGTAGCCGTCCATGGCCAATGTATTTCCGATAATACCAGACGGCACCGACCATCACGATAATATGAATGCCGTAATCCAATACCCGTATATTGCCCAACGCCGGTATACCCAGCGCATACAGACCCAGAAAATACACAAAGCATAAAATACCCGTTGCCAAACCTGCCAATAACGGAATCTTCAATAACGGTTGCTTAAAATAATTAAGAATACTTTTCATGATGTACGAATCAACTGGCCCTGATGAACAGTGCCGATAACGCATCCTGTGAATGCCATGCCAAGAAACGGTGAGTTTTTCGATTTAGAGAACGTTCGTTCATACACCCACGCTCGGGTTGGGTCAAAAAGCGTCAAACTGGCTAACTCCCCTTCGGCTATAGAATGGGATGGCAAGCGCAGAATTTCACGCGGACGAACGGTAAGCTTTTCGATCAATTGGGCCAGTGGCAGGTTCCGATTGTGCGTTAGGAGAACCGGAAAAACCGTTTCCAGACCAATCATGCCAAACTCAGCCTGATCAAATTCAAGATTTTTGCTTTCAGCATCCTGGGGCGAATGGTCCGATACGATTGCATCAATGGTTCCATCGGCCAGGCCTGCCCACAGAGCCGAGACATCAGCCGCAGAACGGAACGGTGGATTTACTTTCAGATTGGTATCGAAACCAGCCAGCGCCGAGTCGTCAAAAACCAGTTGATGCACCGCCACATCACAACTCACAGGCGCACCGGCCGCCTTGGCCTGTCGGATCAATTCGACCGAACGCGCCGAGGAAATGGTCGAAAAGTGAATAGCAGAGGGCACTGGGCCTAGGGCAGCGTCAGTACTCATCCCCACACCCCTCTGCCCAATACCCTCTGCCCCAAGCACATAATCCAGCAGCCGCAAGTCGCGCTCAATTATCAACTCTTCGGCCAGGGCAGGTAACCCTTTTAATCCCAATAACGTACTTTGGATACCCTCGTGCATCTGACCGAATCGAGTCAGTAACTGCTCCTCCGGCCGATTCATCAGCAAGCCATTGATTGGCTGGAGGTATTGCAGGGTTTTCAGTAATAAATCCGGGTTCTGAAGCGGATGTGTACCGTCAGAAAAAGCTACAGCGCCCGCCTGATGCAGATCGAGCATTTCTGTAAAGTCTTCACCGGCAGCCTTTTTGGTAACGGCAGCAATAGGATGTACCGTCACGGGTTGCCCTTCGGCCATGCGCCGAACGTAGCCCAGCATTCCCTTGTCGTCCACCACCGGCTGTGTATTAGGCAATACGGCAATATCCGTAAAGCCACCGGCAGCAGCCGCCCGACAAACACTGGTCAGGTCTTCTTTATGTTCATAGCCGGGGTCCTGCGCCAGCACGCGCATGTCGATCCAGCCCGACGAAACATGAAGGTTTTCCGATTCAACAACCGGAGTCTCTGTATCAGCAGACAGATTTTCGCCAATTTGACGAATCAGTCCGTTGTCAACCAGAATATCAACTACCTGCCCGTCGAACGACGAAGCAGCATCGACTATACGGGCAGAACGGATGAGAAATTGCATAAAAAACTTCCGCTGCTTTTTGCAAAGAGGGACTGTAAATGTGAAGTAATTATCTAAAAAAAAGGCCCCTTCGGAGCCTTTTATACATGCAGTTCATCAATCAGGCACCTACCAGTTTCTGGTACGCATCAGCCGTCAGCAGGTCATCTTTCTGGGTACCATCGGTCGGTTTCAGACGAATAATCCAGCCTTCGCCATAGGGATCGGTATTGAGCAGTTCAGGCTTTTTCTCAACGGCCGAGTTCAATTCCAGAATTTCACCTTCGATCGGCAAAAACAGGTCCGAAACGGTTTTAACGGCTTCTACAGCGCCAAAAACATCACCTTTTGCCAGCGTTTGGCCAACAGTATTGATGTCAACGAAAATAATATCGCCCAGTTCATGCTGCGCGAAATCCGTAATACCAACTACGGCCGTACCGTCCTCTTCGATCCGAATCCACTCGTGATCCTCCGTATAACTCAGTTCTGCGGGAAAATTCATTGTAGGGGTGATTATCTATGACACCTACAAAATACGGTAGCCTGTACCGAATTTGCAAACCACGCTTTACTTACCCAATCAGAAAGTCTGCCCTTGGTGACAAGAATCATACGTGGCTTTTCAGTACGGTTACTTTACAACAATCGATGGCGGGGTAAAATTATACGCTCCCAGCCGATCGCTGCTTTGGCGCTGAATCATCCACTGTGGGTAGGGTTTTGGGTTCCCACTTACCTGGTCGAGCTGTTCGAGTTGCTCATTGGTTAAGCTTACTTCTACGGCTTTGATATTGTCCAGCAATTGATCGGTATTTTTAGCCCCGATGATTACACTCGTAACCGCCGGTTGAGCCAGCACCCAGGCCAGGGCAATACGAGCCACCGACACACCGTGAGCATCGCCAATGGTCTGCATCACATCAATCATATCATACGCCCGATCCTGATTGACGGGAGGAAAATTGAACTCCAGCCGTCGCGAGTCGCCTTCGGGCTTATTGTCACGGGTATATTTTCCGGATAAGAACCCACCGGCCAGTGGACTCCAGGGCAGAATAGCCATGTTCTGGTCCTGCACCATCGGTACAATCTCGTTTTCGATGTCACGCCCGGCAATGGAATAGTAGTTCTGGGTCGAGATGAACCTGGTCCAGCCATATTTCTCGGCAATGCCATTGGCTTTCATCACCTGCCAGGCCGCCAGATTAGAGCAGCCAATGTAGCGTACTTTCCCACTGCGCACGACATCTTCCAGTCCACGCATCGTTTCTTCGAGCGGAGTAATTGGATCGAACCCGTGAATTTGATACAGATCGACATGATCCATTTGCAGGCGTTTCAGACTTCCCTCAATCTGCTGCATGATCTGGAATCGGCCCAGGCCCACCTGGTTTTTCCCTTCGCCCATACGCCCGCGCACTTTGGTGGCAATGACGAGTTCATCGCGCGACAACCCCAGCGACTTGATGGCCTGCCCCAGCAGCCGTTCGGATTCCCCGAACGAATACACATTGGCCGTGTCAATAAAATTAATACCATTATCGACGGCCGTTTTCACGATGTCGTTAACGGCATTCTGCTGAAGTTCGCCCATGGCTTTCCAGTAGCCATTTCCACCAAAGGTCATCGTTCCCAGGCATAGTTCAGAGACGAGTACGCCGGTATTTCCAAGCTGGTTGTATTTCATGTGTGCGTTAATTGGGTTTAATCATTCAACCTCTAAACAACCGAATTGTTAGTCGGATCCATTGCGGTCGAACTATGTAGAATAATGGCTTCACTGTATCTATTGAAAAAATCGCTGGTCTATTCCTTGCCGGAATGCTTCGTCACCTACTTGCAGGCGCAGGGCGTAAGTAGCCTGGGCATCCTCACCTGCTACATAGCGCAACTGGCTTTTACCATCCGTAGCGGCTACATACACCACTTCGGCAATTTGTTCAGGTGTTGAATACGTATCTAACCGTTGAGGGTCCGAAAATACAGCATATACTTTTGCCACTGAGTCAGTATAGGCTTCATGCTGAGCCGATACCAGCGAACGACCGGCAAAATCGGTTTTTATACCCCCCGGAGAAACGGTTTTGACACCGATACCAACTGTCGACAGCTCATACGCCAAGCTTTCGCTCCAGCCCTCTAAAGCCCACTTTGTAGCATGATATACTGAGTTGAACGGAAAAGTCACCAGACCACCAATTGAGGTAGTGGTAATAAACAAGCCTGATCCTTTTTTCCGGAAATGAGGAATAAAGGCCTGCGTAACCCGAATTACACCAAGTAGATTGGTTTCAATTTCCCGAACGATTTGTTCGTCGGTTGTACCTTCCAGTGGACCAAACAGCCCATAGCCTGCATTATTGAAAACGACATCTATATCGCCCATACCAATTACCTGTTGGGCTACACTTTGTATCTGGTCCAGGTTTGTAACGTCTAAAGGAAGCAACTGAACTCTTTCCAGTTGAGCCAACTCTGTATCCTGTTCAGGTTTACGCATAGTGGCAATGACATTCCACCCTTTATTGGCAAACAAAATCGTTGCGGCCTTGCCTAAACCGCTCGAGGCACCAGTAATAAAAATTGTTTTTGACATGGGTTTGAATGGTTTCATATTCGCATTATCAACAAAGTGGAGTTAACTCCAGAATTCCCACTACGCTGAATTTTTTAGAAATATGTATATCCGTGAGCTAGCCGATCGAACAGGTTTTACCGTCGATACAATCCGTTTTTATGAAAAGCTACATCTTATGCAAAGCCTGAGAACTAGCCGCCGAGGGCGTCGGCAGTACGATGAATCCCATGTGACTGCGTTATTACAGATTAAGTTCATCAAGGCGATGGGCTTTACACTCAAAGATATTCAGGAAAAATTCATGGACTGGTGGGCAGGGCGCTTAACCAATGCCGAAAAACGAGCTATACTGGAAGCTCAGCTTCAGAAAATGGACGAAGCAGCCGCCGAAATTGAGCAGGTCAGGCGATACCTAATCCATAAAATTGGCCTGTTTCCGGACTAGCCAGAGTCTATTCAGCCAGATTGAACTTCAACTGCACACCACCCGAGGTAGTGGCTCGCTTGAAGGAGTTGGAAACAAGCGGATCGTTGAAGGTACGGTCGAAATAGAGGTTGAAATTCAACCGGCGACTGACGATGTAGCTGATTTGCGGACGTAACTGGAAATTCACATTACCAGCCGTCACGGTCTGTTCAGCATCCAGTTTCCGCTGAATGGTGCGTGTATCCCGGAAGGTAAGCGCGCAGGAGAAAGTCAGGTCGTTTTTCAGCTTTTTATAGGCTCCATTGATGCGGAATGGAATCCGGACGTTTTGCCGGGTAAAGCCCAGCGACGCGGTCAGATCTTTGTTGCTCAACTCAGCCACCTGTGCATTCGACAAACTTAGAGCCACATCCCGGCTCTGGTTGTACGCCAATTGGCCACTAATCCGGTTCTTGGTCTGCACCTGAACCCCAATCATTGGGGCAAATTTCTCCGACATGGTAATGGTACTCATGGCTACAATGGGCATAAACTGGCCCAATTGGTTCGTCAGTGTACCCACCCCAAAGTCCTGCACAGCCAGATTGACATACGCGGCTCCATAATCCAGATTGGAGATGTAATTACCAACACTATAGGTCGATGTATAGCTGTGGTTGATGGTAAACGCACTAAACGCTTTCCTGATAAACCCTAAGCCTGAAAGGCCATTGTAGGTAACCTGCCAGTTAGGCAGCGGAAAATTGTAGAAGGGCGAAAACTTCGCTTTCTCTTTCTGCTGCCCACTATAGGCGGCAAAAAACGACGGAATCAGTACGTCCTGCGCATTCAGGTCGTAGGTTCCGGCCCGACCACCTTCCCGGGCCTGTTGGTTAAGTTTGCCCGCAAAATACGTCCGATAACTTTCCAGGCTGTCGAACAGCACCGATGTATTATCGCTCCGAAGCCCCTTAAAAGCCGTACGGAACGACCAGAACGACATACTGAATTGCCCACTCCGTACTGGCGACTGCGTTTCGAACGGTCCCCCCTGCGAGCCCGGTCGGAAATACTCCTGATAGGCATCCGTCCGGTCGAGACGCCAGTTTATCTGCATTCGGAAATCTTTGAACGGTTCGAGGGTAGTGCTGGCCGTAAACTTCTTGGTTATGTTCTGCTGGAAAGGTGTATTCAATACCGTACTGGGCGTCAGCCAGCCCTTTTGAGCTGCTTTGTAGGCAATGTTCCGATCCTGCCCACCTAGTACAAAAGCCAGTCCTGGTGCATTTTCGGCACTTAATCCGAACAATTTGGGCGACGGCAGAAAGCCCGGCAAAATAGTCGACTCCTGCAAATTGTACGAGAAGTTGATTCCGCGAACGGTGAGCAAAGCTCGTGTAAAGTTTTTCAGCACTTTACTATCCCCCCGCTCAATTTCTTCTATATCGCCGGGGTTTCGGGCGAAGTTTTTCCGAACGGGGGCAGGCGTATTGGCAAAACGCAGATACCGTATTTTGTTGTAGAGTCGAATCAAATCGACCCGGCCTGTTACTCCTCGTTCACGGTTGTTACGGATAATATTGCCAAACGGAACCCCCAGCGAATCGGCAATACCGAACGAGTTTGCCTGAAACTGGTAGCCAACGCCATAAGTAGCATCAGCGGCAATCCAGTCGAGCAGCGGAATTTTGTCGAGCGGCAGTCGATACGTAGCCCGAATGTCCTGCACAAAATTCTTGATCCGTCCCAGATGTTTGATGCTGTTCCAGATCGAGTCGCGCTTAGCCTGCGTATTAATGTCGCCCGCCGGTTCGTCAATGATCGCGTTGGCCTGGGCATGGTAGGTAAGCACCAGGCTACGGGTCAGGTTCCAGGTCAGATCGTAGTAGCGATTGAACAGGAAGTATTTTTCAAACTGTGGCAAAATCCCATTAGTCGTCAGATCCGACGAGCGAAGTTGGGTTTTGATATAACTCCGGTCCATGTCGGTTCGGATCGAAACCAATGACGGCACCAGCGTTACGTTGAAATCTTTCAGCCAGCGCAGGTAAGGAGCCTCGAACGACTGAACATTTTTGAATGGTTCGAACGCCCGTGGCTGAGCGCTGTAGGTATACGAAATGCCGCCTTTATTCTGCCGTTGCAGGTACTCCTGGGTCAGAATGTTCGTACGCTTCATGTCGTTGAAAGCATAGGTAAAGGCAAAGTTTTCAATATCCCAGAAGTGCGATTTAGCATTCGGGTTCGTCTTTACCTTTCTGACATTCGAGAAATTATAGCCGCGTCGGGTCGTATTGTCCTGCACCAGTTGACGATAGCTGTTGCGCTCTGCCTCGCTCGATTTGGTCGAAAGTGACGTTTCCAGGGGCATATCGGGATCGAGCGGATCGAAATGTGGATCGACATTCCGATGGTCGTAATTGACATAGAATGGAATCTTCAACCCCCAGGTGGCTGGCAGAAACTTATCGATGGCCAGAGCCGACGATAAACCAAACTCCGTAGTTGTTTCGAGGGCCCGATCCCCAATTCGACTTTGCACACCCCCAAAGCCAAAAGTTGTGATTCGCCCGGAAGCCGTCAGCGTACCCAAATCGGCCAGTTTCATGCTCAAAGCGGCTACGGCTGCCGTTCCCGCATGTTGGTCGTAGCCATTAGCCCGCAGTTCATCCACCCAGACGGTAAATGTTTTCGGTCGTTCGCCATCCCCCAGAATTTTCGGATTTCGCACGCCAATCATGATCGACTGAACCGAACTTAAATCGGGGTTACCGACTACCGTTATCTGATATACACCGTTCGAGGAAGTTTGTGTATAGGGCAGCGAAGTCTGGCGGCCAAATTCGCGGTTTCGATTTGCTTTCAGATTAATCAGTTCTGCCAGCGCAATATCCAGTTGGTTAGCAGCTGGCCAGATGGCATCGGCATCGGTCACGCTTGGGAGCGTAGCCACCAGACGAGGAATTTCAATTTCGTAGTAGTTGTCGGTATAATCCGTTCCAAGCCGCACAAACGCCGATACCTGCCCGCTCTCGTTGTCGGGGTTGTGCATATGCACGAACATTTTGAGCCGCTCGCGGAACAACAGATTGAAATTCGTGTTTTTGAACGCTCCACGAGAATCACCATCGCGCAGATTTGTCACGCTCAGGCGCATCGACTGTTCGTTCAGTTCAACAACGTTAGGCTGGGTGTAATCGCGGTCGCGAACGTAGCCGGGGGGTACCGAATAAACGTATTTATCGCCCCCCTGCGATGTTACCTGCGTACTGCTGTTCTCTTCAATATTGACCGTCGATACGGTAAAGTTGGCATCGTAAGGTTCGGGAACTTCCTGCAAACCGTGCTGATTCAGGTCGCCCGTATACTTACGGTACTGGTTGGCCTCCATCTGCAATTCAGCAAAGCGAAGGACTACCGGATTGTCGAAATCCGTCAGATACATCCGCATAAACCGGATGGATTTAAAGCCATTAATACTCCCTACCTTCCGCAGGTATTCCCGTACCGGAATTCGGAACTGATACCAGTTTACGATACCACCAGGAGCCCCCTTTGTAGGCACGGATACCTTATCGACAATGTATTTGTTTTGGCCTACTTCAATTTTTCCGGGTTGCAGATCCAGCTCGTATTCGTAATAGGCTTCGTTATCGTTGATGGTATTATCGATGTTAAGATCCTCAATATCGGGCAGGGTCGATGAGGCCGGTGTCAGATATTGGTTAGCGCTGGTATTTTCGGGGGAGTTATTCTCCATACCCATATACCGCTTGTAGCGGGCAATGATGTACTTCTGCTGATCGGCCTCATCGCCCAGATAAAATTTAAAATCATCGCCCGACGGATCGCCCTCGATCTGTGCCAATGCAGTAGGATCGGTAACCTTGGTTCGGATCGTATTCAGATAGTTTCTGTAAAAATCTTTCTCGGCTACTACACCAGCCGGAATGGTCGGCTGGCTGCTGAGGCCGTCCAGTCCGATATCCTGCTGCTCACGAGAACCACTCTGGAAAGCATTCGTCACAAACTGACGCGTTGGCGCCCGGCCCCAGGCCGTGGTTTCTGTACCCGGATTTCGGGAGCTAATGGCCGAATCGAGCGGGAAGCCATTCTCAAATTCGTAGCGACTGTCCTTGATAACATCTTCCGAAATATCGCCCAGGTTAAAGACCAGTTTTCCACCCCGTATACGGCCTGTGTTATCAAAAAACTGGCTCGCTTCTGGCCCGCCCCGAATTTTACCGGATTCACCGGGCACAAACGGGTCCATAAGCCAGAACGTGATGTTCTCGATGTTGGCATTATCGAAGTCGATGTCCGACGCAATAGCTCGGGTCACCGAACCAAAATTTCCTCTTGGATTAGGAAGGTGTCCGTTCTGATCGAGATTGGGGTTGTAGTTGTACATACCCCGTTCATTGGGGAAATACGCTACGTCCAGAATATTTTCAGGCAACTGAACAGGACGCGCCGACCGACCCGGAAACAACTCCTGCGGCAGGAATGGACGCTCATATACATGTGAATTGGCATCGTCCACATCAATATTGGAAGATACACCCAGCACACCCGTTGAACCGAAAATACTGGGATCAACCGTATAGACCGAGATCAGCGCCCGATTATAAGCATACGGCAATGGATCGGCAAAGGAACCTTGCGGAAACTGCTGTGGTGTAGCGCCTAACCGCCAGCGTGTCGGCTGACGAGTCAGGTCATAAATGGTACGAGCCGCTTCAAAATCGTCCAGATAGCTTTCGTTTCGCGCTCTTGGGTTCGTTCCCGGAAACAGTTGCGCGACCTCGCCCGTAAACTGCACCGTCGATAACTCCTTAGTCTGTACACCGGGCAAAGCGTCGAGCAGACGAGTCAGTCCGGGCGCATCTTTCCGAATGTTGGCATTCAGCCCGACAATCGTATTGTTGACGGGTTCATTACCAAGTGCCACCCGGGTGAGGAACCCGGCAGGCGTTTCTTTCATGTGCATGGCCGTTAAGCCAATGCTGATGTCGCGGCTGATGGCATAGTCCAGCCGGGTTCCGATCAGGGTCCGAATCTGGTTCTGGAACAAATCGGGCTGCTCGTAGCTGATTCGAATTTCACGCCCGGAATTGGTTACACTTTCGTTGATGATCCGTAATCGACCCGACTGGCCATCCAGCACATAATCCTGCCCCGGCGTCAGGGGAACGCCACCGGCCGTTACTTGAACCGACTGCTCATTGACCCCATAAGGCAGTTGAACATCAGCGCCATTGCCCGATTGGAACGACCCTTTCAGGAAAAATTTATTTCGTTCGGCAAGCTGAGCGGCATCAGCTTTTGTGGTCGTATAGAGCTGCCTGAACACATATTTTGCCTTTAGCGCATCTTCGTCCGCATCGAACTGCTTCTCCAGATACGACCCAAACGGCTCCAATACCGGGAAAATGATTTTTCCATACCGACTGTCGATCGTATAATTTTCAACGTAGTCGAAATTACCGTCGGGCTGAGCATCCAACTGCTGATTCAGTCGGTCCATACCAAAAAGCTGGACCAGGGGTCGGTTCTGTGTCCGACGGCCTTCCTGAAGGTTTGGGTTGTCGATACCCGTCAGGTCATCTTTATAAATAATCCGCAACTGGAAACCCTGACGCGTGATTTGGGATGTGCTGAGCGGATAGATGTTTTTCATCATCAGGTTCCACATCGGCAACTGAAGATTATTGCGCAGCGTCGATGACTTCAACAGCTTCAGCACCAGCACTTCATCGGCTCGTCGCGATTGATAATCTTCGGTCAATTCCCCCACTTTATACCGACGGCCCTGGTAGGTGTATTCGTAGGCAACAGCCAGAATCTCGTCGTTCCGAAGTGGCGTCACCAAAGAGATATAGCCAAGATCGGGTTGCAACCTGAACTCTTTATCGGTCAGCCGCTTAGCACCCCGAAGCAGGTCGTAGTCCGTTCCTTTGGCAAGCTGGAACGAGTTGACCAACTGATCGTTTGTCTGATCGATTTGCCGGAAAGGCTGGTTTGGCTGAGCGGTCAGCTTGGTAAACAAACCATTGGACGAGTTATCGGTTGGGGTTCGATTGTTTCGGGAGAACGGGGCCAGATTTCCATTGGTCTGATTGTAGGGGTTACCCTCGCCCAAATCCTGGAAGCCAACAATATTGCGAAGGGTTTCGGTGGTGTTGGTCCGGTTGGTCACATAGACTTCTACCCGCGTTACGTTCACCCCCGATGTAACCTGCGGCAGTGTTTTTAACGAAGCTTCGTAGTTGGCCCGGAAAAATTGCGACAGGAAGAAGTGCTGGTTCTCATCGTAATTATCAGCCCGGATTTCGAAGGGTCGGTTTGAGGTTCCTCCGCGCAGCACGATTTCATTCTTTCGCGAACGTTGCTGCGAAGCCACGAGTGTGGCGTTCAGTTTACCGAAACGCAGTTGCGTTTTGATCCCGAACAGATTCTGAACCCCCGGAATAAGCTGACTGTTGACGGCCCAACTGATGTTACCGACTTCCAGCCCCTGAATAATGCTCTCGTTCTGAGGGGTAAAATTGGGCATTCCGGGCATTGACCCATTCACACCGGGAATATTGGGAGCATTCGGCAAATTGGGCGCATTGGGTAAGCCCGGTAAACTCGGCATGCCCTGCCCTGTACCGAAGGCGGGGAGCCCTCCTCCTGGTCGGTAATTAAGTTTCAGCGCATTCTCGAAATTGAAGCTGGCCTTTGTGTCGAAGTTGGCCAATACGCCGAGCTTTTCACCAATTTTTCCGTTGAAGTTGATGCTGATCTGTTCGTTGAACAGGAAGTTCCCGGTCCGACGCTGACGAACCGGGTAGGCTGGATTATCATTGAACTGATAAAGATACCCAAAGTCGAGCGTAACAAAACCGTTTGGTTTGAAATCGACCTGACTACCGCCAAACAGCCGATCAATGACAGGCGGAAGCTCAAGTTTGGGAATCAGGCCCCGTCCGCTAATGGCGCTCTGCCCATCCCGTTTCGCGCCGTATTCGCGCCAGAGATTCTGTTCAAGCGTCTGATTCTGAATCTGATTATAGGTCGAGTAAGGGATCGTTTCGGCCGGTCGGTAGGGTAAGCCAAACTGCGACGGTGGTAATGATAATCCAGGGATCGGTTGCCCAGGGGCGGTTGTTGTGGAGGTAGCCGGGGTAATCGGTTCATTGCGCCCTGGTGTATTATTGGCCGGAGGAGCGCCCGATAACGATACCCCCGAACGTACGCGCTCCGTTACGCCAATCCCTCCGTTAGGGCCAAGCCGGAAATCGGTCGAAACACCTTTGGGGTCTCGTAAAATAAACGGAGATCGGGAGGGCCGCTCGGAGAAACGCGTTGCCCGGCGATCGGGCCAGTTTACGGTTGGCCGACGGTTGGCGCTCCGTGCCGCCCGGATGCTATCGTTTCGGTCCTGAATAGCCTGCTTAACCGAATCGGCCCGGGCAATGGCTTTCCGACGGGCTTCGGCCCGTGCCGAATCGTTGGCGGCCTGCTGCCGTCGGGCAGCCGCTCCTCGCCGGGCTGGTGCGGGTTGGTTCTGCCCGACTGTTACCCCTAATCCAAGCAATATCCAGCATCCCAGCGTCAGCCACCCATTTGCGCCAAATGAGAAACGACCAACGACGGAAAAAGCTTGATGGATAACAGGAATGTGAACAAAGTAAGGGTTCACCATTGAGGGTACTTTCGGGTTCAGAATTAGTAGCGTATGGAATGTCTTTCTATCAAACGGCCAAAAACGGCCCATTCGTCTAACAGATTAATAGATTTTTTAATAGGCTATACTTTGATTCGCTAAAGATAAGCCCCAAAATTAAGCATTAAGGTGATGTCATACGAATAGTTTGCTGTGATTGTCGATTAATTAATCCAGAACAGTAAAACGCCTTACAATTACCGGGCCATATTCTGTCTACATGATTGATCGGTTAGCAGTCGTAAGAGAAACGACCAATAGAAGCTCTGATTCAGGCAAAATGCCTATACTTGGGTATGGAAATTTCGTTTATCGGTGCAGGTAACCTGGCCTGGCACCTTGCCCCAGCGCTCGAAAACGCGGGGCATCACATCAATGAAGTCTATAGTCGACAGCTTCAGCATGCCCGACAGTTGGTAAGTAATCTATACGATGCCCGCACACACTCCGACCTGAATTTTGCCGACAGTCCATCACGGCTGTTTGTTCTGGCGGTTTCGGATCAGGCGATCGAAACGGTTTGCTCACAACTGGTTCTTCCCGAAAATGCCATTCTGGTTCATACCTCCGGCGGTCAGTCGCTTAAGAATCTGGAACACTGGATGGCCATTTACAGCGACGTGCCCATTCGGACGGGTGTTTTTTACGCCCTTCAAACATTTACCAGGGGGCGGTCGTTCATGGCTTTTGAGGGGATTCCTTTATGCATCGAAGCCTCTGACCCGTCAACCGAAGAAGCACTGGTGCAGCTTGGGCAGGACATTAGCGATATTGTCTACATCGTCTCGTCCGAAGAACGGCTTACCCTGCATATTTCGGCTGTATTTGCCTGTAATTTCACCAATCATCTCATGGCGCTGGCTCATGATTTAACGGTACAGCAAGGATTAGAATTCGATCTGCTCAAGCCGCTCATTTCCGAAACGTTTCGGAAAGGTCTGGCCGTTGGGAATCCAGCCGATGTTCAGACCGGCCCCGCTCGTCGGTCCGATCTGGTTACCCTCGACAAACATTTGACGTACCTGCAATCGCAACCCCGGCTTTCCGAAATGTATCAGGTGCTCACCGAAAGTATTCAACAGTATTATGCAACCCATGACTTATAAACACCTCATCATACACCTGTTTCTTGCCACATTCCTGACCCCTCTATGCAGCATCGCTCAATGGCAGCCCCAGTCGGTCGGTACCGATGCCAGTTTCCGGGCGGTTAGTGCGGCTAGTGCTGACGCTGTCTGGATTGGCGGCACCAAAGGAACTTTTGTCCGAACGGCCGATGGAGGCAGAACCTGGCAAACGGGTACGGTTCCGGACGCTCCAACGTGCGATTTCCGGGATGTACACGCTGTGGATGCGCAAACGGCTTACCTCATGAGCGCCGGACCCGCCGAAAAGGATCAGGCACGCATCTACAAAACGACCGATGCCGGGCAAACCTGGACGTTGCTTTATAAAACGGAACAAAAAGGGATTTTCTTCGATGGTATCGACTTCTGGGATAGTCAGCACGGCATTGTATTCAGCGACCCCATCGACGGACGCTGGGCAATCCTGACAACCGACGATGGCGGAAAGACCTGGCAACCTGTTCCGCCATCGGCATTACCACTCATGCAACCGAACGAAGCGGCCTTTGCGGCCAGTGGCACCAGTCTGGTGGTTGAGGGGAAACGAAACGTATGGATTGCGTCGGGGGGAGGCTTGGCCGGTCGTGTTTTCCACTCCCGCGACCGAGGTAAAACCTGGACCGTCAGCAATACCCCTTTGCCGGGTGGCGAAGCGACTGGCCTCTTTGGCATGCGGTTTTTCAGCGACAAAGTGGGTGTAGTGGTTGGAGGTAACTATAAACAGGAAAACCAGCCTGGTTCAAACGTAGCCATCTCTCGCGATGGTGGACAAACCTGGCAGACGGTTGCGCAAACCGATCCGGCAGGTCTGAAAGAAGCCGTTGCTTTACTCCCCGGAGATCGGTTGCTGACCATTGGCCCATCCGGCACCAGCCTGTCGGCTGATCAGGGGCAAACCTGGCAAAAGCTCGATACGGAAGGCTTTCATGCCATGGCCTGTGTGAAAGGCACCTGCTATGCCGTTGGAGCGAAAGGAAAGGTAAGCAAACAGGTGTTTAAATAAACCTGGGTACATCGAAACCGGATGTTGACAGCCGACCACCAAATCCATTACCGCATTGCGGCCTATCTCGCCTATTTGCCCTTTTTCAAAGTCCATTCATGGCGGAGGATATCCGCCTGTTGAATCGCTTCATACAGAACTTTATCGTCTTCAAAAGCCAACTGTTTAAGTTGAAAAGCTTCAACGCCTACAACAAACGAGTCCTCTTTAAAGGGCCAGGGTTCAACACACAGGCAGTTATCTTCCTGTTTCGAAACAAAATACGATTTGCCATCGGGCCCCTTACTAATTTCTAACCGGCGCCCCTCAGGTGGTAGCAAATCCTGACACAGGAGTAAAGAAAACGCATCACACCACTGCAGAAACGCATAAGCATACTGGGCCTGTGCAGCAGTAGCCTTCATCTTTCTCAACCAATCCCGTTGGTTTTTGCGCTGTTGTTCCAGGAATTCATCCATTTCAGGGCGTTCGTTTCGCAAAGGCTCATACAAAAATGAAGCGTGCATAGACACCATCAGTGCATTCCAGCGGCTCTTCTCCAGGGCTATTTCTACCATTCGGCGTGCCTGCGCTATTGAGTACATCTGGATATTGAAATCCAGCGGAGCCCCCGCCTGTGTCAGATGGTTACGTCCCTCCCAGGCATCCTGTCCGTCATCGTGTTCCGTGAGCGCCACCAGCGTTTCTGCCCAGTTGATGGGTCGCTTTTCGGTGGCCCATTGCAGCGCCAGTTGAAGCGCTAACAGTCCATGTGCCTGCTGATGAATGATTTCCCATCCGAAGTCTTTCGTACTAACAATCATACCTAATTTTCTTTTCTGTTCTCTGGGTTCAACCGACTGTTCAGCGTCTTATGCATTCGTTTGTGCGTGGTCAATCTGCAACAGGTGTTTGCCAATACGAGCAGAAGCAGCTTCAGCAAAATCCAGTCCTGAGTAATCCGGATTATACCCTCCGATGTGTGGCACTGCCATGATATAGAGCCGGGGGTTGGATTGCCCCTGCGGACCAACAACCTGAAAATCATCATTGATGGCCAGGCCCGGTACGGTCAGATAAAACGCCCCATCGGCGAGCTGCTCCACATCCTGATTGCCTTGCCGCAGGGCAGTCAGCCCCGCTTCATCCGACTGATAGCGCAGTCGCGCCCGGCTAATCGTCTGGTCTCTTATCAAGGTCTTAAATGGAAAATCTTCAAACGCTAGGTGTGGCTGGCCTATACAATCGACAAAGGTTTGATAATGTACCGACTGGGGCTGATCGGTATCTTCCGGGTTGTAATACGTTGCACCACCTTCCGGGTGAGGGGTAACTGTACTGTCTTCCCCAGCCGTTTTGAGGGTCAATACTCCAGCCTGATGGAGGGCTAATAGTTCCCGAGCCGACTGCTGTGGTACAAAAGCAATAACGATCGAGATTAACGGCATGAGCACTTTTTTCAAACGTTGGCTGTCTTCTGCCGAAAAATATTTGGCGGGGTAATTCAGGGCGTAGCTCAGCACCGCCAGCGTTTCTTTCCAGTGGATAGACTCATGCTTCCGGATGGATTGTTCGGCCTGCTGATATTCGTTTGCAAAGAGAACAAATGGATCCTGCTGCTCGCGCATACCCATGATCGCGTCGACGAAAGCCTCCAGGTTCATTTCTCGGATACGGTTATAGAAAACCGGGTCTTTCTTTCTCAAAGTTTCTTTGAAGACTTTATCAAAGACAAAATCAAGAGATAGAAATCCCTGGTTCTGTTGCCGATTGGCCGCAATCATATCTGGACTTAACTGGTCGTCCTGGGAGATCAGGGGCTCATCCAGATGAAACCGAATGGCAGGTAATAGCCCCTGCCGGGAATGCATCACCATCTGAAAATCGGGGACTGCCTCCGACCGATAATACCTAAGCTGTCCCGTTGCATCGTTTTCGAAGTGTCCGTTGTACCGGGCCAGTGTACGGATGGCGTCGATAGCTGTCAGAGAAGCCCCCCGGATGGCAACGGGATGATTCAGTGTCAGCGCGAGCTTAGTCGGTGGATAGGGCGAATCAAAATAACCGGGCACCTTGCCTTCGTGGCTAGTGGGCCAGTAATGGCCCGTACATACGATCACAACATCAACGTTGCGCTGGTGCTGGTCAGCGGTTTCTACCCATATGGTCTGACTGGTCGGTTCATCGCGGAGGTCCGTCACGGCGCAGTTGAAGTGGACTTGTGTTTCCAGCCCCCGAACCAGCGCTCGTTGTTGCAGTAAATCAAACTGAGCCGCCAGGTATTGCCCAAACAAAAGCCGGGGTACCACATGATAGGGGCTAACCTGGTGGGGATCAATCTGAAACTGTTCAAGCCGTTCCAATGGCTGCGTTTTTAGCCATTCAGGCAATGAGGTTATCAGTGTGGGAATTTCATTACCGGATACGTTGGTTACGTGTTCGACCCGGGCTCCGGCTGCACTATAAGGCATACCGGCACCCAGTTGACTGGAGCGCTCAAAGATCTCAATGCATAAGTCATTACGACCGGATTCAATCAAGCGTTTATACATAAACAATGCACTCGGCCCCCCACCCAGGATGGCAACGCGCAGTCGACGTGTTGGCGATGGCATAGCTAACTAATCCGTTACAGGTGGCAGATACTTGATACATTGGGGAAGGCTCCTTAAAGACGAGCAACCAACGGGCCGTGCTGATTCAGCGGCCGAAAAAAAGAAAAGGATTCTCATATGACTTACTAGTTACCAACCAAAGTCTATGATGAGCCAAATTGTTTATCCGTAAAGTCAGTCTTTTCCATGACCCTGTCATTATACGCAGAAAGAGTCGTAACAGGCATTGGCCACCTGCTCTTGCTCCTTGTGGCCGTGGGCTGGTTTATTGGGTATTCGCTCATCTGTTTTAGCGAACCAGCTCGGCTACGTATTGTTCTTAAATGGTGGTAAGCCTACCGTTCCGGTCTGTAACTTTCGGAGAAATACGCCTTTATATAATCGACCCAGCGGAAGTGTTTGGTTCACCAGATTAACCTGATCGGCATTGTAACTGATGAGTTTATCCCAGGCAATAATAAATGACTTGTGAATTCGAATAAACTTATCCTCAGGCAGTTTCTGCTCCATATACCCTAACTTTTCTGACGCTACATAAGCCTTTTCGTTCGTGTGCACCTTTATGTAGTCAGCAAATCCCTCAATAAAAACAATGTCCTTCAGGAAAATCTTTATTTGATCCCGGCCAACTTTAAAAAACATATACGTCTCTTCATAGCGGCTCAGAATCTGTGACGGCAACGCGGGTACCGTTTGATAGTGCAGGTATTTTGACACGGCCCTCATAAAGCGTTCCTGGGTAATTGGTTTTACTAAGTAATCGATCACGTCCAGGTCAAAGGCCGTCGCTGCATACTCCCGGTAGGCTGTCGTGAGAATGATTTTAGGCCGGGCCTTTATGGATCGTATCAACTCAAGCCCCGACAGTTTAGGCATCTGAATATCCAGAAAAGCCAGGTCGACCGGGTTCGTCTGCAAAAATGTGAACGCATCGACCGCATTGTCTAAAGAGGCTAAAACGCGAAAGCCGTTCAGCGTTGACAGATGCTGATTAAGGAGCGACCTGGCGGGTGCTTCATCATCAACGATTAAGCAGTTCGTCATTTTTTACCGTTTTTATCGTCAAACTAATCAAATACGAATGCCGCTCATCAATGATCGTGAGTTCATGCGTATCTGGATAAATGAAGGACAGTCTTTTTTTTACGTTCGCCAGGCCGATTCCCCCGGTAGTGGCTATAGGGGTCGCGCCTTGTTCGTCCTTACTATTGGCAATCTTGATCGAAAACTGCCCAGGCTGTCTGGAGATATCGATACGAATCCAGGAGAGTCCCAACGAGCCAGCCACTCCATGTTTAAAGCTGTTTTCGACCAGAGGCAATAAGAGTAAAGGCGCAATCTGGAGATCATGGATGGGCAAATAACTGGTAATGGCTACGTCCAGCTTATCGCCATACCTGTTTTTTTGAAGTTCGATGTAATGCTCAATGTAGGCAATCTCTGTTGCCAAGGGCACCGTTGCCTGATTGGCTTCATACAAATTATACTCCAGAAAACCCGACAGATGCGCAATCAATGAGGCTGTTTCCGGACTGGTTTGCAGGGCCGTAGCATATATATTATTTAAGGTATTGAACACAAAATGAGGTTGAACCTGCGCTTTCAGCAGGTCGAGTTCCGCCCTTGTTGTCTGTTGCACCAATTGCTGAACCCGTAAGCGTTCTTCATACCAGGATCGTATAAAATAATACAGGGCATATAAGCCGGTGATCGTGTACAGATTAACCAGCTCCACGAGCATTTTGCCCCCCGAAAACAAAGGCATCTGCTGGGCTTTCGGAAAGTACTGCGGATAAATAACGTAATAATTGATGTAGCGCCTGATGGTGAGCAAAAAAAGGGAGACCAGAACCAGATACAACCAATCGGTTGCCTTACTGGTCTCTGCCAATCGCTTCTTAATAAAGAAATGCACGGTGAGCCAGGAAAAAAGGAAGGCGACGGGCAGGGCCATGCAGGCGTTGATAAAGTAGTCGCCATAATTGCCATACAAAGACGCCAGCCCCAGCCACTGATACAGGAAATACAGCAGCCAGAAAACGATAGTAAAAGCAACGTCTCGATTCAGGTTCATTCGCTTGCCATTCCGAACTAAGGTAAGCGTTTTGATGGTCGGTGAGTTACTGGGGCTCCCACTTTTCGATCAACGACCTTTTTTTTCGGTGAACGGCGAATACCGATGAATTGGGTTGTGTACAGACAATCCATCTGGGCCTGAAGACTTGTCTCTATTTTTGAGCGTACCTCACTCATTACCCAGATCACCATGAAACAACTGGTGCAGATTGGCCGGGCTTTCTATGCGGTCGCCCTTTTTGTGTATGGTTGCCAACAAGTTTATTTTGGCAGCTTCCGGGATGTATTTTTTTCGGTCTATCAACATCACCTCCCCTTCCTGAATGCATTCGCAACTCTGTTCGGATTCTATCTGATCGTCACCGGCGCTTTACTGTTTGTACCCAGTACCCGAAAAAAAGCTGCTCTCCTGCTGGGAGGAATCTGGCTGCTGCTGTTTCTGGGAACCCACATGACCTATGAGCTGATCTCTGAGCCCAATAAACTGTACCATCTGGGGCTGTGGACAACGCCCTTGAAGGAGCTGGCCCTGGCTGGGGGAGCCTTTGTGGTCGCCTACTCGTTCAGGACACCCTCAACCGGCAAGCTGGCTCTGTTGGAAAAAATCATGCCCTATGGCAATCTATTTTTCCTCTACACCATGACGAGCTACGGTATCTCTCACATTATCTACGCTGAGTTTCTGGAAAGTACCGTTCCCAACTGGATGGCTAATCACCTGTTCTGGGTCAATCTGACGGGCATAGCCTTAACGGCTTCTGGCATAGCCATTATACTGGGGATACGGATTCGAATCATCGCTCTGTTGCTCTCGCTGATGATCTTTTTATGGTTCTGGCTGGTACATGTTCCCGGTGCGCTGGGGGACCCAGTAGGCAATCGAGGCAATCTGTTGGCCAGTGCTTTCGACGCGCTGGCGTACAGCGGAGTAGCGTTGCTGATTGGCCTCACCATGCCGAGGCAGAAATGGGTAGAGGACATCGAAAGCTGGCAATGACTGTACCAAACGGCCTGATCAACGAATTACCCGGAAACATGAAACGAAACAGCAGTATTGATGTTATGCGCGGTCTGGTGATGGTCATTATGGCCCTGGATCACGTGCGAGACCTGTTGCATACAAGCTCGTTGTCGCAGTCTCCTACAGACCTGACTACCACGACACCAGCGCTATTTTTTACCCGGTGGGTCACCTATTTATGTGCCCCGACGTTCGTATTCCTTTCCGGCACTTCTGCTTTTCTGTCCATGAATGCGAAACAGAATCTGGCCGATACAAGGCGATTTCTGGTTTCAAGGGGTATCTGGCTGATGGTGGTAGAGTTCAGTGTGGTCAATTTCGGCCTTTGGTTCGACCCTAATTTCTCAATCCTGATTTTTGAAGTGATTGCAGCCATTGGCGTGGGCTTTCTCATCCTCAGCGCCTTATTACCGTTGTCTTCCCAGACCATCACGTTTATCGGTGTTATGATTGTCGTTCTTCATGGGCTAGTCGCTTTAATCCCCGCTCCCCAGAGTGTGTTCTTAAAAGTACTGCTGTCGCTTTTTTCGCCCTCGGCGTTTCCATACGGTACGGGAAAACTCTTTCTGGTCGCTTACCCCCCGATTCCCTGGCTCGGTATTATGCTGATCGGCTACGGGGCCGGAACGTTTTTTACCTTACCTGAAAAGAGACAGCAAAAGATATTTCTGAAAATAGGCTTACTGTCGCTGCTCTTATTCAGCCTGTTAAGAGCGTCGAACCTGTATGGTGACCCGGTAAACTGGGTTACCCAGAAGACTACGCTATACACGTTTCTGGCCTTTATCAACGTAACCAAATATCCTCCCTCGCTGCAATTCTGTCTGCTTTTTCTGGGGATTATGTTTCTCATTCTTTCCCTGGTACAAGGCCTAAAAAACAACTGGACGGGTATTTTGTGTGTGTATGGCAAAACGCCCCTCTTCTATTTTCTGGTGCACTGGTATGTGATACACCCGCTTGTTTTTGTAATGGTCTTTCTGCAGGGATTCAAACCATCTGATCTGGTTTTCGGCTCGAACTTCGGCCGACCAAAGACGGGCAGCGGAGTTGAGTTATGGGCTATTTATTTGATATGGGGCTTCATTGTTCTGGTCATGTACCCGCTTTGTAAACGGTATGGAAGCTATAAGGAGCGACACAAAGAGCAAACGTGGCTCCGCTACATCTGAAGCGGGTAATCACATTCTTTCTGCACACAACTGGCTAGCATCTCGGGCTTGTCCATTCCACCAGTTAAAATTCTGGCAAACGCTTCCAGAAAGATGAGGGTGTTTAAACCTCTGCGTCTTCAGGGTATTTCGTCGCTTTACACAATCAACGGATACGCTGTAAATATACCTTTCGGGCGAGGGTTTGAATCCCCCCGCTGATTGCCAGCTTTTCTGAAGGCGGATAAACACTCCCGTCGATCAGGCTAGAAACGTGTCCTGGTCGGTAGCCAATCGAACTGGGTCCCATGCTGGTAGACCGTATACAAAAAATCAGAAAAAATCCACTGCTGAACGGATGTATCCAGGAAGGTTACACAGTAGTAGATAAGCAAAACTACTTAGCCCTCCCAGACTTGGCATTAATGCACGATTAAAGGCATTCAGGCGGCTTTCACTTCCAGACTTTGCGACAAAGCTAATCAAGGTTTAATATCCAGTTAATGCGGATTTTAAGTATAAATCCGTCCTTTGATGCCTAACGCAAAGTCTTTCGCCAGCCTTTTTGCTTATGAGACCTATCAGCCGCCGATTTTTCTTACAGGCTACTCTGGGTAGCGCATCCGTCGGCGTTTGGGCAGCTTGTCGCCCTGCGAATACGGCAACCCCTACCCCCGCTCCAGTACCATTGCGGTTCGCGGTAGCCTCGGATGGCCATTTGGGGGAACCGTCGACTCCATCAGATCAATACTATACAGATTTGCTGGCTGCTTTAACTCAAACGCACCAAACCACCCCTCTTCAGTTTGTGGTCATCAACGGCGATTTGGTGCACGAAGGAAACAATGGTTTATTGCCGAAAGCCAAGGCTTACCTGGACCAGCTGCCGGTTCCATACTATGTTACGCGGGGCAATCATGACCGGGTTAGTCTGGATACCTGGCAACAGTTGTGGGGCTATGGCACGAACCACATGGTGGAGCGTGACAACGTAACGCTTATCCTACTCGATACATCCAACGAAGCGGGCGACACACTCTGTGGGGATGATTCCTGGCTTCGGCAAACGATGAAATCAGTACGGTCCACGGTGCCAGCGTTTTTATTCATGCACATTCCGTTCATTCATAATGCACAGGCAACGGATATCTGTACAGGCATTCTTGGGGTTCTGACCGATTATCCGATTATTCGGGCGGTCTTCCACGGCCATGATCACACGAAAGACTTAAGCATCATGTACGGCCATACAGCCCTCCTCTTCGACGCCCATTTTGGCAGTAGCTGGGGAACCACTTATCGAGGGTTTCGGCTGGTCGAGCAGTCAAGGGAGGGCTTCTCGACGCACCAATATGACTTTACAGATAAACAGACCATAAACAGCCTTTCTTTCTAACCCCACGCCTTCCGTCCGAACCAGAATGACATCCCCGATTGCCATCACGCTATCCAACGTATGCCTGCTGCTATTTTTTACCTACTCCGCTGTCGGTCAACCCATTGCCAACAAAGCAACGACCGATACATTGACTGAAAATCCGATGAAAGCCATCCAGTTTAGCTACAGTTATATGAACCCGGTTAGCTACCGAGGCCGTACGTTTGGTGTTCATCAGTGGGGCATGATGCCGCAGATCACCTACCAAACGACTACAAACTGGCACGTGTACACAGTTGGCTATATATGGAATAATTTTCAGACATCGGAGCTGGGCAAGATCGACCTGGGCATTGAGAAAGAAGGCAAGTTAGGCAAGCACTTTATGTATACGCTGGGCTACGAACGCTGGCTTTTCCCGAGTGCCGATGTGGGCGAAACCCAGCCACTGAACAATTTTTTTGAAGCCTACCTATCGGGTGAGTGGCAGGATTGGAGTCCGGCCATTGGCAATTATTACATGGTCGGTAGCCAGCAGCTTTTGCAAACCGATGTACAACTTAGCCGATATGTTGGCCTAACTGACGGCACAAAGTGGTCGCTTTTTATGGAGCCGCTGGTCAAAGCAACGCTGGCCAATCAAAGCTATATCATCAATGGTCTGTATCAGACCACTCTCGACCGACGGGGCCGCCTGGTACCGTCGGCCTCTGACGTTCGTAAACCGTATGGATTCGTAGCGGCCGAACTCAATCTGCCCATTACGTTACAACAGCCCCGTTGGTCGCTCCTGGTCGACCCACGACTGGTAAAGCCGTTTAACACCCTACCTGGCGAGCGAACCAACGTATTCTTTTACGCTGTGGCAACACTCACCTATAGCCTGCCTATCGCCAATGGACACTAAACCAAAACCCGTTTTTTATACACCGTCGCGTCGTCGCTGGCGGGTATTTCGGAGCACATTGCTCATGAGCCTTCTGTTGGGAATAGCTTCACTGGTGGTGGCCATCTGGACGCTGTCGGAACGTGTTTTTCCGCAACTGCCAACCCTTCAGGATAACGAGAGTTCGTTTCAAAAGCTATCAGTCGTTGACAGTTCGCAGTCGGCGGCTCCGGGCAACAGCGGTGTACCAGCGGGATTTCATCGGCATTTACCGCCAGCAATCAGGAACAGCAGCCGCCCCCAGGTGCGGGCAGGTTTCTACGTCAATTGGGATGCTCAGTCGTACCAAACCCTACGGGAGCACGTCTCTGACCTGAACATGGTCATGCCTGAATGGTTTTTTGTGGGCAATAAAGCCGAACTCAGCACCGACATCGACCACGCGGCTGATTCCCTTATGAAACAGCATGCGGGCGTGGCCATTGTACCGATGATCTCCAATTTTTACCAGGGCAACTGGCGGGGGCAGAATGTACATCGGCTGCTGACTAGTGCCAGCTTACGGAAAACATTCATTGCTCAGATGCTGACCTTGCTCAATCAACACCATTATCAGGGCGTCAACATCGATTTTGAAGAGCTACGGGAAAACACCGATGAAACGCTGGTTTCCTTTATTCGGGAAGTGTACCAGGCTTTACACCCCAAAGGCTACCTGGTCACGGTCGACATTGCAGCTCTGAACGAAGATTATAATCTGCCTGCCTTACGCCCGTATGTCGATTATTTTATGCTGATGGCCTACGATAACCATTTCAGCACATCGGCACCGGGTCCGGTTGCGCCCTATCCATGGATCGAGTATGTACTGGAAGCGGCCTGCCGACAAATTCCTTCAGAACAGGTTGTGCTGTGTGTAGCCGGATACGGGTACGATTGGGCTAAAGGCGGCCAGGGCGTAGACGTTACGTATCAGCAAGCCATGGCCCGCGCCAACCGCCGATCGGCTACACCCATTCACTTTGACAATCAAACCTATAGCTTATCGTTTCGCTACGCCGACGATCAGGGCAAACCGCATACGGTCTGGTTCAATGATGCGGCCTCGGCCTATAACGTACTGCGGGCCGCTGAAGATTACGAAACCGCAGGAGCGGCTATCTGGCGACTTGGCTCGGAAGATGTGCGAACCTGGGCTTATTTTGGGCGGGATGTATCGCGTCCGGCCCTGGCGCGTACGCCCCTGAACTGGCAACAGTTGCAAACAGTACCGGCTTTACCCAGTGTCGACTACCAGGGAGAAGGCGATATACTGGACGTAAAAGCGACACCCCATCCGGGCCAACTTCGCCTGGAGTACAATGCAGCCGATCAGCTTATCAGCGAAGAACAGTACCTTACCCTACCCACGTCGTACGTAATCAGTAAAGTAGGGAAAGCGGACAAAACGCTAGTGCTCTCGTTCGATGACGGCCCCGATGAAACCTGCACGCCCCAGATTTTATCCATTCTGGAACGCGAACATGTACCAGCCTCTTTTTTTGTGGTGGGAATCAATGCGGAGCGTAACCTGCCTTTGTTACAGCGGATGGCAAAGGCAGGTTATGAAATCGGTAACCACACCACCTTTCACCCTGATTTGACCAAAGCGAGCGCGAGTCGGTTGTTTTTTGAACTGAATACCTGCCGACGATTGATTGAAAGTATTACGGGTCGTTCAACGATTCTGTTCAGACCACCTTACAATGCCGACAGTGAGCCGAATAAACCGGAAGAGCTACGGCCTATTGCCCTGGCCGAACAGCAACATTACTACGCTATCGGTGAATCCATTGACCCACTCGACTGGCAGGTGGGCGTTACTCCACAGCAGATTTTACACCGAATTCGGCAGCAGCAAAATTTGGGTAATATCATTTTGCTACACGACGCAGGGGGCGACCGCTCAGCTACGGTAGCAGCTCTGCCCGGCATCATTCAGTATTATAAACAACATGGGTATCGTTTCGCCACCATTGGCCAGCTCCTGAACCGTCCAGCCAGCGAACTTATGCCTGTAACACCCGTTCAACGGGCCGCTTTACTGACAGACCGGAGCCTGGTAGCGCTGCTTTATTATGGTCAACATAGCCTGAGCTGGCTTTTCCTGATCGGCACCGTACTGGCCATAGTGCGGGTTTTGTTTCTGGCTTTTCTGGCGATCCGTCAAACGAAGCAACCTATTACGCCGGTTGCGCCGTATCTGGGCCTGGTTAGTGTGATCGTACCAGCGTATAATGAAGAACTGAACGCCATCCGAACGGTCGAAAGCCTGCTGGCCAGTACGTATCCAGCATTAGACATTGTTTTTGTCGACGACGGCTCCCGTGATCAGACGTACAGTCGGGTTAGCGCGTATTTTGCCAACAACCTACGCGTTCAGGTCCTGACCAAACCTAATGGAGGAAAAGCGTCGGCGCTCAATCTGGGGCTAGCTCACGCAAAGGGGGAAGTCGTGGTCTGTATCGATGCGGATACGCAGTTGTTACCAGATGCTATTCGTCGTTTGGTGGCCCCTTTTTCCGATACAACTATTGGCGCAGTGGCTGGTAATGTACGCGTTGGCAACGACCACAATTGGCTCACCCGCTTTCAGTCCATTGAGTACACGACGAGCCAAAACTTCGACCGTCGTGCTTACGAGTCCCTCAATTGCATCACGGTGGTACCCGGCGCCCTTGGCGCGTTTCGTCGTACCAGTATGCTGGCCGTGGGGGGCTTCACGACGGACACACTCGCTGAAGACTGTGACCTCACGGTACGGCTGCTGCGGGCAGGTTACACCATTAAAACCTGTAACGAAGCGGTTGCCGTGACCGAAGCGCCAGACACGCTTCCGATGCTGTTGAAACAGCGCGTTCGCTGGTGCTATGGCATAATGCAGGTGGTCTGGAAACACCGGGATTTGCTGTTTCAATTCGACCGAACGAGCAAAGCCAGCAAAGCTGTGAGTTGGCTGGCCTTACCAAGTCTGGTGCTTTTTCAATTTGGGTTTCCGTTATTAACTCTGGTAGCTGAACTGCAACTGGTCCTATCGGTATTGACTGGCAGTTGGAGCCTTGTGCTGACCTATTTTACGGGTTTCTTACTTATAGATATGCTGGTAGCCGTTCTGGCTTACCGCCTGGAAGGTCGTTCGCTGCGGCCGCTCCTTTGGCTTGTGGCGCAACGGCTCACCTGGCGTTACCTGTTGTTTTGGGTTCTGGTTCGTTCTTATGCCAACGCCATTCGGGGCGAAGTAGCCTCCTGGGGGGCTTTGAAACGAACGGGCCAGGTATGGCTCCCCAAGCACACCCCTGACCCTATGGAACCCGTAGCCGTTCTGAACGAACCAATTAACCATACCATTCGAACGAGTTAAGCAGCCAGCACCTGCCCAACCCCGAAATGAATTAACCCAATCTTTCAGAGACTATAACCTATTAGCTGAATCGTTTTCAAATAGAACAAGAATGGAAAAAGTTGTTGATTATTCATTGGAATGGGACGTTAACCCTAATCGGCCAGATTCCTGGCGTATTATCATCACGACCACAAAGCATACTACGCCTTTCAGGTTGCCAATTGATACACCACAGGAGTTTCTGGCCGCAGCTCACATGCTGAGTAAGTCATCTGTAATGTATGATCTAAGTACAGGTATGTTGGTAGTGCCACAACGAGCTGCCGGAACCTAAGTGGTTTCTGGCTTATCTTTTACTAGCCAAGTCTGGGCCCCTACGCTTATGACCTACAACGAAAAACTACTTGACGACCTTCTGCAGGCAAATCAGGACCGACGACCCGATATGCTGATGCGGAAGTACGAAGCCATGCGGGAAAGTGCCTTCCGATTTTTTAGAGCTACCCCTTCGCTGTTCTATCAGGCTATGCCCCCCGAACTGCTGGCCGATACGTATCCGGTTTGCTGGAGTTGCGCGGACTTGCATCTGGAAAATTTTGGCTCCTTCCGGGGGAGTAATAAATTGGTCTATTTCGACATCAACGACTTTGATGAAGCGTTGTTGGCACCCGTTACGGTCGATCTAAGTCGGCTCATAACCAGCCTGTTTGTGGCAGCACCGTTGTGGCGACATTCACCTGAAACAAGCTGGCGGCTCGCTCATCGGTTTATAGCTACCTATCGACAAATGCTTTTGCTGAGTAAACCGCGTTCCATAGAGCGGCAGACCGCCAGGGGCATACTCAATGAATTCCTGAAACAGGTGGCCAGTCGATCCCGTAAAGATCTGCTTGTTCGACTGACGCACGGACACGGCCGAAAACGGCATATTCGTCTTATAAAAAACAGGTTCCTGCCCGTACCGAACGATGAACAGGATACCGTCTGGGATTGGCTGAAAAACGCGTTGCTGGAAGAGGCAAACTACACCTTACGAGATGTAAAGTTCCGAATGGCAGGCACAAGCAGTATCGCCTTGAATCGCTACGTAGCTCTGGTCGAAAGCCCCAACCGGAAACTCCATTTGCTGGACATAAAAGCGACCCGCTCATCGGTGGCCGAACCGTACCTGGCCATACGTCAGCCCCATTGGCCCAACCCGGCGAATCGTATCGTTGCGCTTCAGAATCGGCTTCAAGATGTACCACCGGCTAATTTATGGCCGCTTGCCGGACCCAACAACGACTTTTTTGTTGTTCGCTCCTTACAACCCCAGGCTGACCGGCTCGATCTGACCAGCAAGCGAATCTGGGGCAGGGATCGGTTGGGCATGTTAATAGACACGATGGCTCAGCTAACGGCTTCGGCTCATCTGCGAAGTGGGGGCCAACAAGGGTCCGCGATCACGGATGAATTAATTGCCTTTGCCGATAAGGCAACCTGGGTTTCTGAGCTGGTAAGATGGTCTGAAACGTACGCCCAACAGGTTTTTCTGGATTTTACCCAGTTCAAAACGGCCCTTAAAGCCGGATTCTTTTCGCGTCAGGTTATGTTGAACGAACAAGGCTAAAAAATACGGGTATCGACCAGGTCATTAACCTCCTGCTATTCTTCTTCCAGTTTGGTTTTATTCGCCTGCTTATCGGTCGGTATCGCTACGCAATGGCTGAACGTGTGTAGACCGATCTCAGGTTGTTTATATAATGCAGAACCCGGCCAGTATTGCTATTGACCGGGTTTTATATGAAAGCTATTTCTATCCCAATAAGTACGACACCCATTTGTCAGCCAAGGTATAAAAGACCTCAGACCAACCAGCAGGGCCTTATATAGCTCATCCGACAGCACTACTTGATATCAAACTGCCGGAACAGGGAAAACAGTAAATTTTTCTGAAAAATTATGCGTCAATTTTTGGTTGACGAAAACAATTTCGGCTGGCTATCGTTTTATGTCTGTATTCGCTGCTCGACGGGGATGCTGTGAAAGGCATCTGATTTTAGATCATAACTGCTCAAGTAAGCGAACCAAAAGCCAGGTGACTTTCCGTCGTCTGGCTTTCTTTTTAGTGGCAATACATCTCATTCAACCCATACTGCACAATTGGCAACCTAAGTTCAAGGGATGGATGCCCTCGCCGTCCGTTTTTCAGATTCACCCAGACTTTGTTAACGATGACAGTAAAGTGCGGCTTTAGCCAGCATGAATAATACCCAAAAAATCAGCCAGTAATTTCTTGTGTTCTTTTGAGAGTCACTACTCGCCTGAGGAGCCCCGGGGCTAAGGTGATAATTTTCCCGGTAGATGGCATAATTGTTTTTAATGGTCTTTTTGAGGTCTTCGTCGCACTTGATCCGCACAAGCTGATGGGTGATTTCGTACACGAAATGCCGCTGAGTGTGCTGAACCGTAACCGTATAATTGACCGCGTTCACGCAGAAACTATTGACGATTCCCCAAAAGGTATATTCCGGTAAACTGTTCAGAAAATCGGCCCAGTCATCGTAAACGATAAACCCGAACGCAGCCGAATCCCGCGCTGAATTTGGTCGTTCAATGGCAACTTCAAGAGCCATTACAACCTCGTGTATCTGCTCGTAAAGTATGCCCAGAATATCATTCTGATACGGGCTCGGCAACGCAAAGGCAACGGCCAAGGGCTCTTTTGCCTGACTGAACAGATGGTTTTTCAGCAGCCAGGCACAATGCGTCTGCAAGGCACTGGCCAGGGTCTGGTTCCAGAAATCGGTTGGCCCGCCCCCCCATCGTTTCTCGCTGATGGACTTAGCCGGAAAAGCGGCCTCTGTTGGCTTTTCGAGCCAGTCGAGTAAGGGCTTATCCTGGAAAATCAGGACATGTTCGCTCAGGTCCGAAACATCTTTCAACCGATCGATTGCTTTCAGGGCTTCATCTTTCGTATACTGCCTGTCGCCTACGGCAATGGTATAGCTGGGCGTCAGATTGAACTCGGCCAGCAGCTTTTTCCGCAACTGTCCTAACGATGCCGGGGTTAGTTCGCTGGGCAACAAGTTCAAGCCATCCAGGAGGTGTAAAGGCGATTGGTAAGCCATAGTTATACAGATCAGCTTAGTCCGGTGCCTTTAATTTTGGTTTCGATCACTTCCGTATTTCTCGCCAACCCCAGCAAATTCAGAAAAACCCCTCTAAGCTCATCGTAGTTCTGCCGATCCAGTGCTTTTTCGCCCCGTTTGATCTCGGCCTGTGCCCGCTGGTAATCCGTAAATTCATGCGGGAGTAAGCCAGCATAGATATGAAAGAAATAAGCCAGTAAAGTCGGTGTATACAGGACGGTATTATGATAGATCCGACGGCACTGAGCATACTGCCCTTCGACCCGAAAGTAATTGTTACCACGCATGGCCTCTGGTTCATTGGCTTTCAACTGCCGAATTTCTTCACGCTGTTTCGGTGGTAGTTCCTGCAAGGTCTCGGCCCAGTTTTGCAGCGACTCCATAAGATCGTAATACCGCTCCTTGGTTCGGATAACCCGGTTGCTCACCGGACCCGTCGTATAGAGCTGCCGGGCCAGTTTGCGCTTGGCCTCGTCGAGCTGATATTTCTCGTCGGTCAGTGTGTCGGGTTGTATCTGTCTGGCCTGTTCATACAGGATGCGGGCACGGTCGGTCAATTCCTGAAGTTGGGCGGCTGTTTCGTATTCTTCATTTTGCAGGGCTTTCTGCAAGTCGGAATCCAGTTGACCGCGTAATTCCTGTATTTCGTCGCGCAGCTTACTTAGGCTCACATACCGCTGAGTCGGGCTGAACACTTCATCAATCTGCTGATCGGTCATGCTCAAATGCAGGCTTACCGACACATCCCGCGACTCGCTCATGTCGATTTTAAGTTCTACATCCGAGCCTTTTATCAGATCGGCGGGCAAATCGGTAGCCCGTACTTCAATGACGCCGATGTTCTTATTGGTGCTAGGATGCTGGGTGGCATCACCTTCGAGCAGATTGATAATCAGACTTTCGTCCGAGTTTTTCCGAATAGTCCGGCTTATTTCCCGATAAATCGTTTTGGTAAGCGGCAGCACACTGTTTCGACTAAAAATCAGTTCACAACGGGTGGCATTGTTCATCAGATCATCAACCTCAATGCAGATGTCTTCGGGTAGCGGCTGGCCATACAGGCTGAACAACCCATGGGTAATCGTGATGGGTTCTACCCGAACAGGAACGGGATTATTATACCCATCATATACGCTGATCGTGAACGTATTAACGCGATTCGGCAATAGCCCGACAAACTCGCCAAAGCGGGATGTAAGTGGGCGTAGCGTAGTATCAAAACCACCATCCGTACGGGTGATCCGATAAAACAGCCCTTCGTCCATACCACTCGCACTGGCCGAAATGTATTCTTCGAGGTCTTTGGTAGTTTTGTTATACCCTGTTTGTATCTGAATGGCCGACACGGAATCGGTTGGCCCACTCTCTGATCGGGCCGCCTGCCGGGCCGGGGTATTCCCTGCAAAATAAGCCGCTCCAATGGCCACGGCTGTTGTTGGGTCAGCATCGGTATTGACGGGTAAGCCGGTACGTTCTGCCAGGGTAGCCCGAACATAGGGAATGTAGGTACTCCCTCCGATCAGTACAATTTCAGAAATAGCGTCGGTACTCAGATTATTCCGCGACATAATCGTTTCCAGCATGTCGATTGTATCGTCGATCCGGCCACGGATAACTGCATTAAACTGCTCACGTTCAACGGTTATCAGCAAATCAAGCTCATCACCCTCATCGGTTTCAAAGGTCACCTCAATTTCCGTCGACAATCGGGTGGTCAGTTCTTTTTTGGCTTCTTCAGCTTTCAGCAAAAGTACATAGTACAATTTCTCGTAGCGAGCCTTGTGCGTGAGCAACTGATTAGCCAGATCCATGAAGCCCGTTTGCCGAATAATTTCAGGAACGAGTACCTCCATAACCAGTGAATGATCGAAATCGACCCCACCCAGATAGTTATTTCCCTGGTGGTCCAGCACCCGCATTTCATTATTTTCGATACCAATCAGGGCTACATCAAACGTGCCGCCACCCAGATCATATACCAGCCATTTTCCGGACTCCTTCTCGGTGGTGTATTTATTAAAGTAAGCCAGCGAGGCCGCAATCGGTTCCTGCAACAAAACCACTTCCCGGAAACCCGCATCTAAACCCGCCTGCTTGGTTGCATTGCTCTGAACAGTATCGAAACTAGCCGGGATTGTAATGACAACCTGTTCGGGAATATCACCCGTATGAACAAAATTTTTGAGTTCTTTCAGCACCAGAGCCGACAGGTTGATGGGCGAGATCGTTTCCTGGCGCGAGGGTACAGAATAGGTCTCGCTGGTACCCATTTTCCGTTTGAAGCTCGAAAACACATTGAGTGGATCTTTCTGAAGCCATTCCCGTGCTTTGTCGCCTACCCATATACGCTCTTTACGGAAAGCGACGCAACTGGGTAGCGTTTCTTTGAGCCCAACCGGATTTTTGAAAACCTCCGCCTGTACTCCCGTAAACCGGGCAATCAGGGAGTTGGTTGTACCCAGATCGATACCAAAATTGATGGTTTGCATGGATAATGTATTTATACGCTCTCGACAATAACAATACCAGCCTGGACAATCTGGCCATTCTGGCTGACAATGGGCTTGATTACCTGCGTAATGGTTAAATTATCCATCGATTCCCCCGCTACACTGGCTTCAACGTCGGTCCGGGTTTCGGTATAGCGTTCGCCTTCGGGGTTGTGAAAGGTAATACCCAGTTCGGCCAGCGCCTGCCGTATACGCTGTATGGGCCGCAAGTACCCACTGCCCGAATGGCCCTCTTTTTGAGCCTTTTTTTCGAGCGCATGTACCTGATTCGCAATATCAATGAGGGGTTGCATGAAGAACAAACTACATTTTGAAACCGCAAGTTAAAAAGAATTGACTTATAGCCTAAATGTCACCTGTTACGACTTATCGATGCGCTAATGATCGGCCGATATCCTGCCTGATCTGGAAACTTGAAACAGCCATAAACTACAGCGAACCGTTTCTTCGTTATTCTGCCGTGTTGAACGATTAACCCAATCCGGTTATGCTTGTGAGAGTGGTTTTTTCCCTACCCATATTCGTTTTAAGTTCGGTCCTGTCAGGATCATTACTAGCCCAAATCCCTTCCTCGGGTTCATTTATTTGTAGTTACACAGGTAGCCACGTCAATACCGAAGTCGTTTGTTCGCCAACCACTAATTCGAATGTACACGCTGAGCGGGTGGTCGACCGGATTCTGAAACCGATTGGTCTGATGCGAAATTTCAAAGTTATCGAATGCTCCAATACGTCCAACTGTTTTGCAACCGTTTTGAAAGGTCAGCGATTTATTGTGTACGATGGCGCATTCATGCAGGAGATTGAGGATGAAACCGAAACCGACTGGTCGGCCATCAGCATTATGGCTCATGAGATTGGGCATCACTTACAGGGACATACCATCGATGGTCGGGGTGGGCAACCTCAGAAAGAAATCGAGGCCGATAAATTTTCAGGCTTTGTACTTCACCAACTCGGGGCATCGCTGGACGAATCGCTGGTGGCGGTACGAAAACTGGGTAACGAGCGGGCTACATCGACCCATCCGGCCAAACCCGAACGGATTGACGCCATTCGAAAAGGTTGGCTGGAAGCCGAGGCCATGTATCCCAAAAGCCGGGTTGTGGTGAAAACCCCGGCAGCCATGGCCCCTAAACCGATTGCCACCAATACGTCTGCCCCTGCTTCCCGCCCGGTGGTAGCCCCAAAATCACCGTCCAGAACAACCGTTGGCTGTGTTTCGGGCGACTGTGAAGATGGAACAGGGGTTTTCGTCTACCCTACGGGCGAACGCTATGCGGGTGAATTTGAAGATGGTGACAAACATGGCGAAGGTACGGAATACTACGCCGATGGGAAGGTTAAGTATAAAGGTGGTTTTCGCGATAATCTGCGCTGCGATTACGGCGTGTACTTCTACCGAAACGGCGATAAATACGCAGGCTGGTTTCAGAAGAATATGCCCAATGGAAAAGGGACCTACCGCTTTGCGGATGGGGATCAGATTACAGGCACTTTCCGAAACGGCCAGCCAGTACAATAGCTCACTTTTCGGAAAGCTAACATTTTGAGGCTTCCTGCGGCTGGCAATCGTCAATAGCAGGAAGCCTTTTCGGCTTTATCTGGCACTCCTTTTCTGGCTCGATCAATCGCTTATTAGATACCTCAAGTTCTTTATGAAACGGGATAAAGAGCAACCTCTAGCTCCTGTAGTCATATAATAAATTTATGAAACTTTTACAGGCTTTTACCGTCTTTAACTAGAACGAACGGCTGGTTATGAAATCCTCACCGGAAATGAACAGAAGAAAATTTTGTATGGATGTTTACGTTTATTCTAGTGGACGTACGCTTTTTTTTCGTGTAAAAACCCTTCATATGAGCTATACAAGTACAATTTGGCATAATTATAGATTATATTTTCATTAATTAGACAATTTTATCATTAAATAGTTAAATATTTGTTCTTTTTACGAAAATCACCAATAAAATAAGCTATGGGTGCCGTAGTAAAACTATCCATAAAGAATGTAATTGACCTTTGGTTTGCAGAAGATACACCAATCCGTCAGTACAGAGCCCGCATGAATCCGAGATTGTGGGAAATGTGCCAGCAAGTCAGTACTGATTTTGTTGCCCCTTCGGGACGGCAGTTGCCAGGCCAGTATCGCAAATCAGATAAAGTAGCTTTCGCTAAACTCGTTTTAGACCGTCTGGAAGAGCGGGAAGCACCCGTTGAAGACGATATGCTAGAGCTGACCTACTAAGGTCGATTAGTAACAAAATACTATAGGCTAATCCTGACAAACGTACGATTAGCCCAGTTGCGTAAGAGATTCATTACCTTACTGCGTTGGAATCTATTTGTAAATAAATTAGCCCTTTCTGATAGTACGAATCCACTATATATGTCCTTCTACTGTAGTCATTATCAACCAGCTACTACTCATTTTCGCTTCATTTTAGCAGGCTCGACCTCCTTCAACGTATAAGCTACCGCCTGCGAACTCGGCTCCGTAATCAAGTGCATCCAATCGCTGTATTGACGGGTAAACGAAGCCCCATAATAGAAGATCAGCGATGCATAAAAAACAAACAGGAGTACCAGTATAATAGCTCCTGAATGCCCATATAGTGAACCAAGCTGACTATGGATCAACAGTCGGCTTAGGATGCTCTCTCCGATTTTGAACAGGACACTGGTAAAAGCCGCTCCTAGCCAAACTGCCTGCCAGGTCAGGCGTACATCAGGCAGAAATTTGAACAGAATAGCGAACCAGACCATACGAATCAGAACTGAAGCAATTACATGACCTGAATCGGCCATGATCTGGTAATAACTTAGGGTCGAAAGCATCCAGTCGGTAGTGATTCGGCTTAAAAACTGCTCCAGCGCAACCGATAGGGTAAAGAGAATTCCAGAACCGATAATAATGGTCAGCGCAACCAGTTTGTTTCGTAAAAAGTAGACGAATGGATGCTTCGATCGGCTTTTCACATGCCAAAGCTGATCCAGCGAGTTTTTCACAATCGCAAACAAGGTAGTCGATGCCAGCAACACCAGAAAAATACTGAGCACGGTCAGTGAATGACTCGGTTTAGGCTGCTGCAAACGATGCGAAATCACCTCTAGCTGACGAGCCCCTTTGGGTCCAAATAAGTCGGCCAGCTCGTCAAATAGCTGCCCACTAACCCCCTGCGACTGCTCACCCAATATCGGACTCAGTAGGGTACTCAGTATGATAACGATGGGAGGAAGCGCAAAAAAAGCGAAGAACGCTGTGGCTCCGGCCATTCGGATTGGATCGTTGGCCTGTAGGTGCGTAAGCGCACTTTTCAGAAGTTGAAAAATCGGAATGACTTTTTTCAAGCGACAGACAGGGAAAGATCTCGTCTGAGTTAACCTCCATAGCCGGAATAAGGTTTTAGCCCCCTCGGCCTAAGCCACTCTAAAGCAACTTATTAGAACGGCCTGTTCATGGAATACCAACAAAAAGCCCGGCATACCATTGGTACACTGGGCTTTGCCTAAACCATTTATGGGTTAGCCTGGAGAATTAATCGTTGAGACGAAAACCCCATCGACAGGTAACATCTTGCCAATTAATCGGTAGACCTAACCCTATAACGTTCGGAATTTATAACCAGCGGCTGATAAACTCGCCAAAAGCATCTTTGTATTGATCACTCACCGGAATGGTGGTAGGGCCAATCTGCACCGAATTTCGGGTAACGGCGTTGACTCGATCAAGTGCGACAATAAACGAACGATGAATCCGCATAAACTGTCGGGCGGGCAGTTTCTCTTCCAGTGCCTTCAGGCTGGTCAACGAGAGCAGGGGCTTATCAGGCTCACTCTGCCGATAAACCTTCACATAATCCTTCAGCCCTTCTATGTACAGAATATCGCTGTACGAAACCCGTACTAATTGATATTCAACCTTCAAAAACAAATAGTCCTCACTCGATTCGGCAACGGCAGGAACGCTGGGCGATACAAGAATCGGCCTGTTTTCGGGTCGTTGTACGAGTTCAAAATAGTTGCGTGCCTTACTTGCCGCTCGCAGAAACTCCTCGTAGTTAAACGGCTTCAGCAGATAATCCAGCGCATCGACCCGGAATCCATCGAGAGCAAATTGGTCGAAAGCCGTAGTAAAAATGATTCGGGTCGTTTGCGCTCCCCGATTGCTGCGCTCCAGCACCCGCGCCAGTTCGAGTCCCGTCAGATCGGGCATCTGAATATCCAGAAAAATAACATCGACCGGGTTCTGGAGGATGTATTGCAGCGCCTGAACAGCGCTACTAAAACGCCCTGACAACGCCAGAAAGGGCGTTTTCTCAATAAAGGCACATACTAATCCCAGTGCCAGCGGTTCATCATCGACAGCTATGCAGGAAAGCGTCATGCCAGATTCAGCGTTAGTTGTACGTGGTATTCGCCAGCCATGGTATGCTCATTGATATAGAGCGTATACTGACCCGGGTAAAGCAGATCGAGCCGACGACGAGTATTGACCAGACCAATTCCGTTGTCCGTTTCGAGCGAGGGCGATTTCTGAGTAAATAACGTATTTCGCACATCCATCTGCAACTGATGATCCTGCTGCTGGACACTGATCCGAATCCAGCTTGGCTCCAGGGTGCTTACCCCATGTTTAAATGCATTTTCTACAAATGGCAGAAACAGCATCGGGGCAATTGACAGATCGCGCAGGGGCGAAGGGGTATCGAGCGTAACGGTCACCTTATCCGTCAGCCGAAGTTCCATCAACTGAATATAGTCGCTCAAAAAATTAAGCTCCTTACTAAGCAGGGTTGTTCCTGACTGCGTTTCGTAGAGTACGTAACGCATCATGCGCGAGAGTCGATGCAGTGCTTCGCGGGCCGTTTCAACATCGATCAGTGTCAGGGCATAAATGTTGTTGAGCGTATTGAAAAAGAAGTGCGGATTAATTTGTGCTTTTAAGAATGAAAGCTCCGAAGTGGTTTTGGCCTGTTCGAGCGCCAGCCGAAGATTGGCATCCATCTGCCACTTCTGCAATAGAGCCATACTGGTACTGATGCCCAATATCAGCAGGATGGTAAACAGATTGGGCTGAATCCAGCCGTAGTACTTGATCTTGCCACTACCGTCGGGATGAAAAGCGCGATGAACTAAGATGGGCAAATTAAAACTCCACTCAATAAAAGCCAGGATCAGCATCACCACCACGATAACCCCAAACAGTGAAAACAGATAACGGCTCGTTTGGCCGGGCAGCAGGTATCGGGGCACAAACACGTTGGCGTTCAGATAAAATACGCCAACCATCAGCACCAGGAAAATGCTCTGCCGAATCCAGAATACAGTAGGAAAATGAATCTCCGATATGAACGACTGAAAGAATAACAGATAGCCCATTAGCCCCCAGCCTAGCACATGACTCAGCAAAGGAACGTATCGACGAGAAAACAGCACTGCTCCCATAATTTGTAGTTTCTGTAGATTCCCCGATTTATATATTCCTGTTTATCAGCCTGACCAGCAGCCAAAACGACCAAGTCGATCCGCTCAAAGACGGGTACAAGTTGAGAAGAAAAACAGAATATCCAGCCCGCTAATCGTCACATTTACAGACTTCCCCGATAGTTTGGTCATTTTAACCGATGAATGGCCTGCTTTCGGGCTCCAGCCAGATCGACCGTCATTCATCGGCTAAAATGACCTTTCTGCCGACGTTCTCATTGCCTCGGTCTATTGCATTTTTTGAATTAAAACCGTCGCTATTGCTTTGCTTCGTCAATAATGACGTATACAACCATGAAAAAGCAATCCGTACGCTTATTAATAATGCTTGGGGTTTGGATGGGTCTGCTCCAAACAACCTATGCCCAGTTTGGCCCTCCGAGTGGCGGCCCCGGTGGCCCTGGCGGATTTAACCAGGACAACCGCCGTCAGAAAGCCGAGTTTACGGGCGTAACTGAAGAAACACCTAAAGGAAACGGAAAAATCAACGGTCTGCTGATCGACTCTACCTCTGGCAAACCTGTAGAATTTGCGACCATCGCCCTCATTAGCGTAAAAACCAACAAGCCTGTCGATGGCACTACATCGGATGCCAAAGGGGTCTTTTCCATGACCAAACTGGCTCCTGGCGATTATCGACTCCAATACTCCTTTATCGGCTATAAAAACCTGGATTCAAAACCCTTCACGATTGCCAAAGGCACCGAGATCAACATGGGTTCGGTGCGGCTCTCGGCCGACATTCGTACACTGAGCGAAGTGGTGGTAACGGGTCAGGCCGCCTTAATTGAAGAAAAAGTAGACCGACTGGTATTCAACGCCGATAAAGACATTGCCACGAAAGGCGGTGATGCGTCGGACGTTCTAAAACGTGTACCCATGCTTTCGGTCGATCTGGACGGGAATGTGAGCCTGCGGGGTAGTCAGAACATCCGGGTGCTGATCAACAACAAACCCTCTACGATTGTCGCGGCCAGTGTTGCCGATGCATTGAAGCAATTACCCGCCGACATGATTAAGTCGGTGGAAGTCATCACCAGCCCATCGGCTAAATATGATGCCGAAGGAGCCGCCGGGATTATCAACATCGTGACCAAAAAGAACACCTTGCACGGCCTGACACTGAACGTGGATGCCGGAGCCGGTTTGCGGGCGTCGAACCTGGGGCTGAACGGATCGTATCGGCAGGGCAAGTTAGGCATTACGCTGGGGGGATTTGGGCGAGCCATGTACAACCGAGCTTCTTCGACCCTCGATCAGACAACGTTGGTAGGTACCCAATACCAGAAAACCCACCAGGAGGGTACTGCTTTCGATAAACCACTTTTCGGCCAGTATAACCTCGGCTTCGACTACGACCTGGCTAAGAATCAGTCCCTCTCGGCCAACGTCCGGTTTGGCACCCGCAACTTTATTCAGCAACAAACCCAGTTGACCAATTCATCCATTGGCGATTCGCTATTGAGCTTAACCAATCGGGATGTCAACCGGAAAGACCTGTCGAATTCAGTCGATATGAACCTCGACTATATCCGCACCTTCAAACCCCAGCAGGAATGGAGCATTTCGACCCAGTACAGCCGCACGGGCCTGACCAATAATTTCTTCGCCGACATTATGAACGATGCCAACGTTCTGACCCGTCGGCAGCAGAATATCAACAACAACACCAATCAGGAATTAACCTTTCAGACCGACTACCAGACACCCGTAAAAAAGAACCAGTTGCTTGAATTTGGGGCTAAAGCCATCATGCGTACGGTCGATAGTCGCTTCAAATACCTGATTGGCGGTAGTACCGGCGAACTGGCGATTGATCCTTCCAATCAATCGGGTTCACTGGCTTATAATCAGAACATCGGAGCAGGCTATATCTCGTATACGTACGTAACCCCCAGCAAGTATACCTTCAAGATCGGTACGCGGTACGAATACACGGGTATTTCGGCCAAAGCCAATGAAAATACGCCACTGGCCATTCCCAACTATAGTAATCTGGTTCCCAGCATCAACGTATCGAAAAGCCTGAAAGGGGGCACTACCGTAAAGGCCGCTTACAACCGCCGGATTCAACGGCCCGGTCTGCAACAGTTGAACCCCAACCCGAACGCGGCTAACCCGCAGATGATTCAGGTCGGTAACCCGACCCTGAGCCCTGAGCTAACCGATAATGTCGAACTAAGCCTCAGTTCAACCATCAAAAAAGTTTATCTGAACGCGGCTGTTTTTGGTCGGTTAACGAATAATGCCATCACGCAGATCCGCATTCCATCCGATTCGCTGGCGGGCGGTATCATTACCACATTCCAGAATATCGGGGTTCAGCGCACGGTTGGCGCCAATGTGTTCTTCAACGCTAACCTGACACCAAAATGGAACGTCAACGGTGGCCTGGACGGTTATTATATGTACATGCAGGGCCTAACCCCCGGAGCCGATGGCAAGTCGATCACCATCAACAATTCGGGCGTAAGTATCGGTGGTCGGCTGATGAGCCAGCTACAACTCGACAAAGGCTGGAGCGCGCAGGTGTTCAGTTTCTTCCGGGGCCCTAGTCCGCAGTTGCAGGGAACAATGGGTAGTTTCTACATGTACTCGCTGGGGGTTCGGAAAGACCTGGCCAATAAGCGGGGGAGCATTGGCCTGGCGGCTGAGAATTTCGTGAGCGGGGGCGTAACCATGCGCACTACCCTGAACTCCCCCTTGCTTTCGCAGGAGAATGTTACACACTTATACAATTCTAACCTGAAAGTGACGTTTACGTATCGAATTGGTAAAATGACCTTCGAGCAACCCCGTCGGAAAGCTCGCTCGGTCAACAACGATGACGTGAAAGGTGGAGAAGGCGGCAACGAAGGCGGTGGTCAGCCCCAGCAGGCAGCACCCGCTGGTGGTCAGTCAGGTGGAGGGCGTCCTCGGTAAATTACCTGTTAAATCTACTTATACTGTGGGTAAATTAGAATCAGATTCTGTAGATTACCGATTATTATAAGGTTTTATACAAGCAACCTTTGCCCTGGTAGAGCCGTATGGTCAATTAAGTCAATACCTGTTTTGCTTTAACTTGTAGTTCCTGTTCACCTTAAATCTAGTTTTACAATCAATGAAAAAACAACTAAAATCTTTAGTACTGACAGCCGCTGCCCTGTTTGCTTTCTCAACTACCTACGCGCAAACCTGGGCGCTGGACAAAGCACATGCTAAAGTTGGCTTTACCGTTACCCACCTGATGCTATCGGAAGTAGATGGCTATTTCAAAACGTTCGACGCTAAAATTACAGCCGCTAAGCCCGACCTTTCGGATGCCGTTTTCGAATTCTCGACCGATATTAACAGCATCGACACAGGCAACGAACGGCGCGACGGCGACCTGAAAGGCGACCGATGGTTCGATGCGGCTAAATTCCCAACCATGTCGTTCAAGAGCACATCATTTAAGAAAGTAGCCGACAATAAGTACAAAGTCAGTGGCGACCTGACCATGCATGGGGTTACCAAGCCCGTTACCCTCGATGCTACGATGGTAGGTCCCAAACAAATGCCCGGTCGTGATGGAAAACCAGGCCCCGAAAAAGTAGGCTTCAAAATGACCGGACAAATAAAGCGTACCGATTTTGGCGTAGGCGGAGCGGGTGCTATGCCTGTAAGTGAAGAAGTGGAATTACGCGCTACGGGCGAGTTCACCAAGCAGTCGTAACGGACGCAATAAACTTAGACAATGAAGAAGCCGCTTTCCGGTGCTCTTTAAAGGGCATTGGAAAGCGGCTTCTTCGTTGTTTGCTACCCGGCACCTGTCAGAGCAAACGGCCCAGGAAAATAAGCACCACAGCGCCCCCTACCGCAATCAGCAGGTTCATCAACAGACCATCGTTGTCAGGATCGTTGCCCAGCTTCCGGGCAATAAATCCCCCGACAAATCCTCCAACTATACCCAGAATAACATTAATGTACCATGGATTATGACTTTCCATGATGCGGCTGGCAATATAACCTGCTATACCACCAAGCAGAATAGAATACAGAAAACCCATACGTTAAAGAATTTAGGTGAGATGCCATTCGGCACACAAGTGTACACAAAAGCGGCCAGAATGCTAGTATAGACAAATTAAATGCGCTATAGTCACAGTAACAATGGGTATAAATACCGTAAGAACGACTCTTTACCGTAGCAAAAAGACAATCTCTTCTTGGCATAAACACATGAATCGGTCATCCTCAGAGAACCTTCCTCTGTTTTCTCAACGAGCCATGCGTATCGCTGCCGCCAGCCTGATTATTGGCGGTACGTTTATCGGCGCTTTTCAGAATCGTAACCTCAACAGGGCCTCAGGATCGTACCTGAACAACCTGTTTGCTCAATTAAACGACGACGACAAACATGACCCTAAGTATGCCGTCGGGAGCCTGAATGTAGCCAACGGTCTTGAAGCAACGCTTTTTGCGGCCGAACCGATGCTCACCAATCCCACCAATATCGACGTTGATGCCCGTGGGCGTGTGTGGGTATGTGAAGCCTATAACTATCGACCCGCTATTAACGGCAACCCAACCCACAAAGAAGGGGACCGCATCGTTATTCTGGAAGATACGAATGGCGACGGGAAGGCTGACCTCACCAAAGTTTTTTATCAGGACCCCAGCATCGAATCGCCCCTCGGTATTTGGGTACAGGGCAATAAGGTCATCGTCTCCGACAGCCCGAATGTATGGGTACTCACCGACGAAAACGGCGACGACAAAGCCGATAAAAAAGAACTGCTTTTTACCGGCATCGGTGGCGAGCAGCACGACCATGGCATGCACACCTTCGTGTTTGGCCCCGATGGTAAGTGGTATTTCAACTTCGGCAATGAAGGTGGTCAGCTTCTCGATAAAGACAACAATGCCGTGGTGGATATTGCTACGGGCAAAACCATCAATAAACAAAATTTCAAACAGGGCATGGTGTTCCGCTGCGACCCTGACGGAAAAAACGTAGAGGTGCTGGGCCAGAATTTCCGTAATAACTATGAAATAGCGGTCGATTCGTATGGCACACTCTGGCAGTCGGACAACGACGATGATGGAAACAAGGGCGTTCGTATCAACTACGTCATGGAATATGGCAACTACGGCTATACCGACGAAATGACCGGCGCTGGCTGGCAAGCCAACCGCGACAACCTAGAACCCGAAATTCCGCGCCGACACTGGCACCTGAACGATCCGGGCGTGGTTCCTAATCTGCTCCAGACCGGGGCCGGTTCGCCTACGGGCATCCTTGTGTACGAAGGCAACCTGCTTCCCGAAACATTTCGGAATCAGGTTATTCACTGCGATGCCGGTCCAAACGTAGTGCGGTCGTATCCCGTACAAAAAGAGGGGGCTGGCTACAAAGCCCAGATTGTAAACATCCTGGAAGGGGCTCGCGATCAGTGGTTCCGCCCGGCCGATGTGTGCGTAGCTCCCGACGGATCGCTGATTATTGCCGACTGGTACGATCCGGGTGTAGGTGGGCATCAGGCAGGCGATCAGAACCGAGGTCGCGTGTACCGGGTAGCCCCTCCCAACTCCCCCTACACCATGCCCAAGGTCGATGTATCAACGACGGATGGCGCTATCGATGCCCTGCAAAGTCCGAATATGGCGATTCGCTATGCTGGTTGGCAAAAACTCCACAGCATGGGCGCTAAAGCTGAAAAATCCCTGGTTAAACTGTATAAATCATCGGCTAACCCACGGATGCAGGCGCGGGCGTTATGGTTACTGAGCCAACTGGACAACGGTAGGAAGTACATCGAAACAGCGCTGAAAAGCCCCAATCCAGACCTACGCATTACGGGGCTGCGAGCAGCTCGCGAACGGAAAACCGACATTATCCCCTACCTCAAACAGTTGGTCAACGATCCGGATACTCAGGTACGCCGGGAGTGTATCCTCGCGCTTCGTCGCAATACCTCGCCCGAGGCACCGGCGCTCTGGGCCCAGCTAGCCAGTCAATACGATGGCAACGACCGCTGGTATCTGGAAGCGTTGGGCATTGGTGCCGATGGCAACTGGGATAGCTACTATACTGCCTGGTTGAATCAGGTAAAGGGCGACCCAATCGCTAACGCAGCCGGGCGTGATATTGTCTGGCGGGCTCGTACTAAGGAGTCGGTTCCATTGCTGGCCAAACTGGCTGGCGACCCTACTGTACTGGTGAATCAGCGGCTTCGCTATTTCCGGGCATTCGATTTCAACCCCGGCGCAACTGAAAAATCTACGGCATTACTTGGTATTTTACAGACCAATAACGGCTCCACCGAAGTAACCAAATTAGCGTTGCGCCACCTGGACCCTGCTTTTGTACGCGATTCGCCTGTAGCAACGAATGCCCTTGCCAAATTAATCAACGATGTATACGGTACCCCTGAATACCTTGAACTGGTAACCCGCTTCGAACCCGTTTCTGAAAACAACCGTCTGAAACAACTGGCGCTGACCAAAGCCATGGATGGTATGGGCCGGGATGCAGCCCGTCAGTTGCTCAAACAGGGAGGAGCCCCACTGGTCTGGGACGTTTTGAACGGACCTGATGCCGAAGCCACAATGAATATGCTGATGGCTTTACGCCGAATCGGGAATAAGGAATCCATCAACATCCTGAAAACAGTCGCCCTGGATACTAAACGACCCGCTTCTGTTCGCAAAGAGGCCACCCGTTCGCTTGGAGGAAGCATGGAAGGCGCCGATCTGGTCCTGGACTTGCTCAAATCTGGTGCCATCACGGGCGATTACAAAAAAGCGGCTGCACAGGGCGTAAGCAACGATTGGCGGAAAAACATCCGTCAGCAGGCTGCCAGCTACCTCGACGGCGGACAGAGTGCCGAAGGTAAAAAACTGCCTGGTATTAATGAACTACTGGCCATGAAGGGCGACGCGGCAAAAGGCGTCAGCGTCTTCAAAAATAATTGTTCTATTTGCCATCAGGTTAACGGTGAAGGCATGGATTTTGGGCCGAAATTATCCGAAATCGGCTCTAAGTTGCCGAGAGAAGGGCAGTATCTGGCTATTTTACACCCCGATGCCGGTATCAGTTTTGGCTTTGAAGGCTGGGAGGTGAAGTTCAAAGACGGTAGCTCGATGACGGGAATCGTTTCCAGCAAAACCGAAACTGATCTGCAGATGAAATTTCCCGGTGGTGTAGTCCAGAATTACAAAATGGCCGATGTGGTTTCGATGAAGCAAATTGATTCGTCCATGATGCCATCGGGCCTTCAGGAAGCTATGAGTACGCAGGAATTAGTCGATTTGGTAGAATATTTAACCAGTTTGAAGAAAAAGTAACCGGGATTTAACGGATTCGTGGATTAATCTGATTTTGTTGATTTGCTTTCGCTGAAATGCTTCGAAGAAGCAAAAAACAAAATCTGTTTTCATCCATTAATCTGCTCAATCCAGGTTCAGATCATTATGCAACGACGCAATTTTGTAAAATCAACGTTGGGAGCAGCAGGCCTGGGGCTTACTGCTGCCGCCGAATCGGTAGCCGATAACTGGCACTCGCAGCCCGCTTTTCTGGCCAAGAACAATTTCAAGCTCAAGTATGCCCCTCATTTCGGCATGTTCGAAAACAGCGCGGGCAAAGACCCCATCGACCAGCTCAAATTTATGTCCGATATGGGTTTTACGGCGCTGGAAGATAATGGCATGATGGGCCGCGATGTGGCTTTGCAGGAAAAAATTGCTAAAGAGATGACCCGTCTGGGTATGACCATGGGCGTGTTTGTACTCGATAAAGGTGGCAATGGTCAGAATACGCTGGCCGCTGGAAAACCCGAATACATTGAAATTTTCCTGAATGGTTGCCGCAAAGCCGTTGAAACCGCCAAGCGAGTCAACGCTAAATTTACGACCGTTGTGCCCGGCGATTTCGAACGCAACTTACCCATTGGCATTCAGACCGGCCATGTCATCGACGCGCTGCGCCGAGGTGCCGACATTCTGGCTCCGGCGGGTTTGACGATGGTGCTCGAACCTCTCAGCGATACGCCCAACCTCTTCCTGCGTACCTCCGACCAGACCTACGAAATTTGCCGGGCCGTCAATAGCCCTGCCTGTAAGATTCTGTTCGACATTTATCATATGCAGAAAAACGAAGGGCACATTATTCCGCACATCAACTGGTGCTGGAGCGAAATCGGTTATTTCCAGATGGGCGATAATCCTGGCCGGAAGGAGCCGACCACGGGCGAAATCAACTACAAGAATATATTCAAGCACATTTACCAGAAGCAAAAGGCCGAAAACAAAGAGTTTATCTTTGGTATGGAGCATGGCAACTCGCAACCGGGTAAGGATGGCGAAATGGCCGTTATTAAAGCCTACGTAGAATCGGATAGCTTTACGGTGTAGGCTTTTTGTGCTTCTAAAGAAGGCAGAATTTCAACAAATTATAAAAGCAAACGGGTAATCAGGTCAATTATAAACCCTGATTACCCGTTTTCGTACGTAAATGTCTTTCTTAGAGAACAACGACCGAGTTCTCTTCACCGGCTACACCACTGGCTACGTATTTATCTGCAGCCCAATCGTTCGTCCATGTCGTGCCATCCAACACGTAGCGGAATTGGTACTCGCTACCTACGGGCAGTTCAACGGTTGTTTTATAAGAACCGTCTTTTTGCTTTTTCAGGGCCTGGGCGCTGATGTCCCATCCATTAAATTCACCGGCCAGGGCGACCGATTTTGCTCCATTGACGGCCTCAGCCGACAATTCAAACGTTACTTTCGCAATAGGTTTGCTTTTTAGAAATTGTTTGGCAACTGCCATAGAGGTACACTATTTGGTTTCAGTGCAAAATTATAGTACAAAATAAGTAATATCATAATTATCAGCACATTATAGGCAAAAATTCTTAAAATAATCTAATTATATGTAAGCTGCTTTATACTTTACAATCTAAGAAACGTACAATTTTCTTCAGACTTATACAAAGTCGATTCAGCCCCAATTACCAGCACACCATTAAACTGAAATTAAAATTTACTGCCAATAGGTTACCTTACTTACGAATCCGTATAAATGGCTAATTAACCATTCGAAATCTATTAAATCCTATGAAAAATTTCGTTAAATCAGCCTTGTTTGTAGCCGCTACGTTTTCGCTGGCCGTAGCTTGTCAATCGAAAAAAACGGAATCTGAACAGCCAGCATCCGATACCGCAACCGTCGTAGAAAGTGAAACCATCGTGAGAGGAGACAGCGCTGAAGTAATCACCGACTCAGCAAAAATTGTCATGCCTGATTCGACCAAAAAATAGATAGATCTAACCTTGATCCTGAAAAAGCTCCTGACTCCAGGAGCTTTTTCAGTTTATGCCTTTCTTACATCGGACTGGTGAGTAAGATGTCAATGCGTTTTTTACAGCTTACCAGTCGCTCATCATACCCTCCCCTGACCAGTTCGTACGCTATGTTACGACGTTCCAGAGCTTCCCGAAAACGGGCCAGCATTTCGGGTCGGCGATGGCGTTGATCACGCAGAGAATCGGCTACCCAGGGAACGTCGATATCCAGCAAAAGATATTGATCGTACTGCACCTGCTGCTCCAGTTCATACAATACAGGAGGTACATACTGGAAATAAATTTCCGAGTAAATCTGCGTGGTAATCAGATCGGTATCGCAGAACAGAATCCGATTAGCCAATCGCTCTGCCGCCTGCACCGCTTCGGTTTGCGCGTAGCCTATCTCAACAAGATCATCTACCGTAAACTGGTTGGACGTTAGAAACTGACGGGCCATTTCCGGTACAAATACCGTTTGAAAATTCGTTGCCAGTTGCTCAGCCAACGTTGTTTTTCCTACACTTTCCGGGCCGTACAGACAGACTTTCTTAACAAAATACGGTCGAACAACCTCTGGAATATAGGCCCAATACTGAGTCGGTTGCTGCCGGATCAATGTCGCTGAAACAGGCACTTGTTGCCGGGGAGGGTCGAAGGCAATATGAGTCAGTCCAGAATGATAAGCCAGCGGAATGGCATAGTCTTCCGACGAAAAAAAGACGCTCACAGCCGGAAACCGACGTTTGATGAACGCAGCCCAGAGTTTAGTAGCTTCCCAAAGTGGCAAGGTAGGGTCGTGGAAATCGTCGGATTCGGCCACAACCTCGATGGCTGGATAAGGGGCCAGTAATTCGGTCAGCCAGCGAAGCCGCAAATCGGGCGAAATCTCATCCTGAGAAGTAACGGTCATGGACACAATAAGCCGGTCGCATTGCCGTCGGGCAAACTCGATCAGCGCCAGATGTCCCTGATGTACTGGCATGAATTTGCCAAATACGAGCCCTGTTCTCATGATGCCATAGCCGTGTTGTAATTTCGGTATTCGCGGGTCCAGGTCCAGGCGCCAATAGCTGCCACAAAACAGAACACAAAATACTCAGCCCCAACGAATTTCACCCCTTTCACAAAGTACATGTAGGTCAAAAGTATATCGACCGCCAGCCAGACATACCAGCATTCGACGCGCTTTTCAATCATTAGAAACGTAGCCACAATACTCATAACCGTCGTAAATGAATCCAGATATGGAAAGGCGCTGGGCTTACTGAACAATACCGGAAACCACTCATGCAGATTACTCGCAAACGTACCGAGGATCACCGTAGCCATTACGCCTGAAACCGTCCAGACAATAAGCTGACGGCTCGGTATTCGGCTAATGCGGAGTTCCTGATGCTGATCGGCTTCATCCTGCCTGGGGTGCGTCCATCGCCACCACCCCTGTAAGTTGGTCACAAAGAAAAAGACCTGCAAAAACATATCAGGATAAAGCTGGATCTGGTAAAACAGAAAGAAAAAAAGCAACACGCTCACCGCCCCAATGGGCCAGCTCCAGACATGCGCCCGCGCCGAAAGCCAAACGGCCACTGCTCCGCTGGTGGCGCCAAAGAATTCCAGGTAACTCATGGGATAATCCCACACGGTAAAGAAAATAGATTCTATGTCAAAAAAATTGGGCATGTATCCAGTAATCAAATGGAGCTTCGCATCTTTATCGTTACGAAAGTACGCATTAACCTTTTACCCGAACTCTTACCTATGCAACGTATTGCCATGCTGGGGGGCGGCTTTATTGGCCGCTTCTACGCCGATTCCATTCATGGGCAACGCAGCCGCGACAAGGTGGTTGCGATCTATGCCCGCCGTCAGGAAACCGCCGACAAATTCAAAGCCGATTATGGCTGTAGCTTTGCATCGACCGATATGGAAGAGGTCATTGCGCATCCCGATGTGGACATGGTTTGTATCGCTCTACCGAACAACATCCACGAAACCGCCGTCAATCTTTGCGCCAAGCATAAAAAATCCGTCGTCTGTACCAAACCCCTCGGCCGCACGGGCGAAGAAGCCCTGCGGATGATGAAAACGGTAGAAGAAGCGGGCATCTTTGCCGGTTATCTGGAAGACCTTTGCTACACACCCAAATTTCTGAAAGCGTTGGATAGCGTCAAAAATGGCGCATTGGGCCGTATTCTTTGGGCTAAATCGCGCGAAACCCATCCCGGCCCGCACTCCGACTGGTTCTGGGACAAAGAGCAGGCTGGGGGCGGCTGTATGCTCGACCTGGGTTGCCATTGCGTCGAAATCTCCCGAAACTTTATTGGTAAAGACGTAAAACCCGTTGAGGTGATGTGTTGGGCGGCCACCCAGGTAAAACCCATCGAAGCCGAAGACCATGCCATAGCGCTGGTGAAGTACGAGAACGGGGCCATTGGTCAGTTTGAAGTAAGCTGGACGTTCCGGGGCGGTATGGACCTGCGCGACGAAGTGATGGGCACCGAAGGCACCATCTGGATCAACAACTTCCTGCGCACGGGTTTTGAGATGTTTTCGACCGGGAAAGGGGCCGATTATGTAGCCGAAAAAGCTGAATCGAACACGGGGTGGCTATTTCCAGTTGGCGACGAGGTAAATGATCTGGGCTATAACCATATGTTTACGGACATGTTCTCTGCGCAGGAAGAAGGGCGTACCCCCGCCGAAACCTTCTACGATGGCTACATTGTGAATGCCGTTCTGGATGCTGCTTATAAATCAGCCGAAACCAAACAATGGGAAAAAGTAGTCCTTCCAGTATGGCGTGGCCAGGAGGGTCTCAAACCCGAATCCACCCTGGTAGACTACGATGCTGACCACTATCTGATCAAACAGGAGATGACCCACGATGGTCGAAACAAGCTGATTTTAAAAGAAAAAGCCAGCGGCAAAATCATCGAACGGGATGTCGTTTAATGCCTGAGAGACTCATCACTTTCAGAAAATTCCCCAAACGAAAGAGAAAGAGAATATTCCATGGCCTTTGTGACTCGGTGGTGACAAAAATTATTGGAAATCCTGTTTTTTTGAAATTATTATTTATCTTGCAAGGGATGCACAAAATAAAAACGCCGGACTCATCTGCGTTCCGGCGTTTCGGCATTCTTTTCTTAACTTAAACGCTTATGGGGCGTCAATTGAATGACGCATTTTCCTGACTAATGTTGCATTTTAACATTACTGTTGTACAAATGGTCAAATAAATGTACAAGCGGTCAAACAAAAAACGCTGGACCTCAGGGCTCCGGCGTTTTTTGTTTGAATAATCTGCCCGAACCCCATCCTAATAGAACAATTTCTTTAAATTTGTGTACAGAGCGGAGAAAATCGAACATACGTTTGCGGCTCGCTAGTTAAGACAATTAGCCGTCCCAACCTGAGAGAAGCCTACAGCGAGACTTATCCGTTTAATTCAACGGATTGTATTCATAAAGCAGCCATTTACAAATTACCACTCTATCAAAACAAACTGAGCAAATACCTTTGCTTTTAAACCTGTCATTTCTACATGAATACGCAATCAGCTATTGACCGATACCCCTGGCGACGCTTTTATCCGAAAGAAGTCCCCTACGAAATTAACCCTGATGCCTATACGTCGTTGGTGGCTCTGTTTGAAGAAGGGTGCCAGCAGTTTGCCAACCGTCCGGCTTATGCCTGTATGGGCAAGCAAATTACCTTTGGCGAACTCAACGAATTGGCCACCCAATTTGCGTCCTTTTTGCAAAATGGCCTTCATCTTCAAAAGGGAGACCGGCTGGCCATTCAGATGCCCAATACCCTGCAATATCCAGTGGCGATGTTTGGAGCACTAAAGGCTGGACTGATCGTAGTCAACACAAATCCGTTGTATACTCCTCGCGAGATGCAACACCAGTTTAAGGATTCGGGTGCTAAAGCCATTGTAATTCTGGCCAACTTCGCCAGCAATCTGGAGAAAATTATTGACCGTACCGATATTCAGCATGTGATCGTTACACAGCTTGGCGATTTACTGGGCTTCCCCAAGAAGCAGATCGTTAATGCGGTGGTTAAATACGTCAAAAAGCTTGTACCCGCCTACAAACTTCCTGATGCCATCTCGTTCAACGACGCGCTGAGTCAGGGAAGCAAACAGCCGCTGAAACCCGTAACGATCCAAAATACCGACCTGGCCTTTGTGCAATACACGGGCGGCACAACGGGCGTCTCGAAAGGCGCCATGCTCACGCATCGGAACATTATCGCGAATGTGGAATGTCAGCATTACTGGATGAAACCCGGCCATATCCCGGATGGCGAAGGCATTATTGTGGCAGCCCTACCCCTCTATCACGTATACGCACTGACAACCAATGCTTTAGCCGCATTAAAGAGCGGAGCGATGAACCTACTGATCACCAACCCTCGCGATCTGAATGCGTTTATCGACGATTTAAAGAAATACAAGATTACGGCCTTTACCGGCGTCAACACCCTGTATAATGGCCTGCTAAATCACCCGCGCATCAGCGAGGTTGATTTCAGCCACTTAAAGGTTACCTCAGCAGGCGGTATGGCTCTTCAGACAGCCGTAGCCGAACGCTGGGCCAAACTAACTGGCAATACGCCCTGCGAAGGATATGGCCTCACCGAAACCTCACCCGTGCTTAGCTCCAATCCGGTCGATGGAACTGTACGGGTCGGTACCATTGGTATTCCCTGGCCCAGCACCGACATGAAAGTGATCCGGGAAGACGGCACCGATGCGCCTGTCGGCGAACCCGGCGAAATCGTAGCCCGTGGCCCACAGGTGTTTAAAGGCTATTACAATCGACCCGAAGAAACCGCCAAATCGATGCTGGGCGACTGGTTTAAAACAGGTGATGTGGCCGTGATGAATGAAGATGGTTTCTTCAAGATCGTTGACCGTAAAAAAGACATGATTCTGGTATCAGGGTTCAACGTCTACCCAAACGAAATTGAGGATGTAGTAGCACAATGCCCTGGTGTACTGGAGGTTGCCTGTATCGGCATTCCAGATGAAAAATCAACGGAGGTCGTTAAAATTTTCGTTGTCAAAAAAGATCCCAACCTCACTGCCGACGCCATCAAAGCGTTCTGCCGCGAAAACTTAACCCCTTATAAAGTGCCCCGCGTAATTGAGTTCCGAAACGAACTGCCCAAATCGAACGTGGGTAAAATTCTTCGTCGCCCGCTACGCGACGAAGAACTAGCCAAACTGAAAAAGTAAAGCGTGTTTCAGGTTTCGGGTTCATTACCTGAAACCTGAAACCACTAGTTAAGCCTCCATCGTCATAATTTCCTGCTGAAAACCTTTGACCTGCTTGATAAATCGGCTGGCCTTCCGACGCGACACTTCAATGCGATCGCCATTGACCAGGCTCACACTGAGCTGCTGACGGTCGGGGTGTACGGCTTCCAGATACAATAAGTTGATAATATTCTTTTTGTGCGGCCGAACAAATACTCTGGGCGACAAGCGGGTTTCCATTTTTTTCAGCGTAAGCGAAACCATCAACTGGCTCCCATCCGCAAAATGGAATAAGGTATAATTTCCCTCGCCTTCCAACCGCACAATACGATGCATGGGCATCTTCTTCCGACACCCCCAAAACGGTAAGGTTAGATCGGGCATAGCAAACTGACCGGCAATTTGCTCAACGTGCCTATCCGATAAAGGTTTAGCCAATAAAGTCTTTTTCATTTTGTGGAACGATTGAACAGGCGTGAATAAACAGAAAACTGTTTTTTTGCAAAAGCAATTTTAAACAAAATTCATTATCAAGCAATTAGCTAATCATAAATTATTTTAATCTGCCTAAGCCGCTCCGTCGAACTCGTTCTGGCACCCAACATCCGCATAAATTAGCCTTCTATTTTGCGAACTAATTGAGCGGGTTTAACCTTCTTCAACCTAAGAACAAGTTTCATCCGAATCAGCATGGCAACCCTGCTCGATTTAGTCGGCAATACACCTTTGGTTGAACTGAACCGACTCAATCCAAATCCAAACGTTACAATATACGGTAAACTCGAAGGCAACAACCCTGGCGGTAGCGTCAAAGACCGGGCGGCTGCCAGTATGATCCAGGGCGCGCTCAACCGTGGTGATCTTATGCCGGGTATGAAGCTGATTGAAGCGACTAGTGGCAATACGGGTATTGCACTGGCTATGATTGCCCGTCTCTACAATCTCGACATTGAACTGGTGATGCCTGAAACTTCGACACGAGAGCGAGTTCTGACGATGGAAGCTTTTGGAGCGAAGGTTATTTTGACCGAGACTATGGAAAGCGCCCGTGACTATGCCGAAGCGCAGGTACAAAAAGGCGATTACCTGTTGCTCAACCAATTTGCCAACCCTGATAATTACCTGGCCCATTACCGAACTACCGGCCCGGAAATCTGGCGCGATACAGCCGAGGCCATTACACATTTTGTGTCATCGATGGGTACTACAGGCACCATCATGGGTACGTCACGGTATCTGAAAGAGCAAAATCCGGCCGTTCAGATCGTTGGTTGCCAACCTACGGATGGGTCGTCGATTCCGGGGATTCGGAAATGGCCGGTAGAATACCTTCCTAAAATTTTTGAGCCGCAACGAGTGGATCGCGTCATCGAAATTTCGGCCGATGATGCCACCCAGATGACCCGTAAACTAGCCAGTACTGAAGGTGTTTTTGCGGGCATGAGTAGCGGTGGAGCCGTCCATGCTGCCGTTCAACTAGCCCAGGAGCTGGAAAGTGGTGTTATTGTCTGCATCATCTGCGACCGGGGCGACCGCTATTTATCGTCCGACTTATTTGGATAAACCCAATTGGTTTCGGCAGCCTTTTAGGTTTATGGACGTATTTTTGCAGCATGTACAAACGTATTATCCTACCGTTGCTGTTTCGTTTTGATGCCGAAACGATCCATCATACTGTCACTACGCTACTTAAATTCGCGCTGTCGATTCCCGGAGCCTCCTTTCTGTGCCGAAAGTTTTATGTGCTCGAAGACAAACGTTTAGCTCGTACCGTTTTTGGCCTGACGTTTCCCAATCCAGTTGGCATGGCAGCCGGGTTCGACAAAAATGCCGAACTGGTTAGTGAGCTTAGTGACCTTGGATTTGGGTTTGTCGAAATTGGAACCGTTACGCCACGCCCCCAGCCCGGTAATCCCCGTCCCCGCTTGTTTCGCCTGAAGGCCGATGGTGGGCTTATCAACCGAATGGGCTTCAACAACAAAGGCGTCGCCCCAGCGGCCGAACGGCTCCGGCAGTTTGCCCGCAATCGCAACGGAAATCCGGTGATCGTTGGGGGCAATATCGGTAAGAATAAGGACACGCCTAATGAGCATGCCCTGGACGATTACCTGATTAATTTCCGGGAATTGTTTGATGCAGTAGACTATTTCGTCGTAAACGTCAGTTCGCCCAACACGCCCGGTCTGCGCGACCTGCAGGAACGAGAACCGCTGACGAAGTTATTGGCTGCCTTGCAACAGGAAAATCACCAACGCCCTACGCCTAAACCCATTTTACTGAAAATTGCGCCAGACCTCACCAATGGACAGTTGGACGACATCATCGCTATTGTGAGCGAAACCCAAATCGCCGGGGTTATAGCAACCAATACAACCATCAGCCGTGCAGGGTTACGCACTGAACCGACTATTGTTGACCAAATCGGGGCTGGTGGTGTTAGTGGTCAGCCGCTGCGAAATCGGGCCACGGAAGTAATCCGGTATCTACATCAGAAATCAGGAGGGGCTTTTCCCATTATTGGTGTTGGCGGCATCACAACCGCCGAAGACGCGCAGGAAAAACTCAAAGCCGGGGCTAGCCTGGTGCAGGTATACACAAGCTTTATCTACGAAGGGCCTGGCCTGGCCAAACGGATCAATCAGCAACTTTTACAGGATCTGTAAACAGGCTCTTTCGCGCATCTTGTGCTGTACCCGTCAGGAGACGACTCCTTACCGACCGAATCAATCGCTAACTGGACTTTTTTAACCCGGTTGGTAAGATGTTGTAATATTTTGTAGTACTAAACTGTTTTTCGGTAAAAAGTGGGAAATTTACCTACCGCTACCGCCTAACCCCAAGTTTATGGCACAACCAACTACGTCTCCACGCCAGAATACGCTCCGACGTTCAGACGAACGGAACGAGCCACGTCCCCGATTACCAAACAACAAATCCAATAGCCGCTCTCCACGGTCTACTTTCAATTGGGGAGCCGCGCTGGACCGCTGGTTTACCGATCAGCGATCCGTACTTACCCTGGGTGTTTTGCTCATGGTGACGGCTGTTGGCTTACTGGTTGCTTTTATTTCCTACTTATTCAATGGCCCTGCCGACCAGAGTGTTGTTGGCGCTGCTTTTTCAGAACCATTGTCAGAAACAGCCAGCGAAACACGAAACTGGGTCGGGCTGGTGGGCGCTTACATTGCCCATGCGTTTGTGTTCCGCTGGTTTGGTGTGGGGGCACTAGCCATACCGATCATCGTATTTCTGGCTGGTTATAAACTAACCTTTGGAACCGAACTCCTTCCTCTGAGCCGGACTACTACAGCCTTGTTATTTGTAACCGTATGGAGTAGCCTAATGCTGGGGTATATTGTTTTAGTAACTGATTCCGCCACTACATCCAGCGTTTGGTGCGGAGGGATAGGTTATGAACTGAACGTCCTGCTGTACGGCTTGTTTGGCTGGGGCAATCTGGCGTTTATCGGTTTCCTGCTCTTCTTTTTTGTGGTGTATTTCTTCGATATACGGCACATTAAACTCCCCGAGTTCTCTCGTCCGGTACGCACAAAGCCGCGCAACCGTGTCGACAATCCCTTGCAGACGTACGAAGAAAGTGAATTTGAGCCCGAAGACGATGAAGCCTTTAATGGCGAAGATTTTGAGGAAGACGTGAAACCCACTCCAGCCCCTTCTCCTGCGAATACGTTCATAAAACCCGACCAGACCGAAACCTATACGGAGAAGGTACCTGAAGAAGAGGCCCCACCAGCCGATGTGATTGCGAAAACAACGGGTGTTACGCTTACGATCAAAAATCGGGATGCCGTAACCGAGGAGCCAATGGACACCGATGAAGCCAGTACCAGCCCAGCGTCGGTGCCAGAATCGGATCCATTCGAAGATGATGATCTGGTTTCCATACATGGGTTATACGATCCTACACTCGATCTGCCCCAGTATCAGTACCCCACCAACGACCTGCTGACGGATTACCAGAATAATCGGAAAGCCCAGGTTTCGGATGATGAACTGACGGCCAACAAAGAGAAAATCGAAACGACGCTCCGTAATTTCGGTATTGAAATCGACTCCATCCAGGCATCCATCGGCCCAACCGTTACCCTGTATGAAATTGTTCCGGCTAAAGGTGTTCGTATTTCCAAAATAAAAAGCCTTGAAGACGATATTGCGCTAAGCCTGTCGGCGCTGGGTATCCGTATCATTGCTCCTATGCCGGGTATGGGAACCATCGGTATCGAAGTACCGAACAAAAACCGTGAAATGGTTTCGATGCGGTCGATGATTACCAGCGAGGCTTTTTCGAATTCGAAGTTCGACCTGCCGGTTGTGCTGGGCAAAACCATATCGAACGAGATTTACGTGGCCGATCTGGCTAAAATGCCCCACTTACTGATGGCAGGGGCAACGGGGCAAGGGAAATCGGTCGGGCTTAACGTGCTGCTTACGTCGCTCATTTACAAGAAGCATCCTTCCCAATTGAAGCTGGTTCTTGTCGACCCGAAAAAAGTGGAGCTGACGCTGTTCAACAAACTGGAACGGCATTTCCTGGCGAAACTGCCCGATTCCGACGAGCCTATTATTACCGATACCAAGAAAGTGGTCAATACCCTCAACTCGTTGTGTATCGAGATGGATGCCCGTTATAACCTGCTGAAAGATGCGGGTTGCCGGAACCTGAAAGAGTATAACGCCAAGTTTGTAAAACGGCGGCTTAACCCCGAAAAAGGCCACCGCTTCCTGCCGTACATCGTTCTGATTATCGACGAATTGGCCGATCTGATGATGACGGCGGGTAAAGAAGTGGAACAACCCATTGCCCGACTGGCTCAGTTGGCGCGTGCCATTGGCATCCACCTGGTCGTAGCGACCCAACGACCATCCGTAAACGTGATTACAGGGTTGATCAAAGCCAACTTCCCGGCTCGGTTATCATTTAAGGTAACGTCGAAAATTGACTCGCGGACAATTCTGGATACGGGTGGTGCCGAGCAGCTTGTTGGTATGGGTGATATGCTGCTGTCGTCAAATTCCGAGATTATCCGGCTGCAATGCCCATTTGTTGACACGAATGAAATTGAAGAACTCTGCGAGTTCGTGGGCAACCAGCGCGGGTATGATGATGCCTATGCCCTTCCTGAATTTGTTGGTGACGATGGTGGCCAGAACGACGATAAAGATGTTGACCTGGGCAATCGTGACCCTATGTTCGATGAAGCCGCCCGTCTGATCGTCATTCACCAGCAGGGAAGTACCTCCCTGATTCAGCGCAAACTTAAACTTGGCTATAACCGGGCAGGTCGGCTGATCGACCAGTTGGAAGCGGCCAAGATTGTAGGTGCCTTTGAAGGCAGCAAAGCCCGCGATGTACTCGTGCAGGACTTACAGATGCTGGAAGACTTGCTCAAACGGCTGAAAGGCGACTAACCTGATTCCCTCACTGTTTCGAGCAACAATTAAACTTTTCCATTCACTTTCCCGTCTAAGACTTATAAGCGGGTTAAAACCTGTATGACTGCGTAACAACTATAAAAAATGAAGAAAATAGCATGTTTGCTAAGCGTGGCTTTCCTTACCGTATCGTTGGCCTTCGCTCAGAAAGATAAACGGGCTCAGGGCATTCTGGATGCCATGAGCAAACGATATAAATCCCTGAAATCGTACCAGGCCGCTTTTACCTACACCAGTGCCGGAGGTGGCGCGAAAGAGTCGTATAAAGGTGACCTGACGGTAAAAAACGAAAAATTTCACCTCATTCTGGGCGGGCAGGAAGTATTCACAGATGGCAAAACAATGTCGACCTACATCAAGGAAACGAACGAGGTTAACGTGCAGGATTATGATGCCAGTGGTGGTGGAGAACTGAACCCAACCCAGATCTACACAATTTATAAGCGAGGGTTTGATTATCGGTTTTTGAAAGAGCAGAAAGAAGGAGGCCGAACGCTTGAAGTCATTGAACTTACCCCTAACCGCCCCAAAAGCCCCATCGCCACCTTACAAATTTCGGTCGACAAGGCTGACAAATCGGTCCGAAACTGGCTCATTATCAATAAAGATGGCAAGCGAACTACGTATACGATTACCAAGTTTACACCGAATGTAAATGTGCCTGATTCGTATTTCGTTTTTGATAAAGGCAAATACCCCGGCGTCGAAGTAGTCGACCTTCGTTAAGCAGTATATGTGATGTATGATGTATGATATAGGATGTAGATCACTAGTACATCATACATCACCTTACACTTTCTCTCCGAAGGCCAGATCGCCGGAATCGCCGATACCGGGCACAATGTAAAAATGTTCGTTCAGGTGGTCGTCGATAGCGCCAAGCCATAGATGACACTGCGGAAGTTGCTGCTGTACATGCCGAATCCCTTCGGGGCTGGCAATAACGGCCGCAATATGGGTTTGGGAAGGAATGCCGTAGCGCAGTAAAGCATGGTAGACTTTTTCGAGCGAACGGCCTGTAGCCAGCATAGGGTCGCAAAGGATCAGGGGTTTCCCACTTAGATCAGGACTAACGATGTAATCCATAGCGATTTCAAATTCATCATCGCCAGACGATGAATACCCTCGGTAAGCACCGGCAAATGCGTTCTCGGCCCGGTCGAAATAATTGGCAAACCCCTGGTGAAAAGGCAGGCCAGCCCGTAATATGGTCGCCAGAACTGGCTGTTGGCGAAGCACTTGCGTGTTCGATACACCGAGGGGTGTTTGAACGTTGACCGATTGATAGGGCAATTTTTTGGAAATCTCATACGCCATCAATTCACCAAGTCGTTCAAGATTACGACGGAATCGCAGCCGATCCTGCTGAATAGACACATCTCGAAGTTCGGCGATAAATTGGTTCGCTAAGGAAGGTTGCTGGGCAAAAACAAACATGGTTTGTAGGCTTCTTTGCCTGTAAATTAGCCCCAAGGTTGGCGTATATCCAAACCAATTGCCTAATTTAAGCGGCTCATACGGTTCAACTTAGTTCTCAAGAAGCCCGACAGGGCCAATGTTAGTACAGTACATGCGCCACAACGGTTACGTTATCTGTTTCCTTTTCTTTTCGTTATGTGTACGGGCACAAAGTCCATTTGTACCGCTCAACGCTGATTACTACCACCTTATTGATCGACTTGAAATTCGCCAGAATCAGTGGGCGGATGGATTTCATAGCACTGTCAAGCCTTACAATCGTCAAAGCATTATCCAGTTGGCCGACAGTGTAGCCGCGCATCCCAAACGTAGCTTATCGGACACTGACTACTTTACGATCGAATACCTCCGCAACGATAGTTGGGAATGGGCAACGCCTTATGATACTCTGGGAAAAGATCCGTTTACCCGTCATTTGAGATCGCCCAGAACGGTTGGCGATAGCCCCCGACCGCTGTTGAAGCATTTCTATAAAAAGAAGGCGGACTTTTACAACCTGCAAACGCCCGACGTTGATCTGCACGTTAATCCGGTTTTCTATATCGGCCCCGGTCTTGACCGCACTTCATACAACGATGGCGTTTCCCCAACCGATCAGCAACCCCTGTTTATCAACACGCGTGGCGTGGAAGTACGCGGCACCATTGGCCGCAAACTTGGCTTCTATACCTATTTTTCGGATAATCAGGCTATTTTTCCAACGTATATCCAACAGTATGGCGATACCTACGGGCAGGGCCTTGAGTATGCTAGAACAGGTGTACTTCAGCGAACGGCACCTGGCGAGAGCTTTATAAAAGAATTTGGTACTCGGGGGGTCGATTTTCTCTCAGCACGCGGATACATTACGTTCAATACGCTCAAAGTGATCAACGTTCAATTTGGGCACGACAGAAATTTCTTCGGAAATGGCTTTCGGTCGCTGTTTCTGTCCGACAACAGTCCCGCCTATCTGTTTCTGAAGCTATCCACCCGGCTCGGTAAGCGTATTCAGTATACTAATCTTTTTACCTCGCTACAAAACACCCAGGCTCTGGTTCCTAAAGAAGAAAAGTTAATCCCTCCAAAATTTGCGGCTATCCACCATTTGAGCATCAACGTGACGGATTTCCTGAATGTAGGGGTATTTGAAGCCGAGGTCTTTAGCCGCGATCGACTGGATCTGAGCTATTTAAATCCGGTTATTCTGTATCGCTATGTAGAGTCTAGCCTGGGCAGTAAAGACAATGCATTTATTGGCATCGATCTGAAAGCGAATTTCCTGTCGCATTTTCTGGTGTATTCGCAGATTTTGCTGGATGAGTTTCGCTTAAAACCACTTCTGGCGGGGCAGGGTGACTGGACCAACAAGTTTGCTATTCAGGTAGGTGGTAAATACATCGACGCCTTTGATGTGCCGAATCTTGATCTACAGGTCGAGATGAATCTGGCGCGGCCGTATACGTACTCGCACGAATCCGGGCTGGATGTTAGCGCGGGGCAAACCAATTACGCGCATTATAGTCAACCCCTGGCGCATCCACTGGGCGCTAATTTTGTAGAAGGTTTAGGTATTGTTCGCTATCAACAGAAAAAATGGTCGTTCAACGGCATCGGGGGGGTTATGATGTACGGAGCCGATCCAGCAACCGACATTAACTATGGTGGCAATATTCTGAAAGATTATCAAACCTTAGTTCGCAGAGAAGGTAATTATATTGGTCAGGGTCGCAAAACCATCATTACCTATGCCGACGTACGCGCTTCATATATGATCCGGCACAACATATTTCTGGAAGGTCGGTTTCTGTACCGCTATCAGGATAGTCAGCTTCGAACCAATAGCTATGGCGAACAGGTAGGCAGTTTTGCCCTGCGCTGGAACCTCCCCTACCGTAACTGGGTATTTTAAGAGCAAATCATTTACTGTATTTAAGTCTCTAAGTGTTTTTCTGTCATTCCTCCTTCGTCGGAATGACAGAAAATACAGCAAAACTTTTATAACAATGTACTAATTTACCAACAGAGTTGGGTCTTAGTCACCAACTTCACAACTTTACAGCCGATAAACTTTATTACAGCATCAATGATTGATCTTATTCGTCAGGAATTAACCGAAGCCCAATCGGTTCTGGATACGTTCCTGGCCAACCCCGCCCATCTGGAAGCTATTGAACAGGCGGCTATCCTGATGGCCGACGCGTTAAAATCGGGCCACAAGATCATTTCCTGTGGAAATGGCGGCTCACATTGCGACGCTATGCACTTCGCCGAAGAACTTTCGGGCCGCTACCGGGACAATCGCCGTTCGCTGGCAGCTATTGCCATTTCGGATGTTAGCCACCTGTCGTGCGTTAGCAACGATTACGGCTACGAGTTCGTGTTCTCGCGATTTATCGAAGGATTGGGCAACGAAGGCGATGTCTTACTTGGCTTAAGTACCAGTGGTAATTCGGGCAATATTCTTAAAGCCGTAGAAGCCGCCCGTGAGAAAGGGATGAAGGTGATTTTGTTAACGGGAAAAGATGGTGGTAAACTGGCCGGTAAGGCCGATGTCGAAATTCGGGTGCCCCACTTCGGGTATGCCGACCGCATTCAGGAAATCCATATCAAAGTGATTCACCTGTTTATTCTGCTGATTGAGAAACAGGTGCTTTAGAAGGATTCGAGGGGCAATGAAGGCAATTTCTGCGCTCATCGCTCCTCGAATCAATTATCTTAATAATCTCCGCCAGCTCCACCGCCACCAAAGCTGCCGCCACCAAAGCCGCCGAAGCCACCACCACTACTTCCGCCACCGCTCCAGCCGCCACCTCCTGAGCTACCCCAACCCGATCCCCAGCCTGGAGTCGGCAGGAAAACAGGGCCGCCCCAGCCACCGCCCCGGTTTCGGTTGTTGCCTCCTCCTCCGCGATTCTTACGGGCAATGATGAAGATAATAATCAGAAAAACGATCAGCACAATAAAAAAGGTACCAGCCCCCTCATCGTCAGAATTGGATTTGGGGTCACCTTTATATTCTCCCTGAAGTCGCTGGATAATCTCGGTCGTTGCCGCATCCAGCCCCTGATACCACTGCTCCTGTTTGAACGCCGGAACGATGGTATTGCTGATGATGCGTTTAGCAATTGCATCTGGGACAGCGCCTTCTACACCATACCCTGTAGCAATGTAGATTTTACGGGTTTGAGTTGCCCACGCCAGAACCAGCCCGTTGTTTTTGCCCTGCTGGCCCACCCCCCATTTACGACCAACCTGAAAAGCGAAATCACCAATTGGGTATGGCTCCGTAGTTTTGACAATGACTATCGTAATCTGTGTAGATGTTGAGTCGTTATAAGCGCGAAGCTTCTGCTCTAGCTGGGTCCGCTCACTACTACTCAAAATACCGACAAAATCATTGACCAGACGGGGCGGGTTAGGCTTGTCGGGAATGACGGCATCCGTTGCTGTATCCTGCGCCCAGACACTGACCGAAAAAATCAACAGACAGATGGCGACGCCAAAGCGACGCACCCGGAAAAGGTAATTTATAATGAAGTGTACATTCACGGCAGTATTTAGTCAAACGAAATATCGTCGGAGAGTTCGTTGATATCGTCGCTGGTATAGGGAAAATAATGTTTCAACTGCTGGCCAGCCCGCTCAATGCCCAGGCTGAGCCCTTTGGCATAAGCGCCCTGTTTGAAATGACTGCGCAGTAGATCCTTTGTACTTTCCCAGAAATCAACCGGGACTTTAGCATCGATGCCTTTATCCCCAATAATGGCGAACTTCCGATCGGCATGGGCCAGGTAAAACAGAACGCCATTCTGGTCTTTGGTCTCATGCATACCTAGCTGAGCGAATACATCAATGGCCCGTTGTACTGGGTCTGCTTTTGAACAATGGGCTTCCACATGCACGCGTATTTCGCCCGATGTGGCTTTTTCGGCCTGTCGGATTGCCTCAACAATACGTTGCTGCTCGTCGGGAGAGAAAGGATTTTGGGGCATGATGCAGAGGGCTAAGGGCAGAGGGCCAGGGGCGAAGAGTCGATGATTCCCCTACCCCTGGCCCCACGCCCTATGCGATTAAAACTGAACCGTTGGAGCGCTTTGAGCCGCCTGTGAAGCTTCGAAGAAGCCTTTTACCGGGAAGCCGAAGATCCCTGCGAAAATATTGTTCGGAAATGACCGTACCGACTGGTTGTACACGCGAACAGCACCGTTGAAATCGTTCCGGGCTACCGAAATCCGGTTTTCAGTGCCTTCCAACTGCGCCTGCAACTCCGAAAAATTCTGCGTGGCTTTTAGCTGTGGATAGCTTTCGGCAACGGCCAGCAACCGCGACAGAGATCCGCTCAACTGATCCTGGGCAGCCTGAAACTTCTGAATATTCTCGGGGGTCAACTGGTCGGCTTCTAATTTTATGCTGGTGGCATTGGCCCGAGCCTGAATCACAGCGGTCAACGTGCTTTTTTCAAAATTAGCAGCGCCCTGTACCGTACGTACCAGGTTTGGAATCAGATCGGAACGGCGTTGGTATTGAGTCTGGACCTGAGCCCATTTTTCCTGAACATTTGTATCATTCTGAACCAGACCGTTGTAGGAGCTACAACCGTACATCCCCAGAATAAGGGCGATCACTATGACAACAATTAACGATTTTGACATGGTTTCCTGAAATGCAAAGGTTATTACTGGATTCAAAGTTGCCCAAAGCTACTAATTTGTTTAAGCAAAACTACGCCAGCGGTATTTTTCTCATCTTTGCCTACTGTTTGTATGGATGATTGGTACCTGTGCGTCTGTTTTCCAGATTTACCTATGATTTTTAGGTTCCTGAACCGATCTTTAGCGCTGGCCACAAACGAACATCCATGAATCTTGACTTACGCGGAAAAACAGCGCTGGTAGGCGGCAGCACACAGGGTATTGGTCGCGCCAGTGCCATAGAATTAGCCTTACTGGGCGCTACTGTCACCTTGATCGCTCGCAATGAACAGAAGTTAAAATCGGTGCTGGCCGAGCTGGATACAACAAAGGGACAAACGCATCACTATATAGTCGCCGATTTTAGCCAGCCGGGCGCTGTACAGACAGCCGTTACTACCTATTTGGAGCGCTTTCAGGATGTTCATATTCTAGTCAATAACACAGGTGGCCCTCCGGGTGGGGCTTTGATCGATGCCCAGCCCGACGAATTTGTCCAGACATTTCATAATCATTTGCTCAACAACCAGGCTTTAGTGCAGGCGGTTGTTCCGTCGATGAAACGCCTGGGTTATGGCCGAATCGTCAATATTATATCCACATCGGTTAAACAGCCGATTGTCGGCCTGGGCGTTTCCAATACGATTCGGGGGGCGGTGGCGCAATGGGCAAAGACCTTATCGCTTGAAATCGGCCGCTTTGGTATTACGGTCAACAATGTATTGCCGGGTTATACCCAAACAGCCCGGTTAGAATCTACACTGGCGATACGGGCGAAAGCTTCTGGCAAATCGGAAGAAGAAGTTGCCACTCAGTTGGCCCAGGAAATCCCCATCGGACGGTTTGCCACACCCGAAGAAGTAGCCGCTGCAGTAGCCTTTCTGTGTACGCCCGCAGCCGCATCGATCAACGGCATTAATCTACCCGTCGATGGCGGGAAAACGGGAAGTCTATAAATTCCCAACTCAGACCAGGTTATTTTTAAACGCATACGCCACCATACCGGCCGTGTTTTTGGTGCCGGTTTTTTCAAGGATGCGTAGTCGATGGCCTTCCACCGTACGAGGGCTCAGGAATATTTTCTCGCTGATCTCATTAGTCGATAATCCTTCACAGATTAGCATTAATACCTCTTTTTCGCGTTCTGAGAGGAGGATTTTGCTATTATAAAAGGCATTCACAGGCTTATTGACCGTCGGCTTGTTGGTCATTTTGCGAAGCATCGCTTTGGACACAAATTCGTTTAGGTAAACGCCTTCGTCCATCACTTTTCGAACGGCTTTTTCGACTTCTCCGGCTTCAGCATCTTTGAGCAGGTAGCCACTAACCCCTTTCTCCAATAAATGCAGCACCATCCGATCTTCATCGTGCATGGTGAGTACTACAATTTTGATAAGCGGATGGTTTTCGCGCAGGTAATCGGCCGTAGCCGTACCATCCATAACAGGCATCTGTAGGTCCAGAAGTACGACATCCGGTGTTTTCCGGGCAATTTTCTCGATCAGTTCCTGCCCGTTTCCGGCTTCCAGAATCAACTCAAAATCATGAATCTGGCCAAGAATGGTTGCCATCCCGACGCGAAAAAGGGTATGATCGTCGCAGAGGGCCAGTTTAATTTTTCGCATAGAGGAGGGTAGAGTTTAAGGATATACCGATTGAGGCACAGGAGCGTCCATCCGGCGGCCAAATTAACTCAATAAATCAACAGGCTGTGCATCATGGAGCTGAACCTGCACATGAATCCGTGAGCCCCGGCCAGGTGCCACATCGAACGTAACATGGCCATTCACAACATTCAGGCGGCTTTCAATATTACGAAGCCCTAATCCTGCTTTCCGATTTTCCATCACCGCATCAAAATCAAAGCCTACTCCATCGTCGATGACCGATAGGCGGACTTCATTTTCAAAACGAATCAGGTGAATGGTGATATGCCTGGCGCGGGCGTGCCGAATGGCATTATTGAGCAACTCCTGGGCAATCCGATAGAGCATCAGTTCGAGAGCAGGCAGAAACCCAAGTTCTGGTTCAGGATAGACCAGCTCCACCTCAATGTCATTATCCGTGGCCCGATCGACCAGTTCCTCCAGAGCGGCCAGCAAACCAAACCGTTCGAGGGTGGTTGGTACGAGGTTTCGGCTTATTCGCCGAACATTGGTCATGGTTTCGTCGATCATGGACCGCGTTTTCTGAAACTGAAAGCCAACCTGTACTTCCCCGCCTACCTGCTTCTCCAATTGGTTCAGGCTCATCTTCGTGATCGAAAGCATGGTGCCGATTCCGTCGTGCATATCTTCGGCAAGTCGTCGGCGTTCTTCTTCCTGCCCTCGGAAGGTTGCTTCCATCAGCTCCCGGCGGTGCTGCGCCTGCAATTCTTTAAATGCCAGTTGTTGTTTGGCCTGTTTTTGCTGGTAATAGGCCACGAAAATGATGATGAACACTGCCATCATCAGGAGTACGGCCGTACCCACAGCAATTACAAAACCAGAGTCCATCGACATAATTCTATTCCAGCACCATGTAAACAACGTAAAATTGAGCAATCCGCCACTGAAAGTCAACGAATTAAGACTTCGATTGAGCGAGCGGCAACATTTCTACTGTAATTAAGTCACCCACTATAAACTTATCAACTATCTGTAAGCTGAGCAAGTTTAAATTCGATTTTCTTCATCGTATCGGCTCAGCCAGATGCCTATGCTTGCCAGTACACAAAAAAGTATGTAGAAAATCAGGTTGGTATACCAATACTGACGGAATATGTCGGGCCTGGCATCTTTCGACAAAACTTTATCACTTAAAAGGAATATAAAAAACGTGCCACAAAAGTATAAAAGTAGCCCGCTGCTCACCCAGAACATGGAATACAGAACAATATTCTTTACGTTCATTTCAGCCAAAACGCGCTCGAAAAAAATCAGAATCAGAAATAATCCATAAACACGTACTGTAGAGAAATTACCTATCGAAAAATCAGTTGTCGAATAAAAAAGACAATTCAGCAGGAAGGCCAATAAACCACCCCAGATGATTGCTTTTCTGTACGTTGTTGAAGCAATTCGGCGGTTAGTGTAAAAGAGAAGCGCTAAAAAAATTAATTCAATAAATGAAAAAAGATTATAGATAAATAAATTATTTGTTCGACTATAGGCTAATATATTAGAACTAATATCTCTTAAGAAAACAAGGAAAAAGAAAGCAACAAGCAGCTTATTTTCATTCTTTGTATATTTTAGAAATAATAACCCCGTTAGCAGTGGTAACAGAGTTATTATTTCGGCAATAAACGCGACAGGGTACTCCTCAAATGAGGTAAACAAATGCTCCATTCTCTACTAGTTACCACAAAATTGTGGGCAGGGTCTTCCATCGCCCACTACCATATCGCCATCGTCACCACCGTCGTCTTTCAGACCGCTCTGGCTGGCTGGAATGGGTAAATCACGCCCTCGCTCATCCACACCCGTGAGCAAAACGCGGGGCTTGAGCTGGCCTTTTCCTGGCTCGGTGGGCTTACCATTCTCATCTTCCCATCGCTTGGCATAGTGGACCCGGATGCCCACACATCCTTTCTGCTTCAGCAATTGATTGATTTTGGCAGCGCCGAAAAATTCGGAACGGGTATATTCATCTTCTTTCAATCCACAGGCCAGTTTGGCACTGCGGTACGTTTCTTTCATGGGGACACTTTCTTTCGGGTTCAGAAAGCGCCCAACCTGTTCATTAAATACAGAATCTGTCATGCTGGATGTAAGGAGTAAAAGTAGGTGGTACCAGGTTGTATAAGGTGGATATGGTCGGAAAGCCAGTCGAAAATACGACAACCAGCACTGTATAACAAGTTTACCCAAAGTCTACTTAAAGGCGTTACATACCTATAAAACAGCCACTTAACTATAAACCACCGAACAACTAATACGTAGTTCTACGCATTAAACTGCGGATTTCTGCCTGATGTACCTGGGGTCATCAAAATCCGGGATTCTGCTCTGAAATGACTGCGGGTTTATAGGCTACCTTTGTCAGGTAGCTGACAACTTATCGGCAACGACACTTTCTCATAGGTTAGGTAAATGAAAAATGCCAACGCAACTTGCGCTGGCATTTTTTTATGTTTGGCGTTCGAACACCTATATCGCTCACTAACCTCAATCTGCCTACTTATGACAGCCAAGCCTGTTAGCTATTCACGTACTACGCTTACTGAGTTGATGATTCCATCGTATGCCAACTTTGGCGGACGTGTTCACGGCGGTATTCTCCTGTCACTGATGGATAAAGTTGCCTATGCCTGTGCTGCCAAACACGCTGGGCAATATTGCGTGACGGTATCGGTAGATGGTGTCAACTTCCGCCAGCCAGTTGAAGTGGGCGAACTGGTTTCACTGCTGGCTTCGGTCAATTATGTGGGTCGTACATCACTGGTTGTCGGAATAAAAGTAATAGCCGAAAATGTACGACTAGGTACTGTGAAGCATACCAATACCAGTTACTTTACGATGGTTGCCAAGAACGAAGCCGAGCAACCCACCGAAGTTCCTCCTCTTTTGCTCGAAACGCCTGAAGACGTACGCCGTTTTCTGGAAGCCATGAAACGGAAGGAATTACGTACTTCATACAGCGAACATTTTGACAATGCCCGAACCCGTATGCTTTTGAACGAAAACCTTGACAAACTCCAGCAGGAACGCTGCCAGCTTACCGATAGCCTGAACCGGGATTTAACAGATTAAGTGATTTACAGGATTTTGTTGGTTCGATTTTCAAATGAATTCATATTGGGCCACTCCTTGATTGCACGATATGAGTATGCCGCATTGTAGTCATACGAATTGCATTATCCATCTTAATCCAAGAACAACATAGGTTTTACTGGCGTCTCACTAACAAAATCCTGTAAATCAATCAAATCCGTTAAATCCTGGTTCAGAGTTCAGCCCGTACTAATTTGGCACCGGCCACCATGTTCGTTAGTTTTTGTTTGGCAGCCCAACGGGCCGTCTGACTAAGGCCACAATCTGGGGCTACAGCCAGTTTCTCTGCTGGAACATAGGGGAGGCACTTTCGGATTCGTTCGGCAACATCCTCAGGTGTTTCGATATAGTAGCTTTTAACGTCGATAACTCCCACGGCCACATCGAACCGTTCGGCAAATCGTTCGAGCAGGTTTACTTCCGAAAAATTTAGTACCGTCATCTCGGTATGCAACTCGTCTACGTGCATATCGAGAAAATCGGGCAGCATGGGTGCGATGGTCTTTTTCCCTACCGAACGGCCTTTATAATTCCCGAAACATAAGTGCATCGACAGGCGCGTTTTTCCAACACCTGGTGCCACCGTCCGGTTAAAAATATCGACGAATCGTTTGGTATCCTCCCGGTAGGCATAGCACGACATGGATGGTTCATCGACGCAGATTTCGGGTACACCCAGTTCGACTAGTCGGGCAATTTCCTGACTGACCAGGGGTAGTATGGCCTCGGTCACCTCCCAGCGATCTTTATAAAGATGTCCGGGCAGTAATCGGCCACTCAGTGTATACGGTCCAGGGATCGACACCTTAATGCCCTGCCCTTCGGGGGCCAGCCGCTTTAGTCGCAAATACTCCTCAACAACGCCTAATCCTTTAGGGGCTGTAAGAGGTTCAAGAATGTTATGTTTCCCACGTTGATCATGAGCGGGTGGCCCAAACCGACGCAGTTCCGTTTCATTGTTCTGAATGCCGTGGATGTAGCCGTAGAACGACAGATTAAAATCGAAGCGAGTTTGTTCACCGTCGGTGATCACATCCAATCCAGCCGTAACCTGATCGTGAACTGAGGCAATCACGGCATCTTCAATGAGTTCGTTAATGTCGGCAGGGCCGAATTGCGTTAGGTTCTGACTCGAAAATTCGAGCCAGCCTGGAAAAGGCATTGACCCTACAACGGTCGTTTTGATAGGAACAGGCTGCACAGGTTTTGTTGAGTTTAGGGGTTGATACGATCATTATTTGGTACGAATAGGAACCAGGGCACTAGGTAGCCTTCGGAATTTTCATGGCAATCGGGTCCCAGTGGATTACTTTTCGTTGGGCTGCGCTAAGGTTGGCAGCCAGCGACGGAGCAGCGGCCCGCAGGCCAAACTCGGCATCTTCCCGAACCAGTGATGGGTTGTTTTCCCGAATGGCATTGAAGAATACAATCATATGGTCGAGCCGGTCGTCGTAGCCATCCGGAGCCGTGTAGGTAACCACAGGTTCGTTCTGTACGGTTCGGGTAAACTGGCTGGCCGGGTATTTCTGCTCATATTGTCGGATGAACTCCTCCTGCATGGCCTGTGGATAGGTAAACAAGGCATCGTAACCCCGGCTGTACATGGGCGCATTGGGCCGTTTGAGCCGATTCATAACGAACGAATTCCAGCCTATATCAATAACGCCTTCTGTACCAACCAGCCGGGTATGAATATCGCCACCCGCGCCCGTAGCCAGGTTTACGCGGGTAGTAAATTGAAACGAGGGATGCTTGTCCGTTTTGGGATAGTCCATCATAGCCGTTACCAGATCATACGCATCGCGCCCATCTTTCCAGAAATTTAGATCCCCGAGCGCAAAAATCCGGTTCGGCCCCAGCGAGCCCGTAATGGTATGAACGCCCGTAATCAGGTGCACAAACAGGTCGCCCGCTACCCCTGTACCGTAATCTTTGTAGTTCCGCCAACGGAAAAATCGCTCCGCCTGAAAAGGGTGTTTGGGGGCATCACCCAGGTATCGGTCCCAATCCAGGTCTTTGGGGTCCAGATTGGGAGGCATCGTATACTGCCAGGCCCCTAATGCATCCGTCCGATCCAGAAACGTTTCTACCGACGTCAGTTCACCGATGTGTCCGGCCTCATAACGCCGTTTGGCTTCAAGCACAGCCGAGGCACTTGCCCGCTGGCTACCCACCTGAAATACTTTGCCTGATTTCTTGTGAGCCGCAATAACGGCCTGCCCTTCTTCGATGTGGTGTACCATGGGCTTCTCGCAGTACACATGTTTCCCGGCTTTCAGTGCCGCAATCGAGATATGGTCGTGCCAGTGATCGGGTACACAAATCAGAACCGCGTCAACCTCTTTCCGGGCAAGTATTTCCCGATAATCGCGGGTGGTGAACAGATCCGGACCCCACACTTCCTTTGCCCTTACCAATCGCGGATCGTATAAGTCTGCCACAGCGACTACCTTCGTACCGGGTACTTTGAGCGCACAATCAAGATCGTAATGACCGATGATGCCAGCCCCGATCAAACCAATATTGATGGTGTCGGCCACGGAGCGAGGCTGTATGATCTCAATCAGATGTTCGCGATGGGCTGTTTTTGAGGCAGCAAAGGTTTCGGCATCAACCAGGGTAGTTCCTCCGGCCAGCAAAGCCGACGTACCTCCGAGCCGACGGAGGAATTTACGACGTGAATGCATAGGTAGGGTTTATTTGCAGGAAGCCGAAATTACAATTTTACCGATAAAAAGTACTACGCTTACGCGCTACCGAGTTGGGTATTCCCACCAAAGCATGTCTTCAATTTGATCGAACAACCGAAATCCGCACTTTTCCAGCACTTTCTGAGAGGCTACGTTTTCGGCCTGTGTGTCGGCAATTACCCGCTGAACATCAGGCTGTTTGGCTGCCCATGTAAGGAGCCCACCCACCATTTCGGTCATGTAGCCCTGCCGATGTACAGCGGAGTATGTACCGTAGCCAATTTCAATGGCACCCGTCTCGTCGGGCTCCCCTTTAAATTTGGCTTCGGCCACAAATTGCTGTTTTTCGCGGTCGATGGCCATCCAGAGTGTGTGGTAAAGCGGATCGTTGGTGGGATCTTTCAACCGGGGAATAGTAAAGTGAATGACGATGCTCAGTACGGGTTCAACCAGTTCCCGATAGCCCGTTCGGAGTCCCATAGCTTCTTCCAACTGGTGGGTATCGACTATGTACAGATAGAGTTGCTTAAGCGTAAGCGGAACAATAGTCAGGCGCTGGGTTTCAACCATTTACCTTGTATTTTTCTAAATTAAAGCCAACCAGAGGTCCAACAAAAATATATGCCTTCTGAACTAATCTTCCGTAGAACTCTACATTGTTTTCCTCCCAGCCAGTTTCACTATCGACAGATACACCATATTCGGCTAATTTATCGGTATCGAATAGTAAAATACCCGATAAATTTAAAAGCTCCTGCTTTGTTAAAACGCTTTGTACCTGTTTAACCAAATACTTTAAAGCACTTGGTTGGTCTTTATCAATCCACGTTGACGCCACTAACATATCCCAGGCAATAGCATCCTCGGGTAATACTAAAGCATATAAAGTAAATGGCCCTTTCTCCTCTTCTATAACTTTGCGCAACTGACCTATTTTATTAGCAAGTGCTTTCATAAAATGCTAAGTAACGTTTTCGCGGCACTAATCATTCTGGCGGCAGACAAGATCGTTTCAGTACCTGTTATCGCATAACGCAACTCCGGCTTCCACAGTTTCAAGTCAGACCATTCAGCTAAATAGAGCGTTTTAACTGTATCTTCAACTCCCGATAATCGAAGCAGAATATCAAAATCATGTGTTTTAAAACTGCTTAGTCCCTGAAATTCACCGTTTGTCTCAGGAAAGCCACGCCACTTCAATGTTTTACAGATACGCAGTTTTAAACCAATCTCAACCGCATAGCCACTTAGATAACTAGCTCCATCAAAGCGTTTAGCCTTTAATAAAAGCTCAGCATCTGCTAAACGAGCCGTTGCAATTTTCTTTAGTTCAGCTCTAGGAATCATAATTGCCCTTCACTAACACTCCAGCCACCATCGACAGTCAGAACCTGCCCAGTAGTAAAGACCGAATAATCGGACATAAAATAAACAGCGGCCCCGTCCAGATCGTCGGGCTGGCCGATACGCCCTCCATCCAGAGGTTGCTTTGTTCTGGTGAAAGCCAGTATTGTATCGTCCTGAACGGCGCGTTGCGCCATGGGGGTTTCGACTAGTGCCGGGGCCAGTACATTGACGCGGATATTGTCGTTGGCGTAGTAAGCGGCTACCGATTTCGTAAAGCCAATTACGGCCGATTTCATAGCTGCATACGCATGGGTAGCAAAATAGGTCGGGGAAGGGCTTGACCCCAATACCGAGCCCATGTTCAGAATAGTACCGCCACTACCTTGTGCCCGAAACGCCCGCACAGCCGCCTGATTGGACAGCATGAGCGAGGTTAGGTTCAGGTTGACCGTGTAGTTCCAGCCATCGAGGGTCAGATCATGCAGAGGGCCATCGCCAAACCGCCGACCGCTGCCCCCGGCCACGTGATACAGTCCATCGAAACCGCCGAAAATCTGTTGACAAAGCGCAATGGCTTTGGGTGCGGTTTGCGGATCAGAAGCATCGCCCGACATCGCCAGACCATTTCCATCCAATTGTCTTTCAGCAGCGGTGCAACTTTCGGGATTACGTCCAACCACCACAACCTGTGCGCCTTCGCGTATAAAAGCCAATGAAGCTGATAGCCCCATGCCTGTGGTGCCACCAATGACCACAATCTTTTTAGAATCTAACCACATTCGGATATACTGATGAATTAGACATGCAAGAAACAAAATTGACCGACTATCGCCAATAAGTCCTTAAGATTGTTACTTACCTGCCCGTCATCGGCTGGAGCCCACCTGATTTCATAAGCGATCATTGGCTATAAACTGCCTGATGAAGTCATCGAAATGGGCATCGGCCTGAAATCCCAGCCGCAAGGCCCTTGTGTTATCGACCCGGCCCGGCCAGCTACTGACAATGGCATTGATAGCCGGGTCGGGTTTGAACTGCACTCGGGCAAGTGCGGCTTTACCCGCTATCCGTTCGAGCGAATCCAGCATGTGTTGAACGGTTACGCTAATTCCCGGCAAGTTGACGGTGCGCCAGTCGCCAAACGTTGCCCCATCCAGCATCGCTCCTTTCAGTATATTTTGAATTACCGTATCCGGGCTCGACAACCATAGGGCCAATTCGGCCGATACCGGACAAATAGCCTCTTCACCCTGAATAGGCTCCCGAATGATACTACTGACAAACGAAGAAGCCGCCTGATTGGGCCGACCGGGCCGAACACAGATGGTGGGCAATCGGAGTATCCGGCCATCGACAAAGCCTTTTCGGGTATAATCGTTCACCAGCAATTCGCCGATCGCTTTTTGGGCTCCGTAGGATGATTGTGGTTTTACGGCCACTGCTTCATCCACAATGGCCGGAAGCTGGCCCCCATACACCGCCAGCGAACTGGAAAAAACAAACCGGATAGCCGGGTTTTGACGTCGACAGGCTTCCAGCAGATGCCGGGTAATATCCAGATTGACTTTCCAGCCCAGATCAAAATCTTTCTCAGCATGACTGCTTACGATAGCCGCCAGATGAAATACGATTCCCGTTCTGGCCTGTATGATGTTTTCGGCTGCACCTTCATCGGCCAGGTCTAGCTGCTGGCAAACAATTCGTGCATCGTCAACCGGCTTCGGTGGCAGCACTACATCGATCAGACAGAGTTCGTCAAACGCAATCGAACTGCTCAGAAGAGCTTTTGCCAGACGCTGTCCCAGAAATCCCGCTCCACCTGTTATAATTAGTTGCATAGTGCTATATCCTTTTGATCTATGTAAAGCCGCAATCGAGTTGAAACTCCTGATGAGCCAGTAAACTATCGGCTTCATACGGGTCTTCGAGAACCAATCAGACGACATATGTATCCATCTGTGAATCAGAAACTAGCGCAACTACCCCCCGACTATCCGACCGATATGTTACCAGCCATTCGGGACGCATTCGAAAAACGGCAGCAAACGATTGTTGTGCTCGACGACGACCCTACCGGCACCCAGACCTGCTATGATGTTATTGTCCTGACCTCCTGGCGTGCGGAGCTTATTGCCGAAGAATTGCGAAAGAAACCTGCCATTCTGTATATCCTCACCAATTCCCGCAGTTTACCTGAAAGCGGAGCCGTTGCAATGGCTCAGGAAATTGGGCAAAACCTAAAACAAGCCGTTCGTGAAAGCGGTCGCGACATTGTGGTTATCAGCCGAAGCGATTCTACCCTACGAGGTCATTTTCCGGCCGAAGTAGATGCCGTTGCGCAGTCGTTGGGTATGACTAACGCCATTACGGTGCTGATTCCCGCGTTTATTGAAGGCGGCCGCTATACCATCGATGATGTCCATTATCTGGTCGAAAACCAACAGCTGGTGCCCGTTTCGAATACCCAGTTTGCTCAGGATGTGGTATTTGGCTATACCCATTCGAATCTGAAGCAGTGGGTTGAGGAGAAAACAAATGGCCGAATACAGGCATCGGATGTTCACGCAATCAGTCTTGACGAAATTCGCACAGGTGGCCCAGAGGCTGTCAGCGAAGCACTCATACACTGTGCCGACGGCAACGTTTGCATTGTCAATGCGGCCAGCTATCGTGATCTGGAAGTGGTGGTAATGGGGTTACTACTGGCCGAAACAACAGGCAAACAGTTTCTGTACCGAACGTCGGCTACGTTTGTTCCGATTCGCGCTGGATTAGCATCGAGCAAACCATTCATTCCTGCCAAAGCAACACATCCATCAGCCAATGGCTATCTGGTTATCGTAGGCTCGCACGTTCCCAAAACCACCCAACAGCTAAGCCGGCTCCTGGAGCGGGAAACGTATAAGACCATCGAAGTTGACGTTGCTGCCCTGCTGACCCGTAGCGATTCGTCGTTGCAGGTCAATGAGATAAGCCAGCAAACAGACCAATGGCTCGTAGCCGGAGAAAATGTTGTCCTGTATACCAGTCGTCAGCAACGTGTAGGTGCCAACTCATTAGAGAGTCTGACAATACATTCAGTAGTCTCTGACTTTCTGGTCGATATCCTGCAAAATCTCTCCATCCGCCCGAAGTTCATGGTAGCCAAAGGGGGCATTACATCCAGTGATATGGCATCGAAAGGACTAGCGGCCGAAAAAGCTCTGGTGCTGGGCCCCATCATTCCCGGCGTACCCGTCTGGCAAATGGCCGAAGGCAGTAAATTTCCCGGTATTCGCTATGTTGTTTTCCCAGGCAATGTGGGCGATGAGGCTGCCCTCGAAACCGTTTGCCAGTTGATGGATGCGTCTTATTCTGGCTAATGTATATACTTGTCCTGTTCCTCTCCTGGCAAGCTTTTTTCAGGATTTATTCCCAACAATCGAACGAGTCAATTATTTGAAAAAATGAAAGTGACAATTGCGAAAAATCGCAGTCAAATACAGTACAGAAGTTAAGGTTCTTTATGGCAACAAGTTTTATTGATATGAATTCTCAGGAAACTTTTCTGGCGGTTTTTCAACTCCAGGAAATGCCCGGCGTTGTTGCATTCGACTCAACAGACGATGCTATAGAGTTTCTGGAAACAAGTGTAGCCCTGGGCGACTTATCACCGTTGGGCGTCGTCGAATGGGATGAGAACAAGCACAGCGCTAAAGAAGTGTACTGGCAATATAATACCTCCATTTCACCCGGCATGATCATGGCAACCGCTTTTCAGGGTTACGTGGGCTGCCGAAATTAACCTACCTACCTAACAGATTACCAACCTATAGAAAGCCCTGCGACTCGTTTGCAGGGCTTTTCTGTTTGGTTTATGAGTGTTCTACCCCACCCCAATCCCTCCCCTGAAATTAGGAGAGGGGGCATACGGGAGCCTTGATTGAGTTGCTATCCTACTTTTTACTGACATCGTCAGCCACGTTAACCGTCACATTCGTTACACTTCCCGAATTGGCCGTGGTTCGACCTATCGAATACCCCAGCACTGCGGTCATAGTATGAGTTAAGCAAATCCAGGAATAGTAGTAATGAATCGTCTGTGTGGCCTTTAGGTAAGCAAGCCATTTCCTGATTTTTCACTACAGTCTACCCAATCATGTCCGATATTGTCGAGCTACTGGTTAATACGTTTGGTAAAAGCGGTGTGCTGACCCGTGAAGAAGCCAGTACGCGCGTAGCCAGCCACTGGAAGCAGGCCGGAAGTCTTAACTGCCGGGCGTTACTGTTACCCCAAACAACCCAGGAGGTTTCCCGGATGCTGCAAATCTGCCATGAATTTCACCAACCTATTGTACCACACGGTGGATTGACCAATGTGGTTGGCGGCACCGATACGCATGCCCACGAGATTGCCTTGAGTCTGGAGCGAATGAATCAGGTCGAACAAATCGATGTGGTCAACAAAACCGTAACCGTACAGGCGGGGGTTGTGCTGCAACAGCTACGCGAGCAGGTAGCCATGCAGGGGCAGCTGTTCCCGCTCGATCTGGGGGCTAAAGGCAGTTGTATGATTGGCGGAAATATCGCTTCCAACGCCGGTGGGCTGCAAGCCCTGCGTTATGGGGTCATGCGCAATCTGGTGCTGGGTCTGGAGGTTGTTCTGGCCGATGGCACCATCGTTTCGTCGATGAACAAAATGATGAAAAACAATGCCGGGTACGACCTGAAACAACTTTTCATCGGCTCCGAGGGAACGCTGGGAATTATTACCAGGGCTGTGCTGAAACTGGACGATCTGCCCCGAAGCCGCAACACCGCTTTTATCGCCGTAGACAGTTTTGACAAAGCCAATGCCCTGTTGCTGGCGGCCAAAACCTACCTCAGGAATGAGCTTACCAGTTTCGAATTGCTGTGGCAGGACTATTACCAGTTGATGACGTCGAAGCCTGCCCTGTTCGCACCGCCTTTGCCTCAGGGTTATCCCTTTTATGTGTTGCTGGAATCGCTCGGGCAGGATGCCGACAAAGACAGACACCAGTTCGAAGCCTTTTTAGAACACGCTCTAACGACCGATCTGATCGTTGATGCGGTGATGGCGCAATCGCAAAAAGAGCTGGACTGGTTCTGGGGCATTCGCGAAAACGTAGAGTTTATTTTCACCATTCATCGACCCGTTTTTCTGTTCGACATCAGTCTCGCCATTTCCGAGATGGATGCCTATATCAAAACGATACGATTGGCCCTTCAACGCCTGTGGCCCGACGTATACCTGTACGCATTCGGGCACATGGGCGATGGTAATCTTCACCTATTCATCAGTTGTGGTCAGGACGACCCACCTACCAAACACGCGATAGAAGAGATTCTGTATACCCGGCTCCAGCCGATTGGCGGCTCCATAACCGGCGAACATGGCATTGGCCTGGAGAAGAAATCGTGGCTCTATCTAAGTCGTACGCCCGAAGAAATAGCCTTGATGCGAACGCTCAAAAAAGCGCTGGACCCACGAGGTATTCTCAACCCTGGAAAACTATTACCCGACTAATTCCAACAGGCATTTTATAGATTCTGGAGGTTTTCCAGCACCTGCCAGCACTGATATAAGCCACGGGGAACGTGGTAACAGCCTTTCCATTTGCCGCCTTTCAAAGGAAGCAGTACTTCGCCCCGGCGGTTCAGGTAGCCAAACCACTCGCCATTGATCGGGTCCGGAAAATGCGACCAGGTGTAGGCATGGACCCGTTCGAACCATTCCCAGCAAGCCTGATTGCCCGTTAGCTGATACCCTTTCAACAGACTGATCAGCGTTTCGACATGCACCCACCAGAGCTTCTGATCCCACTCCAGTTGCTGGGGCGGATGGCCACTGGCGTCCATGAAGTATAAAATCCCACCGAAATCCGTATCCCAGGCATAGGTCAGCGTATCGAGCGTAATCTGCACCGCTTTATCCACTAGTGCGCGATCGCCCCGCCGAACGGCCAGATCCATACTAAACCACATGGCTTCAATAGCATGGCCCGGATTGAGCAATCGGCCTTCAAACGAATCGGACATACGTCCGTCGGGCGTAACATTCTCCCGAATCAGTCCTAAGTCTGGATCGAAAAAGACCGTCATTACTTCGTGAATACATTCGTCGATGGTTTGTTCCACCAAAGGCTTATCCAGCAGGGGTTCGATTTCGAGCGCCAGATTGCAAAGGATCATCGGCAGGGCAAAATTCTTCAGCGGACGCGTACCGGATACGGCTTTGTTCCAGGCCCCTTTGGGGTTATCGCGCCGGGCCAGAATCTGCCGGAAGGTCGACTCCGCCAGATGGGCGTATTCATCCCTGCCCGTAGCCAGCGAGAGTTGCCCGAAGGCCATAGTGGCAAAGCAATCGGAAAAAATATTGTACGGCTGTACCAGCGGTTTACCGTCGCGAGTGGTCGAAAAATACCAGCTTCCGTCTTCGGCCCGCCCATGCTTTTGCAAAAAATCGGCTCCAAGTTGAGCCATGCCGAGCCAATCGGCCTTCTGGTCTGGAAATAGGCTACCCACCCGGTTATAGAGCATGGAAAATGTCCAGACTTGCCGGGCTTGCAGCCAGATAAACTTATCGGTATCGTATACCTCCCCGGTGCGATCCAGACAGGTGAAAAAACCGCCGTGTTCCCGGTCGGGCGAAAAACGCTGCCAGAACGGAAGAACATCATTCAGCAGATTGTCGCGGTATAGCGCCGTGTATTGCGCAACGGTTGAGGATGTCATGAACGGAAATCGTGTAGTTACTGGGTCAGCCAATCGTAGGCAAAGTGGGCGTAGATGATCGTTGTGTAATTGTCGCGCTCGTAAAGGACCCCAATCTGACCATCCTGCTGGACAACCAGATCCGAATAGGCCGCTGATCCGGCATAAATCTCCCGACCTGCCGACCAGCTTTTTCCATCGTTCTGGCTGATGCGAACGGTCAGTTTCTCCCGTTTGGTCTGGCTATTCGGATTGGCGAAAATGAGTATGTTTTGGCCACCGTTCCGGTAATTGATCATGCTTCCTTCACAAACCGGGTCGGGCAGATCATTGGCTACGGTTACCTGGCTCCAGGTTTCACCCGCATTCGTTGAGGTCACCAGCAACCGATTCTTCACGTCGCCCGATTGATTCCGGCTATTCATCAGTAGGCTCCCCGTTGAGGTTTCGGCGGCTGTGCTCTCATTGCCACCCGGATAGGTCACCGTGGCCGATAGCTTCCAGGTCTTTCCGTGATCGTCGGAGTAAAAGCCATGTGCCCGATAATCACGAAACTGGGGTTGCGGGGCCCCTTCCGAATGATTGGCCGCTACAAACAACCGCCCTTTATACCGCCCATTCTGAATCTGAAGCGCATGACCCGGTGTGTTGGCATACGAGCGCCAATCTTCCGAAAAGGTATAAGTGGGGTTAACATCGGGTTTGTTCGGGCGATTGACCGATGTTGTAATGTTGACGGGTTCCGACCAGGTTTGTCCGCCATCGGTGCTGGTTTTATACCACACTTCCCGAATGGCCTTCCCGTTTCGCACCTCTTTTTCCGAGGCTGTTCCGGTATTATAGAGCAAAAACAAGCGCCCGTTCCGAAACCGGGAATCGGTCTGGTCGAAAACGGGAGCCGGGTTACCGGCCTGTGCCTGCCCGAAATCGACCACCACGCGCAACGGGCTCCACGTCTGCCCATTATCCCGGCTGGTTCGCAATACAATGTCCACATCGCCATAGTCACCACAGTCGGTTTTGCGCCCTTCTGCAAAAGCAAGCAACTCGCCGGAAGGTGCTTTCACGACAGCCGGAATCCGATAGCAGGTATAGCCATCTTCGCCATTGCGAAAGACAGTGGTTTCATCGACACTCGGTTTACCAGTCGCAGCAGAAACCGATTGAGCGTCGGCCGGTCTGGGCGCGACTGATCCACAGGCCGCAAGGCCCAGGCATACCAGGAAAGGGTAAAGCATAGAAAGATTCGTTAAAACAATCTCTGGAAATGATTCTCGAAATGATTGCGCATGGCATTACGGAAGGTTTCGGGATTGCCGTGTTGAAGTACATCGACCAGCCCCCGATGCGACACAAATTTTTTATGCTGAATGGGCTTTTTCAATAGGCCACTTTCGTGAACGTATTTAAAAATGGGCAGCAGCATCCGCTGAAATCGGCGAAGGGTCTCATTGCCCGTAATGTCGTACAGCTTGCCGTGAAACCGAACTTCCTGGTCGGCATCAAAGACCATTTCCTGTGTATTAATCGGCTCATCGGCTACAATGGCATATAGTTCGTCAATATCGGCCTGGGTAATCCGTTCGAACAGCAGATCGCCCATGCCAATTTCCAGTACCATCCGCAGTTCAAAAATATCGCGGAGCGTCTCGTCATTCAAAATCCCCGGATACATACTTTTTTCAAGCAGGGCCAGTGGGTCAGGGTACGTAATAATAGTCCCGCGTTTCTTTTTGGACTCGATCAAGCCCCGCGTGCGCAGCCGGAGCATAGCCTCCCGAATCACCGTCCGACTGACGCCCAACTGCGTCGCCAGCTCTACTTCTTTCGGAATCGCATCACCCGCTTTCAGACGATGGGTATTGAAATAGTCCAGCAAATCGGCTTCAATCTTATCGACCAGTGTATTGGGTTCATTCGATTTCGACTCGGATTGCATACCCGTGTAATCCATATATTATGTATGATTTATAAAAAGTCAGCCTGTGTAATAAGTCCGACAATATTCGACAAAAAGAATAAGAAATAAAAAATATTCCTGTTTTTTTGATTATTAAGTATAACATAATAATTTTGACCCATCGATTTATTCCTAGTTTCACCCAAAAAGAGTTAATCAATGCGAACTTATCCTATTACAATCAGGCGATATGTAATACTTATTATCGGCCTACTCTTTTGTCTGACTGGCTGGGCACAGACCGTTACCCGAACAGGAACCGTTCGGGACAAACGTACTGGCGAAGGATTGCCCGGTGTCAACCTAACCATCAAAGGCACCAGCCGGGGTACGGTGTCGGACAGCGATGGGCGTTTTTCCCTACCCGCTCAGTCGGGCGATGTATTGGTTGTTTCACAGATTGGGATGGCAACGCAGGAAATCGCCCTGGGTAGCCAGACGACCCTCACTATCGACATGGCCGAAAGCGCCCGTAGTCTCGATGAGGTAGTCGTGGTTGGATACGGTCAGCAGAGCAGACGGACGCTGACGGGCTCAGTGGCCAGTATTGATAATACGGTACTGAAATCGGTTCCGCGCACCAATGCGGCTACGGCCTTGCAGGGTACGGCCCCCGGCTTACGGGTACAGCAAACCTCTGGTCAGCCCGGAGCAACGCCTACCATCGTGCTGCGTGGGGGTACGGATTTCAGCGGTTCCGGTACGCCTTTGTACGTAGTGGATGGGGTAATTGTACCTTCATTATACGGCATCAATGCGCAGGACATCGAAAAAATGGACGTACTGAAAGATGCCGCGTCAACGGCTATTTATGGGGCACGGGCCGCCAACGGGGTTATTCTGGTAACGACGAAGAAAGGCAAAAAGGGCCGCACTTCGGTGACCTATACGTTTAAACATGCCGCCAACTACATCCGCCGGAACCCGCTTCAGTACATGAGCGCCGAAGATTACATAAAATGGAACCGACGGGGTCTTGCCAGCCGCTACGCAGCCGCTCAGGCCGACAACAATACGGCCGAGATGAACAATACCCGCAACCAACTGACGGGCGCCTGGGGCTGGGGACTGAACTCAGGCTGGACGGCTCCCGACGGGAAATATTCGACCCAGCAACTAACCAACACCAACCGGGGCCTACTCAACGATCCGCAATACCACCTGCTGGTCGATCAGAATCCCTTTAACCCGGCGCAGATGGACAGTATTCTGTATCGATCGACTACCCAGCGCCAACTGGAAGACCTGATTTTACAAACCGGCGTCCTAAACGAACACTACCTCAACGCGTCGGGCGGAAACGATATGGGCAATTTCTCCCTGGGCGTAGGTAGCCTGAGCGATCAGGGAATCATCATCGGTTCGGGACTGAAACGGCTGAATCTGAATTTTAACGGTGGGCTGAATGTCGGCAAAAATCTGACCATCGGACTAAACCTGGCGGCTTATAGCGCGAGTAGTACCCCTTCGTACCTCACCGCCGACGCCAGTGGCAGTTTGTCTGGTGGCATTGTGCAACGGTTTACGGGCATTGCCCCTACGGTTCGACTCACCCGTGACGGCACTGGCGAACAGCTACCGGGCGTAGATGGCAGCACACTTGGCAATCCGGCTTACTTCAGCGACAAGTTTATCAATACAACCAACGAGCAGCGGTATTCGGGCGGTCTGAATGTAGAATATCGGCTGACACCCTTCCTGAAAGTATTGGGCAGTGCTTCCGGCTATTACCGCTACACCACCAACGATCAGTTCACCAAAGCGTACATTAATGGTACGGGTGGGGCGCTCGTTTCGACCCGCAACGCATCGTTCTCCAATGTGCGCACCAGCCAATACACCTACAACGGGTTTCTGCAATACGACAAGGATTTCGGCCTGCACACAGTGTCGGTACTGGGGGGCGGTGAATTTTACGAATATCGCCAGTATTCCTACGGGGCTTCAGCCAATCTGGCGGCTACTGATTTTATTCCCTGGCTATCGGCATCAACGGCAGCGGTGGGCATTCCAACATCGGCCTTCAATAGCTGGCAACGGCTGGCATCGGGCATTGGCCGGGTCAATTACAATTATGCCGATAAGTACCTGCTAACCCTGAACATGCGTTACGATGGCACGTCCAAACTGACAACAAATCGCTACGGTTTCTTTCCGGGCGTATCGGCGGGCTGGAACATGAGCAACGAAACGTTTTTTGCCAACTCCCCCCTGAAACAGTTCGTATCGGTACTGAAGCCCCGTATCAGTTGGGGCGTAAACGGCAGCATTAATCCGCTGGATGCCAACGGCAACCCAATCATCGGCGACTACGCAACCACGCCCCAGTATGCCAACGTCGGTATCTACAATGGGCAACCTGGTTTTGCCGCCAGCGGCATTACCAACACCGATCTGCGCTGGGAGCGAGCCAGTACCCTCAACATCGGACTCGACCTGGGCTTGTTCAATAACCGAGTTACGTTCATTGCCGATTACTTCATCCGAAATGTATATGACAAAATCTCGACGCTCAACATTCCGGGCTGGACAGGCTATAGCAGCTACGTAACCAATCTGGGTCAGCTACAGAACCGGGGGATTGAACTGGACATCCGTACGCAGATTATCCGGCCCAAAACGGAGGGTGGATTATCGTGGTCGGTCAATGCGAACCTGTACAGCGTGAAGAACTTTGCCATCAAATTGCCCAACAACGGCCTCCCCCTGAATCGCCAGAGTGCGTCGCAGGTATTTGACCCGGCTACCAATCAACTGGTTTGGGTAGGGGGTTTGCAGGAAGGCAAACGCATTGGACTCGATCAGGTCTACGCGCCCATTTACGACGGTATTTACACCACGCAGGCGGAACTCGATGCCCGCGCCAACTTCTACAATTCGTACCTGCCCTATACCAATAAACGGATCAAACTCCTGGGCGATGCCCGCTGGCGCGACCTGGACCACAACGACTCGCTCGACTACCGCGATTTTGTGTACGTAGGCCGTACGACGCCAACCGTTCAGGGCGGGTTTTCATCGAACCTGAGCTGGAAAGGGTTTACGTTGTTTGGTCAGTTCGATTATTCGTTAGGGTTTGTGATTCTGAACCAATCCTATCTGCGGGGTATGTCGCAGGTGCAGGGGTCGCAGAATGGGCCGGTGGATATTACCAACACCTGGTCGCCGGATAATCCGACGGGTACGCTACCCCGCTATTACTGGGCCAACTACGCTCGTAACTACTTTACCGATGCGGGAGGCAGCACAACGGCTCCGGCCAACTTCTGGCAAAAAGGCAACTACGTAGCGCTGCGTGAACTGACGCTCAGCTACGATACCCCCGCTCAACTGCTGGAACGACTGAGCCGCAAACGGGTACAAGGCCTGCGGGTGTTCCTGACGGGTTCCAACCTGGTGTATTTCACCAAATACAACGGCACATTCCCCGAAGTAGGCGGCAACGATGTTGGCCGTTTTCCGCTACCCCGTACTATCACCTTAGGCGCTACGATCAGCTTATAGGCTGCTGTTTGAAGCTACAACACAAACCGAATCCTCATGAAAAAACATACACTTACCCTCGCTCTTACAAGCTGTTTGAGCCTATCGGCGGGGCTCTTTTCCTGTCAGCAGCAGTTGTCGGAAGTTGTCCCGCAAACGTCGCTCAATCAGTCGCTGGTCTTGTCGGATGCCAATGCCGCTCAGACGTTGTATACAGGAGTTTATGCTTCACTGCGTACGTATCAGGCTACGTTATTTCAACTGGGCGAAATGCGCTCCGACATTTGGGCCGACGGCCTCTATACCGAATCGGAAGATGGCACCCTCAAACAGCTCTGGTCGCAAAACATCAGCGCAACCAACGTTCCGTTTACCAACTGGGCAGGTCTGTATACGCTTATCGACCGCATCAACACGGTCATTAAGTTATTCCCCAGCTCTCCCCTGGCCGAAACTACCCGCAATCGGTATCTGGCCGAGATGTACGGGTTACGGGCCTATATGTATTACACCCTGCTGAAAACCTGGGGCAGCGTTCCTATTACTACCGAACCCGTTACGTCGGTCGACAATCTGAGCGATCTCTACCGTGAGCGATCAACCCCCGAAGCGGTTATGCAGCTTATTAAAAACGATCTGGAGCAATCGCTGACCCGGTTTGCGGGCGACAATTCGTTTACGGCCAAACGCGTTTACTGGAATCGGGCTGCTACCCTGACTCTCAAAGGCGACGTATTTATCTGGTCAGGGACACACATGGGGGGCGGTGCCGCTGATTTTACGACTGCCCGAACGGCACTGGACGAAGTAAAAGGGCTATCGACGCTGGGGCTGCAAACCAGCTATGCCGACATCTTCGACCCTACCAAAGAAACCAACAACAAGGAAATCATCTTCGCGCTGAGTTTCGAGAAAAACGAGTCGACCATGAATGCTTACGGGAGTTTTCAGGTCAACACCACGCAGGCCGGAACGCTCGTGCTCGACCCCGTACCTGGCCCAGCCGTAACCGTTAGTTCGGCGTATCCGTATGTGGCCGGAGCTAGTCGGGTGGGGATGTCGCAAGCTATGATCAATCGATTGAGCGATCCGAAAGATAGTCGGATACGGTCTTCGTTCCGGGTCATGTATCGCAACACAGCGGGCAATCCAACAGCGGGTGTACTACTGACGAAATTCATTGGCCGGGTCGATGCCGGAACACAGTTGTACGACAACGACTTCCCGATTTACCGCTATGCCGATGTGCTGCTCTTACTGGCCGAAGCCAAAGCCAAATCGGGTGTTGATCCTTCGGCCGAAATAAACGCCATTCGGGCCCGGGCGTATGGATCAGGCTATACGCCGTACACCAATGGAAGCCTGGATGCGAATATGAATGCGATTCTGGACGAATACCTGCGCGAATTTATTGGGGAAGGCAAACGCTGGTGGGCACTCCGCCGGGCAGGCAACGCCTATGTGTTCAGCGCGATCAACCCGGTATACCTTCCCACCTCGCAACCGTATAAGCTCATCCTTCCGATTTCCATCACGATGCTGAACACCGATCCGAAGCTAACGCAAACGGCTGGGTATTAATCGAAATTTTTCATCATAGGTTGGTAATTCTGGCATTTCTCCGGGAGATTTCCCGGAGAAACCTAAACACTAACCGAATTCAAGATACGCATGACTAGTCTATCAAAAATTACGGGCCTGGTAGCCGCTCCGTTCACCCCAATGTATCCTAATGGCGAGCTTAACCTCGACCTTATTCCTCAATACGCCCGATTGCTGGTGCAGAATGGGGTAAAAGGGGCTTTCATCGGCGGCTCCACGGGCGAAGGCGTTTCGCTGTCTTATCCCGAAAAACAGCAGTTGATTCAGGCATGGGGCGCGGTTGATGAGCCAGACTTGCAGAAAATCATGCTGGTTGGGGGTACCTCGCAGTCAGAAAGTATATTATTGGCCCAGCAGGCAGCCCAGCAGGGGTTCGATGCCGTCGCGGTACTGGCTCCCTACTATTTCAAACCCGCCACCGTCGAGTTGCTGGCACAGTTCTGCATCGGGATTGGTGAAGCAGCTCCTGAAATTGGCCTCTATTTCTACCATATCCCTGCCCTGACGGGAGCAAATCTGTCGATGATTGATTTTCTGGCCTGTATCGATGGCCGATTGCCCAACTTTCGGGGCATCAAATACACCCACAACGACCTGATGGATTACCGCCAGTGCCTGCTGTATGGTCATGGGAAATATGACATTCTGTGGGGTTGGGACGAAATTTTCCTGGCCGCTATGGCCATGGGGGCACGAGGAGCCGTCGGAAGTACCTTCAATTATGCAGCCCCGGTCTATCATGAACTTATGGCCGCTTTCGAGGCCGGGGACGTGACGAGAGCGCAGCAAATGCAGGATCGATCCATCCAGATTGTGCGGCTGCTGGGTAAGTATGGCGGCATTGCTACCGGGAAAGCCTATATGCGGGCCATTGGCCTGGATTGCGGACAGTTCCGACTGCCTGTCAGGAACATGACAGATGAGCAGTACCAGGCGTTTCTGGACGACTTACAAACGATTGATTTTCATGCGTATGCGTCGCAGATGCCAGTAATGGCCTGAGCTCATGAACCGGCTGTTTATACCCCTACTTCTCATGCTAACCTTACCGAATCCTCTTCCGGCGGACGCGCAATCCTCACTGCGGTATGCTACACTGCCGGAATTGCCCGGCATCGACGGGAAACCCAATCCTGGTGTGGCGGGGGCTTTTGCAGGAATCAGCCATGGGGCCTTGCTAGTGGCTGGCGGTGCCAATTTCCCCAATGGCTACCCCTGGCAAAACGGTCGTAAAGCGTGGCAGTCGACCATCTATGCACTTTCGGAGCCGGGCAGGTCGACCCATTGGCAATCAGTCGGTACGTTACCAAGACCGCTGGCCTATGGCGCGTCGGTAGTCTGGAACGAACGACTCATCTGTATAGGCGGTACAGACGCTGAGCAACCGTATGCAGCCGTCTTTTCATTGACCTGGCAGCCAGACACCCGGCAAGTGCATACCGAAACCTTACCCGATTTACCGCTGGCATTAGCGAATCTGTCGGCGGCTGTGTTGGGGCATGAACTGTACGTATTCGGTGGTGAGTCGAGCCGGGGTTCTGTCAGAAGCCTGTTCGCGTTGAATCTGCAACATCCCGAATCGGGCTGGCAAACCCGCGCCGATCTACCCGGGCAAGCGCGGAGTTTTACGGCTCTGGTGGCCCTGCCACAGGCCGATGGCGGCAGCCTCTTTGTGCTGGGTGGTCGGCAAACGGTGGCCGGACAGACCACCATTTTTGGAGATGCCTATCAATACCAACCCAGCCAGAACAGTTGGCAGCGGTTAGCGGATCTGCCCGTGGCCGTGGCCGCCCATGAAGCCGCTGGTCTGGGCGCCAATCAGGTATGGCTTTTCGGAGGGGACGACGGGGTTCGGCTTCGGCAAATCGAAGCGCTCAACAACCGGATCGCAAACCAGCCGAATCATCCTGACCTGTCGACATGGATGACGCAGCGAAACGATCTGCAGATGAACCATCCGGGTTTCCGACGCGAAATCTGGCAATATCGGACTGATACCAAGCGTTGGTCGGTAGTCGGGCGTATGCCTTTTCCGGCTCCAGTTACCACAACAGCGGTTCGGCTGGAAAAATCGTTTCTTTTACCTTCCGGCGAAGTATCGCCCGGCATTCGTACCCCTGCTATCCGGCTCATCACCCCTGCCAGCCCCTAACCGTATGAATAAGAACGACTTTACACGACAGTATGCCTGGGTAGTTGTGGGGCTGCTCTGGCTGGTGGCTATGCTGAACTACATGGATCGGCAGATGCTGGCTACGATGCGTCCATCCATGCAGGTCGATATTCAGGCGCTCCAATCGGCCACCAACTTCGGACGGCTAATGGCTATTTTTCTCTGGATATACGGGCTTATGAGTCCGGTGTCGGGCCTGATTGCTGATCGGTTAAACCGAAAGTGGCTGATTGTCGGGAGTCTGGCGGTATGGTCAGGGGTTACCTTTTCGATGGGCTATGCCACTACGTTCACCCAGCTTTATAGCTTACGGGCCATTATGGGCATCAGCGAAGCCCTGTACATCCCGTCGGGTCTGGCCATGATTGCCGATTACCACACCTCCCGCACCCGGTCACTGGCCGTCGGTATCCACATGACGGGGTTGTATGCGGGTCAGGCACTGGGTGGATTTGGAGCAACGGTGGCCGGAACCTACTCCTGGCAACTGGCTTTTCAGGTATTTGGGCTGGTTGGGTTGGTCTACGCCCTTGTCCTGAGTCTTTTTCTCCGGGAAATCCGTCGGGAGGTCCACTCAGCTCAGTTGGAGTCATCGCGGCTTAGAACCACTCGTTCGCCCTGGGGAAGCTTGGCGATACTGCTAAAAAATCCATCGTTCTGGGTGATCCTTCTGGTCTATGCCATCCCCAGCCTGCCGGGTTGGGCAACGAAAAACTGGTTACCAACCCTGTTTGCCACGAATCTTTCCATCGACATGGCCAGTGCAGGCCCACTTTCCACCATCAGCATTGCCGTTTCTTCCTTTATTGGCGTCATTCTGGGCGGTATCCTGTCGGATCGATGGGTGCAAACCAATGTGCGGGGACGAATTTATACCAGTGCCATTGGGCTGTCGCTGACCATTCCCGCTCTGATGTTACTAGGCTTTGGAAGTTCACTGATCCATGTGGTGGGTGCCGCACTTTGCTTCGGAATAGGCTTTGGGATGTTCGATGCCAACAACATGCCCATTCTCTGTCAGTTTGTTCCGGCTGAACGACGGGCAACGGCTTATGGACTAATGAATATGACGGGCGTGTTTGCCGGGGCAGTGGTGACAGACTGGTTAGGCAAATCGACCGATGCCGGAAGTCTGGGAACTGGGTTTGCCTGGCTCGCCCTCATCGTTGTGGGCGCATTGATTATGCAACTGGTATGGCTCAAACCCAAAGCCATCGACTACCTCTCAACCGACAAGGCAACCAACCCGCCGTTGCTTCGCCTATAGCGATTTCCCACATTCTTGTATTCCATGACATGTACTCGTATTGCCTTGATGCTGTTGAGCTTCATTCAGCAGGTAGCGACTGCCGGACACCCTCCTCTATTACCCGCACCTCAACAGATTAGCTGGACAGACCAACGCTTCTCAATAAACGGCACAATAACTATTACCACAACTACCCCCAATTGCCAACCTATTACCGATTCGCTGAAAAACTGGCTCGAACGTTTCCCAAAAACGTCTGTTCGGGCGGTGGCTGACTCTACACATCAACGGACAACGAAGCAGATTGGCCTACGACTTGAGCCAAACGGATTATTTCGCAATCAACCCGAAGGCTATTCGCTTACCGTTTCCGGCTCGACCATTCACCTGAGTGCCGCCACCGGGCAGGGGCTATTCTGGGCCTATCGAACGCTCCAGCAACTGGTTCAGCACCAACCTCAGCCCTATCTGGCAGGCTGCCGGATTACTGACTTTCCGGCCTTTCCGATCCGTGGCTTCATGCACGATGTGGGGCGCAGTTTTATTCCGATTGAACGACTGAAAGAGCACATCGCGATCCTGTCCCGCTATAAAATCAATACCTTTCACTGGCATCTGACGGAAGACCTGGCCTGGCGGCTGGAAAGCGACGTTATTCCTTCGCTGACGGATTCTGCGGTGACTCAACGCTTTCCCGGCCTTTTTTATACAAAACAACAAGCCCGTGAGTTGGTCGATTTCTGCAAGGCCCTACATGTTCTGTTGATCCCGGAAATTGATATGCCGGGGCATAGCGGGGCTTTTCGGCGGGCAACCGGGTACGATATGCAGAGCGACTCCGGTAAAGTACTGGTAAAGAAACTCCTCCGGGAAGTCTGTGCATTGTTCGACGTACCGTATATCCATATTGGCACCGATGAAGTTGCGTTTAAGGATGCGCGGTTTGTACCCGAAATGGCAGCGGCTGTACGGGCCTGTGGCAAGGAAGTCATTGGCTGGTATCCGGGGGCGGCCCTGGATACCAGCGCCATCCGGCAACTCTGGATTCGCAACAACCGACCGCTGCCCCCTATGAAATTCATCGAATCCCGAAATCTGTACTTTAATCATTTTGCCACCCAGGCCGATCTGATCGGATTGTTCCAGCGGAATTTGTGCGATGTGCCGAACGCTACGCCAACCAGGCTCGGGGCTATTGGCTGTATCTGGAACGACCGGAAACTGACCGATGTGGATCAGATCGAACGGCTGAACGGGTTTTACCCCCTGATGCTTACCCTGGCCGAACGGTCCTGGCGGGGCGGTGGGCAGGCAGAAACGGCTGCTGGCGTTGTTCTAACGGACAAGGGCGCTTTTGCGGAGTTCGAAAACCGACTGCTGATGCACAAACGACTGCATTTCAGCCGGCTTAATTTCCCCTATGTGGCTCAGTCAGCACTGCATTGGCGACTAAGCCAACCTTATCCAAACGGTGGCGACCCGCATGCTTCATTTCCGCCTGAAACCGAACCTACCGATTTTGCGGGAAATCCAGCAACCGGGGCCACTATCTACCTTAGGCATACGTGGGGGCCAGAAATAGTTCGCGGGTATATCGACAAGCCCAGACCGAATCATACCGTTTATGCCTACACGTATGTATACTCGCCCCGCCACCAACGCGTGGGTGCCTGGATTGATTTTCATACGTATGGGCGTTCCGAAAAAGATGCATCGCCCCCGGCTGGCCAGTGGGATTACAAGGGTAGTCGCATCTGGATCAATGGGAAGGCAATCGATCCGCCCGTATGGTCTACGCCCGGTTTGCACCCGGTCGATCTGGAAACGCCATACACCAATGAGCCCTACGAAAACCGCCCTCCTGTAGTTGTTCCCTTACGTAAAGGGTGGAATAAAGTACTGCTTAAACTTCCCGTCGGTGCTTTTCAGACAGCCGATTATCGTCTGGTCAAATGGATGTTTACCTGCGTTTTTGTCCGTCCGGCTGGTATGAACTACGAAATAGCGGAGGAGTTGATCTTCTTACCCGACCGACATCTTTCTACTCAAAAAGCAAACGACTAAGCCCCGTTCATGGTCGATCCAAGGGTATACTGGCCATATGAGGTTATCCAGAAAGACCTGCCGTATAAAAGCGTTTTGGCTTGAAGGTTAGTAGTGCGCTCTGCTTATTTCCAGATCGATTTGGCCGTGTATAGGTTAAAACGCTTCACATCAATGCGATTCCCCCAAAACTGAATACCCTCTTTGGCGGTCGAAACAGGCTTTCGTTCCAGTGAGTACGAATAAGCCCCTCCATCAATGAACACTTCGATGCTGGTTCGATCCACATAAATATCGGCCGTAACTTCCATACTGGTCATATCCTCCGGGGAGTAGAAGACGCCATTAACCCGATTCGCATTCAGGTCATAATCGAGGATGCGCTGACCGAAAAGCGACACCCCCGCACTGGTTGCATGCGAGAGTTTAAGGGTTGTTGTCAATCGAAATCGGTCTAGTTCTTTAAACGATTTCAACCTTTCGTTGGCTTCTTCCGCATTCAGATCGCCCGCTTGTTGAACCAGACTAAACAACGACTCCGTCTCTTTGACGGGTACACTAACCAGACGAGGGCCATTTTTGGTGGTTCGAAGCTTTAGCTCGGTAGGCAGGAGCATCTGGTTGTTGAAGGGCATACCCGGCTGCGAAATGCGTCCCCAGCCAATCTGAATGCGTCGAGGATCGCTGTCGGGCATATTGGCAAAAGTCTGTGCGGCATAGATGCTGCCCGTGGTATAATAATGCTTGCCCGATTCAGGCGTAAAGGTTTTTCCATCAAACGCGCCAATCATATACGTAGCCGACGCCCCGTACATGACCCATTTTGTCTTACGTTTATCCCCGTCAACTGGTAATTCGAATAAATCCGGGCACTCCCAAAAACCCGTTACATGGCTCTGATACGTCCACTCTTTCAGGTTTTTCGAAGTATAGATCGAATGACCGTCCCGCTCGTTAAGAACCATCACCCAGTGGTTACCCGGCTTGTACCAAAATACCCGTGGGTCGCGCGTATCCTTGCTGTTCCATTTCGCTTTGGAGTCGATGAGTGGATTCTTGGCATACTTTGTCCAGGTGCGGCCTTTGTCCAGGCTATAGGCCATACACTGAATCTGTTTGTCTGGATTATCGACGGTAAAAATGGCGATCATGGCAGGGGTGTTGCCTCGGTTGAAGCCTGCCGTATTCGCATAATCAATGACGGTTGAACCCGAAAACATCGTTCCCAGGCTATCGGGCGAGAGGGCCGTCGGCAATTCCTCCCAATGAATCATATCCCGGCTGACCGCGTGACCCCACGACATGTTTTCCCAGTCTCGTTCGTAGGGGTTATGCTGATAAAACAGATGATATTCACCCTCATAAAAGATCATGCCGTTAGGGTCGTTGATCCAGCCCCGACGGGAAGAGAAGTGATATTGTGGCCGATTTTTCTCGGTATACAGCGAATCCTGCCCGGCAATTTTATCATCCTGGTAGATTTTGGCTAATCCCTCCGAATTGCCATCATAGCTAATGGTAAGGGTTTTCCCCTGATGAGCAGTCATGTCGCAAAACACCCAGTAATCGGGCTTATCGGTCGCCAACCGTATCTTAAACGACCGCTCCGGCTTACCCTGAATCGTAAACTGCATGGTTTTCCGGCTCTGCGCCTGCGAAACGGGCAGGTTCAGGTAGCGTTTGGTAATCGTTATGGACAGGTTCTGGGCCTGAAGTGAGCCACGGATCCATACGAACAGGAACAGCAAGACGAGTTTACCGACTGATTTCATTCACGTTAGGGGGTTTATCCGATTGAAGTATAAACAGCGGGGTTTATACTTTATGGTACAGAGATCGAAGAAACCGTGTTCTAAATCCTTATCTACATGAATCGCAGAATTTTGGTCGTTACGGGCGATGGAGGAGAAAGTTATGAAACCCTGTATGCTGTACATCGTTTTCAGGAAGAAGGCGACACCACTGTGATTGCTGCACCCAGCAAACGCCGACTCAATCTGGTAATGCACGATTTTGAACCGGGCTGGGATACCTATATGGAGCGCCCCGGTTATTGCCTGGCTTCCGACCTGACCTTTGCCGACGTGGTCGTTGAGGATTACGACGCCATTCTGCTGCTGGGAGGCCGTGCTCCCGAATACCTCCGCAACCATGCCCCCCTGCTGGATATAGTCCGGGAGTTCGACCGCCAGGGCAAATGGGTCTTTGCGATCTGCCACGGCATTCAGATTCTGGTCACGGCAGGGTTAGCGAACAACCGTACCCTCACGGCCTATGAGCATGTACGCGCCGAAATTGAAATGGGTGGGGGAACCTACGCGACCGAACAGGCCGTTCGCGACCGGAATATGGTTACGGCCCAGACCTGGCAATCGCACCCCGAATTTTACCGGGAGGTATTTGCCTGCCTCAAGGAATCAGAACTAGTAGGGTAATACCAGGCCAGGACCTATCCACGTCCTGGCCTGTGTTTTTATCAGCTACCCGACCTCTTCCTTCACCCCTGCTTTCACGCTATTAGCCACAATTATCGCCAGACGCCCATTGGGTTCGTGTACTTTTGTATGTTGCAGTACGTAGCCAATGGGAACCTGGTTTAGAGCACATAAAACCCATGTATTGATCGGGATTGTTCTGGCAATTCTGCCGATTGTCTATTATGGGTTCAACGGGGCAAGCGTTTCGCCCTTACGTCCACACGAACATCTTGTTCAGAATAGTCTGGCCTATCTTTTTCTGGTCACCTTCTCGTACGTAAACCATACGGTATTTGTCCCTCGCTTATTTCTGAACAAACAGTACCGACGGTACATACTTATCGCCATTAGCTGCATCCTGAGTGCCGTTTATCTGCCGTATCGGATTGAGCAGTGGTTTTTCTTTAAACTGCCGCCAGAAAACACTCCACAAGGCTGGTTTCGACAAATCTTTGTGGAAGAAATGATGCTGGGCCCTCACGATTTGCCTCCCTTCGAATCCCACTCTGACAATCACAAGCCTCGTTTTAAACCATTTGACGAGTCACACCATCCGGACAATCACCGCCCGTTACCTAATGGCGAAAGGCACGATGGTCGTCATGGCACCTCATTCACGCTATTACTTCCGGTGAAGCTGGCTATCTTTTTCTTACTGGGCAGTGTGAGTACGCTCATCTCGATTTCGGTGCAGACGGCCAGTCGGCTCCATCAGGTGGAGAACGACCAGCTACAGGCCGAACTTCGTCAGCTCAAAGCGCAGATTCAGCCGCATTTTCTGTTCAACACCCTCAACAGTATTTATGCACTGGCCATACGGCAGGATGAGCAAACCGCCGACACGATTGTAAAACTTTCGGAGTTTATGCGGTATATTATTCGGGATGCCCACCGGGATAAGGTAGCTCTCGAGCGGGAGATCAACTACATTGCCAATTACATCGATCTTCAGAAGGCACGCTTACGGGATGCCGTGCAGATCACGTATCAACTGGAAGGCAACGAGAATCACCTGGAAATTGCGCCCTTACTGCTCTTTTCGTTCATTGAAAATGCCTTTAAGTATGGTGTTAGCCCGGATGAAGACGCACACATAGCCATTCATATCCGGATTGAGGCAAACCATCTGAACCTGTATGTGGCCAATAAGAAAGTAGCCATCAGTTCGTTCGACAATTCAACGGGGATAGGTCTGCAAAACACCCGTGAACGACTTCGGCTCCTCTACCCCAATGCCCATCAGTTAACCATTGACAACGGCCCCACCGATTTTCGTGTTCAACTACGTCTTACTTTATCCTGATGAAAGCCATTGCCCTCGACGACGAACGTCCTGCGCTGGATGTTATTGAAGCCTTCTGTAGCCGAATCGAAGCTGTGGATCTGGTCAAGACGTTCATCCGTACTGGAGAGGCCCGCCTGTATCTGGAAACAAATCCGGTCGATCTGATCTTTCTGGATATCAATATGCCTAAAGAATCGGGCCTCGATTTTTTCAAATCCATTACACAGCAGACCCTGGTCATCTTTACAACGGCATATAGTGAATACGCACTGGACAGTTACGAAGTGGAAGCCGTCGATTATCTCCTGAAACCCTATACCTTCGACCGATTTACAAAAGCCATCCAGCGCGCACAAACCCGGTGGCGGGCGCTCCGACAATTCTCCGGCGAAAACACGGGCAGCCCCGAGCGGACACACCTTTTCTTTCGGGCCGACTATGGTCTGGTAAAGGTGACTATTGCCGATATTCTTTTCATCGAAGGTCTGGATAATTACCTCAAAATCCACTTGCAGGATGGGAAACCCATCGTCTTACGGCTTACGTTAAAAGCCATTCTGGACGAGCTGCCGACCGGAAAGTTCATTCGCGTTCACCGTTCGTTTATTGTTGCCCTCGATAAGATTGAGGCCATTCGCAGCAAGATGATCCTGATCGACGATGAAGAAATTCCCATTGGCAGCAGCTACGAGAAGGAGTTTTTCAGTCTCTTCATGAAATAGACAGATTATAACGCCGAGGGCACGATGGGCACGAAGAATTGGGGGTATATTCCATTCTTTGCGTCCATCGCGCCCTCGCGGTGTATCAGAAACCCGGCAATTAACCCCGGAAAATTCCTCATTCGCCACAAAGTCAGCACCATCACCCCCAAACGAATCGGGTTAACCACTCTTTTCCCGCTCCCCTTCTTTTGCCCACGACCTTTGCTCCGTGACGATTCGGCTATAGGCCAATCAGCCCAGGGGCCAGAATCACAAAAGAGCCTGTTCGCCACAACTTTCCAGCTCTTTACCCCAACAAGCCCCTGGCGGTGCAACAGCGACTCGTCGTTATAAGTATCCGGCAATAAACACGTAGGCACCGAGCAACCGCTGCTCAATTTCCATTATGAAACGCAAAAACATATCGATCCTCCTGCTCTTCCTGCTGGGCTTCAGCAACTTCTTCGAAGGCTGCAAATCATCTGATGTGGATGCCACCAGCTCAACAAGTACATCCACTGGAACCTCCACCGGCACGACCACGGGTTCTACAACAAGTAACTCCAGCTCGATCACGACTGCCCTCTCAGCAACCGCTACCACAACAACCTGTAATTCGACGGGCGTGGCTCAGATCGTTTGCCTGGCCGAAGCATTCAAAGCTACGCTGAGTAGTACCCAACTGGCAGCAACCCAACTGACGTATTCCAAAACCAATGCCCAGAAATGGTCAAACCTACCTGCCGGCATGTCGGCCCGGATTGGCATCAACCTGGGTTCACTCAGCGACACGCAACTGGCCGCTTTCCGGAATCTGATGGTGGCAGTACTGGCTTTGGGCACTACCGACGAAGGCTACGACGAGATGATTGGCAATCTGGTGGCCGATGATTACCTCAACTCCATCGGTGGCGGTTCTACGTATGGGGCTGGTAATTACTACATCTCGTTTCTGGGTACGCCCAGCACCAGCAGCTTATGGGCCATATTGTTTACGGGTCACCACTACACCCAGCCAATCACGTTCAATGCAGGAGCCGTTACCGGACTTACGCCCGCTTTCCGGGGCACTGAGCCCCAGGCCGCCGTTACTGCCGCCAGCCGTACCTACCAGGCTTTTGAACAGGAGCGCGTCGCTTTTGCAGCCATGCTGACCGGGCTGAGTACAACCGAACAAACAACCGCCAAGCTATCAGGCTCTTACAACGATCTGGTGCTGGGACCAGGGCAGGATGGTAAATTTCCGGCTACCAAGTCAGGGTTGCAGGTGGGTACGTTAAGCAGCGACAAGCAGGCCTTGGTGCTCAAGGCTATCAAGCTATACGTCAATGACCTGGATGCCACAACCTCGGCCGCTGTATTGACCAAATACACTTCCGAACTGGCCAATACCTACATTTCCTATTCAGGCACGACCGCCATGAGTTCGCAGGGCGACTATGTCCGGATTGATGGGCCGAGTGTCTGGATCGAGTTTTCGTATCAGGGTGGAGTCATCATCAAAAACACGCCCCACTCCCACTCCGTATGGCGCGATCATTCGGGCGACTACGGTGGCAACTAGACCAGACTTACATTCCAACGAGTGTTCTGAATGCATGTATTCAGAACACTCGTTGGGCACCGAACAAATCTAGACCACAACAACATGAGTATAAAGCTTTTGCCAATACACAAATCAGGCCGTCTCAACAGCCGTTTATTCAGATGGCTGTTGGTATGCACCCTGCTTGCAGTAAGCATACCCCGCTTAGCTACTGCCCATCCCATGCCCAACTCGGTGGTGCTGCTCAATGTCCATGCAAACCGCATCGACGCCGAGCTACAGATTCCACTGGTTGAGCTGCAATCGGCCTGGGGTCATGCCGTCAACGATTCGTCGGCCGGGCTGGTGGAACGGCTGGGGCCTCAACTGCGGGCGTATCTCAAAACACATATTCGTCCGCAAAGTCCCGATGGGCAGTTCTGGACGGTAGCGGTCGGGGCATTAACCACACACGAAAGCCAGAACCCCATCCAGGGTGTATATCGCGAACTGACGGCGCAGGTGCAGATGATCCCTCCTGCCGGTAACGATGTTCGACGATTTATGTTCCATTACGACGTAGTACTGCATCAGGTGATGACCCATAAAATTCTGGTGTCGGTACGTCAGGACTGGGAACGTGGGCAACTGGCCGAAAGTGAACCCGTTCAGGTAGGTGAAATCAGTCTGGACATCGTAAACAACCGCATTCTGCCCCTACCCATAAATAGGGCATCGGGCAGTGCCTGGACGGGCTTCATGGCTATGACACAACTTGGCATGCAGCACATTGCCGAAGGCACCGACCATTTACTGTTTTTACTCGTGCTGCTGTTGCCCGCACCACTTCTTACTACCGGGCAGCGCTGGGGTAGATTTGGCGGAGTTCGCTATAGTTTGAAACGGCTCCTGCTCATTGTGACGGCTTTCACCCTGGGGCATTCCATCACCTTGCTGTTAGGGTCGATTGGCTGGGTCAGGCTCCCATCGCAACCTGTTGAAATTCTGATTGCCGTATCGATTCTGGCATCGGCCCTTCATGCGATGCGGCCTATTTTCCCCGGTCGCGAAACCTGGGTAGCGGCTGGGTTTGGTCTGGTCCATGGGCTGGCGTTTGCCGGTACGCTGGCTACCCTGCAACTCGATGCGGGTCCGATGGCACTGAGTATTCTGGGCTTCAATCTGGGTATCGAACTGATGCAGCTGGCCGTCATTGTCGCCGTGATTCCCTGGCTGATGCTGCTGAGTCGTACCCCTGCCTATACCAGAGTCCGCCTACTGGGCGCTTGTCTGGCAGGCCTTGCGGCCTTTGCCTGGATTGCCGAGCGTGTATATGGCCAGAGCAATTCCTTGACATATTGTATTGAAGTCGTCGCCAATTATGCCCCCTATGGACTTCTCGTATTAGCTTTGCTATCGGTTTATCTGACCTGGCGTGCGAAGCCATTGCCACTCGCGTGATGAGTTCCCCTAGAGATGACTTGTAAAAAGCTACTTTCGACACTAGTATTCGGTTTACTGACGTTACAGGTTGCCTATGCCCATCTGGGTACGCTCACGGGTGTTGTGGTTGATGGAAGTACCCATTTGCCACTGCGGGAGGTTACGGTTCAACTGGTAGGATTGGGTAAAGCCACGCTGACCGATGAACTGGGCCGTTATCGCTTCGATGGGCTGGTCGCAGCCCCTTACAAAGTGGAGATGTCGCACGTTGGGTACGGAACAATCACTCAGGAAATAACCATTACGGACGACCAGACGACGCATGTTCAGACCGCATTGACCGTAGCACCCATAAACCTGAGTTCGGTAACGGTGTCGGCCCTGAAAGCCAATACCCAGCAACTCATCAGCGGTCTGGACATTCGTCTGCGGCCCATCACCAACTCTCAGGAGATCCTGCGGCTGGTGCCGGGGCTGTTTATTGGGCAGCACGCGGGTGGTGGTAAGGCCGAGCAAATCTTTCTGCGGGGTTTTGATCTGGATCATGGTACCGATATTCGCCTGACAGTCGATGGAATGCCTGTCAACATGGTGTCGCATGCGCACGGACAAGGTTATGCTGACCTGCACTTTGTGATTCCCGAGCTGGTAGAAGGCGTCGACTTCAAAAAAGGCCCTTACACGACCGATAAAGGCAATCTGGCCACGGCAGGCTGGGCCGATTTCCGAACCCGTACCACACTCGACCGTTCGTTTGCCAAGCTTGAAGTGGGCCAATATGATACCTATCGGGCTGTGGCGGGTATTGATCTGTTAGGGCAGAAAGGCAAAGCCAACGATCAGTCGGCCTATCTGGCATCTGAATACTCCTATTCCAATTCCTACTTCGACAATCCGCAGCATTTCAAGCGGGTAAATGTAGTAGGCAAATACCATAGCCACATTGCGCCCAATACCAACCTGACCCTGACAGCCTCTACCTTCTGGAGTAAGTGGAATCACTCAGGTCAGATACCCGACCGGGCCGTTGACTCGGGCTTTATTGGCTGGTTTGGCTCCATCGACCCGACCGAAGGCGGAGAAACCAGCCGTACCAATCTGAACGCTCAACTGGTCACCATAACTCCCAAAAACCATACGATCAAAAACCAGTTTTACTACAGCAATTATAATTTCGAGCTATATTCCAATTTCACCTTCTTCCTCAACGACAGCCTTAATGGCGATCAGATTCGGCAGAAAGAAAACCGGAATCTGTTCGGCTACAACGGCAGTTACACCACCCAAACATCCGTTGGCCAAACCAACTGGACCACCACCTTCGGCGCTCAGTATCGACAGGACATCGCCCACGGAACGGAGCTGTCGCACACGAAAAACCGCGTAGAGACGCTGAACCAACTTCAGTATGGGAATGTCAATGAAATCAATGCCGCTCTGTATGCCGACGAAGTTGTTCAGGTGTCGAGCCGATTCAGTATCAATGCGGGCCTTCGGGTCGATTATTTCCGCTCTCAATACACGGATTTAATAATTAGTCCGGCATCGACCCGGCATGTATCGCAGGCGATTGTATCTCCAAAACTAAATTTTTATTACACGGCCAATCCGCATTTTCAGCTTTACCTGAATACTGGCAAGGGGTTTCACTCCAACGATGCCCGCGTGGTTACGGCTCAGAATGGGCGCGAAATTTTACCCGGCGCCTACGGTGCTGACCTGGGGATCATTATCAAACCAACTCCTCAATTGCTCATCAACGCAGCCGCCTGGTATTTATACATGAAGCAGGAGTTTGTTTACGTAGGTGATGAGGGCGTAGTCGAGCCTAGCGGTCGTTCCCGTCGCCAGGGAATCGATCTATCAGCTCGGTATCAGCTTACCAAAAGCCTGTTTGTCGATCTGGACCTAAACACCGCTACCCCTCGCTCACTGGATGCAGAATCGGGGCAGAACTATCTCCCACTGGCACCGGTATTTACTTCAACGGGAGGCTTATCGGTACAAACTCGATATGGACTCAGCGGCTCATTGCGGTATCGGTACATGGCCGATCGGCCCGCCAACGAAGATAACTCAATCGTTGCCAAGGGCTATTTTGTGACCGATATGCAACTGAACTACGCACGCCGTATGTACACGCTGGGCTTATCGGTACAAAATCTATTGAATACGCGCTGGAAAGAAACTCAGTTTGCGACCGAAAGTAGACTCCAGGGCGAAGCCTCTCCCGTCGACGAAATACATTTTACCCCCGGCACACCGTTTTTTGCCCGGCTGAGCTTAACCTACTTTTGGTAAATTTCCGGCTACATGTCTGCAACGACTACCGCTGGATATTTTCAATACCGGCTTCAAACGCCCTTCCTTCGGCGCTTTACTGACACCCGCTTTACCAGATACCTAACAGGCAGCCACGTAGGTTTCCGTGATGGCGTTACCCTTTGAGTCGGTGTAGGTGAGTAGAAACGACGTAGGACTCAGAAAATACAGCGTTTGCGGAAGAGGCCCAGCCAGATACCCACCAATCGAGCCAACGGTCTTCAAAAGAATAATCTCTCCGTTGTTACACGAAAAAATGCCCCCGCTGGTACCGCCCGTAGCACAGAATTCAGGGTCACGTTCGGCACTGAAGCGAAACCGATTCGTTGGGCCTATTCCACCAGCACCTGCATTTCCAATAAACACCAGGGTAAAGGGTAACGAACAAGCCTGAACCGCTTCGACCGCATTGACGGTGCGGCTCGTCATCTGCCAATTGGGACAACTTTTGATTCGGCTGCTAAACTCATCGCAGGATACCCCTGGCGGAAGGCGGTGGTCAGTACAGGAACAGACGGCCATCAAACAGAGATAGACCAAAAAATTGGATGCGTTTTTCATGAGGTAAACGACTTAACCGACAGTCTCTTTTCAGGGCTGATAAACCTTAGCAAAGGTGATGACCCGTACCTTCTTAAAGGCTGACTAGGATCATCAGCCGCCCTGATTAGTAGCAGCTTACCTACTAAACCTATTCATCCCCATCCACACTTACCTGCCCCTGCTTTCCTACTTGCCCCTGACGATTTTGCTCTGACTGAATAGGTTTCGTGCTGAGTGATGGCTTTAGATGCTCTATATTTAGCACTACATCCAGAGCGCTATGAAAGTCTTCTCGTTCGTACTGATTTTAACGGTTTATACGTCTGGCAGCCTTTCGGCGCAGCTATCAGGCCCAATGGCCCGACTCGATACGATGCATACCCAGGCCATGATCGGGCCACTGTCAGAAGCCAATCGCCCTACCATCAGCCACTACGCGGATTCTGTCTGGACCGACACGACAAAACTAAGCCGTAACTTTTGTGACATTCAAAAGGCTTATATCCGGGAGAATGAACTGAAAAGCATTCAGGCCAATGCGCACGACCGAGCCAGACGCAACGCCGGGATTGCTAATCTGGAGCGACTATTAGACGCACTTTTTGACTACTGCCTCACTGAGGTAGCCGCTGGAAAAACCATCTTACAATACTGCGACGCCAACGATTTCCCCTGCCCGCCACCCAGTCTTTATAAAAAATAAGCCGCTACCCTACATACGCTATAGCAACGGATAACCCCAACCAATACGGGTAGATAAAGGCGGGCTCACAGGCAAATACGTTCGCCGTTATCGCAATAACAATTTAGGACTTATCTAATACTGGCACCCGACAAAAACAAAAAACAGGAGCAGAGCTAATGGAGGCATTCCTAAAAAATTACACCGAAAAATTTAATCTTTTTAGACTATAATCCAGAATACAAACGTTTCCGCAAGCGTTTGCATAAAAATATAAACGCTCATAGCCTTTTTATTGGCCGGAATCTGCTTGACATCTTGTACTTATACAGTATTTTAGTAGAACATATCCAGAAAATACAATAGAGAGCTATTGGGCCAACCGATCATTTACGCTCGCAAGACCAATCAGTAAATTGTATTTTAACAATACGCTCATTTTAAGCAATCAGTCAAAGCAAGGTATTTTTCGCTTCATCACTTGCTTAAAATGCGCCAGGAGTACACAACGTTTTGTTAACCTGTTTACCCAACTACTATGGCCAACTCCGTATCAATTCCGGCAGACGAACAGCTCATGGCGCAGCTCTGGACTCGGTTTCGGGCAGATGACGAGAAAGCCTTCGATCAATTGGTTGAGGCCAGGTATCGGGTATTGTTTAACTATGCTACCCGGTTCACGAAAGACCGAGATCTGATTAAGGATTGCGTTCAGGATTTATTTCTTGAACTATGGAATCGGCGAAAAGCCATTGTCGATACGCCTTATGTGACCATTTACCTGATAAAGGCGTTACGCAACAATCTGCTGCGGAAACTCCGCCGGGAACGAAACTGGGCCATTGCCGTAGAGGAAGATTCTGACCTGGATAGGCACAGCATCGATGAACTAACCATTGAGGCCACCTGGGTTGCCGAAGAAATCCAGGTCAGTACAGAGCAAAATCTGCGTCAGGCTGTTGCTCAGTTGCCCAAACGACAGCAGGAAGTTGTATTCCTGAAATTTTATGAAGGCCTTTCCAACGACGATATTGCCCAGGTAATGGAAGTGGAGAAACAGACCGTTGCCAATTTTCTCTATCGGGCGATGACCCAACTACGCAACTCGCTCCCCATTCGTATTTTTTCGTAGCCTTCCTCCAAACAACTAAACAAGCATCCCGGTCCGAACCCCTAAATCGTTCAGACCGGGATGCTTGTTTAGGCCGATACGTTTCTTGCTCACGCTTAAAATGGTGATGGCGAAACGTGTGAGTTGTTAAACTACATCGGTCCTATCGAAAATTTTTTCAGGAAAAATGTATATAAAAAGAGTATAGCCAGAAACAGGCGGTCTACTTCCTTGCAAACGGGGAATTGCCAGCCGCACCTATGCCTGATTATACAAATTTTACGTTCGACGACTTTGTGCTGGATAGTCGATTTCGCCAGTGGGTACTCACGAACTCTCCGGCCGAACAGACTTTCTGGAACGCGTGGTTACAGAACAACCCCGACAAGGTTGACCTGATCCTGGCCGCCCGGCAGTTTGTGATTCAGATGCAACAGGCACAGGACGAGTTGACAGACGAGGAGTTTACCACCGAAGTAGCCCGTATTCGGACCAATCGGCAGAAGGCTCAGGACTTGAGTGAGCCGGAACTGACACCCGAAGAACAGCCCGAGCCCCGTCGGTTCGGGGTTTGGATACGTATAGCGGCTGTTATAGCTCTGGTTGGGTTAGGGGCGGTTGTTTTTTGGTACGGGCGCAGGCCAACTACACCGCTGGCCCTCTACCAGCACACGGTTGAGCAGCAGGCGGGTGCAGTGCAGAACGTTCAGAATACGACCAATGCCAGCCAGTTGATCCGGTTGCCGGATGGCAGCAAGGTAACCCTGTATCGGGGAAGTCAGATCAGCTTTCCCCGCTCGTTTACGGCGAATCAACGGGAGGTTTTTCTGGTTGGCGAAGCCTTCTTTGAGATCGTCCGTCGGCCCAAGCAACCCTTTATGGTCTATACCGACCAGCTAACGACGAAAGTATTGGGCACCAGTTTCACGGTACGCGCCTATCCGGACGATAAAGAAGCCAAAGTGATCGTTCGGACGGGCAAGGTTTCGGTTTTTAAGACCCCTACAACGGGAAAGCTGAGCGATGTAAACGAAAGCGAACCCGCCCTTATTCTGACCCCCAATCAGCAGGTAACCTTCCAGGAGAAGGATCGTAGACTGGAGCGTTCGCTGGTTGCCCTGCCGGAACCCATTGCGACCACAACGGGGCAACCGCAGACCCTGGTATTCGACCATACGCCCGTTGTAACGGTATTTAAGAAGCTGGAAGCAGCCTATGGCATTGTGATCAATTACGATGCTGATCTATTGGCGGGTTGTGAACTAACCGCTGAGTTTGGCCCGGAATCGCTGTTCGAGAAGCTGGACCTGATTTGCCGGGCTACCGAATCCCGTTACGAAGTTATTGATGCCCAGGTGGTTGTCTACAGCAAAGGCTGCCGATAAGCGAAGACCGTTCTACAGCATACATTTTACCAGTCTAAACCTACTTGATACACATGAATCTACTTTCCCGCGTACTACCACTAATGTAGCCAGCCCTCCAAACCCGTAAGGTCATCGACACCCGAACGGGATTACACCCTGTTTCCTACTGCCAATACGATGATGTTGATCCAGCGCCATACTGGGTAAGGGGATTTTTTGTGCCAAACGTAAACGAGTATCTTTCCATATATCTATGCGTACCAATACAAAACCACGAGTGATTTTTTCCAGAATCATGCGAATAGCCTTCTATCAGGTCTTTATCCTGGTCTGGTGTTCCAGCCTGGTACTGGCCCTCGATGGAAAAGGACAGGAAGTGCTGAACCGTCCAATTTCCATCACCATCGAAAACCAGCGAGTCGAACAGGCCATCAAACAGATTGGCAAACAAGCTTCCGTACGGTTTATCTACAGTCCGCAGGTAATCCGCTCCGACCGAAAAGTGAACCTTTCGGTGCAGAGCCAACCCCTTTCAGACGTGTTGAACGCCCTGCTCACCCCATTGCATGTTACGTATGAAGTGGTTGGTTCGCAGATCATTCTAAAGAATACAAGTCGCAACAGCAGCCAGGCCGAAACCGTAGTACCCGATAAAGAAACCAGAGTGGCTGTTGCTCCTGCCGACCAAACCGTTTCGGGAACGGTATCGGACGAAAAGAATAGTCCATTACCGGGCGTAACCGTCGCTATTAAAAACACGACGCGCGGTACAACCACCGACGCCAACGGAAAATATACCCTTGCGGTACCGAACGAATCGGCCGTTCTGGTCTTCTCCTTTGTTGGGTACGAACGGCAGGAAATCGGGGTCGGCAAACTAACCGCTCTGAATGTTCAGCTAAAAGGGGAAGCCCGTGGTCTGGACGAAGTGGTGGTGGTCGGCTATGGCTCGCAGAAACGAGCTACCCTGAGCGGGTCGATTGCCACGATTGATAACAAAGTATTTCAGGACAGGGGTGTTGTCGATAACCCACTGTCGGCGTTGCAGGGCCAGGTACCGGGCGTGATCGTAACCCGATCATCGGCCGCTCCGGGCCGGGCCAGCTGGAATTTTCAGATTCGGGGGGCCACTTCGACCAACAGCACTGAGCCGCTCATCCTGATCGATGGCGTGGCCGTAAGCAGTCAGTCGGCACTAAACTCGATCAACCCCAACGATATCGAGAATATGTCGTTTCTAAAAGATGCATCGGCCGCTATTTATGGGGCACGGGCTGCGGGGGGCGTTGTACTGGTAACCACCAAACGGGCAAAATCGGGCAAAACGACCATTCAGTACGACGGGTCCGTTTCGCAAAAAGTGCCGGGCTTACAACCACACCTGATCAATGTGCAACAGTTCGGACAAGGGCTGGTCGATGGAACAACCAACGATTATTATGGCGTAGCCCCTACGTCGTTTCTCTGGTATAAATTCGGCCAACTGATGCTTAACCCGCCAGCATCGGGCTATATCGACTATACAAACGGGGGAACCGTATCGCCAGCCAATAACCCCCTGAACCCCGGATTTGGCGACGTAAAAGACCAGACATTCTTTAACACCAACTGGGTGGATGTGCTGTGGGGCAATGCTACGTCGACGCAGCATAATTTAAGCATTTCGGGCCGGAGCGATCGGGCTGGCTACCGGGTTTCACTGGGCTATTTGAACGACGGGAGCTTGCTTCAGTGGGGTAAGAATTCCAATAGTCGGTACAACATCCGCCTGACGCACGACTACCAGTTTACCAATAAGCTGAAACTCGAATCAAATATTTCGCTGGAAAAGAACGACATCATTCAGCCGACACTGATTGGCAATGTGATGGGGCAGTACCAGCAACCGGGCCTTCCGATATCGACCATTGATGGTAAACCGTATGCCTGGGGCACGCAATACAGCCCAAACTGGCAGGCCGAGCTGGGTGGTGAAAACAAAGAATACAACAATCGCATATTTACCAACTTCCGACTGAGCTACCAGTTAAGCAAAAACCTGAGTCTGGTAGGGCAGGCTGGTTATAACTGGACGGCTACCGATACCAAAGAGCAGCAAAAAGTCATTTCCTGGTATAACTATCTGGGCACTATTCAGGCGGCCGATAATCCAACCCGGCAAAACTCGTACTATCGGCGACGGCTGGATAAAGATGCTTACACGACACTTAATGCGTATCTAAATTATGCCAAAACGTTTGGTCAGGATCATGATATCAGCCTCACGGTTGGTACCAACTACGAACGTGATGAATCAAACTGGTATCAGGCTCGCACCAACTACATAGCGAACGACAATGTGCCCTCGCTGAATCTGGGCATCGGCGATGCAACAACAAAAAGCGTTGATGAGCGGCAAAGCCACTATGCCATCGGGTCTTATTTCGGACGTTTCAATTATGCCTATCAGCAGAAATACCTGCTCGAAGTAAATGCCCGGTACGATGGCTCATCGAAGTTCGATGCCTCCAACCGCTGGCAGCTCTTCTATGGTGTGTCGGGTGGCTGGCGTATTTCGCAGGAGGGTTTCATGAAGGACCTTACCTTTCTGAACGATCTGAAACTACGGGCCTCCTACGGAACAGTGGGTAACCAGAGTGGTATTGGCCTGTACGATTATGTTCAGTTACTGAATGTGTCGGCTACCGCAGGGGCAACCAGCGCCGGGTTTCCGATCATTGGTTCAAGTCCAGTTGTCACGGTGGCACCTACCTCCAGTCTGGTTAGCCTGAACCGAACCTGGGAGCGGGTCGAAACCACCAATTTTGGCCTCGACTTTTCCGTCTTGAACCGCCGTTTATCGGGCAGTTTCGATTATTTCGTCAAGCACAACCGAAACATGCTGCTGCCGCAGACCTTCCCTGCCGTACTGGGAGCCAGTGCCCCGACAGCCAACATTGGGCACCTGAAAACCTGGGGCTGGGAAGCATCGCTGCAATGGAATGACCGGATTGGGGAGTTCGGCTACCGCATCGGTGGCAGCCTGACCGACAACCAGAACATTTTGCTTAACTACGGCGGAGCTAACGTCATCAACCAGGGGTATAATGCGAACGTTGAAGGCTACGCACTTGGCTCTTACTTCGGGCTTGAATACGCTGGGCGTATCCAGACAGCCGAACAACTGGCGGCTGCCCGTGCGCTGGCACCTGGCAACAACATTAATATGCCTCTTACCACCTCCACCCTGCCAGGTGTTCGCATCGGTGACAATAGTTTCAAAGACCTGAACGGCGATGGGAAACTGACCGTACCCGGCGATTTGAAATACCTGGGCCGGGATGACCCACGCTACAGCTTCGCCCTGAATTTAGGGGCCAACTGGAAGGGATTTGATTTTCAGGCGGTCTTTCAGGGCGTCGGGAAGCGGACAATCTTCCGGGAAGGGAACTGGCGCGTACCGTTCGGTTCAATTTTTCAGGGACAAACCGATTTCTGGATAGGCAAAACCTGGACACCAACCAATACCGACGCCTACTACCCAATTCTGTCGACAGGCACGAACGCTACGTCGTATAACAACTATAACTACCAGATTTCAGACTGGTCAGTAGAAAACGGAGCGTATGTGCGGCTGAAAAATCTGGTTGTTGGTTACACGCTACCGGTAAGTATCACCAAGAAGATCAAGGTTGATCGTCTACGGGTGTATTATTCGGGCAATGATCTTTGGGAAATCTCCCACATCCGCGACGGCTGGGACCCCGAAGCTACACGTAATGTGGGGCGTGCCAATAGTGAAGCAACGTTCACGCGTTATCCCTTCTTCCGGCTACATACCCTGGGTGTAAACCTGACCTTTTAATGAACTTGTTTTTGGCCAACCGCGATCCTAAAGCGTTTGATTCTGGTTGGCCAAACGCTTAAAAACCTCATTGATGATGAAATCCTTTCGAAAACTATATCTCTATTTGCTGGCGGGCACCTTAACCCTGACTCAGAATGGCTGTAACAAAGCGCTGGATCTGGACCCACTCGACCAGCTTTCGGATGCGGCTTATTGGCAAACTCCCAATGACTTTATGCTGGCGGCCAACCAGTTTTATACCTACGAGCGCTCGTTCATCGATGTGCTTTACGATGCCAACGGCTCGACCCAAAACTACCATTCTGACCTGAAAAGCGACTTTGCAGCAGGTCAGAATGCCTACAGCCGGGGACTGAACACCGTACCGACAACGGATGCCAACTACAACAATAACTACAGCAAGATCCGCACCATCAACTATCTGCTCGATAAAGCCGCAACGTATGGCAACCAGGCCGAAATAGCCAAGTACGTAGCCGAAGCCAAGTTTTTCCGGGCGTACGTCTATTTTGATCTGTTGCAGATTTTCGGCGGTGTTCCCATTGTCAGTAAGGCGCTGGGAACTACCTCTCCCGAGCTACAGGCTCCGCGAAACTCACGGGACGACGTGGTTGACTTTATTATCAAGGATTTGAACGAGGCCCTTACGGCTTTACCGGCCAAAACAGCCCAGAATGCCTCCACGGAGCAGGGCCGAATTAACAAAGAGTCAGCACAATCGTTTCTGGGACGGGTAACGCTGTATGAAGGCACCTGGCAAAAATTCCGTAACAATACAGCCCGTGCCAACACCTTACTGGATGCCTCCATTGCCGCTAGTGGGGCCGTGATCACGGGCGGTCAATACCAACTGTTTGCCCCGGCTGCCTTAGGCGATTCGGCCCAGAAATACCTGTTTATTCTGGAAAATCAGAAATCGAATCCAGCCAACCTTACCAAAAGCGCGAATAACGAGTATATCCTGGCGAATCGCTACGACTGGACGCTGCGCCAAATCCGTCAGAACGTATCCCGGCAGGCACAGGTGCTAGGGCCGACCAAAAACTTTGTCAATCAGTTTCTGTGTCAGGATGGGTTGCCAATTGAGAAATCACCGCTATTCAAAGGATATGCAACCATGAACTCGGAGTACCAGAATCGGGAAAACCGAATGAAATATACCCTGAAAGTCCCCAATGGCTACTACTGGTTTGGGATCAACAACCCCCGGGTCGACTGGACTAGTGGAGCTGCCGACCGAGCCACGGCGTATGCATCGCCATTCAAACCGTATAACAACACCACCGGAGGGTATGCTCATCAGAAATGGATTTCGGAACGAGCCGTGGCTGATAACGAAGAAGGCTACGACTACCCGGTGATTCGCTACGCCGAAGTGCTGCTGAATTATGCTGAAGCCGTATTTGAACGGAACGGAACAATTACGGACGCTGATCTGGATAAATCGCTGAACCTGGTTCGGCTACGCGTCAACAAGTCAATGCCTAAATTGAGCAATGCCTTCGTACAGGCAAACGGACTGGATATGCGCACCGAGATTCGCCGGGAACGCAACGTAGAATTATTTTACGAAGGCTTCCGGGTCGACGACGTCAAACGCTGGGCTGCCGCCGACATAATGAAGCAGCCTCTGGTTGGCATCAAATGGACGGGCACCGAATACCAGACCTTATGGCCTTCACAAGCCTCAACCGCCAAAGATGCCGACGGGAACCTGATTGTGGACGGGAGCCGCTCATTCAGCGATAAGAACTACCTCCTCCCAATCCCGACGCAGCAAATACAATTAAACCCGCAGCTTAGCCAGAATCCGGGCTGGTAGTTACCACTGGCATCTATTGAATTTGATACTCCCAGGCTATCCAACCTGAAAAATGGATAGTCTGGGCTTCTTGTTGCCCTACAATGCTTACTCAATCCTATTCCAATGCCCATTCTTTCGGAAACTTTTATCGTTTGCAGGCTGCCATGCTAGTGGCTAGAGCCTAGCCAGATTTTGTGATCAAAAGCTCAATGAGGATGACTAGAATAAAACCTGACAAATTATGGCAGTATAGAATTTTTATATATTTTTACCGTTAAATTGGCTACTATTGATAGCCAATAGTTAATCCAATTGATGCCCTTTCGTAACTCTTTAAACAATACCTAAATGTTATTAAATTACATCAAAGTGCTTCTCGTCGGGAGTCAATATTCTACAACGAAACGACTAATTGACACAAATATGCGGTCGTGGATTTTTCAGTATGAAACATCTTTTTCAAAGGCTTCAGAATGGATAATAGATAACAAGGTTGACCTGGTAGTGTTTTGTGTAGACTCTTTGCTCGTAAGAAGCCATGAGGTAGATGAAGTCGTTAGTGCAGTTGAGGTATGTACTAGCAAGGCTCCAGTTATACTAATTGCCGATGTAAATACCGGAAAAGCCACAAATAATGAATTACTAACACAAATAGTGCAAAGTGCTAGAGAGTCTGGTGTTGCTGGAGTTATAGACTGTAAAGATTCAAGCTTAGATCTTTCGGCACTCAAAGACTTAGTAACGTCAATATAGTACACTGTAATAAAAGTTTTTAAGCCTTTTTCTATCATTCCTACCGCACCGACGGACCGGTCGGAATGACAAAAAATACCAGAAGACTTAAATTACGCTGTAATAGTTTTTGCACTAAAAGAACTATAGACAACTGAGTCATCCCGCATTGCCTTTACTCTCTAATAGGCTCACGATATGGGATGGCTCAGTTGTTTTATTGGAAAAAAGGGTATGCATAGTGGTCTTTCGACTATTTTAGGGAAAGTAGTATCTTGAAAGATAGGCTGACCTAAAAACGGATGACTCAACTTCTTATTAATCAATTTTTTAAAGGATATTACGGCCTCATTTTGGTGTGTGTCACTGGCCAGGTACTTGGAATCCCAGTTCACCGTTCCATATCCAGATTCGATAAATCGATTACGTCCACAAAAGCCTCTCCGAAACCAAAGATCTATCAAACCAGTTCGCCGGATGGTAAAGTGCGTATAGAGGTTACCGTTAACGAACTAAAATCGCTGACATATCGGGTTTTGTTCGCTGGGGAGCCCATAATGAGCTGGTCGGCGCTTGGGTTTCAACTGAACAGCGAGCCGGTGGGGCAAAACGCGGTTATCAAAAAGCAGAGCCTTCGCCCGCATAAAGAGCAGTTTGCGTGGCCGCTCGGCGAAAACGATGTCATTCAGAACAACTACAACGAGTTAACCCTTGATTGCCAGTCGGGAGCCGTTTTGTTTCAGGTTGTTGCCCGCGTGTTCGACGGGAGTGTGGCGTTCCGGTACGTGTTGCCGAAACAGAAAGCTAGCGAAGCCGGGCTAATCCGGCAGGAACATACCACCTTTACCCTGACGGATAACTACACGATTTATCAGTACAACGAAGAGTCGGTCTTTACGCCAACGGCCATTGGTGAGTTGAAAAAAAACTGTGATTTCCCGGCTACACTGACCAATGGACGACTCTTTCTGTCGATTGGTGAGGCCGACAACCCGAACTACACAAAACCCGTTCTGGCGAAAGGGGCAGTTACTAATTCGCTGGCGGTTACTTTCGAAAAAGATTCCGTTAAAACAACGGCCGACTTCCAAACGCCCTGGCGTACAGTTAGTGTGGCAACCTCGGCCATTGGATTGCATCAGTTCAGCGACCTTCCTCTGCGGCTCTGCCCGCCACTGGCGCAAGGAATTCCGAACTGGATAAAACCGGGCAAGCTGATTCGTTCATCGCTCACCACGCAGGGTGGGCTAAACTGCATTGACTTTGCCGCCAAACACGGGTTTCAGTACATCATGTTCGATGCGGGCTGGTACGGAGCCGAATTTCGGAGCACCTCCGACCCGACACAGGTGATTCCGGCTATCGACATGCCTAAAGTGATTCAGCATGGAAAGGAAAAAGGCATAGGGGTCATCCTGTACGTGAATCGGGTAGGGCTACGGGCCAAACTTGATGAAATCTTACCCTTATACAAAAAATGGGGCGTTGCGGGACTCAAGTTCGGTTTTGTAGACGGGCTGACCCAGGAGGGCATTACGTGGCTGGCCGGAGCGATTAAAAAGGTGTATGAGTACGGATTCATTCTGGATATCCACGACAATTACAAACCGACTGGTTTGAGCCGAACGTTTCCTAATCTGCTGACGCAGGAAGGCATTCGGGGCAATGAAAACAACCCGGATGCATTTCATAATACCGTATTGCCCTTTACCCGCTTTCTGGCTGGTGCCGCCGACTACACCTTCTGCTATCCCAACACAAATCGCTACTTTACCGACAACCTCCTGAAGACCAAATTACAGGTCAGCAAGGGGCAGCAACTGGCGCTGTCGGTTGTGTATTTCAGTCCGTTGCAGGCCATTTTCTGGTACGGCAACCCGACGGATTATAACGACGAGGGCGAGATCGAGTTTTTTGCCAAAGTGCCGACCGTCTGGAACGAAAGCCATTACCTGACGAGCGAAATCGGTACGTATATCAGCGTAGCCCGTCGACAGGGGAAAACGTGGTATGTAGGCTCGGCGGCTGGTTTAGCGGATTGGACCGGATCATTGCCGCTGCATTTTCTGGCACCGGGCAAATCCTACCGGGCAACCCTTTACGAAGATGATGCCGCAGGGGGCATTCAGAAACGAGTCGTTGCGGTAAAGCAGGGCGATACGCTTCCGGTCAGTCTGAAGGCCAAAGGTGGCCAGGCAATCATCATCGACGAAATCAACTAATCTTAGAACCTGTTTGAATTTCCTAAAAGGAACCTGTAGTAAGCATATTTTTTTGTCATTGCGACGCAGGAGCAATCTTCGGGGACTCTTAAAAAGAGAATGCTCCGAAGATTGCTCCTGCGTCGCAATGACAAAAAAGCCTGTCCTACAAAAATTCAAACAGGCTCTTATTTTCGTCAATATCAGCCCTGACAAGGGTATCAGTCTATTCGACCTGTCTATTTCCTGGCAAGAAGCTTGCCGACGCAGAAAAGTCCAGCGTAAACTGTTGGGCCTGTCTGCGGAAAGGTCAGCCTATCGCGACGTATGCTTATCAGGAATATAACAACGGTTGTTTTGGGGTTAATGCTATGCCTGCACAGTTCGGCCTGGGCGCAGGTGTGGCAATGGTCGGTTCCGGTTCAGTCGGTAACGTCGCCCGAAACGAACGATCACCCACAGGCTTTTTTGTGGATTCCCGACAACTGTCGATACGTGCGGGGCGTCGTGGTCGGGCAGCACAATATGCTCGAAGAAGGCATTTTTGAACAGCCCGATTTTCGAAAAACGATGACCAAACTGGGCTTTGCTATCGTTTGGGTAACACCCATGTTCAACCAAACCTTCGACTGGAATCCGACTCGTTCATCAAAAAGAGCCGGGGTTGAATTTACCGATATGATGACCCGGCTGGCAGACGTATCGGGTTATACCGAACTAAAAATTGCCCCTGTAGTGCCGATTGGCCATTCGGCGCTGGCCAGTTACCCGTGGAATTTTGCCGCCTGGAATCCCGGCCGAACCCTGGCTGTGCTGTCCATACACGGGGATGCTCCGCAGACGAACCTGACGGGCAGTGGTCGCCCGAATCCCGACTGGGCTGGACGCACCATCGATGGCGTACCGGGCCTGATGGTGATGGGTGAATATGAGTGGTGGGAAGATCGGCTGAACCCGGCCTTTGCTTACATAGCCAAACATCCAGCTACACCCTTTAGCCTACTGGCCGATGCCGGTCGGGGCCACTTCGACCATTCTGACAACATGGTTCGGTTTCTGGCGCTGTATCTTGAGAAAGCGGCTCAGTATCGATTACCTGAAACGTCGGGCCAGCAGGATACTGTTGTGCTGAACCCGATTGACCCCAAAAAAGGCTGGCTGATGGATCGCTGGCGACGCGATAGCTTACCCACCGCAAAACCCGCTCCGTATGCCGCTTACAAAGGCGATAAGCGCGTAGCAGGCTGGTGTTTCGACAAGGAAATGGCCGAGGCTATCGAAGCCATTTACCGCAAAGCCCGAGGAAAGAAAACCCAACATCTGGGCTTCATGCAGCATGGACAAATCCTGAAACCAACGAAAGCACACGCCAACTACCAGCTTCCGTTTCTGCCCGATGCCGACGGAATCACATTCCACCTGAAAAGCACGTTCACGGATACCTCGCGCATACAACCCGCCATGGACCACGCCCGCACACCCATTGCCATCGACCGCATCTGTGGCCCCGTTCGAAAAGTAAACGATACGACTTTCCAGATCAGCTTTTACCGCATGGGTTTTGCGAACCCCAAACGCTCGAACGACATCTGGCTACTGGCTTCGAATGAGGGCGATCAAACCTACAAAAGCATCGTTCAGCAGGTCGACATGCGTTTCCCCATCGCCAACCGGGAAGGCCAGGCGCAAACCATTACGTTCCCGATCATCCCGAACCAGAAGGCCGGGATAAAATCGCTGCCCCTGAATGCTGTTTCGGATGCCCGGTTGCCGGTACACTATTACATCAAAGAAGGTCCGGCGGTGGTTGACGGCAATCGAATGGTGTTTACGGCCATTCCGCCCCGCAGCAAAATGCCCATGAAAGTCACCGTGGCTGCGTGGCAATACGGCACGAGCATAGGGCAGAAAGTACAGTCGGCTCCCCCCGTCGAACGGTCATTTTTTCTCGAATTATGAAAATCATTTCCTTTATTCTGATTGCCCTGATTGGTAGTGCACAGGCTGTGCTGGCTCAGAAAGGGCACCCGTATCTGTTCTATACCCCACAGCGAACCGAACGGTTGAAAGAGCGCATCAAAACCGATACGTTGCTGGCCAATAGCTGGAACGCCATCCGGCAGCGGTGCGACAAGTGGCTCACGGAGCCTAAAGGGGGCAACATGGAACAACTGGCGCTGGCTTACACCCTGACCGGCGACAAGCGCTATGCCGACCGGGCCAAATCCCTGCTCAACGAGTTGGTCGGTCGCCCGTTCTGGGATGGCATGGACGATCGTACACCCCGTTGGAATGCCGGACTGGGCACCAGCCACAACAACTGGACCGCTTCCGTAACGTTCGATGCCATTTACCATTCGCTGACCAAAGCCGAACGCAACGACATAGCCGGTAAAATTGTGAAACTGGGCATTGAGCCCTCTCTTGCCGATTGGGTTTCGAAGGATAAGCGGATTCAATCGCTCAACAACATGGGGCATAACTGGTGGGCCGCTATCGTTTTTGAAGCAGGTGTGGCGTCGCTGGCCGTCATGAGCGAGGTGCCGCAGGCTAAACAATGGGCTTCCGGCATCATGCAGGACAGCCGACAGTGGTTTGCCTTTGCGGGTAGTATCCTGGAAAATAAACCGTCGAATTTCGACCCGGCTGGGGGGTTCTACGAGAGCGTCAGTTATGCAAATTATGGTGTATCGGAATACCTGCTGTTTCGACTGGCGTACACAAACGCGGTCGGAGCGCTTAAAATGCCGTACGACCAACTGCTCCAAAAAACCGTCGACTGGTTCATCCATGCCTCCTACCCACGCGCAGACAGCAAGCCGATCATGTCGTTGAATTTTGGCGATAGTAATGATTTCGCCAACGGCGACCGACCCGCCAAACTGCTGATTGCCCTGGGGCTGGGTAAAGATGATTACTACTGGTACCTGAAGCATACGGTCCGCAACGCGTTTCGGGAAGACCTGGGCATCAACACGCCAATGGGCCTGTTGTATCATCCCGAAACGAAGCCCGTTCCGGCCACACCAACGCTACCCACATCAGCGCTGTATGAATCGATGGGCTGGGGCATGCTGCGCGATTCGTGGAAACCCGATGCAACGTTGCTGGGCGTGAAATGTGGCTTTACCTGGAACCATGCCCATGCCGATGCAGGCTCGTTTGTGCTCTACCATAAAGGCGAAAACCTGCTGATCGATGGGGGCGATGTGGGTTATGGCAATCCCGAATACAGCAGCTATTTCGTGACGAGTCGCGCGCACAACGTGCTCCTGTTCAATGGTGTTGCGCAGGATGCCCGCGACCAGTACAGTGCCGTTAAAAATCCGGGGCATCTCTACAGCCTCATCGACGGCGGTAGTCGTGGGACCGATACGCCGGAACGGGTCCGACTGAAATACCTACTGGCCGATGCTACTGGCCCAACCTCCCGGAATTTCCTGCGTAACTACCGTAATTTTCTCTGGATTGGCAATGTCATTCTGATCATCGACGATGTAAAAACCTACGACATCGGTAGTTTCGATTACCTGTTGCACTATGCCGACAAAGCCGTTAAGCGCGGCCCTGATTTTGAGATCACCAAAGACAGTGCAGCTATTCTGTTCCGGCCCCTCTATCCCGAAATGCTGCCGCTGGGCTATCCGCACGACCTTCCCGAAAAGATGAAGTTTCGGACGGAGTACGGCCTGAAAGATCGAACCACCAACGTCCAGATTCCCTATTACGTGTTGTCGCCCCCCGAAAAAACCGACCGGACCAAATTTGTCAACGCCATTCTGTTGCTGGACGAACGCAATCGGTCCATCCAGACCGCAACCGGGTCGTCGGGGGCCAGCGGAGCCGCCGGACGAAGCAATCTGCCTGTCATCGAAAAGTTTGAAGGCACCAACTACATCGGTGTGCGGATCACGCAAAATAGCCAGGTCACCGACGTATACATTAATCTGCTCGCCGATGGTCGGCTGATGCACCGCAACGCCAATACGATCATCGATGGCTGGGAGACCGACGCGTACATAACCGCCCTGTCGTTTCCCGTAGGTGCCGACCGTCAGGACCCCGCCAACCTATCGTCGGTTTTCGTCAGCAACGGGAGCTACCTGCGCCGAAACGGAAAACCCCTGCTCAGCTCGCTCTCGAAAGTGTTTCTGTATGCCGCAAAAACAGGTAATGAATTGGATGTACAGTTACAAGGGCAGCCACTGATCGAGGCCTCTTTGGGCTTTGAGAACGTGAGCAAACTAAAGGTCAATGACAAAACGATGGCTCCGCAATACGACTCCGATAAATTGCTGCGGATTGAGATCGATGAACCAAAGTAACCAACATAGAACACGGATTTTTATGATGGATAGGATGGACACAGATCATAACAAATCATAATGATCCTAAAAATCCGTATTCTATTTTTCTATACGTATGAAAAGTTTTTATCCGCTGATGTTCTGCCTTTTACTGGCTCAAACCGGGCGTAGCCAACCGACGGAACACAGCCTTCAATCGCCCGATGGCAAACTGGAAATTGTGTTTACGCAAAAGGAAGTGAGCCCCGGTAAACGGCAGATGACCTACCGCGTCGATTACCAGAAAAAGCCGGTCATTCTCGAATCGGGCCTGGGCGTTCAGATCGACAATCATGTGTTCGAACATGCGATGGCCCATAAGGTCACCACGCCACCGGGTACACTGGGCGTAAACTGGTGCGACAATCTGATTATCAAAAATGTAGTCCGGACGTCAAAAGACACCACCTGGAAACCCGTTTACGGCGAACGCAGCCAGATTCGGGATCACTACAACCAGCTCGATATTCAGCTTCAGAAAGAAGACAGTCCCGACTACGAACTGCACGTAAGTTTCCGGGCCTATGATTCGGGGATCGCCTTTCGGTATTTCTTCCCCGAACACCCCAAAGGGCTGTATTACCGGGTTATGGCCGAAAACAGCGAGTTTACGCTACCTGCCGAAACAAAAGCCTGGTATACCGCCTGGGCGCAGGGAGCGTATCAGAAACTACCGCTGGCCGACTGGTCCGAAACCTCAGAGCGCCCACTGACGCTTGCCTTACCGAACGGCCTCTACGCCAGTCTGGCCGAAGCCGGGCTGACCGACTATGCCCTGACGAAGTTTAAGCTTTCGCCCGGCAAACCGAATACCATGATCACGTCGATGTACGAGAGTGCCGATCTGATGTCGGATGTGGGAACGCCCTGGCGGGTGGTGATGGTAGCCGAACGACCCGGTAAACTGCTCGAAAACAACGACATCCTGTTGAATCTGAATCCACCCGCAACCGTCGTCAACACCGACTGGATTAAGCCGGGAAAGATGATGCGAGAGGTGACCCTGACCACCGAAGGGGCCATGGCGTGCATCGACTTTGCGGCCGCCCACAACCTGCAATACATCCTGTTCGACTGGAAATGGTACGGCCCTGCCTTTACGTTTCATTCCGATGCCCGGCAGGTTGTTGCCCCCATCGATATGCCGAAGGTCATTGCGTATGGCAGCACAAAAAACGTGGGCGTGATTCTGTACGTGAATTTGCAGGCGCTCTATAAACAGATGGACCAGCTTTTTCCGCTCTACAAAAAATGGGGCGTCAAAGGCGTCAAGTTTGGCTTTGTGGAGGTCGGTTCGCATCGCTGGATGACCTGGCTGACCGAAACCAAGCGCAAGGCACTGGAAAATAACCTGTTGGTCAATATCCACGACGAATACCGGCCAACCGGCACAAGTCGCACCTACCCGAACGTGATGACGCAGGAAGGCATTCGCGGCAACGAAGAGTTCCCGGATGCCACGCACAACACCATTCTCCCCTTTACGCGCTATCTGGCTGGGGCTGGCGATTACACCATCTGCTACTATGACAAACGCCTGAAAAATACCCACGCGCACCAACTGGCCATGAACGTCATTTCGTACAGCCCCCTGCAATCGGTGTTCTGGTACGACAAGCCCGCTCTTTACAACGGTGAACCTGAAATTGAGTTTTTTGAGAAGGTGCCCACCGTCTGGGACGATACCCGGGTGATTCATGATGCCCTTGGCGAATACGTGACCATTGCCCGCCGGAGTGGTGCCGATTGGTTTGTGGGTACGATTACCAACAACGACGGTCGCACGCTGAAACTACCACTGGATTTTTTGCCCAAAGGCAAAAGCTACACGGCGCACATCTATTCCGACGATCCAACTGTTATGACCAAAACGCAGGTACGGGTATCGACCAAAGCGGTTAAAGCCGGTCAGTCGCTGGATATGAGTCTATTACCACGGGGAGGTCAGGCCGTTTGGCTTACTCCTACCAACTAATGAAATGCTTATGAAGATCACCCGAGTGTATATACTGGTAATTCTCCTGCTGGCTTTTGTACCGCAACCAGCCCTAAATGTCACTGCGCAACTGGACTATTGCGTTGGGCAGGCCGCTCGCACGGTCGCTTCCATCCCTGCTACATTACCGAACCTCCCCCGTAACATACTGAATGGCAAAACGACCTGGAATTACATCGGCTACAAAGACTGGACAAGCGGGTTCTGGCCAGGCACCCTGTGGTATCTGTATGAATACACGAAAGATGCCCGATGGAAAGCCAAAGCCGATACGTTTACCCGCGAACTGACTCCATTGGCTTATCAGAAAGCCATCGACCACGACCTCGGCTTTCAAATGTATTGCAGTTTCGGCAATGGCTTACGGCTGACCCATAACCCGGCCTACAAAAAAATCCTGCTGGCTGCGGCCGACACATTAGCCACGCTGTTCAATCCTAAAGTCGGTACAATTCTGTCGTGGCCGCGCCCCGTTCCCAACATGGAATGGCCGCAGCACAACACCATCATGGACAACATGATCAACCTCGAGCTATTGTTCTGGGCGTCGAAGAATGGAGGAGGGAAACGACTTTACGATATGGCCGTTTCGCACGCAACAACAACCATGAACAACCATTTTCGCCCCGATCATACCGCCTATCATGTGGTGGTCTATGACCGCGAAACCGGCAAAAAGATCAAGGGTGTTACGCATCAGGGCTATGCCGACAATTCCATGTGGGCCAGGGGGCAAAGCTGGGCCATTTATGGCTACACAATGACCTACCGCGAAACCAGAGATCCGAAATTTCTGGATTTTGCCCAAAAAGTGTCGGATGTGTATCTGAAGCAGCTACCCGATGATCTGATTCCCTACTGGGATTTCAGCGCGCCAGATATACCCAACGCCCCCAAAGATGCCTCGGCAGCAGCCATAACGGCGTCGGCCCTGCTGGAACTATCGACCCTGGTGCCAGATAAGGCAAAAGCAGCGAAATACCGCACCAAAGCCGAACAAATGTTGGATGCACTGTCGTCGGCAGCGTATCAGAGCCGCACCTTTCTGTTACACAGCACAGGCCACAAACCCAACAACAGCGAGGTCGATGCCTCAATCAACTACGCTGATTATTACTACATCGAAGCCTTGTTACGACTGAAGAAGCTAAAAGCTGGGAAAAACATACTGGCCACATTGTAGGCTGAGGCCATACTTAACTTTACCCTTTCAGTAATCCCAATAAAGCAAACTTGAACAAAGATTAACCGTGTTGAAATGAAAACCCGCTTAAACAGAGCGTTTACGCGGGTTTTCATCATTTCGTGCTCCCGAAGGGAGATCCTCTCCGCCTAAGATGGCTTACTGAGCAGCGAATTGAGCCGTTAACCACTCCGGCAACTCGCTAAAATGATGCCCTGCCAGGGTTCGAACCTGAGACCTCCTGAGCCATTGTTGGGGTAGATGGAATCGAACCACCGCGATCTGAACCAAAATCAGACGTACTACCACTGTACTATACCCCAATGTTGCACACCGGGAAGGCCTCGAACCTCCAACCTGCGGTTTTGGAGACCGCTGCTCTACCTGCTTGAGCTACCGATGCGTATGAGGTCCGTCCCGGATTCGAACCGAGGGTGGAAGTTTTGCAGACTTCTGCCTTACCGCTTGGCCAACGGACCTTATAAAATATAGTTGGCGCTGAGGGATTCGAACCCACTCACCCGGAGGAACAGATTTACAGTCTGCTGCAACTCTCCCGCGTTGCCGAGCGCCAGTTTAAAACCCCCAAAATTGGGGGAATTAGAATTGTAGAGTAGGCCAGATTCGAACTGACGACCCCTTGGTCCCAAACCAAGTATGCTACCGCTGCACCACTACTCTGGAAATGAAAAAGCCCCTACCGGTATTAGATCGATAGGGGCTTTCTATAGAAAAAGTCGTTGAACTTACTCAATAGCCATACCCCTAGCGTGCCAATACTGACAGCTACTTGGTTGGGGTTGATATTGCGTCATTGCGTTCATGATGCAAAGGTAAGGCAAAAGCTTTCAAATAGGCAATACCATTAGGGCAATAAATTAATTAACGATTTCTCTTCGGGGCTGATCTATGATAGAATAATCTGTCTTGTCATTACCATTGAGCCTTTTTCAGAGTTGGCAAATCAACTACTCAACTCTCCTATGAACTACGCTGTTCGACTCCCAATTGATCTCTTCCTGCTGCTTTCGCTGACTCATTACAAAGAGCCGTCCGTTACACCCCCTAATAATACTACGCCAACCCGTGACGATAACATGGCACTGGGTAATCCCGATGAAGCCAAAGCATCCGAATCTAGCCCCAACGCTTATCTAATTACTCGCTCTACATATTCGCTTTCTTACAACAACTTTACAGGTATAACCAACTGATGTAGCTGGCATCTGTGAGCGGCCTGGAAAGGATCAGCCTTGCGCTATACTGGTAACTTCATTTCTGAACAAAGTTTACCTGCCACCTTCTTTCAGGCCATACACAGTGATTACACCAATACAGGCTTCAATAGTGATCGTCTCTCTTTAGGCTTAGTGGTTTGCCCAACCCCACTTATCGACGTAAAACCACTTGTAAGCAGCTCTCACCAATGCCTGCAAGACCAAAAGCAAATCGTTGCAGAACGGCAAAAAATAAAGTAGTTATTACTGTTTAAACGCTGGAAAAATTATATTTTTAAGCGAAGTACCTTTAAATTTTTCTTTTCGCTTTTCACACGCATCTGTCACTATCAGTTGACGACATATACACTGAACACCAATGGATTTATGAGCCTCAACATCAACGAATCGGTACGAAGCAAGTGAAAGCCCGAGAGCAACAGTGGATATAGGCGGGTGGATTCTGCTGATAAAGAGGTTATGATGAGTACCCAATAACGAAATGGCAGAATTTTCACTATTGATTTGCAGGAGGTTAATCTAAAATAGTCGATCCGAGAGGCTTGCACCTATGCCCAAAGCTAGGTTCGACTCGAGGACATCCAGAAGCCTCTCAAATAGGCTGTTTTTATGTTAGTAGAGTAATTTATTAAAATTAGTTTGAGCCCTTATTACGTTGGAAAACCCCAATGTAATAACATGAAAAAACTATAATCTACATCATGCTGAATCGCTACAATCTGGTTGTTCAAACCTTCATTCTTTTTCTCTTAACCATCCCTGTTTTCGCTCAGCCCCTCACCAACAATCGGGGTAAAGAGACTACAACTCCTCCCGATTTCGGGGGAAAGAGTACAGCCTATGGTGTCGTAGTGGGAATTTCAAAATACCAGTTCCAGCGTAATCTTGAGTTTGCATCTCGGGACGCCCTAATTTTTGCGGATTATCTTGTTCGTTACGGTGGCGTACCTGAGTCTCAGGTTGTGACGCTCACTAACGAACAAGCTACTCTTATCAACTTGGCCGACGAACTGACAAAAGTCAAAAAAAAGGTGAATCGAGGTGATCGAGTGTATGTCTATTTTGCTGGTCATGGCGATATCGAAACCCGGAATGATAGTACCGAAAATGCAATGCTGTTGCTCTACGGGGCTTCTCGTCAGGATTACAATGCCACCTTCGATAAGTGTTACTTGAGGGATATGAAACACTGGCTCGACTCGCTAAGACAAGCCGGGGCCCAAGTAGTGTTTATGGCCGATGCCTGTCGGTCAGGGGCGTTTACGCTAATTGGTGGACAAGAGGGCCGAAGTAAACTGATGAACGGACTAATTGAGCAATGGGAAGGGCAGATCAAAATACTCTCCTGTGAACCGGGTGAACTGTCCATTGAAGGAAAAGAATTTGGTAACGGACGGGGGCTGTTTTCCTACTGTCTGGTCGATGGACTGATAGGTATGGCCGATGGTATGGGTAATGCCAAAAAGGATAACGTGATCACCAAGTTAGAACTGGAATTATACTTAAAAACAGTTGTGCCCGAAAAAGCTAAACCACATATTCAAAACCCAGTAATTCTTGGTGGAAAAGGCAATGAGCCCATCGGAACGTTCAATCCTGACTCACTTAGGGTTTATCAACAGCACCAAACCCGCGACTATTCCCTGCTGACATCTACGCAAACCAAAGGCTTTGAAGCTGATCTGCTTCGTGGTCAGGATTCGACTAACCGGCGCCTATTTGGGCTTTTTGAACAGGCTATTAGCAACCAAAAACTACTTTATCCTACTGGCCGGTCAGCCCTGGATTACCTACGGCAAATACCTGATAATCTCAACAACGAAAACCTACGGGGTCTAATGAAGCGGAATCTCGTGGCAGCTTTGCAAGTTCGCACTGAAAGTTTGCTACGTCCGCTGTTGGAGAAGGTTAGAGAGGAATTTAAAACGTCAATACCAATCGCCCAACTCGACTCTGCCATCGCTGAAATGGACACGTCCATCGCTTTGCTAGGGGAAGGACACAATCTCATTCAGTACCTCACTGCTCGACGACTGTTTCTGGAAGGGAAACGGTTATTAACGACTAAGCGGGAACGTTACGAATTGAACGATACACTGAGTCGGATAGCCATGACCCGCTTCCGTGAGTCCATCCGATTAGAGCCAAACATGCCTTATACGTATTGGGAAATGGGTGTTGTCAATACAATACTGGGCCAGATGGATTCGTCGATGGTTTACTTCCAAAAATGCCTGGAGTTAATTCCTAATAGTAGTTCACTATGGAAATTGCTTGGCACTGATTATAAAAATCGGAAGCAACTACAAAAAGCCCTGACTTATTATGAGCGTGCTCATCAAATTTCCCCTGATGACTTAAGTATACAGGCTGATTTGGCCGAAATTTTTCATCTATTAGGTGACGAAAAGCAGGTAGCGTTTTATCGAAAAAAAGCGTTGACCGAATATCAACGGCAAAGTGGCGGAAAGGCCAAGCGAGAAACAATCCTGGATTTGATCGAACTACTCGAAAGTACCAAGCAGTATAGTAAAGCGATTAATCTATTACAAGCCCTGCTTAAAGCTGATTCGACCGATGCAGAAGTGTATTTTGGGCTTTTTTCCGTTTTTTATGCTCAAGAGAAATCAAATGAAAGTATAACCGCAATTGAGAAGTTCATTCATTTCTATCCAACATTTGGGCTAGCTCATTTATTTCGGAGTTTTTTATACTACCAGCGCTATCAACAATCAAATCAACCAGCCGATTTGCGTCAGGCGAATGAGAGTGCTGAAGAATGTCTTCGATTGAGTCCAGGAAATTATGTAGGCTCGCCTATACAGTACTTAAGCTTTGTTATACGATGTGTATTTGAGATGGAGCACCAAAACTTCCGGGCTGCTTTACCGTTTGCACAACGAGCCGTTCAGGCTAACCCATCATCTAGTGATCTACACCTCATATTGGGAAAAATAAGTTATAGATTAGGTGACACTACACAGGCATGGCTCAGTTTTACTCGGGCCGATTCGTTAGGTGCTGACAAAGCGACTACGTATGGCTGGTACGGACAACTCTACGAAGTTCGCAAAAACTATGAAGAAGCGGAGAAATATTACCGAAAGGCCGACGCAATACAGCCGAACAATCCAGTAATTTTGGGTGCGTTGATGCGAAGTTTATGGAATCAACAGAAAAACGTTGACGAAACGCTATCGCTCTGTCTACGTCTTCAAAAACTTAAGCATACTGATGAAGATGCTTGGTTTGTGGCCGGGCATCTCTATTATAGGCAGAAAAGATATGATGAAGCCCAATTTGCTTTTTCCGAAGCATTCTGGCTGAATCCTAAACGTACCGAAACGCTGAAAATGATTGATGAAATTGCCATTCTTACCGGACAATTTAAACCTGCCGCCGAAGCCTACCGCCGGGCATCCGACCTAGACAGTACCAATTCTATTTATCCGAACCAGGCTGGCTGGTTGTACTTACAAATCGGTCTGCCCGATATGGCTTTTAACATGTATAGCCGAGTGGTCGCTATTGATACCATTGCTTATCCAGTTGCGGCTCAGCGCACCGCCCAAGTGAATGATCGACTGGCTGTAGCCTATTCGATATTGGGAGACATTTCGATGCGCCGGAATGATTACCATCAAAGTATCCATTGGGCTGCCAAGGCAATCTCAACTATGCCTGATAGCAAGTTCAACGACGTTAACCTGTTTAAAATAGGGTGGGCCTACAACCAACTGAATCAACCAGCCAAAGCGATATCACCTCTCCAGGAGGCAATTCGGTTGAACCCAGAGAATATTGATCACCGTACTCTATTGGCGACATCTTTGACTAGATCTGGAAATGCTGTTGCCGGTGAAGCTGAAGCCAAAATAGTATTGCAGAAAGATTCGACTAATATATTCGCCACTCAGACATTAGCAGTTGCCGTCATGCGGCAGGGTCGATACGTCGAGGCATGGAAGCTGGGAGAACGATTGGAAAAAATATCTCCACCTAACTCCTCGGAAGCTTCCTATTTCTTTTCCAGATGGTTTGCCCGACAAGGCAAACCAAAAGAGGCACTGCTCCAATTGGAGAAATCGTTTAAATTAAGCCCTTGTACTGATACCATTGTCATACTGACCAATCCCGATTTTGACTCAATCAAACAGGACGCCGGATTTTTGAGCTTGATTCGAACTTACTGCCCAGACAAGAAATAAAGCCATGCCTCAAACCAATTTTACCAGTCGCCCTGTTACTTTATCATGATGCAACTCAACAGTGGTAATTGGGCATTGTAGCAATAAGAAAAACACATGGTTAGACAGATTAAAGAGCCTATTCAAAGATCATAAACGAAACTTCCCGAAAGATTTACCTTTCGGGAAGTGAGCTGACAAATCGCCTTCTTACTCGATTAATCTACACATTTATACTCCAAATTGTGCGTGTCGATTTGGGCAACATAGGATATACCTGCGTTAAGATTCAACAAGTCGTATACGAGTTTGAATAGGCGGTTGATCGTCGCCCAGTTTCACAAAACATTCTCCAATAGCAAGCAGACTAAAATTTGTCTCCGATGATAATCCCATCGCTTTGGCCATTAGCTCCCCATCTTTACCCAATAAATTATGGCAAACTTTGATCGATGTATTAGCCAGAACACTTGGTAAAAGTTTTGTACCAGGCATTTGATCCGTCAGAATAATACTACACCCTTTTGATCGAGCTTCAGCTAATGCTCGTTCAAGCGTCTGCCCAATTAGTGCGTCAATGGTTAGAATATCGTCGGAAAGGGCCGTTTGAGCAGCAACCAGGTGAGCTTCTTCAAAAACAAAAAGATGAGATAATTCTGCTTTTTCAGGTCCAGCCAGTAAACACTCAAGATTTAACAAGGCAAATATGACCAATAGTAATTGCAGATTACTTTTAGAAAGACCATTCAGGCCAATACACCATTTTTCGTTGAGCAACCGATCGATCGACGTCCCTGATGCAGTGTTGTCAAAATGTTGTAAAAAAGACGTATCAAATCCGTTAATTCTGGAAGCAATAGCGTCGGCTATTTCATTTCTTGACTGACTCAATCCACCATACTTACCAAAAATACGCCGGATAATGTCGGCCGAATTCTCTTCCCAGAAATTCAATAAATCCCGATTGATATAGGAAAAAACCCGACGATCACCCTCTAATAACTCCATTAATTCATGGCCTGTACAATTCAGAAGTCGTAAGCGTTGACCTCGTATATCAACCGGCCAGTCTGGAACATCCAGCCGATGCAGCAGCAAATAACAATAGTATTCCTCTAAAAATATCTTAATGTAACCAGGCAGTAGAATACCACTCCCCCCAAAACCTCCGATTGATAGTATAACTGCTAACGAATCCAGGTAGGCAGAAAGCCTGATATTAGCCGGGGGAATGAACAGATTGACATTTAACTCCTTTAAACAGAATGGATTTTGACCAGGTGAGAGGTAGCGAACTCGATTGTTGAGTGCCCAGTTTTTATACTCTCCTTTAACATCAGCAATCAGCACTGATTCTACCCTTACATTTTGTAAGGTTTGGCTTAAAATAGTCTTTAATGTCGTCGATTTCCCCGAACCTGGTAACCCGGCCAATAATAGCCCTCTTGTTAGCTTTGCCGGGTTATTCCTGAGGTAGTCTATAACGGACAATGGCTCTGGTTTCAGTTGCGGCATAAAGGTATCTGAATAGACAGGTACCCGCATAATAAAAGGCAGTTCTGAAAATCCAATTTCGCAAAAATAGGCAGCCGCATTTCTCGGATTATAGGGTACAGCCTTTGCATGTATCCACTGGCCAATACGCGAAATGATTGTTTCGTTATCAGACCATAAGCAAACATAGACGGCCGCATCTCTAAGCCCTGTTATGGGTTCAGCTTTGGCAAACAAACTTATTCTGACAGAAAAATCAGTAGGCACAAGTGCCATCAATGATTCAAGAGGAAAATCTAACAACTGGTGAATAGGGCGACCGAATTGCTCAGAGTCAAGCCCATTTCGTCGAAAGCGACCATGCAACGCCCACCCCGGCTGACTTGTATTGATCGGCCGAGAGGCATGTGATATGTGTTTTGTCAATACCGTCACTTTGGAAGGAAGTGAAGCCTGAACAGGCAAATGAATATGCCAGAACCAATTACCCGCACGTCGCCCCATAAGTAATGAGCTCCCAGGAACAATAAAATCCTTCAATAAATTGGCGGCAACCAGCATGGACTGCTTAGCCTGGCTTTCGTCGGTAATTTGAAAAAATCGATCAAATTGAAGTTCCATCGTTTTGTGCGTTTAAATACCTCCAGCTGAACTACTCCCACTATTTGCCTGACTGGCCGAACCAGCACTTCCTCCGCTGCTGCTCATGCTCCCATCACTGGCACCCGGTTCGTACCGGCCAGCCCCAATACTTGCTGAACTTTGGTTACTTGCGCTACTATCAATAAGGGTTGAAATTACTGAGGTCCCCGAACTGACCGATGGTACTGATGCCGATAAATCGGATGTGGCTATAGCATGCGTGGCAATACTTGGTGAAGCGGAAGCGGCTGGTTGATTTAGTTTTTCTCCTGAATTTGACTGATCAGCCAGCCAGTTCACATAACGCTGTTGTAACTCTGGCGATATGGTATGGCCAACCGAATGCCCACCAACCTGGTCAATTGCATTTTTTGTCTCCTTACCCCAAATACCATCGGCCTTGATCGATTTGCCGGAGCTGTCGCCTAGCTCTTTATTTACATATTCCTGCAGACTTTTCAGCGTACTCATACCTTGATAGTGAGCCTGTTGTTCTGCATTGAGGGCTTCCTTCGGGAACTCTTGCTCTACACGATTAACAAAACTGTCTTTGTAACTACTAGAGGAACCCTGATAGGCCTCTACGCGTGCATCATGATAAAAGTTATACAGTACGCTCGGATCAACCTTATTCATAGCCGCAACCGTCGCAGGGTTCATTTTACCTGATATAACCCCATCATATAGATTAGCACTAGCCAGATTGGCCTGCAAGTGACTGATTGCTTTCTCATTCCCATTATGGAACGCGGAATCGAACACGGAAGGCGCTATCTTATCGCTCAGGCTATTGCCATCAATTGGGTTCCAGATATCATGAAATGCTATTGTTCTGGCCTGATCCTGAGTGACGGCACGTACATTCTCTGCCGAAATATGCTGCTGAGCGCCGGTAGGGTCGATTGAATGATAATACGGATTGCGTGTACCATCGGCAAAGTGTGGACGATTAAAAAAGACGTCGTTAAGTGTCTTACCGCTAATTCCATAAGCTGTCCCGACATTCTTACCATCGACCCAGTTTCCTTTGTCGTTGCTCAGGTTCTGTACTATATGTTTCCCATCCGCTGTTTCGTAGCCCATTACTACTTTCTGGAAGGCTTCATTGAATTTTTTATTTTCCATAAAAGGTTAATTCAGTAAAGTGAAACCGATGATGAAAGGCGTGTGTACTCGAAAAAAAAGAGGCCAGCCTGGGTTGGGTTAAAAAACCAACCTTTTGTTTTTAGGGCCGTGATTTGCCCATATTCATTCAATACATTTATCTGTATTTCTGTGAAGTGGCCTAAAATCACTTGTACCGATACAGACCGAATCTGCTTAAGAGGGTAAAATTTTTCTCTCACCTTCAGCCCATGCCACGAGCGTTTAATAAAAAAAACGCCTTCGTTGTTGATCGTCAGTTCGATGGGCCAGGGGTTTAGCTTCATTAGAAAGCTTAAAAACCACATCGATGCAATCGAGTTGGGTGTATACGGGCGAGGTCGATAACCAAACAAAAAACTTATACGCTGCCTGAGTCGAGAAAGAAAGCTTTTCCTAACAGGCTTTGGATATGCATCATAAGTATCATAGTCAACCACCTTAGGCTCTCGCCAATAGGCTAGTGGGCGTTCGCATCGAAACCAGTAAACGACCCAATGGAAAGCTACCCGCAATGGGTGATTCAACGGCAACCGCTTTAGTAGTGCCACCCCTACTACGGGTGGCACTACTAACAAAGCAAGCATTATATAAAAACCAGTTTCCATAATTGAGAATGTGAGTAGTTAATTAAACAGACGTTTTCGAGGTGGAAGCCCAGGTTGAGCTGGTGGTCCAGTTAATCCTTCGGTCGGCCTCCTTTGCCCTTTCACGTTCTATCTCAAGGGATGTTTTTTCCAGGCTGGATTTCGCAATCAACACGGTACATTCCATGGCAAAAAATATGAGCGACAGGCAACCAAAAAATAGTAAGGAAAACCACGATTCGGCCACTAGTCCATGAAGCAGGTGGAGCTGAAGCTGAAGGCCATTTTCAGTGACAACTCGCTTACGATTTTCTGCCTTCCGATGATCATAGGAATTTATAAAATCATCTTTCGCCCACTCCGCTCTCTGCACCTCACGCCGAGCAGTGTCTAATTGAACTTCAATCGCTTTTGCGATGTCAGCCCGCCCTGGCCTACCGCTCCCTCGACCCTGTATTTCATCGAAGTAGAGATTCTGAATACTATCGCGCTTGACCTGCTTCTGCGTGACTATTTTAGTCAGTCTTACACGGTCTACGGAATCAGTACGGTCAAAAGCATGATCTACAGAATCCACTTTAGCTTCATACATTTCCCCAAGCTTTCGATGAATGTCGTTTTCATAAATGATGAGGTCTGCTCCTATTGCGCCCACTACCGCAATGGCCATGGCCAATAACAAGCGGACAAATTTCATCCACGCCGAAGCTTTAGGGGCCATAAGCGTCAATCGATCAATCAGGTATACCAGAAGGCTACAAATGATTCCCGTTGCAATCGAAAGCCCAATGGGCTTTCGAAGCGTTGTGTGAGCGAGGAAAAATCCGTTCCAGAACCACAATAGAACAGGAATGAGTAACGCAATTCCCATGCGTGTAATCTGGTTCGTTACGTCGAATGGTTTTTTACGAATCAGGGCGAAGTTTTCGCCAATCAAAAAGCAGGATAACCGTACCATAGTTGTCTTGGATTATTCTCCATCCTATTCAGAATAGAGGTCAGATTTTCGTGATAGATAATGTCAATGTCCACCATTTTCACTTAGGCGCTTATCAACGTCATACCGGTTCCAGCCAGCCCGATAACCAGCCGTATAGATATCCCTGATCATCATAAATTCAGAATCCGGGTCCGTTACAGGCAACAGGGTCATCTTGTCCTGTTCTTCCCAGTATTTATGTTCTTCCTCCAAATTCTTTAGCTCTAACTCAAGCTTTGCCTTCTTGCCTAACAGGAGAGGATCGGCATCGGCAATCTCCAATTGCTTTTGCAGGATCTTTATTTTGAGAACCTGCTTTGTGGCTTTAACAGCCTGTTTAAACTGAGCAGCTGTCTCACTGACCTCACTAATACATCCGTCATTTGAGTGCATTACATACCCATCATTATTACCCTTTTCACTATGTGGAAGCTTGCCAAATTGGTGAACGGGTAAAATGTCCGATGTAGATTTTGCAGTCACCAAGACAGGTTGTGATTGCGGCTGATTCTGTGGTTGTGGATCAGGCATAACCACAGAATTAGTTGCCGATACAGCTGGACTGGTTTTGTTTGGCTCTAACCAATTGATCGCCTGGCGACCAATGCCCAGTAAGGGAGCGAAATATGAAAGTGCTTTAAACATATAATAGACCAGGCAGTTAGTGTTGCCTTCAAGGATATAGGGTGCTGGTAATCGGCAAATAATTCGGGGATAAAAAAAATAGTTAAATTTTTTCGGGTGTGTTCTGGTAGAATGGGTTTGGGTCGGCCAAACCGGTAAACAGAGCGTCTGTCAGGTAATTTAGTTTTTGACAAATCACTGACTTACCATCCATTACCAATAGCTGTTCATTGGCCGACATTGACTCAAGTATAGTGGCAGGAACCCCCGTAATCTCTTCGATAGCTTTGGCAATCCGATAATTATTCACACCATACAATTGCAGGGTACAGTTATTAACGATGGTTTCCCAATTGGCATAAAATGCTTTTAGGAGCGACAGATCCTGCCAAAACGTATGCGTGATTACGCCGAAACCTCTGAATAGCGTAATCATGGTACTGAGATAAGGAAATGACTTGAGTGCAGCACATTCATCGATTAGGAACAGCGTCTTTATTTGTGGGTTCTGTTGCCGAGAAGCAATCACATGCATGAGAGCACCTATCCAGGTTCGGATGAGGGCGCTATGACTTTCCAGATAAGAAGGTGGAATTTGAAGGTAAATAGTAATAGGCTTTTCACCTTTCTGCAATGCCCTTATGTCAAATGAAGATCGGTCGGTTGCGCGTAAGATTTTTTCACTATTGAGAATTTTAAATGCAGCCTGTGCAGTGGCCAAAATACCCGAACGCGTGTTCTCGGTAGTTTGTATAAATGTAGATAGGCTCTGATAAGCCATCAGGGGTAATTCATTCCCTTTTATATCTAATAATAGCGCCAGCGAATACACTATATCTTCCGCAAAGAGATAGTTCATTAAGAATCGCAGGTTTCGAGTTTCTGCTGGCTCTGCGAGCGTAACTGCAAATAAAGCGGCCAATAAATCCTTAGCCGCAGTCAACCAGAATTCGCCTTCTCGTATACTGATTGACTGTAGTGCAGTGAGTTCTGCCAGAAATTGTCCCAAAACGTCAGTACTCGTTTCGAAAGCCAGAATATCTAATGGATTAAACGAGTCCGTCTCAGTATCAAAAGGGGCCAAGCGATAAACTGGCCCTAGTTGACGGCGCGTACGAGCTGTTGTATGAAACAATTCTCTCTTTATATCCAGAACGATAACGGTACCTCCATACGTCAACAGGATTGGAGCAGCTGTATTAACATGTTTACCGGCTCCCGTTTTAGCAATTGTCATCATATGGCTATTGCCATCATGACAAATTAATCCATTTTCGTTCTCGATTTGTGCTGGTAGTTTTTTGTCTCCAAAAGGGCTGTTTCCATCTACATTTCGCCCTGATTTCCAGCCTAGTATTAACTTTTTAAAAGTTGGCGTGCTTTCCATTTTTCAATAATTATTCAGTATGTTTGACATGATTCGGGCGAGGCTTTATTTGCTCGACATCCCAGAGGTATAGGGGCCAGATTTTACCTGAATAATCCACGCTGAAAAAAATATGAACCTTTCTGAGCGCCAACAGAAGGCAATAGCTGACCTACTCAACAGTTCAGATATACAGGCAGTAGATTTCTTCCATGAACAAGAGCTGCGCTCCGAAACCATCAAACAAGTGGTTCGGGATCGAATGGCACTACTATGCTACGGCCACATTACACCCAATAGCTGGAAAAAGGACGCTTCGTTCGAGTCGTTAAAAACCGTTGCGGCACACAAAGGAATCTCGCTTGGTAAAGCGTTCAGACAAGGTTATAACACGGCCCTCTTCCTGGCATTAGCTGAACTTTACCCGAATCAGTCAGAGGATATATCTGAACTACAATCGCTTTTCTGGGAACTACATTATAGCGATTGTAGAAGAAACGTCAGCAAAGTAATTCAGTACTTTTCTGACTCGGAAAAAGCTTTGCTACAGGTATCCGATGTTGTCGATTGGCAAATGAAAGACGATACGTTGTATGCACTGCTCGCTTCAGAAAAAAGCCTCGGCCAGCAAAGTATTGCTTTAGCAAAGGCAGGAAAGCCTGTCAATATTGATCATTTAATAGGTAAGTATTTTGTTGAACAGTATTGCCTCACTCAGTATCGGCACAATCAGGATGAGTTGGGCAATCTTAAGCCAACCCATCCCAGAGGTCGAGTATTGGAAATTCTATTTCAGTGGCGCTGCTCAGATGGTTCTCAGGATCCACAGATAGCGGAATTTAATATTACCGACTATCTCTTTAAAAAGCTTAGTAAAACGGCTGGAGCTAATCCGAATGTACCACTCAGTGAGCAAGACGTTGACGAGCATATTCTTGAACAAAATAAGGCCAAACTCTGGAAGGAACTGATCCGGGAAATAAGTCGAGAGGACAAGCCATTACGATTAACAACTCATTTAGGAGCATATCTAAGTGGAATTCGAAGTTTACAATGGTCACCTACTTTTACATCCAGTCAGGATTTCCAACTGCCTTTCGATACTGTTTTTACCATAAAGGAGCCCCAAAAAAGAAGTAAGTCACCATCAAATCAAGATAATACAGAGAAAGATTCAAACCAAGCACTTACCCATTCGGAGAGCGATTCTACCGAATCTGACACAACAGATACTGCATCGAATACGCACAATTCTATCACCGAAGTAGTACGAAACAAGGAGGCTCAGCTAACCGAAGAAGAAGATTATGAGCGCGTTCACGATTACCTAAAAGGAAAACTTATAGCGTATACCCACCAAGTCTTCTATGAAGAAATGCTTCCTATTGAGCGCATATTACTTGCCATCTATTACAATAAAACGGAATACCTGGAAGTAATAGCCCTGTCAAATGACTCCTTTAAGGAATACAAGAATAGGATGGGGACTTTTGCAGAGAAAGGCCTAGAACCAGAATCGTTTATGGCTGCCCAGTTTCTACCTTTCGAACGGCTCCGGAAAACAGGTGGGAACTATTTTTCAACCGACGTACAATCATTTCGAAATAGCAGAACGGAGGTCTTCAATTCCTTCAAAAGAGAAGTGAAGAAGCTTATGCTAGGGCTGGATCGCGAACCTTATTGGGAATTGTAATATGGCAACCCGAACGGATAAGCTGCGTTTAATTGCAACACTCTATGTCGATGATATGCTCACCGACGACGAGCGAATTGCAGTTGAAGCATTAATCGATACCAACCCAGAGCTAGCCCAGCTGGTTGCATCACTTGAAAATAAGTTGACAGACGAGCCATCATTACCAGCTCCTGATGGCCAATCGTCAATCAGCCAATCAGCCCCATCCCCTTCCGTCAAAAAGTCATTCTTCGAGCAATACCCATACCTCAAAAGTATATCCGTTATGGCAGGCATAGCGGCTTCGCTTGTCCTGTTTTTCATCGTACCTCAGCTTTTGACAGACTCTCCCCAGCAATTGTATACGGCGAATTATACGCCTGAGCCCCGAGGCCGGGGAGATGATAGTAGCAATTCTGCTGAAGCCACTAATCAATTAATTAATAAAGCACGGGCAGAATACTATGCCGATCAGTATGCCAATGCCTTACGTCTATTAGATTCCCTATCGACCGATTCCTTACGGCTAGTGCCGTATTATCGGGGCCTAACCTTACTAGCCCTGGAACGCCCTAAAGAGGCAATTACATCGCTTTCGTTAGCGCAACAGTCACCGGATTTACTTACCAGACAGAAGGCGGATTGGTATATGCTGCTGAGCTATTTACGAACAGATGACACGGATAATGCCCGTAAAATAGCCGAAGCGATTAAAGTAAGTTCTAGTCATCCTTATCAAAAACGGGCTTCAACAATCCTGAATGAACTAAACTAATGCGTACATCTATCCATACACTATTCCTGCTTTGTATGTGTCTGGTTAATTCTTATCTGGCTGTGGCAGCTAAATGGGGGTTACTCATTGAGATTGGAAAATACAAGACGGGACGTGACCCAATTAGTACAGAGCGAGACGTATACTATATGAGTAATACGTTGCAACAACAAGGATTTTCGTTTCAGCTCTTGCAAAATGAAGCGGCAACAGCAGCCAGCATTCGCGCTGCGTTAGAAGCCTTAAAAAATCGTTGTAAGGAAGGGGATAAAGTAATCATTCATTATGGAGGGCATGGCACCCAACTTCGTGATCAACCGGGTGGCGACGAAGTCGACAACTTTGATGAAGCTCTTGTTCCTTATGATGCCCCTTTACTGGATGCGTCCAAAAATACCCAGTCGACTCTGTTTATTAGGGATGATGAAATCGGCATTTATCTGGACGCTCTTCGCAAGACAGTTGGCCCTACGGGGCATGTACTAATCTTGATTGATGCCTGTTATTCAGGAACAATGTCTCGGGGTCAGGCTCGCCTTCGGACTGACAATACACAGTCTGTTTCTCAGAATCAAACCACTCAGACCGACAAACCAAAGCGATCCGAATGGTTTGAGGTACCCACTACCTTACAATCACGTGGGACGAGCAGTACAATCGTGATGATAACTGGGGCCGAAGCAAACCAGACCCTTTATGAGGTTCGCGATAGCGAAAATAAATCAGTAGGGCCACTGGCTCTCTACTTTAGTCAGGAAATGTCGCTTATTAATGAGCAGTCTACCTATTTGTCTTTATTCAAATCTATGGTAGCGCGCTGGGGTCCTGTGATGCAAAATCCAACCATTGAAGGCAACCAAAACGCCAGGCTATTAGGGGGGGATCTTGTATTGCCCGCCTGGTTCACTCGCATAAAGCTGGAATCACAGCGTTTTTTGCAAAAGAAAGGAATATTGTCTGGTTATACGCGTGGCTCCGAAGTGGCCATTAGTATTACTCCATCAAATTCGAGTCAGGCACAGACAGTCACAGGTCGGGTAGTGGAAGCCACTCCATTCGAATCCATTATTGAATTGGCAGCCCCCCTCGCCACCAAAGATTCTATCCGCCTTCAAACAACACTAAGCCGCCAGGCTTTTGAAGCAGCATCGGCTCGTGTTACATTGGTCAATTTTAATCAGTCTTCCCAAAAAAAAGAAGTACAATCCGTGCTTCAGAATGTTCCTGGTATTCAATTGGTATCCGATGGCGCCGATTGGCTGATTCGATCAACTGCTAAGTCAATCGAACTTTGTCGGGCTTCTGACGGTGCCATTTTGGAACAATTTGCAGTCGACGCTATTGCCGACATCCCAAATCGATTGACAGCTTATACACAAGCGAAGTGGATGCAGGAACTCCGCATGCCTGTTTCGGGTATGCAAGCGTCTATTAATCTGGTTCCCGTACAATTTGCCCCGACCAAGGATAGTGTCTTAACCTGGCTCCCCGCAGAAGAGCGTGGAGGTATACCTGTCATTCGTACCAATCAGCAGGCACTTCTCACCGTTACCAATACCGGTAGCGTGCCGTTTTATTTTTCGATCATTGATATTCAGCCTAATGCGGTCATCGATGTTCCAATTCCCAACAACAAGTATAGTGCTGCTTCCTTAAAGCTCTTACCGGGTCAATCGCAGCTGTTTCCTTTGCGCCAGATCGCTCCACCGCTCGGTTTGGAGACATTTAAGCTAATTCTTACCCAAACACCTGTTGAATTAAGTGGCCTTGTTCAGACACGGGGAGAAACGGTGAAATCAACCCACCCCCTATCTCAACTTTTATCAGCCGGGCTCAGAGGCAATGACCAGCCTTCGCTTGCTCTTGATCAAGCTGGTATGCATAACTATCAATTCTGGATCGACTCTCCCCAACGCTAATCAATCATGATAACACACCTACTACGCATTACCCAACTATTCGTACTAAGCTGGGCTAGCATCATTACCCTTTACGCCCAGACCGAAAGCACCATTCAACAGGCGATTGACAAGAAACAGTACGAAGAAGCGATACAACAGCTCGACGCAGCAATGGCTAAATTAAACCCGAAAGTACCTGCTCAACAGAAACAATACGGTACGTACCTATCCATGAAAGCCAGTATTTTGGTTCGGCAGAAAAACTACGAAGAAGCTGCTATGCAGGCGAGTGAAGCCGAACGAATGCTAACAAAATACGCTTCCGAGCTGCCTGCCATCAAAAACCGACTCTTATTAACTTATGCTGGTCACCTGACTGACGATGAGGAGAAGCCCTTCAGCAAGAAAGTAGAGACATTATTTCTTTCTTCATTAGACGAGAAAAATACCAATCAGCTTTTCGATACTTACATGGCTATTGGGGATGAAGAGGCTAAAGCCTATTCCTGGCAGATGGCTGCCACGTTTTATTCTTCGGCGAGTGGTTTACCCGGTGTTAGCCATGCCCGCATTTCATTAGTAGCGCCCAAATTGGTAGCGGCTATGAAAAAGATTAGAGAACTCGAAGACGAAGAAGAAGCGCAAGAGAAAGCAGAAGATCGACGCAAAAAGTCCATCGCTAAACCGCAAAAAAAAAAGCCATAACTAAAAAATCCTCAGCAGATTCCGACTTAGAGCTTCTAGATGTTATCGTTAGTTCCGGCGCTGGTAGAGGCCTTGGTGCCCCCTCGAAAAAGACAGATCAAGGTCCGGTTAATCTGGAAAAAACGTATGCTAGCATTTTACGCGGCAAGGATAACTCCGAAAAAGCACGGGTATTGCAAGTTATTGGTAAAGAGTATCAGGCTATTGGTAATCCCAGCAAAGCCGAAGCCCATTTGGTCCATGCACTATCTATTCTGGAGAAATTGGTTCCTGCTCTGGAAAATACAGCGCCTTCGAAACTGGCGCAATTATCTGGCTGTCGACAGGATCTGGCGATGTTTTATGCCTATACTGGGCAATATGCTAAAGTAACTCCTCAACTGCGGGAAGCGTTAAAAATATCTCAGGAAATACACCGTCAGTTTTTTAACAGTAAAGCATCACAAGTCGTCAAAGAAGCGCTACTAACCGTCGACTTTGGTGTTCGAATGTCTATTCCACTAACAGCCTATATCCTAAAGCGTAACCCCGACAATGCGGCTATTCAGCAGCTTAGCTACGATGCCTCCTTGTACTTAAACAGTCTGCTCATGGATGAAAGCCGCCAGGTAAAAGAGAATATGAGGAATCTGGTAAAATCCAGCAAAGACCCAGAAGTCAGCGTGTTATATGAAAAGTTACTAGTTAGGCGGCAAATTGCCATGAATTCCCCAACGCGCAAACAACCCCAACAAAAAGATGACAAGACCCCCCCAACGAAAACCCAGGACGATGCGCTCGATGATACTTATGAGCTGGAAGAAGAACTTGGTAAACTACTAGAATCATCACAAAGCATCTACCGTGCCCCTCAAACAATAACCTGGACCCAGGTTCGTGATTCATTAAAACCGAATCAGGCAGCGGTTTCGTTTGTCCGTTTTATGGCTGCACTGCCCAGCCACCTTCCGATGGCGCCCCCTTCGCCTGATTCAACCACCTCTACGGTAGATACGCTTTACGCAGCAATGGTCATTAAACGAGGTTATACCTACCCTCACTTTGTCTTATTAACGAACCAGCAACAAATTCGTAACCTATTACCCGATACCAGAATAACTACTTCCCGAGGCAATGGAGGACGGGGGCCTAGTTTTGACAATATCAATTATAAGGATTCGCTTTATCATTTTCTATGGCGGCCAATTGAAAAGCTGGTTCAGAATACTACTCACATTTTTTTTTCGACAGAAGGCTTATTGAACCAAATACCTTTTGCCGCCATTCCGTTACCTGGTACAACAGCAAGTACACCTGTTGCGAATCGATTTCTGAGTGGTCGTCATCAATTACATCAGCTATTCAGCACGCGACAAATTGCACTTGGTATCCGGCCCCTCAAAGTAAACCCAACAACATCACTCATTCTGATGGGAGATGTTGATTATGGCACTGCCAATACAACTAATAATACTGGAGCAATACCCAAAACATTTTTGACGGAGGCTATTCAGGATAACGATATTAAACCATTCAACGAAATTCCTTATACCAAGCAAGAAGTAAACGCGCTCCACCGGTTACGACGTAATTCTGTCGTTTATACCAGCCGGGAAGCCACCGAAAAGCGTATTCGGTCGTTGTCGGGTAATGGTCCCACAATACTACATCTGGCCACACATGGTCTTTATATCCCTTCGAAACCAACAAAAACACATGAAAGCAATTCGGATGAATCACTAATGCGGTCAGCCATAGTCCTGGCTGGCGCGAATAAAATCTGGCAACGATCAGCTCCTCAAAGTTCGATGGACGATGGCTTACTAACAGCCTACGAAGTAGCCGATTTAGACTTTCATAAAACCCGGCTTGTTGTACTGAGTGCTTGCCAGAGTGCCCTTGGCGACCTGCGTGGAACCGAAGAAGTATATGGCCTTCAACGAGGCTTTCGCATTGCAGGCGTCGAAAAATTAATAATTAGCCTATGGAATGTTAGCGATAAATATACAGAGGAGTTTATGCTTCTTTTTTATAAACAACTGGAAGCTGGCATTGAGGCTAACGAGGCCTTCCGTATCGCTCAACGCATGTTACAAAAAACACAGCCAGATCCTACCTTCTGGGCCGCTTTTGTCTTTGTCGAATAACGTAATTATATCTTTTTCCCTCTATTAAATAATCAATGCATGAACGGTGTTAAAACTGGAGAAATCGAATAAAAAATGAGCTAACCAACTCTATAAAAGCATCACGGCTGGTGTATCCATGCAATACATCGGTCTATTCTGAAAACGTATGAGCACTTCTGTTGCCAGATTTTTTCTATCTGGCAAGCCATTTGAATAACAGGTCATTGCTTATTTTTACTACAGCAACCCATGCTAGTTTCTACCAACACTATGAAATCATTTATTGGCCTTCTTCTGGCTTGTTTCTGGCTTGTCTGTTTAGTTGCAGGCTCAAAGCCTTTCGACAAAAAGCTTGATACAACTCAATCAGCAAGTACTTGAGTTGTATCAATAAGGTAAACACAGCGAGGCTTTTCCATTGTTGAATTGAATTTTATCCTCCAAATCTGCCCAAAACCATAAAAATGCACCTATCTACACTCATACGCTTTATTTTCTGGCTGTTTGTAATACCTACCTTTTTGAACGCCCAACAGCCGAAATTGATGCTACCGATTGGGCATACCTCTTGGGTTAATTCCGCTCTCTTTAGTCTTGATGGCAATCGGATTCTCACCGCTTCATGGGATAACACGGCCAAGGTGTGGGATACAAATACGGGAATCTTACTGTTGGATTTAAAAGGGCATACTGATCAGGTCAACACCGCCTGTTTCAATGCCGATGGCAAGCGGATCCTAACTGCTTCAGATGATAAGACCGCCAAGGTGTGGGATGCCGCTTCGGGAAAACTACTAATAAACCTAATAGGGCACACAGATAAAGTTAATACCGCCCTCTTTAGTCTTGATGGCAGTCGGATTCTCACCGCTTCACGGGATAACACGGCCAAGGTATGGGATGCTGCTACGGGAAAACTACTGATAAACTTAATAGGGCACACTAATTGGGTTCTATCCGCTCGCTATAGTCCCAATGGCAAACAGATTATTACTGCTTCAACGGATAAAATAGTCAAGGTATGGGATGCTACTACGGGAAAACTACTGATAAACTTAATAGGGCATACTCAATTGAGTAACTCCATACAGTTTAGTCCCGATGGCAATCGGATTCTAACCGCTTCATGGGATAAGACCGCCAAGGTGTGGGATGCTACTACGGGAACTATGTTGTTGGATTTAAAAGGGCATAATAATTGGGTTCACACCGCCTACTTTAGTACCGATGGGAAACGGATTCTAACCGCTTCACGGGATAAGACGGCCAAAGTATGGGATGCCGCTTCGGGAAACCTGTTGCTGGATTTAAAGGGCCATAAGTATTGGGTTAAATCCGCCCTCTTTAGTCCTGATGGCAAGCGGATTCTCACTGCTTCCGAAGATTCCACCGCCAAAGTATGGGATGCCGCTACGGGAAACCTGCTATTAGACTTAAAGGGGCATACAAGAGGTGTGAACTCCGCCCACTTTAGTGCCGATGGGAAACAAATTCTAACCGCTTCGGCAGATCACACTGCCAAAGTGTGGGATGCAAATACGGGATCTATGTTGTTGGATTTAAAAGGGCATTTTGCGTCCGTTACCTCTCCCTTCTTTAGTCCTGATGGCAAACCTATCCTAACCACTTCAGATAATAAAACTGCCAAAGTGTGGGATGCTACTACGGGAACTATGTTGTTGGACTTAAAAGGGCATACCAATTGGGTGACCTCGGTCTACTTTAGTGCCGATGGGAAACGGATTCTAACTGCTTCATGGGATAAGACCGCCAAGCTATGGGATGCCACTACAGGAACTATGTTATTAGACTTAAAAGGGCATACCAATCGGATTAGTTCTGCCCAGTTTAGTCCTGATGGCAACCGGATTCTAACCGTATCTGAGGATAAGACCGCCAAGGTGTGGGATGCAAATACAGGATCTATGTTGTTGGATTTAAAAGGGAATAATAGTTGGGCCTGGAGAAACACCACTCACTTTAGTGCCGATGGGAAACGGATTCTAACCGCTTCAGAGGAAAATACCGCTAGAGTGTGGGATGCTACTACAGGGACCCTGCTCTTAAACTTAACAGGGCATACAAGTGGGATTAACTCTACTCAGTTTAGTACCGATGGCAGTCGGATTCTAACCGCTTCCAGCGATCACACCGCCAAGGTGTGGGATGCTACTACGGGAACTAGGTTGTTGGACTTAAAAGAGCATACCAATTCGGTTAACTCAGCTTTCTTTAGTGCTGATGGGAAACAGATTCTAACCGCTTCATTGGATAACACGGCCAAGCTATGGGATGCCACTACAGGGGCCCTGCTTCTAAACTTACCTGGGCATACGAATTGGGTGAACACAGCTCTCTTTAGCCCCGATGGCAGTCGGATTCTAACCGCTTCCAGCGATCACACCGCCATAGTATGGGATGCTGCTACGGGAACTAGGTTGTTGGACTTAAAAGGGCATACCAATTCGGTTAACTCAGCTTTCTTTAGTGCTGATGGGAAACAGATTCTAACCGCTTCATTGGATAACACTTGCAAACTTTGGAATGCCAATACAGGTGAGCCGTTTTACACTTTCTTTGCCGTTAAAAGCACCGATTACTTACTGGTCGATAAGGATGGCCGCTACGATGGCACTGAGGGTGCCCGAAAGTTGGTCTATTATATGTGTGGTGATGAGGTCATTGAGTTGGATCAGTTCAAAGAATTGGGCTGGCAACCCAACCTGGCAGCCAAAATCATGGGCCTAGACTCAATTGGCATTAAGGCTAAGGGTATCAATGAGTTAGACATCTGCGGACGTACTCCCCAAATCGAAGAAAGGGATAAAAAAAAGGATGGCTTCTATCAGTATCTCATTCGTCCAGGAAAAGGTGGAGTCGGCCAGGTAATGGTATCAGTCAATGGCAAGGTAGTCAAAACCATACCCGTCGGTAGCCTTAGGAAGGTGGTAGGCGGCTATTTCCTGAGCATTGCAGAAAAGGAGTTGAGCAGCTACTTTGTCAGTGGTCAAAGCAATCAAATCAGTATCAAAGTCAGTACTGCCGATCAGGGCCTTTATAGCCGTGGGGTAGTCTTCAGTAACGAGGCCAAAACCCAACAACCAGTGAATGCTCCTAATGTGTACCTAGTGAGCATAGGCATCAGCGACTACAAAGGCGAGCGGCTGCGGCTAGGTTTTGCCGCTAAAGATGCTCAGGATTTTTCGGGAGCATTGGCAGGGGCAGCCAGGGCTTTGCTCAATATCGATGGCAAAGAACACGTACAGATATATACGTTCAGTACGGCATCAGACGACAAAAACCAGCCGTTCAAAGGCGATATAGTACGGGCTTTTGCCGCAATCAAAGACCAAGCCACTGCCGATGACATTTTGGTGGTGTTTTTGGCCGGGCATGGTGTAGTCTCGAACAATCAATTTTATTTTCTTACCGCCGATGCCTCAGCCTTAGACATTAATGGCGTCGAGGAGCAAGTAGCCATTAGTACTGCCGAACTCGATAGCTACCTTCGGGACATTAAGGCCCAAAAACAACTATTGATATTAGATGCCTGCAACAGTGGACAGGCATTGGCCAGTATGCAGAAACTTCTGGCAATCCGAGCCATACCCGATGATCAGCGTAAGGCATTGGAAAGGCTCAAAGACCGCACAGGCACGTTTATATTGACAGCCTCAGCGAGCAATCAGGCGGCTTACGAGGCCAGTCGCTACGAGCAAGGGTTGCTCACCTATAGTTTGTTGTATGGCATGCAGTCTGGCAATGGTCTGCGAAACAACTATGTCGATGTGAGTACATGGTTCAACTCTGCCGCCGACCATGTTAAAACGCTGGCTCGGGAAATAGGTGGCCGGCAAGATCCCGAAACCATGGGAAGGGCCAGCTTTGATGTAGGATTGGTAACGGAGGCCGTCAAATCAAGCATCGTCTTATCGAGTGGCAAGAAATTTTTTAGCCGCAGCAAGTTCTACATTGATGCCGACCTTCAAAATGATGATGAAAAGATAGCTGAGTTGACCGACAAGGTATTGATTGAGCTATCGGCAAAGGGTAAGGAAAGCCCATTAGCCTATGTAGCCGACAATACAGGAGCCGAGAGTTATAGTATTCGGGGGCGGTATAAGATTACGGGAAATGCTATAGTTATTAAATATAATCTGATAAAAGGTAACAAGGAACGAGTTAATAGTGACGAAATAAAGGGAACAATCGATGCCAAAGAGCAGCTTGTTAAGCAGTTGGTGGAGCAGGTAAAACGCTCATTATGACTAACAAAAAAGCGTTAATCTTAGCAGTGGCCCTGCTACATTTTACTGGACATGTATTGTCCTTCTTCACGTAATCAACCTTCATTATCACCCGTTTACTGACATTATGGGTGGTGTTTTCGGTCTTTCCCATTCGTAAAATATTCGTAAAAAAGGTGGGGGTTTTTACGATTCGTAAAGTGATTAGTAAAAGAAAAACGGCCTATACGCGTTGTATAGGCCGTTTTTACGTTGTTTCGTGCTCCCGAAGGGACTTGAATAATTTACATAATACACTGATTATCAATGGCAAATATACTACCAAAAAGGTCAGGGGACGGAAAAGGGGACGGATTGAGAAATATGTAAAATTATTTTTCGATCGATGTAATTTTGTCTTGAACAAGCGGCCTTCATAGGCTACTTGGTTTGGTCAGAGCCGAGTGGGTGGTTCCCTCGGCTCATCGGGTCGGGTGGGTGGTTCCCCCGACCTTTTTTTAGCTGGCTGGCAAATATGCTATTTAATGGACGGTGCCACCTGAACGATTAAGCCGATAGATCGTACCAAGTCGGCAAATTCCAGTACGTACTCATCTCGTAATTCGTGGTACTGCCGAATAGCCAGTTGGTCAGGACTCTCCTGATTCGTATGCCGCTCTATAGCCGCGTTTGTGCGTTCAATTAGGTCGAGTAAGCGGGCAACTCTTTCGGCCCGTTCATTGGCTTTAGTTGGGTGATTGTCGTTTCGATGATTGTACGTGTCCATTAGTCGATAAGATAGCCCCAATAACCAGTACCACTCTTAGTTGATGCATGTTAATTTAAAAAAACTCCAGTTAGCCTTTCGTTTTTTAGTCAAGTATCCTTTATTGGCTACTTGGCTTGGTCAGAGTCGGATGGGTGGTTCCCTCGACCTTTTTTTATTAAATTATATATGGAGAATTAAATCAGGAGAATACTGTCTATTCATGATAGTGCTGGCCACGACACCACCTACAGCGGTGTTTGACGAAGCGATTGAAACATTAGTTGCATCGAGACGAATAGCCAACTGGATTGGGTAGAACCGGGCAATTGGTCATTCAGAAGAACTTGAACTAATTTACCAGCATTCAAAAAAAAATTGCGGAAGCAGATCCTTAGTGTTGAAGGCGAGATCGAGCAGCGTGTCCCCTTATTAGTGAGATTAAGCACAGGAAGAAAAATCATCTAAACATTAACTGACTCTTTATAATTCGTTAGACGATTTATAAACCTTTTTTAGCACTTTTGCCAATTTGTTCTGCAGGGGCGGTCATAACTGCCACCCATAATTTGAACAATGACTACGAATTACGATAAGCTGATTGCCGTTCTAAAGGAAATATTCATGCTCGATAAGGCCGAACTTGACTTTGGCATCTATCGAATTATGAACCAGAAACGGACTGAGATTACGCAGTTTCTTCAACAGGACTTAGTACCCCAGGTTAAAACAATTCTGACTCAAAACGGCTCAGGCGACCGAAAAGTCCTCGAAAAACAGCTTGATGATGCTATAAAGCAGGCGCAGGCACTCGGCATTGAGCCGGACGCAGTGCCGAAAGTTAAGGAACTTCGATCTCAACTAGCCGACATTCCCGATTTAACAGCCCTCGAAAATGATGTATTTTCAGGCCTGGCAACGTTCTTCAAACGTTACTTCGACAATGGTGATTTCATCTCCATGCGTCGCTATAAGCGTGATGTATACGCCATACCTTACGAGGGTGAAGAGGTGAAACTGCATTGGGCCAACGCCGATCAGTATTACATAAAAACCGCCGAGTACCTGAAGCATTACCGTTTCCGGCTCGACGATACCCACCATGTATCGTTCGATCTGCTCGAAGCCAGTACGGAACAGAATAACAACAAAGCCCAGGGCGACAAAGAACGTCGGTTTGCTCTATGCTACGACCGGCCATTGGAAGCTATCGGCGATACGCTGCATATTTATTTTACCTACGAACCCACCGACAAAAAACGGAAACAGGAAGATCTACTGACCGAAGCCGCCGATACGCTGAAACCGCTAATTCCGGCCGATTTTCTTCCCTTGTTAGCCCTCAGCCCTACCGAAAAGAATAAGAACCGGACCCTATTGGAGAAGCACCTGCGTGACTACACGGCCCGCAATACTTTTGACTACTTCATCCATAAAGACCTCGGCGGGTTTCTACGTCGTGAACTGGACTTTTATATTAAAAACGAGGTACTATTTCTGGACGATCTCGACTCAGTGGACGACCGGCAAGTGCTGGCGCAGTTAGCCAAGGTCCGGGCGCTGCGGCAGATTGGCGAGAAGGTCATTCAATTTCTGGCTCAGTTGGAAAATTTCCAGAAGAGGTTATGGCTGAAAAAGAAGCTGGTAGTCGATAGCCAGTACTGTATCACGCTCGACCGCATTCCCGAATCGTTCTATGGCGAAATAGCCCAGAACGAAGCGCAGGCAGACGAATGGGTACGACTTTTTGTCATCAACCAGATAGTAGGCGATGCCGTTACATTACCCTACGTTCGCCCGCTAACAATAGAATTTTTGAAACAGAACTCCTTTCTGGTACTGGACACCGCCTTTTTTTCCGAAGACTTCAAATTGCGTTTGTTGGCTGTATTGCCTAACCTCGACGCCAACACTGATGGTTAACTCGGAGAACTTCCAGGCTCTTAATATGCTACAAGAAAGCTACAAAGAGCAGGTGAAATGCGTGTACATCGACCCACCATATAACACAGATGCTAGTGCCATTAATTACAAAAACGATTACCGAAGTTCTTCTTGGATTTCGTTGATAGACAGCCGTATTGACTTAGGGAAAAACTTGCTAATGGAGGATGGTATACTTTGCGCTACAATTGATGACTTTCAGCAAAAAGAGTTAAGTGCATTACTTGAATCAAAATTCTCGGAAGGGGGTTTGGCGGGTACTGTTGTAATTAGAAATAACCCTTCAGGCAGACCGACTCAGACGGGATTCGCACTTGCCCATGAATATGGAATTTTCGCTCGAAAATCAGAAGAGTCTACTATTCTTAGACTAGGTAGGAGTGAAGAGCAATTAGAGCGATTTGACGAGAAGGATAATGAAGGAGTATATGAGGAAAGGAACCTTAGACGCGAAGGGTCTGATTCAGAACGAGCCAACCGCCCTAAGATGTATTATCCAATATATGTAGCAGAAAAAACAGTTAGAGTTCCAGAAATGAGTTGGAACGATCAAAGCAACTCTTGGGACATACTAGAAGAATCACTTAGTAATGAAACCGTAGTTTGGCCTATTGACGACTCTGGTATAGAAAGACGATGGAGGTGGGGAAGTGACCGAGTAAAAGAGGATTATAAGCAATTTATTGTCAAGAAAGCAAGAGGGCAGAAATTAGGCGTATATTATAAATATCGCCCAAATATGGATGGTGCTGTAACGCCAACAGTTTGGGCAGATCCTAAGTATTCTGCAACCGAACATGGTACAGCTTTATTGAAGAAAATTTTTGGTAGCTCTATTTTTTCTTACCCGAAATCAATTTTTGCAGTTGAGGATTCAATCTCAATAATGGGTTTAAAACGCGGTAAGGGAACCGTCCTCGATTACTTTGCCGGTTCAGGCACCACAGGACACGCGGTTATCAATTTAAATCGCGAAGACGAGGGTAAACGTAAATACATTTTGGTAGAGATGGGTGAGTATTTCGATACCGTCACTAAACCGCGTATTCAGAAAGTCATTTACTCAAAAGACTGGCGCGATGGCAATCCTATTGGTCGACAGGGTATCAGTCATTGTTTCAAATATCTGCGGCTAGAAAGCTACGAAGATACACTCAATAATCTTAGCCTAAAGCGCACAGCTCAGCAAGAACTGGCTCTCGGCGGATCGGCTACATTCCGCGAGGGTTACTTACTCCGCTACATGCTTGATGTCGAGAGCCGGGCGTCGCTGTTCGATACTGAGCGTTTCCGTAACCCTTTCGCCTGCTACATTGACGTAACCCGGCAAAACGAGCGTACCCCCACCCGTGTCGACCTGGTCGAAACTTTCAATTACCTCATCGGATTAGTCGTAGATGGGCAGTATACTAGCGGCCCGCATATTCGAGTTGTTACAGGGCAAACTTTAAAGGGAGAAAAGACGCTCATCATCTGGCGTAACCAGGACCAGATGAACAATTCTACTCTGAACGAATGGCTGCAAAAAAGCAGCTACAATCCCCGCGACAGCGAATTTGATCGCATCTATATCAACGGCGATAACCATTTAGAAAACCTTCGGCGTGATGATGAGACGTGGAAGGTTACACTCATTGAAGAGGAATTTAGCAAACGAATGGGATAAGATAGTCGAAAGTTATAAATTATACTATGGCTAAGCGGTATATTTTGAGGTCAGCGAGTTCCGATTATATCAAGGAACTCAACCTCGCTTAAAGTAACCTAAACGTATTTGGCCAACTTAATACTCCGTTCTCCGGTACGAATGCTCTCATTCCAATGAGTGGATGACTCGGCTGGAGGGCTTGGTTCATAACAAGTAACATGTAAATCAATGCCCCGCCTTTCGCAAGCCCTGCTGCTAAATAAATACATCCTTCACCAGTTCGGTGTTAAAGACTTGCAAGCCTTATCCGAGAACTTACGTGACGCTATTCACGAAGGGTATGACGAAAACCACGTCAGCCATTTCCACCGACAGTTGGTACAACGCTTTTACACTAATGCAAACTTGCCTGAATCACTACTGTTTGAGTATGATCAGAATATAGTCTCACATACCCTCCGTATCAGCCAGTCGCGATCGCAGCCGGTACACTGGAAGTACTTTCAGTACGTAGCCCTGCTCTTCACCGAAATCTTCTTAGACCGTTATTTTCGCGATACTGATGCGCTGCTGGCTGACATTAACCAGTTTTGGGAAGACCGATTCGACCGCTCGACGGGCGTTGATAAGTACACCGATAAATCGGAACTGACTAAGCTGGCTTTTTGGAATGCAACCGGTTCCGGAAAAACCTTGCTCATGCATGTCAATATTCTGCAATATCAGTACTACCTGAAAAAGTACGGAAAGCAAAAAGACCTGAACCGGATCATCGTGCTGACGCCGAACGAAGGTCTGTCACGACAACACTTAACCGAGTTTAGGCAGTCAGGTCTTGATGCTGAACTGTTTTCCAAAACGGGCGGTGCACTGTACGTCGGTCAGAAGATTGAAATCATCGACATCAGCAAGTTGCGTGAAACCAGCGGAGAAAAGACAGTGGCTATCGAAGCTTTCGAAAGCAACAATCTGGTGTTGATCGACGAAGGCCACCGGGGAAGTGGAGGAGAAGTGTGGAAAGACTACCGAAACCGGCTGAGCGCCGAAGGCTTTTCGTTCGAGTATTCAGCCACCTTTGGTCAGGCTGTTAACGCCCAAACGGGAAAAAGACAGCGTGATATTCTGAACGAATATGGCCGTAGTATCTTGTTCGACTATTCGTACCGGTATTTCTACGCTGACGGATACGGCAAAGATTACCACATTCTAAACTTGACGAAGACACAGTCCGACGACTTTACGACGCGTTACTTGACAGCCTGTCTACTGACCTACTTCGAGCAGTTATTGCTGTACCGAAACGAACGTGGCTCTGCAACCACGTTTGGTATCGAAAAACCCTTAGCCATTTTTGTAGGTAGCAAAGTAACGGCCGTTCGTACCGAAAACGGGAAGAAGGTGTCAGATGTGCTGCAAGTACTGCAATTTCTGGCCGATTTCGTCAAACACACTGTGCGGAGCCAGCGCGATATCGACTTGTTAATGAAGGCTCAGGACGGCTTAGTTGACAAAGCAGGCCATTCAATTTTCGGCAATAGTTTTCGTTACCTACGGCAGAAAGGTTTAGACAGCCAACAACTGTTTACTCAACTGCTAGCTGACGTATTCAACAATTCGTCGGCCAACGCCTTACTGCATATTGATAACCTAAAGGGGCAGGATGGCGAAATCGGACTGCGACTAGGCAATGCCGACTATTTCGGTGTTATCAACGTAGGTGATGATGCTGCCCTACTCAAGCTTTGCGACGAGGCTGGCTTGCTGACCGACGAAAAAGAGTTTTCAGCCTCGCTTTTTAGGTCAATCAACGCGCCTGGATCATCGGTCAATGTGCTAATCGGTTCTAAGAAGTTTGCAGAGGGCTGGAGTAGCTGGCGTGTTAGTACGATGGGCTTGTTGAATATCGGACGGGGTGAAGGCTCCGAAATCATTCAATTATTCGGACGGGGCGTACGCCTGAAAGGATATCAGTTTTCTCTCAAACGAAGCAGCCAACTCGATCAGAGTGTCCGGCCCGCCGTATTGCCCGAATACCTAAGTAGGCTGGAAACCTTGAACATCTTCGGCATTCGAGCCGATTACATGGATCGTTTCAAAGAGTATCTGGAAGGAGAGGGCCTAAAAAGCGGTGATGAGGAGCAACCCATCGAGTTAACGTTACCCATTCTGCCGGTGGTCGACCTAGCCAAGAAAGGTCTCAAGTATGTTCGCTTTCGGGAAGGGCGTGACTTCAAAAAGCAGCAGGTGGTTCGTCTGATAGGCAAACCGATGTACCCCGTTCGGTTAGACTGGTACCCCAAGGTTCAGCTTATGCAATCGGCGAGTAGGAATACGCTCAGTCAGGTAGCCGTAGTCGAAACGCATCTACTAACTGAGCAACATATTGCTTTCTTAGATATTAAAAAGCTATATGCTGCATTGCTAACCTACAAAAACGAACGTGGCTGGTATAACATCGATCTCCGCCGGGAAGATCTGATAGCGGCCCTGCATGACGCTTCTTGGTATGAACTTACTATCCCAGCGGAGCAATTGGATTTTATAGATTTCGATCAGGTGCGCACTTGGCAAGAAATAGCCACAAGTTTATTGAAGGGCTATTGCGAACGCATTTACAACCAGGCCCGTAGTATGTATAATGCTGAGCATCCTGAAACCGCCTTACTGGACACCTCCCATCCAAACTTTGAGAAGGAATATCGACTAAGCATCATCGAAGCCGGCAACGAAATACTAATAGACAACCTGCGCCAATTGCAGAAAGCCCTAAAAGCTGGACAATTCGCAGCCGACTGCCGATTAGGAACCCGTTTCGATGCTCTGCACGTACTGCCCCACCTGTACCAACCCCTTCTGCATATGGATGCTAAAAGCTATCAGGACGCCGTAAGCATTCAACCTGTTTCTCTTAATGAAGGCGAACGTAGGTTTGTTGAGGACTTAAGAAAGGCAGTGCAGAACGGTCATTCTTTGCTCAATGGAGGCACCATTCATCTACTGCGCAATCAAAGTAGGAAAGGCATCGGCTTTTTTGAGGCCAACAACTTTTATCCTGATTTTCTGCTCTGGATTGTCCAGGATGAACACCAACATTTGGCTTTCATTGATCCCAAAGGCCTACGCAATTTTTCAGGATTTGACGAACCGAAGATTCAGTTTTCACGGCGCATCCAAACCGAAATAGAGCCTAAGTTGAACGATCCAGCGTTGCATTTATCGTCTTTCATTGTATCGGTTACTCCCTATGAAAGGCTAAAAAGCTGGGGAGGCTTACCACCAATTGAGGAATTCAATGTGAACAATATCTACTTCCAAACTCAGCAATCAACTGAATATATTGAAAAAATATTGGTAAAAATGCTGAGTGCAAAAACTATATAACTATACGTCGTCAAATGACAGTGGACAAATAGAAACTAAAACAATAGAGCAACACCAGCATAAGTTTTTTTATAATGATAATAAACAAATGCCTACGCAAAGTAAAACAACTCGCGAAAATAGAATTACTATTTACCCTAGCAGTTGCAATATCATTGCTAGGTTGCAAGAAGAAACCGGAGGAGATAATTGATCCAGATTTTGCCTCCACAGTCGCAGGGACTTATCCAATTGTTAGCTATGCAATCTATTACACTGAGACCTATAATGATACGCTTAAGTTTCCGTACAATGGTATGACCGGCACCTTTGACGTTAAAAAAATCGACTTAACTCATATCCAAACCGGCTATACTTTGCATGTTCCTGGTGGAGGGCTCCAAGGGCCCTATGACGCCCAATATGATACTGGAGAATGCGAATTGCGCAATGACACAGGTATTAAAAATAAGTTTTCTGTTTATGTCAATAACAAGAAAACAGGTGTTATAACCCCGACCACGCTGACAATTACAGTTCCAACTCAGGGAGCGGGGGCTACCGTAATTGCAAAGAAATAGAAATGTTTTTGAAGAAGTAAGAACACTAAAGTTTAGCTGTAGCGTATCTGATCACTTGCTGTATTGTGGATAAAGCCGTCTGCCGAAGTTTATATAACTAAATGTTACAACAGGTAATCGACTGTTATGGATCGACTAAAGTAAAAGGTGAACTACAATCTCGTATTTTATAAATAAAACAGCCTGACTTTCATAAGTCAGGCTGTTTTATTTAAGGTGGGTCCTACTTGACTATGCCAATTAGCCGTAAATATCTTTGAAACTGTTCACCAGTCATGTCGACTATTTTCATATCCATAAGTTCGTCAATTTTCTCCTTTGCCACTGCTGCATGATATTGTCGAATAAGTCTATTTAGAGAATCAACAGCATCAGTTGTTAGCAAATATTCAAATAGTCTTGAAGGTACTGCGTTTAAAAAATCAAGCGACTGTTGATAATGACTTTTTAAATTTGAATCCCCAGTGGTATTGATACCAAATTCTAGCAATGATCGAATTATTGGAATTAATTGTTGTCCCTCTTCTTGATAACTACTCAGCGAAAACCGGTTTCTATTCGCATCAATTATTTTTTTTGAGAATGCACTCAAGCTGTTAAGCTCATCATTTGATAAAGTAATATCCATTGATTTGTGGTTTTAACGATAACGACACTATTGCCGCATAAATAAAAACAATGCAGATCTAGCTCTCGTTCAATCATTTTCAACTAAGCATCATTTTCAGGAGCGTAATTATATAACCTGGTATCAATTCTAATTGGCCCGAAAGGCTATATTTCTGTCGATTTGGGCTTAAATACGATTTTCTTGCTGGAGCTTGATAGCCTCTCTCTGCAATCGCTCTATTTGTTTCTGACAGTACGCGATTGACTTAGCTGTACTACCCTCACCCTCATCTGTTATCAGTAGGTGATATAACTCTTGCCATTGGGAGAGTTGCCGTTCGAGTAGGGCTAGAACGGATATATGTAAACGATCTTGTGGTTGCATAATAATTTGCGGTTTGTAGATCGCTCCGCTTTCGTCGGTCAAGCCGATGCCGAGCCCATTGCACGCAGCTAACGGCCAATAGAAACCAGAACAGGGCAAACACGAAGGAGCGGAGCGATTGGAGGTTCATAGATTTGTTATTCTTCAGAGTAAGTGAGTTCAGCGCTGACAATCGCATAAATCTTGTCCATATGACCGTTTCGGTCAGCAACATCCAGCCAGCTTTCCCGGTCCGATCGCTTATAACTACGGATACTGACCCGGTATAGATAATACAAGCGATCGTAGACGAGTCGCCAGGCGTCCTGCTGGCTGACACCTTTCGCTCGGCAGTAGCCATTGACAATCCGCTGAACTTTGCTTCGTGTCGTCTCTGGCGGCATCTGCTGATCACTGCGAGGAGCCTCCAGCAATGACCGGGCTGCCTGTTGCTGGGCCTGGATCAATCGGCTTAATAAGTGTTCGAGCTTGGCAATGCGTTGCTCCTGCTGTTCGAATAGTTCAGAGGGTACCGAAGTAATAGGAGCAGCTTCACGTAGTAACCGACGGGCTTCTGAGAACGAGCGAACCAATGTGGCCTTGAATTCAACTACTCGTCTCGAGTTTCGACTGAGCGTCCCAATGAAGAGGGCCTGATCTTCGGTTAGGTGAGCAATGGTGAACGGTTTAGTACTCCGTTTCTCTTCTCCGGGATTCCGCGTTTGAAACGCGGAATCTTTTTCTTCTATTTTTCGCGTTTCAAACGCCACCCTTCCAAATTCGCTTTCAATGGCCTGTTGATGCGTACGAATCGTACTCAACAGGTTTTTATGATGAATACCCAGACCAGCCGCAAAGTCAAGGCTACTCACAGTCAACGTTTCTCCTGAAACATGGACCTCAATCAAGGCTGATGTTGGTTTGGTTTCCATTGTATCAGATCGCTTGTGAGTTTGAATAGTCAACATAGTACTGCTGATACAGCTCCATCGTAACCTCGTCGTCGAGAGCCTCTTCACCCAGCGCCATTGGTACATAACCCGTATTGAAGTCGGGAGCTAAAAAGAGCCAGTCAATGTGATCAATGCCGAAGCAGTCGAACGATTCCCGAACTCGCTCTATTTCCTTAAGCGCATTGGCCGGTAGTAACTCATTCCAGCAGATGGAGCCCATAAGTAGTTTGTTCGCTCCCAGACGAAGCACTTCCGCTATGATCCTTTGATTGTCTTTAGCCCGTGTGGGTAACGAATACGAAGGTGCGCCTACCTCAGGTTTAATACGTTCGATGCCGATGATTAGCCAGTCCCGAAGCAATAGAGCGTAATGGGAATGCGTGGGCTCTTCCAGGCTGGTCACGAAAGCGCGAAACAGAGCAATACCATCCAGAATGGTATCGTATCGTACTGGCGTTTGCTGCAGGCGTTGGCTAAGTTGATTGGGCAAGGCTTCGGCTTCGATGCCAACTAAATCACGATTGAGTCGAATAAAGGCCTCTGCTGATACAGAGGAAGCTTTTTGGGGCATCTCCATATCACATTGAAAAGGCTAAATGGTGGTGAATAAACGGAATCGAACAACCTGTTTTAAGGTGTGACTCATGGCCAGAAATAGCCAATTTAAAGACAGCATTTTCGAGCCGCCGATGGTCAGCCAGATAGGGTGTTTTGCCCTTGATTTTGGCCGTTGGTGGAGGGGTATTTGCATAGGTCCCCCCACCCGAGTACATTTGTAGCGTACACATAAATAATTAACCGTTATTGAGTTGTACATACCCCTTCGCTTCTGCCTCAGAAACTTTAGCGTTGGGGTTTTTTTTATTGGCTTTTAACTCGTTGCATACTGTCCAGCGGGCAACCTTTTCGGTACTATAGCGCCTTTTCTGCCATTAATAGCCTTAACAAAAGTAAGTAAACTTCAAATATATTTCAAGTTTAAGCGCAAAAAAATACTATTACTCAAATAATATCCGAACAGTAATACCCATTACCTCCGCAATTTTTTCCACCGTCTTTAGTGAAAGATTTGCTGATCCATTTTCATATCGATTTACGGCTGACTCACTAATCCCCATCTTTTCTCCCAGCTCCTTTTGGGTTAAGCCTTTCGCTTTTCGAGCCTCACGAATTAATTGGCCTACTTGTTCTGTGATCATTGGGGACGCTTTGTTAGAGAATTTGTGTAAAAATAGTATTCGCTTCGATCTTCCTCACTATTATAGTAAGAGCGGTTTAATTTCCTTATTTAACCGCATTTAGAGGGCAATAGATGATTTGATATATTTACCCTAAAACTTAAAGATATGAGACAATCTATATTACGTAGTATCATCCTTCTAGGCATATTCGGACTTTACATTACTTGTATAAAACACCCTTTAGATAATCGGCAGTCCACTGGGGGGTTTAATGGCTTTCCGTGGGGTACGTCAATGGAAACCATTGTTAGCAAGCTTGGTATACAGCCCGACGAAAAGCTTACTGATAGAATACGTTATAATAAACAACATGCCATTTATGAAGGTATTACGGGGGAAAGAATTTCTTATGTAGCACCTGGTAATAAATTGGCGTCGGGTACATTTGTTCGTTTTAAAAATCCGAAATCAGCTTACGACTCCCTTTTTAGGATCTTTACAGCCCGGCATGGTAAGCCAATTAAAAACTCAGAAGGAGTGCCAGTCTGGAGAACACCAGGTACTGATATAGTTCTCTCTTTGAGTAAAGACCTAATGATGGCCTCAGCTGCACCAAAGCTACCTAAGTAATTGATGCTTTAAATAATCGCTAAGCCTTGTCACAATCGGAATAATAGCCCCTTATGGGGCTTTTTTTATATCATTTCGACTAGTCGTACTATCGTTAGGTACCTATCTAAAACTACGTATTGACGTAGTTTTATCGGGACTTCCTAACGCGCTATGTGACGCTTAGCTTCACAGCACAAAGGGAAAAAACCGATAATAACTATGGAAATCCAGACAACCGCACCATCATCCACCAAATGCCAACCATGCCAATCAAAGAGCATGGTACGTATCGAGGTGTACGTTACTCCAGAGCGAAGAAAGCAAATCAAGGCACACTGCAAGAGTAGAGGCTATTCGCTGACCGGTATGCTGCAGAAACTACTCCGGAGGGAGATTCCCGAACTCGACGATTAACCGTCTATCAAATTGTCCAGATGGAACACTATCCATCTGGTTTCTATCCACATCATTTAATTAATCATGTCACAGGAATCAGAAACCTTACTCTTCCAGGTCATTGTTGACATTCCGAAGGTTAAAGAAAACGCGGAGGTCGCCAGGGCAGCCCTGGCCAATCTCCGCGCCGAAAAAGAAAAGACGCAAAAAGTATTTGATCAAAAGCTGATTGGCGAAGAGACGTATAAGAAGACCCTTCAGGCGCTTACTGTTGAGATCAATAAAACCGAGAAAGAGTTAGCGGACTATACCAAAATCATCGTTGATCACGATAGGCAGGAAAAAATTGCGGTGGGCACCATTCGTCAATTGGCCACCAACATGAGCGCCCTGGCTCCCAAAGCAAACGAAATAGCCAACTTGCATAAACAGGGAGCCTCCAGCGCTGAACAATTAAATGATCAAATCAGGGACCTCAACAATCAATTCAAAATTGAAGAGGCTGTAGCCAAAGCGGCAGAGGGTAGTCTGGAAGACCTGGACAATACCATTGCTGATCTGGAGGATCAGTATCGGCAACTAACCAAGGCGCAGAGGGACGATGTGTCGGTAGGGGGTGCCCTTCTCAAGCAACGGGCCGATCTGATCCGGGTTCAGGAAAAGCACAATAAGGTAATCAGTGACTCGGAAAAGGGCCTTGTCGAGTTCATTCGGGATACCGATGTGCTTGGCTTTAACATTGGTAAAACAATCGACGCCTTTAAGTCAGGAGCACAGGGAGTTAATTTGTTTACTAAATTTTTAGGCACTGCTCGTTTGGCGTCCCTGGCCTTTATCGCTACAGGTTTGGGCGCTGTGCTCTTCATCATTGCCACTGCTCTTACCAAATCCCAAAAGGGAATGGATTTCCTGGCCAGGGCAACCAGTGGTGTCTCGGCTATTTTCTCGGCCTTCACCAGCAAGGTTATTGCGCTCGGAGAAGCGCTGGCCAATGCCTGGGAGCATCCGAAACAGGCCCTAGCTGATTTCGGTAAGTTTGTTCAGCAAAATCTCATCAACCGGTTTACAGCCCTGGGCGTCATTATCGACGGTATCCGTACAAGGGATTGGGGCAAGGTTGCCGATGGAATTGTTCAGCTTGGTACCGGTGCCGAAGGAGCTGCTACAGGCCTAAAAAAAATCTATGATCAGGGTGTAGCGATAGCTGACCTAAACATTCAGATTAAAGAGGCCGAAATCAAGCTGAATACCGAACGGGCCCGGGGCGAGAAGATCATCGAACGGCAAAAGCAGATTGCGGAGGATCTGACTAAGTCAACAGAGGTCCGCAAAAAGGCCGAACGGATTGCCTTTGCTGAAAGCGAGAAAATCCAGAAGGCTGAGGAGGATTTACAGAAAAAACGGGTGCTGTTGGCTCAGGCCGAAGCGAAGGCGAATCAGAATACCCGCGAAGATCGAGCAAAGGTTGCTGAAGAACAGGCGAAGCTCGATGACATCGCTAAAGAGCGCATCGGCGAACGAACCGAACTTCAGAACCAACTCAATGCCATTGAAGCCGAAGGGCGTCAGAAAGCCGAGGAGAATGCCAAGAAGCTGGCCGCTGATCAGGTAGCCGAAGCCGAAACCGCTTTGAGTGTTCTCCGGAAGAAAGGGCAGACGACCATTGAAATTGAGGAGGAGGTGCTACGCCGGCAACTCGCACTGATTCGGGCGAAAGCAGCCGCCGAGAAAATTGGTGCCGAAGTCAGTGTAGCCCAAAAGAGGCTCATCGATGCCAAAGCTCAGGAAGAAGAGCTAGAAGCCATTAAAGCCCATGCGCAGAAGATTGAACAACAAAAATTTGCTATTCAGGATGCGCGCATTTCGGCTCAGTTAGCCTTAGTCGAAAAAGGGAGTCAGCAGGAATTCGACCTCCTTAATCAAGCCCTTGACGCCCGATTGGATCGGGAGAAGGCCGCAGCGGTTGAGACGATCAAGAATCAGCAGGTCCTCATAGCCGAGCTTCGTCGATTAGATGCCCAGTACAATGCGGACAAAGAGCAGTTGGCCATTCAGTACGAACAGTCACTTGTTGATCGACAGGCCGAGTTAGCCAGTAAGCGACTCCAAACCCAGTATAATCTGAGTGATCAGACGATCGCTGATGAGCGAGAATTAGCGGCCAAACAAATTGCCCTCGAAGAGCGGACCCAACTGGCCCTACTGGAGATCGATCGGAAATACGAACGCATCACCAATGAAGAGTACCTGGTTCGGAAAAACGCCATTCAATCCAAGGCGATAGCCGCCAATAAAGCCGCAAACAAGCAGGTTGCCGACGATACTCTGAGCAATGAGATTGCCATGATCGATGCTCAACTGATCATTGCTCAGGATGGGTCAAAGAAAAAGTTTGACCTTGAGATAAAGCGGCTCGAAAAGGAGAAAGAGCAAAAGATTAAAGCCGCCCGGGGCGATCAACAGGCCATTGACACCATTGAGGAGGAGTATGCCAATAAACAGGCCAAGAAACGAGAGGAGCGTGCTTTGGATATGGCTAATAAGATTGTCAATGTTTTTGCCCAAGCGGGTCAGGCATTTGCCAGTTTCCTGAATGCCCAGAATGATGCCCAAGCCAAGGCGCTCGAAGATCAAGAGAAAGCAGCCTTGTCGTCCGCAGCGCTGAGCGCCGAAGCCAGAGCCGATATTGAAGCTAATTTTCAGAAAAAGAAAGAGAAGCTGGAACGGGAAGCCGCTAAAAAGCGAAAGACCATTGCCATTGCCGAGGCCATCATTGACACGGCGAAAGCTGTTTTGAGTGTAGCGCCCAATGTGGCATTAATGGCTATCGCTGGCGCTATTGGGGCTCTTCAGATTGGCATTATTTCATCTCAGCAGTTTGCCCGGGGAGGTGTAATTGAAGGTCCATCCCATGCCCAGGGTGGAGTTAAATATGTTGTTGGTAGTCGTCGGGTTGAGTTGGAAGGCGGGGAGGGTGTTATTAATAAACACGCCATGGCCATTCCTGGAGTTCGTCAAAAAGCGTCGGAGCTAAATCAGATGGCCGGCAATGGGGTTGCTTTTACGGGTCTTAATACCGGTAGAAGTTACGCACCCAAGCGCCTTGAATTCGGAGGTATTATTCCGGCCTCGCCTGGTGTTAGTTCATCCCTGTCAAATCTTGACTTTGGTAAACTCGAAAAATCCATCAGTCAGACCGTCATCAAGGGCGTAGCCCAGGCGGTGTCGTCGATGCCGCAACCGATCCTGAATGTAAAAGACGTCATCCGGGAAACCAATAAACGCGTGAGTGTCCAAAACAGAGCTGACTCCTAATCCTATGCTTCTGATAAAAAATAACGATGGGCTTTATCTGGATGGGGTGTGGGTCGCCACGGCCGATGAGATTGCGGCTACCTTTCAGAGTAATGACCTCACCAAGCCAACCACGCTCCAGAGTAGCTACACCAATACGTTTCACATTCCGGATTCGGTAGCAGTTCGCAAGTTGACTCAGCATGCCGAGCAATTGGATAGCCGGTCGCGTTGGCCTTATCGAACCTTAGCAGCTACTGTTGTAGCTCATGGGGAAACCATTTTTCGGGGTTATGCCGAATTTGATCACTTCTCGGCTGGCTGGGACATTACGCTCTTTCAGGATAAAAAGAACCTGTTTGACCGATTGGACCGCTCACTTCGAACGCTCCAGCTTGATCGATTGGATCATTACTGGACACTTGAGCAGATCAATCTATTGGCCGAATCGAGCGAGGGTGTATGTTACCCCTTGATCGATTATGGGCTTAACCGGGTCGATACCGTTCCTAATGACACCATCTTTCCGGCGATCTTCGTAACGTCACTCATTACGCAAATGCTCTTTGAGGAGGGCTATACACTGGTCGGTTCGCTTCTTACGGATGAGTTATACAAGCGGCTGATCGTTCCGTTTTCAGAGCAGGAGCCGACCGCGCATGATCAGCAGTGGCAGGATGATCGTAAGGCAAGGGTGACCTGGCAGGCTGATACGGAACAAGTCGACCGGGGTACGCTCGGTCGTGGGCACTGGATTGACCGCATCCAACCGTTCAATCAGGATAATTTGCCGGAACAGGGATTCGAACAAGGCAAGTTTCATTGCTTCAATACAACAACGCACGAATACGTATGCCCCCAAGCGATGCGGGTTCGCGTTCAGGGTTATCAGGGCTTCAAGGCGCTTTGTGTCAACGGTGTCGTAGAAGTTGTACTGAGCGTACTGAAAAACGGCAACTCGGTAGCCAATGCCCGTTTTGAGGCCGGTACGGGGTATAACCTGCTGTATTTGATTACCAACAATGTTACCCTCGACGAGACCATTGCCTGTCAGGCGGGGGATCGATTGCAGATTAACCTACTGGCCCAGCGTCAAACGGATCTGGGAGCCTGGCGCATGACGATGTACAACGACCTTGATAATAGCTGGGTCAGTTTTACGCCCGATCTGACGCTGCATACCGGTGATTTGTGGCCCGTTGCGCGCAATCTTCCTGACGTTTCGTGTCTATCACTATTAAAAGCCCTTGGCTTTCTAATGAGTGGCACCTGGTCGGTTAATCCACTTCGCCATGAGGTACATTTTGTCAGCTTCTCCAGTATCGTCAATAATACGAGTCAGGCCGTTGACTGGTCATTTCGCGTGAATACTGGAGCCGAACCTGCCTGGACTCCTCGCCTGGACCCTTATGCGCAGATCAATTACTTACGCTGGAAGGAGATTGACGAAACGAAGAATACACAAGTTGCTATTAGAGACCTGGGAGGAACGCAAACGGTCAATTTTGGTGATGGGGTTTTATTGGTGGATGCCTCAACGTTAGAGCCCGATACTAACTTGTTTGAGGTAGCTTTTGCAGCTTCTACAGACTCCACGAATGAAGTACCTAATTATGGTCTACCTCCCCTGATCAAAACGCGTTCGACGAGTGGCTACGGCGACTCCCTGACCATTAACAAGCAAGGTACTACCCCTCGGCTTTTACTGGCATCGTTCGGTGCCGCTCAGCCCATGAAGACCAAACGGCTTAAAGCGGATGGTATCACGCTGGAAGAAATCGTTGTCCATCTTAAACCCTGCTGGTTTGGTGCACGGCCGATCCCTGCCATTACATCAGAGCCTTCCTTCATCCTGGCCTTTTCACAGCTTCAGGTAAGCCGGGGTGAGCAGTGCCTAATCGATCGGTATTACGATGGTCTTAGTCGGGTGTTGCGAAGGATGCGCGTACTGGACGTGTCGGTGACGCTTTATCCGAGGGACATTGCTGATCTGGATTTTGAGCGGCCCATTCGCCTGCAACGCGTTCATATTGGTTCGCTCGTCATTAGTGACGGCTTCTACTATCTCAATAAAATAGCGGATTACGTTGATGGGGCACCCTGTCAGGTCACCCTAATCGCCTTTACTTAAAAAAATAAGCTTCGGTATACCATGCTAACTGTTACTACCCCCTCCTCTCAATTTACGATTCCTACTCTGTGGGAGGAGGTTACCTTGGGACAATTCAGACAAATTTATAGTCTGGAAACGGCTTCAGCGGCATCGACGGATGATCAGCAAACTGTTCGATACTCGATTCAGGAAGTCCTAAAGATACTGGCTTCTGACGCCGATGCCCTGCTCGATGTACAAGCCCGGGAGGAGGTCGTTATTCTAAGTCATCTGAGCTTTTTAAACCAAACCCCTGAATTCTTATCGATGCCAGCACCCAAGCGCATAGCCGGTGTTGAGCCTCCCAGTGATCTAGGCTCGTGCACCCTAAGACAAAAATGGATGGTTGATGGCCTGATTCAGGATATGCATGAAGAAGGGGAGTCCGTCAATTACATTACCATGGCCATTTGGCTGTTGTCGATTTACCTGTATCCACTATTGACCGAATCGAAATTGACGGAGCGTAAACAACTTGGTTTGGTTCTGAAGCAGATTGAGAGCCTACCCGTTACTGAGTGCCTACCCCTGTCTGCTTTTTTTTTGAGCAATTATCAGAGATCGACGAGTACTGGTCAGGTCAGTTACAGCCTCAGTTACCCAAATCGGCCGCCGAGGCCATGGCTGAAGCGATGGTACCAGAACTGGAGACTTACCGTGAGTATGCGATGGTTGCAGCGGTTGCGTCTCATCGGAACCTAACTCATGAAGCGGTTTATCTATTGGACTATGATGAGTTTATGCAGGCCTTGTCCTACCTCCATCACTCAGCCCGGTACCAGCACGAGGTATCGGCAACCCAAACCATGATGACTTCTCGATAACGACACCGTTTTACCATGCTTCCCTGTATTAAGCGATTCTTTCAGTATCGACGACTAGCGCGCCAAATTCGTTCCGAACGGCCCTGTTTGCGCCGACTCAAAGGAAACGTTCTGTTGCAGCGCTACATCGATGTATGCCTTATAGAATATCGTGAGCGGGACCTCATCTTCGAAGCTTCCCTACTCACTCCCGATCAGTATGGGGGATACCTTCAATTTCCACCCTCACCCCCTGCTCTATCGGTTGAGGTATTGTTATACTTGAACCCCGCTGCGGATGTAAGCCAGCTTCGGCCGCAAGATCCCCGATGCAATCAGTCTCCGTATCCTGAGCGGATGGACTGGAAGGCGATTCCCCTGACCTGGGCTGTCATGGAATTGAATTGGCTGGAGAGAAAATTGGTCGACTTTTATCGGAAGGCGGAGCGAAAGGGGGTAATCCGACGGAATAAAGAAGCTTTCCTGATCAATACGATTAGTGCGTGTCGACAGGAAGTGGCCAGGCTCACACAGCAACGAAGGGAGCAATCAGGTTAATTCCCCCATCAATTAGCAACGTTTAAATCAGTTTATATTTCAAGTCTCAAACACCATGATTAATCAAGCATCCACCCCATCCAATTCGGTTAACATTGACCATCTTTATGTTGAGCAACATGCCGAGCTATTGCTGACAACAACATCTCCAGCGATCATTGATCGACTCAAGGTACTGTATGATTACCGTTTACACAAAGTCCCTGTCTTTAGACGGGCCCTCTATAAGGTGGTCCATCAATTGGTAGAGCAGCGTCGTACCCTGAATCCAAGTGAGCCGATTCCGACGGTTGATCTTTATTCAATGACTATCAGTAGTATGATGGACCTGCTTAAAACAACGCTCGATACAGAGCTTGTTGGTCGAATCGAAGATCAGACCGAAGGCCGCTTACATCGAATACCAGACTTCCGAAATGAGCTATTCGCAATCGCTCGGCAGGCGGCTATCGACAGAGCATTGTCCGCAGCAAAGTCAGAGTAAAAGGTTATTATGGCCTTCTGAAGATTTTTCACAAGTCAATTACACGCGTATGACCTTCACGAAAGGGTTCATAAAACCGATGGACTCTTTCGCTTTACGCAGCTAGCCGTCGTCTGGCCTCGAAAGTTGATCAACTATGGGAACGGCTTTACCTCTGATCAGCCGCAACCGCGTCGGATTACGGGGCTTATTAGACTTATGCAAGATTGCAATTACTTACATTTTGCCGGGCGTATTTGGACTAGTAAACCCGATTTAGAGCCAACCGAAGATTTTAACACGGTCAATACATGCGCATGTGAAGAGGTAGCTTTCTTGTGATTGATGGCAGGTATCGCCCAATTTAATAACACACTAATTAGAGAGAAGTCATCTTGCGCAAGGGGCAATCAAAAATTATCAGTGATAAAACAGTGATAAAATCCGATAAATCCTATTAGGCAAGTCAAACCATCTCAATAAGCAGATGCCCTCTTACAGATCGCACATATGCGAATGGTTAGCAGTAATATTAAGGGTTCTCAATATGTAATATTCCGAGGAGGTCGGGAAGATACCCATTCCTATATCAGGAATAAAACAGGAATATAATCCAGATTTTGAGATTGATAAATGTTGTATTTTTCCGTTGTAAATCACAAGATGCTATACAGATTGATCGGGGAGTTTATAGCCTCTGCTATCGCTCAGTAAGCTTCAATAATCACTATCCATTCTAATCAATAGATTCAATCATGAATTTCTTTCGTCGTCTATTTAACCGGGCCGAAAGGGCCTATCTACATTATAACATCGTTGCTGCTCGTCCTGATCTGGCTGATAAGCCGTTTGAGCAACAGCTCAGAAGCTATATTCTTGATACCATTCAGGAGCACGTTGATGAGGCAGAACCGAATTTGCCCAAGTTGGTCGAACGTGCCTTGGATTATCTGGAGACCAAACCGAGGGGGTACTACATTGCTCAGTACTGGCTGTACCGTGAAAAGTACATGAAAGAAGCGTTTGACCGCGCCGATGAGCTATCCAAAAATGTCAACCTTCGGATTGAAAATATCCAGGCTCGTTCTTTAGCTGAGAAGGCGGTCAATATGGTTACCGACTCTCGAAATCTCGACAATCGGCTCAATTAATTATTTGATCCGAAGGGAGAACTGTTCCGTGTTTGAGTAATAAACTGTTTGTGGAGCACTGGGGGTTGTAGAACATGGCTTATTCACCAGTTGAGTAAAAAATAGTCTCACGAACTCAGACGTATCACAAAAAATGAGGTTTTGATTCGTGAGATGGCAATTTGAGAAAGCGCATCGCAAGTTTTGACGCAATCGATTGAAGTTCGGTGAACATTGCTTAAAACGGGCGTTTAATGCGGCATAGGATCTCTTTCGTACTATTCTTCTTAAAGTGCGACACAGCACAATGACTATCTGCCAATCTAATTGTAGAAGTCTGCTAATCCAGCCTATTCATGTCTTTTTCGATAAGAAAAATTTGACAGGTATAGATATTGGATTAAACCTAACATGCCCACTACTGTCTATTATAATGATATTCAGCTGGTAGCTCCGAATAGGAAGCTGCTTTGGTATCATTTTTAGGGGGCTTATACCAGGTAGCCCTTCCAAACGTGTACAACTTAATCGATAACCATGCATGGGGCGAATACGCCATGCAACATCCCATTGAATGAAGAAAACAGAGCCTCCTTCAACTGGCCAGACGCTGGCCTATTACCGAGAATTGCCCGCACAATTCACCAGTTGGAACCAGTTCTATGATGAGTTAATCCGCTTAGGGTTACTTGAGCCTGACACCCCTACCATTCGCATCAAGGTCTTTCGGGCAGCGGATACCCTTAAGGATGGGGATAGTCTTTCCGTCAATCTACTCTATGAGCGTCAGTATATTGAGCGGATGTGTCTGGACGAATTGCGTCAACAACGGACAACCCAAGCCAGCCACTTGTTGACCAGTCAGCAGGTAACGCACCTGATTGATCTGGTTAGCAACCAAGCCTCTAAATTAGCGGATTGGGATTTATTGCTCAAACTCAAGGAGCTTTTAGCTTATGAGCAGCATCAGGAAAACAATCGAAGCCACATTCACATAACATCAGGGGACTAGACGATCTAGTGATCGCTGAACGTATGGCTAGGCCATCATAAAAGTGGGTTCATCCACTTCAGAATTACTATAGATTCGTTTTATAGATATGGACGGGTTATTAGCTAGTAAAGATCACCAGACGATTCATAATCGCCACTAGATCTATAAGGCAAAAAAATGATTTTTCATGACAACGAGTGCTAAGCTATTTCTCAAACTAATGTTGTATTCCCTGGAGGGAGCAGCTATTTCGGGAATACAGCATTAGTTTGTTAAGCGAGCGCAAGTTAACCGGGGCAACTCTTTTTAGTTGGATGGCTGTCTACTGCGGAATCATCGCATTCAACACGTTTCTCGCTTCATTTGTGGTGAGCTCCAATCGGGGGCCTAGCAGCGAGTTGATTAAGCCATTACCCGAGTCCATTGCAACCCGTAAGAAAACGGAACGCTCAACTAAACAGAGAGGTAAAGGGTAAGTAGGATGGCTTTTCTTTGTCTGTGGGGTCGCTAGGGAAATAGAAATAGCCCCAATCAGAATGGGCTACTGTAAATACAGATAGCAACTACAAGTATCAGCTACTCTTTTAAAAGAGGTATCATTCGACCAAAAAAAACGCAGCCACATTTACGTAGCTACGTTTTAACCAAACTCTGCCAAATGGCAGTTACTCAATAAAAACTAACACCTCGTTAAACGGGCTTCTTCCTAATCGACCCCATCGCCCTTTTTCTTTTTATCCTTAGCGACGGCCTTTAGTTCTTTGGCATCGCTTTTCAACTCTTTCTTTTCAGCATGTTTTAATTTACGATCCGCTTTGGCATTGCGTGTTTTAGGGTCTGAAATCCCGGCAATCTCCACCCCTTTACCTGTAGCGGCATTCGACTTCAGTTCCTGCGCTTTGGCTACTTTCTTTTCGGCTTTCTGTTCTTTTTTCTCTGCCTTGGCTTCTTGAACAGCCTGGCCAAATGTGCTTTGAGTGAGGCTCAACATGGCTACTACGGAAGACCCTAAGATGATCTTGTTCATAACGTTTTTTGTTTTAGTGAAAGGTATTCTTACTAATTGGTTTACTGAATATTACTCAGAGACCCGTGCTTTTGTTTGCCAAACCCGGTCAAAAGTGGCCTGTTTTGCTGATTCCAATCGAAAAACCCGTCGTATTATCATACAGATCCCCTAGGTCGGTCGCCACCGAAGCGCGTGCTGTTGCGCCTTTCAGAATAGCCACGGGTGATGAGATCGATAGCAGGGAGGAAAACTGGCGAATCGGTCTAAGAAAGGGCTGTTCATAGGTTCCCAGATTTTCGCTATAGGAGGCTTTAAACTGGAACGAAAAGAAATCAAGTACCTGCCCCGATACACCAAGATGCATGACTGCGACCCGGTTGTTGTTGGTAAACCCATACTGGGGCAAATCGCTGCGACTCATCGGCGATGGACTAATAAAGGGTGTGCCAATGGTTTGCCCGTAGCGAGACCAACCGTCTTGATACTGAGAATGGTTGAAATAGTTATCCCGACCCCGCTGGGCTGCATTTTCTAGAAACAGGGAACCGCCCTGACTCTGCGTATAAAGGTACTCCAGCAGTAAATCTCCGATTCGTATACCCGACGGATTACCAGGACGTCGATTCCGAATCCGCAGACCATTGAGACCATCCTGAATGTTGGTTAAATAAAACAGAGAGCCGTCTTCATAGATATTCTGCCGATAAGCAAATATGGAGAAGGATTTCCCCGTGTACTCAAAAGCCAAATCAACGGTGCCTAAATGATTGCCAATCCGATTTTCCTGATCGAAATGACTGATCCGGTTAGTATCCACATCCGTTCGATCTGCTAACGGACGAGCTAGTACCACATTGACATAATCGCTGAATTGGTTGGGAAGCTGGTTATTTTTGATTGTCGCATTATTGACTAAATGATCAGAATGCCCACCCCACATCACCTGGTGATTGATCCCCGCGTAGAGTTTGACCCGCCAATTGGGTTTACCAAACCGGCCATAAAGAGCTTTCTGGTGCAACAGGGCATTGTTAACAAATCGGCCCGATTCAAACCAGCCATGGGCATAAAACCCTTTGAAGCCAATAAGCCCTTTTCGGGGAAGATAATCAGGTACGGCAAACTGCACTTTGGTCAGGGGTAAGGCGTTGCCTGACCAGGCGTAGGAGCCAGAAGAAAGGGTTGAATCGACCAGGCCAATGATTTCCCGGCGTCGACCCGCCCATACCTCCATACTCCGTCCCAGTTTGAGTTTTAGATACGCTTCGGGGATCAGCAGTTGATAGCTGTAGCCTGTATTAATGACCGCCTGGGCTCCCCAGCCGAAATCAATCCTGCGCTTGATGGCTTTTAAGCTATCGGTACGAGATAAGATAGTCCGATAGTCTTGGCTTATTGACTGCCGCAGGGCCATAAATGGGGTTTCATCGGGTACAATTCCGTATTGATTACTGCGTAACCAGAAGGGGGTATTAGCCGAAGACGCCCCATAGACGCTCACTTCGGTTTGATAGCGTACCTGGCGTACGCCTTGCGCTGAGCTGGTTTGGCCAGTCAAACTAAAAAAAAAGCAAATCCAAATAAAAATATAGGTAAAGGAAGTGGGCATAGGCGAACACAGAGAAAGTTGGCGCTGAATATAGCTTCAGCGCCAACGAGCGAGTGAATGGTGAAATGAAAATCAATCGTAGCTAAGCTAGCTAGTCAAATTGGTGTGGACGAGTTCGAAGTGTCGAGCCTGCCTGGCTTCCTATTCTGGCACGGGTGGAAGTCAGAAGCAACTTACTAAACAGGCCGGAAGCTTTAGGTGACGACGACGGAATACTGGGTTGATAGGGCGCTTGAGTACGTCTAGATTGGGATTGAATGAACCGAAAAGCGACGTAGCAATAAGCCACAATCACCACCGATTCTACAAGGGTATCGAAAGGGTTGGATTCATAGCGGCCCAATTTTACATCCTGGAATAAGTCCAACAGTAGCCAACAGTAGCCAAAAAAGCCTAACAGAATAGCCAGGATAATACTCATCAAAAATAAGGATTGTCTCATAGTCGAATGGTTTATTGGTGTACTCGTAAATTAGCACAAGCTGGTTCGATGGTGCTTTAACTTAATTAGTACTGCATCAATGCGACGGCGGGAGACTTTGACAATATGTTTATTGGGCAGGCTTACTTCCAATGTAGTTGAATTGTAGGCATTGTATTTCTGGACAAAATGGGGATTAATCAGTTCTGACTTGTGTACCCGGACAAACTCGGGTATCATATCTTCAAACCATTTGAGGTTTTTGGCGATCAACATTGGTTTGACCCCAGCGGTGAGATGAAGCCAGGTGTAGTTACTATCCCCCTGTAAGCGAATAATCGAGTTTAACAAGACGGGTAGTTCAAGTCCGGGTACTTTAATGGAACTGGTGGTAGTGCTACTAGCAGGAATCATAAGAATGAGATTAATAAAAAAGATGAGGAAGTAACAGACGTAGCCTAGCCGATTCACGTAGCGAACTAAATCGATGGCTCAGGCTAAACTTTTATAACCCGGTTTATAAAGATGAATTGGACTGATAAGATCAAGTGAGCCCTATGCTGAGCCATACCGATTCAATGAACAGCCTATAAACAGGGACTCATCGACCAGCCTTTGAGAGCTGGAACTAGCATACATCAAGAAGAAAGGGAGCGGCCTATAGTCGCCAGACCGCATGGAGCACCTGAAACTGTCGACGTTTCAGGTGACGATGGATGAAAAAAGCCAGAAATGGCAACGAGCGAACCAAAAGTCCGTCAATAAGCCAAACTATTTTCAGTTGAGAAGACGTACTAGCTGGGTAGACAGGTAGGATTTGCCGGTAGTCAATAGCTGTTGGGCTTGGGGATTGAATCGGTTGGCTATGTACATAGGTATCATACACATCCCCAAAATCATCACCTCTATCACCTAGATCAGCTTCCAGGACGGCACACGAGAAAAATAGGCCTATCCAGAAGACTGTTAGTAGGCGAGTCCAGCTTACGGACACAAGCATACACTTGATAGAGTTATGTAAAATAATAAGACTATTCAACGACTTAGCAACCGATAACTGGGCTGGTTGCTGAATTGATTGGCTTATATATAGAAATTCCGATAATAGGCTGAAGGCTATTACCGGAAGCGGTTTCTTTTTGGCCAATGTATCAGCAAAGCATGCCTGTCGCATAGGAATTAGGTAATCAAAGAATTTTAATCAGGGAGGCTGTCTGGGTAAGTAGTAGGTCGACAAAAGACTTGCCAATGTGCTTAAGCCACGTAATTCTTTTAGTCGCTTCTGCTCATAAAACATGAAACAATTCACTTATTGACCGTTTTTTGATCATCCAGGCCAGTTTTTTATTTCGTAACCTGCCCCCATCTTTTAAAGTCTTTTTGACAATCTTATCCGTTTTGAGGAATAAGCTCTACATAATTGGGGAAGTAGGGAATCGGAGCGAAAATTAGATTATTTCAACTCAGTCTAGATTAACGATTGCTCCTATACGTCTCCATTAAACGTTTGGCTCAACACGTAAAGGATATAATCTCAAGCTATTTCAAGGTCTGAACTGTATCTTTTCCACAGGTAGTATTTAGACAGGTTAACACCAATTGGCCGATTGTGGTGTGCATCCTATGCCAATGTTTAAGTTGGTCATATATTAAAATTATCTTCTCAGCAATCGCTCCTTTTTGATCAAACCAAGGCGTTAAAATCGTTCTCTATTGGGAAAAATAGTACGATGATTTCCTTACATCTAAAAACTGTGCCATCGGGTGTTAGATAAGACAGAACACAATGCAAATGATAAATCATGCCTAAAAAAAGTCTACTAAATAAAGCGGGTAACTAAACATTAAAATAAATAAAGATTATATATAGTCATACTAAAATTACAATTTAATAAGTATATTTACAGCGTATTTTTACAATATTTCGTTCATGTAATTTACTATTTTTGACCATTAGGTTACATTTTGTCAAGACAATGGATTTATTCAAATTTTCACTGATTGACTCTTAGGTAGTTTGGGTCTCTAGCTAGCCTAATAGGCTACTAAATAGGTTTCTCTAGAAGGCAAGCCCCCAAGCTTACGACTCATCGCACAGGGCTCGCTACTGGCTTAAAAAGGCTATACGGTACTAAGATGAATAAGCCCACTAACAACTTGTCTGAGTGGGCTATGGGCTAGCCTAAGGCTGATTGCCTCTAGTTGGCTGTCACATTAACCTTATTTGTTTTTGAACCTTAGATTCATCTAAGGGGGTACTAACGGTGTGTAACTTCCTTGCCCAGCTAGAGGCTTGGCTAAGATTCTAGGAGTAAACAACGACAATGAAGAGCATTTCAACCTAGAACGTATATAGAGTTAAGTGGAGTCCAGAAACCACTTTATCAAACGGGGCGAAACCGAAAGGCCAAACGAGTAGGGAATTAGTTGTTTACGGTTAAAAATGAAAAAAGTTGTAGTTAACTTGTCCTTAATTCTTAGTTTATCCTACGGGATGACCTCTTGCTTCGTGTATAATGTACAAGTGGGGAAGGGGGCCCAGGGTAATGTCCAAATCAAACAAAAGAATCATTATTTAATCGCTGGTTTAGTAGCGCTGAAGCAATCCGATCCCAAAGCCATGGCCGGGGGAAGTGTGGATTATACGGTAACTCTGAAGCATAGTTTTGTAGATTACTTGTTAAGTGGGATAACGTTTAGTATTTATTCGCCCACCACAACTGTGGTTACCAAATGATCATTGGATGAGTCAATATGGGCAATGCAGCATAAATGTAGGTAATCCGCCGTTGCATTGCCCATATTGACTCGCTGAATCGATAAAGCAGATCCTTGGGGGCATTGAGGTAAATAATTGCTTAACAAAAGTTTATGCTCGTTTTAGGCTACCGACAACTACTCTCGTTTTACCAGGCTTCAGGTAACAATATTTTGTCCTGACCGCATCTTTAATGACACTGTCGAATGTATGTCCCCTACAGAATAAATCCTGAAACGGTTTTTTCGACCCCTTTGAAGATGTAGTGTAGGTAGGTTGGCTGATAATTGTGTACTAACCGTCTATAGACCCAAGTCTTACGGTACAATACCAATTAGTTCATGGATTAAAAGAGGGTTGAGGCCGTCAGCAATGGTCTATATACATGAGACGGCCATTCCAGCGTGAGTCTACCCATCTGTAGCTATTACATTTTATGTTTCTTCTTAGCGATGCATAAAAAAGATATCTAACCTTTCTTGTTCAAAAGCTTGCTTCCAAATCTGGACCAATCAGCCCACATGACTTAATTGGCTCATGCACATACTACCTATGAGGAGTTTCTACTCACTCGCTTATTGGGTAAGCCATTTGCTGAAGAAGGCCTAAGGGGCAGCTCATTTAAGTACGGATGCACAGGCTCGATTTTACTCCTCACTCTATCAATCATGAAGATTTTTACTGGATGTACCTATGTATTGGCTGTATTGCTTAGTTCGTCCGTATATGGCCAGCAGCAGCCAGACAGTCCTACCCTAGATATTGGGGTCAGGCTGCAAAAATCCATCAGCTTATACGCCGAAAATGGTCTAATGGTGCAGTACGCTCACCCTAAACTGGCTTCTAATCGGCTATATCTGGGTCTGGCTTACGTCAGTTCGCGACTGGGATCAGCTTTTCACTCAAACGCCATCAAGCAAGATAGCTACCTGTTTTCGGCTTCTTACTATTATCGGCCCAAGTGGCTGATTCATCCCGTTCTGAAGGCCAATATCGGTTATTTTGCGGCCCACTACGGAAGCCCTATTTTCGAAGAACTTCCCAAAACGTCTCTTCTGCTGGCACCTGAGGTGGGCTTGTGCTATTGCCCAACTATTCCCCTAAAAATTCATACGTCTATCGGGTATCACCTGATTAACGGAAACGGACGAAGTGGTCCGGGTACACTCTATCCTGTTTTCCTCCAGACTAGTATCACCTGGAATGTACTAAAACGCCTGAAGAAATAACTATGAAATTGTTCCTTCGTCTATCGGCTTTGTTTCTAAGTGTTTGGGCTTGTGCGCCTGAACCTAGTATTACCAAGGAGATGCTGGACAGTGGTACGCTGTTTGATCCATCGCTCTATAATCCGGCAAACTACCTAGTCTCAAAAGCCTTACCAACTCCGACGCCCGAACAGGCAAAGAAACCTGTTATTATCGCCTGCCATGGCTACTCAGCGACTACCTTTGAGTGGGATGAGTTTCGAAGCTGGTCGGCAGGCCGCACCGATTTTCTGTTATCGCAGGTGCTGCTGGGTGGACATGGCCGGAGTTACAATGACTTCAAAGCTTCCAGCTGGCATGACTGGCAGGAAGCCATTATGACTGAATATAGTCAGCTGGAAAAAGCCGGTTATCAAAATATTAGCCTCCTTACATCATCAACCAGTGGCGCCCTAGTATTGGAATTGATAGCATCCGGTTATTTTGTTAACCATATAAAACCAAGACATGTATTGCTGGTTGATCCCATTGTTATTCCCTCAGACAAATCCTTATCCCTGATCGGGTTATTCGGGCCCATGCTGGGCTATATTGAAACGAAACAGTCAATAGAGGAGGATAAAGTGTATTATCACTTCCGACCACAGGAAACCCTGCAGCAATTGCAAAACCTGTTAACCACTGTTCGAAAAGACTTAGAGAAAGGGATTACCCTACCAATAGGCTGTGATTTGAAAGTTTACAAATCGAAAAAAGATCCAGCCGCCGATCCAGTGAGTGCGGTGCTGATTTACCAGGGTACCCAAACGGCCGACGGCAAGCCGGTGAGTGTTGAGTTGATCAATTCGGATTTACACGTTTACACTAGGCTGAAACATCGAGAGTCAATTACAGCTCAGGACCAACTCAACCAGACCAGCACATTTTCCGACATTAGACAACGGGTCACCCACTGAAGCAGCCTAAAGTCGGCCAATTCGTATCTCAATTTTTACGTCCTTTTTACTCACGTTATGTTTGGATTTAGGCGATAACGATCCCTGCTGCTTCCTGTCGTTACTAGATCGGTTCACCCAAAACGGTCCCTCTACCTACTAATCATGCAGAACAAAGTTTATTGGGGTTTACTCTTTCTGCTTCACCTGAGACTGGCGAGTGGCCAGTCGGCAGCGCCAGTGCCCTCCTCATCCCATTCGCACGCGCCAGCTTACTTACGGATTTACCCCCTGGAATTACTCCTGCATGAAGCCCGGGTAGGGATTGAATTTGGCGTTAAACAAGAGCAATCCCTCGTCCTGGATGCGAGCTATTTTTGGGGCTTTCGAAATCCGGGTCTGGACCCAAGCAGCTATCCGGCTGTAGCGCTTAAAGCAGATTATCGTTTTTACTGGTATAGTTATACTTATGGCACCCACTTCTTTGTGGGACCCAACTTACTGTATAAGCGAGGGGTCTATCGGAAAAGGGGTTCCTCTACGGCAACGGATCCGTTAGGCCAATACAATGGAGAAACCGATTACCGAACCGTCAGTTCAGTTAATGTGAAGGTAGGGATGGATCGCCCGTGGGTCTACCGAGGCCGTAGTCGGTACGAGTTGTTCACAGGGGGAGGCATTCGTTACCAAACTGTTGGTCCAGATCTACGTTTTGGCTCCATTCCTTACTATGTCACAAACCGGTGGGTGATTAATCTGCTTTTAGGGATACTAGTCAAATTTTAAAGCCAGCTTAAGCGAGTACCACCTTAAAGTATAGGACTACAAGTGGAGGCAACCGCTTGGTTTACCAACGGATGAGTGGTGCAAAGTAAATTCGCATAAATCGCTCCTTTTCCTCAGACCGAATTATGGTCTTTTCTATAGAGATACTTCATTCCGTAAAAACGGAATAAAAACGGAATAAAAGCCATTTTTTTGGGCTGCAATAACCTCCCCTTACTGTTGCTCTATTTGTCCTAAATTCTCTCGAATATAGGAGCTGAGCATAAGGCATTGGACATCCCTAGATTCTCTCAACTGATCAGCCCGTAGGAACCGGCTGGCCACTTTATCAAACTCGCTACGATTGTGATCAAAGAGCGTTTGAAGTGTCTGGATTATAGCTACACTGTATAAGGTCTGTTGATGGGAAATATCAATACCCGTAACAAGACAATACCTGGCCTGATAGGGCACATAACTTGCGTTAAGCTCGTTGATCTTTCGGCTTATCGCAGCTGGGTCTCCAGGATGGTAGATACTGGTCAGTAGCTTAACCCGCGTGACAACGTCCAAGCACTGATTGACCATCGTCTCATTCGGCTTTAAGTGTAATCCTAACCGAGTGGCAGCTTCATCAAATTGATGTCGATTCGATTGAAAGAGTTTTTTTAATGTTCCTGTCGTTACGAACGAATAGTTGCTCCCCTGACTGGAAATATCAATACCCGAAATCGGACAGATACGCACCTGCTTTTGGGCCCGATTGCTTATAGCCTTGGCCATTAGGTTACAGCGTACCCGCATTGGCTCTTTCATCTGATTGTGGTTCAGGAACTTCTTTTCTAACTCGTTGAAGCGAGTTCTATTCTGGCTAAATAAGTTAGCTATAGTCGCTTGGGTAGCCACTCGGCAATCAGGTTTTTGATGAGAGATATCAATTCCGGTGATTGGGCACAGTCGGATTGGGGTATAAGCGATTGACTTATAGTCTGGCTGAGCAGTATCAGTAAATGACTTATAGCCCGAATCAGTACTATAAGCGATTGACTTATAGTCCGCCAAAAGCTCCTTTGAAGGCATGATTTGCCGTTTGTTGGCTTGTCGAGCATCGACTGATACCTGAAGTAGATTAGCCTCATGCAATCGACTAATCAAATCAGATACGGTTTGTTGGTGCATACCAATAGCCTCCCCTAATTCCTTATTGCTGTCTGCACAGATATCATTGGCTTTGCTAGCCCGTTCACAGATTCGAGCCAGCAGCATCTTCTCGGCCGGCGTTCGCTTTAGGACCATAATCGACGATTGAATACAGATCAGTTCCATGCGCTTGAAGACAATAACTATAACCTCCCCTTAAATTTGTAACCGGGTTCGGCATCGATACATATAAGAAGTTATGAAAAATGGACCTGAGCAGTATCCCAGTCGGGAGGGTAACCTTCCCATTGCTCCAGTAGGTAATCCGCCAGATCGAAGCCTTTTGCTTTTTCCTCATCGCTGGCTCGCTTTTCCAGATAGTCCGAAACGCTGACGCTAAAGCCCTGTTCACATAACCTAACGGCCTTATCGTGCCAGAGGCCAAACGCTTTGCCAGCTTTTGAAGTATCTGGAAACAGAACCAGTTTATGCCCCCTCACAGGCATTAGTCGTTCCGCTTTGAGATACGTAAGCCCTCCGATAGCCATCCAGATAAATTGAGGGAAATAAGGTGTGCAGACGATAGCCGTTTTAGGGCTTTCGACGATGGCTATTGCCTGACCAGTTTTTATCGTCGAAAGTTGGTGCAACCCGAAGGGTATTGAAAACTTGTCAGCTTTATCGATGTAATGTATCAACCAGTCGGGACGGGCTTCCTGTTTTTGATCATACCGGCTGGCCAAGGCAAAGTGAACCCAACCAGTACACCTCTTTAATGTACCATCGTCCATGGTTCGTTTTGCGGTATGACCTGTTTGGTCAAACAATACAACCTGCCCTCCCCTGATTCGATTTTGCTCATCTTTGAGCCAGAATACGCAGCTACCTGGCCAGTAAGCAGAGGTACCAATCTGAAACCTCTCCAGCAACTCGGCAGCTACTCCAAAACCAAAATGTTGCTGGAGCAATCTTGCAAGTTGATTGCGTTCATAATGCCCTAGCGACGCTTCAAAAACTTCATAAGGAATGCAGTGAACAGGCTCTATAGGGGTAGGTTTGACCATCTCCAATGGCTTTGACGATTGAGTAAAAGAACACCCTAAAAACTTTTGATTGACATAGCCCTCTTGGGCAACCGTCATCGACTGATCATCTTTCCACTGCTGATAGATCATATCCGCATAACTCAACCCAGATGGACCCTTATGATATGGGCTAAGATGGTATCCACAGTTAGCAACCCGATTACAATGACCGTATTCGGCTGGCAGCAACTCATCTGTACGTGTATCGTAGTAGGGTGTTAATTGTTGCTTTTTGCCGCACGATGGGCAATCAATGCGAGTCTTCGGACCTTTATACGGAAGGAGCTGATAGCGGAGCGTTGAGGTTGTCATAGTCAACTGTACTAACTGTACTAATCGTCCTAAACTAAGCTATTTAGGACACTGTACTTTTGACCGTACTAACTGTACTAACTGCCCCTTATATATAAGGGCAGTTAGTACGGTTATTTTAGTACAGTTAAAAGGTTGTAATAGTATCTGGATTGAGTCGGTAGGCATCATACCCCTTGCCTTGTGGTTTTTCTTTTATCAAATATTTATTAGCCTCCACGCGCCGGATAAACTCTTCTGCCCTGGTTTTGGCCAGGCTGAGACCAATAAATTGAGAAGCTTCAATAATGTTGGTTCGCAGTGACGAATAACCTAGGTATTGATCACTGGAAAAGGCGCGTGTGAGAATTGCAATAATTTCCTGCTGAGACATGGAATCAGCAGTCGGCTTAGTCGATTTACGAGTCCGTCCGGAGGTATTATCAATCGTAATGTCGTCGATTAGGTACGGTAAGCCCTCTTCGGTGATGGAAAATCCAAATGAGTCGAATTCCTTGTCCCTGCACACCTCAGGAGCCACAATTGAAATATTCTTGTCATTTGCATCAAGAGAGATTGACACAACCGTTTCTGCCTTGTTGAGAAGCTCGGTTCCTAGCGTACCCCGTATCTGATCATTTCCTTTGTTCATGTGAAGAACAGTAATGATATGAATATCCATTTCCTGACTCCATCGTAATAAATCGGTGGCTCGTTTAGTGGCCTGGGCATTGTCATTGATGTCCGTTACCGTATCTTTTATACCATCAATGATTACTAGTCCCACATTGGGGGTATTATAAATATGCCACTGTATAAAACCCAGGATTTCATTGGCCGAAAGCCCCCTCAATGGATAGACCATGAGGTTTTCTGGGTTGTCCTGATCGGCGAGTTGACAGATCCGTTTAACAACTTTCAGAACATGATATCGCCCTTGTTCGGTATCAAAGTATAATACAACCCGTTTATCGTCGTCAAAGGAGCCGCTAAAGATGTTTAACACCAGGTCACGTTTAAGAGCAGCTGCAACTGCAATGCTGATCGTAAACGTCTTACGGCTTTTGGCTTTGCCTATGATTACCGAAAAGTTACCCAGGCTACCGAACATTTTGGCTTGGCCATTCCGTACAACCGAAAGACAAATAGGGGGCGGGGGTAGGTCTTCGTCTGGTCGAATTCGAAGGCGTTCGCCTAAAGTCTTGTAATCAATAGGACCACTATCATTGCCTATTTCGACAACACTCTTTAAAGGCACTGGCTCGGGCATATTTTCTACTTCACGAGCCAGCTCGTTCATATGCTGGACCAGACTCTTTACTTCAACCGAGGGGCTACTATTATTCTGAACCGATTCGGGCGATTGAACGCCATTCGCAGTAACGATTGGAGGTGGCTGATTTAGGCTCATACAAGTTCACCTCCTATTTTGTTGACCAGATCGGGCGCATACTGTTCAAACCAAGTCCAGAACGTATCGTAATTGCCGACTACCAGGTAAAGACCTCCAGCCTCCTCAACCTGCCGGGCTGTCTGTTTTTGCTGAGGGCTTAGCTTGTCTTTACCCCATTTGATTTCGATACTCACATGTCGACCATTAATGGCAGCATGCAGATCGGCCGTACCCTTCTTGGTTGTCGATCGGGTGAACCGCTTGAGTGTAGGGTTCCATTGGCCTTGAGACTGGATGCGAGTTACATAACAGCCATGTAACTCTAAACAGAGTTTCACAGCTTCTGTAAGACTATTGGTGTTATTTACTCGAATGGGACGTTTGAGTAGCGCACGTTCAGGTACATTCGGGTATTTGAGCCGCTTACTGACTCGATTTAAATTCATCAAGTGATTTAGTGCCTCGCTCATACCAGTAGTGGGTTGGGTCTTTCAAGGGGTGTGGCTGTTTGCGCTCACAGGTTTTTTATACCCGGCGCGTCTATGCGCTTGAAAGGTTATTTACTGGATTTGAACCGACGAGATTCTTTGAGCACAGCTAACACATCCGATCGGCGGTAGCGAACCTGTTTGTTAGCTTTGACCGGAACCAAAATTGCGGGTCGATCATCGGTATCTTTGGCCCAGAAATGAAGCGTGGTTAACGAAACTTGTAATTTTTGAGCCGTCTGCTTACGGGTCAGTAGTTCGGGAAGATCGGAGCCTTCGGGGAGTGGTGGCGTATAGCTGGCCAGCGCTTTGGCTATCCGTTGTTCGACTAGGTCGCCTAATTGCTCAGGGGTGAGGTGAATAAGAATTTGTGTGCCGTACATAATCCTGTTTGATTAAATGCAGCACAAATAAATATATAAAAAAAGTTGAATTCCATGTACTCAAACTCCACTAAACTCCACTAAAATCTTCCATCGAACTTACAATCTAAATTCGTCAGAGTATTTAGATTTACTTGAGTTTACTTTAGTTGAAGTCAATCGGTTTCTCCGAAAAATCAAGCTTAATAAAGCTTAATCATTTCCATTAAAAAACTTAAATAAATACAATGAATTCTTGTTTTCGGTAGGAAATATTTTTTTGAGCTATCAATCGAGCCTATCAACATTAAAGGAAGTTAGGGGAACATTGAGTGTTTGTTAACTACCGAAGAGTGTCAGTCTTTATTGAAAGTGACTATGCTCCAACATCAGTAGTGCATTCTGTTCTGATGAGATTTTGATGTACTTGAGCAGCATCTTTTCGGAGCGATGACCTGTAATCTTCATAATCGAAACAGGAGGCACTTTAGCCAGATACGCATTCGTCGCAAATGACCTACGGGCCGTATGGGTCCCGACCAACTCCCATTTCTCTGGATACCGGGTTTCGCTAGTACCTCCCCGCGTCTTACTCACCTCTACCCTATCGGTCAGTCCTGCCCGCTTGCATAGCTCTTTAAGATGATCATTTAGCCTCTGGTTGGTAATCGGCTTGGGTGGAATGCCGCCGTATTTAGCCAGGATAGCGACTACTTTAGAATTGAGGGGTATAGAAACCCGCTCGGAGGTTTTCAGCGTCTTACGCGTCAAAATACGGCCGTTGTTGGTGATATTCTCCGGTCGTAACTGACTGAAGTCCGAAAACCGAAGGCCTGTATAGCAGCCGATCAGAAAAAGATCCCGGGCTCGATCAAGGCCTGGTGTCGTCGATAAGTCAAGCTGATAGATACGCGTTAGCTCCTCATCAGTCAGATATACGCTATCGACCTCTTCGGAAAACTTCTTAAAATCCTTATGCTGGTAGATGAGGTTATGATGCAACCCATCGGCATGGGCCTGCTTCAAGAGGACTTTTAAGTCCTTCATCAGCGAACCCACGTAATTAAGAGTGAGCCCCCTTGATGTTAGCCATAGTTTGAAGGCATGATAAAAATCCAGGCTGAAGGCATCGTAGTCGACAGAGGCTCCTGTTTCAGTCTTGTACTGCTCTAATAGCCGTTTGAGTTTGAGGTACCCTTTAAGCGTAAACTCTGCATATCGAGCGCTGCGGGCATTGAGTCGAAGACCTGATTGAGCCAGCCCTACAAACCGCGCAATGTATTCCGTGAACGTTTCCTTTTCAGTAGGCTTCGGTTCAGCCTTAGGCTTCTTCTGGCGGCCGAGTTCTGAATCGAGTTGCTGTTTGATCAGCTCATTGGTAAAGGGAATCTTGGCCAGTTGCAAGCGGCTTAGTACTGTCTTTAAGGCTGATCGGTAACGTTCAAGTTGGGCATTGATCGTTTCAAAAGGTTCGCGGGCTATCCTTGATTTTTGATTCGTAAACGCCCGTTGCCGCTCTGCATCCCATTGAAACGGCTCGATCGTTAATCCCGTCGAAGTCTTAAACCGGCCGTTATTGTACCGAAAGATGAGGTTAATGAGCGTTGGCCGCTCCGAGCGGGTCTCTTTGAGCAGGAATTTTATATCCTGATCGGAAACGGTTTTCATTCGGTCTTACTTGGCTTGGTCAATACCAAGTTACGAATAAAATAAATACAGGGGACGGAACAGGGGACGGATGAACTTTACTTAACCTTATTATTTTCGATAGAGTATGACAAAGAAAAAAGGCTAACTCGCTGATTATAAGCAAAAGCTTACGAATGCGAATTAGCCTTTATGTACTTTTTGTGCTCCCGAAGGGATTCGAACCCCTATCGATGGTACCGGAAACCATAATTCTATCCATTGAACTACGGGAGCAGACGTTCCAGTTTCGGAGTGCAAAGATAGCATATTGAATCGCTAAAAAGCAAGTTCAAATCTGGAAGTCTTTAGGTAGTTGGGAGATTACCGACGTCCCCGACCACCCCGGCGGTTCTGCCCTTTAGCAGCCGTTCCTTCTTTCCGCTTCGCTTTAGTCACGGAATTCGCTGTCGTGCGCGAACGTCCTGAACCCGATGAACGGCTATTTTCAGGCTCGGTTGACCCGAAACGTCCTTTGGGTTCGGTCGCCCGATCCGATTTATCATTTACCAGGGCAAAGTCCATACTTCGGCGGGCCAGGTTCGTTTCTTTTACCCGAATCACCACTGGGTCGCCAAAGGTGTATATTTTCTTGTGTCGAACCCCGATAATCCGATAGTTGTCTTTATCGAACTCGTAATAATCATCGTTCAGGTCCTGCATCCGAACCAGCCCTTCGCAACTATTTTCGATGATTTCGACAAAAATACCAAACTCGGTAACACCTGAAATCACCCCTTCGAATACCTGATTAGGGTCCATGTGACTCATAAACTCGACCTGCTTGTATTTGATACTAGCCCGTTCGGCCTCTGCCGCCATTCGCTCGCGTTCCGATGAGTGGCGACATTTTTCTTCATATTCTTCCCGGTCAGCCGGTTTGCCTTTGTCCAGATAATGCTGAAGCAGCCGATGCGCCATCATATCGGGATAGCGACGGATGGGTGAGGTGAAATGAGAATATCGGCGGAAAGCCAGTCCAAAGTGACCAATGTCTTCGGTGCTGTACCGGGCTTTCGACATCGTCCGAACGGCCAGTTGCTGCAACATACCCGCTTCGGGCCGCCCTTCAATGCTTTCCATAAATCGGTTCATGGAAGCCGACAGATGATCTTCATCGACAGCCAGTTTATAACCTAGTCGACGGGCAAAATCAGAGAACACTTTCAGTTTATCTTCGTCAGGGCCTTCGTGGACCCGATATACCATGGTATTTTCTTCGCCATTCTTATTCCGTTTCGACAACGTGTGTACGTACTCGGCTACCCGCTTATTAGCCAGCAACATGAACTCTTCGATGAGCTTGTTGCTATCCTGCCGAATTTTAGGGTAAACCGCTAAGGGGACACCATTTTCATCCAATCGGAAGCGAACCTCAACGGTCTCGAAATTGATGGCCCCGTTTTTGAATCGTTCGTCGCGAAGTTTATAGGCCAGTTCGTTCAACAACCGCAGCTCTTCCAGAAAATCACCCCGGTCGTTGTTCAGAATTTCCTGGGCTTCTTCGTACGCAAACCGACGGTTTGAATGGGTGACGGTCCGGCCAAACCACTCGCTTTTGATTTTAGCATCGGGGGTCAATTCAAAAACGGCCGAAAACGTTAGCTTGTCTTCATTAGGGCGGAGCGAACACAGCCCATTGGAGAGCTTCTCGGGGAGCATCGGCACAACCCGATCAACCAGGTAAACCGATGTAGCCCGTTTATAAGCTTCGGCTTCCAGTTTCGAACCGGGCCGGACGTAGTGGGTAACGTCGGCAATGTGAACGCCTATTTCGTAGTTGCCATTGTCGAGCAGCTTTACCGAAAGGGCATCATCGAAATCTTTAGCATCCACGGGGTCGATGGTGAAGGTCGTCACCTCACGCATATCCCGCCGTCTGGCAATTTCATCTTCCAGGATTTGCGTAGGAATGGCTTCGGCTTCCTGCTCTACCTCTGCCGGGAAAACAATTGGCAAGCCAAATTCGGCCAGAATAGCGTGCATTTCAGTATTGTTCTGCCCAGCCACGCCCAGCACGGTAATCACTTCCCCTTCAAACTGCTGTTTGTGACTATCAGCGTCGGGATATTTTTTCAATCGGACAATCACCTTCTCCCCATTCTTGGCACCGCCCAGTTTGTCGTTCGGGATAAAAACGTCTTCGTAGATCTTTTTGCTATCCGGCGTAACAAATCCATAGGTCGGCCAGACTTCAATGCGTCCAACCAGTTCGGTCCGTCCCCGCTCAATAATACTGACCACTTTCCCTTCAATCCGTCGGCCACGGTTACGTGAGTCCGTGAAGCGAATAACGCGCACTTTGTCACCATCAACGGCCCCGGCCAGATCGTCGGTCGATACCCAGATGTCGTTGTCGCGGTCGCCCCGGCTGCCATCTGCCGTAGTGGGCAGCACAAAGGCAAAGCGGGAATTCACATGATCAACTACGCCTTCAATCAGGTTTGCATCGGCATCAGCCCGGTAGCCACCGTTGGGCTGGCGAACTATAGAACCCTCTTCGGCCAGTTCGCCGATCAGCCCATGCATGATCAGTTTCATACGTCGGTCATATACGCCGAAGTGTTCCAGCAACTCATCCTGTGTAAACGCCCGGTCGTCATTAATCTGAAAAAACGCCATCAGGTCATTTTTCAACTCATCCAGATAGGAATCAGCCTGGTGAATTGGCCTCGTCTTTGCTTTTTCCAGGCCCTTTTCTCGGGGGCGTGCCGTGTACGACGCGCCAGAACCGGACTTGGCATATTTATTTTGTTTTGGTTTTCCGTTTCTCATACTTCTTTGCCTAACTCTAAAAGCAGGCTTAAATGTTTATGTATAGGGGTTTAAACACAAAGTCACGGAGAGCACAGAGCTTTTTTAGGGAGTAGCCGTTCATTCGCTTTATCTCTGTGTGCTCCATGACTTTGTATTTAATCTGTAGGTTAATCGCTCAGTACAATATGCTCCTCGGCTACAAGCGGAGCACCCAGCATTTTTAAATAAACCTGAACGAGCATAACCATCGAATCGCGGGCATACTGCTCGATACGTGCCCAATCGTGTTCGCGGTAATAGACTTCACTGGTGCGGTCGCCGGTCCACTCCAGCGGGCGCGTCGGAATGTTTAGTACAGCCGCCAGCAAATCAAGTGGTACAAAATGCCGTTTGTCGCCAAACTGCCACTGCTCCATCGTGTCGCGGTGCGGAATTTCCCAGGGTTTCTTTCCCGCAATCTGTAAAGACGGTGGAAGGGGCAAGCCATTTACCATCAACCGACGACACAGAAACGGGAAGTCGAACTCTTTCCCATTGTGCGCACATAGGGTAAGTTCGCCGGGTGGGTATCGGTTCACAATGGTCAGAAACTCCTGCAAAATGGACAGTTCGTCGTCGTTGCTGATGAGTTTGATCTTCAGATGGGGTTTATCGTCGTCATCGAAAAACAAGCCGCCTACGCTGATGCATATGATCTTGCCAAACTCGGCAAAAAACGAAGCCCGCCGATCGTACCAGCCAGCAGCCGACAGCTCATCGTCATTTTTAAAATACCGGCTTTTCTCTTCCCATTGCCGTTGCAGTCGCGGATCAACGGCCAGCAGCGATGGCTCACCCGCCACTGTTTTGAGGTCAATAAACAGAAGATTTTTTAGACGACGTTTCCAGGAGACGGGCTGAGGCATATGGTAACGCGGACATCCTGTCCGCAATGTTAACTATATAGCGGCAGGATGCTGGTTCGCCAGCCCGACCGCGTTACTTAATCGTGCAAGATTCCTTCCAAACCTAATGCAGGGATGGTAATCAGGTTTTCTTCCACAATACTATCGGGCACGAAGATAAACTTCTTATCGAAAATCTGATCACCAATGAAGTAGCTTACCCAATACTCATTGTTCAGGTGAAACACATCAGGCATTATGGTTTCAATGACCTCATGAGCACCTGGTAGTATTTCCACAAAGAAATGGCGCAGGGTGGAGGTTTTTTGCTCTTCATCATCCTTTTTTCCGTACCCCCGTGATGTTACAAACACCGTTTTGATGGGTACGTCGTTTTGGTTAATCAAAAAAACCTGCCAGTCATAACCACCTGCCAGAGCCTCTTTTCGGGCAATCACAACCTGTACGCCCTCGACGGGCAAAAAATTTATATCTTTTTTCATTCAATATAATGCAGACATCATGTCTACTACTTGAAAATCGCACTTATGGGGCTGGATGCCCGGCAACCAATTCCATCTCAAACAAGGTGGCCATATGCCTGCGAATGCGTTCTGCGACGTCATCCAGCGGTACATCATGGCCTAGTTCGAGCGCTAGTGAGGTCACAGCCTTATCGGCAATACCACAGGGAACAATATGGCTAAAAAACCGCAAATCTGTATTCACATTTAAGGCAAACCCATGCATTGTTACCCAACGGCTAGCCTTTACGCCCATCGCACAGATTTTTCGGGAAGGTCCGTCGTTTTCACCCCCTGTAGCTTCCTGCCCTAGCCAGACTCCCGTCAGCCCGTCGATCCGGCCTGCTTTCAATCCATACTCGGCCAGTGTCCGAATGATACTTTCCTCCAGCAGCCGCATGTAATGATGAATATCGGTAAAAAAGTTGTCGAGGTCCAGAATTGGATAGCCAACGAGCTGCCCCGGGCCATGAAACGTGACATCGCCCCCCCGCCGAATTTTAAACAGGGTTGCTCCTAACTCAGTCGTCAGCCGGGCCTCGTCCATCAGTAGGTGCTCCGCATGACTACTAGTCCCCATCGTGTATACGGGAGGGTGTTCACAAAACAGCAGGTAGTTGGGGGTTAGTTGCTGGGCATCGGCAGGGCAGGTTCGGTTGGCCAGCTTCTGATCAACAATGGTCGCAAACAACCGCTCCTGTTCATCCCAGGCTGTTTTGTAGGCCATTAATCCCAGATCACGAACCTCAACTTGTTTATTAATTCGACTATTCATCACATTCAGGATGGAAAACTTTCCATCACCAGATTAACAATCGTCTCGCTCTGTTTCGTTCGATATGCCCCGATTTGGTAGGCTATCCCGCCTGATTACTATCATTTTCTCCAGCCATCAGGTATCTAAAGCCTGCCTGATTCGTCTAATCAATCCTCAGTAAACTACAGCACAATGGCTCAACACAACGAAACCGGCAGGCAGGGCGAAGCAGAAGCGGCTCGCTATTTACGCGAAAAAGGCTACGAAATCACCGCCCACAATTACCGCTATCAACATGCAGAAATCGATCTGATTGCTCAGAAAGGTAAACTACTGGTCTTCGTGGAAGTAAAAACCCGAACTAATGTAAGCTTCGGAAACCCCGAAGAATTTGTTTCATATACCAAAGCCCGGCTCGTCATGAAAGCTGCCGAGCACTACATTTTCAACACCAACTGGCCTTTCGACGTTCGGTTCGACATTATTGCCGTTACGCTTTCGGGTAATCAATGGCAGGTGAAGCATATTGAAGATGCGTTCAGTTGAAATCTTCAGGAAACTGCGAGGACACAACGAACGCCAGGCAAAAGTTTATGTACGCTGGTGTTCATCAGGTTCTCAAGGTTTCATTTTACCGAATGAAAAATAAGCGCCTAACGAGCTTTCAGTAAATCATTTAGGCATAATTTTCGTTAAATACTAAGAACCTAAACAATGCATCAACACATCTTTATGAATGTATTTCCCATCGGGCGAGCGGCACTTCTTTGGCTGGTTGCTGGCGCGTTTTTGGTGACCTCCTGTAAAAAAAATACAGAGGTGACACCATCGATCATTACATCATCGGCAGCCATTGGCAATGGTGAGGTAAACAGTTGGGTACTGGCAAACATGCAGCATTATTACTTCTGGAATGACAAAATCCCGGCTACGACCGATACCTCGTTAACGCCCGATAAATATTTTCTAACCCTTCTATACGACCGAAACAATACGGCTAATACCGACAGGGATCGGTTCTCCTGGATTCAGCAAAGTGCTGACGATTTGAAAGCCTCGCTGAATGGACAGTCGAAAACGACCGGGATGGAATATAGTCTGTATTATCGGGATGCATCGAACACAGGTGTCATTGCTGTGGTGCTTTACGTACAACCGGGTTCGCCCGCTGCGAAGGCAGGCATCAAACGGGGCGATGTAATTTCAAAAGTGAACGGAGAGTCGCTGACAGGGACCAACTACCAAACGCTGCTTTCCAGTAATGCCGATTCATATGTATTTGGGTTTGCTACGTTTGTAAATGGTAACCTGACCGATAGTGACCAGACCAAACAGATCAATGCCGTTGTGTTTCAGTCAGATCCTTTTCTGCTCGATACTACCTATACCATAGGCAATAAGACGATTGGCTATGTTGTTTACAATCAGTTCGTTAAGGGCATCAACAAAGCTGATGGCACCTCCGACAATACATACGATCTTAAAATGGAGTCGATCTTTGGCAAATTCAAGCAAAAGGGCGTTAACGAACTGGTTCTTGATCTGCGATATAACCGGGGCGGTTATGTTAGTTCATCCACTAATCTGGCGAGCCTGATCGGTAAAAATATCGATGCATCGAAAGTATACTACACCCAGAAATGGAACAGCATCGTTACCGACGAGAACGACAAGACATACGGTAAGGGTTGGAACAATCAAAACTTTTTAACCAAGTCAACTGCTATTGGCGCGAACCTGAGCCGAGTATTCATTCTGACCACCGGAAGTACGGCCTCAGCCAGCGAGTTGGTAATCAATGGGCTGAAACCGTTTATGACAGTCAATACAATTGGGACCACAACGGTGGGTAAAAACGTAGGGTCGATTACCATTTCCGATAAATCAGGCCAGATCAAATGGGGGATTCAGCCCATTACCTTTAAATCGGCCAATGCGCAGGGTTTTACGGATTATGCCGGAGGGTTCACACCAACCGTACGAGTAACGGAGCCCGACCCTCGCAAAAATAACTGGAAAGCGTTGGGCGATCTGACAGAACCCTTGCTGGGCGAAGCTATTTTCCAGATAACGGGTACGCGTATGGCTCGCCGGGCCGCATCGACCGACAGCGAAGTTGCCCCTATTGGCTCGTCCATCGACAGTAAAGCTGGCGGAGGGAATATGTTTGTTACGGACATCCTAAGTCAGCAATAGTACAATTGCAGGATGTTTTTTAGTTATAGTCAGATAGGCTTCTATCGACATAATTTCTTATGAAAAAAGCTGCTGTTGAAAACGGTTAAAATTGGATTATTTTACAGCAAAAGCGGCTTCCAGGGCTGCTTTTGCTGTTTTATCCTGTAACTTTATCATCAGCCAATTCGCTACAATACCATGTACGAGAAGAATATAGGGACCAAACAGAAAGCATTACGAATCAATCTTGATCGTCGCATCTATGGATCGTTTGCCGAAATTGGCGCAGGCCAGGAAACGGCAGCTATGTTTTTTAAGGCCGGTGGATCATCGGGAACCATTGCCAAAACCATGTCGGCTTATGACATGACATTTAGTGACTCCATTTATGGCGTAGAAGAAAGTGGCCGGTATGTAGTGGAGTCGCGACTGGTTAAAATGCTCAACAAAGAGTATAGCTTACTTGAAAAGCGACTGGCCGAAAAACGGGGCCCCGACACTACGTTCTTTGCCTTTGCCAATACCGTTGTTGCGCTTAATTATCAGAAAACGAATGAGGCACACGGCTGGATTGGCTGTCGGTTTCAGCTAAACCCTCAGTCAGGGTATAACGACGTGATCATCCACGTCCGAATGCTCGACAATGAAAATATCTTGCAACAGCAGGCGCTGGGTGTTATTGGCGTAAACCTGATTTATGGGTGCTACTACTACGCCAAATCGCCCGAAACGCTTGTTCTGTCGCTGATGGACGATCTGGCTCCCGAACGAATTCAGATTGACATGATCCGATTTAGCGGCCCCGACTTTATGGAGGTTGATAATCGGTTAATGAGTTTGCATCTGGTCAAAAATGGCTTTACCGATGCCGCTTTGTTCGGGCCGGATGGACAGGTATTGCAGCCTTCGGAAGCGCTTTATAAAAAACACATCCTCGTAATGCGGGGACGCCTGCGCCCTCTGACGAACGTGCAGTTAGACATGATCGAAAATGGGTTAAAGCAGTTTAAGGATGAGCCCGATGTAGACGAAAACCGTGTTGTTTCTTTAGCCGAGCTGACATTGCACAACCTAAAGGCAAACGAACAGGGCATCGACGAGAAAGACTTCCTGGATCGCGTTGACATCCTATGTTCTATGGGTCAGGCGGTTATGATTTCCAATTACCTGGAATATTATAAACTGGTAGCGTATCTGGCCCGCCTGACCCGATTAAAAATTGGTCTGGTTATTGGGATTCCCAACCTGGAGTACATTTTCGAGGAAAGCCACTACGAATTTCTGCCGGGTGGTATTCTGGAGTCTTTTGCCACATTGTTCAGTCGGAAAGTGAAGCTTTTCGTTTATCCAACGCTTAAGGAAGGAGCCATTTACACCTGCAACGAGTTTAAGCTCCCTCCTACGCTGGAACCTTTATTCCAGTATCTGGTCCGCAATGATAAGATCGAGGATATAACCGATTATAAAGAACAGCACCTGCACATCTCCACCGACCATGTGCTGGAAATGATTCAGCAAGGTGAAGATGGTTGGGAGGCTATGGTACCGGAGCGGGTAGCCGAACAAATCAAAGCCAACTGTTTATTCGGCTATCCCTGCGAAATTGAATACGTACCTATCGGCCAGCAGGTTCGCCAACAGCAGGTTGAAGAGCAGGCAGCTTCAAGCTGATTGCCGCTGATACAGTTGGTAGATTTTATCCCGACTTCGTTTCAGGCGCATTTTAACGGCACTGGGCGTCAACTGATAAATTCGGGCAATTTCATCAATGCTCATATCCTGTTCATATTTTAGCTGCAGCAAGGCTTGTTCTGTAGCCGATAGGGTTGCCATTGCCTGCTTTACAAATACAACGGCTTCTTCATGAGACACCGACTCCTGTTCGTCGGCAATGTCATGCCTTAAACTCTCTTCCGCAGAAGAAGCGACAAACCGTTTGCCGACACGTATCTGATCGGCGCAGTGGTTGAAGGCAATGGAATAGAGCCATGTGGAGAAGGTGGATCGTTCCTGAAAGGCATTGAGCTTGGTAAATGCTTTCAGGAAAATATCATGGGTAAAATCTTCGGCCTGCTCAGTACTTTTGGTCATAGACAAGCAACGTCTATATACTTTGTTTACATAACGGCCATAAAGCGTTTCGAAGCACTTCTGAGGGTGGCTACCTAGGTATTGCCGAATCATTTCCTCGTCTGTCAATAACGTATTCATCTAAAAAGAATCTGTGCGCTACATGTGAATTACCTTTCATTGCATTTATGGGTTTTTGTAAATAGTGAGACTATGACGACAAGCGCTTAAGTTGGATACTAAAAATATATTAAGTGGTAAGCCCGTCTGAGCGAAATCAGCTAAACAAGACTAAAAATACCTAGCTAAAGATTTTATAATCAGACACATACTATAAAATACAGTTTTTCCCCGCTCAGCCTCAACTGGGCTCATATAGCCCATTCAGAACGCCCTGTATTTATCCTAAAATCCTGGCTGATCGTACACCGAAATGAACGATTCCTTCAGAGGAGGGCAGCGATCATATTGGTGAAGGGATACTGATCTGGGCTATTCATCAGCTAAAACCATCGATCTTCCGTCGGCAGAACCGTATACCCAAAACCGTGTATAGTATCAGAAAGAGCGTTTCTGTAACAAACTGAATGGACAAATGGTCACTATCGTTATATAAAATAGCCTGTACCCAATGGATGAGGAATCCGCAGTATAGTATAAAGCCCACTAAGAAACTGGCTAGTATACATAGCGCGATCACCAGTCTGTATATTTTTCCAGGTAACATTCCTACAAGCACTTAAGCGATTAATGCGTACCCAAATTGGACCCTTACCCTACAAAATGCCACCCAGAATACATAATGAGTTGTATTCACACGATAACAGGCAGGTTAAATCCGTTAGTATACATAGTCCACTAACCTACTCTGAAGTATTTGTTCTTCATCAACACCCTCACCAAACCCTACCTATAATCATGCACGACAACAGCCGATGTAAGCCTTGATTGAGTCGAGAAAGAGCTTTCATTTATCACTTTCTCCTACATGTTACTTTTTGGGCTTCATCAGTCTTACATGTTCATCGGCTGGGTGGTGGCCTGTTTTTTGATAGGCTTGTTCCAGGCTAAAGAATAGGCAACTAACAATCAGACGTATATCTGTTTGGCGTTGGATTTGCTTGTGCCTTTTCAGGACAAGGGTATAAATGTGCTATGAAAATGAATCAGTCAATTCCTAAAGAAGTAACTCAAATCCTTCATTATCAACAAAAACGACTGGCAGAATTGTATGCACTCGAAAAATGGAGCGAAGCTGATTTTGAGGAGATTATGCGTTGCTCCAGTGAATGGAACCCAGATATGCAAGGCTGGATACTTCCTCAATCAAGCGTTGAAAAACTGGCTTTTGACGCCCGTACGCCCGATAGGCAAGCCCGTAGTCTGCAATTTATCGCAAGACAAATGGGGCAGAACGCGTTGAATTGATTACAAACCACGCTATTAACTTATTAACCAGTTCACAAAACCGTTTAATAAATTATAATCGATATAATATACCGATTCAAAAAAACAAAAACAAAAATTAATATTATTTTGAAATTTATTTCCTAAAATGTAACTACTACTTGTCTATTATCCTATGAAAAACTCTTTATCCGATGAAGAAATGATTCGGGTCCACCTACTCAATCAACCCGACCACTGTTTTGAAACTTTATATAATCGTTATGTTGGCAAAGTGTATCAGCAATGTCTTCAAATGACCAGACATTCTGAGCAAGCCGAAGATTTTACCCATGATATTTTCCTGAAAGCATTTACCAAGCTCAATGCCTTTCAGGAACGATCCACCTTCTCCACTTGGCTCTATTCCATTGCCTTCAACCACTGCGCCGATCAGATACGCCTATCGAAGCGGATGAATGTTACGTCTATTACTGAAGATCATGAACAATCCATGATCGATACAAAAGACAATCATATACAGGAAGAAAAACTCCAATTGGTCAGGCAGGCCCTGGAAACCCTTTCGACGGACGAGCAGTCGATCCTACGGATGAAGTACGAAGAAGGCAGGACCATTGACGACATTGCCCACACCTACAACATAAAACCTAGTGCGGTTAAAATGCGGCTAAAGCGTAGCCGGGAACGCATTTACCGCTTCTGCCAGCAACCGCATCTCTGTTAACCGCCTATTGGCATTCGTAAACTACCAAGCCACACCTTTCCACGATAGACACTAAACCAGCGAAAGATCCAGATACCAAAACTCATTATCCCAGGCCCGGTCAGCAGTAGCGGAAGGTAGGTACGTTCGCCGGACAACTTCGCCTTTTTGAAACGAAATAGGCTCTGAAAAAATAGGGCCGTCGTACACAAACGAATGGTATTCACCGTTTTCTCCGCAGGGGTCAACCTGTTTTGGCAAGTCGTTCAGCAAGTCCATGTCCAACTCCCTACCCAGAAACTCGGCAGGCAGGCAGGTTTCATTGATACAGACCAGAACGGCCCGGAATCCCAGCTCAACAAACTCGCGAACAAGATCAGTTGATTTCCGTTTCCAGAGTGGAAATGCGCCTGTCAGATTTGCCTTTGCCAGTTGGCCTTCCCGGTAGTTGCGCAAATCTTCCAGAAAAATATCGCCGAAGATGGCATGCGTAACCCCCTGCCGATGCAACGGTTGCAAAACGTCATACATCCGGGTGTTGTATTCGTCCATCGAAACGGTTTCTGGCAACTGTAACGTATGCAAGGGCAACCCCAGACGCTCGGCCTGCAACTCCAGGAGCCCGACCCGAACCCCATGCATACTTACCCGACCATATCGTTCATTGACCGATGTAAGCAGTCCTTCTATGGCCCACTCTCCAGAGCGGAGGCTATGATACAGCGCCAGTGCCGAATCTTTACCTCCGCTCCAATTCATGATTGCCCGCTGTCGACTCATCGGAAGTAGAAGCCCGAAGGTGCAATTTCAGCCTTTACGGAATCGACCAGTGCGCCCGATGATTCATAGCGTATCACGTAACCCGCCTGCGTATACAGAAGAGGATTTTGAGTACCGTAAATTCGCTTCGTTTGGGGATCTACCCCTAGTGTACTGAACGACCGGGGAATCAGAACATTTCCTGTAGCATTCGTAGCATTAATCGAAATCTGATAGGTTTTGCCACTCAACGTATAGTAAAAGGCCTGTTTGTCGGTGCTAATCACGACCGAACCCGGTGTGGCCGAAAAGGTTAGCCGCTGCTCCACAAATCGAGTGGCAGGATTTACCCGTACCAGATCTTTACCCGCCTTAATCCACAGCTTGTTGTTGGCGTCAAGCGCGATAGGTTCGGGTGTCGATCCAAAATCAATGCGCTCCTTGACGGCATCAGTAGCCAAATCAATGACCATCAGCGTATTGCTTCCGCTATATGCATTACTTCCAACAAACACTTCTGTTCCAGCAACCACCATATTTTCCACACCTTTGACCGCCGGAATTTTCTTCGTGACAGTGCGGGTGTTCAAATCGACCACGGCGATATACCCCGGATCTTTATAGAATGTCCCCGCACTGAAATCGCCCGATACATCCCAGCAACTTATATAGGCTTTATTGGGACCAACCTGAATAACCTGACGAGGATTTTCAATGTCTGGTGATTTTAACGTAGTCAGCGATTTGAAGGTCGCATAGTCGACAATCTCAACCTTATCCTGCCCTGCCGTATTGTTGTCGACCAGAATCAACCCTTTCCCATTGACTTCGGTGTATCCCTGTACCCCTCCACTCAGTACCAGTGATGGATTGGCTGTCTGAAAAATATTGGTCGCAACAGTCTGACTCGTACGTGATAAGAACGAAACACTCCCGTTATTACTGGAAAAGTTACCTGCGTTGAGAATAAAGACCCCTGATTCATAGGGAGTTGGTTCGGGATCTGATGTCTTACAGTTCCAGACACTCAGGGCTACCAGCCCAACTACCATTGATTTGGTCCATTGCTTTTTCATTGTATATGAGAAGGAAAATTAATAATCAGATTGATGGCTCCATTTCGGCCGGGCAGCGCATTCCGCTTTACGCCCAGCACCAGTGTATCGAACACATTATTCACCTGGCCCTGTATCCGAACAGGCATAAACCGCCAGTTGACCGTATGCTCCAACAGTACATTGGTTAACAGTGTCCCTTTGAAGAACTGGCTATTGTCGAAGGTGGTATACCGACGTGAATTAGCCTGCATTTGCACACTTAGCCGCGTTTGACCCCGCTGTATATAGGCATTCAGTGTACCCGAATGCATGGGCACATATACGAGTTGCTTACCAAGTATATCCTGCGAATACGTATCATATGCCCGCTCCTGCGACGAACGTGTAAAGGCATAACTTATCCGTATGCCCGCTTTCCAGGCTGTTTGCCTATAGGTCAAGCCCGTAGTCACTTCAAGTCCCCGCGCCACAACCAGTTGCAGATTTTCGACGTGGTAATTTACCGCCGGATTCCAGTAGGTCCAGTTGTTTACCCGATTCCGATACGCCGTCAGCTCCGCCATCAGGTTCAGATGCTCCGACAAAGCGCCTGCTGTGGCCAGGCCTGCTTCCAGATTAAGGCCGTCTTCGGGCAGAAGGTCTGGATTACCTAAACCAACCCAGTATCGTTCATTCAAGGTTGGTACGCGGAAACTCCGGCTTATGGCTCCTTTACCCGTAAGCGTAAAGCGCTTGTGCTGTAAAAGCTGATATTCAGCCCCCAATGATGGCGTAAGCGGTGGATTGAACCGTGTCACAAACGCCTGCCGAACATTGGCCGATAGCAGCCATCGCGTCGTCTGGAAACGAAACAGGGCATACAGATCGGCCCGATCTTCCTCGATCAACAGACCCCCATAGCCATCCGTGCGGGTCCAGTAATGCGACCATTCGCCCCCGGCCCGAAGGGTTAACTGGTAATTTTGCGTCGATTTGAAAGCAAACTCCCGTTCAACCCGGCTAATGAATCGGTCGGTTTGCGTGTGGCTAGGATTGTTTATATTGCCTTTCGCATAATCCAGTACATCGCGAATCCAGCCAAGTCGAATAGTGGTTCGATCCGCTTCGTATGTAGCCAGCCATCGGGCCGATTGTGTCTGGGTTCGCTCGCGGGCAAGGGTATCCTGTGGCGACTGAATCAGATCGTTGTCGGTGAGCCAGACATGAACCGACACCTGTCGACCATTCCTGTGCAGGAAATACAAATCCTGACTAAGTCCGCGCTGTGCGGTTGTCGATGGCTCCAGAAAATAGTTCTGTCGTTCGGTATACGGATAGGTGTTGTTGAGCTGTGAGCGATAAATTAACGACTTACCTGACAGTTTCCAGTTGGCACCTAAAGGCGATGCGTACTGCGCTCCAAGCTGCGTCTGATTGTTCCGAAAGCTGGCAATCTGCTGGCCAGCGGTCAGCCGAATCCCTGGTTGCCAACTGGGACTATTTCCCAGCAAAATACTTCCCCCTACCGCATCGGAACCGACCGCACTGGAGGCAGAACCGTACTGGACGGCCAATCGATCAAAACCGGCAACGGGCAGCGTCGAAAAATCAGTTAGCCCCAGATTAGGCTGATTAATATTGATACCATTCCAGAGTACGGCCGTATGATTGGCCGATGTGCCCCGAAACGATACCGTTGCCAGTTGTCCGGGACCGTAGTTTTTAAATGCCAATGGCGTATTCAGTGCCAACACATCCGTGAGCGACGCAAACCGAAATTGAAGCAAGGTTGTGGAATCGATACGCTGAATTTTCTGTCCGGCCAGGAACCGTTCAGGCGCAATAGCCCGCACAGTCACCGCTGAAAGCGATACTGTATTCGTCAATCGATTCGTCGTGTCTGAATCGGCTTGCGCAGCGGCTGGCTGTCTGGCTATACAGCCGACAAACACCCCCAATACCCAGCAGCGAAGGGCCTGTGTTTTCAAAATACCTAAATCAAGTGTGCACAATCAGCACGCGGCCAGGGTGTTTCCTCCGAACACCAGAACAGCGGATGGTCATCGGCAGGTCTCCTGGCTCGTCTCATCGATTCGAACCTTCCCACGCTGATTATCAGCGCAGTGGCCACGTAGTATGAATCGACTTGTATGAGAGACTTACAGTTGCGGGGACAGCGCTGGTATTTCACCAGCTTCCCTTTTAAGCCTTGAAAGTCGCCACGAAACGACATCAGGCACCGAAAACTCAGGGCAAAGGTACAGGAATTTAAACACAGAGGCACGGAGTACACAAAGAAATCTCACTCTGTGTACTCCGTGCCTCTGTAGCTAATGGTGATCAAAACCCGTCGGCCTTGATTTCTTTCTCGGTAATCGCTCCGTACTTTTTCACCTTATCGCGGATAGCATCGGCTTTACCAATCAATACAAACTGAAGGTTATTTTTCGGGAAATATTGATCGATAATCTGGCGGGTTTTGGCTACGGTCAGTCCGTCGACGTTCTTCTGAAAATTGTTGATGAACGACTCATCGAAGCCCAGGCTGAACATATCGGTCAATAGATTGGCTAGTTCAGATGCCGATTCGTACCGGGGTGGAAAGTCGGCTTTGACGTAGTTTTTGGCCGACGAAAGTGTTTTTTCATCAATACCCGTCTTATGTAGGCTGTCCAGAACCATCAACGCCATGTCGATAGCCTGCGTAGTGGTACTAACTTTGGTAAAGGTCGAAATAGCAAAAGTACCGCTGTTCCGAAAAGTTGCGAATCGGCTACCCGCGCCGTAGGTAAGACCCGAATTCACCCGTAGCGCGTCATTCAGCCAGGAAGTAAACCGTCCGCCCAGAATGGTGTTGACCACCGTAACCGGAATAAAATCGGGGTTGTTTTGCGTAATGCCTTTTCCGCCGATCAAAAACGTAGTTTCGCGGGCATCGTCTTTATTCACCAGCAGCACCCGGCTTTTATCAGAGGCAATTGTCGGTTCGCTCAGCTTAGGCGACGTAGCCGCAGCCGTTTTCCAGCTACCAAACAATTCCGTGATGCGCTTTTTCATGGCAGGCGTGTCGAAATCGCCTACTACCGCAATGGCAGCCCGGTCGGTGGTGTAGTTTTTCAGGTAAAATTGCCGGGCATCGGTCGCCGAAATAGCCGAAACCGATGTGGGTGTTCCGGTAATCGGGTTCGCATACGGGTGACCTTCGTACACAAAACGATTGAAATACGAATTGACGACGCCACGCGGACTTTCTTTCTGTTGCGTTAATTGCAGCAGTTGGCGCTGTTTATACTTGTCAAACTCCGCCTGATCGAACGTCGGTTTGGTAATCACATCCTGAAGAATATCGAACAGTAAATCCTGGTCTTTTACCGCAAACGATGCCGACAGTTTGGCCACCTCTTTACCCGCATACGTATCGATGGTAGCGCCTACATACTCAGCTTTTTCTTCCAGTTGGGCTTTTGTGTATTTTGAACTGCCAAACAGGAGTGCTTCGGCCGTCATGTTCGACAGACCATACCGATTACCATCCTGCACAGCGCCTGCCTCGAACACGGCTGATACATTGATCAACGGGACTTCATGTTGTTCCATCAGGTACACAGTCAGTCCATTTTTTAGCTTGAATTTCTGATAAGGGGGCACCTTGAACGTCTGTGCCCACGACGTACCTGCCATCAGAAGGGCAAGCAATACAAAAGATAGTTGTCTCATTGGTGGTTAGTTATTTTTCGACGGATTCGTTTTGGGTTCAGGCAGTAAATAGCCTACCGTTCGATTCCGGGCGGTGAGATAGGTCTTGGCAACGCGCTGCACATCTTCTTTGGTTACTTTTTCGTATAGCGAAGGCGCTTCGTACAGTTTTTTGTAGTCACCAAAATACAATTCATACGTTCCCAGCGAATTGGCCTTTCCGTTGATGCTTTCCATGGTATGATAAAACTCCATCAGCTTCTGATTCTTAAGCTTCTGAAGTTCGATATCGGTAATCCCTTCGCTGATAACTTTATCGATCTGATGCAGTACCGACCGTTCCAGTTGTTCGGCCGAAATCCCATTGGCAGCAATGGCATAGATGGAAAACAGGCTGGGGTCGAACGATTGGTCCATGTTGGAAAATACCCGCGAAGCAATGGTTGAATCGAGCACCAGCGACTTCACCAGACGCGACGAATTGCCCGAACTCAGCACACCACTCAGCAGGTCCAGCGCATAGTAATCGGGATGGCGGGTAGCCGGTGTATGATAGGCCAGCAGAATATTAGGCGTAGCAATGTCTTTGTAGGTTGTGGCCCGGCGTTCACCATTCTGGGGTGGCTCAACGGTCCGAAGGCTATCCGGCAGTTTTTGGGCCGGAATGGGTTCAATGTATTGCTCAGCCAGTTTTTTCACCTGAGCCGCCGTTACATCGCCCACTACGACTGCCACCGCATTATTGGGCGAATAGTACGTTTTAAAATACTTTTCGAGGTCGGCCTGTGTCCACTTTTTAATATCCGATTCAAAGCCAATGACCGGAAACATATACGGGTGCTCGACAAACGCTACCGACTGTACCAATTCATTAATAACCCGGTAATTACTGTTTTCCAGCCCCGTACTCCGCTCCGACAGGACAACGCCCCGCTCACTCTCCACCATTTTGGGATCGATGGCCAGATCACGAATTCGATCCGATTCCAGATCAAAAATGGTTTCGAGGGCGCCACTTTGAAACCAGTCGGTATACACGGTGGTATTTTCGGTGGTATAGGCATTATTAGAGCCCCCGTTGGCTTCCATAACCCGGTCGAACTGCTTGGGGCCGTACTTTTTAGCTCCGTTGAACATCATGTGTTCAAAAAAGTGGGATAGGCCGGTAATACCATGCACTTCATTGCGGGAGCCGACTCGCCAGAAGGTGTAGAAATTGGCATTGGGAATCGAATGATCTTCCAGGACCATAAATTTCATCCCATTTTTGAGCGTGAACGTTTGAACGTCCTCCGGTTTGGGCTTATTCTGGGCCAGCACGACACTCGTCGATAAGATCAGGCCAGCCAATAGCCCGGTTCGTTTGTTCATGAGAAAATTAGCTTGAAAAACGTTAAAAATAACAGCGAAACCGAGGATTGCCAAACAGGCCGGGATGGGCGGTATTCTACCATTTACCTTTCCTATTTCATTCCGGCTGCCACCAAGAAAGTCACCTCATCAATAAATACAAACTCTTACTTGTATATTTAATTTTCTTACATATATTCGTACCTATAATCAAGGCCATTCCCAGCAGTTATATGGAACCCGTCAGTAGTGAATTTCTACGAGGAACATTGAAGACTATCGTACTAAAACTCCTTTCCGAACAGGACAAAATGTACGGTTATCAGATCACACAGGCCGTAAAAGAACGGACCAAAGGCGAACTCACCCTAACCTTTGGGGCGCTCTACCCCGTTTTGCATAAACTGGAGCAGGAGGGTCTGCTGATAACCGAATCGGTAGAAGTAGAAGGACGGCTTCGAAAATATTACTCGCTGACCGACAGTGGTAATGAGGTTGCCCTTCAGAAAATATCTGAGTTTGAACGTTTCGTCGACTATATGCAGCAACTATTTCAAACCCCTCCATCAATAGCCTATGGCCATTGATTTAGCCTGTTACGTTTATGGAAAAGCTTACACCCCAGCAAATTGACCGCCTGTATACCTATCTGCTCCAAAGTGGCCTTACCGGCGAACTGTTTACTGAACTACTCGACCATCTGGTCTGCGAAGTTGAGCACTATATGTGGATTGGCCTTCCGTTCGAAGCGGCTATGCATAAAACACTGATGGAAGCCAATGCCGACTCGGTTCAAAAACTCCGCAAAATCTACCAGCGCGAGTTGACGCTGGCCGATGACCAACTTGCTGAAGCCAGCCTGGATGATATTCTGTTCCAGTTTCGCAACAAGTCTTATGGTGCTTACGCCATGCGGCAGTCCTACAACCGAACGTTGGTCTATGCTCTATTTGGTGCTTTAGGTCTGGGGCTGATGATGATTGCGTTTCTGCACCTGATCAGTCAGAAAACCTGGTCGTACTGGAGCCCGTGGGGAATGATCTGGATCGCTGGGGTAGCCGCCGTCTCGGTAGCCGTCGTCCTGTATTTTCTGAAGCAGGAACGCTGGCAAACCGTACCTGACGGCGAAGAAGAGTTGTAATTTACCCGCTGAAGCTCCAAGTTTGTAATTCCGGGATTCAACTGCTCTGGCAGCTCAATTGAACCCCGGAACTACAAACTTGAAATGATATGAATCAACCTCTTTGGTCGCTTAAAAGCCAGCGTGCGCTTGTAACGGGTGGTACTAAGGGCATCGGCGAAGCGATTGTCCGGCAGTTTTTAGATTTAGGCGCTTCGGTTTTCATCGTAGCCCGCAATTCTGACTTACTTCAGCAGCAATTAACCCGCTATCGCCAGGAAGGTCATACAGTAGATGGAATGGCTGTTGATGTAAGCCAGCCGGGTACTGCTTCACAGGTCATTGAAAAAGCGGAGTCTGTTTGGGGTGGACTGGATATTCTGGTCAACAACGCTGGCACCAACATCCGCAAGCCTACTGCCGAATACAGCCCGTCTGAGTACAATCATATTCTGAATACCAACCTCCGCTCTGCCTACGAGCTTACTCAGGCGGCTTATCCACTCCTGAAAGCGTCGGGTAGTGGGAAAGTTATTTTTATTTCGTCGGTATCCGGCCTGGCGCATACCAGTAGTGGTTCCCTTTACGGAATGACCAAAGCCGCCCTTTTGCAATTGACCCGTAATCTGGCGGTGGAATGGGCACCTGATGGCATTCGGGTCAACGCTGTAGCGCCCTGGTACATCAAAACCCCATTAGCCACGCCGGTGCTGACCAACCCCGAAAAGCTTAGCGGTATTCTGAAACGAACGCCCATGAATCGGATTGGTGAGCCGGAAGAGGTAGCGTCGGTAGTGTCGTTTTTGAGCATGCCTGCCTCCGGCTACGTAACAGGGCAGACCATATCGGTCGATGGTGGATTGATGGCGTGGGCGTATTAATTACACTCCCGCTATCATCGCTTTCATTTTTGACATAGCGGTGTTTGCCACCGTTTGGGCTTCCTGCGCATAGTAGGTCTTGTTGAAGACTTCCAGCGATAATACAATAGGCTTATCGGTACGTTTGATTAGCCGGAGCGTTTCTTTAATCGGCGCTACACCATCGCCCGGGAATACGCGGTCGGCATCGGTAATCTTTTCGCGCGTAAAATCGGCTGTATAGTCGTTTACGTGGAATACTTCGATAGCGGATTTCCCAACTAACGGAAGCATCGCATTTCCTGAACCACCTTTGTAGAGGTGATAAATATCGAGCAGTACTCGAGCTGATGGATGGCCGCTTTCGATGGCAACAAACATGACTTCGCCCAGGCGACTCAGGTTTGGCGAAAAGCCCCACAGTTCGAGTTGCGGAATAACCTTTGTTTTATCACTCAATTCGAGGATAGCCCGATACCGCTCAGCGGCTTTGTACAGGTCAATTTTGGGACTATTGGGTGTTTGCGCACCGATAGCCGGAGTCGCCACACGCATGCAACCAACCTCGGCCAGCATCTCCATTTCGCGCTTCATCTGGTCCAGCCCTTTAGCGCGATCGGCATCGTTATCGACAATCCAGGGGGCAAAGCCAATCGCATTCTCGGCCTTTATGCCGTTATCGCTCAATACTTTACGGGCATCGGCCGTACTAGCCCCACTTTTCAGATAGGTCTGTAAGGTTTCAATCCAGATTTCGACCGAACGAAAGCCCGCTTTAGACGCCACTTCCAGCTCTTTCACAAACCCGAGCTTATGCCCTCGGATGGTGCTCATGTTCAGGCATAGCGTAAACGGCGATTGTGCCGTTGGCGTAGCCAGTACTTCGGATGATTTTGGCGTAAGGGTGGCTCCAACGGTAGCGGTCAGAGCAGCTAAGGTTTGGCGACGGGAAACAGATTGGGTCATGAACAGTAGAGCATTCAGGCGTTTAGCACTGCCTACTAAATGCGAAAACGGCCTAAACCTACTGCTAAGTGAATTGAGTAATGAGGTTATTACACAGAGCTACACGGAGTAAAGAGCGAAAACCTACTCAAGCTATTTTTCATTCATTCACGCTTTCGCTCTTCACTCCGCGTAACTTCAAACAATCTTAATCCCATCGAACTTACGACCCAGAATAGCCACATCGTCGGCACCGAGGTAGTCTTGGAGGAGCGTTGCGTAGATTTGACGAAAATCGACCGAATAGCGCAGGTCGCCTTCGTCCAGCCTGGTCAGGTTAGGAGCTTCGTTCAGAACCCGCTTGGAAGGCAGTCCGCCCCCGATCAGAAATACATTGTTGGCCGTACCGTGGTCGGTGCCGTTGCTGGCATTCTGCCTTACCCGGCGCCCAAACTCCGAGAACGTCATGAGCAATACATCGTTCTGCCGACCAGTCGATTTCAAATCATTTATGAAAGCGGCCACGGCCTCAGCATATTGGCCCAGTAGCCGCTCCTGCTGCCCCGGTTGGTTGATATGTGTATCGAAGCCACTGATCGACACATAGTATACACTCGTTGCCACATCTGACTGAATCAGTTGCGATACAATCTTGAGTCGATTTCCCAACTCGCTGGCCGGATACGATGCCGTAGTGGTATGCACTTTAGCTTTGTCGTACACATATTCTGCCGACGATACCGTTTCGGCCAGGGTTTTGTAGAGATAAGCGACCGATTCGGGCTCCTGACTGGTGGCCTTATGCTCTTTATCCAACCCAGTCACCAGGCCACTACGGGTCTGGTTATAGAGTTTCTTCGGGTCCAGAACCGCTAGTCCGTTCAACTCAGCTCCTTTTAGGGCCAGGCTTAGCGTATCATCTACCTCGATGGTGCGGAACGGCTGCTGCGCTTTTCCAGCACAAGCCGCATCCAGATAGCGACCTACCCAGCCCGTTCGCAGGTATTTATCAGAATCGCTGGCCGTTTGCCAGATGTCCATCGATCGAAAATGGGAGCGGTCCGGGTTTGGGTAGCCGACATTGTTGATCACCGTTACCAAACCTTCGTCATAGAGGGCTTTCAACGGCGTCATGGACGGGTGTAGCCCGATTTCGTCGTTCAGGGTCAGGACTTTTTCGGGACGGATGGCAATAGTTGGCCGCTCACGATAGTAAATATCATTCCGATAGGGTACCACTGTATTCAGGCCATCATTGCCGCCCGAAAGCTGTACCACCACCAGAATTTTACCGTTCGACGCGAGTCGCTGACCCAGCATCTGCGCTTCATAGGCTTTCAGAAAATGCGGGATCAACATCGTTCCCGCCGTCGTAAAAGCCGATTGTTTAAGGAAGTTTCGACGGTTCATAAGTTCAATGATTGAATGATAGAGTGATTGAATGATTGAATAAAATGTCATGCGTGAGCTTATTCAATCATTCAATCACTCTATCATTCAAAATTAAGTTAGCTGATACTCTGGCAGGCTCATGAGCGCTGCGGTGAGGGTATGAATGCGGTCGGTACGCGACTGGCTGGGTTTGATTTGGTGTTCGACTACGGTGCGTTGTTCGGGACGAAGCGGAAAGGGCAACAAAGTACTCGCAATGGCATCGGTTAGGTCGGCGTCGGGGGTTTTGGCAAAGGCCGCTTCAAAAGCGGTCCAGTCGATTTTCGTTTGAAAACGATTTCCTCCTTTTCGGGCCAACTGTTGCGCATTTATATCACCTTCATCTTTGGGCTGTATCGTCACCTCGGCTGATTTCAGCACGAAGCTGGGCAACTGCATCCGAAACAGCAGGCTCGATGAATCAATCCAGTTTTTGCCACCGGGCCAGCCCGCTACGTTGGGCGGGTAAAACAAAATTTGCCCCAGCGTCCGCTGCACAAACACCTGCGACTGCGGTTGCTCAAACTGTACGCCCAGCGTGTGCCGTAGGCCCGCCAGTAACTCTACAGGCGACTTGATATGGGCACCAACATTCTTTTGATCGTAAAACCAGTCGGCGTTGAAGATCGTCTCCATCAGTCCGGCAATGTCGTAACCACTTTTATAGAATTGCTCGGTCAGTTCATCGACTCGCTTGGCATCTTCCGTTTCGTTGACGAAGAATCGATACAGTTTAGTCGTAATGAAACGGGCCGTCTGTTTATTCTCCAGCAGCATCGCAATGACATCTTCCCCTTTGAAATTACCCGATTTTCCGAAAATGGTTTTGTCTCCCTCGTCGTGTACCTGCTGACGGAAAATAAACTGACCATCGGGGGTGAATTGCCAGCCCGTAAACGCCCGGGCGGCTTCTTTGATGTCGTGTTCCGAATAGTTCCCGCGTCCCAGCGTAAACAATTCCATCACCTCACGAGCGAAGTTTTCGTTGGGCGCATTCTTCCGGTTTTGCTGGTTATTCAGAAACTGAAGCATGGCTGGAGATTTCGAAACCGCCATCAGCAAATCGCCAAACCGACCGAGCGCATTCTGACGGAGCACGTTGGCGTACTGTTGCATAAACAGCGGATTGCGACCCTGGGTCCGGCAGGCAAAATGACCGTGCCAGAACAGCGCCATTTTCTCACGCAGAGCGGCTTTACCCGTTGCCATATGATCGAGCCATTGCAGATTCAGGTCACGCACTTTCTCGGCATTTTCCCGAATCCGTTCCTTGAGCATATCCCGGTCGAGTTGCCCATTCTGAAACATGCCTTTCAGTTGCTTTTTAGTCTCATTCTGGTCCGGTTCCACAACCTGAAGGTCCGATACAGTCTCGCTGTCCTTAAACAACTGACGAACCGCCTTGCGCAACGATTTATGCGACGCTTCCGCCAACTCGGCTGGCGTAGCGCCAAACCCCGCCCGGCTATATAGGTATCGTAGCCGGGCCATATCCTGGCCGCTTTTTGTGAATAATTCCATCTGTATGCGAAACAGTTGAGCCTATAGGATTACTCAGAAAACCAAAGGTTTAACATCAAGTTATTAAAATGATGTTAATCTTAATCTTTTGATAGAGACTCCAGTTTCCAATCGTTCACAAACAAGTCAGCCACACCTTATCGATGTGGCTGATTTGTTAGAAAGTCAAACTATCAGTTCTTCATCAATGAATCCCTTCGCCTAAGTAAATCCTTATTCCGAGCCTCAAACGATTCATACATTTGCTCAATCTCCTTATCCGTTTTATAAAGAATGAAATTGACAGACGTAAACGGGTATGTTTTAATATCAGGTCTAGCCCCCGGTATCGTTGAAGGAAAATTCATTAAATTAACAGCCATGCATTCACTGATGCGCAACGAATAAACAAACAAAGTTCGCCCCTTCAATAATGGTCGCCAGGGTGAAGAAGGGCTTGAATAAGAAGCGGCAGGGAACGCACGAAATGTTTTTCCAGCCTCTTTTTCAATCATTGTTCGAAGACTATCGAATGAGTAAACATTCTCCCCAACAGTAAACCGATATTCTAAAATAGGTTGCTCATAACTCTCTTTGGGATCTTCATTGGGGCTACTATCGAATTTCCGTTGCATACCTGCATGATGCAAATATAAGTGTATAGGAGGCCCGAAATTTTTTTGAAAAAGCATAGTATCTTTTTGAAAGCTACCCGCTCCTACAAACTTCATGTGATAGGCTTTGGCAATCTGGCCTACTGTCGCTGGATAAGGTATTGTCAAGTCTCCAAATCGGAACTCACCCGCAATACAAAAAGGGAGAGGACTAACAGGAGGCTGGATTTTGATACCACCATTGAGGATCACTAATAAGCCTAATAGGATTCTTGAAAGGTTCATGTGGATTTAGCCGTTCGGCCAATTAGACAAACTGTCATAGCTTTCGGTCACTAGATAATTTCTATCAACACGCCTTTGGCTTTATAGATTAACACAAATTAATCTGACAGCTCGAAAGCCATCCGCAACATTAGTCACTTATTTCTCGTATCTATACATGTATTTCATCCGTGGTCTGCCGATGACCTTTTGCTCATGATTCATTCTATACGGTCTTTCCCATACAGGCTACTTTCAGTCTTTTTTCTGGCAGGTATTCAGTCTATTGCATCGGCTCAGTCTATCCCGTATTCGTCAGCGCAACGGCAGCAGATCACCCAGCTTCGGCAACAGATTCAGCAGGCCCACGATGCCAGTTATAACCGGGCCGTATCGCTGGCCAAGCAACTGGGAAGACCCCTTCGGGAAGTACGCTCCAATGGGCGGATCGTTGAACTGGTCGGCGTCGATGATTTTGGAAATTTACTCTATCAGGGTACGACCATCGTAGGCAATACACAGGCTGCCAACAGCACCAAAACGTCGTCACTGTATTCGGGAGGGAGCCTGGGACTGAACCTGTCGGGAAGCAGTGCTTCGGTACAAAACAAGTTGGGAATCTGGGATGGAGGTGCGGTACTGGGCAGCCACGTTGAATTGAAAGGCCGTATTACGCAAAATGATAAGGCCAGTACAACGGTAGACGACGAAGAACATCCGACCCACGTAGCTACGACAATGATCGGTGCCGGGGTAAATCCACTGGCGCGGGGTATGGCATACGGGGCTAAATTACAGGCCTGGGACTATTCGAGTGATGTATCGGAAATGACAACTGCTTCGGCAAACCTGCTGGTTTCCAATCACTCCTACGGCTCACTGGCCGGGTATCAATACAACCCCGATCTGACAGGTTCAACCCAATGGCAGTGGTATGGCGATACGAGTGTCAGTCAGGTTTTCGATTATAAATTCGGCCTGTATGATTCCCGCGCCCGAAGCTGGGATCAGATTGCCAATGCTGCGCCTTATTACCTGATTGTAAAATCGGCAGGAAACGACCACGGAGCCGATGGGTATCCGGGCGGTGGCCAATCCTACTACCTGGTCAATCACGGAAACAAACTCAGCACCGTAACCCGCGATCGGCAAATCGGTTATGACCAGATTTCGACCAATGGTGTAGCGAAAAACATCCTGACAGTGGGAGCGGTAAATGACCTCACATACGGCTATAATCAGGCAACGGACGTAAAACTCGCAAATTTTAGTAGCTGGGGGCCTACCGACGATGGCCGAATCAAGCCCGATATTGTCGGAATTGGTGTTAACCTGTTATCGGCCAATTCCAGCAGTGATAGCGCCTATGTAACCTTAAGTGGGACCTCGATGGCAACGCCGAACGTGTCGGGGTCTGTACTGCTGCTTCAGGAATATTACAACCAGCTCAACGCGGGTAAATTCATGCGGTCGTCTACGCTTCGGGGGCTGGTGCTGCATACGGCCAGCGAAGCGGGGACATCGCCTGGCCCCGATTACCAGTACGGCTGGGGACTTTTGAACATGGAGAAAGCGGCTCAGGTCATAGGCAACACCAATCAGAACCACTTACTTAGTGAACGCACGCTCAATCAGGGCCAGCGCGATACCATCCAGGTAACGGCATCGGGCCGGGGCCAGTTGGTTGCTACCATCTGCTGGAACGACCCGGCCGCTACAACGACGGCCTCGTTGAACAATCGAACCCCCAAACTGGTCAATGACCTCGATATTCGGGTCAGTGATGGGTCCACAACCTGGCAACCCTGGGTGTTGGACCCCGAAAACCCGGCCAATGCTGCTACGCGTGGCGATAACATTCGCGACAATATCGAGCAGGTAGTATTGACCAATGCCATACCCGGAAAAACGTACACGCTGGTTATTTCGCACAAAGGGACATTAAACGGAAGCAAGCAGGATTACGCCCTGCTGGTTAGTGGCATTGGGGGTAAGGTGTATTGTGAATCGAAACCGTCCTCAACCGCCGACACCAAAATCAGCCGGGTCCAGTTCGGAACTATTAATCAGGCCGGAGCCGATGGCTGTACATCATATACCGATTTTTCGCAGGTCAGTACTAGTGTTCAGGCCAATCAGCCCATACCCCTGATTATATCGCTGGGTACGTGCGGAAGCATCAAAAACGTCGTGGTGAAAGCCTTTGCCGACTGGAATCAGAATGGCAGCTTCGATGATGCGGGCGAAACCATCGCGACGTCGGGTGTTTTACCCAATTCAGAGCCGTTTTCTTCTACAGTAATCATTCCAGGCAGCGTTCAGAACGGCCAGACGATTCGGTTGCGGATTGTGGCAACCGAAACCGATAACCCTGCCAGTGTGGTGGCTTGTGGCACGTATGGCAATGGCGAAACGCAGGACTATACGCTAAACATCATCCAAACCCTTAACGACGTTGGTGCCACCGCGCTGGTGTCGCCCGATGGCAATTTCTGTGGTCTGACTACTTCCGATCTGGCAATCACCGTCCGTTTGCACAATTACGGTTCTGTCGATCAAACCAACGTACCCGTTACGGTAAAAATTACAGACGCCAATAATACCGACGTAACTACGCTGACCGGAACGCTCACCAAACTATCCGCTTTTCGGGATGGTATTTTGACCCTCACCAAACCCGCCAGTGCCTCACTGCTGGCCGGACAAGCGTACCGATTTACCATCAGCACGAGTTTGAGCACCGATCAGAATACGACCAACAATAGCATCGTTGAAACCCGAACCACGGGCAATGCGCCTACCAATGGGATTTTTTCGGCCACCCGATGTGGCTCCGATACACTCATTTCGCTTCGAAACTCAGGCGAGGGAACCGCTTTCTGGTACGATACGCCCATAGGTGGCAATCTACTGGCAGCCGGCAATCAGACCTTTTCCCAGAAAGCCCCGTCGGGCGGGCAATTTTATGCGGCTCTAAACGATTTTTCGGCAACCATCGGCCCTGCCAATAAATCGGTATTTGGGGGAGGGACGTATTACGGAGCCTATACACCCGCCCCACTTATTTCGACCGCCGTACCTCTACTTATCGAAAGTGCCCGGCTCTACATTGGCGATGCGGGCCAGATTACGTTTACCGTCAGTAAGTACGACAATACGACCATTTCCAGTGTCACCCTGGACGTAACTCCCACCCGCGACCAAAGTCTGACCGCAACAACCAGCAATGGAAACCTACTCGACGATCCCAACGATCCAGGAGCCATTTACCCCCTAAACCTACGCATTCCGGCAGCAGGCGATTACAAGATCACGATTTCGTATTCGGGTGGAGCCTCTATCTTTCGGAGCAATAGCGCGGTTACGGGTCTTCCTTACCAACTCAAAGCACAGAATGGTCAGCCCATCGTTACGCTTAAAGGGGCTTTATTCAATAGCGGTACCTCAACGGATACCCTGACTACCTCCTGGTATTATTTTTATAACCTGAAAGTCCGTTCGCTCGACTGCCCCAACCCGCAACGGACGCCCGTCGGCATTTCGACAGGTACGTATCCAACGGCCTCCATCAGTCCATCGGGTTCGGCCAGCATTTGCCAGGGTTCCAGCCTGACTCTCCAGACAACGAATGCTACCGGACTAACCTACCAGTGGTATCGCAATGGCCAACTCATTTCTGGCGCCACGGGCAATACGCTTCAGGCAGCTACGGCCGGAAATTATACGGTACGGGTAGCCAACACCTGTTTGCCCATAAGTTCGTCGGTCACCACTGTTGCGGTCAATACCCCCCAAGCCCCAATTGTAACGGCAAACGGCATCACGCTTACCTCCAATGCGGTTTCCACTATACAATGGCTGCTGGATGGCGTTCCGATCAGTGGGGCTACCTCCGCCAGTTATACGGCAGTAAAGTCAGGACGCTATTCGGTGCAGGGCAATGTGAACGGCTGCGGTGTAGCTACCTCCAGCGAAGTGGTGATCACTATTCTGGCTACCGAGCCGACCAGCGCTGAAGAAAATCTGAGTGTGTATCCGAACCCGGCCAGTAAAGAACTGACTATTTCCTGGACAGTCGCTACGCTGCCTCAACTTCCCAGTTTTCAACTCACCGATTTGCAGGGGCGCACTGTACGAAGGGCTACGTTACAAAAAGAGGGAAAAAGTTATTCAGCGGTAGTCGATGTAAGCGACCTTCCCGACGGTACGTTTTTTGTGGTTGTTGAAGACGACCGAACGCAAAGCGTTCAGGTAAAACGGATTCGCAAACACTAATTGCAACGGCATCTGGAACGGCTCTACAGGCACACGTCAATTGCGTATTATAAGGCAAAGCGTATCAATCTCAGGGGTTTGGGCCTGCTGCGGTGTCTACTTATGGCGTTTTTTACAGGCGCAGCCTGTAGCGCTGTCTGGGCACAGACTTCTCAGCCGCACGACGTACCGAATTGGCAAACCGATTTACTTAAACGATACGAAAAGAACCGCGAACAAACACGTCAATTTGCACGTCGCTATCACTGGCCTATCCGCAAAAATTATTCCAATCAACGCGTTCTTACCCTTCAGGAAATTGATCCGCTGGGGCAACCCGTTTATTATTCGCTGCATAATGTAGAAGCGGCTCAAGGCACCCGGACGCAGGCTTTACAGGGTGGTGGTTCATTAGGAATTGCCTTGTCGGGCAGTTCGGCACTACTGGCGGGCCGGCTGGGATTATGGGATGGTGGTCGAGTGCTTAACACCCATCAGGAATTTGCAGGTACTACTTATGGAAGTGCCAAAATCAATCAGAAAGACAACGTAACCTCGGTAAACGATCACACGACCCATCTGGCGGGTACGCTGGTAGCCCAGGGCGTCAATGCCAACGCCAAAGGAATGGCCTTCGGTGCACAATTATCCGTATGGGATTACACCGACGATATTAGCGAACTGACTATTGCCGCTCCTAATCTGCTCATCTCTAATCATGCCTATGGTCCCGTAGCAGGCTGGGTATACAACGACTCAAGACCGGGCATAAACCCTGATCTGAAGTGGGAATGGTGGGGCACGCCATCCATCAGCGCGACTGAAGATTATCTGTTCGGCTTCTATTCGACCAAGACCCAGGACCTGGATAAACTGGCTTACAATAATCCATTTTTCCTGATGGTTCGTTCGGCCGATAACAAGCGAGCCGAAACCGGCCCTCCTGATGGTACAGCCTATTTTCTAAAAAATACGGATGTGCAGAGTACAGCCGCCCGGAGCCGAAATGATACCTATGATGTGATTCCGGCCGACGCAACCGCTAAAAATGTCCTGACAATTGGTGCTGCCAATGTTACGTATTCTGGCCCAAGTGAGCCTGTACTTGTCGGATCAGCCTCGTATAGTGGCTGGGGCCCTACCGACGATGGCCGGATCAAACCCGACTTACTGGGCATTGGGACGGGTGTATTCTCATCATTAGGTAGCAGCTCGAACGCTTATGGAACCTACAGTGGCACATCGATGGCTTCTGCCAATGTATCAGGTTCGTTGTTCTTGCTTCAGGAATTGTATACACGCCAGCGGGCTGCCGGAGCTGTATCGGGCGGGCAATTTCTGCGGGCCTCCACGCTGAAAGGGCTGGTACTCCATACAGCCAGTCGACCCAGCCCCGAAGCCGGACCCGATTACCGCCAGGGTTGGGGACTACTAAATACAGAAGCGGCCGCCCGTGTCTTATTAAACAACGACCGGGCCCATCTTTTTATGGAGCAAAGTTTGATGCCCAACAGTACCTTCACCAAGTCGATTGTAGCCCAGGGCAACGAGCCGCTCATAGTCACTCTATCCTGGACGGATCCTGAAGGTACCGCAACCAGTATTACGCCGGCTCTGGTCAACAGCCGAACCCCAAAGCTTGTGAATGACCTCGACCTGCGTGTGAGCGACGGCCAACAGGTAGCCATGCCGTTTGTTCTGAATCCGGCACAACCTGCTCAGGCGGCTACGCGTGGCGATAACATCCGCGACAATGTAGAGCAGGTATACATTGCGAACCCAGTACCCGGAAAAACGTATACCATCACCGTTTCGCACAAGGGTAAAATGACCTACTCAAGCCAGCCGTACTCGGTTATTGTCAGTGGTCTTTACCGAATAAACTGCCAACTATCGGCCCGGATTGTCCCGACGCAGGATACAACTCTTTGTCCGGGCGCTACGCTGCTTTTACAGTCCGACACGACATCGGCAGCTACGCAATACAAGTGGTTTCGGAACGATACGCTCCTGACTGGCGCAACTAAATCGAGCTATCAGGCTGCTCAGGCTGGTTCATACAGACTTCGTATCACGGCCGAGAACGGCTGTTCAGCCACCTCTGATCCCGTAACGATCTCGCTTCGAAATGCCGAAATCGGCCTAACACCCGCTGGCAGCCAGTTACTCTGTAGTACTAATAGCCAGGTGCCATTGGCCGTCGGCCCCATGAAGGGAGGTACACTCACCGGAGCCACTTTCGACTGGCTACGCGACGGCGCAATTCTCGACAACGTCCATTCCAGCACGCTTAGTGCAAACCAGCCCGGCCGGTACCAGGTTCGCGTCTCGCAAAACGGCTGTCAGGTTCTTTCCAATGAAACCATCATTCTCTCTTCGTCTGTCAATAGCCTTACGTTATTACCCGAAGAAACGGACTTATACCTACCCCAGGGAGCGACCGTTACCTTAAAAGCCCCTATCGACACCTCGTATCAATATCAGTGGTATCGAAACGATCAGGCCATTGCCAATGCCCGTGAGTATCGTCTTTCCGTTTCTCAGGCTGGTAATTATAAAGTTCAGGTTACTCAACACACCTGCATAGGCTGGTCAACCCTGCGCTCGGTTCGCACAGCCGCCCTCCTTACAGCTACTAACCCCGACCCAACTAACCTAATTATGTTTTACCCAAACCCGGCTGAAACGACGCTATCGATTCGTTACGTGAATCCAGCGTCCAAACAGGTTCAAATTGGCATATTTGACCTGCACGGTGTTTTCCAGCACCACCAAGTATCTCTAACCGCCCCTAACGGTCAGTTTGAAGGCGCCATTTCGGTTGGAGACTTACCCCCAGGATTATACATTCTTCAATTGACGGATGGACTCACCTCGCAAACCAGTCGATTTATCAAAAAATGATTTTTTAGATTCCAATCCAGTTATCGAGGTCAATACGCCTTAACTAAGCGCTCCGTTAAACTTTTCCTAATCGGGCCGTAACGAGTGCCTTATGTCAGCCCTCCTGCATCGGGATGGCAACCCCCTAGTCATAAAAAAAACAATAGCCTGATATACAGGCTATTGTTTTTTTTATGACTAGGCAATTTGTTCGATTATTTACCTTTACCCGACGCGGCTTCCTGAGCCAGAGCCAGTTTTACAGCCTCATACAAATTCACAATACCACCCGTTTTCGACAAGGTATTGAACGCTACTAAATCATTCGATTCAGGCCGGGTTACTTTAGTCGTGTATGGCGTTGCCGATTGCAGAATAATACGTTTAATATCGGCATAGGTCAGCTTGGGGAAATAGGCTTTCAAAACAGCCGCCACCCCCGCTACTACAGGCGATGCCATACTGGTTCCGCTATTGTTTTCGTATTTGCTACCCGGTACAGTCGAGTAAATATCTTTCCCAGGAGCAAACACATCGACGTTCTGCTTGCCATAATTAGAGAAGCTGGCGATCAGCTCAGCGTTGTTGGGCTCGGCACTGGCACCTACTGTAATCACATTTGGAATAGCCGTTCCATCCATAAAGCGCGGAGCGGGGTAATTAGCCGCCGTATCGATGTCTTTTCCATCGTTTCCGGCCGCATGGACCATGAGTACCCCTTTTGATAGCGCGTACCGCTCCGCATCTTCAACCGCTTTGCGTTGGGGTGAATAATCTTTCCCAAAACTCATGTTGATGATCTGAGCCCCATTATCGACCGCGTATCGGATGGCATTGGCCACATCCTTATCGCGCTCGTCACCATCCGGTACGGCCCGAACCCCCATGATTCTTACCGCATCCGCGACGCCCATAATTCCCAGATTGTTTGTGCGATCACCAGCAATGATCCCCGCAACGTGGGTACCGTGGTCGGGACGAGGACCGGCAATATCCGCATTTCCGTAATCGCGCTGATTCAGGTCATTTGGATTATCGCCAACGATGGAGCGGGCGTCAAAATCTGGATTGTAGTTGTATTCGGCACGCGACTTTAGCTGCTCGTTGTATTTCTCAAGCTCACCGAGTACTACGTCAGCATCAGGAGCCCCCTGCTGACGCAACAACCGAAGTACCCCCAACACAGGCCGCTTCATGGCCGCGTCGCTGAGGGTATCGGCGGCTTTACGAAGGGTCAGCGTGTCGAGCTTCGTGACGTGCAAAGCTTTTTTAAGGTTCTCAACCGCCGACGAATACTGACTATAAAACTGACCGATTCCCTGATATTCAGCCTTATATTTCGACTGATTTTTTTCAACTTCCTCTTTCGCCTTCACATACTGATCGTACTCTTTCTGCTCATCAGGCTTCAGGCTTTTCCGGTCTTTCCCTTCGTACTTCGGTTTTAGCTGTACATACAACCGGGTTACTTCAGCCGTTTCGTAGCTAACATTGCGCCCGTCCTTTCCACCTATGAAATTCCAGCCATGTATATCATCGACATAGCCATTTTTATCGTCGTCTTTGCCATTCCCGGCAATTTCTTTCGGATTGACCCACAGAATTCGGCGCAGGTCTTCGTGGGTTGTATCGATACCGCCATCGATGACGGCCACAACGACAGGCGTAGGTTTACGATCTTTCAGGAGTTCACGATACGTACGCTCCACGCTAATTCCGGCCGTGTTATCGGTTTTATCTTGCAGATACCACTGCGTTTGCTGCGCCATGGCTGCTATTGAAAACAGACAGACCGACGCGCTAATAAGGAGTTTCTTCATGAATTGATAACAAATAATCTTCACAAATTACGAAGAAGTACCCTATAAAAAGGCTTAAAAGTTGTTAAATGATTATTAGGTCGACTGGATAAACAATGGCCTTCGCAAAAACACTACATTCCGAAGGCCATTGTTTATCCAGTTTAAGCAGCCGCCTACTTATGACTGGTGTTCTGATAATGCTCGCCCAGTACATCTTCGCCCCAATCGTTGGTCAGGTCCCGAACTACCGTATGGATATGATTAGCGTTCGTTTGAGTGTTATCATATTCGATCAGAATGGTTGGGCCATGAATGCGATAGTACCAGCCTTTGCCAGCACCCAGTTCTGGCGTCAGATCACCAGCCCAGGCAAATCGCAGGTTATCCAAACCAGCTTTTTCCAGCTTATCCATCTGTTGCTTGGCCAGGGTGATCCGGTAAGCGGCCAGATAAGCCTGAAGCAATTCCTTAAAAAGTTTTTTCTGTTGGGAATTCATATCGGCAAACTTCAGCCCATCCATTTTTTCCAGTGATGCTTTCCGCTTGTTGCTGGTTACAATTTCGGGATAGGCTACCGGATCGAGGACAGCCTGCTTCCGCTGGTCATCAGAGAGGGTTTTCAGCAAAGCAAAAGCCCGTTCTGTTTCCTGCTTCAGAATTTCCCGGCCTTTCTGTGGAAGGTCTTTCACGCGTGGGTCCGACATGCGCTTGTCGGCCATTTGGGTATCATACCGCAAAACGCCGGGGTTACTGCCAAAAAAGGTAGGGGTATAGGCCAATGCTTTACCATCGGCACTCGAAAAGTTCAGCGATAGATGATGGCCTTCTATCCGCCAACCCCAGGGATCTTTGCTGGATGGATCACCAAAAACCGTGAACGAGTAATTTTCCGGGTCACGATAGGTATCATTCGGTGGCCGATTATCGATAACCCGAAGCACATTTTCCATATCGATAATGGCGTTTACTTTGTCGTACCCCTGCGTACTCAGGCCTGTTTTGAGTAAATTCATAGCCGCTGTTCGCTGTTCGGCTGTCATCTCTTTCAATGGCAACCCTTTCCGGGTCCGAGGCACAAAATGCCAGTTGAATCGCTCTTCATCGCCAAAAGTAAACGTTGCTTTCTGCTTCTGCTCGGGCGTAAGTGTCGCCAGGAATGTTCTGGCGGCATTGGTCATCTCGTCTTTTGTGCGCTGCGGAACAGGCATTGCGCTGGGCGAAGGGGCAACCTGGCCCAATACGTGTAGCTGACCCACCAACAGGCAGCCAACGAGAAAATGTATGTGTTTCATAGGAGAAGGGCATTTATCCACTAGGTGGTAAAGAGGCTTTGGGAGCGCATTTACCTATGTACCAAAGCAGGAAGATTAACCGCTCTGTCAAAGTCGATTAATTATATACCATTGTTTTCCAACAACCTGGGTATTTTCCTTGTTAAACGCATAACTCACTGTCACAAACTACGATCATGTCTACCCGGCCTCCGAACAACAGCACGGGTCCACTCGACCACCTGTCCTTACGCTACTTGCGGCAGGCACTTGATATACCGCACCCCAGCGACGAGCCGTTTGTATTCAATACGGTTGAACAGCGGGTCGTTCGACGTGCCAAGCTTATAACCTTCACTATGGCCGCTCTGCTGGGATTGTTTGGTGGCTTACTACTCTATCTGCCCCAGTATACCTGGCCTGATTTATTCAGCAAAACGACGGTGTGGCTGTTTGGCAATGCCTATGAACTGCCCCTGATTACAGCGCTCTACAGCCTGCTATTGGTGTATCTGGAAATCAATCTGTTGCTGGCTATAAATGGCTGGGGGGCAAAAACCATCATGGAAGTCTGCCAGTTTCCCCGGGCTCATGATGCTCAGTACGAACGTCATTTACAGGCGCTGGCAACAGCCGCTTTCGAAAAGTCGCAGCCAGGTTTTCTTCGATTTGGTATCGACCCCTACCTGACCATGCCTCGTTGGGGGCTTACCCTTTTCTTTCTACTAAATGTTGTAAAAGCCTCTCTGACGGCGCTGGTTGTGCGATTCATCACCCAACCTTTTCTTGGCCAACCCGCTTCAGATTTTATCGGGTTACCCATTTATGCGGTATGGAATCTTTGGGCTTCCAGGCAGGTGTTGCACGAAGCTCAGGTACGCGTAATGGCACCGATTACAATCCGTGAATTTGTCCACGAACTGTATGAAGAATGGGGCAAAAATGATCAGTTCCGCCCATTGATCCTGCAAGCCCTTCAATACATTTCCGTTCTGGATCGCCCCTACAACTATGCCCACTTTCTGCTTACCGAAACCCTAAAAGACCGATTTGAGCTTCGGGGCGAAACCACTGTTGCCGATACGTTTACCGAACAGGTATCGAATACCCCCGTTACGGTACGCCGTAGCCTGGAGCGGCTCATTGTCTTTGGCGCTTTAATTGATGGCAGCCTGTCGGGGCTTGAGAAAAGGCGTCTTCATCAACTTCGGAAGATTGGCTTCATGACTTACTCGGCCAAAGAAGTCCGGCAGATGAGCCTCGATTATAATCAGGGACGTGGTTTGTGGGTCTAACCGAAACCAGCTTAATAAATAACCGTTTTTTTTAACTATTCCTGGGCAACTGCCTTGTTTTTTCGAACACGTACTTCATTGATCCGTTTGTCATCAGCCGATAGCACCTGAAAAACAAATCCGTCGTATTGGGTTTCATCCCCTGCTTTCGGTAGACGATGAAACAGTTCGAGTAGTAGCCCTCCCAGCGATTCGCTATCCCCCTGCACGTCCTCAAACGTAGTTGCATCCACATTAAGGATTCGACATACATCGGTCAGTGGCATTTTGCCTTCGAACACAACCGTTTGCGGATCTTCGCGTCGATAGCCTACGGGAGTTTCTTCATCGAATTCGTCATTAATGTCGCCAAAAATTTCTTCGATAATGTCTTCAAGGGTCACAAGACCACGGGTTCCCCCATATTCATCAACGACGATAGCAATGTGAACCCGACGCTTCTGAAAGTCCTGAAGTAAGTCGTCTACTTTCTTATTTTCCGGAATAAAATAAGCCGGACGCAGCAGCGATTGCCACCGAAATTCGTCCGACTCATGGATGTGCGGAAGCAAATCCTTGATATACAGAATTCCCTCTATTTCGTCCAGCGACTCACCATAAACTGGCACTCTGGAATAGCCCGATGCATTGATCTGAGCCAGCAGTTCACCAAATGGTAATTGATCTCTGACAGCCGAAATATCGAGCCGGGTCCGCATCACCTGCCTGGCCGTCAGATTACTGAAATTAACAATGCCCTTAAGAATTTCTTTTTCCTCAACCGTGGCATTTACCCCCGTCAGTTCAACCGCCTGGCTCAGTTCTTCTACCGATAGCTTATACCCCCGTCGCTGGATCCGCTTATCCACCTGATTACTCAGATTAACCAGCATCATAGCAAACGGACGGAAAACCATCAGGCCAATCTGGGCCAAGGCAGCCGTCTTGCGAGCGACGGCCAGGTTATTTTGGCTGGCATATACCTTGGGAACGATTTCCCCGAATAAAACAATAGCTATCGTTGTAACTAAAGCGATCCCGGCCAATAACCAGTTAGCATTGGCTATCGTTTGGGAGAACTCCCACGTCAGATAGGTAACAATAACGACAATAGCGACATTGAGCAGATTATTAAAAATCACCAGCGAAGCCAGCAAGCGCTTTGGTCGTTCCAAAAGCTGGGCAATTCGTTGGTCAGGCCCTGTAGCACTCTCCCGGCAGTAGGCACGATCGTCGGGTGAAAGCGAGAAGAAAGCTGCCTCCGAAGCCGATACCAGACCAGCCAGCGTAAGGAGCAGTAAAATCAAAGCCGTATAGGGGGCGTATAAATCAAAATAGGTGCTCCAGCCATCTACGGCTGGGAGCACCTGTCGAGGAAGTGGGTCACCAGGATCCATGTATATCAGTTCTCGTTCAACAATAGAGCATTCAGGCGGTGATTAGAAAGGAAGATCATCATCGCCACTGTTGCTCTCAAAAGGCACAGGTTCCGGCTCACGACGGGCGGGTTGCTGACGGGGCGCTGGTGCAGCCTGTGGGCGAGGAGCACTCGCGGGCTGAGCAGGTGCAGCCTGTTGGCGGGGCGCTTCATAGGGTACTTCGTCGCCCCGATCGCTATTGGGACTACCCAGCAACTGCATGGTATTGGCCCGAACACGCAACGATGTCCGCTCTTTCCCTTCTTTATCCGTCCAGATTTCGGTCCGTAGCCGACCTTCTACATAAACCGAATTCCCTTTCTTTAAATATTTTTCAGCCACTTTGGCCTGTTCATTCCATAATTCAATCCGAAACCATTCTGTCTGCTCCACTTTCTCCCCATTTCGGTTGGTGAATTTCTCGGTAGTGGCAACGTTGAAGGTAGCTACCACAGCTCCGCCATCCAGGTAGCGTACTTCAGGATCAGCACCCAGATTACCGATTATTATCATCTTATTAAGACTTGCCATACTGTTTGTATTGTTGGTGTTACGAATTAGCTTATGTGGCGTTTAAGAAGATTAAAGATACCAAATTATACCGACTTATCCAAGCAGATTCTTCAAATAGTTTGTAATCAATACCGGCTTAGGTAGTTGACTTACGCCCTCTTCATCGAACCAGTGTAAATCACTGGGCAAAAGGAAAATAGCCTCTTCCGGCAAATCGATCAGATAGAATAGGGCACGTATTCGCTGATGCGAGAGTAATTGCGTGGCTTCAACGGATGGAGCCACTAAAGTACCCTGCGACACAGCCTTAAGGACTGGTTCAGGTAACGACAATTTCTGCCAGAAAGACTCCAGCTCACCCGCTAAAATAGACGGAGAAGGCAGTCCGCTGGTTTCCATCAGATAAAAGTCATAGAGATTCTGCCAAATATCACGAGCCGATCGTTCTCGCATAGCAAACTTGCCCTTATGCCGGAAAACCAGATACTCAAAAAAGCGTTCCCGTACAGGCCCTTTCTTTGCTTTCACGGGCAACAAATGCTGACGACCCGTCTGGTACGCCACGCAGGCTTGCTGGAGCGGACAAAGCAGACAATCAGGCGCTACAGGTGTACAATGAATAGCCCCAAACTCCATGATGGCCTGGTTGTACGTAGCCGGATCGTCGGCCGTCTGAATCAGTCGACTGGCCAAACCGGCAAATGTCTTCCTGGCTGCCGTTGTCGTAATATCGTCTGTTATGCCAAATACACGAGCCAGTACCCGGTATACATTACCATCGACCACCGGAACCCGCTCACCAAAAGCAAATGAAGCTATAGCAGCAGCCGTATAAGCCCCTATACCCTTCATTTTCAATAACTCATGATAGGAAGAAGGGAACTTGCCTTCCAATTGAAGAGTTACATAGCGAGCAGTCTGATGTAAGTTGCGGGCTCGGGAGTAATACCCCAGCCCCTGCCACAACCGAAGCAGTTCACGTTCGTCGGCACGGGCCATATCAGCTACGGTCGGATAAGCCTCCACAAAGCGTTCGTAATAGGGTTTTCCCTGTACTACGCGGGTTTGCTGAAGGATTATTTCCGATAGCCAGATACGATACGGATCGCGGGTATGCCGCCACGGCAGGTCGCGTTTATGAACTTCATACCACCTCTCCAATACGGGCGCGAAGGTGACTTCAGTTTTGTTAAGGTCTGATTGCCAATCCAAAATAAAACAGAAAAATAGAACGTTAGCAGGAAAAATGGAAGGTCAGACTTTTTAAATTTATAGGAAAGCCCTACCTTTGTGCTCCCATTTTTGAGACCCGAATTTTCAACAACACAGAAAACGTTAAAGTTTAAGAAGTCGTGACGAAAGCAGATGTAATTGCCGAGATTGCCGATAAGACTGGCATTGATAAGGCAGAAGTAACAAACACATTGGAAACCTTCTTTTCAGTAGTTAAGGACTCATTGGCCGAGGGAGAGAACATTTATGTGAGAGGGTTCGGTAGCTTTATCAATAAAAAGCGCGCGAAGAAGGTAGCCCGGAACATCTCGAAAAATACCGCTATGGTAATTGACGAGCACTTTATTCCGAGCTTCAAACCTGCCAAGGTTTTTGTTGAACAAGTAAAAACCAGCGAAAAAGCCAAAGTAGCTGCTGAGTAATCAACGTAGCTCCAACGGTGTAAGGGCTGAAAAATCCAGTCCAGGCATTTGCCCGTGACGACCATCCATGATGAATAAATCCGTGCTGCTTGTTATCGTATTGGCTTCGGCCCTCACGGTAGGATTGTACTCCTTACCAAAGGTAGTCGTACGAAATGATAACAAGCAGCTTGGTGGTCGTGGTATGCAGGCCCCTGCCACCAGTTCGTCGAAGGCTGAGACGCCTACGGCCTCGAACAATGGTTCTTCTGTACACGAAAAACCATTATCGGCCGAGCAGCAAAAACAGCTCACCCTGCTGGAAACAGAGTTTGCAAAAACCAACTCTACCCAGAAAGAAGCTATTGGCGAAAAACTGATTGCCCTTCTGCACGAAATTACGCGCTATGATAGTGCGGCCTACTATGCAGAAGAACTAGTGAAATCGGTTCCCAGCGAGCGTAATCTGCTGCGGGCCGGCGACGCTTTTTTTGAAGCCTACAGCTTTGCCGTTGATGAAAAGAAAACAGCAATGCTCGGCCAGAAAACTCGTGATTATTACGGGCAGGCATTAGCCAAAAACCCAAACCTGCTGTCGGCAAAAGCCAATATGGCAATGACCTATGTCAATACCGACACGCCAATGCAGGGAATTATGCTGCTTCGGGAAGTTATTAAACAGGACCCAACCAATGAACTGGCTCTGTTTAATTTAGGTTTACTGGCCATGCGGTCGAATCAGTATGAGCGGGCTATCGAACGATTCCGGCAAATTCTGGTTACAAACCCTGCCAGCCGGAAAGCGCAGTTTTATTTAGGGGTAAGTTTAGCCGAAGCGGGTCAGAAGGCTGAAGCCAGACAAGTGCTGGCGAAAGTGAAGAAGCAGGAGAAAGACCCGCAGATTCTGGCGGCTGTTCAGGAATATGAAGAACGGCTAAAATAACGAATGTACAATGAACAATGTACATCAGAGAAAGGCTCTGGCTCCCTCCTAATACATTGTTCATTTTTCATTATACATTGATTTTAGGGCTTAACCGGGTGGTTTGGCCGACACAATTTTTCAACCATTAAAAATATTTATCGATTATGCCTTGCGGTAAGAAACGGAAACGGCACAAGATTGCTACTCACAAACGGAAGAAACGGCTTAGAAAAAATCGGCATAAGAAAAAATAGGATTACAGTTTACGGCTTACGGTTTATGATTGGTTGATACACGTATCTTTGGATACATTAACCAGCCATAAACCGTAAGCTGTAAACTGTAAACTTGTTTTAGTGGAAGCCTCGGCCGGTCTGTAAAGCCCGAACGTGGCTTCTATTTTTTTACTCAGCCATTTTTTAACCGCGTATTCATCTTGTGAGTAATGAATTAGTTATCAGTTCTACTCAGAAAGGTGATCGGATTGCGCTCTTGCAAAACAAGAGACTGCTGGAGTATCACGAAGAAGAGTTAGACAGCAGCTTCACCGTTGGCGATCTTTACTTAGGAACAGTCAAGAAATTATCCTCTGGCCTCAACGCTGCCTTTGTTGACGTTGGTCACGAAAAAGATGGTTTCCTGCACTATCAGGATCTGGGGCCGAATGTTAATTCGCTCAACAAACTGGTCAAAGATGTAATCGCCAAGCGCGTCACAACCGGGCGGCTCAGTGGTATGAAGCTTGAGCCACCTATCGAAAAAATTGGGAAAATCGATAAGGTACTGACGAAAAACGCTCCCATCCTGGTTCAGGTAGTTAAAGAACCTATCTCAACCAAAGGTCCACGCCTTTCCTGCGATATATCAATTGCCGGCCGCTATTTAGTGCTGGTGCCATTCTCAGATGGCGTAAACCTTTCCAAAAAAATTACCGACCGTGCCGAACGGTCGCGGCTGATGCGGCTCATGTCGTCATTGAAACCGCAGAATTTCGGTGTTATTGTTCGAACGGTTGCTCAGGACAAAGACGTCGAAGAACTCGACCGCGACCTGCAGAACTCATTAGCCAAGTGGGATCAGGCCATTAAATCATTGAGCGAAGCCAAACCGCGTGACCGGGTTTTGGGCGAAATGAACCGGGCTTCGTCGATCCTGCGTGATATGCTCAACGAGTCGTTCGAGAGCATTACTGTCGATACGCGTGAATCGTACGACGAAATCAGGGACTATATTCATACCATAGCTCCCGAAAAAGAAAAAATCGTAAAGCTCTATACGGGCAAAACGAAAATTTTTGAGGCATTAGGGTTAGAGAAACAGCTTAAATCGCTGTTTGGCCGGTCGGTAAGTTTGCCAGGTGGTGGTTATCTGATCATCGAGCATACCGAAGCTCTCCACGTTATTGATGTTAACAGCGGTAATAAATCCAACTCCGAAGAAGATCAGGAGGCAACCGCTATTAGTGTGAATCGGGAAGCGGCCAAAGAAATTGCCCGGCAGCTTCGGCTACGCGACATGGGTGGCATTATTGTCATCGACTTCATCGACATGAAGAAAGCAGAGAATAAAAAACTTCTGCAAGACATCATGCGTGATGAAATGAAACCAGAGCGCTCGAAGTTTACGATTCTGCCGCTGACCAAGTTTGGGCTCATGCAGATTACGCGTCAGCGTGTTCGGCCCGAAATGAATATCGTGACGCGGGAGGTGTGCCCAACCTGTGGCGGTACGGGTACCATTCAGGCCAGCGTATTAGTCACGGATGTAATCGAAAACAACCTCGATTATATCCTGACCAAGCAAAATGAACGGGGTATATCGATTTCTATGAACCCGCTTTTATATGCCTATTACACTAAGGGTATTTACTCTAAACAAGTGCAATGGTATATGAAATACAAAACCTGGGTTAAAGTAATTAAGGACAGTTCGTTAGGAATTGTTAACTTTAAGTTCTTTAACAAACAGGGAGAAGAAATCGAACTCAGTAATAATGCTTAAAACGTAGTAAAATTTTACTACGTTTTACCAGAGTAACGCCGAGGGATTACCACATCGTCTGGTAATCCCTCGGCGTTTATAGTTGATGGCATATGTAGCTCAGTAGAGCACTTCCATGTCCATTAATTCACTGAACATTTCCTGACCTAAGAGTTCCTCAACGGACTCTACCTCAGAAAGATTTAGGAGCAGGTCCCGCAAATCTTCCGTAATCTCATAGGTCTGGTATAATCGACGGTCGAACAGAATAGGGGCATCTTCCAGATCACATAACGTATACCGATTTTCATTGAAAGCAACCTGCTTCCGGTAACCCATATACGTTTTTTTGGCTTTCTCTGGTTCTAAAAACAGATGTACATAATTCCAGCCTTCCCACTGCCCCGGATACTGTTTCAGAAACGGCCAGAATGCATCATACAATTGTTGCATCGCTTCCTGGCAGTATAACTCCCGATCACTTTGTGGAATCGGTTTGATCGATTTCAGGCAATGCAGCACATTAGCCATGTCAGGTCGTCGATAGCTAACGACGGGTACGATGGGTACGCCCGCAGCGTGCGAAAGGTAGCCAACTCCTTTCCGGGTGAGCATCCGACGATGCCCAAAGCGAACAGAAAGAAATTGGGATTCTTCGCCGGGTTTAGGGCCTGTTTCGGGGCTCCCATCGACGTACACGATCAGCGACCGACCTGCTTTCAATTCCCGGAGCACCGTAAGCCCCGCCGTTGGACTTCCGGCCTCAACCACCCGAAACACATTCGTAAGGCCATGTTTTTGCCGCAAACCTTCAATGTGTTCGGCCATTCCATCCCCCTGGCTCCGATTCATGTTACTACCAACCAGCAGTACACAATCGACTCCTTTACGAAACAGTACACTGGTCAGCATTCGGTACGAACCGAGGTGATAGGTGCAGTAAATTCGGGGGCTATACTCTTTTTCGAGCAGATGATCCGCTCCACGTAACTTTACCAGATCACCAGCCGTAAGGCACTGTTGATCGAATGAGGTGAACATCTGCTGCAACAATAGCTCGCGGAACAACGTATCATGTTCCTGACGGGGAATGGCAGGCAGCAGGTTCTCGACATTGGCCGAAAAGGTGGTGTATTTCATCAAATACCCCCGTTCTTTTTCCAGGTCGATCTGCTCGAAGTGGGCGCGACAACGCTCCAACTCCTGCTTGTAAAGTTGACGTGTGGTACGCATTGTAATAAGAAATTAAAGCGAGAAGACAGGCTTGGAAAGGCGGTGGAAATCGAATGTTACGTTTTCGCAGCATCCACCAGCAGCAAGGATTCTATTTGATAGGTTGTTTGACTCAGGCTGACTAGCAGATTTAACAACAGTTTTAAGGATCTGGACAGGCTTAATTGCGAATTGTTTTTTCATGGCGATTTGTATCTTTTAAAATTGATAAGCAGTTGCTTGTTTTTGATGATACAAAGCTACCAGCTCAATCAAAGGGCATCCATCGCGAAAAAGTCACAATTACGAGTTGCAATTAGTTAAATATTACCACTATATTAGTACGAGTTTTGATTAAGGCGACAGCATGAAGGAAATTCGACTAACCCGGAACTTCCTGAGTAAACCGGTAAATAGCCTATTCATAATGCTTAGCATTGTGATAGTTTATGAGGCTGTTTCTTGGTCGATTGGCTATAGGATAAAGATTCAGCATGTTGCTAATGAAGGAGGCATATTGCCTTACATCAGCAAGTTTTTCCGGAGTATAATCATACCGGAATCCATCACTGTATATATTACTTTCTCCCTGATAAACTTCTACCATCGCTTAAGACACATATCCACAATTGACAATTCATGGCGTGCGATTGGACGGTATGAATTAAAATTCCTTCCTGTTTTCTTAATAGCTTTTTTATTTTTTAATCCGGTTACACAAACTGTTCGTTTCTTTCTAGAACAGTATCAGGGTTACACAATTAATGAATATGTAAACGGATATATACTATATACTTTTACATGGTTGATGTATTTCAAATATCTTTTTCCAGTACTACTTATTGGTTATAGTGCCCTAAATATTTCACTGTTAAAAGATTACCTGAAACAGCGAAAAGAAGCTCAGGAAAAAGCGGAAGCAGATGCAGCCGAAGCTTCTCAGAAATATCTCGAACTATCTGAAACGTTCTCCCCCAAGCCAACTGTCCCATCAAAATACCTGAGTTATCTCAAGGGTAAGGGTAATCAGGGCGAGTTCGACTTCCCTGTCAATGAAGCCTACTACTTCACGGTGGAAGAACGCGCTTATTATGCCGAAACGATCAAAGAACGGTATATGGTCAATAAGACCATCAATGAACTGGAAGCGGAACTGGACCCAACCCAGTTTTTCCGCATTAAACGCGATTATATTGTGAACCGACAAGCCGTTTTGCACTACTCTTACTGGGAAAACGGCAAATACATTGTTACGCTGAATAATCCAGGCCACCACGAAATCATCGTACCGCGTGTACGCATGCAGGAGTTCCGCGAGTGGCTGCAAGGCCGGGACTCAGCTGGTAAGCCTGAACCAGCAAACGCCTTATAAGGGCGTTTCTCTTTCCAATTACTTCTACAACTTAGCCTTTAGCCTTCGTCATGCTAACGCAGGAAGCCTCTTAATGCCTCTTAACTGATAGCAAGAAACTACATAAGCTTCGCTCCTCAAGCCTGACACAAGTCACATCCACCTATTCTTGTATCTCCTGTTTCGATTAGCCTGAACAAAGATTAGTAGTCCGTTTAATAAACAAAATATCGACCGCATGAAATCACTCATTTCATGTGCGAAATCACCTATATACCAGATATAGGCTAACTTATTGGAAATAGGCCCTGATTTAACGGTTAAATGCTAGCTTGTAATCCTTTCCCAACCAAGCCAAGACGTATTTGCCTTTATATATCCTTGCAGCTTGTCTATTTTATTGGTTCCTGGTATATGTTTGGGTAAAGAAGGCTACTCTGCAGTGATTTCATCCGGTAAAATGGTGATTTCACACAGTTCAAGTTACTTTTTCCGATGAAATTTCCCTGCTTTCAGGCTTCTAAGGCAGGATTCTTGTAAATGCTCTGAACTATATTCCTATATATCACGCCACAAGCTTTGAATTATCGTATATATCACTATTCGATTTTTGTCACTTACTTTACCAGTAATGATCCGTAAGTATTATGAAAAAAGGATTAATAGTCATTGGAGTAATTGGTATCTTATACTTTTCGTATAAAGCTGGAATAGTGGGCAATATCACCGCAATTGATCGAATCATATCAATAATAATTGGCTTAATAGGACTGTATTTTATGCTGGACTACAGACTAGGGCCAAAAGAGCGAATACGTAAGACAAGAAGGAATTAGTGCTATTAAAAGGCTTGTATAAGCCTTCTTCTAAAGCCTGACACGATTCTACTAGCTAGTTTGTGCTCTCTCAAAAATAGTTACTAGCCGTACTCCCACTTTTCAATGCTGTATGATCTAGGACGATCTCTATTTTCTTGCAAATGATTCGTATGATTTAACCATCCAAGGCTGATTACTTTAGGCTGAACTGAGCCCTAACCAGTTTTCCGAGACTAATTAGAAGTAAATTATTAAATCGGCAGGCTATATTGAGCTATGCCCATTGGGAAAATGGGAAGTATATAGTCCGGCTTAATACCCCGATAAGTCAGGACATAGTGATTCCAAGCACGAGGATGCAGGAGCTTCGTGAGTGGTTACAGAGAGAAAATAAAGAATTACTTGAAGTAAATTAGCCTATCTAACTCATAGATAGTTTTTTACGGTAATACCGTAACGAGGTAGCTCCCGGCAGCTTTTCAGGTTCAGCTTCCGAGCGATATGCGCTTTGTGATTCACCGCCGTTCGATAGCTAATGTTCAATCGCTCGGCAATATCGGCGCAGGTATCACCACTCGCAATCATACGCAATACTTCGCGTTCGCGGTCGGTTAGCCGATTCAGTTCTTCGCGCGTGTCGTCGGAGATAACATTAACGCCGAAATTCCGTAGCAAGTCCATAAACCCGTTGCTGTAGTAGCAACCCCCATTGCTGACCGTCTGGAAACACCGATAAAGCTCGTCCAGACCATCTGAAGCGTATAAAAAACCGAAAAAGCCCTTTTGCATGGCATACGCAATAGTACGCAGATCGGGCTTACGGGTGTATAAAATAAATCGAGTCTGCTGGTTGGCACTACGGGTTTGCTCCACAATATCCAGACTTCCCTGTCCTGATATTTCCGATTCAACGATGACGCACTTGGGGCGTTTAACGCGAATCTGCTGCAAGGTATCTTCCATTTCGACCGCCCGGCCGACGACGTTATATCCTTGTTCCCGTAAAAGCTGACTTAATACCTCGCAGTTGAATAACTCCGATTGGGCGACGAGAATCGAGAAGTCTCGCCTACGAATAGCAAAGTTTTTAGTGCCCTCCTGGACACCAGTTGATTGGTTCATGATCGATTACATATATGGGTGCATGAAGGTAACACCAATTCTTCAATAATGGTAACACCATATAAATGAAATAGGCAATTTTCTGCCTGAAGTATCTAATAAGGCTTAATTATTAACAGTGATTTCATACATAAGCTACTGTGATTTCAGGCAGCTTTAGGCGTCATTTCACGCGAAAATCAGGGTGATTTCGCACTTTATGGGTGATTTCAGACTCAAAATGGGTGATTTCACGCATGACCATTTGCTTACAGCAAGGGTGTAGACATACTTTTGATTCAGTCAATCGCACAAACAGAAATTCTCAAGCAAGGGTGATGAATCAGGAGGAAGCAACAAAATTTTTCGGCTACGAAGCGTCGGCTGAAGAAATTCAAAAACTGGTTATGGAATGGGCAAGCGCAACAGACGCTTTTCATCGTCGGTATGCGAAGTTGAACCAGGTCATTCATTCATTACAGGCTTCGTCCTCTCGTCAGTCGACGGTGAGCCGAACCCGCTTGCGGAAGCTGATCGACCTGCGGGAACAAATGAGCGACGTACTCATGACTTTGCTGTTCGATATGGCACCCATGTCAAAATCTGGTCGCTCGGCACTTCCTTCGAAGCCCGGTCAACTGCATACCCATGCAAACCTTTTGCGTGAATTAAATCGTAAAATCGACGCTGAACTGATCGGCGTAATTGGCGCCATCACGGTCGCCCAGGCATAGCGTTCACCCTCTCCTAATGATAAAGGTAAGCCCTGGTTATAACTTTATAGCCGGGGCTTTTTACGCCCTACTGCTGTTTAGCCTGAAATTACTGTACCCAGAAGTCCAGAAATCTGCATATCTATGCGCTTATAGTGCATAAACTCAAGTAAGATTTGGTCGGCCTCCTCAGCGGTTTTATTTCCTAATTCCCGCATTAACTGCTGGAGCTCTGCCATCCGTTTCTCGGCCATCATTTTCTTGATCCGAAGGATATTCCGGTAGGCGGCATCAGCCAAGATGCCAATTTCCTCCTCCGAAGGCACAAAGATTTCGTGTTTTAACCAGCCTTCACTGATTTCGTACCGAGGAGTGGTCAAATGTATAGCCCGGTCTTGCAAGTCGACTTCGTCAGTTAACTGGCGATTCAGGAAATCAGAAGCGGTCAATATTTCTCCCCGGCTGTAGGCCTCCCGAAAGAGCGTCAGCATAAGGTTGTAAGGAGCCGTCTGAAACTCTATTTCATGTAGCTCATCCAGTACGTACTGGCAGAGTGAAATGCCCGGTTCTAACTCGCGCGTCCCATAATTCATCAACAAGCGAATGCATTCCTCTTCCTGATACGATATAGGCGTTCTAACCGCTTTCGAAGCGGGAGTTGATGAAACTGATACCGATGGTACTGTTGAACCGTAATCGGGCATTTCTGGCGCTTCTTCGCTAAATCCATCCAGTAAGGCGTTGATGTCTTCGAGCGACGGCTCGCCCGTAATTAAAGTATTACTTGAGTTAGAAGCTGATTTGTTGGCGGAACCCCGTTGTTGCTGCCGCTCGTAATCTTTCTTATGCTGGTCCTGCTGCTTACGCAGCAATCGATTAATTTCTGAAATGACCGACTGCTCGCTTACATGAAAGACCTGTGCTACTCGCTGCGAAAGGGTCTGCCGTTTAAGCGGATCAGGAATTCTTGTAATACTGGCACATACATCCGAAATACCTTCGGCCCGTTTTAGGGGGTTATCGCCCGCTTCCGTTAGCCACCGACTCGCCTTAAAATCGATGAAATCCTGTGAGTGAGTCTGGATGTATGACTTGAAGGCTTCTGCCCCAACTTTGTGTACATAGCTATCCGGGTCTTCGCCGTCGGGCAGTAGCAGAAGCCTAAGATTGAGCCCTTCCTCCAGCACCATATCAAGCCCGCGCAGGGCAGCTTTGATACCTGCCGCATCGCCATCGTACAGAATCGTGACATTTTGGGTAAAGCGAGCGATTAACCGAATCTGCTCTGTAGTAAGCGACGTACCTGACGAAGCCACAACATTTTTAATCCCAGCCTGATGAAGCGATATTACGTCGGTATAGCCTTCTGTCAGGTAGCAGACATCCTCCTGCCGAATCGTTTGTTTGGCCTGATAGATACCGTACAATACCTGACTTTTATGGTAAACAGCCGTTTCGGGCGAGTTGAGGTATTTTGGCTGGTTCTTATCAGTTTTCAGAATTCGGGCCCCAAATGCAATAACCCGCCCCGATACATTATGAATCGGAAACATGACCCGTCCCCGAAATCGGTCGAATATTTTCCGGTCTTTTCCAGCTGTGCCTTCTTTACTCAGAACAAGCCCGGCTTTTTCCAGTAAATCCAGGCTATAGCCTCGTCGTTGGCCTTCCTGTAAGAGCACGTCCCACTGGTCGAGTGTATATCCTAATTCGAACGCTTCGATAGTCGGGTTGGAAAAGCCGCGCTCACGAAAATAACTCAGCCCTATGCTCTTTCCTTCGTCGGAATTCAGGAGGGTTTCCTGAAAAAATGTCTTCGCAAAGTTGAGAACGATCAGCAGACTTTCGCGTTCATTCTGGCGCAGTAAATCTTCGGGCGTTTGCTCCTGCTCTTCAATTTCGATCCCATACTTTTTGGCCAGGTAGCGAAGGGCTTCGCCATAACCAATATTTTCAATGTCCATCACAAACCGAACCGCATCCCCTGCTTTTCCGCAACCAAAGCATTTATAAATCTGTCGGACGGGGTTTACATTGAACGATGGGGTCTTCTCATTATGAAAAGGGCAGCAGGCAATGTAATTGCTCCCCCGCTTCTTCAGGGAAACGAAGTCATTAATAACCTCCAGAATATCGACAGACTGACGAATTCGGTCTACTGTTTCTTCAGGAATACGCATTGAGTAAGCTTGGTTTATTCAGCTTATCAAAGGTACAACGAAAGTAGGGTTCATCCACTTTTGATTGGGACAACGAAAATAGCGTTCATCCACTTTCGATTGGTCAATACCAGCCCCACGCCCGATGGGGAAGTTTGGCAATATTTTTGTATACACTACGACTGATAATCAGACAACTATTTGATACAAGGCCCACTTTTACTCCGTCAATTGTATGCATACAGGTTTCCGTTCGACACGTTACAAGGCTTCGGCCCAATTACCCAGACCTGGCAGGGCTTTTCTAACGATGCTTCTGCTACTAGCTTTATTTCAGGCTTGCCGGAAACAACCTACTGACGACGTACAGCCAACATTGGGCGCTGGTAAGCCTGCCACTGAGTATACCAATGATGTAGCTACTACATGGGCAGCTTTACAACTGAAATTAACTAAGTCGACTGCTGGCTTTACGCCACCCGTTGCGTCACGCGCGTATGGATACGCTGGGGTAACCATGTATGAAGCGGTGGTACCGGGTATTGCCAATCGCAAATCGTTAGCTGGCCAGCTTCAGGGCTTAGCCACGTTGCCCCAGGTCGAATCAGGCAAAACATATAACTGGGCTTTGAGTGCCAATGCCGCTGAAGCCTCTATTCTACGCAGTTTATACCCTACCACCAGTGCTGCGAACAAAGCGTTGATCGATTCGCTGGAAACCATCAACCTCAATGCGAATAAAGAGACGGATGATGCCGTCAATCAGCGATCAATTGCGTTTGGGAAGAAAATTGCCGACGCTATCTTCGAGTGGTCAAAAACCGACGGTGGTCATGAAGGCTACACCCGCAATTTTCCGGCAAGCTATGTCGTACCAACTGGCCCAGGTATGTGGCAACCCACCGAAAACGGCCAGAAGATTCCGATGCAGCCGTATTGGGGTCAGGTTCGGACGTTTGTGAAAGCGAATAATGACTTGCCCATGCCGAAGCCCCTACCCTATTCGACGGATGTTAAATCAGCTATATTCGGACAGTATTTCGATGTTTACACCAAATCACAAAATTTGACCCAGACGGAAAAAGAAATAGCCGTATGGTGGGCCGATAATCCAGCCGAAACATTTACTCCTCCCGGACATTCGTATAGCATTGCCCGCATTGCCGTAAGCACTGCCAAAGCAGACCTGGCAAAGGCGGCTGAAACGTTTGCCCGAACCGGGATTTCGGTAGCCGATGCCTTTATACTGTGCTGGCGCTGCAAATACACGTATAATAACCTACGACCTTATACCTACGTCCGCCTTACCATTGATCCTAAATGGGTACCTTTCTGGCCTGCTCCGCCTTTTCCCGGCTACCCATCGGGCCATGCCACTCAATCGTCGGCATCGGCTACGGTACTGACAGCACTTTTTGGAGAGAACTTTGCCTTTACAGACAATTCACACGTGGGAAGGGCGAAAGATGCCCAGCGTAATGTTGAATTTAAAGCCCGTTCGTTTACCTCATTTGTACAGGCCGCTCAAGAATCAGCCGATTCTCGTTTCTACGGCAATATTCATACGCGTCAGGATAACGAAACCGGGCTGACAGAAGGCAAAAAGATTGGCGCCAATGTGAATGCCCTGGCGTGGTCGAAGTCAAATAACTAATAAAAAAGGAGAGGGGAAAAAAAGGATAGCGCTGTGTTATCCTCTCCTTCCCCTCTCCTTTTTATTCCTTTGTTAGTAAGCTCTTACCAATTTACCTTCCATAAAATTAACGAAGGCCTTATTGACAACGTTATTGCCACCAGGAGTTGGGTAGTTACCCGTGAAATACCAATCGCCCGAATGGTTGGGGCAGGCTTTATGTAGATTTTCGACAGTTTGATACACCACCGCTACTTCGGCCTGCAAGTCATTAGGCGTAACGATCTCTGCCACTTTCTTGGAAATCTCCTCATGGGTAAATGGGTCGAAAATAGCCTTCACATAGTTTTGCTGACTGGCATTGCCCGATTCAATAGCGGCTACACACTGGGCGTACACTTCATCCAACAGGTAATCCTGGCCGCGATCCCGCAGGAGTTCAAGAGCAGCCCGGAAGGCAATAAATTCCCTGAACTTCGACATATCAATGCCGTAACAGTCGGGAAAACGTATCTGTGGGGCCGACGAAACAATAATGATCTTTTTAGGGCCAAGCCGATCCAGCATGCGCAGGATACTTTTTTCAAGCGTAGTTCCGCGAACAATCGAATCATCGACAACTACGACGTTGTCTTTCCCCTTCTTAATCACTTCAAAGGTTGTATCGTACACATGCGCCACCATATCGTCGCGCTGCGAATCGTCGGTAATAAAGGTACGAAGCTTAACATCCTTCGCCACTAGCTTCTCAATGCGTGGACGGAACGATAAGACACGATCTAATTCTTCTTCGAAAAGGATGCCCTCCATAATGGCTTTTTTACGTTGCTTATAGAGGTACTCTTCCAGCCCTTCCACCATGCCAAAGAATGCCGTTTCGGCCGTGTTTGGAATGTAGGAGAAGACGGTATTTTCGAGATCGTAATCGACTTCCTTCAGAATCTGCGGAATCAGGAGTTTACCAAGTGATTTCCGCTCATTGTAAATATCGGGATCGGTAGCGCGTGAAAAATAAATACGCTCGAAACTACAGGATTTCTTCTCGACAGGCTCTACAAACTGCTGCTCGGCATACTCACCATATTTATCAATGATAAGCGCATGCCCAGGTTGTACTTCCTTAATGGCACTATATTCAGCATTGAAGGCGGCTTTGATGGCTGGTTTTTCCGAAGCCACAACCACTATTTCGTCGTCGGCATAATAGTAAGCCGGACGAATACCAGCAGGGTCACGCGCCACAAAAGCAGCCCCGTACCCAGTCATACCCACCATAGCATAACCGCCATCAAAATCACGGCACGAGCGGTGGAGTACGCGCTGGAGGTCCATGTTGTCCTCAATGATATCAGAAAGGTCTGGGTTTTCGTAAATTCCCTTAAACCGATCAAACACGCGCTGATTTTCCTCATCCAGGAAGTGGCCGATTTTTTCCATTACCGTAACGGTATCGACCTTATCCTTCGGATGCTGGCCCAACGAAACGAGCTTATCGAACAGCTCATCTACGTTCGTCATATTGAAATTGCCCGCCACAACCAGATTTCGGCTCCGCCAGTTGTTTTGGCGAAGCATAGGATGGCAATTTTCAATTTCATTGGCCCCGTGGGTTCCGTAGCGCAGGTGGCCCATCCAGACCTCACCCGTAAAGGCAATGTTTTCCTGAAGCCATTTGGCATCTTTGGCTTTATGCTTGTTGCCTTTCAGTGCCTTTCTGAACTTCTTATTGACCTTCTCAAAGATGTCCGTTACAGGGCGCTGATCGACAGAGCGGTATCGGCTGATATACCGGTGACCGGCTGGTACATCGAGCTTGATGTTCGCAATTCCGGCTCCATCCTGGCCTCGGTTTACCTGCTTTTCCATCAGCAGATAAAGCTTGTTGGCTGCGTACAGAGGGGTTCCGTACTTATCGATGTAATATTGATAGGGTTTGCGGAGCCGAATCAGGGCTATTCCGCACTCATGTTTGATGGCGTCGCTCATGAGAGAGAGTGTCGAAGCACGTTGGTTCTCGTCAGTAATGAAGTACTTATGCAGTAACGACTCCACGTCGACAATGGTTCGGCGGAGTCTTAAACAAAGGTAGATAAAAGCGCTGCTAGTTGCTCTTAAATTTTGGTTCTTTCATTACCCATCGGCGCATAAATAAATAAATTATTACCGAAGAAACCGTTCCAATAACCGAACCCGCATATACATCTTCAACAAAATGCTGAAACAGATACACGCGTGAAAAGCCCGTCAGAACGGCCAGAAACAGGAAAATCCAGCCCATGTCTTTGCGGGGATACAGAAAAGCCATCAGGCTAAACATCGCGAAGGCCGAGATGGTGTGACCCGACGGAAAGCTATTATAACTGTGAATATCGAGCCCTTTAATGATGTGGTACTGAAAGGTAGAATGCTCAAAATATTTTAGTGGGCGGGGCGATCCATTGAAGACAACTTTCTTCAGAAATTCTGACGTAAGCGAAGACAACACAAAGCTGGCGAACTCCATCAACCCGATACGCCAGTTGAAAATCGCCAGCAGAAGACATACAATTACATAAGTGGCTCCATCGCCCAGGTAGGTGACGTATGGAAACACTTGGTCGGCGAGCGGACTATTGCGGGTGTTGACCCATTGCATAAGTAGCTCCTGCGAGTACATCAGTTGCAGTACCCCTACAATCGCCAATATGATCGCGTAGGGCAGAAAAAAGAGCCAGTTTTTCCGGATTAAATGAAGTAGCATTCGGTCGTGTTTTGTCAACTCATAGTAGAATGAAGCAACGTTCTGGGTAAAGTGCAGGCCAGATCAACACTTAGTGAGATGACGGAGGAATGGCTTTTTCAACGGTAATACCCACACTCAAAATATTTAGCAAAGGGTCCTGACGCATATACTGCCGAATCTGCATGGTATATTTTCCGGGCTTTGGAAAACGATAATTGCGCTTCATTAGAAATTTATGATCGAACAGGTCGCCCAGTCCATCGCCGTTGGGCTTGCCTGTTTTGGGGTCCATTAAAATCAGTTCGTCCAATCTCGATTCAATTTCCTTTCCACTGGCATCGCGCAGGTAGCGGGTCAGATACAAATTGTAGTATCCATACGACAAGCTGTTACGCAGGTTGTAATAAATATTGTACGGTATAGTGGCATCGGTAATCTCGAAGGTAAACGATGGTGCATTCTTGATATACCATTTCCCCTCATCGATATCGGTATATTCTTTATAAACGGCATTTGTATCGCAGCCGATGGTCAATAAGACCATGAGCAGCCCCAAACTTAATTGCTTCATATTTCCAGAAATAATACACAAAACTACGACGGGCTGGCTGGCTTTTCAAATAGCAAAAAACTATTGAACTAGTTTGCAAACGATAAAAATAGTTTTAGCTTTGCTTTATGGAAAAGCTAACAGCCAAAGAAGAAGAAGTGATGCAGGTGCTCTGGAAAATGGAGCAAGCGTATGTAAAAGATATGGTTCCGCAGTTTACGGACCCTCCGCTTCATTACAACACGGTATCGACCATTGTCCGTAATTTGGAAGAAAAAGGCTATGTAGGCCATCGAGCCTATGGAAATACGCACGAATACTATCCGATTATTAGCAAGGAAGCGTATCAAAATCGGTTCGTTTTGAAAAAAGTAGTTGACGAATATTTTGATAATTCATACAAGAATCTGGTCAGCTACTTTGCCAAGAATGAAAAAATTTCGGCCGACGAGCTTCGCGAAATCCTGGCAATGATCGAAAAAAAATAGCCAGGGGTTGTTGGGAACTAGTCAGGCGTGGCAGCACTACCCCTTCTGACCATTCTTGGCACCCCTTAACCAACTTGACTGCCCTTGACTCGTAATAAGATGGAAACTCTTCGCTACGTCGTACTGGCCAATGGCCTTTTGGCTGTCGTGAGCCTTGCTTACTTCGTTTTGCTCCGCCGTGAAACGTTTTTCAAGGCAAATCGGCTGGCGCTATGGACGGGTCTGGCAGGGGCTCTGATTCTTCCCATACTCGAATTACCCGACTGGCGCCCTCAGCGTGTACGGACGGTTATGCACAAAACAGCCCAGATTATTGTGCCGAAGGTTCTGCCAAATTCATCAGCTACCGAACCCGACGTAACCATTACCTTTCCAAACCAAAAAACGTATCAGGCTTTTCAACACTTACCCCGGCCCTTTGTCTGGTCCTGGCAATTGGGTTTAATGCTACTTTACACACTGGGCGTCCTGATATTAGCCCTCCGATTTGGTCTGCAAGTGCTGTCGCTCCGAAAACTGATCAACCAGTCGAGCCACGAGCCTTATGATCAGTTTACATTGGTTACGAATGAGCAGGTAACCTCACCCTTCTCATTTTTCAACTGGGTCGTTCTGAATCCGGCTCAGCATACCGACAACGAACTGGATCAAATTTTACGCCATGAGCGGGTACACGTTCGGGAACGTCATAGCTTCGACATGATCGGCGCTGAACTGGTTTGCATTGCTTTCTGGTTCAATCCGGCAGCTTATTTATTTCGGCACCTCATTCATCAAACGCTGGAATTTAGCGCCGACCGCACAGTACTGGCCGAAGGCGTCGATGCCAAAGCGTATCAATATAATCTGTTGAAAGTTAGCCTCGCTTCCGGGCAATAGAAATTCAGCAGACTTTGCCATGCAACTCGTCTAATTTACACCATTAAAGATTTACAAACCCATGTATTCATTTACGAACCGATTTAGTGGTCCATCACTTCGTGAACGGGTGCTTATGATGAATAGCCATCGCTCAGGCTCTTCTGTCTGGTGGCGGTATGGGATTTGGGTGTTACTGATGGGGGCTATGGCGTTTGCCTGTCGGCATAAACAAAGCCGGTCTGAGCAGGTACTTAACCCAACTACATTACCCGCTACGAATCCGACACGGGGCTTAGTGGTCGATCTGGAAGATAAACAGACGTGGTACCGCCATATGGCCTTGTTCAATAACAAATTTGGTACCGAAGTCGTAGTAGGCAAACCCGTCATTCTACAGCTTAAAGAGAATAGGTTTGTCTTGCCCGAGGATTATAAATACTCGTCGGCAGTGTATATTAATGGGAAAGAGGCTCCGGTCGATGCTCTTCAAAAACTATCGCCCGATTATGTAAGCGAATTATTTGTGATTCATCAATGGGAGAATTTTGCGGAGGCTGATCAGGAAGCCAAACCTTATCAGATTATGATTCAAACCAGCTCACAACGCATTCCAAACAACGACCGACGGGAACAATTTTTTAGTTTGTTGCGGGCGGCCGCTATTTCGCAAAATCCGCTGGGTGAGACGCGTTCCTTCAACATGAATCAATTATTGGAAGCCACTTTCTTCCACAATAAAAATGCGCTGGTTGAACGCACCAAAAATGAGCACTTAAGTCTCTACGACGAATATGCCAAGTCGGTCGACGTATTCATCAACAACTTACCCGCTACACCAGCGGATGTAAAAACCATTCATGTTCGCGAAGTAGCTCGCTTGTATGCGAAAGAACGGCCCTACCTAGAGTGGCTGCGCCCCGACAATCCTCTTTCCCGATTTGTTCTAAATATTCATACATCGCCCAAACGAGCCAAACGTGACAGTACTTATTACGTTTTTAGTCCGTTTTACACCGGAGACTTCTAGAGACTGTCTTATCCTAAAATGAAAAAACCAGCCCTACAAGCTGGTTTTTTCATTTTAGGATGCTTTGCCGTTTGGCGTTGGCTTTTGATTATCAGTGCCTTTCGACTTTTTCTTTTTCTTTTTGCCAGATCGGGCCGTGTATTTGGCATCCAGTTTTTGCAAATCACTATTAAGAGCAGCCGCCGTAACGGGTTCTTTCTCCGTAATAGGCGTCAGCACCTCGAACGACTCGGGAATAATCCCATTTTTGTTCAGTTCAACAATATCGAGTACACGGTCGATAGGAAGGGCATGCCAGGTACTTTCGGCACTATAGCCAAACCACATCAGCTTACGGAAAATATCCGTTTTCTGCAAGAATGCTCTCCCTTTTTGCGTTTCCAGCGGCTTTTCAATCGTTGGAATATCGCGTAGGGCATCCATGTACGTATCCAGTTCGTAGTTCAGACAGCACTTCAACCGCCCACACTGACCCGATAGCTTAGCAGGGTTCAATGACAGGTTTTGATACCGGGCCGCCGACGTCGCAATGTTTTTGAAATCCGTGAGCCAGGTCGAGCAGCACAGTTCGCGACCGCAGGAACCAATTCCCCCAAGCCGACCGGCTTCCTGACGGAGGCTGATCTGGCGCATTTCGATACGTACTTTGAACTCGCTGGCGAGCATTTTAATCAACTCCCGGAAATCGACCCGCTCTTCCGATGAATAATAGAACGTCGCCTTCGTATTGTCGGACTGAAACTCAACATCCGACAACTTCATGTTCAGCTTCAGCTCCCGAATAATTTCACGAGACCGATACAAAGCGGGCAGATCACGCAGAATGGCCTGTTCATGACGTTCCATATCCTTCGGCGTGGCAATCCGATGAATAACCTTGGTGTCGTCGGTAATTTTTATGGCCCGTTTTTTAACCTGCAATCGCACCAGCTCACCCTGTAAGGACACCGCACCGATATGAAAACCCGATTGCATTTCGGCCACTACGTAATCGCCCGTGGTCAGATCGAGCTGATGAACATTCCGGTAATATTCTTTCCGCCCGCCTTTAAACTTCACTTCCACAACATCGTATCGACTTTTTCCGGGCATGGCGACGTCGCTCAGCCAGTCGAACGAATTTAATTTATTGCAGCCCGCAGTGCCACACCCTCCGCTGCTGCATCCTTTGGTGGCCGTTTTCTCACCGTCGGATGCACCACGCTGGGTTCCACACCCGCCGGTTGCACAGGACTTACAAGACATAATTTTTCAGTTTACGGTTTTCGGCTTTCAATCGTACACGGTCGGGCTGCTCATTTGGGTTGGCAGCAAACCTATACACTGAAAGCTGAAAACTCAGTCCGCGTACCGAAGCAGGTCGAGCCCAATATCTCTCCGGTACTGTTTTCCGTCAAATTGCACCATCCGGGCCGCTTCCTGCGACTTCCTGACGGCATTTTCGAGCGAGTTTGCCTGGGCTGTAATAGCCAGTACGCGCCCGCCGTTGGTCAGTACCTGCCCGTTCTTTGCCAGTGTTCCGGCATGAAAGGCAGTTACATCCTCTAAACGCTCCAATTCAGTAATGGCTTTACCGGTCTGATAATCGCCGGGATACCCCCCTGATACCAACACCGTAGTAACGGCCGTTTGTGGCGATACCTGCACCGATACTTTATCCAGTTCGCCATCAGCCGTCGCTGTCATTAGCTGAACAAAATCACTTTGAATCCTTGGTAAAACTACCTCGGTTTCAGGATCACCCATGCGTGCATTGTACTCAATCACAAATGGCTCGCCGTTCACTTTCATGAGCCCCACGAAGATAAACCCCTGATAGCGGATATTTTCCTGTTGCAGACCCAGCAGCGTCGGCTTAACCACCTTATCCTCAACTTTTTTAAGGAAGGTCTGGTTCGCAAACACAACGGGCGAAACGGCACCCATGCCACCTGTATTAGGGCCAGTATCCTCTTCTCCAATACGCTTGTAGTCTTTGGCTTCGGGCAGAATTTTGTAGTTTTCGCCATCGGTCAGCACAAACACCGACAGTTCGATACCCCGCAAAAACTGCTCAACTACCACCTTACTACCCGCAGCGCCAAACTTCTGCCCATCGAGCATATCGGTCAACGTCGCCTGAGCGTCAGCTACTGATTCTGCAATAATCACGCCTTTTCCGGCAGCGAGACCATCCGCTTTTAGTACAATCGGCAGGCTATGGCTTTCCAGATACGCCAGACCCTCCTGTAGTGAATCGGCCGTAAACGATTTCGATGCGGCCGTAGGAATTCCATGGCGTACCATAAACTGCTTGGAAAAATCCTTACTACCTTCCAGTTGTGCCCCTGCGGCATCAGGTCCTACAATGCGTAAATCAGCCAAATCAGGTTGCTGGCGCAGAAAATCAACGATTCCTTTTACCAGTGGCTCTTCTGGCCCAACAATCAGCAGATCGATTTTTCTATCACGAACCGTATTGGCAACGGCCGGGAAGTCATTATAGCTGATGGGGATATTTGTAGCCATTTGCGTGGTTCCGGCGTTTCCGGGCGCTACAAACAGATTATCACATAAGGGACTTTGCGCTAACTTCCAGGCAAAAGCATGTTCGCGCCCTCCCGACCCTAGTATAAGTATATTCATTCTTGGTTGAGTAGTCAGGAACGAGGATTGAGGTTGCTGGCGCAGGCTAAAGCCTGCCGGATGGATTCTCTCTCCTCGTTACTCGCTCCTAACTCCTTTTTTAATTGGCTACTTCCGACAGGAATTTAATACGCATCAGGCGTAAGTCTTGTTCCGTGAAATCATCGCCACCAAACTCCCGCATAGCAATGGCGATATTATCGCTTTCAGCGTTCATAAAGTAGTCGTAGATTTCGTCCTGCCGGTCTTCGTCCATGACTTGATTGATATAGTAATCGAGATTAAGCCGAGTACCTGAATAACAGATATGCTCAATTTCTTCCATCAGATCCTCCATACTTATTGATTTGGATTCGGCAATCTCATCCAGGTCAACTTTACGGTCAATCTGCTGAATAATAAAGATTTTAACTTTCGATTTATTGACCGTCGACTTAACGACGACATCCTTGGCAGTCTCTATCTCATTCTCTTCAACGTATTTGGCAATCAGATCGATAAAAGGCCGACCAAATTTCTGCACCTTGCCCATTCCAACCCCGTTGATTTGCGCCATTTCTTCGCGCGTGGTGGGGTAAGTCGTTGCCATTTCTTCCATCGATGTTTCCTGGAAGATCACGTATGGAGGCAAGTTCTTTTCTTTGGCGATTTTTTTCCGAAGTGCTTTTAGCAGACCCAGCAGTTCTTCATCATAGGCCGCTCCTCCACCGGCTGGGGTCGAATCCCGGTCTTCATCGTCTTTTGTTTCGGTCGATAACTGCTCATAATCGTGATCCTTGGCCAAAGTGATTGGGTAAGGATCTTCGATGTAGTTCAGCCCTTTCTGTGTCAGTTTCAGTACGCCATAGTTATCGACATCTTTCTCCAGATACCCATAAATAGTAATCTGTTTGATGAGCGAACACCAGAAATTGCAGTCGTCACTGAAATCGCGCCCTTTGCCGTATACAGCCAGCTTATCGTGTTCATAACTGGTCACGTACTGGTTGCTGGTAGCCGTCAGCACATCGGCCAGGTGAGTTACATCGAATCGCTGGTCAGTTTGAAGTACCGTTTGCAAAGCCAGTACCACTTCGTGCTGGGCTTTAAATTTCTCGGTGGGCTTCATGCAGTTATCGCAAAAACCGCAATCCTTGTCCAGAAACTCACCGAAATACCCCAGCAACTGACGCCGACGGCATACACCCAGATTGGCATAGGAGACCATCTCGGTGAGCAGATGTTTGGCATTATCCCGTTCCGTAACGGGTTTGTCTTTATTGAACTTCTCCAGCTTCACAATATCGTCGTAGCTGTAGAACATCAGACAGTTACCTTCCAGCCCATCTCGCCCGGCCCGGCCTGTTTCCTGATAATACCCTTCGAGCGATTTAGGCGCATCGTAGTGAATAACAAATCGCACATCGGGCTTGTCGATGCCCATCCCGAAGGCAATCGTAGCACAGACAACATCCACGTCCTCGTTCAGGAAAGCATCCTGATTATTCATCCGGGTCTGCGGATCAAGACCGGCATGATAAGGAAGCGCCTTTATATCGTTGACGTTCAACAATTCAGCAATCTCTTCAACTGTCTTACGACTCAGGCAATAGACAATACCCGACTTGCCTTTGTTTTGCTTGATGTACTTGATGAGTTGCTTTTTAGCGTCGACTTTTGGGCGGATTTCGTAGTAGAGGTTTTTCCGATTAAAAGACGTTTTATAGAGATTAGCATCCTCCATCTGGAGGTTCTTCTGGATATCCTGCTGTACTTTAGGTGTAGCGGTAGCGGTCAGAGCAATGACGGGCAAGTTGCCTATGTTATCGACAATACCCCGAATTTTCCGGTACTCGGGCCGGAAATCATGGCCCCATTCTGAAATACAGTGTGCTTCGTCGATAGCCACGAAGGAAATGTTGGCCTTCTTCAAAAAGTCCAAATTCTCTTCTTTCGTTAACGACTCAGGCGCTATGTACAGCAACTTGAGTGAGCCGTTCAGTGTATCCTTTTTAACCTTATTCATCTCCGCTTTTGACAGCGTCGAATTCAGAAATTGCGCGTTGATTCCAAAGGCATTTAGCTGGTCGACCTGGTTCTTCATCAGGGCTATGAGCGGAGAAATCACCACCGCAGTACCATTGCTCACAATAGCGGGAAGCTGATAACACAGTGATTTACCGGCCCCTGTAGGCATAATAACGAATGTATTACGTCCTGACAGGATGCTATAAATAATGACTTCTTGTTCTCCCCGAAATTGACTATACCCAAATATTTCTTTTAGCCGTTCTCTTAGCGTCGTATGAATCGACTCATCAACCTGCATCATTCTACAAATCGTACAAAAGTTACTTTACTCTCTTTGCTTGCTGTATCTTTGTTTTATAAAGTTAGCGAATATACGCAGCAAACATTTCCTGATTGCTAAATCTGACATTGAAAGTAATAAAAAATCCTAACTCAATCGCTCGCTCGGTATTACTGGCCGAAGCCGAAGCTATTCGTAACGTCGTTGATTTACTTGACGATCAATTCGATGCTACTGTCGATATGTTGCTCAACACGACTGGCCGACTGGTCGTAACGGGCGTAGGGAAAAGTGCTCTGATCGGGCAGAAAATTGTAGCGACTCTGAATTCCACGGGTACACCTGCTCTGTTTATGCACGCGGCCGATGCCATTCATGGCGACCTGGGTATGATTCAGGATACTGACGCTGTCCTGATAATTTCCAAAAGTGGCAATACGGCTGAGATTAAAGTATTGATGCCGTTATTGAAGCGAACCAACGTCCGGCTGATTGCACTGGTTAGCGATCGGGACTCCTATCTGGCTCGCCATGCGCATTACGTGCTTCATGCTTATGCCGAAACTGAGGCCGACCCGCTGAATCTGGCTCCAACAACGAGCACTACGGTAGCCCTGGCCTTAGGCGATGCCCTGGCTGTGAGTTTATTAGAACTACGTGGATTTACCCGGCAGGACTTTGCCCGGTATCATCCAGGTGGTTCACTGGGTAAAAAGTTGTATTTAAAAGTAGCGGATATTTTTCCACACAATCAGTGTCCGAAAGTTCAATCCCATACGCCCGTACGCGAAGTTATCTTTACGATTTCGGCCAATCGGCTGGGGGCTACTGCTGTTGTTGATGAGGCAGGGGCATTAACTGGGATTGTAACGGATGGCGATATTCGCCGGATGGCTTACGATCATGTTTCGTTCTGGAACCTTTGCGCCCAGGACGTAATGACCCAAAACCCCGTTTGCGTTGCTCCTGATGAATATGCTGTGGCAGCTTTGCAACTAATGCAGGAGCGAGATATTACACAGCTAATTGTTGCCGAAGCGGGTCAGGTATACGGGTTTATTCACTTACATGATCTTCTAAAAGAAGGTTTGGTCTAGTTGGCCAGCCTTCTTTTCAAAACTTGTTCAAACATTTTCCACAAAGTCTAAACAAAATCCACACTTCAGATTCCCCATAATGGGGGAATTATTCCACACTTACTGCCACAACTTGTTTGCTGTTCTTTTGTTGGCAATAATTTTACAAATTTACAATACGCTGATATACAGATATTTACACTCAATAAATACGCTATCTAATTAATTTCTGACGAGACTGGTTGTTTTTTTGTCTTAAACAGGGCAGATGTGATTCAACAGAAAAACTAAACAGCCATGACAGCTCTCGAATTTACTAACCATATTGGCAAAGTGTCTAAATCCCTACGCCCATTTGCGCTGCGTTTAACAAAAGATGTTGAAGATGCCAACGACCTGTTGCAAGACACCCTGCTGAAAGCGTTTACCAATCGTGATAAATACACGGACGGGACAAATCTGAAAGCCTGGTTGTACACGATCATGAAAAACACATTCATTACGAACTATCAGCGTATGGTGCGTAAAAACACATTCATAGATACTACCGACAACCTGCATTATATCAATTCCATAGAGAGCAGCACCGATAACCTGGCGTACTCATCGTTTGCACAGGACGACATCAATCGGGCTGTAAATGGACTTGACGATACCTATAAAACCCCATTTATGATGCATTTCCGTGGCTTCAAGTACCACGAGATTGCAGCCAAACTCAATATTCCTATCGGCACGGTAAAGAACCGGATACACATTGCCCGGAAAGAGTTGAAGGATCAGCTAAAAGTTTACGCATATTTTAATTCCTAATGCGATACTTTTTTGCAGACCCTCCGTCTAAGAGATATTGATTGAGTAGTTTTTGGTTAAAAAAGAGGAAGGTTCGAAAAAGTTGGGTGGCGTCCGCCCAACTTTTTTTGTTTTTATCCATTGTAAATCAATCGTTTGAACTGATTTTCAAAGCGATTAGATACTTTCCAGAAGGTTTAGGAAAACCTACCTGCCGCTTATTCTTTTCGACATAGTCCTACATTTATTGCTACGCCTGACTACTTTTTCGTCATTTTTCGAGTAGGTTCACAAAAAAAAATAGCTTCCTCAGCTAGCTAGTATCACCTCAATCAACAATTTTCTGTCTAATGCCCCAACGCGTACTTGTCATTGGAGCCGGATTCGCGGGTCTGGCTGCCGCAACCAGCCTTGCCGACAAAGGCTATGATGTTACAATTCTTGAGAAAAATGATAGGCCAGGTGGCCGGGCACGGGTGTTTCAGGCAAATGGGTTCACATTCGATATGGGCCCAAGCTGGTACTGGATGCCCGATGTTTTTGACACCTATTTTGAACGATTCGGCAAGAAAACCTCCGATTACTACGATCTTGTTCGGCTCGACCCATCGTATTCCGTAATTTTTAACCCTACTGAAGTTATTGATCTGCCCGCTGGTATTCAAAATCTGGAAACACTTTTCAACCAGATCGAGCCAGGAAGTGGGGCGAAACTTCAGCAGTTTCTTAAGCAGGCGTCCTACAAATACGATGTCGGTATGAATAAATTTGTCTGGAAGCCCAGTCGGTCTATCAGCGAATTTTTGAGCCTGAAACTGCTGTACGATGTAACGCGTCTGGATGTCTTTCAATCATTTGCCACCCACGCCCGTAAATTCTTCAAGAACCCACGCTTACTTGAGATTATTGAATTTCCGATACTTTTTTTGGGAGCTACCCCCGAAAATACCCCCGCCATGTATAGTCTTATGAACTATGCCGAAATGGCATTGGGTACCTGGTATCCAATGGGTGGTATGTACGAAATTGTAAAAGCCATGGTTAGCCTGGCCGAAGAAAAAGGGGTCAAACTACTGCTGAATCAGTCCGTAAAGTCAATTGAAATCACGAATAATAATGCCAAGCGGGTACTAACCGAAAATGGGATTTTCGAAACGGATGTCGTTGTAGCCGGAGCCGATTATCACCATGTCGATACGCAGCTCATTGCGCCATCCTACCGCAATTATGACGACGCTTATTGGCAAAAACGTATAATGGCCCCGTCGTCTTTACTCTTCTATCTGGGTGTGAACAAGCGAATTCCCCGTTTGCAACACCACAATCTTTTTTTCGACGAGGATTTCAAGTTGCATGCAAAGGAGATTTATGAAACCCCGCGCTGGCCGAGCAAACCATTATTTTACGCATCGGCCCCCTCAAAAACAGATCCGGGCGTAGCGCCTGAAGGGTGTGAAAATTTATTTTTGCTCATCCCTGTCGCTCCCGATCTTACTGACGATTCGGAAACGCGTGAACATTACTTCTCTATGATTATGGATCGGTTGGAAGCGTATGTAGGGGAAGACATTCGTAATCATATTGTTTTTAAACGTAGCTATGCCCACAGCGACTTTAAGGCTGATTACCATGCGTTTAGAGGTAATGCATACGGCCTGGCCAATACACTGCGGCAAACGGCCATTTTGAAACCCTCCTTAAAGAACAAACGGGTAAATAACCTCTTCTACACGGGTCAGCTTACCGTACCCGGACCGGGCGTTCCCCCTTCGCTGATATCGGGTTTAGTAGTTGCGGATGAAGTTGCTAAAGAATTTGTTTAACTTTATCGGGCAAATAACTAAACAAAATGACATAAAATCGAATTTACTAAGAAAGTATCACCCTTTACACGTAGGATTCGTATCTTTTTGCGCGTTTACTCAATAAACCCTTCCTGCTCTAAACTCTATGATGGCGTTGTTCAATAAAACCGCACTGGAATGTAGTAAGCTGATTACGGAACGTTACAGTACGTCATTTACGCTTGGTATTAAAACCCTTGATCGTAAATTTCATTTCCCGATCTACGCTATCTATGGGTTCGTTCGATATGCCGACGAAATTGTGGATACGTTTCACGAATACGACAAAAAGACGCTGCTGGATCGCTTCAAATTTGATACCTATCAGGCCATTGAAGAAGGCATCAGCCTGAATCCAGTACTTCAATCGTTCCAATTAGTAGTCAGGCAATATCAAATTGAGCAGGAGTTGATCGAGTCATTCCTGAAGAGTATGGAAATGGATCTGTATCACCAGAACTATACGTCTGAAGGCTATCAGCAATACATTTATGGCTCAGCAGAAGTAGTTGGTCTGATGTGTCTTCGGGTCTTTTGTGAGGGCAATCCAGCAGAATTTAACCGCCTGCGCGAACCGGCCTGCAAACTGGGAGCCGCCTTTCAGAAAGTGAATTTTCTGCGGGATATGAAAAGCGATTATGTAGAGCGAGGGCGAACGTACTTTCCGGGCATTGATTTCAGCAATTTTGACCTGGATGTCAAACAATGCATCGAATCCGACATTCAGCGTGATTTCGACGAAGCCTACATCGGGATCATGAACCTACCCCGTGGTGCACGAATGGGTGTTTATCTGGCTTATATGTATTACCAGACGCTGTTCAATAAAATTAAACAGCTTCCGGCTTCCCGGATTCAGAATGAGCGAATCCGGGTGCCTAATCCACAAAAAATCGCCTTGCTGGCCCAGACTTATCTTAAGTATCGACTCAATGTAATCTGATACCGCAAGTCTTACGCCATTTTTTCCACTGTACCCAGCACCGAACCAACTACAGAAAGATAGGTCTGAACAGCCCCGGCTAGTTTAGGCCGACGTTGCTGCATATTCACATCGACCTCGCTCATAAAATTTTTCCAGTTGGAATCATTCAGGCAATCGAGCGCAACCGAAATTGTAGGCGTCAATGAACGGGCTGTGTGCCACCAGCCACAGGGAATAAACAGGGTTTCGCCAGGGCCAACCACAAATTTTATAGGTGTAGTTTTGGCAAATAAGGGGTATTTTTCCAGATCTGGATTCCACACATCATCTACCTGCGATACCCAAAGATTATCGGGCCGTGGGTATACATAGGGGGTTTGATCTGGCGGAATCACGGTAAACTCTTTCTCTCCATACAGCTGCGTTATGTAGGCATGCAGACTCATGTAATCGTAATGCACATAGGGAAACTGAGCACCTGGACTACCAAAAAATATTTCCAGTGTATTCGCTCCCGACAAAAACCGCTTGGGCAATAATTTACTCTGGATTCGATCGGGAAGCGCGTATTTGAACCGGGGCAAAACATCATTGAGCAGCTCGGGGTAATCGCGCTCAATCTGAAGTGTACAGGGGTAAGGAGCAGGATTCTCCTCAGTGCCGGTCAGCATCCAGTCGATGTATTCGCCTAGTGTATATTTCTTTCCCGCAATTTCGACTTCCCGGTCACTATAATGTTCTTTAAAAAACTCAGGGGTAAACTTATTCTTCGCCGACCAGGCAGCGCAGGCATCACCAATAACCACCGGATAATTGCCGAAAAGATGCTTTTCGGCAAACTCTTCGTAACTTAAATTGTATTTTTTCTCAACAACCAGGGCTCCTTTACGAACCAGTTCAACTGTTTGGGTATCCATCTTATGGGTTGGTCAGTAGACAAAAAAGTCATTTACTATTTAGACTTTAAGTTTACCGACATGGACAACTCTCATCCAGCGTATTTATTGTTCGGTGGTTTCGTTTAGCAATTGATACTCTGCCAACCATTACTCCCACTGTTTGATTTCTAGCTATCTTTGCGTAAAATCATTATATCTACCTATGGTAGCCGAAGCAGCCCTCTCGCCAGATATTCTTTCCCGATACGAAGCGGTCGTCGGACTGGAAGTGCACTGTCAGTTACTTACAGAAAGCAAAATTTTTGCAGCCGATGCCAATTCATTTGGGGCAGAACCCAATACCAACATTAGTGTCATTACGCTGGCGCATCCGGGCACGTTACCTAAACTGAACCGGAAAGCCGTTGAGTATGCTGTTCGGATAGGCATAGCCTGTGGAAGCGAGATCACACGCCGAAACATCTTTGCCCGTAAAAATTATTTTTATCCCGATCTGCCTAAAGGCTATCAGCTTTCCCAGGATAAAGGCCCTATCTGTGTAGGCGGAGGGGTTTTAGTGAAAGCCAAAGACCCTGCAACGGGAGAAACCTACCAAACGACCATTCAGCTTCATCATATTCACCTCGAAGAAGATGCGGGAAAAAGCATCCACGATGGCGACGAGTGGGCCACTCAACTGGACTACAACCGGGCTGGTACTCCCCTGATCGAGATGGTCACTGAACCCTGCATCCGCACGGCCGATGAAGCCGGCCAGTACCTGACTGAAGTACGACGGCTGGTGCGGTATCTGGACATTTGCGATGGGAATATGGAAGAGGGGTCACTCCGTTGCGATGTAAATGTTTCGATCCGTCCTAAAGGGTCCACAAAACTCGGCACGAAGGTTGAAGTAAAAAATCTGAACTCCATACGGAACGTCATGCGGGCTGTTGATGGTGAGTTTCGACGGCAGGTCGAATTAGTAGAAACGGGCGGAAAAATTACCCAGGAAACCCGCACCTTCGATGCAGCCACGGGACTCAGCTACGCCATGCGGGAGAAAGAAACGATGAATGATTATCGCTACTTTCCTGACCCCGACCTCACCCCCGTAGTTATTTCGGACGAGTGGCTGGCCGACATCCAGACCCGGATGCCCATGTTGCCAGCGGCTTTTTTCCAAAAATTGACCACTACGTACGGATTGCCTGAGTACGATGCCGCTATATTGACCGATGCCAAAGAACTGGCTGATTACTTCGAAGCCGTTTGTCAGCATACGACCCAGTACAAAGCGGTATCGAACTGGATTATGGGGCCTGTAAAAGGTCAGCTTACTGAAAAAACGTTACGCGAACGCCAATTTCCCGTTACGGTTAGCCAGTTAGCCGCCTTAATTGAGCTGGTAGCCAGCGGAACGGTTAGTCAGACGGCAGCGCAACAGGTCTTTGGTTTGCTCGTTGATCAGCCCGAGGCATCGCCGGAAGAGCTGGCTCGAGCCAACGGACTGATTCAGAATCGCAATACCGATGCATTACAAACGTTGGTAGAAGAAGTACTGGCGGCCTGGCCCGATAAAGTAGACCAGTTTCACAAAGGCAAAAAGAATTTAATGGGCTTGTTTGTCGGCGAGGTCATGAAAAAATCGAAAGGCTCGGCCGACCCCAAACTGGTAAATGAGTTGTTAGCGAAGACCCTACAAAAAAAATGAAACAGTTAGTATGCTGCCTGGCAAGCCTTCTGGCCTTAAGCCTGACAACCAATGCGCAAACCACAAAGCCTTTTACCGTAACCGGTAAAATAGCTAAAGCAACCCCGGGCAGTTACGTCTACCTGGAAGCGAACTCCCAGCCAACACGTAAAATCGACTCTACAAAAGTGGGAGCGGATAATACGTTTACACTTAATGAAAAAGTTGCTGATGGTGGAGAAGTGTTCATTCTCAACGTGGGTGGCGGCCAGAAAATGGCCCTCCTGGTTGAAGGGGGCGAAACCCTGAAAGTAACTGCCGACGGCTTCCGGATGGACCCCAAAACCGGCCAGATGGGAAAGGCTACGGTTACAGGCTCCAAAAACATGGAGTATTACGAGAAGCTGAATACGCTCCGTACCGATATGGAAGCCAAAGTGCAGACGTGGAACAAACAGGTCGCGGCTGCTACGGAAAAGAAAGACAATAAACGGATTGCTCAGATTGAACAGGAATACCAGACCGCCGAGCAGGATGTTGTAAATAAAGTAAAAGCCATGCTACCCGAAATGGGCACCTCGCTGGTATCGTTGTTTGCTCTGAACTTCATCAATATCGATACTGATTTCGCTATTTATGACCAACTCGCTCAAAAATTCGAGAAAGAGAACCCTAATAGTCCGCACGCGAAATCCTTAATTGGTCGGGTATCCCGCATTAAAGGTGTAGCGATCGGTGCTCCTGCGCCCGAGATTGCCCTAAGCGACACCACCGGAAACCCTGTTCCTCTCTCGTCTTTGCGCGGCAAATATGTTCTGATCGACTTTTGGGCATCGTGGTGCGGGCCCTGCCGCGCCGAAAACCCAAACGTAGTCCGAATGTATAATAAGTTCAAGGATCGCGGTTTTGCCATCTACAGCGTATCGCTCGACCAGACAAAAGACAAGTGGGTAAAAGCCATTCGCAACGACAACCTGACCTGGACGCACGTTTCGGACCTGAAATTCTGGCAATCGGCAGCCGCCCAGCAATACGGTGTGCAAGCCATTCCGGCTACTTTCCTGCTCGATAAAGATGGTAAGATCATTGCCAAAAACCTGCGCGGTGAGGCTCTCGAACAAAAACTGGAAGAAGTGTTACAAGTAAAATAAACGAAAGAAGAACGTAGAAAAGGGACGAAGGGGAGAAAGAGTGTCTCACCTGTTCGTCCCTTTTCTACGTTCTCCATTTTCCCTTCACTATGAAAATTGCTATTGTTGGTTGCGGTAACATGGGTATGGCATTTGCCAAATCGTTTTTACAGTACGATCTGGTAAAAAAAGAGAACCTGCTCTTAATCGAAAAAAGTGCAGACCGGTCGGAAGCGCTGAAAGCCGAAAAGGCGGGTGTTGTTGTAGAAACCATCGGGCCGCACGTTGGCGAAACGGATCTGATTATTCTATCCGTCAAACCGCAGGATTTCAACAGCGTACATGAATCGCTCCGGGCCATTATCCAGCCCAATCAGATGATTTTATCGATTATGGCAGGGATTCCAATCGCGCAGATTCAGGAAAAACTCGGCCACCCGCTAGTGGTGCGGGCTATGCCTAATACACCCGCCATGCTGGGTATGGGCATTACGGGCTTTACAGCCGCCAAAGAGGTCGATCTGGCCAACCTCCGTCGCGTCGAAAACCTGATCAATGCCACCGGCCGATCTATTTTTCTGGAAGACGAAGCTATGCTCGACGCCGTTACTGCCTTAAGCGGTAGCGGCCCGGCCTACTTTTACTACGTAGTAAAGGCAATGGTCGACGCAGGAAAGCAAATGGGTTTCGATGATGCCGTTTCCGCCTTACTGGTCAAACAAACCATGCTTGGTGCCTATCACCTGATCAACAATGCCGACAAGTCGCTGGACGACCTCATCAAAGCCGTAGCGTCAAAAGGGGGCACAACCGAAGCAGCCCTCCGAACCTTTGAAGCAGGTGCTTTGGCTGATACATTAGTTGCGGGCATTAAAGCGGCCCAGCTACGAGCCACCGAACTTTCGAAAGGCTAGGAACAGGCTGGAAGCCCGCTTTGACTAACTTGTACTAAAGCAAAGTATAAGGCTAGGCAAGCGGGCTTCCAACAACATTACATGCCTGTGTAACTGAAGGGCGTAATAGCTCTAAGTTCCGTTTTCACGGCATCCGATACGTCCAGCCCGCCAATAAATTGCTGAATCGCCTGCTCCGTAATTTTCTCGTTCGTGCGCGTAAGGGCCTTCAACGCTTCATAAGGTTGTGGATACCCTTCCCGCCGGAGTACGGTTTGGATGCCTTCGGCTACAACGGCCCAATTCTCTTCCAGATCGGCATGAATCGCGGCCTGGTTCAGCTCCAGTTTGTTTAGCCCCTTCAGAAGCGATTTCAGCGCAATGGCTGAATGGGCGAAAGGGACGCCAATGCTCCGCAAAACAGTCGAATCGGTCAAGTCACGCTGTAGCCGGGAAATAGGTAGTTTGGCCGACAGATGCTCAAACAACGCATTAGCAATACCTAAATTTCCTTCTGAGTTTTCGAAATCAATCGGATTCACCTTATGCGGCATAGCAGATGAGCCTACTTCACCTGCTTTCAGCTTCTGTTTGAAGTAATTCATCGACACATACGTCCAGATGTCGCGGTCCAGGTCGATCAGGATCGTATTCAGCCGTTTGTACGCATCGAGCGTAGCCGCCAGCATATCGTAATGCTCAATCTGGGTCGTAAACTGGCTACGCACCATACCCAGGCTTTCGACAAACGTATCCCCGAATTTCTTCCAGTCTTCGTGTGGATAAGCGACAAAATGGGCGTTGAAGTTGCCCGTTGCTCCGCCGAATTTGGCCGCCACAGGTATATCGGACAGTAAGTGTAGCTGTTTTTCGATGCGCTCTATAAAGACCTGAATTTCCTTACCAAGCCGGGTTGGCGATGCAGGTTGCCCGTGCGTTCGCGCCAGCATAGGGACGTCTTTCCATTGCTCAGCCAGTTCCTGCAACCGGACAAAGATCTGCTGGTATAACGGTTTGATTTCGGTTTCGCAGGCATCACGTAACAAGAGCGGAATAGCCGTATTATTGATATCCTGTGAGGTCAGCCCAAAGTGGACAAATTCGAGATAAGGCTCTACGGGCGATCCTTTTAATTTCTCTTTAATAAAGTACTCGACCGCCTTTACGTCGTGATTGGTGGTCTTTTCGATCTCCTTGATTCGCAGGGCATCAGCCTCCGAGAAGTTCTCATATAGTGCACGTAAGGCAGGAAATTGCGCGGGGGCCACACCCGATAGTTGGGGGATCGGCCATTCGCAAAGTGCTATAAAGTACTCGATTTCGATACGAACTCGGTAATGAATAAGGCCAAGTTCAGAAAAATAAGGAGCCAGAGCCTCAACCTGAGACCGATACCGCCCATCGACCGGCGAAATGGCTGTCAATGCAGATAAACTCATAAAATGATGTATGATATGTGCTATAGGATGTAGGATGTATGCTATAAGGCTTAGTATAATGTCACCTACATCTTATAACATACATCCTACATCCTAAATCAGAATGGGTTCAGGTATAGACCTAAGCCAATCCAGGCCGTTTGCTGATCTTCGTATTGGCTATATGGTCTGAACCCTGAATAGCCTTCCAGAAGAAACGTTAAATTGTTTTGTGTACGACCCAGCTCGAAACCAATACCGCCATGAATGCCCGGCCGGAAATTGGTTTGCTGCCAGAATTTAACATCCACGCCCCCCACCAACCGGGTTGCCCTGGTCGATGGCTTTTTATAAAATGTACCAAACTGGGCGCTCAGTGGCTTCCGCTCTTCGGTTTTACGAAGCACTACCCCAGCTCCACCATACAATCGCCAATGGTTTACAGTGCGGCTGTAGGTAAAATCCAGCAGTTCGTAGTTAACCGCATTGGGTGAAGGAGCCGTTATCTGATTCCGGAAGATATAATCATCGCCCAGATGCGACGATAGATGGTAAACCCGAATTCGGTAATTGTTCTCGGCTCGTCGGATATTGTAGATGATACTGATTTTGTAATCTGTATTCATGATTCGCCGACGTGCTTTATTGGCCACCGCATCATGGTAGGCTTCAAACTGGGTAAATGAAGCTAAATCCAGAACCCATTCTTCGGCTCGGTCAGGAGCGCTGGTATGTCGGTAAAAAGGCTTGGCAAAACCAAACGCAAAGGGCACTATACTACCTTTGTACTTTTCGCCTTCAGTCCAGTAAGCGGGGAAAACACTACCATAGGTTTGCGCTTCCAGAGGGTCCAGTAAAATGGGTTCAAACAAATGCCCTTTCGGTAAAAACTCCTTTGTGACGCGAACAACCGAGGGTGATACAGAGCTAGCTGGTGCCGTAGCGACCGAGTCCGGTTTAGTGGCAACCGTTTTACGTTCCCGCTTGGGCCGCTGCGCTTTTTCGGTTTGCGGAACCGCTACGGGTTCCGCCGGAGCGGGTGTTGCTGGAGCTGGCGTTGCAAATGAACGTGGGGAAGCTGAACCCGATTCCGCTTTTTTAGCCTCGCGTTCGGCCTTTTCCTGCGCAGCCTTTGCGGCTTTCGATTCCCGGTCTGCTTTTTCCTGTGCGGCTTTTGCAGCCTTCGCTTCCTGTTCTTCCTGCTTACGCTTTTCCCGTAATTCCTTTCGCGAAGGTTCAACTACAGCCGGAGTTGTTTCCACAGGCGGATTAGCCACCGCCGGTGGCGTAGATGGAGCTGCGGACGGCGTTACAACAGCCGGAGCCGATTTGACCGTTTCCTGTGGAGGATTCTCTTTTGCCGCTTTTTTGGCCTGCTTCTGCCGCTCTTTCTCAGCCTGTTTGGCTTCGTATTCACGCTGTTTCTGTAACCACTCGGCCCGAATTTGGCGTTCTCGCTGAATTTCGCGCTCAATTTTCTCTTTCTGACGTTGCTCAGCAGGGGTTAAGACACGAGTCGGCTGCGATGTAGGGGTTTGCTGAGCTAAAGCCCAGTTGACAGCAAAAAAACTTACTGAAAGAGCCAACAGCGTTTTTTTCATACAGGACAAGGCGGATTTAGTCTTAAGTGGGTTTGCGGTATACAAATGATTACTGCTTAAGAGCTGCGTAATGCGTATAAAAATAGGGAATGGTTTCGATGCCTTTGTAGAAATTAAACAGGCCGTAACTCTCGTTGGGCGAATGAAGTGCATCGGCATCCAGTCCAAAACCCATCAGAATCGATTTTACACCAAGTTCTTTTTCAAACAACGCAGTAATGGGTATGCTCCCTCCCCCTCGGGTGGGAATCGGTTTCTTCCCCCAGGCATCTTCAAATGCTTTACTGGCCGCTTCAAATTCCACCGAATCGACGGGCGTAACGTAGGGCATACCGCCATGATGAGGTGTGACCGTAACCGTAACCCCCGGTGGAGCAATAGACCGGAAATGGTTGGTAAACAAGTCGGTAATTTCATCGGGTGTCTGATTAGGCACCAAACGCATACTGATTTTGGCCGACGCTTTAGAAGGAAGAACTGTTTTTGCCCCTTCGCCAATATAGCCGCCCCAGATCCCGTTTACATCCAGTGTGGGCCGAATCGATGTACGCTCATTAGTCGAATAACCTGCCTCGCCCATTACTTCCTTGATACCCAGGTCGCGCTTGTACTCTTCCAGATCAAATGGGGCTTTCGCTAGTTCAGCTCGTTCAGCATCGCTCAGCTCTACAACGTTATCATAGAAACCGGGCATCGTAATCCGGCCACTTTCGTCATGAAGCGATGCAATCATCTGGGCCAGCACATTGATCGGATTGGCTACGGCCCCACCATAAACTCCTGAATGCAGATCGCGGTTGGCACCCGTAACCTGTACTTCTACATAAGACAGGCCACGCAGCCCCATTTCCAGCGAAGGTGTTTCGTTTGATATAATACTGGTATCCGAAATCAGAATCACGTCGGCTTTAAGCAACTCCCGATTTTGGGTTACAAACATGCCCAGATGGTCTGAGCCAACCTCTTCTTCGCCTTCAATCATCACTTTCACATTGCAGGGCAGCCCACTGGTAGCTACCATGGCCTCAATAGCCTTGATGTGCATATAAAATTGCCCTTTATCGTCGCAGGCACCCCGAGCATACACTCGTTCGTTACGGATCGTTGGCTCAAACGGAGGAGATTCCCAAAGTTCGTAAGGATCGGCAGGCTGTACGTCGTAATGCCCATAAACCAATACCGTCGGTTTGGCTGGATCAACTATTTTTTCAGCATAAACAATCGGATGGCCTGGGGTTTCATACAACGTAGCCTTATCGAGTCCGGCAGCCGTTAGCTTATCCCGCACAAACTCTGCCGCCCGACGTACATCTGCTTTGAACGCCGAGTCGGCCGAAACCGATGGAATGCGCAGTAAATCAAACAATTCATCCAGGAATCGCTGTTTGTTGGCTTCAAGGTAGGTAGTCATATCTGGAGGTATGAGGTATGATATAGGATATAGCCCAGTCTTTAATGCATCAAACTTCCCATATCATACATCCAAAAAAGTTTGCCCCGAAGTTACGTACTTTTCGCGCAACCACGGGGCTAAACTGAGTGTATAGAAAAAAGGCTTAATGCTTTTTACGAAACCGAATCAGAACGGTTCGATTTTCTTCGCCCCGTAGCAGACGGCCAATGTTTTTATGATGGGTGAACACGACCAGTAGAAAAACCACAAAGCCGAATACAATCAATATTGGGTTTTCTTTCTGGCCAAATATCTGCAACAGGAGTAGCACCGGAAAAGCCAATGCTGCCAGGATGGAGCCAAGCGATACGTACTGTGAGGCAATTACGACAAGCAGGAAGATTCCGATACACACCAGAGCCATTTCAGGATGAGTCGCCAATACCATTCCGAGCAACGTTGCTACCCCTTTACCCCCTTTAAAATTAGCAAAAACCGGGTATAGGTGTCCGATCACGGCAACCAGACCAAAAACGATCTTGAAGGTAAGAATTTCGGTTTCGGTGATTACATCCGCATACCAAAGTAGAGTCGACAAAATTGCGGCTGTGTATCCTTTCATCACATCAACCAGCATAACGATAGTTCCTGCCCGTTTTCCCAATACCCGAAACGTATTGGTTGCACCAGCGTTACCGCTTCCGAATTTTCGAATATCAATTCCAAAAAATCCCTGACCATACCAAACGGCTGTTGGGATGGAACCTAGCAAATAAGCTACTACGGTGGTGATGCAAATTAACAGAACGTTCATCAAGTCAACTAAAGTAGGTACTTATTGGATAAAGAAACTGACCGCCAAAAACAGCAGGTTCTGTAAAAGGAATGTAACTCCAAAATTAAGGGATTGTTACTAAACGGCCAATTTTTTCGTTTACAAACGAAGTGGCCCCAACAAATAAGTTAAAAAATTAACCTACTTACCTCCAACAATTATCTCCTTTAAAACACTTTTCTCAAAATACTTCTTAGAAGTTTCCATAATACCCAATGAAGTAACAGATCGAATATTCTGAATATACGTCGTCAGGAAATTGGCAGGCATTCCATCCAATAAAATCACCTTGTAGCGGTCGGCAATCTCGAATGGCGTATTGAGCGAGCCAACAAATTCACCCGCCATGTAATTTTTTACAATCTCCAGTTCATCGTCGGACACCAATTCTGTTTGCAACGTATGAATTTCTTTCTGTACCTCGTCTAAGGTCTGTTGTGTATTTTCTTTGTTAACATCCGTACCGATCATAAAATACCCATCGTGCCGGAACGAAGGCATATTTGACGAAATGCCATACGTAAAGCCTTTTTCCTCCCGGATATTCTTCATCAGCCTCGACCCAAAGTAGCCCCCCAAAACTTCATTGGTAACCAGCATTTTGAAAAAATCGGGATGAGATCGTGTAAACAGCCGACGCCCTACGCGTATTGACGACTGAATACTATCAGGTTTTTCGGCTACGACAACCGGCTCAGTTGCCGTAACTGGATTCTCCGAAAAAGAAGGCAGGCTGTCCGTTCGGATAAGCGATTGGCCTAATACCTGATTGATGAGTATGACTTCGGTTTCAGTAGCCTGCCCAGCCAGTATGATCTGGAACGGCCTATTTTGAATAACTCGTTCGTAAAAGGCGACAACCTGGTCACGACTCAACTGTTCGATGGCCGCAGGTCGCTGGCTACGACCGTATGGGTGGTTGGCCCCAAATAGGGTTTCGCGCAGCAGAATTCCGGCCAGATAAGCGTTCTTTTCAAAATTGACCCGAAGATTTTGCAGCGTAATATTTCGTAAGTCTTCCAACTCCTTTTGTGGGAAAGTTGGTTCGTTGAGCACTTCGCTCAACAAGGGTAAAACCTTCGGAAGAAACTTGGTGAGGCAGTAGATGACAATGCTCGCCCGATCGGGTCCGCTATTCAGCTCCAGAAAGGCACCATACCGATCAATGTATTCACTGATTTGGGCTGATGAGCGCGACGCTGTTCCTTCGGCAAGCATCTTTACAGCAAAAAAAGCACTGCCTGGCACTTGCTCATACCAGGTTCCAGCTTCGAAAACGCATTCCAGCCGAAGTACAGGCTGTTGCGCTACAGAAATTACATGAAGCGGAATCCCATTATCTAAACGATGCGACTGAACCGGCGGTAAATTTACTTCATAAATGGCCTGAAAGGCGGGAGATTGCGTTCTATCGAGTGTCATATACAAGCAAAGAGTGAAAGAGCGAAAGAGTGAATGAGTGAGAAAAGCTGATGAAAGCTGATTTCACTTATTCACTCTTTCGCTCTTTCACTCTCTAATTTTCGTCGTTTAAAGCTTCGTCGTCACCACCAATGCCACTTCCTTTAGCAAAGTTGAAAACCAGTGAAATACGGAACGTATCGGCCAGTGGGCTGCCTTGTTTGATGGGAACCAGGTACGAAAAATCGACGCCAAAGCGCTGTTGAAGCCGAAGGCCAATACCTGTGGTTACGTATTTGCGTCCGCCTTTTTCGTTCGATTCGTTAAAATAGCCAATCCGGGCAGCAAACTGGTCATTATACCAGTATTCAACCCCTGTCGACAAGGTGATTTCTTTCAGTTCCTCGCTGAATCCACCTGGCGCATCAGCAAACGAGCCAAAAATCGAATCAAAATAATTTTTATTGGCATTCACATTGACCATGGTACCGTTCACATTCTGGTAATTTGGTGTTGGCACCATCAGTTTGTTGGCATCCAATACGAAGTTGAACTTGTTGTACTGGTCAGCAAACAGCGTCAGGCAGGTTCCTAAGCGAAGATTTGTCGGGATAAAGTAGCTCTGTGTACCCCCATAGTTGAGCCGACCACCCAGATTGGAAATCATGCCGCCAAATGCCCAGCCGACACCTTTGCCGGTAGCGTTATCACGCGCTTCGTCATGATAGTAGGCACTGATCTCGGCAGCGGCTGTAGAACCCGGTTTCAGGCCAGGGTTGCTACTTCCTGCTGCCAGGTTCGAGTTAAGGTATTTGAAGCTGGCTGCCAACGAAAACGTTTCGGATAGCCGTTGCGATACCGAAGCTGTAATGGCATATTCCCGTGAATTGAAGGTGCCGGCAGCTACCCCGTTGGCAGTCGTAAAATCAACCGTTCCCAGATCGAAATAGAGCAATGACCCCGATATGGCCGTGTTTCTCCCCACTTTCGAATAACCGCTCAAATAACTATAGTACATATCGCCGATAAGGTTCCGCAACCAGGGCGTATATGAAAGCGCTAATCCCTTACTCTCCTTGGCAAAAACCAGCTTCGACGGGTTCCAGAACACCGAGTTCGCATCAGCATCACCTAACGCTACCCCTGCATCACCTAATGCACCCGAACGAGCATCAGGCGTAAAATTTAGAAACGGGACAGAAGAGGTTGGAACATTAAGAGGCTGGCCGTTAAGATTATTTTGAGCAGATACGACGAGAGGAAAGAAACTGCAGACGCCGAGTAAAACACGGAAAAAAGTGCGCTTCATACAAAGAGTGTTGGTCAACGACAGCCACTGGTTGTGGTAAGTTCGGCAGGGCTGTGCGGTCAAAATTACAATGAATCCTTGGATTAGAAAAAACGAGTGACTTTAAGGCGTTAATTCATTTAGTTAATACAATTCGACTGGTGCCAGTTGCCGCTGTATCGTCTACTGCTGAGCGGATTTCAAGCCGAACGATATATAATCCATTTGGCATCAACTGACCTTCATCGGTTCTACCGTTCCATGAACCCACATCTACTGCGGCATCACAGTTTGTACACTGCCCTGTCTTTCGGCTCAGCAACCGACTGGAAAGGTCATATACACTCAGTACCCAATCCAGAGGCTCTCCCGAGCGATTCAGGTCGGCGGTTAGCGTTGTCAGGTCAGACATTGGATTCGGGCTAACCCGAAATGCCCGCAAAGCTAAACCAGGACGGTCAGAAACTACTATGGTCAACGTGCCCTCACTTGAATTATTGTTAATATCCCAGGCTTTGACCCGTACTGTATATTTTCCGGTCGATAAATTCCGGAATGTGTACTGTGCTTCTCCCTGTCGCCCATCGGCCCCATTGGCTACATAGTTATCATTCAGAATAACCGCTGGCTGCGAGGCCAGTTGAGCCGTTAATTCATGCCCTAAGCCCGATCGGGCAATATTTATTCCTCGGTTATCGCTGAGCAAAACACGCAGGGTCACGTCTGGCCCAGCAATACGCACGGCTTCGCCTTCTGGTAGTCCACCAACTACCGCAAGCGTCATAGAAGGCGGCTGGGTATCAATACTATCCACCAAAACGCTGCCACCAATGCGTAAGCTATCGTAACTGCCACTCGCGTCGAGCAAACTATCTGCCCGCACCGCGTATACGTACAACTTCCCTTTCCCAACGGTATAGTCTATATCTTTAGGTATCGTAAACCGAGCCGTAAACTGGCCTTGCTGAACGGGAATCTGTCCAGTAAAAATTGGATTGCTAAATGCCTGATAAGTCATTTTAGGCGCTCCAGCTTCGGAGCCCAGCGTGGTGTGAGTGGTCGCTTTATCGTACAATGACAAGCGGACGGTTCCTGTAAAGGTAGAAATTCGCTGACCCGACTGCTGAATTTGGCCCGTAAGTTCAACCGTTTGTAACGCATGAAGGGTATCGATCCGGTTTTGAGAAACAGCCTTACCATTTACCTGCGTCAGTACCGCCTGAGCCTGCGGATAGGCTAGCCGCATAGATGGGTCGCCCAATAAGGCAAAATTACGATTGACCGGACCTGTTAAACTATTGTTTTTTGTCAGCCTCATCACATCGCCGAGCCGGGGCATCTGGCCGTTGATGGGCGTAAAAACGGCATTATAGAACGCTTCGTTCAGAAGTAGATTGGTATTGGCATACACAGGCCGGGTTGTGGTCAGGAGTCCAATTCCACCACCCGTTCGGCTCAGCACGGTAAGTTCGGCTCCTGATGTAACGCTTGGGTCGTCGTATCGGCCAAACTGACAGGTTGCTGTAACGAATAACGGCAGCCGGCTGTTACGCCAACCCAGTATATCCTGAAGGGTTACGACCTGCTCATCGGCCAAACCCACTACCCCACCATGACCGCTGTAATTAATGATTAACCGTCCGTTCGTAACGGCCTGATCGATAACCTGATTAACGAGTGGCGCTTTCTGTCCACCCGATGTAGTTTCCTGCGGAAAATCATCCAGAAATATGCGTTCGGCCCGGTAGGCCGGAGAGATTCGCTCCACAATTTTAGCCATCTGATCGGCATCCTGCTGGTGGATATTGTAGTCACCATCATCGGCAACAAACATCACCCGGGTTTGCCAATCACCTGCAATCGAAGGGTCTGAACTGTATCGAATGAGTTTGTCCACAACCGTTTGGGCTTCATCCACCGATTTCACAGGAAGGCGCCCTACTCCAATATCCATCTGATAATCGCCCTGGGAGTTCTCAGGCCACTCGCCCTCATTAGGATCCATAAAGCCAAAATAATCGTCGGACGAATAGCTTAAAACAGGATGGAGAGACTCGCGGCTTTCATAAACAGGAACCATATTGGCCAATTGTGACGCATTGACCTGTCCGGCTATGTTCCGATAATCGTAGGTAGCATCGCCAAACAGCAGCAGGTAGTGGAGCTTCGCAGGCTGCTTCTGATAAAAATACCGGGCCATATCCCGAATAGCAGTAGGATCAGATAAACCGGACCCAAATTCGTTATACACTTGCTGAGTCGTTACAACCAGCACATCTAGCCGATCGTGGTCCCGGCGAAATTGAGCCAATCGGTCAGCCTGAGCTTTCCACGACGCTGGCGTAACAAGGAGTAAATCGGGGGTATTCTGGCTCTGAATACTCTGATTGTTAATCGCCGTCAGTAGAACAGGCGACATGATCTGAGCATCGGTGAACAGGAAATAATCACTTCTTTGGGTAGCTACCCAGCCCGCTTCTTGGCTGGTCGACAGGACATATGCCTGCGAAACGGGCACCAGTGATTTGGTAATATCCCATACACGCAGACGGCTACTGGCCTGACTGACTTTGTACTGTCCTGCTGGAGTTCGACGCACCCATGTTGGCCGATCGAATTGCCGTAGTTCGCGCTGCGTTTGTATACTCAGGTAATTCAAATAGCCTTGCGCTGAATACAAGCCGTTTTTTCGGTAGGTTACAGCCAACCGAACCGGGCTATCACTCGTAGCGGCCTTGGCCAGGAACGTATCGACCCGGGCAATACCCTGATAATCATACTCATATCCGGATATTGGGGCTATTGGCATTATACCAACCTGTTGGTCATTGAATTGCACCCGAAATTGCGTAGCTACTGTAGCCCCTGCCACTACAGAAGCCGTCAACCGTATAGGTGTATTGGCCACAAGACCCGGTACATCAAACGCAACGCTCTTTGTAGTGTCGGTGGTCAGGTATTCTCCTAACCATTCACGTCCTGAATGAACAGCCGGTACTTTCGTCAGATCCTGTTCATGAAATTGATAATCGTTGAAGGTTGTTACGGTAGCTGAACTACCTACTGCTCCTGCCGGGCGCTCAGCAATCCGCAGTCCCGACGACGTACCTATGGTCAGGAAGTAAAAGGTGGTATCGGAGTAAGGGTTGATTTGATGCGTAAATCGTTGCGCTACCGAATCAAACCGAATTACGTGTGGGCTCTGTCCAAAAAACAGAACCGCATCTTCCGCGTCGAATCGACCATCGGCCTCTCCGACCACCTGAATGGCATTTTCAGTGAGGTCGGATGGTCTGGCTACTGCATTTGATTGTGGTAAAACAGCCCCTCCATTTCCATATAATCGCAGTTTACGAGGGTCAGCCGTCGAAAAAGCAGGATTCAATTTAGCCAGTTGTGTCTGCGTTAGTCGATATACGCCTGATTCGGTAACTGCCACCTTCACCCAAACCCCTTCCCGCAATACTGATTGGGCCTGAACGCCATGAAAAATAATCGGCAAAGAACCATAAACCATGCGAATCAATAGCCAACCTATCCACTGAAAGTGTAGGGGCCTTGTTCCGTTGTTCATTGTACCGCGTTCAGTATACATTATTCAATCACCTCTACCCATGCATGCGCCAGAATGGCATATGATTTACCGGATGTTATTTCCTTACAAACGACTCGAGTCCGTCGTAGCGTACCCCGAACGTACGTCTTTTGCGCCAATCGAAACGAATTTCCCTCTGGCACATCCCGAAGTAAAACCCGATTCGTGGGTACAGGCTCGTTAATCTTTTTGTCAAATTGCCGCAAGGCCAGCATCAACTGTGAATTTGTGTAAGTCGTAGCACCCGGATTCGACATGTATTGCTTCAGCGGCTCCAGGACAATTGGCGGGAAAATGGCGTCTGTCAGCAAAGGGTGCATCAGTCGCTGGAATGCATTTTGCCAGGCCCGGCCGTGCGGCTTTACCCGTCTGATTCTCCGTTGCGATCTGTATTGGTGATGAACATCGGCATGGGCTACTTCATGCACATATGTGATCAGAAAAGCATACGGGTTCAGATTTGTATTGACGGTGATCTGCGTCTGGTTCTGTGGCAAAACCCGAAAATCGCCCAGCCTGGTCCGGCGAGGTTTTACGATTCGAAACCCAAATTGGTAAGATTGCCAGAGCTGATGGCAGTACTCGACAGCTCCTGATGGCACATGTGTGGAAAATACGTCTGTCAAGGTCTAAAAAACAAAAAAGCCTTATAAAAATAAGGCTTTTTTGCATGCTGTGGAGAAGAAACTTATTTCTTCGTAGTGTCAGCAGCAGCCGAATCCGTAGCCATGGTAGAAGCCGAATCCGTAGCCATCGTGGTGGTGTCGGTCGACATCGTAGCGGTCGAATCAGTGGTGGTTTCTTCCGTCTTAGGTTTGCTTTGGCAAGCAGCGAAGGTCAGCATGCTGCCAACGAACAATAGAGCGAATACTTTTTTCATTTGACTGAAAATGCTATTTTAGGTTTCCGGTGGCAAATATAGTTTTTTTACAGTAAATCCAATATTCCTCTTAATAAATTTGTGGAAATCTGGACTTTGTATCCAAAAAGTTATATTCGTAATTGAATTTATCAGTGATAGGGCTTAGATCTGCTCCTCTTTTTCCTTCGATGATCGGGACAGAATTTTGTCGTACATTCCTGTACTACGGAAGGTCAGAAGCTTATGCCCAAAATAGTTTGCCAGAAAACTCATACCCATACCAACCACATGCGAGCCCGTTTCGCGCCATATTTTTTGACCTGGGTCGGGTAGCAATGGAGTAGCGATCCATTCCAATACATATTTGGAGACATAAACCTGCACAATGAGTGCAAGGAGGGCTATAGCCAGGAATTTAACAGCTTCCCGCCCTGTATTACCTGTTTTTCCGGCCGAAAATGCATACCTCTTCGTCGGTATGAAAGTCAATACCGTAGCGGTGAGGTAGCCGCAGAAAACACTTACATCAAAATCAAAGAATTGCCGATAGAAAATCCGGCTGATGAAATTTATTGACGCACCTAACAAAGCCGTCAGAAAGAACGAAAAAAAGTCCTTATATTCTTTAGGCTTTGGCTGTTCGATGCTGCTCACGTTCACAAGTTGACCGGACAAAAGTATACTGAATAAACTAGACTTGATTCGTTATCAAACCCAAAAATACAAACTCAAATGCAAACGTGTATGTTCTGGCGATAGGTTACTTAGGCTACGGTCATTCAGTATCACTAAAAGCTATGAGTAGCTCCGGGGCTTTTAATTACCCTACAGTAAGCTGGTATCTAGCCTTTTTTCCAAAAAACGCTCCATCCTTTAGCTTATAGAGAGAAGCAACGTTTAAAATAAACCTTCCAACAAACCAGGAGCAATGCCTAGCCCTAACGTCAATATAGTAGCGGCTACCAATACATATCGATAAAAAGGAGCCACCTGAATGGGATCATTGCCCCCATCCCGGAAATACATGGCGATAATTACCCGGAAGTAATAATAAATACCAACCGCCGACATCAACACCGCAACAACCAATAGCCAGATTTGGCCCCGCTCAACGGCAGTTGAAAACATATAAAACTTTCCCCAGAACCCAGCGGTCAACGGAATTCCGGCCAGGGAAAGCATGGATACCGTCATAGCCACGCCCAGCAGTGGGTTTTGGCGGGCTAAGCCATTGAACGAATCAAAATTCTCAGTAATTACGCCTTCGCTGGTAATCGTCTGTGAACTTCTTTGCTGGGCTACCAGAAGCAATACCCCAAACGCAGCAATGGTGGCTATTGAATAAGCCAACGAATAAAAGACAATAGCCTGTTTCGTATTGGTTCCTAATGAAGCCAGCCCAATAAGCAGATAACCAGCATGCGAAATACTGGAGTAAGCCATCATCCGCTTAAAACTGTTCTGATAAACGGCTGTGATGTTTCCAGCTACCAGCGTCAGGGCGGTTATGATAGCCAGGATCGTCCACCAGAACGTGTAAACTCCACCAAATGAAACGGATAACAGCCGAAACAGAGCCGCAAAGCCTGCCGTTTTCACGACTGTCGACATAAACGCAGTGAAAATAGTAGGGGCACCATCATACACATCCGGAGTCCAGAAATGGAATGGTGCCGCTGAAACTTTGAACAGGAGCCCGATCAGGAGCATCAACAAGCCAACATACAACAACAGCGAAAGGCCTACCTGTGGGTGTGCCGCATAGGAACCAATGCCAGCGATCGTAAACGATCCGGTAGCTCCATATAGCAAGGCCATCCCAAACAACATAATACCCGTTGCAAAGGAACCCATCAGAAAATACTTCATGGCCGCTTCGTTCGAACGCAGATTCCGCTTGTCGCTCCCGGTCAGAACGTACATGGATATAGACAGGATTTCGACCCCAACGAAAAGCATAATCAGGTTCTCAAAGCCCACCATCATAATGGCCCCTACCAGCGAGAACAGAATAATAGCGTAGTATTCAGCGGGCTGTGCCGACTCGTCGTTTAGAAAATTACTCGACAACGCCACCACCATAAAAGCCGATAGAAGTATGATGGCCGTAAAAACCATCGCCAGATTATTGGTTCGCAGCATATCATTAAAATACAGATAGGATTTGTTCCAGTCTATGAAATTAACAGCCAATGCAACAACCAGGAATAATAACGTGGCGGGCAATAAGATAGCTCTCGACTTCATAAAGCCAAGAAACAATAGCCCAATACCAAAAACCGATAACAAAACGATGGGAAGCATATTTTTTTAGCTTTCGGTTTACACTTTCGGTTGACGGATATACAATCCTACTGAAACTCGTAAACTGTAAACACTTTAAACATTATTTCATGGACACTGCCGTCGTACCAATGTATTTCATCAGATTGACGACTGCCGGTTGTGTTAGTTCTAAAAATGTATTTGGGTAAACGCCAATCCAGAATACCATAACGACCAGCGGAATAAATACCCAGCTTTCAGAACTGGTCAGATCAGCAAAGGTCTCCGTACGTGATGTGGTCGAGCCAAACATACTTTTCTGGAATAAGCGCAACATGTATACGGCCCCAAAAATAATGGTAAATCCAGCCGCCAGACCCAGATAGTGGTTGGACGTAAAGACGCCATGCAGCAGCAGGAACTCGCCAACGAATCCATTGGTCAGCGGAAGCGCCACACTACCCAGGAGCATAATCATGAAAAATACGGTCAGTTTAGGTGTCGATTGCGTAATGCCACCAAGCTGATCGAGCTGCCGGGTATTCGTACGCGAGAAGATGACATCGGCAACGAAGAACATTCCTACAACGTTGATCCCGTGTGCCAGCATTTGTACCAGCGCTCCCTGCATACCCGTTTCCGTTTGCGAGAACACCCCGGCCGCCATCAAACCAACGTGCGAAAATGACGAATAGGCGATCAGCCGCTTCATGTCGCGCTGGCGAATGGCAATAATTGATCCATATACAATCCCAATCACCGAAAGGATAATCGCTGTTTTGCCCCATGCTTCGACCCCTAATGGAACGATTGGCAAAATAAACCGGATCAGCCCATAAACGCCCATTTTAAGCATGATACCCGCCAGCAGCATGGTAGCTGGTGTAGGCGATTCAACGTAGGTATCGGGTTGCCAGGTATGGAAGGGGAATACCGGCATCTTGATGGCAAAGGCAATAAAGAACGCCCAGAACAGCCAGTTTTGAGCTTCGGGCGTCAGTTTCAGTTTATAAAAATCAGCGATGGCAGCCGAATGAGGAGCGGTTAGCGTAGCGGGAGTCTGGTAGTATAGATAGACTAATGCAACCAGCATGAACAGACTTCCGAAGATGGTGTAAACAAAAAATTTGAAGGTAACCGGGATTCGATTTTCGCCACCCCACATAGCTGCGAGGAAATAAATGGGAATCAATGCGGCTTCAAAGAACAGATAGAATAAAAACCCATCACGCGCTGTAAAGACGCCCATCAGAGCCGCCTGCATGTACAGCATTAGGGCATAAAAGGTGGCTGGTTGCTTATAAGACCGATTGAAGGTAGACAGGATGATGAATGGAACCAGCAGGCCCGTCAGTAACACCAGCAAAATACTGATACCGTCGATACCCGCACTGAACCGAATGCCCAATGAGCCAATCCAGGCATAGTCGAAACCGAATTGCGAGCTTGCATCGGGCTTGAAGCTCACTAAAGCCGCTCCAGCAATGGCCAACTCAACCAATGCAGCTACTAAAGCAGCCTGTTTTATCCGTTCTCCCCGAATCAGAAGAATCAGGGTAGCCGCTACAACGGGGTAAAAAATCAGGAATAATGTAAGCATATACTGATTTACAAAGTACGATGTTCGATTGGCGAACTATTCTACCGTATGAATTAAAGTCGAATGAAAAACCGAAAGGCGAAGATGAGTACAATGCTGACAACCATAGCCAGCACGTAGAATCCAATGGAGCCATTCTGCAATAACCGTAACTGAGCTGAACCCTGACGAACCAGCCAGGCAACCCCATTTACGACACCATCGACCAGCCCTTCGCCAAAGCTGTACAAGGCATCGCCAAGCCCACGAATAGGCCGAACAATAATCGTATCGTACAGTTCGTCGACATAGTATTTGTTGTACACTACCTGTTCAGGCAAAGACCGCTCAGCCGAATCGGATGCCGGAACAGCCCCCCGGCTAATGTACATAACATAGGCAATAATGAGCGATACGATAGCTACTCCCGACGAAATGGCCATCAGCATATATTCTGTACTGTGATCAATGGCTCCTTCGGCAAATGCTTCAGGATTGACCTGACGAGACCCTTCGAACAGCGGCTCCATAAAGTGACTCAGCCAACCCCCACCCGGTAAGTTGAGCGCTCCACCAACAACTGACAGAACCGCCAGAATCATCAAGGGAAGCGTCATGGTGAGCGGAGATTCGTGCAGATGATGCTTTTGTTCGTCCGTGCCACGGAATTCGCCAAAGAACGTCAGAAACAACAGCCGGAACATGTAGAACGATGTCAGACCCGACCCCAGAACGCCTAACGCCCAAAGCAGTTTACTATGCTCATACACATGAGCCAGAATCTCGTCTTTTGAGAAGAAACCTGCCAGGGGCGGTATACCCGAAATAGCCCAGGTGCCTAGCAAAAAGGTGAAGAACGTAATCGGTAAGGCTTTCCGCAGACCGCCCATCTTCCGAATATCCTGCTCGTCAGACATGGCGTGAATAACGCTACCCGCACCGAGAAACAACAGGGCTTTAAAGAAAGCGTGAGTAATAACGTGAAACATTCCCGCCGTATACGCCGTTGCGCTCAGGCCCAGGAACATGTATCCCAACTGCGAAACTGTCGAGTACGCCAGCACTTTCTTGATATCATTCTGCAACAGACCAATCGATGCGGCAAGTAATGCTGTTGCGATGGCGATTCCACCGATGATTTCGAGCGTAAGTGGCGACAAGGTATACAGCACATTCGACCGAACGACCATATAAATACCGGCCGTAACCATGGTAGCTGCGTGAATCAGGGCCGATACAGGCGTAGGGCCCGCCATAGCGTCGGGAAGCCAGGTGTAGAGCGGAATCTGAGCCGATTTACCCATAGCCCCAACAAACAGAAGCAGGGTGATTGCCAGAATAGTTTTATCGCCCATTCCCAAACTGGTTGCCTGTTTGAAAACATCCAGGTATTCGACCGTACCAAAAGTGTTGATGATTAAGAATATGCCCAGGAGAAAACCAAGGTCGCCAATACGGTTCATGACGAAGGCTTTGCGGGCGGCATTATTGTAGCTGGTATTCTTGTTCCAGAAACCAATGAGCAGGTACGAACACAACCCTACGCCTTCCCAGCCAATGAACATGATGACGTAGTTGGAACCCATCACCAATAGCAGCATGAAGAAAATGAACAGGTTCAGGAACGCCATGAACTTGCCAAATCCTTCGTCGTGATGCATATAGCCGATACTATACAGGTGAATCAGCGAACCAACGCCCGTTACTACCAGCAACATCAGCAACGACAACTGATCGATCTGGAACGAGAAATTAATGTGCAGGTCACCCACGCTAATCCAATCGAAGAGGGTAGCGATTTGTGGGCCAGCTTCGGCCTGGAAGCCAAGAAATAACGAAATGGAGATTAAAAAAGAGGCCAGTACGGCGGCCGTAGCAATAAATCCGACCAAACCCGTTGGCACTCGGCGAAAGCCAAGGCCATTAATCAGGAAGCCAACAAGCGGAAAGAGCGGGATTAACGCACAGAGTAATTCTATTTTCATTAGTCGATAGTCAATAATCGTCAGCTAATAGTTACGGTCTGCTAAAGCAATCAGTCAATAGATTAAAATACTGTTAACAACCATTGACTACCAACTGACAACTCTTTTTTACCATTTCAATTTATTAAGCAAGCCCACATCAATAGAGCGGGTATTGCGGTAAATCATGACAATAATAGCCAGCCCCACCGATACTTCGGCAGCTGCCACGGCCATAATGAAAAAGACAAATACCTGCCCGGCCGAATCGGATCGATAGGACGAAAAGGCGATAAGTAGTAGGTTGACCGCATTGAGCATCAACTCAATGGACATAAAAATAATGATCGCGTTACGCCGGGTCAGTACGCCAATGATGCCAATCACAAAGAGGGCGGTACTGAGAATCAGATAATACGTAAGCGGTATTTGCTGAATGACTTCCGGAATGAGGACGTCCTGCGTGGGTTGCATGGCTTGCCGGTTAATAGAAAGTACCGCAAATGTAAAGATTATTCGTTTATGTAGTGCAGTGGGTGCAATAAGTCAAAGCGGTGCTATACGGGTACCGATGTATGACCTGGCCAAACCTCGCCACTACTCTACATTCCTGCGTTTCACCGTTTGCCATTTACGTGGCTGAACATACGGAGTCGAATTTCGGTCAATCGCCGTTTGGTGTCCAGCGGGAATTCCCCTTTCAGCATCCAGTCGTAAAACGAGGGTTCTTTTTTCAACACCTCCATCACCGACATGCCTTTGTGCTTGCCAAAATTGAACACTTCTTCGCCTTTGTCATTGAGAACCATGCGGCCAGCCAGATCGACATTGGTATTGGCGGTCAGGCTGTGAAGCATATCGATATCATTCTCAAATACGACATCCTGCCCACCGTCGGTTCGGGCGACCCTGCCATGGTAACGCTGTACCTGTGCATTTAAGACTTCCAGGCTCGCCAGCGTATCTGCTTCAGCGCCGTGTGCGCCGATCAACTCTTTATCGCAGTAGAATTTGTAAGCAGCCGACAGATTGCGTGGTTCCATCAAATGAAAGATACGCTGCGCATCGACCAATCGGCGGTTTTTCACGTCGAAATCCACATTTGCCCGCAGAAATTCCTCGACAAGCAGTGGCACATCGAACCGATTGCAGTTGAAACCCGCCAAATCACATCCTTCCAGAAACTGCGACAAGGTTCGGGCAACCGATTTAAACGGAGGAGCGTCTTTCACATCGTCGTCGTAAATGCCATGAATCATGCTCGACTCCAGCGGAATAGGCATGCCCGGATGCACTCGCTGGGTTTTGCTGACCACTTCACCACCCGGCATCGCTTTCATGATACAGATGTCGATAATGCGGTCTTTGGCAATATTTATGCCCGTAGTCTCAAGATCAAAAAAAGCGAGGGGCTTTTTGAGTATAAGTTGATGCGTCATAACCAAACCAGAATTTCACCCGGTCAGGTTGCAAAGGTAAACAGGTTTCGGAGGAATCAGGCTTTTTTCAGTGTCTTAACCCAGTCAATGCCGTTCCGAACCTCATCGACGGTTGGCATGCGGCCTTCTTCCATCAGCTCACGAATGGCAATAATATCCTGATCGCGCTGAAGTCCTGCCGCAGCCCGGATCTGGTTTTGCTGAATGTACAACGCCAGAAAAGAATCGTCTTTTTCGGGATCACCATCGTAAATAATATCGTCAATAGCTGTCGTATGGCCAACATAAGCAAGTTGATGCCCCTGCTGATCGGTCCAGAAAAAAGGGGCCGACAGGTAAGGCGTTTGCTGCCCAGCCATATTTAATCCAGCCACATGTCCTTGCTGGCAGGCCACTCGCCAGTGCTCAATGCGTTGGGAGCCATCGGCAGTTGGGTAATGGACAATATCGCCAGCCGCATAGAGTCCCTCCATGCTGTTCAAATTACCATCCGTGCTGATTCCACCATCCGTTTCGAGTGATATTCCCAACAAAAAATCGGTTCGTGGTTTTACGCCCAACCCGAGTAAGACAACATCGGCAGGCAGGCGGTCGCCATTGTCCAGCACAACGGTCTGAACCGTGTCCTCTCCTTCCAGATGGTCTACTTTCCGACCCAGATGAAACCTTATTCCTGCATCTTCATGCCATTTCTGAACCACACGACCAATTTTTTCGCCCAGAATTTTTCGGAATGGAACAGAGTCTGGCCCAACTACATCGATTTCACTGCCAAGTTTTCGCAGACTCATGGCTCCTTCAAGTCCAATAAACGAGCTCCCTACGATAACGAACCGCTTCCCTTGCTTTCCTAAGTCGCGCAAATGCTGGCTATCGTACATACTACGGAGTGTGTAGACTCCCTTCAGATTAGGGTTTAGGCCAGGCAGTGTATTGGGCTGGCCTCCGGGACAAACGAGTACCTTGTCGTAGGTTAGTGTTTCGCCAGAAGCTAACTCAATCCTCTTTTCGATTGGATCAAGTACTGTAACCCGCTGGTTGGTACGGATTTCAATACCAAAATCAGCATAAAAATCCTCAGGCCGAAGGGGCATCCACTCATCAGGAGCCGCATCCTGCAAGTATTCTTTGGAGCAATTGGGACGGTCATAGGGAAACTGATCACTTTCAGTCAGCATGATAATTTTGCCAGTAAACCCACCTTCCCGCATGGCTTCGGCCGCAAAAGCACCAGCCGCTCCGCCCCCAACAATCACATAGGTTTCTGTATTGGCTTCGTCGGGGGTAGCCATCGGATTTTCCAGACTCTCTTTATTGGTCGTTACCCGAACAAACACCTGGTCCTGCTCGATACGAACCTCATGCGTAGGCAGGCCATTCAGAGCAGGAGCTTCGAGTCGATGCCCATTCCGAACATCAAAACAGGCATTGTGCCACGGACAAATCAGCCGATGCCCATTCAGAACCCCCTCAACTAGTGGCCCGTGGTAATGGGTACACTGCGGATGTAGCGCGTAAAACTGTCCGTCGGTGCGGGCGAGCAGTACATCCGTATCGCCTACGCGAACTAATTTCAATTCACCATCAACGAGGTCATTCACATGACAAACAGGGGATTCGGTGTAGTCGGCTATCATAATCGATTCGTTTACCCTATTAACTGGAAAGTAAGCCAATTTGATTGACTATAAAAAAAGCCGATGCGGCAACGGCATCGGCTTACGATAAGTAATGAAGGCCAAAACGACCTGGCGAATTGGTTTATTTCGAGGTTGCCATCACCATCTTGATATTGAGCTTGGCGCCCGTTTGCAGTACATCGACCAAATCCTGAACCGTCAGACTTTTGTCAAAACGTACCACAACGGTCGGCTCGGCAATACCAGCCATGATGGTTTTCAACTCGTTTTCCAGATTTGCCGGATCGACGGGTTTCTTATCAATAAAATATTGTTTCTTGTCATCGACCGACAACGTCACCTGCTTCTTGCTCAACTGCTGCGACGAAGCGGCTTTGGGCAACATGAGTTTTATGACGTTGGGGTTGGCTACCGTAGAAATAATGAGGAAGAACAACAACAGGAAAAACATGATGTCGTTCAGCGACGAGGTCGCCACTTCGGCAGCAAACTTATTTTTTCGACGGAGTTTCATAATTGCAATGGATAATGAACAATGAAAAATGGACTGGCTTTTAGCCCCATGTCACATTATTCATTGGTTACCGCACCCGCGCAGGTTCGTTGGTCGGTTTTTGAAGCACCTCGATAAATTCGAATGCATTGATTTCGAGGGCTAGGGTAAACCGTTCGATCATCATGTTGAGCAGGTGATAGCCTGTATAGGCAATAACCCCGACGATCAAACCGGCTCCTGAGGTGATCATTTTTTCGTACAAACCACCCGCAATGATCCCGACACTGATATTATCAGACAACGAGATGTCGTAAAAGATGCGGATAATCCCGGAGATGGTTCCGATAAAACCCATCATTGGTGCAATACCGGCAATGATCCCCAGATAGCCCATATTCCGTTCCAGCCGCGATAGCTCGATCTGGCCAACCGTTTCGATGGTGCTTTCGATTTCCCGAATGGGTGACCCGATTCGGCCGATAGCCTTTTCAAACACACGGCCCATAGCGGTACGCTGATTTTTGGCGAATGATTCGGCCGACCGAATATTACCCTGCGCCACCATATCCCGGATGTTGTCGATAAAGTTGGCGTCGGTCTTCGATTGGGAGCGAATGACAAAGTAGCGCTCAAAAATCAGATAAAGCGCGGCAAAAAATAAAATGGCGATGGGAATCATGACCCAACCCCCTTTGGCTACCAGGTCGAATAACTGGAGCGATTGGGTTTGGGTGCCCGCTGTGGCAGACAGCGAAGCGGCTGTAGTATCGACAGCCGGAACCTGAAGCAAAAGCATACGAACGAGTCGGGTAAGTGGATGAGGTAAGACCAACAGAGTCGTTACAGGAACAAACGTGCGGGTTTCACCGGATATTGTTTCAAAGATAATGAAGTAACACAGACATCCTGTCCGATGTTAACAAATACCGCCCAGATGGTCATTTTACTTAGCAAATACTTGTCGGACAGCCGCAAGCGATTCTGCCAGATTAAACGACCAGCAATCGTATACACTAAACCGTCAGGGCTTTACTAGGATCTTACCCCATCGGCCATGCCGTTCGGCATGATCAACAGCTTCGGTAATTTGGTCGAGATTATACGAGGCTTCAACGGGTAACTGTATCTGACCCGATGCGAGCAGACTAATTACTTGCTGGGCAACATCCTGCCGGGTTTGACTATCGACCCGATGCATCCAGTCCGTCAGCCAGAAACCTTTCACCGTCAATCCTCTGAATATCATCAGTCCCGCATTGATCTGTGGATCTTGCAGGCTCAATACGCCATAGATGAGCATGGTCCCTCCTTTACCTAAACATTTCAGGGCTTCAGTTGCGGTATGTCCGCCAACGGCATCCAGCACACAGGTTACACCAGCACCTTCCGTTATCTCTTTGACGCGGTCGGTCAGATTTTCCGTTTCGACATTAACGACTTCGGTAAGACCAAGCGCTTTCAGTTCCTGGTTCAGGTCGTCGCGCCGAACGGTACCAATCGTTTTGATACCCCTCATTTTGCACAATTGGATAACCATTTTGCCAAAGGCCGAACCAGCAGCCGTGAGCATAAGCCAACCTCCTTCCGGCACTTTCGAATCCTGTACCATCGCATAGGCCGTAAACGGATTAACGAATAATTGAGCCGCTACATCATCAGACATGGCATCGGGCACCGGAATCAAACTCCGATGATGCGCTATGGCATATTCGGCCCAGGTGCCTATACCTGTAAAGCTAACCCGCACACCTGTTCGCATCTGAACGCCCTCGCCCAGCGCATCCACAATGCCTACACCTTCAAAACCGGCTCCCGACGGTAGTTTTGGACGAATTCCGTACAGATTCTGCACGAACATGATATCGGACGGATTGATGGGTGCCGCAATTACCTTTATCCGAACCTCATTTGGTCCGGGTTCGGGCATGGGGGTATCAGCGGTTTTCAGAATATCGGTGGGTTTGCCAGTTTGGTCAAAAACAATGCGTTTCATTTGCTACGAAGCGAGTTAAAGAATACTAAATTTGTTGAGTAACAGATAATCCAGGGACTTTTATAGCTCGGATTTGGATTCGGGCCAAAAATATAATTTAATTTGCATAAACTATTCCTAAACCTCGAAATCAAGTCATTAGCCAATGGTCGTCAGTCGATAGGTCAGTAGGGACTTACCCGTGTCTTTTTCTGACCATTGCCTGACGACTTTGGCTATCGACGATTGTCTTCATCATGCACACCTCTCCATTTTTAGGTGAATTAATTGGCACAATGGTGCTGCTGTTATTAGGTAACGGCGTAGTCGCCAACGTAGTTTTAAAACAAACCAAAGGTGAATCGGCGGGTTGGATCGTTATTACAGCAGGCTGGGCGTTTGCGGTTACGATGGGGGTTTTCGTGGCTAAAGCGTTCGGCAGCACCGACGCGCATCTGAACCCGGCCGTTACGATCGCATTTGCTGTCGCCACCAACGATTTCAGCCATGTTGTGCCCTATATTACGGCTCAAATGATCGGTGCTTTTCTGGGCACTACCCTCGTCTGGTTACATTATCTCCCCCATTGGGCAGCCACACCCAACCCCGGCGATAAACTGGCTTGTTTTTCGACTGGGCCAGCCATTCGTTCAACAGGGGCTAATTTCCTAAGCGAAGCTTTAGGCACCCTGGTTCTCATTCTGGGCTTAGCGGGTATTTCATCAAAAAATCTTGGCGAACTAGCTATAGGGGTTGGTCCTTATCTGGTTGGTATTCTGGTCTGGAGTATTGGTCTTTCGCTGGGAGGTACAACGGGGTACGCGATTAACCCCGCCCGTGATTTAAGCCCACGACTGGCCCATGCTATTCTACCAATTTCAGGTAAAGGCTCATCCGACTGGAGCTACGCCTGGATACCCGTTGTTGGTCCAATCGTTGGTGCGATTGTGGGGGGCCTGCTGATTCGTGGATTCGCGCTATAAAGGCTATACCACAAACAAAAATGAGATCCACAGAGCGCTCTGTGGATCTCATTTTTGTTTGTGTAGCTCTGTGTTATAGTTCTCAAAGTTTATGTCCTCAACAACCTCAGCTTCCGAAAATATTGGTATCCAGAAAGGCGTTGCGGAATTTTCCCTGAGGGTCGTAGTCGGTCAGCATTTTCTTAAACTCCGGCATTTTCTCGTAACGCGCCTGTAGCTGTTTAGGCGCGATGGTAAACAGCTTGCCCCAATGTGGCCGGGTATTGAACGGAGCCAATTCTTTCTCGATCATAGGTAATACCTTTTTGACCGAAGGCCAATCCTGTTTCCAGGTAAAGTGAATGGCCAGGCTCGGACGTTTGTAGCAGGGACTCATCCACAGATTATCGGCATCGATGGTACGCAGTTCGGTGATCATCAGGTGAGGACTTACAAACTTATTCAGTCGCTCAACGGCGAGGATTGCCTCAACGGCATTTTTCCGGTCTACAAAATATTCCGATTGCAATTCTTTTCCACTGCTCGGCGTAAAACCCATTCGGAAGTGTGGTAACCGCTCGTACCAGGGTCCCGGAACGCCCATCTGCTCGGTGCAATTTACCGCCGACAGCTCGGCAATGGGGTGCAGGTTCTTCGTAGCCCGTTTGGCCCCGTAAAACTCCGGCTTGGCCTCCAGCGTTTTTCCTGCTTCAATCTTCCGCTTAATCCAGACCTCATTTACGCGCTTTTTCTGCCAGTCGGTAAACAGACTTACGCTATAGCCGCTCGACATAATGGCGTCAAAATGCTCCTGAAGCTGCGCCAGTGGAAGGTTTTCGTACACATCCTGCCGCATCTGGAACGTTGGCTGAATATCAAGAGTGATTTTGGTCACGGCTCCTAAACCGCCCAGGTGTACTACAGCCGCTTTGAAAGCGTCGCCATCTTTAGCGCGAGAGAGCGTCCGTATTTCCCCTTTGGCCGTCACGATTTCCATAGCCGCAACGGCCGTAGACAGATTTCCATTTTTCACTCCGGATCCATGAGTAGCCGTAGCACAGGCACCCGCTATGGATATATGCGGCAACGAGGCCAGGTTATGAAGCGCAAACCCTTTTTTGTCCAGATACGGAGCCAGTTGACCATACTTCATACTGGCATCGACGGTTACGGTTTTGGCTTTGGTATCCAGTGAAATCACATCGTCCATCTCCGTCAGCGAAATGAACTGGTTTTTGCTATCAGCTATCCCATTGAAACAGTGGCGCGTACCCAGTACTTTTAGTTTATTCTGTTTTTTGATAAAGTCCTGTACTTCCTGAATTGACCTGGCTTTGGTGAGTTTGGTAGTGCTATACTCGTAATTACCAGCCCAGTTTCTGATTTTTTCGTCGGCCACCCAGCTAACCAGTGGCGACAATAACGGAGTAGCCATTAGTGTAGACGACAACTTGAGAAAGGTTCTTTTTTGCATGGTTATAGGGTTTTTCGCTAAACTAATTGGATATTTCGACAATATTACAAGCCTAAACGAATATCCCTATACTCTTTATGCCCTCCTATATAGCCGCCATCGACCAGGGAACAACCAGTACCCGTTGCATCGTATTCGACCGGCAAGGTCAGATTGTTTCGCTGGCCCAGAAAGAACACAAACAAATCTATCCACAACCAGGCTGGGTCGAACACGATCCCGAAGAAATCTGGAAAAATACGCTCGAAGTGATTGCTTTAGCGCGAATAAAAGCAAAGCTATCAGTACAGGATATTGCTGCCGTCGGTATTACGAACCAACGCGAAACGACGGTCGTCTGGAACCGCCGAACGGGCAAACCGTATTATAATGCGATTGTCTGGCAGGATATGAGAACAGCCGATCTGGTTAATCAATATTCTGCGGATGGCGGCCAGGATCGGTTTCGATCGCAGACGGGTTTGCCCTTAGCGACCTACTTCAGTGGGCTGAAACTTAAATGGCTGCTGGATCATGTGCCCGGTTTGCGGGAAGATGCCGAACGGGGCGATGCTTTGTTTGGCAATATGGATACGTTTGTCGTCTGGAACCTGACGGGGGGCTCACAAGGTGGGCTGCACCTGACCGACGTAACCAACGCCAGCCGAACCCAGCTTATGAATCTCCAAACCCTGAACTGGGATGATGACTTACTACGCGACTTTACGGTTCCTCGTACTATGCTTCCTCAGATTCGCCCAAGCAGTGAGGTATACGGCAATGTAGTTTCGGAAGTTCTGCCGGGGGTTCCGGTGGCGGGTATTCTGGGCGATCAACAGGCCGCGCTGGTTGGTCAAACCTGTTATGAGCCCGGTCAGGCAAAGAACACCTACGGAACGGGTTGTTTCCTACTCATGAACACGGGGACAGAACTACGTACATCAACCTGTGGATTGCTTACTACGGTAGCCTATCAATTTCAAAATGAGCCCGTTCACTACGCACTCGAAGGCAGTGTAGCCATTACGGGAGCGCTGGTACAATGGCTACGTGATAACCTGGGTATCATTAAGAAAAGTACGGACATCGAAACGCTGGCCCGATCCGTTGACGATAACGGCGGAGCTTACTTCGTTCCGGCGTTTTCGGGCCTCTATGCTCCCCACTGGAAAGCCGATGCGCGGGGGGTTATTGCCGGGTTAACGCGTTTTGTCAACAAAGGGCATTTGGCAAGAGCGGTTCTGGAAGCAACCGCCTATCAGACGGTCGATGTCGTCCGGGCTATGGAGCAGGATGCAGGTGTATCGCTCAGTTCGCTCCGGGTCGATGGAGGTATGGTGGTCAATTCGTTGCTGATGCAATTTCAGGCCGACGTACTCGACCGTCCCGTTATTTGCCCCCGCATGACCGAAACCACAGCGTTGGGAGCCGCTTATGCTGCCGGGTTGGCCGTCGGTTATTGGCAAAACCTCGACGATTTACGGCAGAACTGGGGCATTGCTAAAACCTATGAACCCGCTATGGAAGAATCCCAACGAGCCAAACTCATGCGCGGTTGGCAAAAAGCCATCGAACGCTCATTCGGTTGGGAAGAATAACTTTTGTCATGCCAACGGAGGAGGGATCTTAAAGTGTCCTTACTCACATTCAGGATACATTAAGATCCCACCTCTGTCGGGATGACAAAAGCAAGTATATAGCCTTATTCTATTTCGCCTGATTCGTAAAGTCAACGACTGTCAGATCACCAATCCAGGGACCCACTACTTTACCAAACTCTTTATGAGCTGGGTGAGGCAGGTAGGCATCGCGGTCTTTTTCTGAATCGAATGTCAGGATAAATGCATGGGTTAAACCATGGGCATGGTTTTCAGGGCTATTGTTGGTTCCCCACTGAAACCCTTTGATTTCCTTAATTTTTGAGGGCAGCGCTTCAAAAGCCGCTACGATTTCCTTCACTTTTTCGGGCGTCGTTTCAGGCTTAAATTTGAAGAGCACAATATGCTGAACGGAATTACTTTTCATCGTTTTTACGGGCGGATCGCCATTAAGTGTATGCGCGTTTGTAGTAACCGAAAAGAGCGCTAATGCCGCAAGTATAAGCAGTTGTTTCATGATTAAACGAGTTTAGTCTATCAAAGAAAAGAAAAGTGCCGCCCTACTTGAGAGCGGCACCGTCTGAACCGGGATTTAGCTGATTTTGGGATTTTCAGGATTTTGTTTTCGCTTCAAAGAAGCGCTCTAGCAAAATCCTGAAAATCCCAAAATCAGTTTAATCCCGGTTCAGTTTCGCTTTCAGGTTGGTATCCAGCGCTTCGAGGAAGTCTTCAGTATACAGGTAGTGTTCACCAGCCACCAGATTCTTCACATCAGGGAATGCCGACAGAGCCAGGTCTTTGGTCATTTTTCCGCTTTCAACAGTCTCAACGCAAACGTCTTCGAGTGCATTAGCGAAATCGATCAATTCCTGATTGCCATCCAGTTTACCACGGAACGCCAGTCCACGGGTCCAGGCGTAGATCGATGCAATCGGGTTGGTCGAGGTTTTATTTCCTTTCTGGTATTCGCGATAGTGACGGGTTACGGTACCGTGAGCCGCTTCAGCTTCCATCGTATTGCCATCGGGTGTCAGCAGAACAGACGTCATCAGACCCAGCGAACCAAAGCCCTGAGCAACCGTATCCGACTGAACATCACCATCATAGTTCTTACAAGCCCATACAAAGTTTCCTTCCCATTTCAGGGCCGAAGCTACCATGTCGTCGATCAGGCGATGTTCGTAATGTACGCCTGTGCTTTTGAACTCGGTTTCGTAGATTTCCTGGAAGATATCTTTGAAACGACCGTCGTATTTTTTCAGGATGGTATTTTTGGTCGACAGGTACAGCGGCCAGCCTTTCTGAACGGCCACGTTGAAGCACGAACGGGCAAACCCTTTGATCGATTCATCGACGTTGTACATGCCCATGGCTACACCCGGACCTTTGAAGTTGAATACGTCATACTCTTGTACAGTACCGTCTTCGCCTTCAAATTTCATGGTCAGTTTACCTTTACCAGGTACCACGAAATCCGTAGCCCGATACTGATCGCCAAACGCGTGACGACCTACGATGATCGGTGCTTTCCAGTTTACGACCAGACGGGGAACGTTGCTCATCACAATCGGCTCACGGAACACCGTACCATCCAGAATGTTCCGAATGGTACCGTTCGGCGATTTCCACATCTGCTTCAGATTGAATTCTTTCACACGGTCTTCGTCGGGCGTGATGGTAGCACATTTGATACCGACACCGTATTCTTTAATGGCATTGGCCGCATCAATCGTTACCTGGTCGTTGGTTTCGTCGCGGTATTCGATGCCGAGGTCGTAATATTTAATATCAACGTCAACGTAGGGCAGAATCAGCTTATCTTTAATGAATTTCCAGATGATACGGGTCATTTCGTCGCCATCCAGTTCGACAACCGGATTCGCTACCTTAATTTTCTCCATTGGACTTGGTTCTATAAACGATTGAAAACGATACAAAAACTTGGTCGCAAAAGTAGTGAATATCGCCCAAATCAGTATAGATCGTCGCGCACACTTATGAATTAAGCGAGATACGAGAGCGCCCAGGTTGCGGGCTGGTTTTTAGTTGCTCACAGGCAGGCAGAAGCTGGGCCGTTTCGGTCAGGCAACGAATGAGCGAATAGCAGCCGACGGTCGGAATTACTTTGGCCCTTAACAGAGGTTGTCCCTGTGTATCGATGACCAGATGCCAGCCTATAGTTTTGGGGTCAGGGAAATGCTGGAACGTATAATCGTGAATACGCTTAAACCACTTCAGACAATCGGCATTGGTAGTATGGTAATAGGATTTTAAAAGGGCTGAAAGGGCCTCCACATGCACCCAGGCCCATTTTTGCTGCAAATCAGGAAAGGTAATCGACTGCCCTTTAAAATCAATAGAGGGACTCAGCCCCGTCGTAGCTTCATCCCATCCCTGCTCGCACATCTGCTGACACCAGGCCACAACCTGCGAAACCACTTTACGAGTAACCAGGCCAGTTAATCCATTTTTTGACCGGGTGGCTTCGGCATACAGATCGAGCAGGTAGTTAGCCGCCTGAAACGTCAGACCGACGTTCAATCGACGACCTTCGGGAGTATTCAGAAAGCCACCATCAGGCAGGATGCATTCACGAAGGATGTCTGTCCGCCGATCAACAAACTCATGCATAATTTCCTGAACGATGGACTCAATCGCTTGCTTCCAGGATTCTTCGTCCAGAAGTGGCTGCATGGCTACCGTAGCTTTCAGTACGGCCAACGCTTCGGCCAAGTGACGAGTTAGGCGGTATTGTTCCGAATTCGTTGAAATGGCTTGTCGGGCAATTTCCCGGCGTTGAAAGATACCTGAAAACGTTTGCCTGGCCAGCATTGCCCATTCATCTTCAGCCGTAGCCTGGAACATCTGCGCATAGGCCATCACAACATAAGCATCAGGGGAGCAATCGCTGGAAGGAGCAACCGGGCGTCCACGTCGGTCAAGTTGCGCATAACAGCTTAGTAATTCATCATGCGCAAACTGACTCAGAAACGTAGCCCCCTGCCGGGCCTGATCGAGCCAGATGGTCTGGCCGTCGAATGTTGTATAGAGCCAGGCAAATGCCCATGTCTGCTGGGCCTGCAGCACAACGGATTTGTCTCCTTCAATGACTTCACCTGTTGTGGTCAATGCATCGAAATACCCTCCGCACTGCGCATCCTGGCTATGTTTAAGCCAAAACGGCACTACCTGACGCAGTAGCGCCTGCTGATACTGAGCAGAAAGTTTCTGAAAATCAAGCACCAACTGGATGTATGATGTAGACTGTATGGTGTATGATATAGGACGTATAAGGCATTCTAATCAGAAACCAATCACTACTTCATCTATCATACACCATACACCCGTTTAGTATACTTTCTCTACTTCCCGTTGTTCTTTTTCTTCGGGAAGGATGAACTTCATGGGCTTACCAACCTTACCGGGAAGCAAAGCCGTACTCAGCACCTGATCGACCGTATCGACGTAATGGAATTTCAGGTCTTTGATGTAGGTCTGATTGACTTCTTCAATATCCTTCCGATTTTTCGAGCAGAGAATAATTTCTTTAACCCCTGCCCGATTGGCAGCCAGAATTTTCTCTTTGATCCCTCCTACCGGCAACACTTTACCACGCAGAGTTACCTCGCCCGTCATGGCTATATAAGGCTTCACCTTTCGCTGCGTATAGATTGAAGCCATCGACGTCAGCATGGTAATACCAGCCGATGGGCCATCTTTTGGAACGGCTCCAGCCGGAATGTGAATATGCAGATCGTAGTGATTGAAAATCCGGTAATCGATATCCAGATCGTCGGCATGCGCTTTCAGATACGAGAGTGCCGTAATGGCCGACTCTTTCATGACATCGCCCAACTGGCCCGATAAAGTCAGTACACCTTTGCCTCGACTTAAGCTGGATTCGATCAGCAGGATTTCACCACCCACCTGTGTCCAGGCAAGGCCAGTTACAACGCCTGCAATATCGTCGTCGGCATAAAGCTCTTTGTCGAAAATCTCAGCCCCCAGCAGTTTCGGAATGTCGGCCGCTTTGATGGTGTGGCTATATTCTTCCTCCATCGCGATGGATTTAGCCACTTTTCGCACCAAGGCACCAATTTTCTGTTCCAGATTCCGAACACCCGACTCACGTGTGTAACCTTCGATAATACGTAGAATCGCTTTATCGTCAATAACCAGATCTTTAGGCTTCAGGCCGTGGTCTTTACGCTGTTTGGGAATCAGGTATTTCTTTGCAATTTGTACTTTCTCCTCAACGGTATATCCTGCAATATCAATCACCTCCATCCGGTCGCGAAGGGCTGGGTGAATGGTATCGAGCGAGTTGGCCGTTGCAATGAACAATACCCGCGACAAATCGAATTCCGTTTCGAGGTAGTTGTCCATAAACGTCGAGTTCTGTTCAGGATCAAGCACTTCGAGCAGGGCCGATGATGGGTCACCCCGGAAGTCGGAACTTACCTTGTCGATTTCGTCCAGAATAAACACCGGATTGGCCGTACCGCATTTCCGAATGTTCTGAATGATTTTGCCCGGCATAGCCCCGATGTAGGTTTTCCGGTGGCCCCGAATTTCGGCTTCGTCGTGTACACCACCCAGCGCCATCCGGCTGTATTTGCGGCCAAGCGCTTTGGCTACCGATTTACCCAGCGAGGTTTTACCCACACCCGGAGGGCCATACAGGCACAAAATCGGGGCCTTCATATCGTTTTTCAGCTTCAGAACGGCAAGGTATTCAATAATCCGCTCCTTCACTTTCTCCAGCCCGAAGTGGTCGGTATCCAGAATTTTCTGCGCCCGTTTCAGGTCGAAATTGTCCTTGGTGTATTCGTTCCAGGGCAGATCGACCATTAGCTCGACGTAGTTCATGGTTACCGGGTACTCCGGTGCCATCGGGTTGATCCGCTGCAGCTTGTTAAGCTCCTTATCAAAATGACCACGTACTTCGGTCGACCATTTTTTACGGTCGGCTTTCATGCGCAACTCGTCAATATCCCGGTCGGGATTATCCATACCCAGCTCGTCCTGCAATACTTTCATCTGCTGGCGCAGGTAGTAGTCGCGCTGTTGCTGGTCGAGGTCCGACGAAGCTTTCGACTGGATTTCCCGTTTCAGTTCGAGCAACTGTACCTCCCGAAGCATGAATTCGAGCAGCAAACTAGCCTGCTGGCTGCCATCGATCAGTTCAAGAAGGCGCTGTTTATCCGCTACATCGGCATTCAGGTTCGACGACAGGAAGTGGAGTAGAAACGTTGAGCTTTCGATGTTATCCAGCGCAATACGAGCTTCCTGAGGAATTTCGGGATTCAGCCGCAGAATTTTATAAGCCGCGTCTTTCAGCGACTGCAGCAATGCTTTCCCTTCTTTCTTATTTACGTTCGGGAAGGAATCATCGATTTGCTTGACCTGAGCTGTCATAAACGGTTCTTCCTGCGTAATCTGCTGGATCTCAAACCGCTTTTTACCCTGAATAATAATCGTAATATTACCATCAGGCAGCGTAATCATTTTGATGATGTAGGCTACCGTTCCAAATCGATACAAATCATCGACCGTTGGCTCGTCTTTCTGTTGATTGAGTTGAGCCACTACGCCAATAATCCGATTGCCTTTATAGGCACGTTTCACCAATCGAATCGACTTGGCACGACCGACCGTAACGGGTATAACCATACCCGGAAACAATACCGTATTACGAACCGGCAGAATGGGGAGATTGGCCGGTAACTCATAGTCTTCATCTAACCCCTCCGGTGATCCGAGCGGAACAATCTCTAAATTATCCGAATCAAAATCGGTCATCAATAAACGGGTTGTTAATTCTTTATCAAATATCATATGTACACTGCCAGTGTGGCAGCTTCACTAATGGGTTAGCTACGGCAAGGTACGTATCAACCTAATACAATCCGTGTGCCAATCGTATTGTTATGACGAATTGACCAGGAAAGTGTTATTACTACAATATTAACGGATTATGAACCTTACTAACTCAGAAATTTATTAACCGAACGATATGTCCTGAACCGGCTGATTTTTGCGAAAAACGAATGTTTTCTTCTGGCCCTGATACTGTATATTGACCATATTAACCTGATCGTCAAATAACTCCATCAAAACATTCTGTTTCAGCAGTCCTCCCCGAAACGGTTCAGCGTAGGGCATTTCAAGATAAATCCAGTTTGCGTCCGCTTCTACTTCATGCCCAACATATTTTAATGGCTTGTTCTGCTTTTGCGGATTTACGTAGCTAATATGCGACAGAATGTATTTCTCAATGATCTCATCGGCTTTAGCATTCGTTTCCAGATTGATCCGGCTATGGGATGCTTCAGAAAGAGCCTTTTCGAAGTCGTCCGTAAAAATACGGATACTAATCTCAAATGATCGCTCTTTCGGATTATACTGCATCTGGGTGACACTGGCATGAAAGTCATGAGCCGGTCGGCTGGCAGTACACAGTATGAGCAAAAGACAAAGGTGCAACAAAGACACAAAGAACGCAGGGTATGGCCTGGCGTTCTTTGCATTGTTTCTTAGAGCGTTGCGTTTAAGCTTCTTAAAAAACGGCTTTAAATACATCGTTGAAAATAGCAAAAGCCATCAGGCCAAGCAGGATAACCATACCTACACGCTGAGCGCCTTCTAAAAACTTATCGGATGGTTTACGCCCTGAGATAATCTCATACCCCAAAATGGTAGCATGACCACCATCGAGGGCAGGTATGGGCAGGGCGTTCATAAACGCAAGCGCCATCGACAAAAGCCCCGTAACGGCCCAGAATCGGTTCCAGTCCCAGATGCCGCCAAACAGGTTCTGGGCAATCCCAATCGGCCCACTCAGCGCTTTTGAGGCCGACACTTCGCCCCGGAAGATTTTGCCAAATCCTTTAATGTTATCGAAAACAACCTGGAAGGCCTTATTGGTCCCCACTGCCAGTGCTTGTCCAAAGGTATATTCTTCGGTAGTCAGTTTCAAAAGAGACTCCCGGTAAAAACCAATCGTACCATCGGGCGTAGTCGTCATATGCAATGTGAGCGGGGAGCCGTTTCGGTTAATACCCAGATCGATAGGCTTGTTCTTTAAAGGTTTGATGGCTTCAACAAACTCATGGTAAAACTGGATGGGTTTGCCATTGATACTGGTGATAACATCACCCGTTTTAAGGCCAGCTTTCTGGGCAGGTTGTCCTGGTGCCAACTCGCCAACTTTAAACGGTTCAATCGGAGCAATGAATGGCTCAGTATCCCCTTTTTTCCCGATCAGCTTGTCGGCAAAATTATTCGGGATGTAAATATCAAGTTGCTTACCACCCCGCTCTACGGTATAGTAACTGTTGTCGCCTAACAATACATCCGAACTACGGATTTCATTGAAGTCCACAATGTATTTTCCATTGACCTTTACGATTTTATCGCCCGTCTGTAAGCCAATACTTTTGGCCAGATCGTAGGCAACAATTCCGTACTTTGCATCTTTCGTTGCCAGATAGGTATTCCCATTTTTATAGGCCAGGATCACAAAAATCAAGATGCCAACAATAACGTTCACAATGATCCCTCCCAGCATAACGATCAATCGCTGCCAGGCTGGTTTCGAGCGGAACTCGTAAGGCTGTGGTTCGGCATTGGTGTGGGCTGTATCAAGCGATTCGTCGATCATTCCCGAAATCTTCACAAAACCACCCAGCGGGATTGCTCCCAACCCATATTCGGTTTCGCCCCGTTTTATGCTCCATACTTTCGGAGGGAATCCGATAAAATATTGTTCAACCCGCATACCAAAAGCTTTGGCAGCCAGCAGGTGTCCTAATTCGTGTAATCCAACTAAGATGGACAGGCCCAGAATGAGCTGTCCGGCCATCACTAAAATTTCCATGTATTCAAAAACCGCTTTGGCGGGCCTTTATGAGAGGTTTCTTTTTAAGATTATTTAACGACTTAGCTTAGGATTGGTTGACAGATAAAAGCACTCAGGCAACCTAAATATAGTGGGTTATGACCGTTAAAACGTTATGTTCAGGTCATATAATGCAAACAGCTAAACCAAACTTTTAATTCGTTCGGTGGCTAACCGGCGCGTCTCTTCATCCGTCCGAACGTAATCGTCATAAGTTGGGCGCTGCACGAATGACGATTTACTCAGACAGGTTTCAATGATTTCCGAAATTTCCAGAAAGCCGATCTGATCGTTCAGAAAGGCATCGACAGCCACCTCGTTGGCAGCATTGATGATGCAGGGCGCATTCCCGCCCTTATCGAGTGCATCAAAGGCTAGTTGTAAATTTCGGAACGTATCGCGGTCGGGCTGCTCAAACGTTAAGGACGGATAATCCAGGAAGTTGAACCGGGGGAAATCGGACTTGATGCGGTTCGGATACCCCAATGCAAACTGGATCGGCAAGCGCATATCGGGCAATCCCATCTGCGCTTTCAGACTCCCATCCTCAAACTGAACCAGCGAGTGGATAATACTCTGCGGATGAACCACTACTTCAATCTGACTCGACTGAAGGCCAAACAACCACTTGGCCTCGATCACCTCAAGCCCTTTATTCATCAACGTAGCCGAATCGATGGTAATCTTGGCCCCCATCGCCCAGTTGGGATGCTTAAGCGCCTGTGCCTTCGTAACCGTCGACAGGAACTCCCGCGTTTTGCCCCGAAACGGCCCTCCCGAGGCTGTCAGGATAATTTTCTCGATGGGGTTATGAAACTCGCCAACCAGGCATTGAAAAATAGCCGAATGTTCCGAATCGACCGGATAGATATTAACCCCTTTCTGAGCCGCCAGTTGGGTAATGAGTTCACCCGCTACCACGAGTGTTTCTTTGTTGGCCAGAGCGATCGACTTTCCGGCTTCAATGGCTTTAATGGTTGGCAACAGACCAGCATACCCAACCATAGCCGTCAACACCATGTCGATGCTATCCATCTGAACTACCGAAGCAATGGCTTTGGCACCCGCATACACCTTGATGCCCAGCGGGTCAAGTGCCGAAAAAACCTGATCGTAGCGATCTTCATTGCAGATAACCACTACATTAGGCTGTAACTCAATAGCCTGCTCAATAAGTAGATGGGCGTTATTATTGGTGGTTAACACTTCCACCTGAAACTGGTCGGGATGTGCTTTCACAACCTCAACTGCCTGCGTACCGATAGAGCCAGTAGAGCCCAGAATGGCAATATGTCGTTTTTTTATGTCAGTCATTTAGTTTGCTACGGAGGTATTGGATATGCCGGTAGTAGGGTGATTCCAAAGCTTCAACAAGTGCGCCATCCTCGAAATCAACTTTATCGAGCATGTCAATCAGCACAGTTTTGACATTGATAAGATCTACACGGGCTGTTTGATAAACTAATTCCTTATCGACTCCTCTATAATCATGCGCCAAGTAATTTCTCATGCCTGCTATTTGCTGCCATGGAATCGTAGAGTAAAGATTTTTGAGACCTACATCAATCTTTTTCGATTCTTCACCTACAACCAGAAGTAATCCCCAAGTAGCGTTGAAATTTAATTGGTCATTTGCCCATTCAAATTCTGAAGCCTTCGAGAATCCACCAACATATATGAAGATCTTTTCTATGCATTCGAGAATGGTACATATATACACTAAGTTACGGCTACTAAACATAAATAACGTCTTTACGCATATAATACTTGATAATTGGGTTCATCAGGCGACTATCAACTAAATCCATTTTCCGATGCAATTTTCGACGAAGAATACGGTATAATCGTTCTTTCTCAGCCCAGGCCAATTTAAAATCTGGCTTTAAATCGTAGACTAAATCAATATCGCTTTTCCCCGTTTGCTCATTCCGGGCGAAGCTGCCATACAGCCCCATACGCTCAATGCCAAACTCATTTCTCAATCGCTCCCGATTGGCCCTAAGCGTTTCAAGGATAAATTCCTGTGTAACAGCTAAAGCTTCCATGATCTAATCTGTTAACTATTAGCCCTTATGGCTTTTTCATTAAGTCAAAATTGACTTTAACATTCAATTCTTCTTCGATGGCGCGGATGAAGTAGACTCCCTCAGGGTATTCAACTATCAGTTCGTCAAAGTATTGCTGCGCTGATTGATTCAGATTGTCAATCTGCTGCTTTTTTGATTTAATGTATCGTTTTCGTTGATCAGCTAGCCTGGCATTGTCCAAATCTAGTAACCGTATAAGGTTTTGAGCTTCTACATCATTCGGATCAGCGGCAGCATAGTTGCCATCAAAATAGAGGATCCGTTGTTCTAAGTCTTCTGCCGTAGGATGAAGGATAGGCTCAGTCCATTTCGTTGATTTTCTGACGTTCCATAAACTTTTGACCAGAAACCAGTTCGTGTAGCTGTCATTAGCTGTGTTTTTTAGTGTCGGATTAAAGTGTTCAATATGTGCGTCATCCGATGAAGCCAGATAGGTTTCTGTATAAGCGCAGATACTATATTGTTCTTCGGCCAGAAGTTGTCGTAATTCATCATTATTTCCGTCTTTGTAAGCTAACTGTCGGTCAATAATTTTCGACTGAGCCGATTTTATAACACGTCGCATGCCGATTAAAAATTGTATTGATCGCCCAGCTTAGCCTGCTCGACTATTAACTCTTTTTGACGCATAGGGTCTTTTTCGTTTTTTATTTCTACAAATAGATTCCGGTATCGCTCGTAAGCATCCAGACCTGGTTGTAACATTAATTCATTCATGCCAAAATCGGCACTCAAAATATCATTCGGATCATCACCAATAGGTGCTACTCCATTCCGGCGTTTTACTTCGCCATTTTCGTCAAAATATAAAATGAATCGTTCGCAAGGTTCGAAGGCAGATGCAATAATAGGGGAATGAGTCGCAAAGAAAAATTGGGCTTCAGGTGCTAAGTTAGTATAGTACTTGACTAACTCACGTTGAATATCAGGGAATAGAGAACGTTCCGGTTCGTCGAAAAGAATTACTGTATCTTTTGTATCAAACTTGTAAATAGGGATAGCAGTGGCCAAGATTTGACGAGTACCAGTACTTAGATATGAACTATCTATTTTAATACCTCCCTTTGTTCGGATTGCAATAGGTACTTTCCCTTTTTCACTATCATCTACTTCCAAAATAAACTTACTCAAAATAGGATTTAAACATTTTTGAGCTAGTTCAATTCTAGGATCAGCATCTATCCACCTTTGAAGCTCTTCAGTTACTTTTTCTTTAGGAGTATTCTGTACAATATTTGTAATATACTTTACAGTTTCTTCATCGTACTTATCAATGTCTCTTAGTAGATATTGCCAAGTAGATAACGATTGCATATCTCCCAAAGAAATCACTTTTCTTGAGCCTACTTTATTAAGCCGACTTTCACGAGCAACCCTTTCTTCTTCTATTTGTGTATCTGTCTTTATAAAATCAGAAAATACATTTTGCTGGTCTTTTTGGTCAAATAGAAAAGCATTGGCTTCACGAGCTATAGATTCTGTAATGAATAAACAGATTGGATTTCTCAGAGTTGCTAACTCAAGCAATTCTTCATTATTTATCCATCTTAAGATATCATCTCCGCGTTCAGTCGTGTATGCATTATTGTATCTATCAAATTCAATATATCTATCATTAAACAAAGCCTTTATCCTAATATTTAATATATAATTATAAAACATCATTCCAGTATCATCTCTATGGCGATTTTCATTATTTTTAAGTTTATTATCAATATACTTTTGCCTATCTAAACCAAAATCTATGGCTTTAAAATACTCTTCTATAATTCTCAACAAAGTCGTCTTCCCCGTTCCGCTCTGGCCAATAAAGCAGACCTTCTCCAAAGGCTGGCCTGCTTTTGGATGGCCTTCGGGATACGTAAAATCAAACTTAATATTTTTAAACTGACGGTATTCGCCAATATCTATACCCGTTATCTTCATTGTTCATTAACCATTATACATTTTGCATTACCTGTACTAATCCCTCGGCAATTTTGCGATCGTTGCTTAAGCGCGGGACTTTGTTTTGTCCGCCCAGTTTTCCCTGTGACTTCATGTAGCGCTGAAAGGCACCCCGTGGCAAGCTCGTTAATTTTAAGGGTTGCAAAATAGACCCCGTAATCAGGTCATCGTAATAAACGTTCAGTTCGATCAGACGATTGTCTATGTCCTTTGCGAACGTAACCGGGTCATGCGGAGGTGTGGCAAATTCGATGAACCATTCATGATAAGGTAAACCTTCTTTCGGGCTAACCATAGGCGCCACCGTAAACTCGACCACTTCAGTTTCCGGATGTTTCTGCATGGCAAATTGCAAAGCCTTCTCTACTTCTTCGCCGATAACATGCTCACCAAATGCCGAAATAAAATGCTTGATCCGGCCTGTTACCAATAAACGGTAAGGTTCCCGCGACACGAACTTAACCGTATCGCCAAGAGAATACCCCCAAAGGCCCGCATTGTTGTTGATAATGACCGCATAGTTTTTGCCTAATTCCACTTCATCAATGGTCAATCGGCGCGGATTCTCGCTAAAAAACTCGTCGGCAGCAATGAATTCGAAGAAGATACCGCTGTTTAACAGCATCAACAGCCCTTCTTCAGTTTGCGAGTCCTGAAACGCAATGAAGCCCTCTGAAGCAGGGTAGGTTTCGATGGAGTCAATGCGCTTGCCAATACTCTCGAACAGTTTGGCGCGGTAAGGCTCAAAATTTACGCCACCGTACACAAACAGCGAAAAATCAGGAAAAACGTCTTTGATTAGCTTGCCTGTCCGTTCCTGAATCCGGTCGAAGTACATCTGCACCCAGGGCGGAATTCCGGAAATCAGGGACATCGGTTCCGGCAACGTTTCATCAATGATTTTCTCCAGTTTCGTTTCCCAGTCTTCGATGGTATTCGTTTCGTAACTGGGCATCTGGTTGGTGCGCAGATAGGCCGGAACATGGTGATTCACAATGCCCGACAACCGCCCAATGTTAATGCCTGCTTTCTGGGTCAGTTCAGGACTCCCCGACAGAAAGATGAGTTTCTTATCCAGAAAGCCACTGTTACCTGTTTCGTTGACATAGTTCAGCAGGGCATCACGAGCCGAATTGATGTGATTCGGAATTGAATCGCTCGAGATCGGAATGTATTTAGTACCCGATGTTGTGCCCGATGTTTTGGCAAAATATATGGGTTTACCCTTCCAGAGCACATCCGAATCGCCATGCAAAATCTGCTCGATGTATGGTTTCAGGTCTTCGTAGTCACGAACGGGAACAGCCTGCCGAAACTCCTCAACCGTTTGTACGTCTTTCAGCCGGTGGTCGCGTCCAAACACCGTATCTTTTCCGCCTTCAACTAATTTCTGAAACCAGTTTTGCTGAGCCTGAGCAGGTCGATACATCCAGTCTTGCTGACGTTCTACTACCCACTTAGCCAATGGCTTACTCACAACCGAACGAATTCCCATAATACTGCAAAGGTAATGGAGATTATACTTTGTATACTATGCCCATGATTGGGTTGGACAGAATGGCCCTTTAAACGCTCGTATCGATCTACTCATACAGTCGTTTATGGCCCCTGTCGTTGATCATTTTATGGATCAGAACACGGGCATGCAACCTCTCCGGCGTCTGTGCGCATCTGGTCATAAAATAAACAATCTTTATGAAAAAAATCATCTTCACTCTTTTTGTCGTTTTCCTTGGCGCCGGATCCTGTTTAGCTCAGGAACGAATTCATACCACGGTAGCTGATTTGCAAACGCTTCTTCAGCAAACAAGCCTCTCCCCTTCGACAACGGTAATCAAACCACTTACAAAAACGTATGCGATTCAAATTAACAACCATATTTTTCCGTTACTAGAAACAACTCATCTGAATTGGAGTAAAAGCGGGAAGGATACTTATCAGGTAGAGTTCTTTTTACAAAAAGGAACGGCTATTACTGACGCAACAGACCCTGATTTCCGCCGGGCCTATTGGAAAATCCCGATGGCATCGAAGCAAGCTTGTCAGAAGTTTATAGCGCTATTTGACAGCCTTCGCGCCGAGATGCGGGAAGGATAAGGTAGCGTCGCTGCCTCGGATTTGTCTTATTATCGTGGAGAACCAATTATTTGAGTGCCGGAAAAACTATTTATTCAGACGTACGATTGGAACGGGAATTTTGTCAGATTCTCCCTATTTTTGTACACTTTTCAAAAAATCAGTACTCGTAATAAGGCGTTCTGCGTCAACCTATAATGGGACTTTTTAATTTTCTAACCAGCGACATTGCAATTGACCTGGGCACAGCGAATACCTTGATTATTCACAAGGACAGGATTGTGGTGGATGAGCCTTCGATTATTGCAATGGACAAAGTCAGCGGAAAAGTGCTGGCGATTGGCCATAAGGCCATGCAGATGCATGAAAAGACGAACGAAAATATCAAAACCATTCGCCCCCTGAAAGATGGTGTCATTGCCGATTTTACGGCAGCCGAACTCATGATTCGGGGCATGATTAAGATGATCGATACGGGCAGCAAGCTTTTTTCGCCCTCGCACCGAATGGTCATCTGTATTCCATCGGGGATTACCGAAGTGGAGAAACGGGCCGTTAAAGACTCTGCCGAGCATGCCGGGGCAAAAGAAGTGTATATGGTGCACGAGCCTATTGCCGCAGCCATCGGGATCGGGATCGATATTACCCAGCCTAACGGTACGATGATTGTCGACATTGGCGGTGGTACTACTGAAATTGCCGTGATTGCCCTGTCGGGTATCGTCTGCGAACAGTCGATCCGGATTGCGGGCGACGTCTTTACACGGGACATTGTCGACTACATGCGTCGGGAACACAACCTGCTCATCGGCGAACGGTCGGCTGAGCAGATAAAGATGGAAGTGGGTTCAGCCCTGCCCGAACTCGATAATCCGCCTGCCGATTATGAAATCCGGGGCCGCGACCTGATGACGGGGATTCCGAAAGAAATCAAGGTTACCTACAGCGAAATTGCCTACTCGCTCGACAAGTCGATCTCGAAAATTGAAGAGGCTACCATGAAAGCCCTTGAAATTTCGCCACCGGAGCTGTCGGCCGATATTTACACGAACGGCATTCACCTGACAGGTGGGGGAGCGTTGCTGCATGGTCTCGACAAGCGGCTGGGCGCCAAAACGAAACTGCCGATCCACGTAGCCGACGACCCGCTCAAAGCGGTTGTAAAAGGCACGGGTGAAGTAATTAAGAACCTGGATTTGTACAAATCTGTTCTGATTAGTTAAAGTAACGTGGTCGGACTGGCGCACCAGCGTCTGGTCCGCATAGTCGAAAGCCAATATTTGACTGTGCGAGCCAGACGCTGGTGCACCAGTCCGACCACGTTACTTATATATATGGGAGAGTTAGTTGATTTTTTCTTACGAAGCCGAAACTTCATTCTGTTTGTGTTGCTGGAAGTACTTTGTTTTTACTTCATCATCAACACCAGCAACTATTGGGGTGTAACGTACTTCAACACCTCGAATCGGTATGCGGCTCAGATACTGGCCTGGTCGAACGCTGCCAATCAGTACGCCAGCCTCCGGCAAGTCAATGCCGATCTAGCCCTCGAAAACCAACAACTTCACGCCAGGCTAACCAAACTACTCCAGAGCAAACCAGCGGCTCCTGCTGAATATCAGGCCGACTCGGCTTTTGCCGATCGGTTCAAATTTACGGTAGCCAAGGTCGTGAATAACACCACGCAGTTTGCCAACAATTACATCACCATCGACAAAGGCACCGACGACGGTATTCGTCCGGGCATGGGAGTTATTTCGCCAACAGGTGTGGTAGGAAAAGTAAAAGTTTGTAACCAGCATTTTTCGGTAATCACATCCATTCTACATTCCGAGTTTCTGGTATCATCGAAGCTGGTGAAAGCGGGCGAAATTGGCTCGGCCAAATGGGATGGCGTCGACCCTCACCTGATTAAGTTAGATGCCATTCCTCGCTACAAGCCTGTTGCCAAAGGTGATTCGGTCGTTACATCTGAATTTAATTCAACGTTTCCTCCCGGTATTCTAGTCGGCCGCGTTCGTACTGTAGGTGTCCAGCCGAATCAGACCTTCCACGACCTGACCTTGAATCTGGCTACTAATTTCAGTAACCTGTCTTTTGTCTACGTAGTCGAAAATCGGCTGAGAGCGGAGCAGGACCAGTTAGAGAAACAAGTTGAAACTGAAAAATAAAAGTCAAAATCGGTGGTCAATAGGCATTCGGATAAGCTGTTGACCAACGACTTTTGCCTGACAACTTTTGCCCAATGACTTTTCGCGAAATCGTATCGACCGTACTGCTATTTTTGCTCTATCTCGTATTGCAGATCGTGCTTGTACGGAACCTGGTACTCTTCGATTATGCATTTTGCTTTGTTTACATTGCCTGCATCCTGCTCCTGCCCAATGAAACAAGCCTGACCTGGCTGTTGCTCATTGCTTTCGTGACGGGCATCGTCGTCGATACGTTTTATAATACGTTAGGTATGCACGCGGCCGCTACTGTACTGATGGCATACAGTCGACCGTTCATTGTGCGGGCACAGATCGATGTACCGGGGATTGAATCCCGTATCGAATTTTCGTTAAAAGAATTAGGAACAGGTGCTTTCTTCCGATATGTAGCCATATTGGCACTTATTCACCATACGGCGCTGTTCTTTATCGAAGCAAGTAGCCTGTCGTTGATTATTCCAACGCTCATCCGGGTCATTGCCAGCACGTTTTTTACTACATTGAGCATCGTGCTTATCCAGTTCTTTACAAGAAACTAAATGATGTATGCTATAGGATGGCAGAAACACTGATTCTTCCTCAAACTACTGATCGGCAAGCCGTTTACCAGAGTTTGCTTCCACAGCTAACAGCCCTGGTCGAAGGAGAGCCCGATTTGGTAGCCAACCTGGCCAATATTGCCGCAGCTCTGAAAGAAGCATTCGATTTCTTCTGGGTTGGTTTTTATCTCAAAAAGAATGACCAGTTGGTGCTAGGTCCTTTTCAGGGTCCGATTGCCTGTACACGTATCGCTTTCAACAAGGGCGTTTGTGGGGCGGCCTATACCCGCAAAGAGACAATTCTGGTACCCGATGTTGAGCAGTTTCCGGGCCACATCGCCTGTAGCTCGGCCTCCAAATCCGAAATTGTTGTACCCGTGCTCGACCAGTCTGGCGAGGTAACGATGGTGCTGGATGTAGACAGCGATCGACTCAATGACTTTAGCCCAGCCGATGCAGACGGTTTGGAAAAAATTGCCCACTTAATCAGTTCATTGCAAACGGCCTGATTCCATTAAACACAACCTAGTGAACGTTTTCTGTCATTCCTTATCGGTTAAGATGTAATTAAAATCATGGTGCTCATTAAACCGAAGCGCCTGTTGTCCGTCTCATAATCGGATTAACGACAAAAACCATGATTAAGAAACTTATGCTGAGCGGGCTGATGCTTTCGCTCTTATCTCTCCCCTTACTTGCTCAAACAACCACCCCTGACGCGCCAGCACAAACGACGTCCAGAATGGGCCGTGGCCGGGGGATGCAGCAATATCAGGCAGCAGACCCAGCTACACGTGCTCAGCGGATGACCGACCGAATGAAACAACAGCTTGGCCTGGACGACGCAACTACCAAAAAAGTGTATGATGTGACACTGGCGAGAGCCCAAAAGGTTGATGCCATTCAGAAAGGGTCGGACGACAATCGGACTAAATCACAGGCGCTAAAAGCGAACGCCGACGACTATAAAGCCAAGCTGAAAGCCATTCTGACACCCGATCAGTTTGCAAAACTGGAATCCATGCGGGGGCAGATGCGGAAGGGCCATCGCGGGCCAGGCGATGCCGACAATGAGCAGGACAACAACAAATAACCATTGGGCAAGTTCATTGACAATCGGCCAGTTGAGTATCTTTCTCAACTGGCCGATTTTTCTATTGGGCAGGGTAGCAGTAAAGTTTATTCTTTCGTTACTTTTTCAGAAAAACGATAGAGTACGCTATGGCTCCTTTCCTTTCCCGCCGATCATTTGCCAGACAGGCAGCGCTGGCAACCGCAACCAGTCTGGTAGCGCCAACCGTTCTTTCTGCTAATCCCTACAAACGCAAAGTGGATTCTGTGGTATTGGGCCATAATGGATTTAAGTATCGGGTAGTACCGGGCTGGGGCGTTTTAGATGCCTCCAAAAACCCCGTCAACGACTGCCACGAAATGGTTCAGGATGCCAAGGGCCGGATCATTCTGTTAACCAATGAGACCAAAAATAACATACTCATCTACGATAAATCGGGCAAACTACTCGATACGTGGGGGCATGATTACCCAGGCGGTCATGGCCTGACGATTGCTGGCGAAGGGTCTGATCAATACCTGCTCATTGCCGATCCTGACCGCCATCAGGTTATCAAAACCGATTTGACCGGACGGGAGCTGTTGAAAATCGACTATCCCCGAGAAACCGGCAAGTATGATTACCCGACGCTGTTCAAACCCACCGAAACCGCCGTCAATCCAGCCAACGGCGACATTTATGTTGTCGATGGGTATGGGCTTAATTATGTCATGCAATACGACAAAAACGGCAAGCTGATTCGGTCCTGGGGTGGTAAAGGCGAAACGACCGACACCTTCGACTGCTGCCACGGCATTGTTGTTGATCGGCGTAATGCCACTAATCCAACCCTTTTAATTACCGACCGACGGCACAATGCCTTAAAACGGTTCTCGCTGGATGGCAAGTACCTCTCTACCATCGCTTTGCCCGGCTCATACATTTGTCGCCCGGTCATCCATGGCAATAGCCTATATGGCGCTGTCTTTCGTAGTACGTCCGATTCCTATCCTGATTCAGGTTACATCACGATCCTTGACAAAAACGACCGGGTTGTGTCTACACCGGGCGGCACAGAGCCTGTATACCAGGACGGAAAACTAGGCGAGCAGCGTAAAGACCGTACAAACTCGCCTTTTCTGCATCCACATGATGTGCTGGTCGATGAAGACGAAAATGTTTATGTAGCTCAGTGGGCTTCTAAAAAAACATATCCAATCAAATTGGAGCGGGTTGCCTGACCTTATTCCTATATGAATCAATTTATTCTGGCGCAAGCCACGGTTTCACCACCCGCCGACTGGGTATTGTTTTGGGGACACTTTCACCCGCTTATTGTCCATTTACCCATCGGCTTTCTGTTGATCGCGGGTCTACTTGAACTTGATCGGCTGACCCGTCGCAATACGGTCAGCCAGCATACAATAACCCTTATTTTGTTCTGGTCGGCCGTGAGCGCCACACTGGCCTGTTTGTTTGGCTACATGCTTTCGCTGGGAGGAGGCTACGAAGCCGAAACGCTGGACTCTCACAAATGGGAAGGGATTGGCGTAGCCGTGTTTGCGTGGCTGGCTTGGTCTGTCAAGTCCGAAAACCTGGGCCGTATCGTTCCTGTAGCGCAGTTAGCTTACTTGCCCGCGCTCGGTGTTGCCCTCCTGCTACTACTGGTTGCGGGGCATAACGGGGGCAATTTGACCCACGGCTCCGATTACCTCACCCAATATGCTCCAGGCCCGATTCGGTCACTGGCCGGGCTTCCACCCAAACAGCCAACGTTTAAGGCCGAACCCATCAAGGACGTTAATCAGGCGATGGTGTACCAGCAGATCGTCAACCCCATTCTGCAAACCCGCTGCGTACAATGTCATAATGCGGATAAATCGAAAGCAAAACTCCGGCTCGACAGCCCAGAGATGATTAAAAAGGGGTATGAAGATGGGCCCGTCTTTGTTTCTGGCAAAAGTGCAAATAGTGAGCTAATTAAGGTCTGTTTACTCCCAGTAGAAGACGATCATCACATGCCGCCCAAGGGTAAAAATCAGTTGACCGAAGGCCAGATTGCGCTATTGACCTGGTGGATTGATCAGGGGGCTCCGTTCGACAAAAAAGTGTCGGATCTGGCCGTCAACGATGCCATTCGCCCAGTGCTGGCTTCGCTGAGCGGAGGTGGGCCTATTGAAACTGGCGGTTCTACGATAGCCACTGGCCCGGCACCAGAATCCCCCGTATTGACCATGAAAATGGAAGCCGCCAATCCAAAAGCAGTTGAGGAATTGAAAAAGGCGGGCTTGCTGGTATTACCGCTTTCGAAAGAGCAAAACCAATTGGAAGTCAGCGCAGTAAACGCCCGCACATTCAACGATGCCCAGGCGGCTTTACTGCCTAAGGTAAGTAAACAACTGGTCTGGTTAAAACTAGGAGACACCCAAATTTCGGATGCCGCGCTGGCCCAGGTAGCCAAACTCGAAAATCTGCAAAAACTGCATCTGGAACAAACCAAAATTACCGATGCGGGCCTGAAACAACTTAAAAATCTACCCAACCTCGAATACCTGAACCTATACGGCACACATGTTACGGATGCGGGTCTGACTGAGCTAACCAGTCTGAAAAACCTTAAAACGGTTTATCTCTGGCAAACCAAGGTTACCGATCAGGGCGTCGCTAACTTGAAAAAAGCAATGCCGAAACTGGACGTAATCGGCGGCCTCAGTGAGCAGGCCATTGCTGAACTGGCCAAGCCCGCAGAGCCTGCCAAATAAGCCAACTGATATGGTCCTAAAAATCCGGACACGAAACTTTTTAACTTCGTGTACCATGAACCAATCCCAACGCCCCAAACGAAAGTATACCGCCGAGTTTAAAGCCGATGTGCTGCGGCTAGTTGCCAATGGTGAACCCATCATGGCCGTGGCCCGTAAAATGGGCATTAGCGATAGCCTAATTCATGCCTGGCGGAAGACTAATGACAAAGGGGAAAAGAAAACCGATCAAAGTCTTCAACAAGAAGTCGATTCACTCCGTAAGCAACTGCGGCAAAGCGAGATGGAGCGC